>JBGTQJ010000035.1:0-13962 GCA_041941305.1 Saprospiraceae bacterium
GAGTGAGTAAATCACTTCCACTTGCTTCATCTGCAACTTTCATCCAGGAGACTTCCCTTTCATTTTTTAAGCCAATGTAGCCTTTGCCATCAAATTGCCAGGTTTGACTAGCTAGCTTAGCCCATTGTGGTTTATTCCTGGGGCGTCCTCTGGGAAGATTGCTGCCTTGCTTTTTCCACCAGCGCTGAAGCGTGCGTTCATGTGGAATGGGTTCTTGGGCATATCGCTCTAGTAATACACTCCGTACATAAGGGGCGCCTTGTTCCCCATCTTTAATCAGAGCAATCTTATCACTCAAGGATTTTGGATAAGGGCTTTGACGACCACTTTGATGATATTTGGTTCTAAGACCTTCTTGGCCCTCTTGGAGATAACGATACCATATTCGTTTTATGCTACTTTTTGAATACGGGATTTCATTTGTGATAGCTCCAAAAGAAAAGCCAGCTTGGCGCATGCCTACTATTTTCTGGCGATAATCATAGGGAATAGGGCTAGCCATAACGATTTTTGTACAAAAATGCCAACATTTCAATGAACTGTTAGAAAATTAAAATTTTGGGGTCAATCTTTCTGTCGGTTTTTCCGGCTCAATCTTTCTGTCGCATGACAGGACTCCTTTGGAGAGTCTCATAGCAGCGCTATGGGGTGAGCAATAGCTGAAATCTGACTGAAAAAGACATTCATATGATGGAAAGTGTTAAATTCAAACAGCTTCTTATAGGGTTTCGGAATAAAGGATTTTGGGATTTTGAGATAGTTGGAATTTTTCGAAAAAAAAATCAAACTTTAATTTTCAAACCCTTAACCCAAGTTGACTTCAACATTTTGCCTGGCTTTATTGTTATAGCAAACTTTATCTTTGCACCTTTTAAAAAACCAGAATTATTTCATGAAGCCATTGGATTTATTGATTATTGGAGCCGGACCAGCAGGAATTTGCTGTGCCATTGAAGCGAAAAAGTACAATCTTAATTATTTGATAATTGAGAAAGGGGTTTTGGTCAACTCTATCTACCATTTTCCAACAAATATGACCTTTTTCTCTACTTCTCAAAAATTGGAAATTGGAGATACCCCTTTTATCTCTCATACGGAAAAACCAACTCGAAAGGAGGCTTTGGAGTATTACCGACGCATCGTAGATAGTTGGGATTTAAAAATGAATTTGTATGAAGAAGTTGTGGAAATGACACCTACGGAGGATTTGTATAACATTGAAACCTCCAAAAGAAGTTACTTGGCAAAAAATGTGGTGATTGCAACTGGCTATTACGATGTCCCAAGAATGCTAAACGTACCTGGAGAGGATCTGCCAAAAGTTAAACACTATTACGATGATGCTCACCCCTATATTGGTCAAAAGGTATTGGTCATAGGAGCTGCTAATTCTGCTTGTGATGTTGCATTGGAGACCTGGCAAAAGGGGGCTGAAGTAACAATGGCTGTAAGAGAAGAAATGCTTTATCAAAGAGTAAAATACTGGATTCTGCCAAACATCGAAAACCGGATAAAAGAAGGATCGATACAAGCCCATTTCAAAACCACCGTTAAAGAAATTTTGCCCAAAGCCGTCGTTTTGAATACGCCTGAAGGAGAGCAAACCATTGAAAATGATTTTGTACTTGCAATGACCGGCTACAAACCAGATTACAAATTCCTAAAAAAATTAGGCGTTCAATTTTCAGATGATGAAAACCAAACGCCCATCTTAAATCCTCAGTCTTTCGAGTCAAATCTTAAAAATGTTTATTTAGCCGGCGTTATCCAAAGTGGTTTACATACGAGTAAATTATTCATTGAGAATACTCGCCATCACGGAGAGACTATTGTTCAGTCAATAATGAATAATTATTAGGTTTTTGCGAGGATTTGCAAATGACCAGAATAGGATTTGCCCTCGCCGTCCTGAAAAACGTAATAGTAAATACTATCCTTCGAGGTTAGTTTTTCACCATCATCATCTGTGCCAGACCATTCATTTTGATAACCTTTTTTACGATATACCTGTTCGCCCCATTTGTTGAATATCAATAGAGAATTGTTTGGATAATTTTGAACACCCAGAATTGTAAATGTATCGTCTATGCCATCACCATCAGGAGAGAAACCACTTAAAATTGTCAATGATTCGCATAAGATTTCCACACTTACTTCTACTGTATCTTCCCCCCCAACAGTCTTAATGTAGTAGGAAAAAACATCCACAACTTCACACACATCTTTATTGGGTTTGTAGGCAATAGAATCACCGGAAAAAATAAATACATCTCCAAACTCTGGAAATTTTACAATTCCTTTTTCCAAAATGTCTAATGTTTCTCCTTTTTTACCAAGCAAATCAAAAATCACTTTGTTGTTTTTGATGACGAGTAATTCTTCTTTTGGGGCAATTTTAGGATTTGTATATTTTGAAGTTGTAAGCCATGTAAAATTTAGGGATAGCAATGCCAATAGAGTTAAAAAACTCATTAAAGTTTTTGTTTTAATTTTTTTCATGATGCCTTTTTTAGTGTTTGAATAGTTATAGTTCGCCTATAGTCTCATTGAGTGAGGCAATGAATCTGTTTGTTCAATATCCGTAATAAAAAATTGAAAACTAAAGAGCTGTGAATATGGGGAGGTAAATTTTGGAGGAATTAAAAAGAAGGGAGATAAAAGCAATCAAAGCAAATTATTTGCCAAAAAGCAAATAATCTAAACCTCAGGGTCAATTTCCTTAAAAAACCGTATCATTTTCATCATAACAAGCACCTTGCAAAAAAATCATTTCAAACTATCGAATCAAGGTGAGATCGCCCTTTTTCAACTCTTTTGTCCAGTTTCGGAATATCACTTCAGCCCACCATGTATAAACTCCAGCGGGGGCATCCTCTCCTCCAATTTCCCCATTCCATCCCATACCAAAATCATTTGGTTTGAAATTTTGGGCTTCATAAACCAGACTTCCCCATCTGTCATAAACCTGTAGAACTGTGATGGTTTCCACATCACCACCATCAAAGGGAATAAATACATCATTTATCCCGTCATTATTGGGAGAGAAAACATTCGGAAAGAAAATATCCTCACAATCGTCGTATTCAATCAAAATAAGATCTTCTGCCATTCCACACTCATTGGACAAGGCTATTGAAAAAAGTCCACCTGGCTCAGTAACCACTTGGACTGGGTCGGCGGAACCATCATTCCAGAAATAATCAACATCGGGATCAAAAAATGTAGCATCGAGCGTATGTGTTTGACCATAACAAAGTAGTAGATCAGGTCCCAAATCAACTTTTGGAAGCGGAATATATTGAAGGGTGACTTTATCTTCCGAAACACAATATTGATCCACGGTGACAGTCACTGAATAGGTTCCGGGATTATCAGCAAAAAATGTGGACTCGGAAGTAAATGTAGACCATTGATACTCCACTGTATCCATCCCAAAGGAAGTGGCATCTAATAACAAACCATTGCCTTCGCAAAGGGTCGTATCTTCACCTAATTCAAAAAACACGGTATCACCATCAATAAAAACAGTGATAGTATCAAAAAATGGAATATTGCAATCATCTTGAACTTCAACGATATAGGTGGTGGTTTCATCAGGTGAAGCAATAGGATTCGGGATATTGGGATTGCTTAATCCAGTACCAGGTGACCAGGAGTAAGAACTTCCTCCACTCACCTCCAACTGAAATTGACCTCCAGGGCAAATCACTACATCTTCAAAGCCATCTAAAAAAGTGGTGTAGCTAAAACAAACCTCATGGAGATTGTTGGCTCCACCAGTTGCAGATGTAAACCCCCAGAAAACTTCCGGGTCACCGTTGAAAATGCTATTCACGATATCGCCAGTATAGCTAAGCCTAAGTTCACAATCAAACCAAACTTCCAGTTCCAGTTTTTCTGCATCCCAATTGACCCTCATTTCATGAAACTGACAGTCCTCAATATTCTGTGAAGTTGGGCTGGCCTGAATGGGTCCTGCAAGCGTTCCTGCTGCTCCATGCGACATAATTCCATTGCGAATAATTGCAATATGATCTGCTGCAGGATCATTTAAGTTGGGATTTTGCCAGGTATCAAATTCTATCCCCAGAGATGGGCTTACTCCCTGAAAACCGATGCCTTCTCCCTGACTTCCAATTGAAGTACTTATCGGTTGAAATCCAAAAACCATCCCATCCGCTCCATTGGCATCTTTACATCCAAGGTTCAAATCCATGAGTACCTGGAAGGATTCATTGAGATTGATTTTTTCTGTAAACCATATCGATCCAGCTGACCAGTTTTGGGCAGGAGTCAACTGGAAGCAGCTATCCATGGTTTGAATTGCGGAACCATTGAGGTGAAACTGTGCATTACTCCTCCCTGAAAAAGAGGAAAAAAGCACAAATATCAACAATGTCGAAATTATGCCTGGTTTCATATTGTCTATGTGGTGGAATTAAATGGTTGGGCACAGTGGACTTCAGCAAGTATCGGAACAATTATTCGAAGCTACAAAGCGGTTCTTTGAAAAAAATCATATTAGGGATAATAGAAAGATATTAAAATTTTGTTAAAAGATCATTTATTGGCCAAAACTGACAGAAATGGGGGGATAGTAACAAAAATAAAAAAAGGCAGGTACAAAAAAAGGGTACTTCTAAAGAAGCACCCTGTATAACCCCAAAAAACCAAATGAAAACATTTCTTTATAAGTTAAAAAGTCTTATTTTTCTTAGGTTTTGCAGCATAATTGCCACATATTCCACATAATCTGCTCTTCACGATTTCTTAATAAAAAATTTACATTGTCAATTTGGTCTTGTAAAAATAGTAATTTTTTGAAAACCAAAAAGAATTCAACAAAACATTTATCGAAAAAAATAATAATTGATTTTTTTATATCTCATAGCATCTGATTTTTTCTCTTTTGTCATGATTAAAGACTAGTCATTATTTGTTTTCACAAGAATTTTATCTTTGGGATTGAACCTAAAAAAGATGAATCACTCCAAATCCAATAATTTTGGACAATTCATATTTTAATTGACGAATTTCCAACTATGGCTTATAAAAACAAATCTCGCAGACAATTTATAAAAACAACTGTAACAGGTACCGCTGCACTAACCATACCTTTTACTGCCAAAAGTTATTCCAGAATTTTGGGCTCCAATGACAGAATGAATGTCGCGGTAGCAGGCATAAACGGACGAGGGCGGGGGCACATATATGCTTCCAGAGCATTGAAAAAGCATTTACAAGTCACTGCTTTATGTGATGTAGACAACCGCGTATTTGAGAAAGTGATGAAGGAGTTTCCAGAATATTTGTCTTCCGAGACTAAAAATTACAAGGATGTCCGAAGATTATTGGAAAATAAAGACATTGATGTATTGACCATCGCCACACCTGACCATTGGCATGCGCCTATGGCAATCATGGGGATGCAGGCAGGCAAACATGTTTATCTGGAAAAACCATGCTCTCACAATCCACAAGAAGGAGAATGGTTGATCGAAGTCCAAAAAAATACAGGCAAGGTGCTGCAAATTGGAAACCAACAACGCTCTGCACCTACCTCCATAGCGGTCATTCGGGATATTAGAGATGGCATCATTGGTGAACCCTACTTCGGAAAAGCATGGTATGCCAATACGCGTGGTTCAATTGGTTTAGGAAAACCCACAGCTGTGCCAGATTGGTTGGATTGGGAATTATTCCAGGGTCCTGCTCCACGAAGGGAATTCAAAGACAACATTGTGCATTACAACTGGCATTGGTTTTGGAATTGGGGAACAGGCGAAATCAACAATAATGGATTGCACGAAATGGATATTTGTCGTTGGGCGCTGGGAGCAGATATTCCAAATGAGGTCAATTCTTCCGGTGGACGCTATGCATTCAATGATGATTGGGAGTTTTATGACACACAAATCGCCAATTTCCAATTTGAAGGAGGAAAAATGATTACCTGGGAAGGCAGAAGTTGCAATGGACATCAATTCTTTGAAAGAGGCAGGGGTGCTACCATTCATGGTACTCTCGGAACTGTAATGCTCGATCGAGGAGGATATGAAATCTACGATAAATCTGGAAATTTGCTCAAAAAGGAAAACGAACGTTCTGCTTCTGCCTCACTAGATATACTGGGCATAGGCGGCCTGGACAATTTACATATGCTCAATTTCGTAAAAGCAATACATGAGGGTGAGCAACTGCACTCCTCTATTGAAGAGGCGCATAAAAGTACTTTGCTTTGCCATTTGGGCAACATGGCTCAGAAATTCAACAAAACTTTGAAAATTGATACCAAAACTGGAAAACCACAGGATAAGGAGGCAATGACCCTTTGGTCCAGAGAATATGAAGAAGGTTGGAAACCGGTATAACTTTCTAAACATGTATCATTCCGATTTTGGAAATAAAATCCCTTTCGTTTATTTTCTTTACGTAATCTTTTGATATTCAATTTGTTGCGTGATGCGAGTTGCGGGGTGGTCTAACCCGCATCACGCAACACGCAACACGCAACACGCAACAAAGGTGAATTATATATTGATTTGAAATTCAATGATTTATGATGCCATCGAATAATTGGGGATAACTCATGTATTTTTAATCCCTTTTCTTTTGTAAAACATTCTCTATTATTTGAATAGAATCTTTACTTACACCACATTCTTTTGCATAGTTTTTCCAATTATTTGTTACCCCTTTAATTTTATCAATAATTTCATTCGCATTTTTCACTCCAAAAATATTGGCTAATTCAAGTAAATGTTTGCTCCCTGGAGATTTTCCTTCCCCAGCTACAGTCGTGCTATGGAATCCGTGAGAAGAATTTGAGAAAGTCAAATCATAAGCAGGGGCTAATTGCCATGATCCTGTTTGGTTCATTAGGAACGAAATATTTTTGCTGTGATCATCTCGGTTGTGGGCGAAGATATTGAAAGCTGCTAGTTCCAAAACTTTCTCATAAGCGCCAATATGATTTTCCAATCTAAATGCAGCATCCATAACATGCCCATAATCCAAACTGCTCAATCTGAAATTATCGTGCATCAATCCTGCAGCAGAATGGAGGTGGATTCTTTGGTTTTCAATTCGGTCAAATCTCTGAGTACCAAAATACTGCATTCCTGATGCACCTTTAAATAATCTACATTTACTCATCTCTAAGCCCGCATCTAAGGCCATTTTGTGATAAGCATATTCAACATTGGCAATATCACGCATATCTCCAGAGGTTGGGAATTTGATAATCCAATGTTCGTATCCTTCAGGCAAGTTATCAATTCCAAAAATGATACGCTCCCTTTGAGGGTGCCATCCAATTAGAATTTTAGGTCTTGCACCACCTGAAGAACCCCCTAATTGGAATAATTCTTCAATCACATCAGAACTAGTTCCTTGTAAAATACTGAGAGATTCTCGTGCAATTTCATCTAATTCTAATTGCTTATGGTGATCAATAATAGAATCTTTAGAAGGTTGATATATCAAAGCTCCTGGCCCAGTCCTTCCCACAAAAGATAATCTATCAAGTGGCGATATTTCCGATAAGGATATTCCTCTTGAAGTTAGCGTTCTGTCCAGGAGAAGACGCCCCCAACCATCAGGCAAAGAGTCATCGAACACACCAAATAATCCATCAAAAACCTCAGTTTCAGCCTGTAAAATTTGATTAGATAGAGAAAGTTTAAAAGGAGAAATTTCTAACCCTGTTTCCAAAAAACTAGGATAGTATTTAAAAAATATTTTTCGCCTATCAAGTACTAATTCACCAACCTCAATTTCTTTTGTACCTATGCTGATAGAAACAATTAATTGAGTTATTCTTTCCATCAGCTTCTGGTTTTTTCACTAAATAATTGTTCGATTTTTTTCAAATCCTCTTTGGGTTCAAAAAGACTTTCAAATTCGGACAGTCTTCCAAGTATTTGTGCTAACTTCAATAAAGATTCAAAAGAGATTTTGCCAGTTAATTCGAATCTCTTAATACTACCTAATGAAACTCCAGATCGTTCTGCAAGCTGTGCTTGAGATAATTTTAATTGCTTTCTAGCAGCTCTGACTTTTTGAGCTGTTTCAATTAAAATATCAGTAGGCAGTTTATAAACACTATAAATATTCATAGCTAATATTTTAGCTAAAAATACAAAAAATTTTGAAAAATAGCTAAAATATTAACCAAAAATTTAAGATCTAATCGCCTTCACAATAGGCACAGGATCATGAACAGTAACCGACTTTGCCATCCCCTCTATGACATCAAAAGTAATCCGAACCGACGGTGCACCACCTGGTGCAAAACTATGGGTATCTGTTCTCAATAAGGTTCTGCCGATGTACTCACCACGGGAGAAAAACAACATGCCCCGGCTATTCAGGGACACTTCAAAAAAAGCATCTTTTGCATCACCGAAAACATATTTCCCCAAATAAACCTTTTGTTCCGCCTCAGAGATATCCAGAGAAGGAGCTGGTGTATTTGCATCACCCAATGATTCCAAAAATTCAACCAAGGCCTCCTGTTGCTCCTTTTCTTTTCCTTCCACATTGTTTCTTCTCAGGCGCATTTGAGCGTGAAACATCAAAGTAAAGCCATGAGGTCCAAGGATTTTTTGAACACCTGGCATTTCTTCAATCATCGCTTTTACCGCATTCAGCTTTCCAAGCATCGCAAATGTGAAAATATTGGGTCGTGATCCATATTCAATTAGAAATTCAGCGATGTCTTTCCGCCCCATATGGGAAGCAGCGCCCAATGCACTTTCTACATCCCCAAAACCCCAATCCCAGGTAGCTTTCGCCAGTTCAGGTCTGGCAGTTACCATTTCTTTTAATTCTTCAAATCGGGTATGAGCGGCACCCACTACTTCCCGTACTACTGCCGGGTCTTCAGTGGGGTACAGGGGATTTATTTCAGGATCATTCATTAACTGAGCCCTGGTGCCCAAGGGATTGTAAAAATTGTAGGCTTCCAAATTGGAATAGGTACTGAGTATTCCAAAAATACCCAAGGCTGATTTGCCAATAAAATTGCGTCGATTGTTGTGCATCTTAAATGTGTTTTGATTGTTTATAAAAATTTTGAACAAGACTAATCATGAAAGACATCAAAAAAAAGAAGAGGTGTTCTAAATGCATTTCCATTAAATCTTTCAATTTTGTAATATTGAAAAATAATCAGCCAATTTCCAAATTCCACTCCCTAACCTGGCGCAGCCAGTACCATAGAAATTGAGAGATTGAGAATTTGAGAATTTGAGAGATTGAGAGATTGAGAGATTGAGAATTTGAGAATTTGAGAATTTGAGAATTTGAGAATTTGAGAATTTGAGAATTTGAGAATTTGAGAATTTGAGAATTTGAGAATTTGAGAATTTGAGAATTTGAGAAATATTTTCATGTCTCACACGCTCAATCTCTCAAATTCTCACACTCTTTAACTTCAAGCAAGAAAAGACTTCCTTGAATTTCTTGCCACATTTGCGCAAAAAATAACTTGGAATGAACTAATCTAAAATCAAAGCCATCATGATTAGACCATCACTCATCACATTTTTTACGGCATTGTTGCCATTATTTTCATTTTCTATCACACTCCATATCGGTAATGGATTTCCATATCAAAATTTAGAACAAGCCGCCTCAGATGCCCTGCCAGGGGACACTATCCTATACCATGAAGGCACCTATTCCGGTGGACAACACATTTATCAATTGCAAGGTACTCCAAATGCCTGGATTTATATCCAAAATGCTCCTGGTGAAACTGTCATCATCGATGGAGATTCCAAAGCCATTCAATTCATTGAACCTGCATACCTTCACGTAAGTGGATTAATCGTACAACACCAAACAGGCAACGGAATAAATACAGACGATGGGGGCGACTACGAAACACCCGCCCATCATGTGATTTTCGATAACATCACCTTTAGGGACATGTCGGCGAGTGGTAATAACGACCTTCTCAAGTTATCTGGATTGGATTATTTTGAAATTAGAAATTGTACTTTTTTAAATGGCGCAAACGGAGGTAGTGGCATCGATATGGTGGGCTGTCACAATGGCATAATAGAAGACAATTACTTTGAAAACATGGGTTCCAATTCCATTCAGGCAAAAGGGGGAACTGAGCATATTCGAATTGAAGGCAATTTTTTCAGAAATGGCGGTTTACGCACCTTAAATCTTGGTGGGAGTACTGGTTTACAGTTTTTCAGACCCGACACTGCGCATTTTGAGGCCGCCAATTTGGAGATCTATTCCAATATTATTGTTGGCTCCTGGGCAGCCATCGCTTATGTAGGTTCAGTAAATGTGAAAGTGGTCAATAATACGATTTACAAACCTGAGAATTGGGTCATTCGCATCCTTCAGGAAACCGTTGACCCCGATCGATTCTTCGAATGTGGAGATAATTTTTTCCAAAACAACATCATTTACCTGGGCAATAATCTCTCTACGGAAACCAATATCGGTCCCAATACCCGCCCTGAAACTTTCACGCTTTCTAATAATCTCTGGTACAACTTTGATAATCCAAACTGGAATGGTCCCAACATCCCTGTAACAGATGCAAACAGCATCCTAAACCAGGATCCTCTTTTTACAGATGCTGACAATGATGACTTCACGATTCCAATAAATAGCCCAGCAGCAGGTGCAGGTATCTCACTTGATGACCCTGTCCTGGATTATTTAAATGGAGGGTATGCAAATCCGCCATCTATAGGAGCGGTGGAAGCCAATCCAGTTTCCAGGTCAAAAGATATAGCGTCTGTTGATATTGGTCTGGTTAAGGTTTACCCAAACCCAGCTACTTCGGAAGTTTTTATAAGCTTTGAAAGCAAATCAGCCACCGAAATTCAGATTGAGTTGTATGATAGTTTAGGGAGGAAAATTGATCAATTGTGGGAAGGGAAAATTGCTACGGGGAGTTTTTCCAAACGATTTGAATTGAAACTGGGAAATGGGCTTTATTTTGTAAAAATCAGAAATAAAAAGGCAACATTCACAAAAGCGCTGGTTTTGTATTGAAAGCCCAGCAATCCCTGCGCTCCAAGTCCTGTAGCGCTCCAGGAGTTCGCAACTCTTGGAGCGCTTGCCTGCCCTCTTTCCAGCCCGTTCGCTAATCCTACAAATCAATCTGGAAACTCAAAACCGGAATCAAACCAGATTGGGCTTGTCTTTCCCATTTGCTCAGATCAGAATTAAATTCCCATCCAAAGGCTCTTTCATTTTTGATATTGAACGCATTGAATAAATCCAAAGCAAGGGACCATGCAGCTTTTGGGTTGTCTTTTCGATAGGCAATTCTGATATCAGGACGGAAATAGGCAGGTCCGCTCTCTGATAATGGATTCGCTTCATCGTACAAGGGGCTTGCACCTGGTAAGTTTTCATCCAATAGTGGTGTAGAAGGCAGACCGTTGGCAAAAACACCTTTCAATCCCAATTGCAAAACGCCATTGTTATCAAAGGACCATTCTTTACCCCCCGTAAAAGATGCTGTAAAATTCGAATTATACTGGGTATCGTAGGTTTTGCCATTAAGGGGTTCAAAAGTTGAATCGAAAATGGAGGTATTTAATATGAAAAATATCCCTCTTTTGAATGACCTTTCCAGAGTCAAATCCAAGCCCATGTTCGTCCCTGTTCCTTTGCTCACAAGTGCTTCCTCAGAATAACCTTCAATGTCATTAAAAACCCAATAAGTCTGAGGTGCAGCAATGCCAACGGGTACATTTAACAGGGATTGATAGTAAACCTCGGCATGAAAACGAAGGCTGTTCTTAAATTGATGGTCGTAGGCTAAAACAAAATGATGTGCTTTGATCAAATCCAGGTCTGTGTTAGGAGTTTCGCCATCTACTTTTACAAAATAGCTTCCCAAAGGCACTTGTCGGCTATGTAAACCGTAGGCAAAGCTTAAGGACTGATTATCGCTTAATTGGCGTTTGATTCCCAAACGTGGTTCAAGGGAAATTTTATCATTGAGGGTAAAAAACATGCCATTGACACCAAAATTAACCGTCCATTTTGTAGAAGGGCGATAGCTAAATTGGGTGTAGGGCTGGAACAGCCAATACATCCCATCTCCATCAATTACATTTCTCATTCCAGCACCGGAATCATTCAAAGTATCACCTTGAAGGTCATATTGGTTGGCACTGAGTTGAAAACCTGACTTCAAATTCCATTGAGCATTTAGTTTTCTATTGTAAAAAGAAGCCAAAGAGAATCGAAACTGGGTATGATCCTCATCTTGAATAACCTGAGTAGTTTCCTCCTTTGAAAAAATCGTTCGTTTTAAAATGACTTCCTGCCCCATTGCAGCAAGGGTTGTCTTCAAATAGGACTTATCATCCACCATGAAGGTATTGGTTAATCCAGCAACAAAAACGTCTGAGGCGGTTTCTGTTTGTAGTGAATCTCCTAAAGCCCTCCATTCTTCATGGTTTTGGATGACAGATTCCTTCTCATAACTCAAGCCCCCCATTCCCCATAATTTGAAAGTCGACTTTCCGGATTTGCTAGGCAAATTGATATTGAAAGCCAAGTCCTGAAAGGTATTGTCTACTCGCTCTCCAACCAGATGCAAACCCAATTCATTCAAAATACCCAAAGTCGAATAGCGATAATTCATCAGATAGGATCCATTCCCTTTTTTCATAGGACCTTCGGTGGAAAAATCCAACCCCAACATCCCTGCCCGAAAGGTGTACTCTCTTTTTTCAGAATTTCCATTTCTAAATTTCATGTCAAAAACACCGGAAAGTGCATTCCCATATTCCGCAGGAAATGCGCCTGTAGAAAAATCAGAGCGACCTAACATACTGATACTGAATATCGTAATGCCTCCACTTGCTCCCCCTAGTCTTGCAAAATGATTTGGATTCAAAATATCGACTCCTTCCAAACGCCACAGCAGCCCAACAGAGGAGTTGCCGCGAATCACAATATCTCCTTCACTGTCTTTTGAAGGTTGTACTCCTGGAAAACTTTGCGCCATACGTCCTGGGTCACTAACACTGGCAGCATAGCGTTTGGTTTCTTCAGCTGTAAAGGATCTCGCACTTAAAACTGCCAATTCATTAACAGGGGCAGCCGGGCTGTTTACAGCTGTAATGACCACTTCTCCAAGAGAATGAGCAGCTTCTTTAATTTCTATGTCCACTACCAATTCCCGGGCTGAATTGACGATAACCCCATCACTGATCCAGGGTTCAAAACCCAAATAGGAACATTCCAACACATGTCTGCCTACAGGAACCTCTGTCAAGATAAAACTACCATCAATATCTGTCACCGTACCTCTGGGTTCAGCTAAGTCTTTTATCTCTACTGTAGCCCCTATGACTGCCTGACGTGTATCCTTTTCTATGACAGTTCCTCGAACCGTTTGAGTAGGTGCCTGGCAAAATGATGTGTAAAAGGACGCCATTAGTATTATTAAAAAAGTGGTCTGTTTCATGATATTAGATTTTGAGTTTGATTAAGACCCATGAATTTCAACAATTACTACCGCTTCTCAAACATTGCAGAGATAATTTGGGGCAAATAGAGATTCCATGCTTCCTGATTTCCATCAATTGTGAAGGATTGCTTAGTGATTCTGGCATCAGAAAATATCAGAGCACCAAGTAGCCCACCAACCAATCCTCCGATGATACTTCCCTTAACAATATGACCAGTCACATTATTTGAATCTGGATCTTCAGGAGCGCTAATGACTCCTCCAGAATACCCCGCTAAAGACCCACCACCAGCAGCAACTATTAATCCAACTGCAGCTAAACTTTTGCCACTTATTTTGATCCATCGAATATCTTCAACAGGTATCGTTATGAATCTTTAAGTGGTTTTTGAGGTAATTACCGCAAGTTGCGAAAAACATCCTCGCCACCCTACCGGCAGGGGTGATTGGTTCTAATTTAAACTGTTTTTAATCAAAATTAAAATGAAAAA
>JBGTQJ010000035.1:13983-77488 GCA_041941305.1 Saprospiraceae bacterium
TAATAAAGCCAAAGGGGCATTCTATTATTTTAATTTTCATTTTGATTTTCATTTTTTGAAAAAATGATAGAACCAATCACCCCTGCCCTACCGGGCGGCTCGGGAGGGTTTTAAGGGATGAGTTTTGCCCAAAATGATAGATTTATAGCGAGATTTTTCATGGTGTTCTGTTTTGTTAATGATTGAGGGAATAATCTGTAGTAGCCTGTCGCGGAAAAAACCGAATCACGGAAGTCGAATGGCTTCCAATTCTGCACGATAAATATTAAATGATTCATTGCTTCCATTGATAAAAATCTTCTTCAGCGTTTTCCTTGATGCACTACCAATCAATGCCCCTGCCACACCACATATCAAGGCAGAATTAAATGTGAATTGACCAGTTTTTGCGGGTTCGTCATCAATTAATCCAGCTGTAGCATCATAGCTCGCACCATACATTAATCCAATGCCTGTCCCTGCAGCAGCTCCTATGAAAAAGCCTTTTAAGGCATTGCTTTTTCCTTTGAACCTGATTTGTTCAATATTTTGGATCGCTATATTTTTTACTGGGTAATCGGTAGTGTACAAATAGTTTTTTGACCAGCCATCTGTCATGAGGAGCATATTCGAATCTATGTGCACAATAAAACCTTTCCAACGTTGACCTTGCATCCCATGTATTTGTACTCTGGTAGATTGAGCAAATACAAAGATTGCTGCTAGTTGAATCAAGCTTACAAGCATTAATTTCTTTATCATGGCGTTTCGATTTTAGATTTGAAAAAAGAGAGCAGCGTGCTTTTAATGCTTGTTGGGGTTAAGGCTAGACAGCCTTACTAAAAAATATAGCGAGGAGTTCAGTATGGTTAAAGTTTAAATTGAGCCTCATCTTTTATTGAGCATCATTTCCTGGATAGAAATATGCCAACCCCTACTTTAAGCCCTAAATTGCTTTCTGTGGTTTCATCATCATCTTCTTCATCTTTCTCTGAAAAGAAGCTGTAATTTCCCTGAATGTCAATGGATATCGATTCATTAAGAAAAACTGCCAAACCCAAACTTCCATTATAGGATTTCAAATTGCTTTCATGGCTACTATTAAAAGAACTACTCTCATACTTATCCTTTGTTTTTCCGAATGAAAGTCCAGCATGTGCGTATGGCATTACCTTCCCGGATTCAACCGGAATATAGTATCGAACAAAAGGTCCTGCCATAAATAGTGAAAAAGTGGATTCATCATTATCATCAGTATCAACTGATTTTAGAGAAAAATAATCTACACCCAATCCACAGACAAATCCATTAGAAAGGAAATAACCAATTTGAGGAGCGAAATTGAAAGAGGTAATTTCATTCTCACTTTGAACGTCTCCATTTTCATCCTTGTACTTCATTGTCGTTTTTCCAATACCGATACTATTGTTAGGAGCACGAATAATTTCGCTAAGTGTACCAGAAATATTTGTTGTCGTACCCAAAAAGAGGGCTCCTTGTTCAGTTTGTGAATATCCAAACATAAAGGTTGACAAGAAAACGATTAAGATAAGTGTACGTTTTTTCATTTTTTTTGAATTTAGATTTGAAAAAAAAAGCTTTTAAGGAGCGCACATTTTTGAAAATGCTCTCCGACTAAACAGAAACCACATTGGTCAATTTCTATAGGTTAAGGCATTAAATCCAACGGACAACCCAAAGCGGTGCCCCGACTTCCCAGGAATAAAGAAGGCATTTACAGGGATATTCAATCTGCCGGATTTAAACGTTTTACCCAGGGCAAATAAAAACCCTGTATTCAGGACGAAATCTCCCCTACTATCCAATCTACTTTCAATGGGATGTGGGTTTGGTTGTGGATTATCTGGATCTGTAACATACTCAGATTCCAAATGCCAGACATTGTTTTCATCAAAATAACCATCCGCCTTTTTGACTACATTGACGGTAGGTCCAAATGCGAACTCCAATCCTGATTTATTGCTTCTCAATCCATTCAAAACCGCTATGCTGGGGATGAATTTTCCCTGATCTAACCCTGTAATAACAGGAATGAATTCAAACAATGCCTGGAAATTTCCTTCGTTCAAGTACTTTAATTCAAACTGATAACCAAATTGAAACATAACCGGTATCGCATCGTAGCCACCCAATGCTTCCTTTTCTCTAATAACAGCCGCCACATCTCCTGAGAAAACTGTAACACCCATTCTGGGTCCACTCAAATTTAACACCTCCTGTGTAGGAACATTCACCGAGCTTTCATAATCGAATTGTTTTGTTAGCTTGTTCAATAAATTCTCATCAATCGCTTGGTCAAACATCTTTTGAATGGTCAAACCTATCATCAATTGTACCTGATGTCGTAAATTTAAAAACTCCAATACTTGTGATTTTTCTACTACCCCTGTACCCACATCAATCAGTCGAAAGCTCACGGCAATTTTTTCTCCCAATACCTCGACGCTGCCAGTAAACATCTTATCTGCCTGTAATTTTTTACCAACATCAATCAAGCAAATTTTGCCGTAGCAGTTTTCCGGATTGATATTGTTTTGTTCCAAAAGGTATTGAATGTCATAGCGATCAATTACCTCAAATGCTTCTAGCTTCGATAATTCAATTCTTGTCAAATTGCCCATCTGTTCCGGGCTGAGGGTGAATCCTTGTGCATCAATGTGAAGGACAGCAACAGACTCCTGATGCCCATTAGTCTGAGCTACAATAGGGGCATTCCATAAAAAAGCGAATGCCAAAATGGTGGTCAATACTTTACTTTTCATAATAGCGAGATTTGGTGTGAAGAATAGTGGGAAGTACTTTCCAAGTTTGAAAAGAAAACTGTAGGCATGAACTTCCCACCTTGAAATTGCTTGGATAGCAATTCCAGATTTGTTGAACTCATATGACGAAATAGTAGCTTTGAACAATTCTGGCGACACATCGCAACAACACGATTCAAATACACCGATGTGTTGCCAGAAAAGAGAGCGCGCATTTAGTAATGGTTTTTGTGAGGTTACTGGAGTAGAATTTTGGGGACGGTTTATTCAGAAATAGGGAATAAGGAAGTATTTATCTTTAAAATGCGAATCCAACATTGAAAGCGAACCTTCCATAGAGATTTTCCTTTTGGGTGCCTCTGCCCAAGCCCGTATAGTCTCCTGCAATTGGAATCATGATGCCTCCATTGAATTCGAATTCAAAAACTAGTCTATTACCAAAAATTGCCTGTACACCTGCAGCATTGAGCAGCCCAAGTCCCAGATTTCCTTTGGTTATTTGATTGATCTCTCTGGTTTCCAGATAAGAGGCACGCTGAGTGTTTGTGTTTGACCAAAGCAATAAAGGAATTCCACCTGAGGAAGAGGAGTTATCAGTTCCAGTAAGCCTTTTTGTATCCTTTACATCAAATTCCTTATAATTCTGATAACTCAAAAGCGCTTCAGGTTTGTAGTACAGTCTTGCTTTGAAACCCCTTCTTCCAGCTGTTTTAGAATAGAATTTATAACCTGCTTTACCATAAAAGCTAAAATTTGTAAAGGTGGTTTGCTTAACTTCTTCCAATGGTTTTCCTCCTTCATAAGAAAGTCCATCGTCACTGATGGGAATAAAGAAAAGCCAGGTAGTCCCTTCAGTATTAACTTCCGTATAAGTATTCTCGATATAACCTGCTTTCAAATCCGTTTTTTCTTTTGCCACAAACCCCAGACTGGTAATGAATGATTTTCTTTCATTCATTGTCTTCTCAAAACTTAAAGTGTATTCTCTATTCTCTTTATAAGTCATTCCAGAAAGATCTGTGAGGATGCTAAACTTTGGAGCCTTGGATTCGCTCTGAGCATAATTGTTGGAGCCTAGAAATAATAATGGAAGTACCAACATAACAGGTAATAGAAAGGGCATATGTTGATTGGAAGGATTGTTTCCTAAAAGCTGTCGAATGAATTGTAAGGCTAAATAAAGAATAATGCCGATAACAAATATTAGGGTAATCATAGCGAAAGATTTTCAAATTTGTGAACCTTAAATGCCGAGTGATGAATGATTTAATAAGATGCTGTTCAAAACTCTTTCAAAAAAAATTCAATAATTGGTTTCGTTTGATGGGTCAAATATGCAGGCAAGTGGGGCAAAACCATTCGCAGGATTGTTTCAAAGCCTAGTCCTATTGTTTCAGGAAAGAAAAAAGATTAGGATCATTGTTTCAAGAAGGTAAAGAAGAAAAACACCAACCCATTGACTATCAATTACTTACGCGTTTCACTTGGCGTTTCACCAAATTCTTCAGAATAAGTTCTTGAAAAATAATTTGGATCACTAAATCCAACATCATAAGCAATTTCTGAAATGGTAAGCTCGGTAGTTAACAACAAATTTTTAGCGTGAAACAGACGAATGGAACGGACATAAATCGATGTAGACTTTCCAGTCAGGGCAGTTATTTTTCGATGCAATTGAGCCCGACTCATACCCATCCCCCGGCAAATTTGAGGAATGCCAAAAGTGGAGTCCGGAAGGTGCTTTTCAATTAGCAATTGAAGTTTTTGAATAAACTCGTCTTCGACTGTGGTTGGTTTGGTGTTGTGGGATGTGGTCTGGAAAGTTGAGTAGCGTTTTTGGAGTTGAATTCGCAATTCAATCAATTTTTCCAACCTAACCAATAATTCTTCTTTCTCAAAAGGTTTGCCCAGATAAGCATCTGCCCCTCTTGAAAGTCCGGCAATTCTATCTTCTACTGTAGCACGTGCAGTAAGTAAAATGATGGGAATGTGGTTGGTGCGTTCGTCATTTTTTAGGGTTTCACAAACTTCGAAACCGTCTTTCTCTGGCATCATTACATCACTAATTATGATATCCGGTATGGAGTCAATTGCTTTTTCAATACCATCGGAACCATTGTAGGCAATCAAAATATGGTAATCTTTTTCCAGAAGTGTTTTTAAGTATTGAACAATATCCGGGCTGTCTTCAATGATTAATATTGTTGAACGTACTGATTCATTAGACTCATCAGTGATATTGCGCTCCAGAGTCGTTTCCTTTAATTCATAACTGCGTTCCCTTTGAATTGCTTTGGACAATTGAGGAGCAGATGAAATTTCCGATATTTTTTCAGGCTCCTCGAGAATAGTACTGCGGTCGATAGGCAACCAAACCCGGAACTCTGTTCCAACTCCTGCTTCACTTTCTACTTCTATTTTCCCATTCATCAATTGAACCAGCTCCCTGGTCAATGACAGACCAATACCCGTTCCCTGCCCTGAATTTTTAGCGGAGGTATCTGCTTGATAGAATCGCTCAAAAACGTGTTTAATCTGCTCTTCATCAATGCCTATTCCAGTATCTTTGACAGAAATAAGCAATCGCTCTATGCCAGATAGGGCGTTTATTTGGGTTTTTACCAAAACCGTCACCCGATCATTTTCTGAAGAAAACTTTAAAGCATTGGAAATCAAATTGGTGAGGATATGGCGGATTTTATCGGCGTCGTAATTCATTTCCAAAGCATCCAATTCTGTCAAAAACTGAAGGTGAATATTTTTAGATTTCGCGTAGGAATTGAACGAATCCGTAAGGTAACGGAGGTAGCCTAGAATATCCCCTTTTTTCAAATCCAGTTCCATGTGTCCGGACTCCAGTTTGGCAAGATCCAAAATCCGATTGACGAGATTCAACAGGTTTTGACCATTTCGCCTGACCATCTCCAGCTTTGTATGCAGTGCTGTTTTGGCTCTTTCACTAATGGATAATTGTTCTGTTTCTTCCTTTAATTCATTTGACATTCCATGAATAACGGTCAGGGGCGTTCTGAATTCGTGGGTAATGTTGGTATAGAATCTCGCTTTAAACTCATTCAAATCTTTTAGCCGTTGGGCTTCCAGTTCTTCCTGTTGTAACAATTTCATACGATGTGCCAATCCAAGTGAGAAGAACAAAACCTCTCCCAACAATCCAATAAACACAAAAGTAGCCTTGATGACACCCCCTGTTAAAATAGAAGATGCACTTAGCACGACTCCTGCAACAATGGTCATCGTCCCCACCGCCAAATACCAGGTTTTGCTATCTCCCGTTTTGAATAAAACCGTCATGAAGAATAGCAAAAACAAATACTCTGAAATCATGTATATGGCAGTAACATTGTCTGTAAAGGGCTCATTTTGAGTTATTTGGAAGGTAATCAGGGTAAAAACCATCAGAATAATCCGGGCGATAATCATCCATCGGAAAATGCGGTCCCATTTTGGCAACAATTTGTCGAGATGCATATAGACTCTGACGAACTGCAAATAGCCATAATCCATCAATGTCAACATGATGTAGGTGCATTGCTGGATGTAAAATGGATTTTCCTTGAAGAATGGGGCATCTTCCATGATGCCGAAAAATTCAAACAAGTAAATGGTTACCCCAAAAAGAAACAGTGCATGATACATAAAGGCGCGATCACGCGTACCCCAAAACATCAAAAAATTGAAAAGCACCATGGTCACCAAAAACCCTAAAAACATCCAATAGGCTCGTCTGGAAGTGAAATACCACCAATTTTCGTTGAAATCGTACTTTTTGAGTACGAGATCAAATGCTGTTGGGTTGTGATTCTGTCCCGTGATTTTGATGAACAGGATCAACATTGAATGACCTTTTAGAGATAGATTGACCCGGAGTTGACGATTGGCATAATCAATCGTTTTTTTGGAACTAGGCATCAGGTGTCCTGCGTGCAGCGGTCCACTAACTGTATTCAGGGCAGTATCTAATACATAAACTTCAATGTAATTGGCATTGCCAACAAATAATTTCCAATTGTGTAATTCATTCAGTTCTTCCAAATCATTCCTTATGGTTACCCGTCCCCAGTGAATATCTTGTCTATTTAACTTAACATCCTTCTTTTGCAGCTCAGCATAAGGTACAAATTCAGTCGCATGTATGATTTCATTGAGCCCTCTCTTATCTCCTTTTTTGAGTGTTAGTACTTCTAGGTGATCATTCAAAAAATATTCATCTTTCAATTCGGTGAGTTTGAAAATGTTGTCCTCTTTCTGAGAATACAACAAGGTAGGCAGAAGTAAAAACGCAAAATAGAAAGTTCCTGTCAGGAGTTTTTTCATGGATGCTTAGGCGTAGTTGCTGCTAAAGTACTTAAAATTTAATCAGCAAAACCTGATTTGTTTGGTTATTAGAGCTAACGAATAAAGAGAAAAGCAAGGATTGTCAAGCCGCCGAGTCCCTTTTCGGGAGACTCCGCTTGTTACTTTTCTGTATTTAGTTTTAGTCTCCTCATTATCCACCCAAAATGTAATTAGCCGAGTCTCTCGAAGAGGACTCGGTGGAGTTTTTACCAGGTTGAAGTCATGAAATCTATGAAGAATCTGCCTACGATCTATCCATTGACTACTCAAAAGCTCCTCCTCCACCCGTTTTATCTGAAGCAGAAAAGGATTGGATAAAACAACTGACAGCGACCCAAAAGTAACACTATTGATTTCCCAATCTCTTTATACTTTTTAAAAGTATTTGAAAATCCGCTCCGAGTGTATAGTCTTTTGCATAAAAATAATTCAACCTTTTAATCGTGTTTGAGTCCAGTAAATCAATGCTTAAGCTATCCAAAGGTGATAAGATACCTTGCCGAATTTTAGGCAAATCTTTTTGTCCTTTATCTAAGTCTGCATACCCTACCCAGGATTTTCGCCCAATCAAAACCGAAAAAAGATTCTTAAAAAACTGAAGGCTGTTATTTACATAGAAGACGAGAACAGGAGCTAAAAGCAAAAAAGTCAATGATAAGAAAAAGTCTAAAGTCCGTTTGTTTCGCCGCGAGGTAGAACCGGCAATATTGAATTGAGTTTCAATGGTATAGAGCTCACCAGTCGTATCTTTTGAGCTGCTTCCAATGATGCTTTGGCTACCTTGTGGAACCGTCTTGTAATCTATATTGGTGCCCAATTTTTCCATCCAGTTCATAACTTCCTTAGCAGCAATATCTTTTAGGCAAAAGATAATTTCATCAATTTTGTAGATGTACACTATTACGTCCAATTTAGAAGCCTCTCCAAGGAAAACATCGGTTTCTTTGGTTTCAGCGGGAGCAACATTGCCGATATAATTTTTCTGGATACCTGCTTTCTGGAGTAATTGAAAGGCTCTTTCAGATTCTTGCGCCGTCCCCACTATGACTAAATTCCGCAATTTGTTGCGACCAACATTAAAATTGCCATACTTAAAAAAGTGAATGGCTGTCCGCAAAGCAGTCGTTGAAATTAAAGACCAAACTGCCCCAAAAGCAATAATGGCTCTGGATGGACGCAAATCCAAGGGCAAAAAACCATAAACTGCTGCAATCATTATCGTACCTACTATCAATCCCCTCGTCAATCTTCGAATGTTAAAGCGTTCATCATAGCCACCAGTAAAAAATATAGAAGACAACCAAAGAGAAGTGTATAAGGGCACATTGAAATAATAAAAAGCGACCGGGTAATAATCAGGCTCATTGTAATAATTAGTTGCCCAAAAGTCTTTGAACATCACTAGTCCACCCACCATCAAAATCGCATCCAAAAGGGGCATAAATCCCTTTTTAAAAAGATTGCTCACCAGTGTCAAAAGAGCCCTGAAATAAATCGCCAGTTGCAATGACCATACAAATCCCTTTGCACTTGTACCAGTAAAATGCTTTTTGGCAAAAATGATCATGGCATTGTAAAATACTTTCACGTAGTTCAGGCTCCCTTTTTTTGTACTTTCTCCTTTATAATGAATGATTTGTGTATCAGCTAAATAATAATTCTTATACCCCCCCTTCTGAATTCTATAGGACCAGTCGATATCCTCACCGTACATAAAGAAGGTCTCATCCAGCAAGCCTATTTTATCCAATGCAGATTTTCGAACCATCATAAAAGCTCCAGCCAGAATATCGATCTCATGCGTTTCATTTTTGTCCAAAAAACCTAAATGATATTGATTGAACAATCGCGATTTCGGGAAAATTTTTGATAGCCCAAAGGTTTTGCAAAATGCCACCCATGGAGAAGGAAAGCCCCTTTTCGATTCAGGCAAAAAGTTGCCAGCCCCATCTATCATTTTTACTCCTAAACTACCAGAATCAGGATACTCATCCATAAAGGAGACACATTTTTCAAAAGTATCTTCTGCTACAATTGTATCCGGATTTAATAGCAATACGTACTCCCCTTTTGCTTCTCGAATTGCCTGATTATTCGCTTTGGAAAAACCCGGATTGTCTTTATTGGCAATGAGGATGACTTCAGGAAATTTTTCACGAACCAGTTGTACCGAATGGTCAGCCGAGTTATTGTCAACTACAAAAGTTTCGACTTCAAGACCTTTAGAAGCTTCTCTTACTGAAAGCAGTGCTTGTTCCAGAAAATATTGGACATTATAGTTGACAATGATGACGGAAAGCTTCATGTAAATGGCGTAGCCTCAAAAGTTTTATGTTCTAACTTGTCAATTCTCATAGAAATAGAGTACTGAGTTCAGGATTTAGAGTTAATCAACTGTGAACCAATTATTCATTCTTTCAATCTATATTATTCATTCACCCGATAAGGCACTCTCGCCACAATACTCCTCCCCAGCGTCAATTCATCAGCATACTCCAATTCTCCTCCAAAACTCACACCACGGGCAATGGTACTCACCTTCACATTGAGAGCCTTTAGTTTTTTAGACAAATAAAAAATGGTCGTATCCCCCTCAATCGTGGGACTAATCGCCATGATGACCTCCTTGGCTTCTCCTTTTTGAATGCGTTCCATCAGGGAATCAATATTCAAATCACCAGGACCAATGCCTTCGATGGGTGAAATCACCCCACCCAGCACATGATACAGTCCTCGATATTGTCCCGTATCTTCAACTGCCATCACGTCGCGAATGCCTTCTACCACGCAGACCACAGACCTGTCACGACTGGGGTTTGCACAAATTTGACAAACCGCCTGGTCAGAGATATTGTGACAATTTTGACAATGCTTGATGTGCTCCCGCATTTTAGCAATGGCTTCTGTAAATTGCTCGGTGAACTCCTTCTCCTGATTGATGAGGTGGAGCACAAGTCGGAGTGCAGTTTTCTTGCCTATACTGGGTAAACTGGCAAAAGCGTTGACTGCTTCTTCAATGAGTTTCGACGAGAAATTCATGTGGGCAAATTTAGGGGCTAGTTATGGAAAATGTGCGGAATAAGCAATTTTTCTTGTAGATGTAGACACCACTGTGGCTAGACAAGCAGAGATGGGAGGAGGTGTTAGCATTCTTTTTTGCTGTATCATTCTAAAATCAAATGTCACTCTAATGCTAACACTACTTTGCTTCTCTTTAGGCTTTGCACAGAGCTATCAGCAACTTAGAAATCTATTCTCACAATTTACTTACTTGGAATTATGCGATAAGTACAGCAAATTTGTAAACCATTGAGAGAACTGAACACCAATAATATGTGAATACGAAGAAAAATAGTGGTTTTTCCTACAAACAGATTTTCATAGAAGGAGCAAACAAAAAAATTGCTTTTACAATTTTTTTGTTTGCTCCTTCTAAAGAAACTTTTGCGAGCAGTAGGCGAGCAAAGCACACCAAATTCACCAAAACTTAACCAAGTAACCATGTCTGAAAACACTTACCGCCACATTGGAAGTTTTGTAAAAAAGATGGAATCTGAAGCGCTTTCAAAGGGAAAGAACTATCTCTTGGCCATTGCAATTGATGAATATGTAAACTGTCCGAAATTGTTCAATGCAGTAAATGATGCCAAAGAGTTGATTGCAGTCTTGTCTGAAAAATATCATTTCGAAGCTTCAAATACCATAACCCTCTTCAACCAAGATGCAACTGAGGAAAAAATAGACAAGGCATTTTTACAACTCACCGATGCAGTTACGCCTGATGACAATCTGGTGATTTTCTTCTCTGGACATGGCGAATTTGACAATCGACGAAATAGAGGATATTGGGTGCCCGTAGATGCAAAACAAGGCGCCTACCACAATTACATTTCCAATACAGAAATACGGGACAACCTCGATGCAATCGATTCCAAACATACCTTTCTCATTGCGGATTCCTGTTTTTCAGGTAGCTTGTTTGCGACCTACAAAAGTACAGCGGCAGTAGTTCGTTTGGAAAAAGATCCTTCCAGGTGGGGATTAACTGCTGGTCGTACAGAGTTGGTTTTGGATGGAAAACCGGGTAGTAATTCTCCTTTTGCCGATAGTTTGATTTATCAATTGAGGAATGCCACCAAACCCCTTGGTGTTTCTGAATTGTGCAATAAAATTATTGAAGCAGTGATCTCCAATGCAGATCAAACACCCAGAGGAGAGCCTTTGAAGGTCAAAGGACACCAAGGTGGACAATTCGTTTTTCATCCTCGCCAAAATGAAGGTGATGTCTGGGCAATTGCAACAGAACAAAATTCAGTGAATGCTTATGCTCGATATCTGGAATTATTTCCCACCGGAGAATTCACAAAAGAGGCAAATGATAAAATTCATGTATTGAGGGAAGAAGAAGTGTGGGACATGACCAAAAAGGAAAATACGGCAACAGCTTATTTGAATTACATCAAGGAATATAGAAATGGCAAATATTATGCAAAAGCTGTTGAAAGCCTTGCAGTGGTGGAAGAGGAAGAAGCCTGGGAAGAAGCCAATCTAAAAAATACCCTTTCTGCATTTTTGGAGTACAATTTAAAATACCCAGGGGGGAAATACGCCAAAAAGGCCAAATTAAGGATTGAAGCTTTTGAGGAAGCAAAAACCAGAGAAGATGCTGTCCTCCAAAACAAAAAATTACAAGCAGCCAAACAAGCGGAAGCAGAAGCCGCCATTGAAAAAAAGCGAATACAATTCAATAATACTATCGAAACAGCCGAAACGCTATTCAATACAGCCGATTATGACAAAGCCCGTGAAAAGTATCGAGAAAGCATGGATTACTACAGCAAGGGCTTTACACCGACCCTACTCTACATAGAAGAAAAGCTGGACGATTGCATCAAAAAGATCAAGTGGTCGGGCTTGCTGGAGGATGGCAAAAATGCTTATCTGAAAAGCAATTATTCGCTGGCATTGCAATATTTCAACAAAGCTGCCGAAATTGAAAAGTCCAAAAAAGTGATCGATTGGATCATGACCACCCAACAAAAGATCGATGGTGTTGGAATTAAGAAGACGCCTGCGAAAAATGAGGAACAATTTGTAAGGGAAGTCAAAACCAAAATGGAAGCATCCAATAAAAGCAGCTTCAAAATGGTCAAGTGGATTTTGGGAGGAATCGCTGCCATCTTTGTGATTTTCTTCATTGGCTTTTACATCATTTTTAATGAGGCAGGTGGATTTGAAGGTAGTGACATTGCACAAGTGAATGAAACAGAGTTCATAGATAATGGCGGTAAAGCTTTGGTCGATGACAACGAGGAATATTCAGGCAATACCAAAGCAGCCAATCCACCACCTCAAGTAAATGAGCCCCCACCCGCTCGTAGCCGTACTTTAGCCCAAAAAATCATTGGTCGCTGGAAGTTGGTCGACCTTCAATCTGGTGGAGAATCCTTCGCCAATGCAGGTATTCCACTATTCACCACCCTGACATTCAATAGAAATGGAACTGTTGTTTATGACGATAGCTTTAATGTATTCACTTACGATTTCTTCATTCAGAACCAGGTGCTTTCTTATAGTACATTCAATGCAGACATCCTGTCCATCGATTCAGATGAAATGATTTTGAGGCAGGTACAGTATGCGACAGGGATTCAGATTCGGTTTGTATTTGAGAAGGATTAATCCAAAAGTTCCAAACAGGATTCTAAACTTTCTCTCCAGTGCGGAATTTCCAAATCAAAATCTACCTTAATCTTACCTTTATTCAAAACACTAAAAGGGGGGCGTTTGGCTGGAGTAGGATAATCCTTCGTTTCAATGGGATTCACTTTACATTGAATGCCTTTTATTTCAAATATGGCTTTGGCAAAATCGTACCAACTGGTGACGCCTTCATTGCTAAAGTGGTAGATTCCGAATTTGCTGCTCCTGCTGGCAGCAGGAGCTACTTCCAGGATGGCTTCGGCGATGTCTTTGGCGTAGGTGGGTGTTCCAATTTGGTCAAATACTACATTCAATTCATCACGCTCACGTCCCAGCCTGAGCATTGTTTTTACAAAATTGTGCCTGAATGAGGAATAAACCCAGGAGGTGCGGAGAATGATCGTTTTGGGGTTGGTTTTTATGGCAAGTAAGTCTCCTTCTAATTTGGTTTGTGCATATACCCCCTGTGGATTTGTTTCGTCACTTTCCACGAACGGTGTATTTTGATCATTGTGATAGACGTAATCTGTTGAAAGGTGTACAAGCACAATCCCTTTTTCAGCGCAGCTCTCTGCGAGATTCTGAACCCCTTCTACATTTACTTTTCTTGCAATTTCTTCATTGCTTTCAGCCTTGTCTACAGCGGTATAGGCAGCACAATTGACACAACAGTCAATGTCATTATTTTGAAAAAATGCTTGAACCTCTTGTTTATCAGTTATGTCTAATTTCTCAACACCCACAAACAGAAAATTGAATTCCGAATGCTTGTTAGATAATATTTGAAATTCTTGTCCAACTTGTCCTTTGGAACCTGTTATGAGAAAATTTTTCATGGTTTTTCTAAATAAAGATGTAAGGCAACAGTAAAATAAAAAGTAAAGAACAGCATAGTCCTATTTTAAAAACCACATTTCTATAAGCCATCACATGTTTTGGTCGAAATACTTTTTCAGAAATGAATCCAAAAAAGAAACATAAATTAAGTACAACTAATATCAATATATATAAACCTACTAATTGCGGAATAAACAATTCTGCATAATAATCAGGGATTAGTGCATTGTCTCGAAAATCGTTTATAAATCGTTCACGAAAGATAGGGAAACTAATAATGCTCACCCCCAGCATCCAGGCATTATAGACCAACCTTCTTTTTTCCCAGGCTTTAAATGGAGATAGTTTTCCAATTCCAGGGATAAAATCACTATCTAATATTTCATTTTGGGTTTTTTGCATTTTATAATGTCAGTCAATTCGATGCACTCCAAATCGAGGTAAAATCTGGTCCTTTTCAGATAGAATAGCTTCTTTCAAATCAATTTGCCAATCAATATTTAAATTAAGATCATTATAAATAATTCCTCCTTCATGAGCTTTGGAGTAATAATTATCGCATTTATAAAAAAAGATGGACTGTTCACTCAACACTACATAGCCATGGGCAAATCCTCTTGGTACAAATAACTGCTTTTGATTTTCGGCACTCAACCGGACAGCATAGCTTTTTCCATAGGTTGGAGAGCCCTGTCGGATATCTACTACCACATCCAACACCTCTCCTTTCAATACTCTTACCAATTTCGCCTGTGCATATGGCTCAATTTGGTAATGCAAACCTCTCAAAACACCGTAGCTAGAAAGCGCCTGATTATCTTGTACAAAATCAGTTCTTATACCAGCTTCTACAAAGGTTTGTTTGTTGTATGCTTCAAAAAAATGTCCTCTGTCGTCGCCCCAGATTTTTGGTTCGAACAGTAATAATCCGGGAATTTCCGTTTGAGTAAATGCCATGTAGGTTGTGATTTATTAAAGAGCGAAAATGAAAAAGATTTTATTGAAATTCAAAAATTAATTTAATGCTGCTATGTAGCTCGGCTCTCCAGAACCGGACAGTCTGGTGACCGGCTCTGGAGAGCCGGGCTACGTTTAGTTTACTATAATTTTTGGCTTGCATTTCACTTCAAAGTTGCATGAATTGGCTATGAAACACATTTCATGAGCCTGATGATGTAATGCCATGGCTTTTTCAACCATCGCTTCTTTAGTCACTATCACGAGTGGATACAGTGTAACACTTTCAAATTTTCCACTGTGATTTTTCCATTCTTCCATAATCCCGGAAGCTTTATCCCTATAATCCATTACAACCACACCATTGACGGCACATAAATGAAGATACCAAAGCATATGACATGCAGATAGAGCGGCCACCAACAATTCTTCAGGATTGTATCGAGTGGGGTCTCCATTGAAACTGGGGTCAGACGAACATGGAATCTCTATAGCTTTGGCAGCCCCGGAAACCATATGGCTACGATTATATGCCTTATAGTCGGAGGTTCCTGTGCCTTGATTACCCGTCCATTGAGTAGTGATTTGGTAATGGTGTTGCTTCATTTTTCAATTTTGGCTTGAAGATCAGGATAATACCGGAACTATTCTCGAAATTAACGAGTTTCACCTCAAATTTTGAAAACCATAAAACCCTCTTATGAAACTCGTTATCATTTTTGGTCCCTCTGCTGTTGGAAAAATGACGGTAGGGCAAGAGCTTGCCGTGATTACCGGGCTGAAATTATTTCACAACCACCCTTTCATCGATACCCCATTCTACAAAAATTCCTACCTTCAACCTTTTTCAAAATCAATAGAAAATTCTATGAAAAAGGCACTCTTCATCCTCCTGGCAATGCTCACCATTTGTTCTACCGAAAATTTTGCCCAAAAAAAGAAACAGAAACAGGAAACCATTTCATCATCTGATTTTCAGGCAGAAAACTTCAAAGCTTTGCAATTCAGAAACATTGGACCATTCCGTGGTGGACGTTCCAATGCAGTTTCCGGTGTATTAGGGGATCCAATGACTTATTATTTTGGGAGCACCGGAGGAGGCGTCTGGAAAACCATAGATGCAGGTGCCAATTGGAAAAATATCTCAGATGGCTTTTTTAAAAGTGGTTCTGTTGGAGCAATAGCAGTTGCTTCAGATGACCCAAATGTGATATACGTAGGAATGGGAGAGCATGCTGTCCGAGGTGTGATGACCTCCCACGGCGATGGTATGTACAAAAGTATGGACGCTGGAAAGACCTGGCAGAAAATCGGGTTGGAAAACGCCAGGCATATCGCCGCTATTCGTGTGCATCCACGCAATCACAATATCGTGTATGTAGCTGTGCAAGGTGCATTGTATGGCTCCGGCAATGACAAAGGAATCTACAAAAGCACCGATGGGGGGCAGACCTGGAGAAATGTCTTATTTGTGGATGAAAACACAGGTGCTTGTGATTTGAGTATGGATTTGTCCAATCCCCGAGTTCTGTATGCGGGCATGTGGGATCACCAACGCTATCCCTGGAAAATCAGGAGTGGAGGACCTGGTTCCGGGATTTGGAAATCCATAGATGGTGGCAGTACCTGGGAAAGATTAAGCAAAGGCTTGCCTGAATTGATGGGAAAAGTAGCTGTTGATGTCTCCCCTGCCAATCCAAATGTCGTCTATGCCAATATAGAAGCAGAGAAAGGAGGCGTTTTTCGCTCCAATGACGGCGGACTTTCCTGGCAACAGACCAATGCAGATAGAGTTACGGTAGCTCGGGCCTGGTATTACATCGAAATATTTGCTGACCCGGTGAATACCGAAACCGTTTATGTACTCAATGCCCCAATGCTGAAATCCATTGATGGTGGAAGAACCTTCCAAAGAATTCCCAATCCCCATTCTGATCAACACGATTTGTGGATCAATCCCCAAAATCCTCAAAACATCATTTTGGGCAATGATGGAGGTGGTTGCATTACTTTCAATGGCGGCAAAGCATGGTCTTCGCAAATGAATCAGCCAACCGCACAGTTCTATCGAGTGATTACAGACAACCGTTTCCCTTACCACATTTATGCAGGGCAGCAGGACAACTCTACAGTTGCCATCGCCAGCAAAACCATGGGAGGGGGCATCGGAGAGCGCAATTGGTATCCAGTAGCGGGTGGGGAAAGTGCTTTTTTGGCTTTCGACCCAGACAATCCGGAATTGATTTACGGAAATAGCATTACAGGCTTCACGGATGTTTATGATCATTCGACAAAAACAACCAAAGACATCATGGCCTATGCCCAATTGAATTTGGGAACCTTGCCAAAAGATATGAAATACCGGTTCAACTGGAACAATCCAATGGTAACACAACCGCAGGATCCAAGTATTCTGTATCACGGTGCGCAAAAGCTTTTGAGAAGCGATGATGGAGGATATAGCTGGAGTGAAATCAGCCCCGATTTAACCAGAAATGACACTACCAAACATGGCTTTGGAGGAGAACCCTTTACAAATGAAGCAGCTGGTGGCGAAGTTTATAATACTTTGAGCTATGTCGAATGTTCTCCTCATCAGGCAGGGGTGATTTGGGTAGGTTCTGATTGCGGATTGGTACATGTTACCAAAGATGAAGGAAAGAATTGGCAGAATGTAACACCACCTGGATTGGGAGAATGCCTGATCAATGCCATTGATGTATCTCCTCATGATCCGGCTACTGCCTATCTGGCAATTACAAAATACAAATTCAATGATTTGTCACCGATGATTTATGTGACGAAAGACTTTGGCGCTACCTGGCAAAAAATGGTGAATGGCATCCCTGAGCATAATTTTGTTCGGGTAGTGCGGGAGGATATGAAAAAACCTGGTTTGTTGTATGCTGGAACGGAAGATGGCTTGTATGTCAGCTTCAATGGCGGAGCACAATGGAATCGCTTCCAGAACAATTTACCCATATGCCCGATTACAGATTTGACCTTCCAGGATAATGATTTGGTGATTGCTACTTCTGGTCGGGCCTTCTGGATTTTGGATGATTTAGGTGCCTTGCAACAAACCATGGGCAAGCCCGACAGCACCAAAGCCAAAGTTTTCAAACCTAAACCAACTCATAAATTCACCATTGCCGCTTCGGAAAATCCTCGTAATCAAGGTAAAAATCCAGCAAGTGGCTTGACTTTCGATTATTATCTTCCTCATAACTGGACAGACAGCAGTGAGCTAAAAATCGAAATAGTCGATGTTTTTCAAAATGTAATCCGCAGCTATTCCAATCAAAAACCTGAAAAATTCAAATCCTGGGAAGGTGGTCCCCCAAAACCACAGATTTTGCCTTCTGGAAAAGGTTTGAATCGATTTAATTGGGATTTTCGTCGCGAAACACTACCGGCTATCGAAGGCGTTTTCGTCATGGGTGATTACCGTGGACATCTGGTCAACCCTGGTGATTATATCATTCGACTGACAACTGAATCAGATACTTCCAATACCATGGTCAAAATCCTGGCTGATCCCCGACTCAAATCTGAAGCAGGCGATCATGGCGCTCAACAAGCACTCTTGATTCAAATTGAAACAGGCGTTAAGGACATTCACGAATCTGTCAATCGCTTGAGAGGAGTGAAAAAGCAATTGCAAAATCATTTGGAATTTCTAAAACAAATGGAAGGCAAGGATGAACTGGTTGATAAAGGCGAAACGGCAATGAAAGCCATCAATACCTGGGAAGAAAATCTCATTCAGCCAAAACAAAAAACTTTTCAGGATGTCATCAATTTCCCCAATCAATTGAATGCCCAATTGCTGGCGCTGAAAGGACAAGTAGATGCACACGAACCACGCCCAACAGAAGGTGCCAGGCAACGACTTCGGGACTTATCCGACCAATGGCAAGTGCAAAAATTTGAAATGGAGCGGATTATTCGGGAAGAAGTTGGTGGGTTTAATAAAGCTTATCAAAAAGCGGGGATCCCTGCGTTGGTACTTCCAGAAAAACCGTAGCATGGCTCTCCCTAGCCGTGCCATTTCGAAATCTGTTGAACAGCATAAATTTGTTGCGTTTGCAGGGGTAGTTGATAGAAAGTATTTTAATCTAAATTAGGCCATACTTGCTGCACGGCTAGGAAGAGCCGTGCTACGTATTAATCCTAAGCAAAGTACCTTGTTCTTCGATGCCGACGATTATCCCGAAATGTTGAAACCTTATGTACTACTAATTGACAAAAAGACAGGAAAATGGGTCAACAATCAAAAAAAGGGAGTAGAAAAAGTATACCTGTCTTACGAAAGTTCTGAACGGGATGTTCTTCAAATCTACCTACTTTCCTACGAGCGCGTTACACCTATCTGGATGGCAAGGGTCAAATTGCCAAACGAAGCAAGAGAAACAATTCGCGTCAGAAGAAATTTGTACAACTACTAGTTGATGTTTCTCATTGCGTGAAAAGCCACTTTGAACAGCATCACTCCATCCTGTAAGGCATTAGAAATTCAAATTTTCCCAGTTTTGCCCAAAAATCTATCAAGCAATCTCAACAGTCAACAGACTTTTTTTATACACAATTGAATCTGAACGGAGGCTGGATGTTGACGGACGATACAAAGTGGATGTTTAGCGAAGTCAGTCCCTATTCCAATATCAATTTCAGGAATACAATTCGGAAACTTTTCGTGGTACTGCTTTTGCCAGTATATCTTATGCCCTAAATCCACATACTCGTTTAAAGGTCAATGCCTACTCAAAATACAATTTGAAAGACAAGTCTCAGGAACCAGGTGTATTCCTTCAGTTTGTAACGGGATTTGGGAGACGAAATTGATTCAGGTCAATGCATAGGCCCATGCAATCAAAACAAACTGAATTGGCAGGCGCAACCACAAAAACCACATCTTGATGTTCATGCCTGCACCTTTTGATGTCAACATGTAAATATTGGCTGGAAAAACAGCAATAAGCAATGCAATGATTCCCCAGGCTGCCATCGATTGGGTCTGGGGAATCAATAATCCTATCCCACCAACAATCTCGGCAATACCAACAATCACATTGATTTCCTTTTTCCATTTTTGCAAAGCAGGAGGTGTGATCTTATAGTAAAACCAGGATTTTCTAAAATGCATAATGCCTGCATAGATGAAGAATAATGCGAAAGGGATGATTAAAAGTAGTGGTCGTTCCATATTGACAATCCAATTTTAGTTGCTGTAATATAGTTAATACTATTTTATCGCTCCTTTATATTTTCAGGTATATCTTTTTGTAATTTATTTGTTTTTAAACATGCCTATTGAAATGTCAAAAAATATATTTTAATTTTATCTTATCTGTTAAAAACTTTCTTCTAAATTGTAAAGCAATGACTTAATTAACCAATACCCCTCAACTTAATAAGATGGAAAGAAATAGCCCAGTAAAGGACATAAGAGATTGGTCCAGACATCGGCAAAGGCAACAGCAGAGAAGTGGGAATAGAAGTGGCAAACCAAAGCATCCTGCTTTAGGTTTGAGTTTCCGCTCTACATATGGCGCAGATGCATATAAGTTAAGTAAGATGGAAAAGGATCGACAACAACCGTTTTCTGTAACTCCCCTACCTCCTGGGAAAAAAGATATTCCACGAAAACTGAGAGAGGAAAAGCAATGGCAAAAGGAAAAAAGAATTCAAGAGGAACGAAGGATAATGGCACTAGCTCAAAATCAACGAGCCAACCCAGGTGAGTTAAACGCGATGTTAAATTTCGATAGGTTAGATCCAAAGACTTCATTTAATAATTTAGAGCAGCGGATCAATCTAAGGGAAGTGGAATCCATCAGGGCAAAAAAAGGGTCAGGGCCTGCTTCTTCCAAATCGCCAAAATTAAAATCCACTCGTTCCGCTCCAAAATCATCGTTATCCAGAGCCCCCAAATTAAAATCAGAACGTTCAGCTTCCAGGTTGAATCCAGAAGAACTCAGGAAACGAGGGCATTCCGAAGATGTCCATCCTCGTGAATTACAGGCAGCTGCCACCTTTAAAGGACGCGTTAAAGATCAATTGGATCAAGTAAGTGGATTGTATATTCCCGGAGGGCAGGATGTACCGAGAGGACCAGGAGCAAAAAAAGAGCGGTTCAGCAGAGAATTATACGAGCAAGCTTTGGTCTGTGAAGCCAGAAACCGAGGAATGCCTACCCTTGGTATTTGTGGAGGCTCTAGAAGTGTACTAAGAGCCTATGGTGGACAAGAAACAGGAATGAGCGCCGAGAGAGTACGGAGACATCAGCGGAGAAAAACAGATGTTGTCGCCCACCCACTTGAATTGAGACCTCATACTTTTTTAGGAGGAACTGGCCCTACTGTTGCCCCATCAGGAAAAACACTGATAGAATCAGGAGCGTCCAAAACACCCTCAAAATCAAAACGATCAGGAACATCTAAAGCGCCTTCAAGATCAAGACGATCAAGAGCATCCAAAGCACCAAGAAGAAGCTTAAAAGTAAGCCAAATAAACTCCACCCATGAAAAGCTTGCTCGAACCGATACTGGCGATGCTACAGGGAATTTGACAGGAGTACCCATAGTTCCAGGTACCATGCTACAACAACAACCGAACACACGGGAAGAGGTCATACCACCACCATTACAACCAAGGCCTGAAATGGTTATATCAGCCCGGGATCCTGGCAGTAACACCCCAGAAGGCTTCGAAACCAGCTTTGGTGCTCCGGTTGTAGGAATAACCTCACATCCGGAGGCAATTTTTGGAGCAAGTAGGGCGCGGGAAAATTTTGGTCGGAGAAATAGAGATGCTATAAACTGGAGTCAAAATGTATTCCGAGCTTTTGGACAGTCCATGCATACTTATCGAAAAAAGCAGCAAGTAAACCAGGAAATAAAGGATATTCCAAAGGAGCATCTGCGGAATGCAAGAACTGCTTAGCGTAGCTTATTAGAAAAATCATTTAAAACTTTTATAAAACAATTCATTACACGTCAATCCACCGTATCTTTCCACCTTCCTAAAAAAATAAAATCAACTTCAAATATTAATTATGAGAACCATCCTAATCTCATTGATTCTGTTTATAGCTGTTCAAACTTTTGGACAACAGAAATTTTTCTCCTTTGATTATATCCCTGGAAATATCCCAAGTTACAAACCTGCCTATCAGGAAAGCTATCCGGACTGGGCAAAAATGTTGTATCAGAAAGACATCAATTTTCATGAAATCGAGGCGGCTTTTGAGCAATGGGAAGCGCTTGATTCAAAAGAATATAGACCTGTCAGAAAGTATTTCAAAATCTGGCAGAGGAATGTAATTCCTTATGTAAGCGAAGATGGAAGCATTGACCTAAATGGTATAGAGACTTTCCAAAAGAATTTATTGCAACATCAACAGACACCTCAGACTTCCAATACTGAAAACGGAACAGAATGGGAATTTCTTGGACCCAAAGAAACCTTTTGGCTCAATGAATCCGGATCAGTACAGGCACCAAAGGCTTGCCCCTGGCAAGTCAATATTTACACCTTCGATATTGCTAAAACCAATGCTTCAACCATCTATTGCGGTACAGAGACGGGCTTTGTCAATAAATCAACCGATGATGGGGGTTCATGGAATCTGTTGGCGCGCGAATACAGCTTTGGTGGTGCCATTACAGGACTTGCTATTCACCCTTTGGATGAAAACATTGTGTATGCCGCAGGCGGTAGTCAAATTCACATAACAACAGACGGTGGGCAAAGCTGGACGCCAATGCTTTCTCCCAATGGACTCTTTAATGCAGACCAAATCACCATAGACGATCAATATCCAAATAAGGTCTTTGCAGCAGGCTCTTCTGGCCTATATTTATCTACTGATGATGGGGCGAACTGGACAAAAGTCTGGAATCCCCAATCTTATGATGTTCATGTCAAACCAGATAATCCGGATATCGTTTATGCCATTTCCAATGTCTCCAATAATTTCAGTGTAGCCATTTCCACCGATGGCGGAGTCACTTTCAACAATGACCCCAATTTCCCAGTTATTCAGGATGCAGCTGGTGGATTGCTGGCAGTAAGTCCGGCGGCGCCGGATCAGTTATTCGCAATATTGTTAAGTCCAAATAATACGCCTTTGCTGTATAATGGCAATATGATCTCCGGAAGCTGGGAGCTCCTTGCCACCGGGCAAACCAATCCTTTTCCGCTAAACAACGGGCAAGGGTTTTTTGATCTCGTTCTGGAAGTTTCACCAACCAATGCAGATCTGATTTTTGCGGGAACTTCTACCCTATATAAATCAACAAATGGCGGTGCAACTTTCTCGATAATTGGAGGCTATGGCGGTGATTTTCCAATTCATCCGGATATCCAGGATATGAAAATTTTGGGCAATGGGGTGACCTGGGTAGCTACCGACGGTGGTTTTACACAGTCAACAGATGATTTCACATCTACCAATAATGCGGTAGCGAAAAACAAAAACCTGGTCGGTTCAGACATGTGGGGTTTTGACCAGGGCTGGAATGAAGATGTAATTGTCGGCGGTCGATATCACAACGGGAATACAGCCATCGCAGATTTCTATCAACCCAAAGCCATTCGCATGGGGGGTGCAGAATCACCCACTGGCTGGGTCATGAAAGGCAAAAGCCGACATGTCACATTTAATGATCTGGGACCAGGTTGGATACTCCCGGAAACTGCAGAATCAGAACCACAAGGGCGCTTTATTTTCAGTAAATATCCAAACATGGATGAGTATGGCGGCAGACGGGGCAACATGTTCTTTCATCCCAATTATTACGGAGTTATATTTCTGGGAGAAGGCAATAGCTTTTGGAAAAGCTCAGATATGGGTACTTCGTTTGAACTACTGCATACCTTTGGCAACCGGGTTCGTTTTTGTCAAATCTCCTATGATAATCCAAACATCATGTATGCTGATATAGTGAATATTGGCTTGTATAAAAGTGAAGATGGAGGTTCCACCTGGACTCATAAACCAAGCCTTACCAATGGCATTAATGGCACGCATTATTGGAAGGGAAAATTGCATTTTGTGATTTCGCCCAAAGACGCCAATACCATTTACGCCTGTCTGCAAAACGGCACCTGGTCTTCCGACATTGGGAAATTATTCAAATCTACTGATGGCGGTGACAGTTGGGAAGACTGGACAGGCTCTTTAGATGAATTTACCAAATCATTGGCGATTCAGCCAGATGCTGATGGCAATGATCTAGTCTATTTGTTTACGGACAATACCAACGGAAAGCCTGGCCAATGTTATATCAGAAGGCATGGAGAAGACGATTGGTCAGTGTATGGGGATGCTTATCCCGCGCGGATGTCTCCCAATCACGCTTTGCCATTTTTCAGAGACAGCAAAATCAGAGTTGCCGGAAATGGCGGCATTTGGGAAAACATGCTCGACGAACCCAATTTCCAACCCATCATCCAGCCATGGGTTGAACGCCCATTCTTTAACTGCATGTTGGATACCATCCAATTTGACGACCACTCCATATTGAATCACGAAAACTGTGAGTGGACCTGGGACATCCAACCTGCCCCATCGTTTGTAGATGATTTGAATAAACGGAACCCAAAAGTGGTCTTGGGCAACCCAGGCAGTTATGATGTGACCATGACGGTCACTAAGGATGGCATTTCCTATACAAAAACCATTCAGGATATGGTTAGCACTATTGAGTGCCCTTCCCTTGACAATTGCGACAATCCAGGTTTCGTTCCCAAAGAAACCTGGACTCTAATCTATGTGAACAGTGAGGAAGTCAATTTCCCAGGTTATGCGACCATGGCATTTGACAATGATCCCGAAACGATATGGCATACCCGATGGAGTACTGGTTCCGATCCATATCCTCACGAAATGCACATAGACCTTGGAGATCTTTACAATATCCACGAATTCACCTACCTCCCCAGACAACAAGGGCAAAACGGCTGGATCAAAGATTATGAATTGTACTTCAGCCAGGATCTATTGGAATGGGGAGATGCAGATATAATCAGCGAATTTGAAAAATCAGCTGCCCCCAAAAAAGTTAAATTCTCAACTCCAGTCGTTGGAAGGTATTTAAAATTGGTTGCCCTTTCCGAAGTCAATGACAATCCATGGGCTTCTGCTGCAGAGTTTGATATCAAAGCTTGTTATTATGAATCTACTTCAACCCATGAGCAGTATAATTATGAATCTTTAAAAGCATTCCCTGTCCCTACGCAAGGACTATTTGAAGTTTCCCTTCCGTCTAATGAACAATTTGATTTCTCCATATTCAGTTTATCTGGAGAATTGGTCAAAAGTGGACAGAGCCAAAAAGGAAATGATGCATTGGTTTTGGATTTATCTGGATTTGCAAATGGGATGTATGTGATTCGATTGTTGGATGGCTTTGGAAGGAGTTATTTTGTGAAGGTGGTGAAAGAAAGGTAAAACCACCATATCTTTCCAATATGAAAGCCAAACTACTCAACCTTATATTGGTACTAACTTCGCTCCTGGGCTATCTGGAATGGGGAGACAATCAAATGTTTTTGGCAGAAATAGAGGCTGATTTGCTACTTAAACTGTTCAAAGATCCATTGTCTGTACTTCATCCATTTACCTTACTTCCATTAATCGGCCAGCTACTTTTGGTGATTACTTTATTTCAAAAGACACCCAATAAAATACTCACTTATCTGGGTATGGTGGGTATCGGGATATTGTTTTTATTTATGGTATTTGTGGGTATCATCAGTAAGAATGCCTGGATTTCCATTTCAGCCCTGCCATTTCTCATCACTGCCATTTTTGTTATTCGTTATCACAAGAAAAGCAAGTCATAAACAAATGAAAACTGTGCCCAACAAACGCTGCTAATTTTGCACAATTTGAGCAACCTTGAAGTTGAAGCAATATAGAATAGTCGAGGAACTTCATAAGTTGCAAACAGGGGATTGGCAATCCAACTTAGCATCACTCTCTATCCAATCTTGTAAATATTTCATCCAAATCCTCCGAACTGTGATATTTCCCATGTTTAATCACAGCATCAATTTTTAAGGTATTCACAATGTCGTCCAAGGGGTTGGCATTCAAAATGAGCAAATCTGCCAATTGGTTTTCTTTAATTGAACCCAATTCGTTTTCTATGCTGAAATATTTGGCGGGATTATAAGTTGCCGTTTTGATTGCATCCAAAGGTGTCAAACCCGCTTCGACCAAAACTGCCAATTCTTCGTGCAAGCTGCGTCCCGGAGTCAAAAAGAAAATGGGGCAATCCGTGCCTGCCATGATGTCAATTCCCGTTTGGTGGATTTTGGAGACCATATTCATTTTCCACTCGTGGTACTCCATGTCAAAATGGGAAAGTTCTCGATCTGCCATATCTTCGATAGCAGATTTCCATTTGCTTTCAACTGAATCCGGAAGATATTGGAAGCTCTCCTGGAATGCTGCCAGCGCAAAAGGTTTTCGAACAGAACCTGTATTCAGCGCCAGAGTCGGAATTTGCCAGGTTTGGTTGTTGGCTAATACGTCAAGGACCGCATCTGCTTTGTTTTCGTCATAATTTTCAATCGCATTGCTTCGCTGTGCAGCATGGATTCTGGAACGCAGAATCCCTCCTGGGTCCGCTTTTCCAAAGTCCAATAATTCCAGGCGTTGTTGCCACAATTCATCTGAATTGGAAGCACAGGACAATTCCAGGTTTCGCATGTGCTCCATGCTATTTAAGCCTGCATTAGAAGCTGTAATCACATCCATACTCAAAGGCACATGTCCCGTCACTTTCAGTCCTTTTTCTTTTGCCAAAGCGGTAACTGTTGAAAATTGCTCAGGCGTCAACATCTCATAAGCCTTCAATAAATCTACTCCCATGCTGTCCAAATAATTAACCTGATTCTTGACTGCCTCTACAGAATTCAAGCCCACAGACAGCGGCGGGCGACTTGGATCACTTCCATCATATACATTGGGCATTCCATCCAACAGTGGACCTGCAATCATCACTCTGGGCGCATCGGTTGGATTCGCATCTGCCTTGTCCTTCCATTCTTTCACAAAATTGATTTCTCCCCCCGTATCTCTAACACTCGTAATGCCATAAGCCAGAAACAAATCGAACATACTCGGCGCCAATTCCTCCATAAAGGCAAAGTGGACATGCGCATCCCACAAGCCTGGAATCATGTATTTCCCAGTACCATCTATGATTTCATTTTTTGAAGACAAGTTCAAGTCATCGGAGGGAGCTATTTTATGAATTTTGCCATCCATTAGAATGACCGTTTGGTTTTCTTTTAAGCCATCATTTGGATCTATGGTTGAAATGTTTTCGATGCAGAAGGCATTTTCGTAAAATTCCGTAGTGGGTTGGCATGCTGCAAGGATTAGCATAACTGCAGCGATTGAACAAAAGAGGTTTTTCATTTTTCGTTTTGATTTAAGCAAAATTACGGGAGTATATAGGCTTCAAATATAATTATAAAATACAATCGCTAGTTGAGCCTTTTAGCGATAGAAAACATTAAAAAATATCATTATATTTGGGAAGTGATATACTTAACCCATTATTTTCCAAGGAACTCTACAATTCTCAAGAGCATTCTTTAATAATTCAAAAAAAATTATCTATGCATAGCTCAGATGTTGAACCTAGAAGAAAAGAAAAAAGAAAACGAAGCAGTAGCTCTGGAAGCACTGAAAGACCTTATTACTATGGAGACTCAGATGATGCGGAAGATGAAGGTGACGAGGCTTTTGTCCCTGACCATTTAATGGTTCTTGACGATCTAGATGAACCTTTAGAAAAATTTAGAGGTAAAAGCGGGCGAGAAAAATTCTGGCCTGGAGGATTTGTCAAAAATAAAGAATATGATACCAGGGACAGATTAATGAAACGCCAAAACTTTAAAATTGATGAACACAGTCCCAAAAAAGCAAGTATGGAAAGTGGTCTTACTAAAGATAGGTTTGATATGAAGAAGTACAAAGATAGATGGGTAGAAGACAGATCTTTCGAAGGAGATCCACATCGACCAGATATCGATCACGACATTGATGTGCTTGCATTAGAACAAGCCAGAAACGATGCAGAAATCTCAGATCTTTCTACCGATGAAGAACAAGTATTCAGAAGTTTTGTATACAATGATGAAGAAAATTTGAGAATTCTTCCAAAAAAAGATCACAAAGGAGAAAAAGACTCTAAAAAGAAGGGGAAAAAAACATTTCGATGGGGTGAAATTCCTGACTCCCTTTTAAAACGAGCCAAAAACTTTTGGGAAGCATCCAGAGCTAGATTCAAAGCTGCAAAAGAAGATACTGGTAGCTATTGGGCCAAACGGTTTGAGGATAGGAAAAAATAGGCTTGCTTCAAAGGATAAGTTTTACCACCTACAATTCAATTCTTATTTATTTAGCGATAACTATACAGGATAGCTATTTCCCCACCATACTCTTTGTCTGGGGGTCCCTTTGGGAAAATCAAGCACTTATAATCGAAATCGATACAAAACTATAGAAAAGTTCATCAAAACATTGGTTTACTGGTGTGCTCAGTCTTCGGGAACTTGCTCAAGTATTAAAATAGCAGCAAATAAAAAAGTATTTTTTCCTATGTAATTTTAAATGTTAAATCCATCCATTATTTAAAAAATTTCATCTGTTCAATAGATGTTGTTCATAAAAAGCTTTCTCAATACCTAATAAATCATACCATTATGAAAGGACTTATTTTCATTTTAATGCTTTCTCTATCTTTTCAAATTGCTGCCCAAACAGAAGCAGATTCTCTATTTACAGAAAAAATCTCCGAACTGTTGGATGCCAACAATTTGGAAGAGGTCATAAAGTTGACTGGCGAAAGGGATGCTTTAACCAATACGCACAAATATTTCAGAGGAATCGCACTTTATTATTTAGAGAAAGATGCCGAAGCCCTGCAATTATTTGATGAAGTCATTGCAGCAGATGCTACCAGTCAAGGATCCAGGTATTTTAAAAGTTACATTCATTATTCCAAAGATGAGTTGGACCTTGCGCTTTCCACCATTAATGATGCCATTCAGGTAAATGCAGAAGACCCTGATTATCATCTGCTAAAAGGGGAAATATTGTATGCACAAGAAAAAGAACAGGAGGCAATTAAGTCTGTTCGGCATGCACTTTCCCTGGAAAATTGTCAGGAAAGAGCCTATTCCGTCCTAGCCCAAATGTATTATTATAAAGATGATATTGATAATGCCTTGAGCGTCTATACGGAAGGCATGGAACATATCAATACAGAATCACCGATATACGAGGATCTCCATTTTAATGCTGGCTTATTAGCTTATCTTTCAAAGCGATTTCAAAAAGCCAATGAAATATTTGCCAAACTATATGAGACCCACCCTACACCAACTATTGCATCAAAATTAATTCAAAGTCACTATGCATTGGGAGAATTTGAAAAAGGAAATGCTCTAAAGCCCGCCCTATACAAGGCTTGGGAAGCTGGCGAAGTAGGTGAAAACATGAAAGTGGAATTTTGCTTTGATCAGTTTGACTGGGAGGATAAAACAGTGATGGCTTTTGAGCAATTTGACGAACCAGAAGGGGGATTGTATTATAAACATGTTTTTTATGTCGTAGATGCAGAGGGAAAAGTAAATGAGACGGTGCAAACGGAATGGAGCTTTGCGATGGAAATGCGAGAAGATGATATGAAATATGTTCTGGGACGCGATTTATTCTCTCCCGAGGATGGTACCAGGATTGCTCATTATACCTATTTTCAATACCTGTTTGAAGAGGATTTTGATTATCCGGAAATGAAAAAAGCAGTATTGGCTATTTTGAATAATGAAAAATCACCAACCAGTTCTTCTTCTTATGGTACGGGTACTGGAGATTCAGGAAAATCGAAGAAAAAGAAAAAGTCAAAAAAGAAGAAGAAAAAGAAAACCTAAATCATCCCGAATTTTTGAGCAAACAATTAGAGATCACGTTTCCTAAAACTTTGGAAGTTTAGAAACGTATAATCATGGATTATAAGGAGAAAAAACACTTAAAAATTCAATACACCACAATCTCATCCAAATAAACCTTACTCAATTCCCCTTGCCGATGATGTCCTTCATAAATGGGATTGACCGATTGCAATTCGATCTTTAATTTATCAACCATGGTTTTTGGAAATTGAATAGAAGCATTTTGAATATACCTGCCTTGTACCTTCGCCTGGTAATCCAGGTTTTTTTCAGCTAGAACTGAAAATGGTTCTTTATCCCTTGTTCCAAAAATTCGGATTTGTTCAGGCATGTATATGCCACTGATGGCTATTTGTAAAAAATTGAGGTGCACTTCTCCAACTTCCTGAAGGGTATCCAAAATGACATCCACTTCGATTTTAGGAGCCTGAAAGCCTTGCCAGAGACTATCAACGGACCAATTGCTTCCAAAGTTTAGATCTGTCAAAGCACTTTCACCTCCGGCACTTTTGTTTTTCAGAAACGGCGTATGGTAAACTACTTTTGCGCCCCTGGCATTGTGGACATAAAATGCTTTTTGGGTAATTTTCCCAATTCGCTTACCATGTTTGAATGCAGCCGCTTTAACATTAGCAGTTTCTAATAACTCAAAAGGAGCTTCATATATAGGAGAATCATAGGTGGGTTCCTTCCCATCCACCGTATATCGAATCTCCAACCCATTGGCTTCTGTGAACAGATCAACGGTTATTTTATTTCCATCTCCCTTGTGATTAATCCAGACATTAAAAGCACTATTGGCATAACGAATGCCTTTGGCTTCCAAACGCTCCAATTGAGGGTAAAGCCGATTGATGAAATCATCCCAATCTTCTTTTTCCTGCGGCGACCAGGCATTTTCAGCCACGGCAAATAGTCTTGGAAATGCCATATAAGTAGCCATATCCCATTGAGGCAAGGATTCACTCCATAAGTTGCCCTGTATACCTAAGATGAAATCACTTTTATCCTTTAAATTTTCCGGAACGGGATTGTAGCCATAACAGGTGGACAAAAGGCATTGAGAATAGCCCAAATTCGGTTCATGATCCGTATGTCCTTGTTTCAAATCGAGGTAGCAATACTTATTCGGCGTCATAATAACTGCATGTCCCTTGGAGGCTGCTTCAATGCCTCCTGCTTCCCCTCTCCAGGACATCACGGTGGCCTTGGGTGCCAATCCACCCTCTAAAATTTCATCCCAACCAATCATCGATTTCCCACGGGCATTGATAATTTTTTCGACCCTTTTGATAAAATAACTCTGCAATTCGCTTTCGTTTTTCAAACCTTCTTCTTTAATCCTCCTTTGACAATCCGGATCTGCTTTCCAGGCGAGTTTGTTGCATTCATCGCCTCCTATATGAATGTATTTGGAGGGAAATAAATCCATGACTTCATTCAATACTTCTTCAATCAACGCAAAGCTCACTTCTTTACCTGGACAAACTGTATTGTCCTTATATACGCCACCTGTCGCTACAAAGTAGGAACCAGGATGACAGGCAACTTCAGGATAGGAGGCAATGATAGCCTGCGAATGACCCGGCATGTCAATTTCCGGCACCACTGTGATAAAACGCTCTTGCGCATAAGCAATGATTTCCCGAACATCGTCTTGAGTATAATATCCTCCATAGGTAGCTTTATCCCCTTCTTTTTGGGCAGGTCTCCCCCACCACCGATTGTGGTTTTCATTGTGATCGTTGTAATCTACCCTCCAGGCACCCACTTCTGTCAATTTGGGATATTTTTGAATTTCAATACGCCAGCCCTGATCGTCTGTCAAATGCCAATGGAAGGTATTGAGTTTGAGGGCTGCCATCTCATCCAAAAAAGCCTTCACTTGTTCTTTTTCAAAGAAATGCCTCGAAACATCCAGCATGAAGCCACGCCAGGCGAACCTCGGCTGATCTTTAATACTTACCGCTGGCAATACCCAACGGACATCCTCTTGAAGTTTACCTCCAACAAATTCAATAGGCAACAATTGACGAATACTCTGTAAAGCATAAAAGAAACCAGCTCCAGCACTGGCATATATGTGGATGCTATCCGGATGGATGTTTAGCTCATAGGCTTCGGGACCTAATGTTTCTTTGGATCGGAATTGAATGGTACCTTTTTTCCCAATCACCACCCTTGGCTGCCAGTCCACTACTTTTTTGAAATGTTGAAAAAAGGAAGTGGCAATTTTCTGTTGTGCTTCATTCTCTACGCCAATGATTGTTTCTTCATTTATTTCAAAAAGTCCCTCATTTTCCTCAATTGCAGCAACCTGGGGAATCAATTGGGGAGGATCAGGCTGTGGAGGAGGTGTTTTTTGACAAGCAACAATGGAAACAATCAACAAGGATAAAATGGTAGGTTTAAAAGATTGCATATGATGAAATTGGTGGATGTTTGGTAAAAATGGACCAAAGTACAAAAAGTACCACGGCTCTCCAGAGCCGTATCTCAAGTATCCCGGTTTTCCAAAACCGGGAAGAGGACGCTCAGATTATTTTTTAAATATCATGCTTTGGTAGGTTACTTTTTAGGATGAATTAACAACCTATAAATGTCCCTTATCAAAATCAATAAATTTCTTAATTCCCATTTGTACGGCTCTGGAGAGCCGTGGTACTTGGGGCACGCTTCTGGAGAAGCGTGGTACGATATTACTATGAATTATTCTTATAAACCAATTAAACAATGGTATTGGCGCAATCTTCCACATTGGCAAGTCGAAGATGGAGTTTATTTCGTTACGATTCGGCTCAATGGTTCTCTTCCAAAAAAGGTAGTCATTCAATTAAAAACGCAAAGAGATATTGAAAAAGCTACACTAATTCAGCAAGGTCTATCAAAAGACGAACTAAGAGGAGCATTAAAATCTTTGTATTGGTTGTACTTTGGAAAGTTTGATGAGTTGCTAGACAAGTCAATGACAGGACCTCGTTTTCTGAATAAGTCAGAATACGCAGAGATACTTTCAAACGCAATTAAATATTTCGATGAAGATCGATACCAACTCATCTGCTTTACGATTATGTCCAATCATGCGCATTTAATTCTATATAAATTAAACAATGAATTGGATAAGATCATGGGTTCAATTAAAAAATATACTGCCAGAAGAATCAATATACTTAGGGATAAGGTGGGGCAAAAAGTTTGGCATGAAGAAAGTTTTGACCATGTCGTTCGGGATAGAATTGAGTTGGCTTATTATGTGAGTTATATTTTGGATAATGCCGTAAAAATCAATCTTGTCAAAAATTGGAAAGATTATCCCAATACCTATCTCCGGCCAGGATTTGAAGAATTTTATCGGCCTGAATTATTGAAGTGAAACGGCTCTCCAGAGTTTGGCAGGGGTGATTGGTTCTAATTTAAACTGTTTTTAATCAAAATTAAAATGAAAATTAAAATGAAAAAGCCAAATATTAATAAAGCCAAAGGGGCATTCTATTATTTTAATTTTCATTTTGATTTTCATTTTGTGAAAAAATGATAGAACCAATCACCTCTGAGAGTTTGGGGGCACGGTTTTGGAAAACCGTGGTACGTTTTTACGGCTCTGGAGAGCCGTGGTACTTATTCAACCACCACTCTTTCTACTATAAAACCTTCGCCAATTCCAATCCTCAAAAAATAAACTCCAGCACTCAATTCAGATAAGTCTATTGGGATTGAGCCTTCCTCCAGAGTTCTCTTCTTCACTTCCAAAACATTTCTACCCAAAACATCATGAAAATCAAGGCTAACTTCACTTAGTTTGGGCAGGTTGAATTGCACATTGATCAAACCAGAAGTTGGATTAGGAGCAATCCCAATGTAATGTGCCAGGTTCTGATCATAAGTGTTATTAACCACTTCGACCGTAAAACATTGGGTTTGTATACAATCATTTTGGTCACTTATAGTAATACAATATTCACCAGCAGTGAGGTCTTGGATATCTTCTTCATTGGAATAAAAATCACCATTGAAAGTCCATTCAAAAGTATAGCCCATATTGGTGCCACCAGAGGGGCTTATTGAAATGAGTCCATCAGCATTTTGACTAGTCTCGTGGACGAGTTCGTCCAAAGTAATTTGGATCTCAGTAGGTTGTGCTATGTTAACTGTTGATGTAATTTCACAATTATTAGAATCCAATACCACAATTTCATACATACCAGCCGTCAATCCAGTAGCAATTTGGTTCATTTGCATATCAGGATCATCCCACTGATAAATATATGGAAGTGTACCTCCACTAGTGATCGCGGTAGCGATCCCAGTTGCTTCCCCAAAGCAGTTTGGTTCGATTATATCAATATCCAGCTCAAGGGGGTCAGGTTCAGTGACGGTGACCGTAGCACCAATTTCACAACCTGTATCATCCGTAATGGTTACCGAATAAATTCCGGCTGTCAGGTTGGTGGCAGTAGCCATACTCTGCATATTCGAATCATTCCAAAGATATTGATAGGGAGGAGTACCACCTTCAACCATTAAAGTAGCTTCGCCTGTCTCCATATTGGCGCAATTCGGCTCAATAACCGATACATCAGCATTCATATCTGTAAGCACTGTAACTGTAAAAGAACATGAGGAAGAATTGCCAGCATTATCTGTAGCCATATATTCAACCAAGGTTGTTCCCATTGGGAAAATTTCACCACTTGGCAAACCAGTAATAAGTTCCATATTGGTGTCTCCACATTCATCCTCTGCAATAGGCTCAGGATAGCTGATGGGAGAAGTGCAAAAGTTGGAAAATATATCTTTTGGGCAGATTAAACTTGGAGCAGTTTCATCCAAAACTGTTACAATGGCAGTTCCTGAAGCCGAATTGCCAATTAAATCATTGGCGGTTAAGGTGACCATAACTTCGCCAACGTCCATACATGAAAACTCAGAAATGTCCAGGTTCATTGACTCTAATTCACAATTGTCGTAGGTACCATTGTCAACCATTTCGGGGGTAATGGAAACCATTCCATCTTCATCCAAAATAACCGTAATATTTTGCACCATCACAACTGGTGCTGTAGTATCATTTTCACCATCTATTTCAATAGTTGCTTTCTCCATACAATTATTCAAATCTGTCACAGTAACCATATACATACCTGGCAGCACATTTTCGATAAAAGATTCCATACTCCCATTGGACCATTCATAGTTGAAATCAGGCGTACCTCCGTTGGCTTCCACCATCGCGGAACCACTTGCACTTCCAGCACAATCTGCGTCTGTCACTGCCAAAATCGAAATTAGTATGGGACTCGGTTGACTGATAGTAATGGTCTCCAGGATAGCGCAGTCATTGTCATCTGTTACAGTAACCTGATAGGTTTGAGCAGATAAATCCGTAAGTGACTCACCAGATTGTCCATTAGACCATTGATATAGGAATGGAGCAGTTCCACCGATCATTTGTATGGTCGCCTCGCCGTCATTCCCTTCAAAGCAACTGACATCCGTAGAGGAAATATTGACAGAAACACCAGCACAAGAGAATGAACTGACGACATAGCACCCAGTGGTTGTACAACCATTTTGATCCGTTATGCTTACGCAATATTCACCTGGTACGAGGTTGGAAATAGTGGGAATCGTCTCGCCATTAGACCATTCAAAAGAATAATCGGAAGAGCCACCACTTGGAATAGCAGTAGCGGTTCCATCGTTCATATTTAAACCAGATTCAGCAGTTCCTTCAAGATCTACAATTAATAATCCAGGTTCAGAGATGGTCACTTCTATTGTACTTTTACAAGTATTTACATCAGTTATCGTTACTACATAAATTCCTGCATTCAGATTGGTTTGGGTAGCTTGCATGCCACCATTGGACCATTCGAAAGTATAATTTGGAGTACCACCTGTCCCAATTACCGTTGCGCTTCCGTTGGCATTGCCATAACAATCTACATTTACTTGATTCTGTATATTCAAACTCGGACTTTCGGCTTGTACTACCTCTACCTGAGTGGTAGCCGTACAACCATTGTCTTTATCTGTAATTTGTAAGGAATAAGTACCAACAGCATCCACTTCAGCCATCAACTCCATCGCTCCATTGACGATATTACCGTCTGAAGTTGTCCAACTGTATTCAAATTGATTGCCTTGACTGGAATTATTGCTCATCAATTCAAGGGTATCAGGATGACAGGGGATTTCGAGATTTGGACCAGCGTCAGCGATTGGGTAAACAAAATTCTCCTCAACTACAATGGTATCCGTAGAAACACAATTATTTAAGGTATCTGTAACCTCAATAACGTAAATTCCTGCACTATCGACAGTTGGAGTAAGGGTGTTTTCTCCATTTGCGATATTGCCCGATACTGCAATCCATTGATAGGTGTGGTTTCCCTGACTGGAATTTTGTCCATCCAAATTTACCTCTGTATTCAGACAATTAAAATCTTCAGCAGTGCCAGCGTCGGCAATTGGAACATTGTCATCCAAACTGACATTGACCGTATCCCTCTCAATACAATTATTCAAAGTATTAGTAACTGTAAAAACATAATCACCATCAGCATCTACTTCTGCAATTAATTCGTTCTCTCCTCCTACGATATTTCCATTAGTTGTCGTCCATTGATATTCAAAATGATCCCCCTGGCTGGAATTACTCGCATCTAATTCAACAACAGGAAAATCGCAATCAATTTTGGTGGAATCCCCTGCATCTGATGTAGGCACCACTGTATCCCCAGTGACTGTGGTATTATCGGTTGATGTACAGCCGTTTAGGTCATTGGTTATCGTCAAAATATAATTTCCAGGTTGATCAACCTCAGGTTGCAGGCTGCTGGCTCCATTGGTTATATTTCCATCAGGAGTTACCCATTCGTAGGAGAAATATTTACCAGTGCTTGAATTTGTTGCATCAATAAAAATAGAAGTAACCAAACAAGTTAGCATCTCTGGTGCTTGAATATCTATACTTGGTTCATCGAAATCACTCAAAACAGTTACTTCATCCATTGCGGTACAACCATTCAAATCATCTGTGATTATTAAGGCATAAGTTCCAGCTCCATCAATATCAGGATTAAGTGTTTGCCCTCCACTTAAAATGATTCCATCATTCGTTGACCATTCAGCGGACAAAGTACCTTGTCCACTTGAATTGGAAGCATCTAAACTGAGTGACGAAGTATTGCAGTCCACCACCCCAGGGGTCTCAATTTCAGGTACCGGAGGAGTCAAATTTTCTTCCACTGTGACAGTATCTGTTTCAGTACAACCATTCACATCATCGGTAATAGTTAGTGTATAAGTACCTGCCCCTTCAACTGTTGGGGTGAGGGTGAATTCGCCAGAAAGGATGATTCCGTCATTGGTCGTCCATTCAGCAGACAAATTGCCTTGCCCACTCGAATTGCTAGCATCCAATTCAATTTCTGCATTGGTACAATCTACTTGTGCAGGAGACTCGATTTCCGGGATCGGAGCCAACAAATCTTCATCAACAGTTACTTCTGCCGTATTGGTACAGCCATTAATATCATTTGTCACGGTAATGGTATAAGTCCCAGCTGTATCTACCTCTGCTATTAGTTCAAATTCTCCACTTACAATATTTCCATCATTCGTTGTCCATTCATAAGAAAAATCTCCTCCCTCTGATGAACCATTACCATCAACCTCCACTAAATCATTTATACAATCAATAATCCCGTTAGTATCCGCATCAGCATCTGGAATTTCCAGATCCTCTTCAACAGTAACAGAAGCTTCCGCTGTGCAATTATTATCTGTATTGGTGACTAACAAATCATAAGTTCCTCCTGCATCCACAGTTAGCAATAGAGAATCTTCTCCATTGACAATATTTCCATCGGATGTTGTCCATAGATAGGTATATTCTGTTCCTTCCGATGAGCCTGTTCCGTCAATTTCAATGGTTGGATTGAAGCAATCTAGGGTTTCAGAGACTGCGGCGGATGCAAATGGTTGGTTGGGATCATCAATAACAGTAACGAATGCAATATCAGTACAATAGACAACACCACTGGTATAGATAACGGTCAAAGTATAGGAGCCCGTTCCATCGACATAAGCGATGGGATCATTCCAGCCTGAAACAATATTTCCATCGTTCGTTGTCCATTGATAGGTAAAATTTGGGCCAGAAGTAGAAGCACTTCCATCCAATGCAAAACCCTGTGATGAAACGTCACATGGAAGGATTTGTACAGCTGGTGCAATGGCTTCAATTTCCAAGAAATCTACAGTGACATCATCAGAAACATAACAGAATTCTGTCATTAAAATATCATCTAATGCATAAGTGATTGGTCCTACGAATGTATGAGTTGGGACAGAAATACATACATTGGCAGTTACCGAAGATCCTGAGTTCCATGTTCCAGAAAAATTAGTCCAAACACATAAACTGCTTGAAGGATTCGCTATTGAAATATTTTGTCCATTAACTCGTATTTCTAGATCCGGTACAAAACTGTGGAGCAAATTTATTCTAGCCAACCAGGCAGAAAGAAAATAATTCGTATTTGGTGTTACTGGGACAGTTTGACACCATATTAGGGCAGGTGGTGCCGGAATAACAATATTACCCGGATGTGTTTTAGTAGCCGATGGTCCATAGAGAATCATCATATTTCCACTACCAGATGTATGATCCCCACAGGATTGATTTGTGCTAGCAGGTAACACTGGCTGAGATCCTGGAAGAACAGCATATAGGTAAGGATGGTCAAAAAAAGTTTGATTATTTCCATATTCACTGGTAAAACCAGTATTCCCTTGTTCGAAATCACCATTTTGAATAAGGTTAATTCCATAAGGATCAATCGCTTCAGCTGTTAAGGTATAGGTAGTCGGTGTTGAAATTGTCGCAATAGGATTTAAAATGTTTGGATCACTCAAACCTACAGATGGAGACCAGCTATAATATTCATAGGGTCCGGAAACTGAGCCATTTAATGTAGTTCCTCCTCCAGGTCCGCATACCTCTTGGTCTTGTCCCGCATTCACGGTAATGGTCGTACATTGAGCGCTTAAATTTTGATAACAAACAAAAGAAAAAAGAGCAAGCAATAATAGTTGAATTCGCATATTATTTGGGTTGAGATTTATGTAACTTGAGTTAATTAGTTCTACTTTATTATTCCTATTTCTCAAAAAAGGTAAACACCTCGTTAACTTTTCCTTACAACAGCTTATCATTCTTCCTATGCTTTAAAATTAAGTGCGATTACAATGAGAAAACTGGGACAATGGATAAGTGATATGAATTTGGCAATAAGTGATGAACATAAACCGATAAGTGATTGTCAGTATGTGGATAAAAATACTCCCTTTATCGGCATTTTTAGTAGAGTAAAAGATGACTTTACTACGTTCATCAAAAAACTCGATAAACCCAGGAAACTTTTAAACCAAAAATTGTTTCCTATGTTTTTTGCCTATACATTTGCAGCCGAATTTTGACAAAAGTATGGATTTAAAACAGCAGATTTTGGTAAAAACCATGGAGATGTTTATGCGATATGGCATCAAGAGCATTACTATGGATGATATTTCTCGAAAGTTGGGCATTTCCAAAAAGACACTATATCAATTAGTGGACAACAAAGGAGATCTCATTAATCAAATTTTTGAAATACAAACGAGCATTGAAAAAGAGGCGGTCACCAAAATTACAGCCGAGTCTCAAGATGCAATAGATGAGATTTTGGGCATTGCCAGGTTTGTAACCCAACAATTGAGGGAGTTCTCTCCAACGGTCATTTACGATTTGCAGAAATACTATCCCGATAGTTGGAGAAAGCTGGAAGCCTATCATTCCGAATATGTCTATGGCGTCATCAAAAACAATTTGGAAAGAGGGATAGAGGAAGGGCTGTATCGCGATAATATGAATCCCGACATCGTCGCCAAGTTGTATGTTGGGAAGACGATGTGTGTAGTAGATGAAGATACCTTCCCACTAAAACAGTACAATCGAGAAAATTTATACAAAGAATACATCAATTATCACATTCACGGTATCGCTTCACCAAAAGGATTGGAATCATTGGAACGATATCAGAATTCGGAGAGTTTGAGTGTTTGAGAATTAAGAGTTTGAGAGAATGAGAGATTGAGAATTTGAGAGCATATAAGTTCTCTCACATACTCAATCTTTCACCCTCTCAAAATCTCAAATTCTCAAATTCTCATCCTCTGGTAAATCACCCGAAATGAAAGCCTTCTCACGAACGTTTATTGTCACCTTACTCTTTCCATTTTTTCTTTCTGCACAAGAAAGTTATTCCCTCGAAGAAGCCATCAATTATGCATTGGAAAATAATTCGGCTATTCGCACAAGCCAATTGGGTATCGCAGACGCGGACGCTTTAATTCAAGAAAATACTGCAATTGGTCTGCCCAAAATCAAAGCAGGACTAAATTATACCAACTATATCGAAATTCCCTCCTCCGTAGCGGTTGCCAGTACCTTCGATCCCACCGCCCCTGAAGATTTGTTGGTCAAACTCCAATTTGGTACCACCCATAGCATTTCAGGATTGATTGAAATGGATTGGTTGGCAGTAGACGGAAGCTACTTCCTGGGACTTAGGGCTGCCAGAAAGTACCGCGAATTGACAGGAGAAAATTATTCCACTACCCAACAAATGGTTCGAAATGATGTCATCCAGGCTTACCTGCCAGCCCTTATCATTGCTGCAAATCTAGAGACTTTGGAAAAAAACATTGAGAACCTCAAAGATTTGCTCAACGGCACCCGAGAAACGTATAAAGCTGGTTTTGCTGAACAACTGGACGTAGATAGGCTGGAACTTTCCCTTGCCAATCTGAATGTAGAACAGGAAAATTTAAACAGACAGACTGGTACTGCTTTAAACTATTTAAAATTCACCATGGGTTATCCGGTTGATAAAGAAATAAGGGTTTCAGATGATATCAATACTTTATTGAAAGAAGCTAACAATGATGAGCTGAGAGGTGCTATCAATTTTGCAAAAAGGCCTGAATACCAGGCAATTGAAAAGAGTATTGAATTAAACGAATTGAATGTGAAGCGATTTAAGGCGATGTACTACCCTTCCCTTCGAATTTTCAGTTCCTATCAACATACCTGGCAGGGAAACGATTTGAATAATACCCTCAACTTCCCCGGGTTCTTTGTTGGTGGTGGCATCAATGTCCCGCTTTTCGATGGCTTTCAAAGGAAAGCACAAATTCAGCGGGCACAAATTGATTTGGAATTGGCGAAAATCCAAAAATCAGACTTAGAAAGAGGCATCTCATTGGAAGTCCAAAATGCCCGAATAGATTATAGCAATGCCCAAGGAAGGGTACAAACTCAAAAACGAACGGTTGATTTAGCTCAAAAAATATACAATACTACTCAGATCAAATACAAAGAAGGTGTAGGAACAAGCCTGGAACTCACTACAGCAGAATACGAATTATACGAAGCCCAAAGAAACCACAATCAGGCTTTGTATGATTTGTTGGTCTCAAAAGCAAATTTGGATAAAGCTCTTGGAAATTAGGATCGTTGACTCTGAATTTGTCTAATAAACAAAGCAACCTCTCGATTTTCAATTAAAAAACAATGTTGGCAGTGGTCAACAATCTTATAAAATCTCAACAAAATAACAATGAAATATCTCTTGTATCTAATCACCCTTACTGCAATCCTCTCTGCTTGTGGAGAGACTACCTGGCCAGAAGACCTGGAAGGAAAAAAAGCACTCTTGACCCTCAAGAAAGACTCTTTGCGCATTTTGGAAAAAGAAATCGCAAGATTAGAGTCTGAAATTGAGGAACTGGAACCAAATAAAGAAATATCCCGTGAATTGGTGACTACGCAAAAAGTTGAACGGACTGATTTTCAACATTTTGTGGAAATCCAGGGCTCTGTTCAATCTGATGATTATGTGAGTGCCTCCAGCGAAACTGGTGGAAGAATAGTGGATCTAAAATTTCAGGAAGGACAAAATGTTCTCAAGGGCCAGTTGGTAGCCAAGCTTGATTTGGAAGCTATCAATAAGCAAATCGCTGAATTGCAAACCTCCCTCAATTTGGCAAACGATGTATACGATCGCCAAAAACGCCTTTGGGATCAAAACATTGGTTCTGAAATGCAATATTTGCAAGCCAAGAATAACAAGGAACGATTGGAAAAAAGTTTGGAAACCGTTCAATTCCAACTGTCCAAGTCGGAAGTTTATGCTCCTATTTCAGGAGTCGTCGAAATGGTCAATTTAAAAGCTGGTGAAATGGCTTCACCAGGCATGCCTATCATCACTATTTTGAATACCAACAAAGTCAAGGTGGTTGCGAATGTTCCTGAAAGCCACTTGAAAGCGATTCGTCGGGGAGAGATGGTTACGCTTAAGTTCCCCGCCCTGGATGCTGAAACCAAAGCCCGCATCAGCCGAATCGGCAATACCATCAATCCGACCAACCGAACTTTTGAAGCAGAAGTAGAATTGTCCAATGCTCAGGGCTTGTACAAACCTAACCTACTGGCTATCATGATGTTGAATGACAAAACTGTAGAAGATGTACCGACGATTCCCCTGGAATTGGTACAGCAAGAAGTAAGCGGCAGAAGTTTTGTATACATCAAAGATGAAGGAGGAGAAGGTGCTTACGCAAAAAAGGTATATGTCTCCACAGGCGATAGTTACGATGGTAAAATTGTCATCGAAGAAGGCTTGGAAGGTGGAGAAGACTTGCTGGTGGACGGCGCCAGAGTGGTAGCAGAAAATGCCCTGATTAAGGTCAAATAATTTTTAAAAGGTGACATCTTTTGGAGGGACGAGGAAAGGTGTCATCTTTTTAAAGAGCCTCTAAGACTCTTAAAGCCATCCCTCGAAAGTAAATTTTAAGATGACACCTTCTTCTACGTTCCTCCGAAAAAGATGTCACCTTAAAATTTTGGCAATGATTTCAAAATGTCAATACAAAAAATAAAAGAAGGTCTACGTGAATTTTCCCTAACGACACTCGCGGTAGACAATCGAACCTCCATATTCCTACTCACCTTTATGTTGCTTGTTTTTGGGGTGAGTTCATACAACAATATGCCAAAGGAAGCCTACCCGGAAATTCCATGGCCAAAAGTGTATGTCAATACCCTCTACTTCGGAAACTCAGGAGAGGATATTGAAAATTTGGTTACACGCCCACTTGAAAAAGAAATAGGTACGATATCGGAAATCAAAACCATCACTTCTTCTTCCTTGCAGGATTATTCCCTGATTGTAGCTGAATTTAATTCAGATGTGGATTTGGACGATGGTGTGCAGAAAATCAAGGATGCCGTAGATCGCGCCAAACCGGAATTGCCAGACGATTTGACCAAGGAACCCGAAGTGCTGGACATCAACATGTCTGAAATACCCATCATGACGGTCAATTTGGCTGGAAATTTCACCAATGATGAGTTGAACAATTATGCGGAATACCTGAAAGATGAAATCAAGGATTTGAAAGAAATTTCAGATGTAGATATCAAAGGGGTACGTGAAAGGGAAATGGCAATTGAAGTGGATTTGCCAAAAATGGAAGCACGCGAAATTTCCTTTCAGGATATCGAAAATGCCGTTCGTTCAGAAAATGTGACCATGTCGGGCGGTGAAATTCTCAATGGTGATTTCCGTAGAAATATCCGTATCCTCGGTGAATTTAAGAATGCTGCAGAGTTGGAAAACATGATCGTACGAAGTGAAAATAATGACCCCGTCTTCCTTAAAGATATTGCCAAGGTAACTTATGGTTTTCAGGAGCCAACCAGTATAGCCCGTGCAGATGGAGAGCCAGTTGTTTCACTGGATGTCATCAAAAAAGCAGGTCAAAATCTACTATCTGCTTCGGATAAAATTAAAGAGGCAGTTGCTAAAGCCGAAGCGGAAGTTTTTCCGGAAAATCTAAAAGTAACCTTGTTTAATGACATTTCGGTGCAAACCCGCCAGATGGTTTCCGACCTTCAAAACAGTATCATTTCGGGAATGATTTTGGTGGTCTTGGTTTTGCTCTTTTTCCTGGGTATCCGTAACTCGCTTTTTGTGGGGCTCGCCATTCCAACTTCCATGCTAATGGGCATTTTGATCATCAATGTGATAGGTTATTCTTTGAATATGGTGGTGCTGTTTTCTCTGATTCTGGCACTTGGTCTACTGGTTGATAATGCTATTGTGGTGGTGGAAAATATCTATCGGTATATGCAAAATGGCTATTCGGGATTGGATGCCGCAAAGTATGGAACGGGAGAAGTTGCCTTGCCGATTATCGCCTCTACTGCAACCACCTTGGCAGCATTTGTACCACTTGCTTTTTGGCCTGGACTCATGGGTGAATTCATGCGTTACTTGCCAATAACCCTAATCATTGTCTTGTCTTCTTCCCTTTTTGTGGCCCTGGTAATCAATCCCGTTTTGACTTCCGTTTTGATGAAAGTAGATGAGCGGGCAGATGATCTAGCAGTAAGGAGAAGAAAAAGAAAAAATGTTATCCTTTTTATTGTTGTAGCATTGGTTTTGTCAGCAATAGTCCAGATAGGCAACACCATGTGGTTCAGAAACTTATTATGGATTGTGGCAGGTATGACGGCTTTGAATTATTTCTTCTTAAGAAAAGCTTCTTTCTGGTTTCAAAATCGGATCCTGCCTATTCTGGAAAATGTTTATGACAAATTCATTCGATTTGCTTTACATAAATACAATCCCTTTTTCATTTTTGGTGGAACAGTATTGTTATTAGTTTTTGCTTTAGGCTTATTGGGAGCCAAACAACCCAATGTCGTTTTGTTCCCTTCCATCAACCCAATCTATGTCAATGCATTCGTAGAATTACCAATGGGCAAAGACATTGAAGCCACCAGTGAAATGATGCGCCAGGTGGAACAAAAGGTTCAGGAAATTATTAAACCTCATGACCATCTGGTAGAAGCAGTTCTATCTCAAGTAGGAGAAAACACCTCCGACCCCAATGCAGGACCTGATTTCAGCAAATCTCCTACGAAGGCGCGACTGACTGTCTCCTTCATTCCTGCTACAGAGCGAATCGGGATAAATACCTTCTCCATCATGGAAGAAATCAGAGAAGGGTTAAACGACCAATTTCCAGGTGTGAAAATCGTAGTAGACAAACCCAATGATGGTCCACCAATGGAAAAACCAATCAATATTGAGATTCGGGGCGATGACATTGCTAAACTCGCAACGCTTTCAGATGATTTGGTCGCGTATATCGAAAGTCAAAACATAGCTGGTATAGAAGAACTCAAGCAAGACGTGCGCATTGGAAAACCGGAAATGCTTATTCATATTGATCGGGAAGCTGCAAGACGATACGGGGTTTCCACCTACTCCATCGCTGACGCCATCCGGACGGCGGTGTTTGGAAAAGAAGTCTCTCAATTTAAAGACGGCGATGACGATTATCCGATTAATGTGCGTCTCGACGAAAATTACCGCTACGATATCGGCGATCTGCTGAATCAAAAAATCACCTTCCGAAATCCTGCCAATGGTCGCATCAGTCAAGTACCGATTTCGGCAGTTGCAGATATGAGTTTGTCCTCAACTTACAACTCAATCAACCGAAAAGATCAGGAGCGTGCTATCACGGTCTATTCAAATATCCTGACGGATTACAACCCCAACGTGGTTGTGAATCAAATTCAGGAGACACTTGAAGGTTATGAAATGCCACAGGGTTATACCTATGAATTTACTGGTCAGCAACAACAGCAAAATGAAGAAGCTGCCTTTCTCGCTACTGCACTGGGTATTGCCATTTTTGCGATTTTGATCATCATCGTGATGCAGTTCAACAGCTTGATTTCGCCCTTTATCATCATATTATCTGTCCTGTTCAGTACCATTGGCGTATTTCTCGGTTATGTCTTCACTGGTATGGACATCGTTATCGTGATGACAGGTGTGGGCATCATTTCCCTGGCAGGAATTGTGGTAAATAATGCCATCGTACTCATAGACTATATTAACCTGGTCATCAAGCGAAAACGCACGGAACTTGGCTATGAGCATATGAACCAACTCACCAAAAATGATGTCAAAGAAGCCATCGTAAATGGAGGTGCCACTCGTCTCCGCCCAGTTCTTTTGACTGCCATAACCACCGTACTGGGGCTTATCCCATTAGCCATCGGCTTCAATTTTGATTTCGGTGGACTCATCACTGACTTGAATCCAAATATGTTCATCGGTGGAGACAACGTCGCATTTTGGGGTGTGATGGCCTGGACGGTTATTTATGGGTTGGTATTCGCGACCTTCCTGACATTGGTTGTTGTGCCTGTGATGTATTGGTTGGCGTATCGAGCAAAGAGAAGAGTGATGGTAGGGAAGGAGCGAGTTGCAGTAAGTGATGTCAATGTTTTGGATGCTTGATAATATTTAGAATGCTTAAAAAGCCACTCCTGGATTTAAGATCTGGGAGTGGCTTTTTATTTTTACTTGTTTGAAAACTAGACATTTTGACTAAAACTCGCCCCTCCAGAAGACGTACTCAATAGTCTTTTGAAGTTTGTCCAATTCAAAGAATCCCTTTAGGAAGGACTTCTATGGAGGAAACTAAAAATTTCACTGCACAGAACTAATATGGAGCGAGTGGGAAAAAAATCGAAAAATATGGTAACGTTTTTAAAAACAAAGGAACACCTTTTTGACAGCCTTGGAAAAAGGCAATTATTAAAACTCAAAATGTTTCAATTATGAAAAAGTTTAATGAAAAATCTTTAGCTATTTTACAAAAAGGCAATCTTCAAACCTTAAATCAAAGAGACCAAAAAGATATTAAAGGAGGTGGACTTGCTAGTTCTCCTCTTGGACTACTTAAAAATGGATTTTTTGACATTTTTACGGAATGATCCCGAATAAGTCCTAACACTATAAACCTTCACAACCGCGTTTCCTCGCTTTTCCGAACAAGTGGAAACGCGGTTTCAGTCTTATCAAATACCTCAAACGCCTTCAAGACGTGACTCACCCTCGCCCACCGGGAAAGATATAACCTACCGATGTTCCTAAATCTATAACTTCAACTTCCAATATCCCATCCCCAGTCGAATAATTCGAAGCGCTCGAATACAAATAATGCTCAGGCTCAGCTATTATAATTTTTGAATTTTATTATTCGCACGTCTTCAAGACGTGCTTAATATCTATTTGAAGTTTGGAAACTTCAAATAGCGATTTTTTTTGCAGGCAAAAAAAGAAAATCGTTGTGTTAAGTTTCCAAACTTAACACGAATATTAGAAACGTCTTCAAGACGTTTCACTTGTCGCTTTTCAATGTTTTTACCAATTCTGTAAAAATTGAACTTGATTTTTTTTAGCGAAAATTTTACACTTCACAGAAAGCATTTTGACTAATTTATCCCTAACTATGCAAAAAAATTCAACACATAGAAGCTATTTGAAAATGAGAAAATCATACATCTTTACTTTATTCCTACTCCTGTATTTTGCACTTGCCTGCACCGACACCGATTCAAGCTCTAATGCAATTGCACCAACTCAACCAAACCCCAATGGTGACAGTGAATTGGCATTGTTGATGCGGGAAATGTTCGAAGATGGATTGCGCATCAAAGAACAAATCGATAATGGAGAAAAACCCGAAATTTTAAAAAAATTTGAAGCCATTCATACTGCAGAAGCCACAGAACCTGAAAAAGCAGCGAGTGAGACTTACAAAAACTTTGCGGATTCCTATTTGGTTGCTTTGGAGAATTTACAAAATGCGAATTCTGATGACTTGTATGATGCATACCAGGGGATGGTCCACAGTTGCATGAGTTGCCATCAGGCTTTGTGCCCGGGTCCGATGGTGAGGATTAAGACATTGTATCTGGATGATGGAAAATAGCTACCAAGCTGGTTTGATAAAGTAGAAGATGTGAAAGATTTTTGGAAATCTTTCACATCATATAGTACAATCAATTTACCCCTTCTTCCTTTTTCCGCATCAGCATTTCTGGTCCTTTTTCCCGCATCATTTCGTTGATACGATTCAATTTTTCATTCCAAAGTCCTTCCAAGGATTGCAATTCCTTATCCAACTTGGCAGATAACTCTTTTCGCACCTCCTCTGCCTGAACGGTCGGGGGATAATCGCCGCGCTGCTGGTCACCCATTAAAAAAGTGAGGTGATTGTTTAAGCGAATGCCAAAGTTGAGCGGGTCCTGCCGGCTTTGATTTTTGGTTTGGTGGATATTGTTCTCGATGATCGTCATTTCTTTTTCCAATTCATTCACGGCATCTCGAATTTCCTGGTAAGCAGGAGCCTCCCCCGTTTTTTCTTTGATGTATTTCAAATCCTTTCGGACACTCCGAATGTCCAACATTGCCTGGTGGGCGTCATTCACTTTATCGCGAACTTTGACGATGAAATCAAATTGTTTTTGATAGTCTTCAGGCGTATTGGGAAGGCGGGGATCTTTGATAATATCGAACTCCTGTTCAATGGATTGATCGCCAACTGTCAGCCGAGCTTTGTATTTGCCAGGAACAGCTTTTGGACCGACATTAGGAGAAGAATACAAGACCATTCCAGGAAAATCCTTGAATCCGGGATAACGCATATTCCACACAAAGCGATTGCCACCAGTTTGGACTTTTAGTTTGTTCTTTTTGTCTTTAGCGTTAGTCGCGTAAGCCTGAATCAAATCACCATCCAATTCCAAGATTTCTAACTTGACAGGTGTTTTTTCATCGTGATTTTTCAGGAAATAATGAAAGAGGACACCATTAGGGTGGTTTTCGCCTACTTTACGCAAATCGGGTTGTCGCCAGCCACCACCTGCCATTCGATAGGAGTCTTTTGGTTTGAACAAATGAAAATCTTGCGTCGCCAAGGCATCGTCCAGTTGATGTAAAGGCGTCAAATCATCAATCATCCAAAAACTACGACCATGTGTGGCGGCAATCAAATTATTGTCCCGGACATGTAAATCCCGAATCGAAACGATGGGCAAATTCAATTGAAAAGCTTGCCAATTATCGCCGTCATCAAATGATACATACATGCCCCATTCCGTCCCCGCATACAACAAACCAGGTCGTACCGGATCAGCCCTGATTGCTCGGGTATAATGGTTTTCATCAATTCCACTAGTGATGAGTTTCCAGGTCTTTCCGTAATTGGTCGTTTTGTATAAATACGGGGTATAATCTCCAAATTTATAAGAAGTTGCGGCTACATATGCTCCGCCTTCTATGGTGGGATGAACATCTATGCAATTCATCATATTGTGCTTTGGGGCCATGGGAGGCCTTACATTTTCCCAGGTTTCACCCCCATTTCTGGTTACGTGAATTAAGCCATCATCCGAACCCGTCCATATGACACCTTCTTCATAAGGCGATTCCATCGCAGCGAAAACAGTTGCATAATATTCCACCCCGGTGTTGTCCTGTGTAATTGGTCCACCCGAAGATTTTATGGTTGTCGGGTCATTTCGAGTCAAATCCGGTGAAATGGTCTCCCAGGAATGCCCTTCATTATAACTGACATGAACATGATTAGAGGTTGCATACAGTTTATCTGAATTGTGTGGACTGAAAAAGACAGGGTAATTCCAATTGAAGCGATATTTCATCACTTCGGCACCTGAACCCGCAGGATTGAATGGCCAAATGTTGGTAGAGCGCGTTTGACCAGTCCGATGGTCTTTTCGCATCATATAGCCTTTATAAGTACCGCCGTATACAATATCTGCATTGTCAGGGTCTGGTGCCAAATGTGCACTTTCGCCACCGGCAGAGGGCTCCCAATCGGCTTCCGAAATGCTGTTGCCACTGCTGCGATGCGCAATCCGTACTGTACTATTGTCTTGTTGTGCTCCATAAATTCGATAGGGAAAAACATTATCCGTAGTAACTCGATAAAACTGAGAAGTAGGCTGATTGTAATAAGTGGTCCAGTTTGCCCCTGCATCATTTGAAACCTGACCACCACCGTCATCTGCCACCGCCATTCTTTGATTGTTATTTGGGTCAATCCACAAATCGTGATGGTCACTGTGCGGCGTTGAGATGGATTTAAAATTCTTTCCACCATCTTTCGACCGCCAAAAACTGACATTACACACATATACAATATCTTCATTTTGGGTATCGGCATATATGCGGGAATAATACCAGGCTCGTTGTCGCAATGCCCTGTTTTCGTTCACTTTCTCCCAGGTCCAGCCGCCATTATCGGATCGAAAGACACCACCGTCTTCTGATTCAATGATGGTCCATATCCGTTCTGAATTCACAGGAGAAACAGCTATTCCAATGATTCCAATAACGCCTTTTGGCAAACCGGGACGATGCGTCAATTTTTCCCAATTATCTCCACCATCCTTGCTTTTCCAAAGGTGACTGCCAGGTCCACCACTATCCATTCGATAGCCATTGCGTTTGATTTGCCAGGTACTTGCATAAACAATTCTGGCATTATTGGGGTCGAGTATAACATCCACTGCACCTGCTTTATCGCTTTCATAAAGAATGCGCTCCCAGTTTTCTCCACCATCTTTCGAGCGATACAAACCCCGCACTTCATTGGGTTTCCAAAGATTGCCCATTGCCGCCACATAGACCCAATCCGGATTTTTTGGATGCACCCGAATGCGACCGATGTGTTCAGAACCTTTTAATCCAATATGCTTCCAACTTTTCCCAGCATCTGTGCTGCGCCAAAGTCCCCAACCGGAAGAAACATTGCCCCTAACTGTTTGCTCCCCTTCCCCAACATAAATTACATTTGGGTCGCTTTCGGACACTGCCACTGCCCCAATCGAACCGCCAAAATAACCGTCGGAAATACAGGTCCATGTATTGCCTGCATCTTCTGTTTTCCAAACACCACCGCCAGCAGTCCCTATGTAATACAATTTTTCATTTCCGGGCACCCCAGCCACCGTCCCTGCACGACCACCTCTAAATGGTCCAACCAGTCGCCATTTCATGCCATTGTAAAGGCTTTCATCAAAAGTGACTTTGGAGGATTGTTTTTTTGATTTCTGAGCAGTTATAGAGTTAGGAATGCAAAGTATTAATGCGAAAAAAGAAAGGAAAAGTATCGTTCTGTTTGTCATAGGGATGAGAGTTTTAATCACGGATTAATTGAGAATGGAGAGAACAGTCCGATAAAGATAGATTCTTTTGGGAAATAGGATCATACATGAAACAAGTTGAATCTTTTTGGATCCTCAGCTGAGAATGTAAGTTGATAATTAAGTTACCTTTTTATTTATTCCGAACACTAATAATTGAATAATGGAGCAGAGATGCAAGAAAGGAAGTCAATATGATGAAATATCCCCAACATTTAACACTTCGAAATTAAATTAAACTAAACCAACCAGTTTTTTACAGTCATTATTTTTTAATATTTTTGAAAACTGCACGCTAATGTCAAAACCTAAAAAACACAAAAAAAGAATCCGAGAAATTAAATTCGCAATAGATTTAATGAACGAAGATCCTGAATTTTATGAAACTATTTTAGGTAGTAAAGAAAACCTTCAAAAATGGGTTGATTTTCAATTGAGAGAACTCCAAATTGCCATTGATGCACTATCAGAAGAGGAATAATTTTAAAATAAAAAAAGATATTATGCAAAATTCAGCCATTAAAATAGTTGCCGACCTAAATAAGGTTGCAGAGCATATTCAATCATTAAAAATTGATTTAATTGGGGACAAAATGCTTCGTGAAGATAAAATGTCCTTAAAAAATACGGTCGAAGATTTGATCAAACAATTAGAGCAATTAAAAAGAAAATATAGTACTGATTAGTAAAACCTTCAAATATTATTTTTCTACTACAAACAATCGTTTTGAATAATTTATCCCTAACTATGCAAAATATTTTCACCCTAGTTTGAAACAGTCGAAAATGAGAAAATTATTTGCCTTTACCATATTCCTCCTCCTGTTCTTTGCATTAGCTTGTAATGAAATCAACTCAAATAGCAACCATATAATACCAACCCAACCAAACCCCAATGGTGATAGTGAGTTGGCGCTGTTGATGCGGGAAATGTTTGAAGACGGCTTGCGCATCAAAGAACAAATTGAAAATGGGGAAAAGCCCGAAGTCCTAAAAAAATTTGAAGCCATCCATACCGCTCAAGCCACCGAACCTGAAAAAGCAGCGAGCGAGACCTACAAAAATTTTGCAGTTTCCTATTTGGCAGCAATGGAGCGTTTACAAAATGCTACTGCTGAAGATGTATTTGATACCTATCAGGGTATGGTTCAAAGTTGTATGAGTTGTCATCAGGCTTTGTGTCCAAGACCAATGGTTCGGATAAAGAAATTGTACCTTGATGGGGAAGAATCTGACCTTTGAGTTCAAAGCTCATAAAAGAATGACACAACTAACCGAAGCAGAAAAACAAATCATCGCCTGCCTAACCTGGTTCCGTACCAGGTATGCACTCTTTGCGGGTTTGGACATGAACAGAAAAGCGACTCAGGAAAGCATCAGGGATTTCGGAAAAATCTGGATAGGTACTTTTCTGGAGGATTGGGGCAAGTCTTTTGATGAACTGGAAAGTAAAGGTATTTTAAAACAAAAGGATGGAGATTATTGCTTTACGGAAATTGGAGAAGCACTCAAAACCAAGCTGGCTACAGAAGTCCCTGTCTTTAAATATGAGTACGATTATTATTTCGCTTTGGAACAAAACAGCAAGGCGCATCAGCAATTTTGTCTTGAAGTATATGGTGCAGACTTTTCTCAGCATGGGTTGATCGATCAATTAGAGCTCCAGGTGCTGATTGAACAATTGAAACACCATCAGCATGCAAACATCATCGATATCGGTTGTGGGAATGGACGAATAACTGAATATTTAACTGGTCTGGTCAATAGTCAATTTTTGGGTATTGATATTTCAGCCCAAGCGATTCAAGTTGCCCAAGAACGCAACCAATATTCCAACCTTGCCTTTGAGGCAGGCAATATGAACTCGCTTACTAGCAACCAGCGTTTTGATGCAATATTGTTTTTAGATACCATTTATTACGCAGCGAATATTCAAACAACGCTTAGGGACTGCGTAGATATGCTAACTGAAAACGGAGTCATTTACATGTATTATTCTGAATTCATCATGGGGCAGGAAGAGCTGGAATATTTAGCTGGCGCAAATACCCGACTTGCCAAAATTTTAAAAGAACTTGGACTTCAGTTTGAATTTACCAATTTAACCGAATCGGGCATTCGACATTGGAAAAAGAAGCTCAATACATTAGAGTCTATGAAGCATGAATTTGAAGATGAGGGCAATTTAGCATTATGGGATTACAGATATCGCGAAGCTAATCGATATGCCCATTGGGGAGATGATAAGTATGCCAGGTATTTTTATGAGATAAGGAAAGATTAATTTTTTTGTTGCGGGGTGCGGGGTTAGTCAACTGGCACCCCGCATCCCGCAACAAAAAATACGCATCACCACTCTCCATATCGAAAACCAACATACAAGCGCCTTCCCGTCAAATTCCCCCAAAGCATTCCCCCATCAAATTGATTGCTGAAAGGGGCTTCTCCTCCGTAGTATAATTTTCGTTGCCATTGATTCAAAACATTGTCCATGCCTACAAAGAATGAGACCCTTTCCGGAAATTGTTTAGCTGTCCTCGATACCGGGAGCCTGAAAGTCAAACGACAATCCAATCGGTGAACAAATGGAGTATTTCCACCATTCCAGGCTCCTCCATCTGGAAGGCGCTGGGAGCTCCGCAACAAATAAAGCAAATTCAGTTTGGTAGGAAAACCATGTTCAAAGAAAGCAAACTGGATCTTGGTATGCCATTGATGTCTGGAATGAAATGGTAGTTCTCGCAATCTTCCTTCCACGGTGGTTTTTGCAATATCGTACCTGTATAGAAGATGGAGAATGGCTTTTCTTGAGAAAGTAATCTTGGCAGCACCTTCCAGAGTCTGACGACTGGCTTTTCCATCCAAAGGATAAATTTGAAGTAGCTCGACATTGCTATCCAAATCCAGGACCATGCCTTTTTGGTAAAAACGATGATAATACTGCAATTGAAAAAATAAATGACCATCAAAATTCAACCAATCTCTAGGATAGACTTGGGCAACTGCACCGTAATACCAGGCGCGGGAAGCTGTTTCACCTTCAAAAGAGACTTTTCTCGAACTCAATAGGTAGCGATTATTCTCTGCCAGAACATTTTCAAATTGATAGCCAGAACCGCTAAAAACACCAAATAGCAAATCTTTGGATTGCTGAAAATTGACCTTAATGCCTGGGTGCAATTCCCACTCTTCCATATTGTGGTAATCAAGATGTAAATAAGACTTCAACTGAAACTTGCCCCAAAAGAATTGGCGAAAGCTACCAAACCATCCGAACACTTTTTCATCCCTATCCATTTGCAAGCTATCAAAGGTTTGTTCTTTTTCCAGCTTTCGATACTTCAATCCAGTTTGAAATTCTGAAAAAACCCTATCTGCCCGATAACCCAAAAATGCTTCCAGGTGATTTTCCCTGGCTTCCAAAGGACGCAAACCAAACCAGGAATCCTGGCGATGCCATCTGGCAGCCATATTGCCGAAAATCTCTTGCTTATATTTATTTCTTGCAATAGGCAATTTGTATTTTTTATTAAAGTACAGTCCACCTTGTGTTACCTCATCACCAAAACCATATAAGTCTGGCTTCATTTGATGCTCCTCTTTTTCGAACCCCATTTGCCCACCTGTATTGTGAACTTTCAAAAAATAGCTCCCAATGTTGGAACTCAACTTTTTGTAATTCACCGAAGTAGATTGAAAAAGAAAAAGACGTTTCCGAAGCGGCAAATCCATAAATTCATCTTCATTGGAATCTCTCTGTTGATTGAGATACCGTCCATTCACCAAAAATAAATGTCTCACAGGATATCCAGTGCGAAAATTGACCTTAGCTGTAAAATCCATCTCGCCAAAATGACTTCCAGATAATTGAACAAAATCTTTGTACTCTCCCGGAGCAAACAAGGACATCATTCCAAATACCATTGGAGACAGTCCTTTGGGTACATGAGTCGTCATCACGCCAGAATTTAGGGAAGTCGGATAATTTTCAATAAAAAATCGCTTGCCCAAACCATTGTAAGAAAAAACACTGTTGTTTCCAAGGGACATTCCATTCAGCGAACTGCCCAGGTAGGGAATATAATTATTCTGAAAGAGCGGTTGAGCATTTATTTGTAGTGTGCCAATTAGCAACAGGAGTATTGTTAAACGTGTCATAATTTTAGATTTTTCAGTTGTTGGTTGTCAGTTGTGCATTTGAACAATTTCAACACACAACTGACAACACACAACTGACAACACACAACTGACAACACACAACTGACAACACACAACTGACCACCGACAACCGACTTTCATTCTATCACAACTTTTTCGCCTCCTTCCCAAAACTTTTGGTCTTCTGAGTAGTAAGGATAAGCCACACTGGCAGGGGCAATATAAGTTCCTGGGATGTCCGCCTTCAGGTCAAAATTCAGGATTCGAATTTCTCCAGGAGGAAAAGATTCAAAATAGGCCAATAGATAATTGTCCCTGATTTCGTAGTAGTCAAAGATTTGTTGCTCCTGCATGTCTTTTAATTGCCAGGATTGAAGGCTAAGTCCAGCGGGAATACCCAAAATCAGCATTGGAGCATATACTTCATCATTCGATTGATTTTTGACTTCGGCTGAGAACCGAACGATTTGACTGTTGGCAGCATAGGACTCTGAAAGTTGAGTTTGAAGATGCAATGGTGGTTCATTTCCATTATTGGGTTTGGTCATTTCCCAATCAACATCAAAAAGCCAGGGCAAGGGATTCTTTGTTTGGCTAAATTGAACCTGTATTGAATTTTGCCCTTTGACCAAATGCTTTTCAAATCCATCAAAAACAATGGCTCCTCTATGTCCAGCAGAATAAGTTCTTTCTTTTATGAGCTCACCATTAACCGAAAGGGCTATATGTCCGCCATCCTGGGTCTTGGAAGTAATCGTTGAATAGGAAGAAAGTGCCTTCAAAGCATGAACCGTTGTCATCGTTGGGCCAAAACGTCCACCATTGTACCTGCCTTCCCCTATGTATTTTATCATTTTTAGCAATTCCACCTGGTAGCCTTGCAATTTCATCAAGGCTTGAGCCGTGAGCGCTGTTATTTCTATGCTCCTGTATTTCCCACTGGAGCGTGAGGGATGTGGCGACCAGCCATTGTCCATAAAGTAATCGGTTTTAAAACGAGTTAATAGTATTTCAAGCAATTCTGAAGCAAATTTTTCATTGCCGAGGTTTAGATTAGTATGGCACACCAGTGCTTGAAAAAAAGGATCTTCACTAGATTTAACTGCTTCATTTATAATGATCAGTTTCTCTCCAAAATCTGTAAATCCATTTTCGCTCAAAGCATAAAGCAGATAGGCTTCATTGGCAGTACCTTTAAATTTTTGATGGGTCAATTTTTGAACGAGCCATTCTTCCGTACGTTGCAACATGGTTTTATCGACTCCATCCCAAACTTTTTGGAGATCATTGAATTGCATCAAGCCATAAGCGGTAAGGTTAACATTGGCTGGTGCCCGACCGTATAGAGAAAATCCTCCTCCTGATACTTCAAATCCTTTGAGCCTATTGTAGCCTTTCTTCAAAAACCCCATTGCTTTTTTCTTTATTGCAGGGTCAGTCACCTGATTTCCCTCCAGGTATTGCAATACCAGGATATTGGGATAATTGGTTGAAGAGGTTTGCTCAAAACAGCCATTGGGTTGGCGAAGCAATGATGCTATGCCAGACAACAATTCAGACGGCAAATCTGGAAATACTTTGAATTTAGCACTCAAACTGCCTTCCAACATTTCTTCAATTTCAAAGTAAAAAGCTCGTTCCAATTCATTGCCAGCTACCGAAACTGAATGAGGAAAGCCTTTTGGTGACACTTCCATAGATTCAAAGATATCGTCACTATACAATCCTCCATTAAAATGAAGCCGAATATATTGTTGTCCTTTTTTCCGCAATACTTTTATCGGAACCAATATCTCCACAAAATCGCCTGATGGCAAGGTCAGTTGATTACTTTTTTCTTTTTCCAATTCCAATCCCTTTCCAGGCAGGGAAACTGAAAATATTCCCTTGATCGGTTTCTTTGTATTGTTTTTTAATACAACTGGTAGTTGGATTTTATCTCCAAAACTGACGATTTTGGGCAATTTGGTTTGAATCACTACTGGCTTATTGACTGAAAAAGTAGTTTCTTTCCTGCCCACTTTGTTACTTGCCCCAATTCCTTCCAGAATCGCCCGAAAGGTCGTCACCTCATCAGAGGTATAAAACTGGACACGCGACATTCCAGCTTCATTGACCATTACTATTGGCTGCCAATAGAGGGTTTTCCGAAAATCACTTCTGCTTTTGCTATTGTTTTTCTTCGAATATTGTGGTGAATAAAAATATCGCTTTCGGTTGTATCTATTTCGAGCATATTCTAAATGCACATACAAATTGGGGCTGTTTTGCCGCAAGTCTGTATCTAAAAAATATTCCTCAGCTGCATAAATATCATTGGAACCAGATTCCAAAGTACCACCACTATATCCCAGGGCTTTTTTCTCAATTGACATCTTATAGCCAGAAACAACTACCTCATCTAAGGTGGCGCCTTCCATATCTCTCCTAATTTCCACCCCACTCACCCTGCCTTGCAATTCTTCTGTTATTTCAACCTCTTTGACATTCTCTTTTTGAAAAAATTCCAGTTTCACCTCTTTGTTTCCTAAACTTTTGCTACCAGGTTGATAGGTATAGACTCCAGGTTTAAGGTTCCAATTGTTGATTCTTCCCTGATATTTGATGCCTCTGTAAGAAGCATTGAGCACTTGCTGATTGGAGGGATCAGCAATTTTTACTGAAAACTTCCCTTTTTCGTCTGTCAGGACGAAATCATCTTCATCGTTTGTCCAGACTTTGATGCCGCTCACTTGAGGAGCTTGATAAAAGTAAGCAGTGCCAGCCACCAAAAATTGTTCTCCAGGAAAAAGAACTGCGTCATTCCAGTCTTCTTCTGAATTGCTAAGGATCGCTTCCCAGGCATATCTTCGCCATCCATGAGTTAACATCACCAGGTCGAGCCCTTTTGTTGCTTTGGGTTCTGTTCCATCAAAATAAAAATTAGGTTCATGGATGTCCCCTTTCAACTCAGACTGGAGCAACAATTGAGCAAGGATATTGGGCTGCTTATCATCCGCAAAAGTGTGTAATTTATCATCCACCACTGCCAAAGAAAAATTTCCGGGGATTCCTTTTCCTTCTTCATCTTTTACCAGAATATCCATCACTACTTTTTCACGAGGCAAATATTCTGATTTGTCCACTTTGATTTCAATATTCAACTTTCGGTCTGCATTTACAAAAACCAATCGCTCCCAAAGCGGACGATTTTTATAGTCAAAAATAGTGACCTCTGCAATGCCAATAGAGAAATCTGCAGTAGGGATGAACAATAGATTTGCATCAGCAATTAAATTCACCGACTTCGCGTAGACAAGTTTGTCGTGCATTCGAACAGCCACCGTACAAATTTGCTCCGTTTTGGAATGGATACTTAACCCAAGTTTGTTTGCTTCATGAAACATAGAAGCAGACAGTGGTCTCCTTTCGATTTTTGGCAATAAAAAAGTAGTTTCAATGCCTTTTGGCTGAGTAATTTTAGCGGTCCATTCTTCATTTGATTCAGCCAACAGTTCAAACATGCCCATTCCATCATGGTAGCTTTCAAAGTTAGCAACTGCTTGGCCATTTGCATTACAAACCTCTCCAGCAATATCTACCGGCTCTCCAAATTCGTCAATTGCTTTGAATGCAATGCTGTTGGAAAAACCAGCAATCAAATCTCCTCCCTCCGGAAAGAACTGCAAATCAATATTTTGTAGTATTACCGGGACTTTTTCCGATATGGATTCTTTGACTCCTTTATGTTGTAAGCTTGCAATTAACAACACGTCTGCAGTTTCCAGATCTTCAGGCAAATTAAAAGTCAAAATTGCTTCTCCTTGCTCGTTCGTAGTCGCTTCAAAGCGAGCATAAAAATTTCCTCCAATGTTGATGGAATAGAAAAAAGAGTGATAGCTGATAGCCTGGTCTTGAAGATCTCGAACTTCAAGCACAGCAGCGACCTCATCCCCTTTGCCATAGCCTTCTTTTTCCAATTCCAATTTCATGAGCATATTTGGAAGCGCCGTTTTTTGTACAGTAATTTCTTTTTCAAAAATGGCTTCCGCTCCAAAATTGCCTAACCAACTGGTATAAGCTCGAATCTTGTACAATCCACCTACCCAATTTGGAGCAATAGAAAACTCCCCCCAGAAGCCGTTTGTTTCCTTATAAATCTGTTTTTGCTCCAGGACATTTCCATTGGGACCTATTAATTCCAATCTTATAATCTGGCTAATATTTTTATCCCAGTCATTTTCATCATTCGTCAAATAGGCTTTCACCCAAACAATTTCACCTGGCTGGTAATAAGTATGGTCTGTGTGGAGGTATATCTTTTCCCGTGGTAAAACATCTCGGCAAGTTTTGAGGCTGGTTTCAAGGACATTATTCTGAGCAGAGATAATAAATGAGCTGACAATTAAAAAGAGTAACGAGCTAATTATTTTAGTTTTCATAGGCTGAACTTTTATGTAAAAAATGATCGTCGGGCATTAGGATGCAGCCTTTTGGAGAATTACACAAAAACCGTAAAAACTTTTTAGCCCAAGTAAAAATCATCGGTTAAGCTTGCCCTGGGTTTTGAACTTTCTTTTATTTAATAAGCTCAACATCATCATCAAGGACAAAGCCTAATTTGAAAATTAGCTATTTTTACAAGGCATCAATTCAAAACAAAATGAACCAACTCCTGCTTTTCGTTCTTGCGATGGTAGCCTATTATGCATTTCATAGTTTCCTGGCTTCCAAAACGATAAAAAAATTGCTGATAGGGAAAATCATCCCCTTGCGAATTTATCGGCTCTTTTTCAATGGGGTGGCAATTGGCTTGATTTATCCACTGTATCTTCTATTTGAAAAAGTTGACAAAACACCCTACTTCGAAACATCTATCATGTCTCAGGTTTCTGGTTGGGTTTTAATAGCATTTGGAGCCATAATAGCGACCCTAGCCCTTGCCAATTATCAAATTTCTGAATTTGTAGGAACCCATCAACTTCAACACAATGAACAGCCCTTTGGAGGAACTTTAAAAACCAATGGTTTAAATGCATACACCCGCCATCCGCTATATTTTGGGGTTTTGCTGCTCGTTTGGGGTATATTTCTAGTCTTTCCACTAAAAGCTTTTTTGGCAATTGCAACTGTCACTACGCTTTATGCCGTCATTGGCTCCCTACTGGAAGAAAAAAAGCTGATAGAAGAATTTGGAGATGTCTATATCGAATACAAAAAGAAAGTACCTATGTTGTTACCTATAAAGTTTTAAACAAAAAGTAGCCCGGTTCTCCAGAACCGGGACCTAAGTGACCCGGTTCTGGAGAACCGGGCTACTTTGGTTCAAAAATCTTCAACTACTTCCCAACAAACCCTTACATTTGGGCAAATTTGAACATTCCGATTTTATGGCCAAGAGCAAAAAGAAATACTACGTCGTTTGGGAGGGAAACAACCCCGGAATCTATGAAAGCTGGGCGGATTGCCAATTGCAAATCAAGGGCTACCCCAATGCTCGATACAAATCATTCAAAAGCCTGGAAGAAGCCACCGAAGCTTACCGTGGCAATTATGCCAGCCACTACAATTTTGGAGCTTCAAAAGGCAAAGCTACGATAACACAGATAAGTGATGAAGAGCGAAAAAAGATAAATTGGGAAAGCATTTCGGTAGACGCAGCCTGTTCTGGCAATCCCGGCATGATGGAATATCAGGGTGTAGATACCAAAACCAAAGCACAGATATTTCACAAGCAATTCAGCTTGGGTACCAACAACATAGGCGAGTTTTTAGCTTTGGTTCATGCACTGGCCATGTTCAAACGAGCGGGAAAAGACACCCCGATTTATACAGATTCAAGAACGGCAATGGCTTGGGTGCGCAATAAGAAAGCCAAGACCAACCTAAAGAAAAATACCAAAACTGCCTTCATTCATGAACTAATTGGGCGCGCAGAGACTTGGTTAAGAAATAATACTTTTTCCAATCCTATTTTAAAATGGGACACAGATAATTGGGGAGAAATTCCCGCAGATTTTGGAAGAAAATAGATTTTTAATGATGAATGTTGAATGTTGAATGTTGAATCCATTTGGGAAATTCATCATTCATCATTTATCATTCATCATTCATCAAAAAGTGAATGAGTTTTTTAGACCGATTTTTTAAAAACAACAATGGTTCCAATGCTCCACAGCCGGATATCCGATTTGGGCGTTATACGGATTCGTATAAAACCAGAGCACAGTACGATGCCTGGGACAGGGCTTTGGATGAATTTGAAAATGAACAATACCTGGAATGTTATCGCGCTTTTTTCAAATACCTCAAAGACGAAAAAGAACAAAATGTAAATTTTTGGGAAGAAGAAGGGAAAATTCAATTTGAAGTATTTCAGGGAAGTAAGCGGATGATTGGGTTTGCTGACGGCAAGCAATTTAAAGCAGAAGCCAAAGTTGCAAAAGCCAAAGCGCTGAACATTGGATTTATGAGGCGATTGGTAGAATCCAATTTTGACCTGAAGTACAGCCGCTTTGCACTCAACGACGATAATGATATCATCATCCTTTTTGACACCTATACCTTAGATGGCTCTCCTTATAAATTGTATTATGCTTTGAAGGAAGTGGCGACCAATGCAGATAAACAGGATGACCTGCTTTTAGACGAATTTGAAATGTTAGAACCAGTAGAAATTGAGCATTTAACTCAAATTGAGGAAGATGAAAAGGAGATCAAATACAATTTCACCACGCAGCAAATTGAAAGCGTTTTTGATGAAATTCAAAATGGCAAACTGAATGCAGATCAATACCCTGGGGCAATTGGCTATCTTTTGCTGAACCTCTGCTACAAACTGGATTTCCTCACACGCCCGGAGGGTTTTATGATGGAAACTTTAGAGCGCATCCATCGCCTCTATTTTGCCAACGACGGCAGCGGAGTAAGCAAGAAAAACAGTTTACTCCAAAAGGAATTTCAAAAACTCGCAGAACGACCCAAAGAAGACTTCTTTAAGGAAATGTATCGGGTACCTGCGACCTTCGGAATTACTTCCCCAGTCAATCACGAAAAGGTGGTCAGCCTGATCGATGGAGAATTAAACAATATGGACTGGTATAAAGACCACAAGCACTACAAAATAGCCCTATCTATTCCTGGCTATATTGCTGGTCATTGCCTGTTTCAATTTGCAGTACCCAAACCCGACAGGGAGTTGTTTTTACTATACTTTCAGGTTGTTGAGTCCAACTATTTTAAAGCATTGGGGTTTACATTAAACTACTACGATAGTGAAAAACAACAATTCAACAGTAAAGCCATCAAACGCGGCATCAAAAACATTGTAGAAAACAATAAAGAGGATTATCCAACCCTCAACCCCAACCTTGCGAATCTGAATTTCGATTCTCTTTGCGACTTCGCAAAATCCTATATGTTGATGATCAAAGATCTCGAAATGGTCAAAAAAGAATAAGCCTTTTTAATGTTACGATATTGCGATGCTGTGATGCTGCAATGTTATGGTCTTGAAATTATCAGGTGGAATTATCGTATAATTGTAACATCCAAATATTAAAATATAAAACTATTACAGCATTGCAACATCATATTATTTCAACATCAAAAAAGGCTGATATTCAAAAGATTCTGGAAAAGGTGACTGACCCTGAAATACCGGTGCTTACGATTCAGGATTTGGGTGTAATTCGAAATATTGTTGAACTAGAAGATGGGACAGTCGAAATATTTATCACGCCTACCTACTCTGGCTGTCCTGCTATGAATACAATAGAAATCAACATCAAAGCTGCATTACAAGAGGCTGGCTACCAAAAGGTTAAGGTCATTTCTGTATTGAGTCCTGCCTGGACGACTGCCTGGATCTCTGAAGAAGGAAAGCAAAAATTGAAAGCCTATGGGATTGCCCCACCAGTCGAGGATTCCCGTGATAAAAACGCTTTGTTTCCTGAGGAGAAAAAAATTGAATGCCTACAATGTGGCTCTATGGATACCAAAATGCTAAGCCAGTTTGGCTCTACTGCCTGCAAAGCTTTGTACAAATGCAATTCCTGCCTGGAGCCCTTCGATTATTTTAAATGTCATTGAGCTGGGTGCTGGGTGCTGGGTGCTGGGTGCTGGGTGCTGGGTGCTGGGTGCTGGTAATTTGTTTATTTTTCGTTCTGCATAATAATTTTTCTTTTATTTTTTGAAAGCTATCCTCAATCATTTTTTTACAACAAAACATTTGATGATTTTCTATTCCTGCTAGTAGCATTTTATGCCAAACTAACTTAGGGACTTAATCCCCCTCAGTCTTGAGGCTGTTAAGTACTGTCGAAAATTTCCCTCACAAACCTCCCTGCCTCCTCTCTAAAGGAGTTCCTTTGAGAAAAAGAGGTGTAGGCCTCTCTGAAAATCAAGCACTTAGAAGCGGGCAGATTTTCCCCTCTAGGGCAGGGGTGATTGGTTCTAAAAATATACTCTGTGATTTTTTTTAAGTTCAAGGTCAAGACCAAGTTCAAGTTCAATTCTTGGACTTGAACTTGGTCTTGACCTTGAACTTTCAGGGGTTTAGAAGAAAAAAACCTAGGATAATCCTTTAGCACATTATGAAAATAATAGAACCAATCACCCCTGCCTT
>JBGTQJ010000035.1:77498-99719 GCA_041941305.1 Saprospiraceae bacterium
CCTAGGATAATCCTTTAGCACATTATGAAAATAATAGAACCAATCACCCCTGCCTCTAGGGGATTAAAGGGGTTGCGCAGGGAGAACTTAACAGTCCTGCCCTCTGTCCTGTGGAGGGAAGAGGGAAATATCCACAAGAATTAATGCTAGTTCACTTAACCAATATAGATATCCAAAGAAACCAGTTAACGAGCAAACCAATACCCCGCACCAAGCAACCAGCAAACCAGCAACCAGCGCCCAGAAAGATTTCGATTTTTTTTCTCATTTCATGCCTTCCTCAATATATTTGAGCCTTAATCATATTTTAAATAAAGTTAAAATGAAATTCCAACTTCAACTACTCTTGCTCTGTTTGACCCTGAATGTTTTAATTGCGCCTGAGATGCTTGCCCAGGAAAAGGAAGATGATAAAGTAGCATCAGATTCCACTAAAACGGATAAGTCTAAAGACAAAAAATCCAAGATTAAAAAGTATGAAGATGTCATAACTGAAGAAGCTGTGACAGACTCAGGTTTATTCATTGTCCATAAGGTGATCGATAAGTATTTCTTTGAATTGCCGGAGGCGATATTGAAACGCGAAATACTGGTAGTGAGTAGGATGTCTGGTTTTGTTAAAGGTTTGAGTTTTGGAGGAGCAGGAATGAAAACCAGACCACAGCAGGTCATTCGTTGGCAGAAGCACGATAATAAAATATTGCTGCGCTCAGTTTCCTACAACAGTGTAGCAAGTGAAGAAGATCCAGTCTATCGATCTGTAGTAAACAACAATTTTGAGCCCATCGTAGCTGCTTTTGACATCAAAGCATTCAATGCCGATTCAACTGCTTATGTGATTGATGTTCAGTCCTTTTTCACGACAGATGTACCCATGATCGGTGCCTTGAGCTCAAGTCAAAGAGAACGTTTCAAAATTGGTGGTTTGGATGGAAAACGCAGTCTGATTGAAAGCATGAAAGCATTTCCTCAAAATGTAGAAGTACGCCATGTCTTGACCTACAAAGGCAAAAGTTTACCAGACAATCGCCTGACGGGTACCCTTACTGTACAAATGAATCAATCTTTTATTGTACTTCCAGAAGAGCCCATGCAACCGCGATTATACGATTCCCGCCTTGGCTATTTTTCTATTTCAAGAACCAATTACAGCAGCGACGAACAAAGAGCCGCCTCTGAAAGATTTATTACACGGTGGAGACTGGAACCAAAAGATATGGAGGCATTCAAAAGAGGAGAATTGGTGGAACCAGTAAAACCCATCGTTTACTATGTCGATCCAGGAACGCCTGAAAAATGGATTCCTTATCTCAAACAAGGTGTTGAAGACTGGCAGCCAGCTTTCGAAAAAGCGGGCTTTAAAAATGCCATCATCGCCAAAGACCCCCCTACCAAGGAAGAAGATCCAGACTGGAGTCCCGAAGATGTACGCTATTCCGTCATTCGATACATCACGACGGATATTCAAAATGCCCAGGGGCCACATGTGCATGACCCACGCACAGGAGAAATTTTGGAAAGCGATATTTTGTGGTACCACAACATTATGCGCCTGCTTCGCAATTGGGCTCTGACACAAACGGCAGCCATTGACCCGGCAGTTCGTGGTGTGAAATTCTCAGATGAATTGATGGGGCAATTGATGCGATTTGTATCTGCTCATGAGGTAGGGCACACCCTTGGTTTGCCGCACAATATGGGTTCCAGTGTCGCTTATCCTGTAGATTCCCTGCGCTCCAAAACTTTTACAGATGCTCATGGAACGGCTCCTTCTATCATGGACTACGCCAGATTCAATTACATCGCACAGCCTGGAGATGGCGTCACCCAAACCCATCCAAAAGTTGGAGAATACGACGATTGGTCTATCATTTATGGCTATCGCCCCATTCCAGAAGCCAACTCTACAGAGGAAGAACGGCTCATTTTGAATCAATGGATAAAAGATCGCGCAGACAATCCCGCTTTGCGTTATGGTAGGCAACAAGGACGCGTGTTGGATCCTTCTTCCCAAACAGAAGACTTGGGTGACGATGCCGTGAAAGCCAGTACCTACGGAATTGCCAATTTGAAAAGGATGATTCCCAATCTGGTCGAATGGTCCTCAGAAGAAGGCAAAGGCTACGCTCAATTGTCTGAAATGTACAATGCCACATTGGGGCAATATCGGCGATACATGGGGCATGTGGCAAATAATGTCGGCGGCGTTTATGACTACCAAAAAGCCAGTGAAGAAGAAGGGCTTATTTTTACGCCGGTTCCAAAAGTCCATCAATCTGCCTGCGTTGCATTTTTGCTTCAGGAATTGTTCCAAACCCCTACCTGGATGATAGACAAAAACATCCTTCAAAGAATAGAAGGTTCCGGTATGGTGGAACGCATCCGGGGCTTACAAACCCGTACTTTGGCTAGTCTATTCCAGGAAGATCGACTCAATCGCCTACTTGAAGCCGAAACCCTCCACGGCAGCGAAGCTTTCTCTTGCCTGAACCTATTCACTCAAATACAAAACGGCATCTGGTCAGAATTGAGAACCAAAACTGCTCCAGACACTTACCGCCGCAATCTACAAAGAGCCTGGATAGCTGAAATGGAATCCATTTTGAAACTGGAAGCTTCAAAATATGACCAAACAGATATCAAAGCCCTGGCAAGAGGTAGTTTATCAGAAATTGAAGGGAAATTGAAAAAAGCATTGAAGAAGGAAACGAGGAAGATGGTGAAATTGCATTACAAGGATGCTTTGGAAAGAATAGATAATATTTTAGATCCAGAATGATTTATAATGCTGTTATGCTACTATGCTGCAATAACACGCGTATCGTAGTATCATAGCATTGTAGCATCAAAATATCGTAACTTAATATTCAGGGTTTTAGAAATTTGTGTTTGTTCTTTACAATTGAGTCTGTCACATTTACTACCATATATAAATTCCTATTGGCAGGTTTTGAAATCTATTTAATAGAAAAAAGTTTTAAATCGGTAGTCCTGGTAGAACTGCAAAAAGTTCTGCTGGTGACATCTGGCAAATTACTAATTTTTCACTTTGAATCCAACTTATCAAAGAACCCCTTAATTAACTTGTGGATTTATATTTTTACAACAAAAAGATAATGGCCCAAAAACAGTTTCCAAATGACCTTACTAGAAATATTGATTAAAGGTGTTGGGAGTGGTGTTGCAAAAGGAATTTTGAATATATGGCTGGAGGAGTACCCTTTTGCTAAAGAAATTGGCAAAAATATTACCAGTATTCTAGCTTCAAAAACCAATCAGGTTTTAGCTCAGCGAAAGGGGCGCCGACAATTTGAAGAGATCAGTGAAAGAGTAGCAGAAAATCTGAAGCTTTTATTTGATGAAATTAATGATCCAATTTCTGTTACCCGTAAAAAGGAAGTTGCAGAATTAGCAGGACAAGCTATTCACAATCTTCAAATTGACGCAGATTTGTTATTGTCTTTTAAACTGGATCACCATTTAATTGAAGAAGCATTATTAAAAGAATCATACTATCCCAACAACGAAAGTCCATTTATTAATTTCACAAGTGCACAGAAAAAATTATACCGTCTGGTCATTTCTGAGGCTGCTCAGTACATGGTCGATATTGCTGCTCAATTGCCTTCCTTTACAGAGCGAACAATTCATAAAGTCTTAACAGATAATGCACAAATATTGGAGAGAGCAGACCAAATTCTTGCGGAATTCCTTCGAATGCGGGATGAGGAGCGAATAGGGGATTCTTTTTACAAAAAATTTGGCTCTGATTATCGTAAAGCCGTAGTTCGTGTGTTAGATGAATTACAATTATTTGGTGTTGATTTGGCTGCTTCCAGTAAACGATATCGCTTGACTGTAGCCTATGTTAGTTTATCAGTTAGTTATAGTCAAAATTATGATCCAGATTTCAGTAAACAAAAACTCATTTCCGTAGAAGAAGCTTTAGCTCAAAATGATAGAATATTAATTAGAGGACCAGCGGGGTCTGGTAAGACTACTTTGATGCACTGGATAGCTGTAATGGCTGCCAGTAGCACGATGAAAGGCAAGTTAGAACCTTGGAATAGAGCCTTTCCATTCTTTGTTAGATTAAGAGAATTTTCAGATAAAAAACTCCCAGAACCACAAGATTTCCTGTCTTTAATTTCACCTGCTCTTTCAGGAGCAATGCCTTCAACTACATGGGTTCATCAACAATTTGAAGCAGGTAAAGCAATATTGTTAGTTGATGGTTTGGATGAATTAATAAAGAAAAAAAGAGAGGATGTTAGAAAATGGTTAGAAGATTTGGTTGGAGCCTATCCAAAAGCCAAATATGTCCTCACAACCAGACCTTATGCTGCCGAGGAAAATTGGCTTAGTAGATTCGTTTTTCAAGAGGCCTATTTGTACAATATGAATGTACAGGCAGTTTACGAGTTTATTGACCATTGGCATGAAGCAGTGAAAGAAAGTGTGGCAGAGCAAAGCGAAAAAGGGAAAATAGATTTATTGGGAAAAAAATTAAAGCTGGTCATTGATAAAAATCGAAGCATTCGAAAATTGGCAACCAATCCACTGCTCTGCGCTTTGATTTGTGCATTGCACAGAGATAGAGAATCTGAGATCCCAGGAGATAGATCGGAGCTATATAGAATCTGTATTGAAATGTTTTTTAGAAGAGATTTGGAAAGGAAGGTCGATTTAGAGGAACATGTTAAATTTGGTAACAAATCTAAAATAAGTTTGCTTTCAGATTTTGCCTATTGGATGATTAAAAATGGATTATCAGAAGTCTCAGTTAAAAAAACAGATGAAAAGTTTGATAAGATTAAATTGGGCTTGAGTGATATTCCTACTAAAACCAACGGTGAAGATTTACGAACTTATTTTGTAGAACGTAGTGGTATTTTAAGGCAACCCAACCGGTATAAAGTCGATTTCCCTCACCGGACTTTTCAGGAATACCTTGCTGCCAAAGCTGCAGTCAATGATAACGAATTTGGTTTGCTATATCAGCATGCCAAAGATGTTCAATGGAGGGAGGTCATCATATTAGCTTGTTCCCAAGCCAGACCTGATGAAAGTGAAGAAATGATCTTAAATATTTTAGATCAATCCAATAAATCCAAAAAATTCCGGGCTTCTTTAAGACTCCTTGCAGCTGCTTGTGCCGATTTGACGAATAAATTACCTTCTGATGTAAAAGACAAAGTGCAAAAGAGCCTTGGGACATTGGTGCCTCCTAGAAATATGAAAGAGGCGACGGAATTGGCAACTGCAGAAGAATTAATCTTACCTTATCTGAAATACAACACAGACTATAGTGTAGATGAATTAGTCGCTAGTATTAAAACCATACTATTAGTTGGAGGTGAAAATGCCATCGGCTTATTAAATGCTTATAGCAAGGATGAACGAATAGAAGTGGTTAAAGCAATAATTGATGGACGGAAGGATGTACCTACTCCTGATAAGTATTTGAAATCATTTGTTTTTAAAATCAAGCGTGTTTATAAATCGGATAATATTCCATTAGCCGCATTATATCAAATGCCAGCCTTGATTCATTTAATCCTTTCTAATACATCAGTTCCGAGGATAAATTTTTTAGCTCAGATGAAAAATCTTGCTAAATTGAGTTTGAAGCATAATAGTTACACTAAAAAAGATTTGTCTTCTATGAAGGATTTGAAAAGCTTAAAGGAGATCAATTTTTTCAGTACACATTTGGAAGGCATTGAAGTTTTTAAACACTTGAAAAATTTAGAAACACTTAATTTAGCCTCCACAAATATCGTTGATATTAGTGCCCTTGAAAACTTAAAAAAATTAAAACATTTGGATTTAAGATATACCAAGGTTAAAAACATAAAACCATTGGAAAATCTAAAAAACTTATCCTATCTGGATTTAAGTCACACACCAATAAGCGATTTCAGCGCTTTAAAAAATTTGAGAAATCTTAAGGTGTTGAACTTGAGCAATGCCAGAATTTACAATGAAGATTTAGAAAATTTGCAAGATTTGACAAAGTTAGAACGCTTGAATTTATGGGGTACATCCGTAAGCAATTTAAGCCCACTTTCAAAAATAAAAAACCTGGATACCTTAATCATTAGTCATACAAATACTCGTAGTATTCGTTCACTTTTCAAATTGAAAAACTTAAAGCACTTACATCTTAGAAACACACAAATACCTACAAATCAATTGGATGAATTATGGCTGGAATATCCTTGGCTCAGCATTCATGACGGAGCAAATAAAAAATATTATAGGTTTTGGTGATATGATCTGTGATCGAATCCTCCAAGCAAAAAATGATAAATATTAAACTTCCTAAACCCCTTTCAACTCACTTTCCTGCGCCTCATATTCATCCACCCTCGCAAGTGAAGGTCCCTGGCGGCACCAGTCCAGAAAAGATTGGACTGCACCTGACTTACCTTCCACTTCCACATACAGTTGGTTTTCACCTGTATACTTGATGTAGCCTTTCAAGCCTCTATCCTTTCCAAGGCAACTTCTATACAACCACAGCCAACCTTCACCGTCTTCATAGATTTCCATCACTTGATTAAATGGCAAACCAGTTGTTTCCTCAAAGACCTTGAATATTCGCCCATCGAAGCGGTGCAATCCATGCTGCGTGCCTATCCAAATCAATCCTCTGTTATCCTTGTGTGTAAAATTCGCAAAGCGACCTGCCAGCCCATTTTCAGGAGTATAGTCTGTGATGTGGTAGAGGTATTCTTCCTGAGATTGCAAGGAAAGAACGAAACAAAACAAAAAACACGAAACCCCTATTTTGCGTAACAGATAGTCCATTCGTAGTAGATTGTCCTGAAACATGCTTTATCCCAAATTTTGACAATAAAATCACTATTGTTTATTTCATTTCATTTATTCATTGATATTCAATTTGTTGCGGGGTTCGAGTTGCGAGTTGGTCAAACCCGCAACTCGAACCCCGCAACAATAGCACATTACATAGTGATTTGAAAATCAATTATTTAAGATTCAATCAAAAATTTGGGATTACACATATTTTGACTTCAAAAACAAAAGTAAGCATTGGATTCAAAAATTGTACTGATGAACTTATTAATTCTACAATACTGCAATGCTGTTATTCTACAATGTATTATGTTGCAATATTCTAATGTTAAAATGCTATAATATTCCTTCCAGTCCATTATTGCAGCATCGTAGCATAGCAGCATCGTAGTATCATAATGTAGTATCGAATTAACTACCTTTACCCCATGATCGAATCCTTCAAAGAATCTCCATTACTGTTATTGTTCATCGTGTCAGCCATTGGCTATGGCTTGGGCAATATTTCTATTCGAGGTACCAAGTTGGGCGTGGCTGCTGTATTGTTCGTTGGATTGGGTTTTGGAGCATTGGATCCCGCACTGGATGTTCCGGAAATCATCATTTTACTGGGCTTGTCCATTTTTGTTTACACCATTGGCTTGAGCAGTGCTCCGGGATTCTTTAGGACCTTCAAAAAAAGGGGAGCTGGAGACACCACCTTTATCGTGATAATGATGGCTATTTATACCCTACTCACCGTAGCGATTTGCTTTTGGTTCAATTTGGACTCAGCGACTGCAGCGGGTTTATTATCGGGAAGTGTGACCAATACGCCTTCATTGGCAGGTTTGCTGGATTTGATCAATAATACAAGGACAGGAGTAGCCAAAGAAAGTGCGAGTTCTGCGGCTGTGGTAGGATATTCTTTGGCTTATCCAATGGGTGTTTTGGGGGTGATGTTGGCGATTAGTTTGATGAAACGCTGGCTAAAAGTGGATTATCGCAAAGAGGAGGAAATATTGCAAAAAGATTACCCTATCAGCATGATCATCAAACGACAGACTATCAGAATCACTAATGCAGAAGTAGATGGAAAAGCACTAAGATTTATCTTCCAAAAATACCATCGGCGTCTGGCTTTCGGTCGTATGGAAAGCAATGGAGAACAGCGCTTACCCAATATGGATAGTACGATTCGTTTGGGGGACAAAGTGGTTTTGATTGGCAATGAAAAAATTGTTCAAAAAGCCACTGCCGAACTAGGAGAATCTATGGATATGGAGTTGACCCATGACCGAAGCGTTTATGACGTCCGTCGAATGTTCGTATCCAATCCAGAATTGGCAGGTGAGAAAATTGCATCTCTGAATTTGAGTGAACGCTATCCGGTCTTAATCACCAGGGTACAAAGAGGCGATGTAGATTTGGTCGCAACAGGCGATACTGTTTTGGAATTAGGTGACAGGGTTTTGCTGGTCGCCCGGCGAGATGACCTGCCTGCAATTGCCAGGTTGTTTGGCAATTCCTACGAATCCCTGAGTCATATCAATTTATTTTCCTTTGGTTTGGGGATGGCTTTGGGCTTATTGCTTGGCATGATTTCATTTGAGTTTCCCGGAGGGTTTTCCTTTCAACTTGGTTTTGCTGGAGGTCCATTGGTCGTAGCCCTGATTTTGGGATCTTTGCGCAGAACTGGCCCAGTGGTTTGGACCTTACCCTTTAGTGCCAATTTGACTCTAAGGCAGGTCGGATTAATACTGTTATTAGCAGGCATAGGCATCCGATCCGGGCATACTTTTTTGGAGACCTTGATGGGAGGCAGCGGTGGAATGTTGTTTCTGGCTGGAGCCATTATTACCATTACGACCGCTATTTTGGCACTGTGGATTGGGTATAAATGGTTCAAAATACCATTCAGCCTGCTTTCGGGAATGATTGCCCATCAGCCAGCAGTTCTGGATTTTGCGCTGGACCGTTCTGGCAATAAATTGCCGACTATTGGTTTTACCCTGATGTTGCCCATTGGATTGATAATAAAAATTGTGCTGGTGCAGTTGGTGTTTGTGTTGCTTTGAAGCAAAGCATTAAATTTTTATACTTTTTCCCATAACTTCTATTTAAATGTCTTCTCATCCAAATATCCTCATTATGGGCGTTTCTGCTTCCGGCAAAACGACTGTGGCTCGTCTGGTCGCTCAAAAACTCCAACTTCCTTTTCTGGAGGCTGACGAATTCCATCCCACCGAAAACATTCACAAAATGAGTCGTGGTGAGCCCTTGAATGATGAAGATAGAAAGCCCTGGCTGGAAGCAATTGCAAAAGCCACGAAGGCTCATGAAGCGACAGGTTTGGTCTTGGCCTGTTCAGCATTAAAGGAAAGTTACCGCCAACTATTGCAAAAAGGGCTTCAAGAACCATTACAGGTTTTTTATCTAGATGGTTCCTTTGAACAAATCATGGAGAGAATATCAAAAAGAAAAAATCACTTCATGCCGGAGAGCCTGCTCCAAAGTCAATTTGAGGCACTCGAAATACCACAAAATGCCATTCGGTTGGATATTGAACGGACTCCTGAGGAATTAGGGGAAATGGTATGTCGGGCTTTTCTTTAGGTTATTTCTGGGTGCTGGGTACTGGGTGCTTGTTTCTGGGTACTGGGTGCTGGTTAAATAGTCCTGGTTACTTATTTTGGGTTTTAGGTACTAATGACTTTAGGAATTGATTTAGGTTTTCAAAAAAGGACTAATGAGCTATAAGAACTTACAAATATGGCAGGATGCAAAAAGCGTTGCTTTGGACATTCATAAAATGAGTCTAAAACTCCCAAAGTTTGAAATGTTTGAAGAAGGGCAACAAATTCGAAGTTCTTCAAAATCTGTGAAATCTAATATTGTTGAAGGATATCGCAGAAGGCGATACAAAAAAGAATACATTAGATTCTTAATTTTTTCTCAAGCTTCTAATGATGAAACTATCGATCATCTAGAAACACTTTTTGAAACCCAATCATTAAACGATTCTGAACTATATTACATTCTCCACAAAAGGCTTACAATCCTAGGTAAAAAGATTAATAAATATATTCAATCCGTGGAAAATAACTATAAATAATGCGCCCCCTCCCCCAAATCCCGAGAACCTAGCAGACCAGAACCAAGAAACCAGCAAACCAATAACAAGCATCAAGTACCAAGCAAACCAGAGACCAGCACCAAGTATCAAGAACCCAGTAACCAGGAACAAGTACCCAGCAACCAGAGACCAGCATCCAGCATCTAGAACCCAACAGACCAGCATCAAGCACCCAGCAAAAAAAATCAATTAAATTCCTATTCAAATAATCAGAAAAAAAGCTTACCTTTGCGCTCCATTTTTTGAAACTGAAAATAATTCGTCATGAAAAAAGATATTCATCCGAAAAATTATAGAAAGGTGGTATTCAAAGATTTCTCTTGTGACTACTCATTTATGAGTCGTTCTTGTGCTCCTTCAAAGGACACAATTGTATGGGAAGATGGTAAAGAATATCCGTTGATCAAATTGGAGATTTCCAGTCAGTCACATCCTTTCTTTACCGGAAAAATGAAATTCGTAGATACTGCCGGACGTATTGACAAATTCAACAAGAAATTTGCAAAAACCAAATTTGCAAAAAAGGGGGAGTAATTTCGAATTGATTTTGCCCAATCGGCAAGCTTTTAAAGCACAAAAGCCTCAATCGTCTCCCGGTTGGGGCTTTTGCCATTCCGGTTGTCAGGTGTCGGTTCTCTTTTTGCGAGCCAGCATAGCTGGCAAGCTGCTCGTTCACAACTTAAATTAATATCCCAGACAGCCGACGATAGACAACCGTTTTTACAGAAAACTCACTAACTTTCCGCCATGGAAAATATCATCCTTTTTGATAACGAAACTCGTGAACAACTTCTTCCTTTCACATTTACACGCCCTGTTTGTGAAATTCGGGTTGGTATTCTCACCATCCGGGAAAAATGGGAACACTGGCTCAAAGGAAAAGCTTCCTATATTACTCAGGACTATTTATCAGAAAAATACGACATCACCATTGCTGACAAAAACTACATTATCAATGGCTCGGTTCTCCCAAACCTGGAATTGTTTAGACTCATTAACGATATGGGCAACAACGAGGCACTTTTGAAGGATGGTGAATTGATCGTTGCCAAGTTGGATAGTCGACAATTTGAAATATTGATGGAGGAAGACGATATTGAAGAATTGGTTGGTTACGAAATTGGAGACACCAGGCTATTGAAAATCAATCACTTGTGGGATATTTTCCTCATGAACGATGAAGCCATTCGGCTCGATTTTGACCTGTTGACTAAAGGGAGGAAATCTGCGCCTATTAGTCCCACCAATCAGATTTTGGGAGGAGAACATATCTTTTTAGAAGAAGGCGTGCAAATGGAATGCGCCATTTTAAATGCGACTACCGGACCTATTTATTTGGGCAAAGATGCCCGCGTTTTGGAGGGAAGTGCACTACGTGGCCCTGTAGCGCTCTGTGAAGACGCCAGGGTCAAGATGCTGTCCAAAATTTATGGAGCAACGACCATAGGACCGAGCTGTAGAGCAGGAGGAGAAATCAATAATTCGGTTATGTTTGGCTATTCCAATAAAGGGCACGAAGGCTATTTGGGCAATTCCGTTATTGGAGAATGGTGCAACCTGGGAGCAGATACCAACAGCTCCAATATGAAAAATAATTACGCCGAAGTAAAAATATGGGACTACGCTTCCGAAAGTTTTGCCCCATCAGGGGAAAGATTTATCGGGCTTTTCATGGGTGACCATTCCAAATGTGGCATCAATACGATGTTCAATACCGGAACCGTTGTAGGAGTTGGTGCCAATATTTTTGGCAGTGGCTTCCCTCGAAATTTTGTTCCTTCTTTTTCATGGGGGGGATCCAAAGGATATACAACCCATAAAACTGACAAAGCTTTTGAAACGGAAGAGGCCATGATGAAGCGCAGAAATAAAGAACTCAACACCATGGATCGGGTGATTTTAATCAAGGTATTTGAGGATACGGCGAAGTTTAGGAGATGGGAGAAACGGTAAATAATGAATGATGAATGATGGGGAGAATGAAATAATTAAACGATGAACCAGCCTTTTTGGAAAAGAATATTGAGTTATCTTTTTGAGATACACATCGAAAGTGCCCCTAGCGAAATCAATCCTCATCTTTATGTAAGTTTAAGAAAAGGTCGGTATCAGCTTGCCACTGCCAATGCAGTATACTCTTATGATGATTTGTATGACAATTTTGTAAAGACTTTTCGGAAAATGGATCTGGATGGAATGAAGATCCAAAATGTGCTGATTTTGGGCTTTGGCTTAGGTAGTGTCCCTTTTATTCTGGAAAAGATTTTTCAAAAAAACTATAGCTATACCGCCATTGAGGTTGACGAAAATGTACTTTATCTCGCTAATAAATACGTTTTACCCCAATTGGAATCCAATATCTCTTTGATTTGTGCCGATGCGCATGCTTTTGTGATGCAATGCGATCAACAATTTGACCTCATTGCCATGGATGTGTTTATAGATGACAAGGTGCCACAAGTATTTGAAAATGAATCTTACCTGCAAAAATTAAAAAGCTTGATTGCACCAAAAGGGAGGCTACTCTACAACCGTTTGGCACTTACGGATTCAGACAAAAAAGAGACAAAATCCTTTTACGAAAATCACTTCCTTCCTGTTTTTCCAGAAAGCGTTTTCCTCGATGTGGGAGGCAACTGGATGCTAATCAACAGGGATATATGAAGTTGATTAATATTGTCTGTTGAGGTTCCAAGGACAAGATTTTTGTTCCAATTTCTGCTTTTTTTGTCCCAAGGATCCCTTGGAGAGCTGCATAGCAGTGCTACGGGGCGATAAAAAAGTTGGAATTGGGGCAAAAAAATGTTTTTAGAGACCAACAAGACATTATTAATCAACTTCAATGCTATTTTTGCCCCCTAGCTCCGCCTGCCGGGCGGAGAAGCTGATTTCAAAAATTGGAACCATTCTTCTCCGCCCGGCAGGCGGAGCTACTTTACTTTCTATTCATGATCCAAACGAATATCTGCATAGTCGGAGCAGGACCGGCAGGGGCAGCTACTGCCCTGAAATTGAGCTATATGAATATGCCCTGCATGTTGATAGACAAAGCTACTTTTCCACGTGACAAGGTTTGTGGGGATGCGATTTCTGGCAAGGTCACTACCCTACTCAATCGCCTGGATCCAGAAATCCTAAAGCGATTTCATGCAGATCCCAATTTGGGTGTCGACATATGGGGCATTCGCTTTGTGGCTCCCAACCTAAAATTTTTGGATGTTCCCTTTTATTCCAAATACAACAAGAAAACAGATACCGCCCCTGGTTATGTATCAAAGAGGATGGACTTCGATAATTTCTTAATTGAAGAAGTAAAACGAAGGGATAACATCGACTATAAAGATGGGATAACAATTGATAAATATGAAAAAACGGAAGATGGATTTATCATTTCAGAAAAAGCAGGAACCTTTAAAGTAGCTACCAGATTGCTTTTGGTAGCCAATGGTGCTCATTCTTCCTTTTCGAGACATTACGCTGGCTTAAAAAAAGATTCCAAACATCACGCAGCAGCAGTTCGGGCTTATTACAAGGGTGTCAAAAATCTGCACGATGACAATTTTCTGGAATTGCATTATATCAAAGATGTACTACCGGGTTATTTCTGGATTTTTCCCTTACCAAATGGATATGCCAATGTGGGTGTAGGCATGCGGTCTGATTTTGTGAGTAAACACAAAACGAGTTTGAAAAAAGCACTGACCGATATTATTGAAAATCATCCTGGAGTAAAAGAGCGATTCGAACAGGCGGAATTGGAAGGAAAAATCGTAGGATTTCCGTTGCCTTTGGGCTCAAAGAAAAGATTATTGTCCGGCGATAATTATATGCTTTTAGGAGACGCAGGACACTTAGTCGATCCCTTTTCTGGTGAAGGGATTGGGAATGGCATTTACAGCGGTTTCATTGCTGCCGAACTCGCGGAAAAGTGCTTTCAGGAAAACGATTTTTCTGCCAAATTCATGTATGCCTATGATGTTAGAGTAGCAAGGGTTTTAGGTACAGAAATGAAATTGAGCTATCAACTGCAACGAATGTTGCGTTTCCCCTGGCTCACCAACCTGATCGCCAACTTTGTAGTCAACAACCGCAAATTAGTGGATTTAATTTCGAGGATGTACACGGATTTTGCACTGAGAAAGCAATTGGTCAATCCTGTGTTTTGGATGAAGTTGATATTTAAAAAAGATTTTAAGAGTTAATATCTGAATCCAAAAGCTTCTCCATTTCCTCAAAAGGCATATTGACCCCAATTATTTGCCCTTCTGGACCCACCAAAAATTTTGTTGGCACTTCTTTTACTCCATATTGAGAAGAAATTTCGGAGTCAAAAAACTTAAAGCTCGTCACTAAATCTGCGTGGTGATATTGCCAATTCAATTGATATCTTTCAATTGCCCGAAGCCAGCGATCCTTATTTTTTTCAATTGCCAAGCTTACAATTTCAAAACCCTCCGCATTTTTAAAATTTGCTTCCTGGTATTTGTTATTCATGGCAATCAATTCTGGAAACTCCCGAATGCAAGGCATACACCAACTTCCCCAAAAATCAATCAAAACGTATTTTCCTTTCAGGTCGGACAATTCGAAACTTTCTCCAGAAGGCATCTCACCAGAAAAGTTGGGAGCTAGTTCACCGTCATCATAGTTAGGTGTAAAATAGATGTATTTTCCGATGAAGTATCCTGCTCCTAAAATGAGCATAATGAAGATTGGGTTTTTTATGATTTTTTTCATTCTGTGAAATGTTTTGGTGTATTATCTGCTGATACCATTGTGTTGAGCACAGTGGGTTGCAAAATGGTGTTAGCAGATAAGGCTCGCTGTGCTTTTTTCTTTCAATTACTGCTAACACCACTTTGCATCCCACGAGCCTAGTCTCAGTGGTACCAGCATTAGCACATTATGGAAAACCGAAGCACTGGAAAAGTTCAAAGTTAGCAATTGAGATAAAAGTAGCTGTCCGCCAGCGGTCTTTTTTATTTCCACAATACTAATTTTCAATATTTTTTGAAAGAATTGAATTTTTAGAAAACTAACTTTTCTTACCTTTGTTTGAATTTTGATTTCAAAATCGTTTAAAGATGATTTAAAATTGTTCAAATTGATTTTTTCAAATTAAAAATTACGCATAACACGCTGAATACCAACTAACTGATTAATTTTCAACATTAAACATCTTCCTGGAACAATTTTTAAACTATTTTGAACAAACTTGTAATTAAAAACTACACATGACCATAAGACTTATTGTGTAGGCTAAAAAATATAAAAATGAAGATTGACGACTTACTCCAACGAGCGCTGAATCTGGAATTTTTGACTACAGAAGAGGGCGTTTTCCTTTTTGAAAACGCAGAGACCACTGAACTCATGTATGTTGGAAATCAAATCAGAAAACATCATGTTCCAGGCAATATTGTAACCTGGATTATAGACCGAAATTCGAATACCACCAATGTCTGCATTGCCAATTGCAAATTTTGCAATTTCTACCGTCGGCCAGGGCATGATGAATCCTACATCACCAGTATAGAAGAATACAAAGTGAAGATTGAAGAAACCTTCAAATTAGGGGGTGAACAATTGCTGCTTCAAGGTGGTCATCATCCCGATTTAGGTCTTGATTTTTACGTCAATCTCTTCTCGGAATTGAAAGCCCTGTATCCAAATCTCAAGCTGCACGCGCTTGGGCCTCCAGAAATTGCACACATCACCAAACTGGAAAAATCTACACACACCGAGGTATTAACCGCTTTGAAAAAAGCAGGATTGGATTCCCTGCCAGGAGCGGGGGCAGAGATATTGAGCGATAGGGTTCGTCGATTGATTTCCAAAGGAAAATGCGGTGGACAGGAATGGTTGGATGTGATGCATGCAGCCCACAATATTGGATTGACAACTTCTGCCACAATGATGTTTGGGCATGTAGAAACGAATTATGAGCGGATGGATCATTTTGTCCGTTTGAGGGAAGTGCAAGCCAAAAAACCCAAAGATGCCAAAGGCTTCCTGGCTTTTATCCCCTGGCCTTTCCAGGATGAGGATACGATACTGAGAAAACTCAAGCGCGCCAGAAATACCTGTACTGGGGATGAATATGTCAGAATGATCGCCATGAGCCGAATCATGCTTCCAAATGTCATCAATATTCAAGCTTCTTGGCTGACGGTAGGAAAGCAGGTTGGACAAGTTTGTCTACATTCCGGCGCCAATGATTTTGGAAGTATTATGATTGAAGAAAATGTGGTGTCAGCTGCAGGTGCTAAATTCAGATTTACAGCAGATGGCATTCAGGAAGCCATCCGGGAAGCAGGTTTTGAGCCAAGACTACGGAATCAACAATACGAGTTTAGAGCAATCCCTGAAGGCATTATTCAACAGGAGTTGGATCGGAAGGCAATGATTGTAGATTAGAGCTTGGCGTTTAACAATTTTCGAACTTCAGTCTCCAGAATCTCTTTTTCGGAGCTACTTACATTGATGAGTTGAAAACCTTTTTGCCCCTTCAACATTTGCCAGCGCCAATCCCATTCCCCTATGGTTTTGTGTGAGCCATTATCGTACCACCAGGCGGTATGTAATATATGCTCTTTCTGTCTTAGCTCTGCAGTATAAATATCAAACCCTTCCATTTTGGTAATTTGAATATTGAAAAATTCAAAGCCGCTCCCTCTCCAGCAAATACGCGGATCATGACTTCCCTGATAAGGTTTTACCGGTGGTTTTATGTAAATTAAGGTGGTTCCATTTTCCAGCTTTAGTACGCCATTTTCTGTAAGCGAACTTTCATATCCAATTAGGTTGATATTTTGTACTTCCGCTATATTTTGAGTCTTAATCGTCAAAAATTGTTGTCCATTCCATATCAAAAAAGGGAATAGCACAAGGGATAAAATATAGAATTTTGAAGATGGCTTTTTTAAATGCTTCTCTGATTCCAAATCATCTATCAAAAGAGTTGAATCTTTAAAAAATTGACTTTTTATTACAAAAAAATAGAAAGGTAGCACTGCATATATTGTCAAGCTAATCAAACCCAAAATATGGTGCATGGTCTCATCAGGCATTACCTCAAAAACAACCAGCACCAATAATCTGGTGAAATTGGCAAGTATGGTGAGTAAAACTATCACAACAAGAGCAAAACCAATTTTCCAAAAAGAAATGGTCAATCGATTGTTGCGCTCAAAAGCTGCCAAAACCATTAGCCCAATTATCAATGCAGTACTCACCATTTTCAAGCCCATGCATTCTGGGTCAACCGAAAAAGGTACTCCATTCAAATAAATGACATTGCCTACAGCTTCTGCCTGCCAGCCCATCCCAAAGGGAGTCCTTTGGACAAACTGTAAAGATTTTCCAGCCCATGCACTCAACTCCAGCCGAATTGGAAAGCTCCAGATATTCGTGATATTTTGAAATATTGGTGAGATGACGATGAATAAAAAAAGAGGGATTTGATTTAGTTTGCCCAAAGCACCTTCGATTATGAACAAAATGCTAAAAGCAAAGAAAAAATAATAGGCGGTACTGCTTCTGAAAAACAATAACAAAATTGCAAGCAACAGAGCAGGTATAAAGTACCTAATACTCCCCGTATGACTCGTTCTTCTAAATAGGAATGGACTGAAAAGTAAACCCAAAATCTGAGCAAAGTTGAATGGTATGTATGCTTTTTTGAAATGATAAAAAGTGATGGAAAAAAGCAAAATTAAAACAACAACCAACCAGTTTACTCGCAGAAAATTCAAAATAGACTCATTCTTCTTCTGCCAATAATCATCAGAAGAGTTATCTCCAAAAACAATCTCATGCTTATTTAAACGATTAAAAATCAATTACTTAATTTTAAAGTTTACTCTTCATAAATAGAAACCAACCAACTATCAAGCAAAAAATAATCAACACCCATTCATGAGGTTCCGGTACAGAGCCAGCGTCATTGATCATTGCATTGGTCAAGCCATCTTTGCTCTGTTTAATATCAAAGCGCTCATAGTCCGCTTGAGTTTCCAAAACAACCAAACTTGAGACTGGGCTTACGACAAATGCCTTTTCTGCCTGACCAATCAATTCATCTTCCAACAATTCCTTATTAAAGTAATCCTTTCCTATTTGCTTCATTAGATTATTGTAGGCAAACAAACGAAGCAAATGGTCGGGTGCAACCGTATTTTCAAGAGCATGGTCTCCTTCTATTATGTTCACCCTAGCCTGTGCTAAGCTTACTGTAATGTCATCTTCTTCTAAGGCTTTAAATTGCTCATTCTTTATTAGTTCTATTAGAGCATGAATGTCTCCAGATTGAAGATTAATAGTTCGCAATTCTTTGAGGGTTTTCAAATAAGGCGTAAGCGTTTCTTGAATATTGAAAACTTTTATCGGGCTATTATTTGTGAGCAAAAAGCTGTTTAGATTTTTTGAAAATTTGGTATCCTTTAAATCATCCAAAACTGGAGTCAAATGGTCATTTTGTGTGATGACCAATGCATCATTCGGACTCTTTATTTTATGAAAAGGAAACAGGTTGTAATTCCAGCTTTTTAATTCCTGAAATAAGCGTTTTCGATTTCCTTCAGTCAATTTCAGTAGCTTGTCTTGATAGACATAAACGTCTTTGTCCTTGACAGATTCCCATATTTGATTGAATTGTCGTTTTGACCAGCTTTGGTTGATATCTAAGTAAATTTCTGTTGGTGAAAAAGCTTCTAAGCTTTGGCTTTGAGTCATTAATTGATAAGATTTCCCTTGAAAAGAAAAAGCTTTGGTGGCCAATTCAGGTGCAGGAAACTGTAAAGACCAATCCGACTGATAATGCCCATTATAGACCCAATAATCTCCCTTTTGCTCGATATTTAAGGGGGTATTAATCTTGTCTAATTGTCCTGTGACGACTACATGTATATTTTCCTTCGCCTGATAGGAAGGAGGACCGTCAAAGTCAAGATTTTCATAAACCAAATCTCCATTATCGTATTTCAATGGAGAGGTTACCCCAATTTTAAATTTCCTTGGATTGTCAAAGGATACTGGAAAAACGCGCACAGTTACTTTGCTTCCTTCTTGCCAATGAATCAATAAAGGGTCTCTCATCTCTCTTCCAACGATTGTGGTATAAGCACTGTCTGCCTTGCCTTTTGTTGTAAGAAAAGATGGACGTTCAATTCCTTCAACCCAAAGTGAGGCAGAAGTCACGACACTTCCTTCCGGCAAATAAAAAGAATACAGTGCTTCCTGATTTCTTCTTCTCCACCTATGTTCTGATTCATTTTCGATGTCAATGGTTTTCTCTGTATAAGCCATTCTGTACTCCGGAAATAATTGGACATTGGTAAGAATGTTTTTTGTAATGAGGTCTTCTCCTGACCAAAGCTTTCGCTCTGTTTGATGGCGTTGATTAAAAATTGATTGGAGCAATTTTATTTTTTCTGATCTTTCCATATTTAATGGATGGGAAAAGAAAGAGGCAATAACAACAAAGGGGTCATGCTTTCTTACTTCATTTAACATCCCCCCTCCACCTCCCGACCAAAACCAGTCACCACTTACATCTGCCACCTCATAAACAATTCGGCTTTTTAGAATTTTCTCTGTCATCATTCCCTTTTCTAAATGCCTGCTTAAAGCGACCCATTGAGGCAGCTCTTTATCTTTTAAAGGAACTTGAGATGCTTCATACACCTGCTTGATTTGATAATTAATAGCATTCCATTTTGCGGTAAAGCCAATCGCCAAAATGATCGGAAAAGCCACACCAACAATTATAGAATACTTGAATAATGGATTGACTTTTAAAAACTTAAATACAATCTTTCCCAATAGCAATGTCCAGAACAACGGCACCAGCGTATGCAATGTAAAGCCAAAAAACCAACATAACAGAATGCTTTGAAAAGTAAATGGCAGGACGTAAAAAACGCCATAAAGCCCCAATAGTGCTCCGGAAGTAAAAAGGCTAACAAGAATAAAGTTTAAAGGCTTGGCCCGGTAATCTTTTTGCCAGCTAAACCACAGCAATCCTGCGTTTAACAAACCAAAAAATATCGCCAACCAATTGGTCGAAATTTGAAAAATGGCGATCTCTCGATTTAAAGCGAAAGCACTAATATTCGCCAACAACAACAAAAGAATATTGTTGGAGAGAGATTTAAATGCGAAGAATTTGCTATGCCTCCTTTTGTTGGTTACAAATACTACAATGAGATAAGCAATAAAACTAAAGTAGCATAAGAAGAATGATTCTGTGAAAAAAGCAGAGTTGTCTGTTAGCCCATCTATTGTTCCACAAAAAACAAAAGCTGAAAAGGCATACAAGACGAGCCCTGTTGTGTAAGAGGTGTTATTAAGCATGACTTATGAATTTAAAAAGTACTTTGAAATACAAAGTTACTTTTAAATAACAACAAATGCAAATAATTAAATCAATCCTCTTCCTCCGGAAGCTTAATCACCCGAATGGTCTCTATTTTAGTATCACTCACCAATTCTAAAATAAATCGGCAGCCACCTAGTTCAATCTCGACTCCTTGTTCGGGAATAGTTTCGGTGGTCATGACCAGGTAGCCGGAAAGGGTATGGTAATCGTGATCTTCGGGAAAGTTAAAGGTGGGATATTTTTCGTTTAGGTAATCTAGCTCCAATCTGCCCGAGAAAATAAATTCGGTCTCAGATATTTGCTGTTCGATGTGTTCTTCCTGGTCGTGTTCGTCTATAATCTCTCCAAAAATTTCTTCCAGAATATCTTCGAGAGTAATGATGCCTGCTGTACCCCCAAATTCATCGACCACACAAGCGATATTGATTTTGTTTTTGATGAAGTAATTTAATAAGTTCCTTACCCTCATTGCTTCCGGCACATATGGCATTTCCAGAATGAGTTTTTTAATGGAATTTGGTTGCTCCAGCATTTGCTGATGGTGCACATAACCCAGCACATTGTCAATATCGTCCTGGTATACAATTATCCTGGAATGATTGGTTTCTTTGAAAACCTGAATCAATTCATCAATACTCCCAGTGTCTTCAATACTCTCAATCTCTGGTCTTGGGACCATACATTCCTTAACTTTTACTTCTCTCAAGTGCAAAGCTTTTTCAAATAACTCTGTATCAATATCATCTTCAGAATCTGTTCGACTACTTCGAATGAAATTTTCCAGATCCAATCTCGTAAATGCATCTTCAGTTTGTTCAATTTTTCCTTTGGTGATCAGTTTCAGGAAGAAAGCGGACAACCTCGTCATCAATTTTGAAGGTATTGCCAGGAGAAATTTGATAATTCTGAGTGGAAAGGCCAGGAAATACAATATTTCATCGGCGTACAACCTGAATAGCGTTTTGGGTAAGAATTCACCAAAACATAAAACCACTACCGTCACAACCACAGTTTCGGCCATCAGCACAAACAAGCTGGAATACCCTACCAACCAGGGTTCCATCAACTTGGTCATCAATATCGAAAAAATGACCAATGCAATGTTGTTACCAACCAGCATGGTCCCCAAAAACTCGGATGGTTTGTCAAAAAAAGAACCCAGAATTCTTCCTCTGCGAGCGCCTTTTTTCTTCTTTAACTCAACCACCAGCTTACTGGCGGAAATGAAGGCGATCTCCGTACCTGAAAAAAGAGCAGAAAGCATTAGGGAAATTATGATCGTTGTGATTAGCATTAACTGTAATTCGAATTTTGAATATTCAAAAGTAAACCAAATGCATCTGATTTGCTATTTTTCATGTCCATTTGTAGTGAGAGACAAGAAGCAAGAGGCAAGAACTAAGATTTTTTTTCTTTCCTCTTGTCTCTTGTTTCTTGCATCTTGTCTCTTATAAAAACAATAAACAAATGAAAACCAGAACCCGACTCATTTTTAGTTGCCTATTCTTAACTGCATTGACTTTCCATATTGAGGCACAAGAACCTATTACTATTGGTGAAAAGCACGCCTTCCAATCTGAAATCATTGGAGAGACTTTTATGCTTTGGGTTCATTTACCGCTTACGACATTTTGAAATGGAATGTAGAAAAGTATCCGAAGTCGGCAAATGTTTAGGATAGTTACGGAGATGTTTTAGAAAAACGGGGTGATATGGAGGGTGCATTGAAAAATTATCGAAAGGCTTTGGAGTAGGGAGAAAAAACGAACCATCAGGCTTTGGATTGGTTTAAAGGGAATATAAAAAGGTTGGAAAAGGAACTGAGTAAAAAGAAGTGATATTCGTTTTAGAACAGCAATTCTCGCTATTAGCGAAAAAACTATATGACTGGTAAAATCGCCAGTCT
>JBGTQJ010000036.1:0-94788 GCA_041941305.1 Saprospiraceae bacterium
ATTTATCATTTTGACTTTTAACTTTATTAGCATAGAACTTAACAGCCCTGCCCTTAAACCCCTCCCGAGCCGCCTGATAGGGCGGCGAGGCTATTGTTCACAACTTGAGTTAATTAACCTATTGACGGGAATTCGAGGACATAAAGTTAGATAAAAAAATATCATAATTTGAATATGCCCTGAACTATTTTATGTTCAGCATAAAATCTACCAAATTGACATCGTTTCCGATCTGTAATTTTTTCCGAAGCCTGTACCTGCTTGCTTCAACGCCTCTGATTGAAATATTCATCAATGGCGCAATTTCTTTCGTTGAAAGGTTCATTCTGAGGTAAGCACAAAGCTTATAATCATTAGGACTTAATTGGGGATATTGCTCTCTTAATTTATGCAAAAAGTTGCTGTGGACCTGATCAAAATTGCGTTCAAAATTGGACCAATCCTCATCCAATACTTCATCCTGGCTCAATAAATTGATGATGCGCCGAATCCCAGACCTTATTTGAAGGGCTTCTTTTTGCCCTGACATTACTTTTTCTAATTCTCGCTTTATCTTGGAAAGCATTTCCTTCTTTTGCAAAAGGTGCATAGTCGTAGAAGCCAATTCCTGTGTTTTGTGCTGATTTTCAGCTTCTAATCGTTCATTCCTCAGTCTGGTAATCTCTTGTTCTGACTGTATAGCCATCTCTTGATGAATGGCCTCTTTTTCTTCATGAACGGATTGAAGTGCCGCTTTTTCGTTTTTGAATTTGTATTGTTGAAAATATGAAAAACCAACGATTGAACCCAGCATTAAAATGGCAAAAAGGGAATAAGCCAAATGTGTCGCGTACCAGGGCGGTAGAATTTTAAAACCAAAACGGACTTCCGAAGATTGTATCCCAAAACTATTTTTCCCTTTAATGTGAAAAACGTATTCACCTGGAGGGATGTTGGTGTAATTAATGTTTGATTTTTCGTTCCATGTTGACCACTTATCTTCAAAACCTTCCAAAAAAGTTTGATATCGGATTTTTTGGTTTTGACCAAATACCATTGCTGAAAATTTGAAAAGGAGGTTATTTTGTTTATGGCTAAGCGTCAATTCATTTTTCTTCCAATCGACTTCGTTGGTGACAAAAGACCTTATCAAACTGTCTTCATTACTCAATTTTACTTCCGAAATGATAACCTTTATTTCATTATCGACATGGTAATATTTATTTAGATCTAAATGAATAAATCCCTTCTCTGTACCAAAAAATACGTTGTGTTCATCAAATGGATAAATCAACTCAAAGCCTTCAACTAATTCATTTGCCAGTCCGGGAAATATCGTTTTTTCGATTTGACGTACTAAACCCTCATCTGTGATTTTTAATATTCCAACATCACTGCCTGCAGCAAACCAAATGTTTCCATCTTTATCTTCTTGTAGCGCTTTTATTCTTTCATTCGGGGGAAAAAAACCATTTAAAGGTTTATAAATTATAAAACTATCCTGCTCTTCCAAATACTCATAAACACCTGTTTCACCTGCAAATACTACCTTATCCTTTATTTTATAAACATAATTTGCCTGGTCACTGGGCAAGCCAAAATTAGAATCATAAAACTGAAAATAAGCCATCATCTTATTTCTGTCAGGACGAATTTTAAAAACGCCCCGGTAGGGATGGGACATCCAATAGTTATTATTGCTTCCTTTTACCATAATTCGGGAAGATTCATTCAATCCCTGAAAATTCCCTGAAAATTGATATTGACCATTTTGTAGCTGAAAAAGAGAAAGACCATCGTAGTTTCCAGCAATTAAAAAATCCTCCTCTAATGGCAGATAAAGCCAGGTACTCTTATCTTCCAGTTTTTGAGCATAACCATTTTTAACCTGAAAGGAACCTTCATGTTGTCCAATAAGAAGATGATCGTTTGTGGAATAAAGGCTCCATATCTGACCGCTTGAATTTCGGACCATATCAAAATGATTTGCTTCCAGAGGATTATAATATGCTTTCCAATCGGCAATAAAAACACCAGTATTGGTTCCAAAGTAGATTTTGTCACTATGAATGACTACATCGTAAGCAGTTCCCTCATTCTCGCCATCCGGGTAAATTCTGGAAAAGGGAGAATCTGTCTCCAGGTAATCCAATCCTGTATCTAATCCAAGCCATAGGTTTTGTGCTGCATCAGAAAATATACTCAATACATTATTGTTTTGGATTCCTTTGTCCTTTTTAATGTGGCGAATTATTTTCCAATCTCTATCAAAAATCATTAATCCCCCGGGGGTAGTGCCAATCGCATAATTTTGATTGGGCATTGTAGTAGCAGAATAAATCGTGTTTATATTAAAAAACGCTTCTAAGCCTGTTATCTGTTTGGAAATGGTTTCACCATCTATTTTAAAAATACCATTCTTTAATGTAGTAATGAAAGCAGTCTCACCTGGTCCTTCTAAAATACTTGTAACAGGACTTTGTAAATTATCTATCTGGAACTTATCCTGAAAAGTCCCGTTATGAAAAGATTTAAATTTGGAGTTTCCAACCTGGATAATGATTGCTCCATTAAGACTGCCCATGAAATGGATGGTCTCTTCAAGGTTAAAGACCTGTAAATCATTTCCAAATAACTTAAAAACTGCTTCGTGAGATCTAAAAAATATTCCCTGATCAGAAAAATGGATATCCCAAATATCAGAGAAGGACTGATGTTTTTCAGGTACCAAATGTTTGAGGGAAGTATAGGTAAGTTCCCCTATTGGATTTTTTGAAAAATAACCAAATTCTCCCTGCCCACCCACATATATCTTTCTATCCATGGCAATAGAGACAGACCTTACTATGGTTTTATTAACTATGGGATACAATTTCCAGTGTGTACCATCAAATTGAAGTAAGCCAGCGTTATTTGCAAAATACATTAGGCCATCTTTGTCCTGTGTGATGTCCCAATTTTGGGTTCCTGCCTTGTATTCCGATTTTGTAAAATTTTTAATAGGAAGAATGCCTAAGTTTGGGCTTTGTGCAATCAAAAAAACGGAAGAATAGTTTAAAGCCAGAAGTAATAAAAAGCCCTTTGTACCCATGCTTACTGAATATATTGATTCACACAAAATTGTCAAAATTATTTGGAGTTTCGAATTTTTGAAGTAGTCATTTTTGTGTCAATGTCGAATTGATGAAGTATTTAAATTGTGCTAATAGTAGTATTACTGTATTAATTTATCCTTTATTTTTCAGAGACTTAAATAATTTTGCTATTAATAATTCAAAATAAAAGATAATTTATTTGTTGTAGTCCAATTTTTCTTTTGTGTAAGGTAAAAATAGATAAATATTAAACTATTCATTCACCAACTTAAACTTTGATATATGAAAAACCTTCTACTTTTTATTTTTCTCCTGGTCTCTACTCTTACAATTTCACAAACTATAATATTAGATTTTGAATCCCCTACTACAAGTACAGATTACCAATACTTTGGTAGCGTCCTAGATGGTACAGCCGTATCGCCGATTGCCAATCCCGACGCAAGTGGCATCAATACAAGTGCCAATGTAATGATGCACGAAAAACCGGATGGTGCCGAAACCTGGGCTGGAGCATTTCCAAATCCTGCTCAGGCAACAGCTTATGATTTTGTAACAAGTACTCAATTATGTGTTGATGTTTGGTCTCCAGTAACTGGAAATGTAGGTTTAAAATTGGAAAACTCTACAACGGGAGGCGCAAACTGGATTGTAACTAAAGATGTAAATGAAGCGAATACCTGGGTACAAATTTGTGCTGATGCTTCGGAAGTTTCCATTGAGGATCCTTTCCAGCCAGCATCGGGTCATATTTATGGAACGCTGGTCATATTCTTTGATTTTGGATCAGCCGGTACTGGTGCTACGTATTATTTTGATAATGTAATCACACAAGGTATGGGGGCTTCAGAAGGAGATATCACTTTTTCAGTTGATATGAATGGTTTTTCAGATCCATTTAATACAGTTTATGTAAGTGGTACTTTCAACGATTGGTCAGAAGATGCCAACCCTTTGGAAGACGCAGATGGTGACGGAATATATACAGGCACTGTTGCTGACATCCCTGTTGGCGTACATGAGTATAAGTTTCAATTAGATGCTTGGACTGCCCAGGAAGAATTTACAGGTGGAGAAACATGTATTATCAATACTGGAGGTTTTGTAAATCGAAATTTGGTAGTTTCCGGAGATGCAGATTTAGGAACTGTTTGTTATGGAAGTTGCTATGAATGTGGACAAGGCGTGCGAATCAATATTAATGTTGGAACTTCTCATATCCTGGTTGACCCCAGTGGTTTTTATATAGCTGGTGGAGGCAACTTTGGGAACCCCGGAGATAATGCAATGACAGATCCAGATGGTGATGGTGTGTATTCTATTTCACTTGAAAGGGAAATGGGATTTACTTCCTTTTATACATTTACCAATGGGGCATGTGGAGACTGGGGCTGCAAAGAGGATATTTCCGGTCAATCTTGTGCACATCCCGATAATTTTAATGACAGGATGATGGGACCTATTATGGAAGACACGGAAATAAACACCTGTTTTGCAATGTGTACCGACCATACCGATTGTGGAGGAGGAGGTGCTCCTGTTGATGTAACCTTCCAGGTTGATATGACAGGTTATGCTGATCCTTTTAACACCGTATTTTTAAGTGGAAACTTTAATAGTTGGTCAGCAGATGCGAATCCGATGGAGGATGGAGATTCAGATGGCGTTTGGGAAACAACGATTCAACTATTGCCAGGCGATTATGAATATAAATTTCAGTTAGATGGCTGGATGGCAGATGAGATTTTTGCAGATGGAGATCCTTGTACAATTACAGATCCTTCTGGAGATTTTGTGAATCGGGCGCTTAATGTATCAGAAACGACGTCGGTTTGTTTCTTATGGAACACCTGTAACGCTTGTGTGACTTCTACAATTGATTTGGAAATAGATAATAACCTATTTGAATTAAGACCCTCCTTGGTAAACAACTATTCAATCATTACCTTCAAGAATGATTTAGCTGATGAAAAAAGGGTAAGGGTTTATAATGCAACTGGAGTCTTAATTTCTGAGGCAAAAGTTGAATCTTATACTAAGGAATTTTGGATTGATGCTGGAAATTTGGCAAATGGACTATACAATGTATATGTACAGGCAGGCAATAAAATAGCGACGAAAAAATTTGTAAAACAATAGAACCAACAGGATGTGGGAGGTTTACAAAAACCGTTCACATTTTTTTATTTTAATAAAATGAGATTTTTAAAAATTAATTTGCTCATAATGTTCTGTTTCTTAATTGGAACCAGTTTGTTTGGACAAACAAAGGTTTCAGGGATTGTTACAGATGCTTTGGACAATTCTCCATTAATTGGAGTGACCGTTGGTGTCAAAGGAAAAGCTGATGGAGCAATTACAGACATAGATGGAGCCTACGAATTGAATGTGTCTGATAGAGATGCTGTATTGGTTTTTTCCTACGTCGGTTATGAAACCCTTGAACAACCAGTTGGGGGACAATCCGAACTCAATGTGGCACTTGAAACTTCTATCGCAGATTTGGAAGAAGTAGTGGTAGTAGGATATGGTACTCAAAAAAAATCTGTGGTTACGGGAGCTATTTCCAAAGTCAAAGCAGATGATTTGGAAGATATGCCTCTGGCTCGTATTGAACAATCTTTACAGGGAAGAACCTCCGGGGTTCGTGTCACAACCAATTCGGGGCAACCAGGAGCGGGAGCTGTCGTTCGAATTAGAGGAACAACTACCATTGGAGATTCCAATCCACTTTATGTTGTTGATGGTGTCGTCATTAATGGGGGGATTGATTATTTGGCTCAAGGAGATATTGAATCTATTGAAGTCCTTAAGGATGCTTCTGCCAGTATTTATGGAGCGAGATCTGCCAATGGAGTAATATTGGTTACCACAAAAAAAGGAAAACAAGGAAAAGCTCGGGTTAATTATAGTGGTTATTATGGTGTTCAAAACCCCTGGCGCAAGCTTTCGGTTTTGAATGCTACTGAGTATGCAACCCTATTAAACGAGGCATCTGCAGCTGCAGGGCAAGAGATTTTATTTCCCGACCCAGCCTCTCTAGGCGAGGGAACTGATTGGCAGGATGCGGTCTTCCAGGAAGATGCGCCAATTCAAAATCACGAATTGAGCATTTCTGCTGCCACTGAAAGATCCTCCTATTTTGCTTCTTTTAGTTATTATGATCAGGAAGGAATTGTATCAGATATTGATTCAAGGTACAAGCGATTTTCTGCAAGATTAAATACAACTCAAAAAATAGGTAAGCGGTTAAATTTTGGAATGAACCTGGGCTATACTCGAACCAATGGAATATCCATTTCAGAAAACTCAGAATTTGGTTCTCCTCTGAGTCGGGCCATAAATATTGACCCAATTACCCCACTTTATGAGACCGATCCGGATGTTTTGGCATCAAATGTTTTTGCCAATTTTCCAGTTGTACGCGATGAAAACGGAATTTTTGGTATTTCCACAATCGTAACTTCCGAGGTATTGAATCCAGTTGCTGCTTTAGAGGTGCAGCAAGGTTTTGGATGGGCTGATAAAATAGTAGGAAATATTTTTGCTGAAGTTGAATTGCTCCCTGGATTGAAATATAGATCAAGTATAGGTGGAGATTTAGCTTTTTGGGGTGGAGAAGGTTTTACACCTGTTCACTACCTGAACGCAACTAACTTTGCGGATATTACTTCCTACAGTCGTGGTCAAAACAGAGGATTGTATTGGATTTTTGAAAATACAGTTACTTATGAAAAATCATTTGGCGATCACAATATATCAACAGTAATCGGTACTTCTGCTGAGAAAAATTCTGGACAGGGACAAACTGGGATTATCCAGGACATTCCTGTAGATAATATTGATGATGCTTCCCTGCTGTGGCCAAATGATCCCGCATTGCAGGCATTTTTTGGTTTTGAGTATGAACAAAAAACGGCTTCTATTTTTGGAAGAATTAACTACAATTTTGCGGAGAAATACCTTTTTTCAGTAATTGTGAGAAGAGATGGTTCGTCTAAATTTGGAAAAAATAACCGATTTGGATATTTCCCATCTGTTTCAGCAGGTTGGGTCTTGACTCAGGAAGATTTTTTCCCAAGCAATGGAATGGTTAAATTCCTGAAGATAAGAGGCTCCTGGGGGATCGCCGGTAATGACAGGATTGGTGACAATTTGTTCCTCGCAACTGTTAGTGGAGGGAGAACTTATACATTTGGAACGGGAGATGCCCTGGTAAATGGTGTAGCGCCAAATGCGGCAGAAAACCCGGATTTGAAGTGGGAAGAAACAACGCAATGGAATATTGGTTTTGATGCCAGGCTGTTCCGTCATTTTTCATTGACATTTGATTATTTTGACAAACCAACGAATGATATGTTGCGGCCAGTTGAGGCACCGGGTCTATTTGGCGTAGGCTCTCCAACTGGAAATATTGCGGAATTGGAGAATAAGGGTTTTGAATTTGAAGTCGGATATGACAACAAGATTGGTGATTTTAGAATAGAAATTGATGGCAATATTTCTTATGTGGAAAATGAGATTAAATTCTTAACCAACGAAAATGAATTTATTCCTGGTCAACGATTTGGACCACAGGGGCTTGAGATTACCAGAACGACAGTTGGATTGCCTATTGGATACTTCTTTGGCTACAAAACGGATGGCATTTTCCAAACTCAGGATGAAGTTAATAATTATGTCAATGGAGATGGGAACTTGATACAACCCAATGCCTCGCCAGGCGATTTGCGATTTGTAGATATCAATAATGATGGAATCATTGACCTGGATGATAGAACATTTATTGGAGATCCAACTCCAGATTGGACTTATGGTTTCAATATCAATGCAAGCTACAAAGGTTTTGACTTATCCATTTTTGGGCAAGGGATATTTGGCAATCAAATTTACAATGTAACCAGGAGGTTTGATTTACCATTTGCGAACTATGAAGCAAGTGCATTGGGACGATGGACTGGTCCAAATACCTCAAATGATTATCCGAGGTTGGTTTTGGATGATCCAAATGGCAATTTCAATTCAAGCTCTGATTTCCATGTACAGGACGGTGCTTTTTTCCGAATTAAAACTTTGCAAATTGGATACAATTTACCCTCCAATTTATTATCAAAGATTAATGTGGAAAAAGCCAGATTTTATGTCTCTGGAAATAATTTATTTACCTTAACAAAGTATAAGGGATTTGATCCTGAAATTGGAGCAGGCAATGGTGTCGATAGAGGTATATATCCCCAAGCCAGATTTTATTTGATAGGGACAAATATCACTTTTTGATATTGACATAATGGCAAAAATTTAAACATACTCGTAATTTAATATTAGATAATGATTCTATGAAAAAAATAAACTTTCACAAATATTTTGTTCCGGTCTTGATATTGATTTCCACCACTTCATGTAGTGAAGACTATTTAAACATTGAGGTAAACGGAAGTGAGTTAACTCAAAATTTTTATCAAACTGAAGACCAATTATTCGAAGGTCTGGTGGCTGTATATGATGTTTTGGGCTGGCATGGAACCAATGGCTGGACTATGCAACAGGGTTTGTTGAATGCAGCATCAGATGATTGCTTTGCTGGAGGCAGTGATGCTTCTGATCAACCCTCCTGGGTCGCAATGGATGAATTTACTTTGGATCCCTTTCTTGGTCCACAAGAAGGCCTCTGGAATAAAAACTTCGCTGGCATAAGAAGAGCCAATTTAATTATGGATAAATTGAACGAGGCTCCTTCTGATGTAAGTCAAACCTTTAAAAATCGAGCCATGGCTGAAGCCAAGTTTTTGAGAGCCTGGTTCTATTTTGATTTGGTTCGTTTGTTTGGCAATGTTCCATTGTACGACCGCCAGGTTAGTTTTGATGATTTGAGTAATATTACGCAAGCTAGCCCGGCGGAGGTTTATGACCTGATTGAGAATGACTTAAGAGATGCACAAAGCACATTCGAACTGCCTGAAACAGTACCACCAGATGAAATTGGTAGAATAACTCAGGGTGCCGTTTCGGCCCTTTGGGGAAAAGTGATATTATTTCAAAATGATAATTCCCGGATGTTGGAAGCAGCCAACCTTTTCGAGAATGTTATCAATTCTGGTAATTATTCATTGATGCCTAATTTTGAAGATATTTTCAAACGCGAAAATGAGTGGAGTTCAGAATCCATATTTGAGATTCAACATTCTGACAACAAACCTGGTGATTGGGGATGTTGTTTTGCATCTGGCCCAGATAACAATGCTACAGAAGGAAATTACCTCGTTCAGTTTTATGGAATGAGAGATTATGTCGGCCCTGAATATGCACCAGGTTGGAGCTTTTGTCCTGTTACGCCGGAATTGGTTGATTTTATGACAGGAGATCCCAGAATGGAACATACCATTATAGACGGCAATGCACTACAACAACAAGCTGGTGCTGCCTATACAGTTGGCTATCAAAACACAGATTACTTTATTAAAAAATATGCTCCTCTTGAGGCCTACAAGGCGGATGATGGTGTGGTGCCATTGGAATGGGCAGATAATGAGCGTATTATCCGTTTGGCTGACGTATTGTTAATGGCTGCAGAAGCAATGACCAGAGGTGGAGGAGATGAAGGAAAAGCTCGCCAATATGTAAATCAGGTTCGTCAAAGAGTGAGTTTGCAACCTTATCCAGGTTCATTAACTGGTCAAAACCTGCTGGATGCTATTTATAGAGAAAGAAGATTAGAGTTAGCAACTGAAGGGCATCGTTTTTGGGATTTGGTAAGGACAGGTCAGGCTGCGGCCACTTTACCTGGTTTTGTTACCGGAGTTCATGAACTGTTACCCATTCCTCAAAGAGAAATTGATTTGACTGAGGGGCAATTGGTTCAAAATCCTGGTTATTAATTATGAAAAGATGAATATGTGAGTATGTTAATTATATACTCACATATTCTAATATGATACAACAACACAACGAAAATGAAAAATATATTATTTGTATTATTAATTTTGGTTTTAACTGCATGTAATCCTCAGGAAGATGATAAAATAGCTCTTGGGACTCCCCCAACAAATATCACTTTTGACATTATTTCTACCGACCATCCCAACTATTTTATTTTGAAAAATACGACATCAGGTACTTTCATTCACAAATGGGATCTGGGGAATGGTACGACGGCTGAAGGAGATGAAATAGAGGCTTATTATGGTCAAAAGGGAGATTACACGATTAATTTGTTGGCATTTAATGATGGGGGGTTTGCAGAAGCTTCAAAAGTTTTGAATGTTCCTGAGGATGATCCTGATGCTTGTTTGGTAGACCCATTCATGGAGTTTTTGACGAATTGTGATTCCAGAGGATGGTTTATGCTTCCAGAGCCTGGAGCCTATTGGGTTGGACCCCATGATGGCTCGGCTACCTGGTGGGAAAATAACCAGTCAGATGTTGATCAACGACCCTGTGCGTTTAACGATGAATGGATATTTAGCCCTGATGGAATTATGATTTATGATACAAAAGGAGACTTATGGGCAGAAGATTACATGGGCTATAACTTTGAGTGTATTTTGGATTCTCAATTGAATCCTGGTCAGGAAGGTTGGGGATCCGGTACGCATGCTTTTTCAGTAATTCCTGGAAATCCTACCCAATTGGCAGTAAATGGGGTAGGTGCCTTTATTGGACTTCCAAAAGCAGCAAATGGTGCAGAAGTTACTACCCCTCAGAGTTCTATTGTTTATGATGTGATCAATTATGAAGAGCAGGCAAACAGATACTTTTTTGAGTTGCAAATTGATATGGGGGCTGGATTTTGGCGATTCAAATTAATCGCCCCAAAGTAGGAGCATAGATTATATAGCCTAACCTATTAAAACAACTTTGATCCATGAAATACTTAGACAAATTAAAAACTATCTTGAGTTTGTTCTCAGTCAGTTTTTTGTTGTCAACCTGTCCACCGGAGGAAGAAAGACAATTGGTATGGTCAGATGAATTTAATTATAGTGGACTGCCCGATCCCTCAAAGTGGAGTTATGATGTTGGTAACGGGTGCAATTTGCCTTGTGGGTGTGGTTGGGGAAATAATGAATCTCAATATTACACTGAAAAAGACCTTGACAATGCCAGAGTAACAAGGGGGTCTTTGATAATTGAGGCAATACAAGAGAAAATGGAAGGGGCTAAGTATTCCTCTGCAAGATTGGTGAGTAGGGGAAAGGGAGATTGGCAATATGGACGAATTGAAATTAGGGCAAAATTGCCATCAGGCAGAGGTATTTGGCCTGCCATTTGGATGCTATCCACAGAAGATAAATACAAAGGATGGCCAAATAGTGGAGAAATTGATATCATGGAACATGTTGGTTATCATCCGGATACCATCTTTGGAACTGTACATACCAAGGCTTTTAATGGGATGATTGGTACGCAAGTAGGTGGCAATATCTATAACCCGGAGGTTGAAAATGATTTTCACACCTACTCTATAGATTGGGATGAAAATTCGATAAAGTGGTATGTGGATGATCAACATTATTTTACATTTGAAAATAATAAAAAAGGGTTCGCTTCCTGGCCATTTGACCAAAAATTTCATTTAATCATGAATGTCACGGTAGGTGGTTATTGGGGAGGAAAACATGGGATTGATAAATCCGTTTTTCCCCAAAGAATGGAAGTGGATTATGTTAGAGTTTATCAGTAAAAAATACATCAATAATGAATCGACTCTTTTTGACTTTTTGTGCTTTAATTATAGTACTACTCTCAGCTTCTTGTGGAGGAAATGAAGGTGGTGGAGATGACCCAATACTGCCAACCATTTCAATGAATGGGGTTTCAAAATTTGAAGGAGATGACGCTACTAAATTTGAATTTCCTGTTCATCTTTCTATTCCTTCAGATAAAGAAGTTAGAGTAGATTTTGAAACAGAGGGATTTACTGCCCTTGAAGGCGAAGATTTTGATGCAGTTTCAGGAACATTGATTTTTGCGCCAAACACTCAGGATCAAACTATAGAAGTTAATATTGTCACAGATACATTGAAAGAACAAGACGAAGCATTTACTATGAAATTATCAAACCCTGTGAATGCAACTATTGCCACTGAATCTGCTACCGGCTCCATTAGAAACGATGATACTTTTGTGGTAATTCCGGATGATGGTTATATCACGCCAGAAGAATATGGTGGCTGGACAAAAATTTGGGCCGAAGAATTTGATGGACCAAATATCAATATGGACAACTGGACCCACCGATTGGGAAATCACGGTTGGGGAAATAATGAATTGCAGAATTACACAGCCAGTTCAGACAATTCCTATATCACTGATGGCAAGCTCATCATTGAGGCAATAAAAGAAAATTCTAATGGTAGTAATTATTCTTCAGCAAGGATGGTAACTGAAGGTAAATTTGAATTTGCATTTGGCCGAGTTGATATTCGAGCAAAGCTTCCAGAGGGGCAAGGGGTTTGGCCAGCACTATGGATGTTGGGAGACAATTTTGGGACAGATGGATGGCCTTCTTGTGGAGAAATTGATATTATGGAATTGGTTGGTCATCAACCAAACATCGTGCATGGAACTGTTCATTGGGGAATCGACGTTGCAAACCACCGACAAAAAGGATCTTCAAAAGCATTAAGTGGTGGGGAAAAATATTCAGAGAAATTTCATGTATTTAGTATCATTTGGGAATTAAATAAAATACAGTTTTTTGTGGATGATGTCCATTATTTTACAATTACGCCGAATGACATGCAAGGGCAACCTTACCCATTTAACCATGAATTTTTCTTCATCATGAACATTGCCGTTGGAGGTAATTGGCCAGGTTCACCCGATGCCAGTACACAATTCCCTCAGCAAATGATTGTTGACTACATCCGAGTTTTTCAACAGTAGATGTTTGTAAGTGTTACTAATTGAAATTCAGACAATTATCATAAAATTAAACCAATAGGTATGAAGCGATGTAATTCTCTTCTGTTAGCAATCCTTTTGCTATTTTTTACAAGTTTTTTACAAAATTGTACTGAGGGTAGTGCTCAATCGAGTAACTCGGGAACAGATCGAATGGCAATCAAAAAGAAAGTAGGGGAATTAATGGCCAAAATGACCCTTGAGGACAAGTGTGGAGAGATGACTCAATTATCCATTGATGTTCTTTCGGAAGGAAACCCCTATAATTTGGCAGAACCTCACCGTTTAGTGGATGAAAAACTTCAAAAAGTTCTCGTCGATTTACGAGTTGGATCCATTCTAAACGTGGGAGGGCATGCTTATAGCCGCGATCATTGGGAAGAAATTCTTTCTACCATACAAGAAATCGCAACCAATGAAAAACCATCTGGCATTCCGGTTTTGTATGGTATTGATGCAATACACGGAGCAAATTATACATCTGGATCTACCCTTTTTCCACAACAAATTGGGTTGGCAGCCACCTGGAATATAGAACTGGTTAAACAAAAAGCACAAATATCCGCATATGAAACCAGAGCCTCTGGCATACCCTGGACTTTCTCACCTGTCCTCGATATGGGAAGAGATTCCAGATGGCCCAGGTTTTGGGAGACCTTTGGAGAAGATGTCCACCTGGCTTCAAAGATGGGTGTGGCTTTGGTCGAAGGCTTTCAGGGAGAAGATATTGGCAATCCATATCAGGTAGCTTCCTGCATGAAACACTTTCTGGGATACTCAAATCCCTATTCTGGAAAAGATAGAACGCCTGCCTATATTCCCGAGCGGCAATTACAGGAATATTATGTCCCAACCTTTAAAGCGGCAGTGGATGCAGGAGCCAAAACAGTAATGATCAATTCAGGAGAAATAAATGGCATACCTGTTCATTGTAATCCTGCAATTTTAAAAGACTTGTTGAGAGATCAATTGGGTTTTGAAGGTTTGGCGGTAACAGATTGGGAAGATATTGGATACCTGGTTTCCAGACATCATGTTGCCAGAGACTTTAAAGAAGCCATCAAAATGGCTATCAATGCAGGAATTGATATGGCAATGGTACCTATGGATACCAGATTTCCCATTTATTTAAAGGAATTAGTTGAAGAAGGCGAGGTTTCAATGAATAGAATAGATGAGGCGGTAGAACGGATTTTAGTTCTAAAATACGAATTGGGATTGTTCGAAAATCCTTTTTTCCCGTTTGATGATTATGAAAAATTTGGCAGTGAAGAACATATCGCCATCGCCTACCAGGCAGCGTTGGAAAGTCAAACGCTATTGAAAAATGACCAACTACTTCCGCTTTCAAATCGCACAAAAGTGTTGGTTACGGGGCCAAATGCAGATGACATATTGGCTATGAATGGTGGCTGGAGCCGGACCTGGCAGGGCAATGATTTGAAATGGCATACATTGGACAAGAAAACTATCCGGGAAGCAATTGAAATAAAAGTTGGTAAAGGAAATGTCAATTATGGTACAGGAACTGACCTGAAAGAAGTCATGGCTGCTGCACAAAATTCAGAGGTTGCTGTCATCTGCCTGGGAGAAAAGCCATACACGGAAAAACCTGGTGATTTGGATGACATGATGTTGCCAAAACCTCAAATAGATCTGGTTAAAGCCGTCGCAAGAACAGGTACTCCCATTGTATTGGTATTGGTGGAAGGAAGACCACGAATTGTAAGGGAAGTGGAACCATTGGCGAAAGCAGTATTGTTGAGTTACCTCCCGGGTAGTGAGGGAGGACGAGCCATTGCTGATGTACTTTTTGGAGACTACAATCCTAGTGGAAGATTATGCTTCACTTATCCAAAGTTTTCAAATGACCTGTTGACTTATGATCACAAATGGTCCTCAGAGTATCATCGAGATTTTTCCTGGAATGGCTTTAATCCACAATGGGAATTTGGAGATGGCTTGAGCTACACATCTTTCAAATATTCCGATTTGAAATTGAGCAGCAAAAAATTGTCAGATGCAGAACCAATCACTATTTCTGTAGTGGTTACGAATGAAGGAGGTCGAGATGGAAAAGAGGTTGTACAATTGTTTATTGAAGATAAAGTGGCAAGTATAACCCCCTCGGTAAAAAGATTGCGAGGGTTCGAAAAGATTTTTTTGAAAGCTGGTGAAAGCAAAACAGTAGAATTTAAGATAAATGCTGAAGATTTGGCTTTTGTTGGAATTGATAATCAATGGGTTACAGAGCCAGGGCTTTTTGTCCTGCAAATAGATGAACTTCGTGAAAGGTTCGAATACGAAGATTTTAATTAAATTGTTTGAAAATTCATTACCAAAATATCAAAGGGAATTGTACAAACAATTCCCTTTTTTGTTTTTAATTTCGCTAATTCATTGATTTAAATTTTAGGTGTTTGATAAAATATGGAAACCTTTTTCAAAAACACTCCAAATAGTTGGCACCTAAAATTAAGCAACAAAAATCAACTAAATTTTAACAACCAAAAACTGTTTGGACTTACCCCTAATCAAGTTGTACCAACAGTCTTTGGTAAAAATCAGATTCGTTTATGAAAAAATTAATTACACTTTCCTTATTGTTTGCCTCCTTTGCAATGTTTGGTCAAGTTTGTGAACCAAATGATGTTTATAGTGACACTACAGGAGTTTTTCCACCACCATATGATGCAATGGTAGCTCCTGACGGTGGTATAAATGACACTGCCTGTATAGGACATAATTTTGAATTTGTCTTTACAGTTGCCGTTGGAGAATCTATTGAATTGGTTCCTGGTTTTCCACAGTCACTCGATTCTGTAATAGTTGAATCAGTAGATGGTTTGCCTGCTGGATTATCTTTGGAATGTAATCCAACAAATTGTGTGTATCCTTCCAACTTTTTTGGTTGTGCAATAATTAAAGGTACACCCGACGCTTCCAATACGCCTGGAGACTACAATTTGACCATATTTACACAGGTTTATTCTGGAGGTGCATCTTCAGGTATCCCAATTACATTTCCAAATCCTTTGATCGCCCCTGGAGAGTATATTTTGAGATTGGAAGCTGACGATAATCCTGCTTGCATGGTAGGAGGTGTAGATGATGTTTTGAGGACTCAGGTTTCGATGACCAGTATTCCAAACCCAAGTAATGGCTTGACAAATGTTAAGATCAATGCATTGTACAGCAATGATTTCCAGTTTACGGTAATGGATTTGATGGGAAATGAAGTTTACCGTGAAGCGGTCCAAATCCGAGAAGGTGAAAATACCATTCAATTTGACGGAACCCATCTTGCTTCTGGAATTTATGTTTATTCTTTGAGTAATGAATTGGGAACTATTTCTGAGAAGATGATTATCAATAAATAAAAATTTTGGTGCGCTTAGCCTCCTGATTTCAGTGAAAATAACTATGAAATCAGGAGGCTTGATAACAAAGCCCATTAATTAGCAAGAAAAACCCCTTATAAACAATTCAAAAACACTTTTTTTGTAATTATTAACACCCTGATTACAACAATTCTGAGCTGCTTTCCATTTAGTAATCGATAATTTACTCTTAGAGTGTGTTTAAATTTTTCTTTCCTAAAAACCAACATCTTATGAACCTGACTGCAAATTGCCTTAATCATTTATCCCGATAAATTCTTTCGACAATTAATTGTCAGAACCATAAGCTTTTGATTTTTCCCGAAGGGATGCCTTTGGCACAGTTCGTAAAATTTTTAAACATACTCTTAAAATATTCTAAAAATTGAATAATAATTCTGTGAAAAATAAGTAGCCAAAATAATAGTCTTATTTTTGGCGGGTTTTTTTAATATGATATTTAGCCATGCATAATTGGGAAGGAGGTGTTTGAGAAAAAGAATGATTTCTTGACAGAACACGGCTTCAAAAATTTTGCACAAATTTGGCCAATTCTAAAATCAAAATTGAGATTATGAAAATTAAACAGCTTGTAATTTTGGCAATTTTCACATTGCCTTTTGTAACCTTTGGGCAGTCGGCTGATAAAGCTCCAAATGATTGGCATCATTTAGATGCAGCAGAAGGCTTTATGGGAATTAGCACAGATAAAATGTACAAAGAATTAAAAGGTAAAAAAGGTCAAACTGTCATCGTTGCCGTTATAGATTCTGGTGTAGATGCAGACCATGAAGATTTGAAAGATGTGATGTGGGTCAATGAAGACGAAATTCCTGGAAATGGAATTGATGATGACAAAAATGGATTCGTTGATGATGTTCACGGTTGGAATTTTATTGGAGGTAAAGATGGAGAAAATGTTCATCATGACCAATTAGAGGTGACTCGTCTATATGTAGATTTACGCAAGAAATTTAAAAATGTTGACGAAGCAAATCTATCAAGGAAAGAAAAAAATAAATACAAAAAGTATAAAGAGCTCGAAAAGATCATCAAAGAAAAGAAAGAAGAGATGGAAGGAAATGTAATGATGTATCAGGGAATAATGGACGCAGTAGATGCACTTACAAAAAAAATAGGAAAAGAAGATATCAAAGTTGAAGATTTAGAAAATTTTGAAACGGATGACCCAATGATGTCTCGTGCAGCAGCTGTATTAACCAATGTTTTGGCACAGGGAGGAGACATACCAGGTTTTAAAAAGCAATTAGAAGGAGGTGTAAAGCATTTTTCTTCTCAGGCAGAATATTACTACAACCCGGATTTTGATCCTCGACCAATTGTGGGAGATAATTACAGAGACTCTTACGAAAAGAATTATGGCAATAATGATGTAGAAGGCCCGGATGCTGGACATGGAACTCATGTTGCTGGTATCATCGCTGCAAAAAGAAATAATGGTGTTGGGATGGACGGAGTTGCAAATAATGCCAGAATCATGTCTGTTCGTACCGTCCCAGATGGCGATGAAAGAGATAAAGATGTTGCGAACGCTATTATATATGCTGTAGACAATGGAGCTTCTGTAATCAACATGAGTTTTGGAAAGGGGTATTCTTATGATAAAAACGCAGTTGATAAGGCAGTAAAATATGCCTGCAAGAAAGATGTCCTCTTAATTCACGCTGCTGGTAATTCTTCTCAAAATAATGATGATACAGATAATTTTCCAAATGACGATTATCAGAAAAGAAGACTGTTTAAGCCCAAAAAAGCTAAAAATTGGCTAGAAATTGGAGCTTTGTCCTGGAAAGGAGGCGAGCATTCACCAGCAAGTTTTTCCAATTATGGAAAAGATCAGGTTGATTTATTCTCACCTGGAACAGATATCTATTCTACAACTCCTGATGATAAATACGAACATTTTGATGGAACAAGTATGGCAGCTCCAGTGGTAGCTGGTGTCGCTTCAATGATCCGCAGTTATTTCCCGGATTTGTCAGCAGAACAAGTCAAAAATGTGATTATGGAATCAGTTGTTAAGCAGAATATTTCTGTAAAAAAGCCTGGTTCTGAGGAGATGGTTCCTTTTAGTGATTTGAGTGTGACTGGTGGTATTGTCAACGCTCATAAAGCTATTCAATTGGCAAGCCAGACAAAAGGCAAGAAAAAATCAAAAAGTAAATCTCGTGGTGGATCCGGAGCTTCAGGTGGAGGGAAAACCAAACCCGGAAGAGCTTAACATCTGCTTATAAAGAAAAAAAAAAGTAAAGGCGAATTTTCGTAAGAGGGTTCGCCTTTTTATTTTTCCTTTTTTTTTAATTTGCAACTATGGTTAGGCTCAAATGTCTTTTTGTTAAATGGTATCAAAATCATCCAAACTAGATTAGGAATTGAAGATAAATTACTGATTTTCAAATTTTTAATCGCAAAACTCAATAATTGAAATGAAAAATCTACAAATTCTTGTCTTATTTTTTGTCACCTCCTTTTTAACCGTCTCTACCTCTTGTGCTCAGAAAAACTGGGGTAGTGGAATCACAGGGGAAGGTAGTGCTGTTACTGAAAACTGGGATTTGTCTTCTTTTGACGGAATAGCTTTGAGTGTTAATGCAGATGTATATCTAACCCAAGGTTCCAGTCAGTCAATTAAAGTATCAGGACAAAAAAACATCTTGGATAATATTGAAAGAAATGTAAAGGACGATGTATGGAAAATAAAATTTAAAGAAAGAGTGAAAAAACACGAAGAATTAAAGATTTGGATCACCATTCCAGATTTAACAAAAGTTGCTGTAGCTGGTTCTGGTGATGTCAAGGGAGAAAATACTTTTAGAGATTTGGGTGATTTGAATCTGGCAGTAGCTGGTTCTGGAGACATTAATTTGTCTTTTGAAGCTGGTGATGTAAACACTTCGATAAGTGGCTCTGGAGATATCTCTTTGGCAGGGTCGGCAAAATCCAATAATATCGCGATTAGTGGTGCTGGAGATATCAGTGCTTTTGATTTGAGGACTTCATCCTGCAATATTAGCATTGCTGGTTCGGGCGATTGTCAGGTAAATGCTTCAAATAACCTGGACGTCACTATTGCTGGAAGTGGAGATGTCGTTTATGTCGGAAGCCCAAAAGTCACCAAAAAAATAGCAGGGTCAGGAGGCGTAAGAGCAAGATAGTATTTTACTTTGCAAATTCTATTTCTAAATACAAAGTCACTGTTTTTGGCAGTGGCTTTTTTTTTGCCCTCAATAGTTTGGTTATTTTTAGCCGATCAAAATCCCTTTTTCATGCGTTTATTTTTTGGAATTATTTTATTCATTAGTTTTATGGTAGCTTGTTCTAATTCTGAACAGCAGATTAGAGAAAGAGCAAAGGAAAGTGCAGATTCATTGATCTCGGAACTCAATCTAAAAAAAGACATTATCGGAGAATGGGAAACCGTCTCTTTTCACGTCGATGTCAATAGTTTTAATAATACAGACTCAAGCTATTCAGTTATTGTAGGAAAGGGACAATGGGAAGAAAAACTGGGAATGAAGCCGATAGTGACTAAATTTTCTGAGAACAATGTGTATATCATGAACTTTTATGATACTCAGGATTCTGTGATTGATTCGAAAAAAGGACTTTGGTCTGTTTTTGGAGATACACTAATGATGATGGAGCCAGATGCTACTTACCAATACCATGTAATGACTAAAAATGAACACATTCAGTTTCAAGCTTTGCTGGATTGGGATGGTGATGGGGTAGAGGATGATGAATATAGAAGAATAGAATCAAAAAGAAAATAGTAGATTAGCATAATATAGAACATCCAAGGATTTTTTTAACTAAACCTGAAGTAAAAGAATGACCTATTTTTTTGCAATTTGCCTTTTGTGGAATTTAAATGCCAAAATTGAACCTCCACAGGAAACATTGAATTTTACCATTATATATAAAGGAGATGAGGTAGGGGAATTGGAGGCATATAAAATTAAAGACGGTAAAAAGTTAACCTATACTAGTACAACCAAAACAACTATAAAGGTTGGTTGGGAATTTTTAATTCTCTTTGAAACTTCTGCCTGTATGGAATCAGGTGCCCTCCACTTGGCTAAATCCAATATATCAGTAAATGGAAAATCACATTCAAAAAGTAGAACTGAACAAATTGGAAGGAATTATCAGTTCTATAAAGGAGAAAAAGCAAAAAATCTAATTGAAAACCAGATTAATTATTGTTCTTCAATGCTTTTGTTTGTTGAACCAGAAAATGTTCAAACAATATACTCGGAAAAGGAAGGCGATTTTCATGAAATGTCTCTATTCCGGAATCAGGTCTATAAAAAAACGGATCCAAAGGGCAGGGAAAACTTTTATTATTACAAGGATGGACATCTCAGCAAGGCTGAAATTGATGCCGGGTTGATCAATTTTACGATAGTTCGAAAACCCTAATAATTAATTCTGGGAAAAAATTAACCTAAAAAAGAGATCAGTACACCTGCAGCTACAGCCGAACCAATTACTCCTGATATATTACTGGACATAGCATATTGCAGTAAATGATTATTAGGATCATGTTTCAATGCAATTTCATTGGCGACTCTGGAGGCCATAGGTACCGCACTCAATCCAGTTGCTCCAATCAGCGGGTTGATTTTCTTTTTATTGAATAAGTTATAGGCTTTTACTGCAAATATCCCACCTGCTATTGAGATTGCAAAAGCAAGAAAACCACCTGTGACGATAAGTAAGGTCTCCCGATTTAGGAAAGTATCTGCCGTCATTGTGGCTCCTACGGTCAGACCAAGGAATATCGTTGCCGTATTCATAATGGTTTTGGAGGCTCCTTCAAATAATCTTTCCGTATCAGCTCCTATTTCTTTTACCAAATTTCCAAATAACAACAATCCAACAAGTGGCACTGCTGAGGGTACAAGTATGGAAACCAGGCAAGCCAAAACAATAGGGAAAATAATTTTAACAGCTCTAAGATTTTTGATCTTGGTTTTACTGGGATAGAGCTTGTCCTGGGCTTTCATATTGATTTTTAGCTCTTCCTTATTCATTGTGAATTTTACAACAAATGGGATAATTACAGGCACTAAAGCCATATAAGAATATGCAGCGATTGCTATTGGTCCTAATAATTCTGGGGCTAAAATGATAGAGGTATAAATTGCCGTAGGTCCATCAGCTCCACCAATGATACCCAAAGCTCCTGCTTGTTGTGGAGTAAACCCAATCAACACGGCCGATATCAAGACGGAGAAAATCCCAATTTGTGCTGCTGCTCCAAAAAATGCCAGGCGCAAATTTCTAAGCATGGGTCCGAAGTCAGTCATTGCCCCTACTCCCATAAATATCAGAGGGGGAAGTAAACCGGTTTTGATCAAGGCATAATATAGCATGTTCATAATGCCATGCTCTTTAGCAATTTCAAAAATGGTGAGGTGTACCAGATCCTGTTCCTCTGAAGAAGGCGTAACTGCCATGTTGCCACCAGGGAAATTGGCAAGTAGAACGCCAAAAGCAATTGGTACCAATAATAATGGTTCAAACCGCTTCTTTATTCCCAAGTATAACAATACAAAGGAGATACAAAGCATCAATATAGTACCTGGAGATTTAGCCAATTCTCCAAGTGCCGTCATTTCGTAAAGTTTGGTAAGGATTTCCATGGAGGGGGGCTACTTCAATTTAATAATTACATCATCTTCATCCACATCTTCGCCATGTTTTGCAATGATTTCTACTACTTCTCCAGACTTGTCAGCAGTAATGGCATTGTAAACTTTCATGGCCTCAATGTAAGCAATCGTATCACCCCGTTCAACTTTTTGCCCAACCTTGATAGCTGTTTCAGAGGAGTCCTTTGTTAAAAAGAATTTTCCTTCAAGTGGAGAGAGGATTTCTTTTACATCAGCAGCACCATTTGATGAAGTTCCATTGGGAAGATTGCTCATTTCAGACTCATCGTAGCTGACTGAAACATTGAACTTTTCACCATTTACATCAATGACTAATGACTTTGGTTGTAGGTTGTAGGTACCATTTGGTATTGCCTCAGCAGCCGGGGGTTTTGGAGCCACTACTGGGACTTGCGTTTTTTGTCCAGATCTTCTTTTATCCAAATCTTCCAAATGTCTTTCTTTTGCTTTTCCGGATTTGTAATCTTCATATTGTGGAGGATGCATGGCATATTCCATCAGTTCCTCGTCATCTTCACCATAATCCCATCCTTTTTCTTCCATTTTTCCAGCAAACAATTCCAATTCATCCGGATAAAGGTCTTGTGGTACCCCATAGAAAAACTCCCGACTTTGTTCATTCGCCAATTTCTGGATTTCTTGCCCAATTTGACCAGGCAAACTACCGGAACGTCCCAAAATCATACCCCAGGTGTTTTCATCTATCATGCTCCAGCGTTCACGACCCTTCAACATCTGCATGACATTCATCAAGGCAATGTTTTTTACATATTGACTAAAGGGAGTTACCAGGGGTGGATATCCAAGTTTTGGCCAAACGTACTTTACTTCATCAAAAAGTTTAATCAATAAATCATCCTGGCTTAAATTGGCTTTACCATTTTTGGTCATCCATTTATTAATGCTGGCCAAATTTTTCTCCAAATCAGCCATCAAACTCCCCATCATTCCTCCAGGCAACCCAGGTCCTATCAAGAGGGAGTTCATAAAACGATTTTGCTTATTAATATATAAGCCAAGCCACTCATCGATAAATGATTGAGTTAAACTTCTAACATGCATATAGGCTTTTGTGTTGATCTCTGGGAGAGAAAATCCAGCATCCCTAAGCATTTCATGGATAGTCAGTAAATCTGCATGGCCAGTTCCCCAGGACAGGGGTTCCATCCCAACATCTATGATGTCAGCACCATTTCTCGCAGCTTCCAAAGCAGAGGCTACCGAAAATCCAGGGGTGGAATGCCCATGGTATTGAATCAAAATATTTGGGTGGCGTTCTCGAATTCCCTTTACAATTTTTCCTACCGAAACTGGGCGGCCAATCCCAGCCATGTCCTTGATGCATATCTCCTCAGCACCCTTTTCGATATATTTGTCTGCTAAATCTATATAATACTCTACGGTGTGAACAGGTGAGTAGGTTAAGCTCAATGCTCCCTGTGCAATCATTCCGCCTTCTTTGGCAAATTTGAAAGAGTTTTCCAGGTTGACCGGGTTATTCAAACCGTCAAAAGATCGTGCAATATCAGTGCCCTGCTTCTTTTTTACTTTAAACATCAACTGCCGAACGTCAGCGGGGACGGGGTTCATACGAATTCCATTCAATCCTCTTTCAAGCATTTGTGTTTGGATGCCTGCATCGTTGAATGCTTGGGTCCAATCCCGAACAGATTTATTAGGATTTTCACCGTAAAGCAAATTGATTTGTTCAAAACCTCCTCCATTGGTTTCAACTCTTGCGAAACAGCCCATTTCAATGATGGGTTGTGCTACTTTAACCAATTGATCTACTCTAGGCATGTATTTACCAGAGGATTGCCACATATCCCGATAAACAAGGCATAATTTGATTTCTTTTCCCATGGTTTGGTAGTTCCCTTTTTTCAATTCTCATATTTCCATAACTTAGAAAGATCAGAAAAGATTGTTTAGGTGATTTTTTCAATTTTGGCAACACGGCCCCGACCTTGTGTGGTAATATCAACTGCTGTGACTATTGCTGCCATTTTTGATTTAGTGATACCATCTTCATTTGATGTGGATACAGTTCTGGGAGCAATTATTTTGGTGTTTTCAGGAAAGTATTTATTGATGAAATGAATTAAGGCATTTCCAGAAAGCACCACCAGGGAGAGAATGACAAAAACAGTAATCATTCCAACTGCTAAAACAAGAAATGCGGTGCTTAATGCTTCACTCATGTGTGTTTATTTTTAGAGAACAGCAAATTTAACAAAATGGTAGAAAAGCAAGTTTGCGATAACTATTGATTTATTAATTTCGCGGCAATTTAGACAAAAGATTTGCATTCTTTTCCAACAATAATTGGAATATTGTCAAAATAACACTTAGACACTGAAATAAGTCAAAAAAATGATTTTGAATTGAGGATTTGGATTGATTTCCAATTTTCGAAATCAAAATAGCAATCATGAAAGTTTTTAAATTCGGAGGCGCTTCTGTGAAAAATGCAGATGCTGTTAGAAATGTTGCAAACATCCTACACAATCACAAAGATGAATCTTTAGTAATTGTAGTTTCTGCGATGGGCAAAACAACCAATGCCCTGGAAAGAGTTGTAAAAGCGTATTTTGAGAAAACTGGACAGGCTTTTGAATTATTAAATGAAATCAAAAAACAGCACTATCAAATCATAGATGAACTATTTGAAGAGAAAAAAGAGGTATATGATGCGGTTAATGACACCTTTGTGGAGGTTGAGTGGGTATTAGAAGAAGAGCCCCATCCCAGTTATGATTATTGTTATGACCAAATTGTATCAATTGGAGAGCTGGTTTCTACAAAAATTGTGGCGGCTTTTTTGAACGCGAATCAACTTCCAACCCAGTGGCTGGACGCCAGAGATGTGATTTTGACAGATGATATTTTTAGAGAAGGATGGGTACAGTGGGATCAAACTTTTGAAAATGCTCAAAGCCATGCCAAGCCAAAACTGGAAAAAGGTGGTTTTGTCATAACTCAGGGTTTTATTGGTACAACTACAGAAAACTTTACTACAACTTTGGGAAGGGAGGGCTCGGATTATACAGCAGCTATTTTTTCATTTTGTCTGGATGCAGAAAGTATGACAATATGGAAGGATGTACCAGGAGTATTGACAGGTGATCCAAGGATCTTTGAAAATGTAACCAAACTGGATAAGTTGTCGTATAGAGAGGCCATTGAAATGACATATTATGGAGCAAAAGTAATTCATCCTAAGACCATCAAGCCATTACAAAATAAAAACATTCCACTTTACGTAAAATCCTTTGTTGAGCCCGCAGGTGATGGCACTTTTATTTCAAACGAAGTAGATGACAATTATCCACCAATTGTTGCTATTGAGCACCAGCAGGCGCTTTTAAATATCTCTACTAAAGATTTTTCATTTGTTGCAGCCCATCATATGAGCTTTTTGTTTCAAAAAATTGCTGAACAGCGCTTACATGTAAATATGATGCAAAATACTGCGATTAGTTTTGCCCTAAGTGTTACTGATGCAGATGATAAAGTCCAAAAATTTGTTGACAGTATAGGGGATGAGTTTAAGGTTGTGATAGACAGGGGTTTAGAATTGATCACCATCCGGCATTATCAAAAAGATATCTTGGAGAATTTGAAGAGAGGAAAAATAATATTGTTGGAGGAAAGGATTCGAAAAACCGTTCAAATGGTTACCAAAGATGTACCTGTTATGAAGCGAAAAATAAAATCGACTATTGAATCATAAAGTTATTCTAATAAAAAGACCTTATTTTTAATGGTTCTTGTAAATACTTAACCCTGTGACGTATCCAAATTGTAAATCATGGCTTCAAACCAACCAAATAAATCCACGGAATTAAATAAAAAGAAATTCAAATTTAGAGAATTGAAGGTATATGCCTCAACTGAATGGTTGGCGGATAACAGGAAGAAATACAGGCAGGTTTTTGATAGAATGAAAACGGCATACATTTATGCAGAACTTTCACTCTATAATAAGCTATTTGATATTGAAGATTGGAATGTAGAAGTTGAATTGAGGTGCTATTCACTAAAAAAAGGGAAAAAAGAACTGTGCATCTTACCCTTCAAAAGGAAGGTCAGCAAATACGATAATGTAGTCTATGTTCGGGAAGGTTGGGGCAATAAGGTGGAAGGGGCCTTTTGGAAAAAAGGTACTTATTATTGGGAAGCCTGGGTGGATGGTGAAAAAGTAGGTTCCAAATATTTTTATGTGGAGGAACCCGCCGGGGAGGTCAAACCAGATATTAACCCTTATGCCGATATCCATTCTATAAGATTGTACGAGGGACCTTATGACGATGTAATTGAAGAGAATAGAATTTACTGCAAAAACTTTAGTAGCGAAGAGACAAGATACATTTATGCCGAGATTACCTTAAGAAATACCTATGAAGGAAGGATTTGGCAATGTGAATTATTCACCAAGTTTTACAATGATTCCAGAGAGTTGAAAGGACAGGTGGTCAGGCTTCAGCGGATCGAAAAAAACATGGACTTTGTAAAGATTTCTGCAGGTTGGGGGTCAAATGTAAAGGGGTCCTGGCGGAAAGATCGGTATTCCTGTGAGGTCGTTTTTTTAGATAAATTGCTGGCGATAATTCCGTTTAATGTAGGTGAGGAATTTGAAGAAGGTCTAGCTCCTGTATTTTTTCCAGATAAGCGAATTCCGCTTTATTATGAAGGAGATGAAGATGTAAATAGCACCTTTGAGGATTTGATGGTGAAAATGGATAATTTGATTGGTTTGAATGAAATAAAGCAGAAAATTCGAGATCATGCCAAGTATATCCAGTTTTTGCAATTACGGAAAGAAAAGGGATTTGAGGAGGAAGAAGATTTAAATATTCATTCTGTTTTTATTGGGAATCCAGGAACGGGAAAAACCACCGTCGCCCATATGATTGGGAAATTATATCGAAAAATGGGCTTACTTTCTCAAGGACATGTTCACGAAGTAGATCGGGTTGATTTGGTGGGAGAATACATTGGACAAACTGCACCCAAAGTAAAAGAAGCCATTGAAGCTGCCAGGGGAGGAGTCTTATTTATTGATGAGGCTTATTCTTTGGCCAGAGCTAAAGACGATTCAAAGGATTTTGGAAAAGAAGTGATCGAAATTTTAGTGAAAGAACTGTCTAATGGCTATGGAGATTTGGCAATCATAGTAGCAGGTTATCCAAAAGAAATGAAGCAATTTTTGGATTCTAACCCTGGATTGAAATCTCGTTTCAAGCTGATTTTTGAATTTTCTGATTACCTGCCTCAGGAGCTATTCCAAATCGCCGACTATGCATGTCTTGAAAAAGAAGTTGTGTTGACTCCTCAAGCTAAGACCAAAATAGAGGAATTGATAGTTGAAGCCTATAGAAATCGAGATCGGTCTTTTGGCAATGCTCGTTTTGTCCACGATATAATAGAAAAATCAAAAATTCATTTGGGGCTGCGCGTTATGTCTCATGACAATCCAGAGGAACTTTCTAAAGATATTTTAGAAACCATTCAGGCAGGAGATGTGGAGAAAATTGATTTGAAACCAAATAAAGAACTACCGCATATTCCGGTGGATGAAGAAATGTTGAATGAAGCTTTGGCAGAATTGAATCGTTTGATTGGCTTACAAAAAGTGAAAGGACAGATAAAAGAATTAGTTCGGTTGGTTAGATTTTATAGAGAGACCAACAAAGATGTTTTGAATAGCTTTTTCCTTCACACTGTTTTTGTGGGAAATCCTGGAACTGGAAAGACAACTGTCGCCCGAATACTGACCAAAATTTACAAAGCACTTGGAGTCCTTGAAAGAGGACATATGGTGGAAACAGACAGGCAAGGCCTCGTTGCGGGCTATGTCGGGCAAACTGCCATTAAAACAGCTGAAAAAATTGAAGAAGCAATGGGTGGCGTCTTGTTTATTGACGAGGCATATGGTTTGACAATGAAGCGAAGTGGACAAAATGGAGATTTTGGAGATGAAGCCATTCAGACATTATTGAAACGAATGGAAGACAATCGTGGACAATTTTTTGTCTTTGTAGCTGGTTATCCGGATAACATGGAATCTTTCCTTAAGGCGAATCCTGGATTGAGCTCACGATTTGATAAGATTCTAAAATTTGAGGATTATTCTCCAGCTGATTTATTGCGCATTGCTCTGCTGATGTTTGAAGAAAAAGGATTCATCGCTTCACCTGAAGCAGAGACTCACCTGAGAGATTACCTTGATTTTATGCATCAATATAGGGATAAGTATTTTGGAAATGCGAGATTCATCCGGCAAATAGTAATTGAAACCATCAAAAATCAAAATTTGCGTTTAGCTGCTATGACGGTTGAGGAAAGAGAAAACGTTTCGGCAAATGTTTTCACAAAAGAAGATGTAGCAGATTTCAAAAAGGATACAAATAGTCTTGTATTTAATAAAAAAGGAATTGGATTTCGTCAAAGTGATAGGTAATTACAATAAAGACAATCGCCATTGTGTTTTGGAAACGTTAAAAATTTCCTAATGGTCAAAAACAATCATTTTATGAAAAACCCAATTCTCTATGTTTTCGCTTTCCTATTGTTCTTTTCTTGCAAAAAAGAAAACACCAATCTTATTAATACGAATGTTGCAGATTATTTACCTGTGAAGGTAGGCAATTCCTGGACCTATGATCATTTTCATATTTTACCTGACGGCACAGAAACGCCAGAAGGTTCCGAAACCATTACGGTAAGTGAAGTTTTCCAAATTGGAGATACAACATTTGTGTCCGTAAGTTATGAATCTGGAAATACTTCCCTGAGCCAATATTTAATACCTGAAAATTTTTACATACTTGATGGAGACATTGTGATTCGAGATCTTGAGCAAAGTTTTTTAAATGCCAATCAAAATGATACGCTTTATCAATCCAACATCGAGGATATTGTTGATGTGCATGCTTATATAAACCTTGAAGATGTTCCAGTAATTACTGTTCCGGCAGGAAGTTTCGACAATCAAGTGCTCCAAAAGGTATTAGAGGCTCAATCCTTGGAGTCGGACTACCCACATGGAAATCCAAGGTTTGCCTACACTTATTTTGCTAAAGGAGTTGGCTGCGTCTGGTCTGAAATTTTCTATTATAATTCTCCAAAAACCTTGGTTTGGAAATTGCGCGAATTTGACCTGAACTAGAACCTTTTCTTTGAATGTCATATATTAGGCGGTAATAATTGAAAATTACACATCATGAAAAATTATTACCGTCTTCTTATTTTCACTATTGCCCTTCTTTTCTGTCAGCATGTAATATTCTCCCAAAACTCAAATCCCAAAAGAGAATTTAGAGGTGTTTGGGTAGCTACCGTTTCCAACATTGACTTTCCAAATAGGAAAGGTTTGAGTCAAAAAGCATATGAGGATAATTGGAAGGAGTTGGTTCAATTTTATAAAGATCATAAGTTTAATGCATTGATTACCCAAATTCGACCAGTATCTGATGCATTTTATCCTTCCAAATTAGCCCCATGGTCTGCTTATCTTTCAGGTTATGAAGGAGAAGAACTGGAACCTGGCTTTGATCCCTTGGAATATAAAGTAAAAGAAGCTCATAAGAACGGAATGGAATTTCACGCCTGGCTCAACCCATATCGAGCGACAGCTACGAATGATTTAACCAATATTTCCGATATACATCCTCTAAATCAACACCCAGAGTGGGGCATACAATATGGCAACAAATGGTATTTAAATCCAGCGCGACCAGAAGTCAGGAATTACATTACCGAAATTGTGGAAGAATTATTGGTGAATTACGACATTGATGCCATTCATTTTGATGATTATTTCTATCCATACAAGATTGCGGGTGAGTCCTTCCCCGACAGTCTTGATTATGAAAATTATGGTTTTGGGTTTTCGGCTATTGAAGATTGGAGAAGAAGCAATACTGATGCCTTAATCGAACAGGTTTCTTTGAAAATTAAATCAATCGCACCCCATGTCAAATTTGGAATTAGCCCCTTTGGCGTTTGGCGAAATAGTTTCCAGGATCCGGTAAATGGCTCTGAAACCCGGGCAGGGCAAACCTGTTATGATGATTTGTATGCGGATATATTAAAATGGTTGGAACGAGAATGGATTGATTATGTAGCGCCACAGGTCTATTGGAATATTGGTTATCCCCCAGCTGATTACGAAATTCTCACCAAATGGTGGAATGATCACACTTTTGACAGGCATTTGTACATTGGACAAGCTGCTTATAAGATTGGAAAAGACAAAGAAAAAGAATGGAATGACAGAAGGGAATCCCCAAAACAATTGCAGCTTTCCAGATCCTTGGAGAATATTAGCGGAAATATTTTTTACAGCTCGAAACCTGTGATGAGAAATCCTTTGGGCCTTGCTGATTCATTAAAAGATAATTATTATTCAACGCTTGCCGTTTTACCTGCCATGCCGTTTTTAGAGTTAGAAGAACCTACACCGCCAACTTTGGAAAAAGTCAGAATGAAAAAGGGAAAAATTCGTCTAAAATGGAATATTAGAAACCAAGAAGAGCAAAAAGCATATTGCATAGTTTATAGGTTTGAGGATTCAAAGCCAGGTGACTTTGATAAGCCAGAAAATATGATAAACCAAACAGAAATCTCAGATAAAGGGAAATGGGAATATGTAGATGAATCTTTTGAAAAGGGAAAAACCTACACTTATGTGATATCCTCCTTGAATCAGGCTCATGAAGAAAGTGATTTAAGCAATTACCGAACAGTTGAAGTAAAGGAAAGGAGGATTAAAAGAATCAGATAAATCTTGTTTAAGAGAAAGATAATTAAATTTTCATTTTATAAAAGACTCACAATCAAAAGTATAATAGATTGTCGTTTAGGATTTTCCTCAAATATTAAACTTTTTTCAATAGAATAGATAGATTGTTTAATATTTGGTTTTGAGCAAAAAAAATTTTGCATATTCGAAATTTCGATCTGATATTTAGCCGAAAATAAAGATAGAATGACAAGGCAAGAAGTCAAGGCGGGAAAAGTTCTTTTAGCTGAACCCTTTATGTTCGATTCTAATTTCAAAAGATCTGCAATTTTACTTTGTGAACATAACGAAGAAGGCAGTATAGGGTTTATTATGAATAAAGAACTGGATATGAAAGTTGACGAATTGATTGGAGACTTTCCAGAGTTTGATACAAATGTTTTTTTTGGTGGCCCCGTACAAACCGATACCATTCACTATGTCCATAATGTTGGAGACCTATTGGAGGATAGTGTGAAAATATTAAATGGTGTGTTTTGGGGGGGCAATTTTGAAAAATTGAAATTCCTTATTGATTCTAAATTAATCTTACCTAAAAATATCCGCTTTTTTGTAGGTTATTCAGGCTGGTCTGAAGGACAACTAATGGATGAAATGGATTTTGGCTCCTGGGTGTTGGCTAATATGCACTCGAATTACCTCTTCAAATCCAAGCCCTCAATGCTATGGGAACAAATCATGGGCAACAAAGGCGATACCTTTTCTGTAATTTCTCAACTACCCGATGGCGCTAATTGGAATTAATTTCCGATTTTAATGGTTGCTTGGCTGGAATGTTTAATGGAGCTTTACAAAAAATCATTGGGGCTGTCTCATAAGACCTTCGGCGGCAAAACCCTCCAAAGAAATATTGTTCGCCGCCGCAAGAGGCGGCGTGACTTATGATCTGTAATTGGGGGAGTCTATCGGAGAGGACTCCGACCATGTAAAAATCCAATTCCAAGATGCCGCCGAGTCCTCTTCGAGAGACTCCACTTGTTACTGCAGATGCGACAAAATGAAATACACCCATTAATGGAATTTTAAACAAGCTCTAATGGCGAATTATAAATTAAGAAGAAAAGACTTAAAAAAATTGGGCTATCCGAATGGAAGGGCTACTGCTATGGCTATCAATATGATGCTAAAGCATTACAAACGCACTCCAAAGGAAGATGTATTGGAATTGCTTAAAAGGGTTTATGATAATCCTCAGGATTTTTTGGAAGATGAGGTATTAGGACGGATTGCAGAAGAACTGATTGAAAAAGTGCCTCCTGCAGCAAAAAAGTACTCCTTAAATGAGGAAATGGTATATTACAAAACCTATGGTGCGAAAGGAATTGAAGAAGGAGCCCGGGAACAAATGGATGCGGCTATGAAGTTGCCAATTACCCTGGCTGGGGCATTAATGGCAGATGCGCACCATGGCTATGGTCTGCCAATAGGGGGTGTTTTAGCAACCGAGAATGCAGTGATTCCTTATGGCGTAGGTGTTGATATTGGATGTAGAATGTGCCTGTCAATTTATGACTTACCTCCGAAGTTCATTGGAAGGGAAAATTACAAATTAACTGGCTTTTTAAAAGAGCATACCAAATTTGGACTTAGGGCCTTTAAGAAGCCTTTGCCCGACCCCATTTTCGAAAGATCGGAATTTAAGGAAATACCTTTTGTATCCAACTTGAAAAACAAAGCTTATTCCCAGATAGGCTCCTCTGGGTCTGGTAATCATTTTGTAGAGTTTGGAATTGTGAATATCACCGATCCAGATAATGAATTTAACTTGCCAGTTGGCGAGTATGTTGGTCTATTGTCCCACTCGGGCTCTAGAGGATTGGGTGCAAATATTGCCAAGCATTATACCCAATTGGCAAGGGAAAAATGTCATTTACCCAAAATAGCCAAACATTTAGCATGGCTGGATTTGAATTCTGAGGAGGGACAGGAATACTGGCTGGCGATGAATCTGGCGGGTGATTATGCTTCTGCTTGTCACGATCACATACATAGACGAATGCAAATGGCATTGGGAGAAGCACCCATTGCCAAAGTTGAAAATCACCACAATTTTGCATGGAAGGAAACATTGGAAGATGGAAGAGAGGTAATTGTCCACAGAAAAGGTGCTACACCAGCTGGAAAAGGGGTATTAGGAATCATACCAGGTTCGATGACCGCTGAGGGCTTTATTGTTAGAGGTAAAGGCAATACGACATCTTTAAATTCTGCAAGTCATGGTGCAGGGCGAGTGATGTCCAGAACCAGGGCAAAAAATTCCATTACTACTCACCAATTGAAAAAAGTCTTGAGGGACCATGGAGTTGAATTGATTGGCGGTGGATTGGATGAAGCACCCATGGCATATAAAGACATTCATCAGGTGATGGCAGCACAAGCCGATTTGGTGGAAGTAGTGGGTACTTTCTTGCCGAAAATTGTGAGGATGGATAAATGATCATTTTGGTGCTTTCTGCCTGCGAAATTGGTTTGGGAGACATTGAGGGAAACGAAGGCGTATATGGATTACAGCGTGCTTTTAGAATTGCTGGCGTCAAATACCTGATTATGAGTCTGTGGCAGGTACCTGATCAAGAGACCTCCATCTTTATGATCACTTTTTATAAAAATTGGATAGTGCATAAAATGTCAATCCCGGACGCATTTCGCAGCACTCAAGGGGAAATGAGGGAACGATTTATCAATCCATACCAGTGGGCGGGATTTGTGTTGATAGAATAATGCACCTTAAAGATGTAATAAATCAATTAACAGTCAAATATTAGAGAATACCACATTGACTTTGCTGTTATTTACCAACATAATTGGAGGGCGAAATCTTCTTCAATTCTATTTTAACTTCATTTTTTATGTCAAGATTGTCGATAAATTGATGAATTTCATTTTGTCCAATGGATGCTTTTCCACGAGTCAAATCCAAAAGGGCTTCATAAGGTTTAGGGAAACCTTCTCTTCTTAGAATATTCTGAATCGCCTCTGCAACTACCATCCAATTGGCTTCCAAATCTTCTTGCAATTTTGCTTTATTCAACAACAGTTTCCCTAATCCTTTTTGAATTGATTTAAAGGCGATAATGGTGTGACCAAAAGGCACCCCAATATTTCTCAATACGGTACTGTCTGTCAAATCTCTTTGCAGACGGGAGATGGGGAGTTTTTCTGCCAAATGACCAAATAATGCATTGGCAATGCCCAAATTCCCCTCTGCATTCTCAAAATCAATGGGATTGACCTTGTGCGGCATAGCCGAAGAACCGATTTCTCCTTTTATGGTTTTTTGCCTGAAATATTCCATGGAAATATAAGTCCAAACATCCCGGCAAAAATCTATTAAAATGGTGTTGACTCTGCTTAAGTTGTGAAATACCGCCGCAAGATTGTCGTAGTGTTCAATTTGGGTGGTCGGGAAGGAGCGATTCAATCCCAAATATTGGTGTAAGAATTGGTGACTGAATTGATGCCAATCTATGTCAGGGAAAGTCACATAATGCGCATTTAATCCTCCAGTTGCACCTCCAAACTTGGCAGAGAAAGGAATACTGTTTAATTGGGATAATTGGACTTCCAGGCGTTCCACGAAGACCTCAATTTCTTTACCTAATCGGGTAGGGGAGGCAGGTTGACCGTGGGTTCTCGCCAACATGGGAATGTCACTCCATTCTTTCACCAGTTTTTTTAATTCCTCGATGAGCTCCTGAATTTGTGGTGAATAAACATCTTGAATTGCCTCTTTTAATGATAATGGAGTAGCAGTATTGTTGATATCCTGTGAGGTCAATCCAAAATGGATAAATTCTTTGTATTTGCTCAACCCCAAATTGTCAAATGCATCCTTGATGAAATATTCGACGGCTTTGACGTCGTGATTGGTTGTCTTTTCAATCTCTTTTATTTTGTCTCCATCAGCTACCGAAAAATATTTGGCAATAGCTTCCAACTGAGCAATCTGGTTGGAATCAATTTCTTCCAATTGGGGCAATGGTATAGCACAAAGTGCCTTAAAATATTGAATTTCAACATGTACCCTGTATTTGATTAGAGCGTATTCAGAAAAGTACTTGGAGAGGTCCTTAGTCTTGGAAGAATAACGGCCATCAATTGGCGAAATAGAAGTTAGCATTGTTTTTGGTTATAATGGGAATAGGATTCAAAATGTTTATTGTGTTTAAAGAGTTGAAAATGAATTCATAAAACATTTGATAAAAACAAAATTGAAACTCTTGTAACCAGAAACCATTTTTATCCGACTCACCTTGCCTTCAAATTTCCGCAAATGTAACATGTCTGACCCATGAACTATTCAAAAATCCCTCTAATTCTATTTGGACTTTCCTTTTTTTTGTATTTCAATAATACCCATGCACAGGAAGTCATCATCCCTGTATCAATAAGTCAACAGCAAATTGAAGAAATCGAATTGCTGGATTCCCAAATTTTGGTGCTGCATCTTCAAAAAGAAAGGCTGGAAAGAGCACAATTAACCGGAACAAGCCTGCAACAGTTGAATTGTGATGAAATGACCCATCATTTGGAACAACATAAATTATTTGCAGAATTGAATGCAGATATTGCCAAAAAAGAATTTAATAGAGTTAAGAAAAAGGGCATGGAAGGAAATGCCCTGTCTGTTAAAGAATATAGCGCCAGGGTATTTAGCTTGAATCGACAAATTTCAGAGTTGGTAGTTGAAAACCAAAGATTGAAGTGTTTAAGAAAAAACATGGTTTCCAGGTGGGAGTCAGTCAATTTAGCTGATGTTGAAAGTCAAAAAGAAGTTTTTCGTCGTGAGTTATCGATGGATAATGAGGTGCTGAAACAACAGTTAGATGTTTTGGAGTCTTTGCGAAAGACAAATATGGAAAAAAGCTATTTGCATTATGGAAAGGAGCAATTTCAAATTTTGGCTGAGGTGGAGCGTATCAAATATGAAAAAGCCATGGTGAGTATCGAATTGACAGAGAATTCTTTAAGGGAATGGCAATTAAAGGCTGGAGGAACAAAAAAGTTTGGCAAACAAATTCAACAAACTCAAAAAAGCCTTTCCGAACTAAAACAACAGGCGTTTGCTACCAAACTAAATTATTTGGGAGTATTTAACCAAATAAAAACCAATCCCAAATGGCAGGATGACTTATCTGCTTTCCAATTTTTGGAAGTTTTTGAAAAAGGAGATAAAAGCGAACTTCCTGAAGCATTAATTAAACAAAGTCCTTCTTATTTAAAATTGATTGACATGATTGATTTTCAGGTAATTGAAAATGAATACTTATTTGAAAAGAAATTCAGAATTGAGGAGCACAATTTTCTGATAAAGCACCAAAAAACAGGAGAAATAGAATGGTTTTGTAATGATAAGATGCTTTCAAAAGAAGACTTTTTATTGTCAAGTACCACTGAATTAGCTAAAGAAATTTCGAATTTCCCAAAGGAAGAGCATCGTAGGATTTGGTATTATTTTGAAGGACTCATTGAATAAGGGGTGAGTATTAAGACTATAATGGTCGTATTTTATCTTTAGCGTAATCAAGGATAAGCACCAAGAGCCAGAACAATTTTGAACTTGGCTCTTGATACCTAACCTTGAAGTCATATCAATCCTTAGGAAGGAAAAACTTAAATATCACTGGGAGCAACCACCTCAACCCATTTACCAGGTTCCCTTGCTTGTATAGAATTATTATACATAGCCTCACAGTTCACAGTTGGCAAATAAAATCTTCCCTGATAAGCTGCGTTGAGTTGAATCCGATAGACGTGCTGATGGTTTTTCTTAATATCAAAATAGGTATAGACCCTGTCATCCCGAATGTCCTGATATTCTGGTTTGGTTGTATTTGCAAATGAGGAAAAATCAGACATACGGGAATTCAAAATTTCCCATCCAGAAGGGAAAATTTGTGTCAGTGCCATTTCATCATAATTAATGCCCTTTGTCCCTGGATTGATAATTCTTACTTCAGCCACAAAGTCTGTACCTTGCCCTAATTGACTCGGGTCCAAATTCTGCCCATCCATTGTCTGATAATTGATGGTCATTTTCAAATTTTCTGAAGCTGAAGATTGATCGCCAATTAATGGCTGCCCGGTCAAAATAAGTTTTGCATACAACAACCCATTTGTAGGATTTTTAACTGATACCTGCTTATTGCCCATTTCATCAACTGGTATATTAATATTGATCAAAGGCGTATTGCTGCCCACATTTTCAAATTTTCCATTTCCTGATTGATAACTAAATTTCAATCCATCTTCGGAAAATCCATCTTTTGCAAACTTTCCTATTGAAAGAAGGCAATAAGCCGTGGTTTGGGTGGAATACCAACTGTCTGCACTAAGCTTTTCTGAAATGTCTTTAACCAATTCGGCGGCATCAGTTGTATTGCTCATCAGGGACAAAGTCTCCAAAATCATTCCCAGGTCTCTCAAATCTGAGCCATAGTTTCCTCCTAATTCTGAATAGGGCTGAATTTCTGTAGGCAGTTGGTTGATGATTTGATTGGCTATTTCATTTTTCCCAATTAAAGCATAGGCTGCTGCTAACCTCCATTTTGCCTGGAGAGATAATCCCTCTGTTTCCCTCATTCGATTCATAGATCCAGATTCTGGCTCTTCTGCCAGGGCGAGGGTATATAAACGGTAAGCCTGCATCAAATCATTGTAGTTGTAATGACCGTGGTCTGAGAATCCACCATCTCTTGGTTGCCAATTTCTGGCCATTTTCTTTTGGTACTTAACCCAACGATTGAGCATATTCGGCGGTAAATTGTACCCAAGTGCTTTCGCTTCAAGCATAAAGTGACCAGCGTAATTACTTCCCCAATCAGAGGAGTTGTTTTGTCCTGGCCAATAGGCAAAACCTCCATCAGCAGTTTGGAATTTCTTTAAACGATTGATGGTCGCAGTAATATTTTTTGGAATCTCTTTTCTTTGCTTTTCATTTAACTCCAATAATTGATTGACATACAATTGAGGAAATCCGGAGGAGGTAGTTTGCTCAATACAGCCATGAGGATAGCGGATCAAATAATCCAATCTGGATCCCAGATTAATAGGAGGGATATTGGAAACTTCTAAAATACCCTGATTGGTACCTTGTATTCCAACTTTTTCAAAAGTTTTTTCCCAGCTTGATCCAGCTTCCAAAATGCCTGAATAAACATTGGTAACATATGGATTGGGATTTCTAATATCCAATTCAATTTCCTGAGTAGCAGATTCACCACCTCCTGAGGCAGTGATTTTAAATTGGGCAATACCCACCATCTCCGAAACCTTTAAATCAAAATAAATCATCTGCTCACCAGGTTTTGAGAAACTCAAATTTTTACTCTTTCCACTTGTTATTTTTACTAAACCACTTGTTTCAGAAAGACTGACAGAAACATTTTTAACCTTTTTATTCATTGCAAAAACACTAACCGGTAGCTTTAATGTTTCCGTCGGTCCAAGAACACGAGGTAATGTTCCCAACACCATTAAAGGTTTTCGGACAGGAGTGGTTTTTTCTGTATTTCCGTATGAACCATTTGAATTGGAAGCTACGACCATGGTACGAACGGAACCCACATAATTGGGCATGGTTAATTCATGAGTAGCTTTTTTGCCTTTTTTGAGATAAAAGGGTCCCAAATTCATGACAACCGGCTTAAATCGATTGGCATTTTTCTTATCGGCAGAACGGTTGATTTCCCCGTCACCTCCAATACTTAAAATTCGCTCCAATTCTCCTCCATATGCCCCAAGCACATAATCATAAACATCCCATGTTTTTACACCCAGGGCTTCTCTGGCATAAAAGGAATTATGTGGATTAGGGGTCTTAAAATTTGTCAAATCCAACAGTCCGTCATCTACTACTGCTATGGTGTAGGACATATCCTGTCCACTTTCTTCAGTTACTTCTACTTTGAATGACTCCATCGGTTTCAGCTCAGAAGCCATTTTTAAGCCAGGCTTCAAAATGGTTTTTGGATTTTCAACTTCTATTGGCACAACGCCATACATCCTTATAGGCAAATCGTTATTGGATTGAGCATGTGGCTGTATTAAAGAAACATGGGCATAAACTGTCGGAGCCATTTCAGGGGTAGCTACAAAAGTAAAGGTGTTATCGCCTTTGGTTGCATTGTCCCATTGACTGTCAATGACTTTGGTACCTGTTTCAAGCGTGATCAAAACTCTTCCTGACTCACCCGCTGGTACATTAATTTCAATGGTTTCGCCCACTTCATATTTTGGTTTACCGCTGGCAAAACTCATCATTGCCGCTTCCTTTTTATTGGAATTATCATCTCCATACCAAGGATATCCTGCGTAAAATATATCTCCTGAGCAGTGTCCCCCTTCCTCATCACATACCCTTACCAAATACCTTCCCCAACTATCTACTTTTGTCGTCCAACTGGCTTCTCCTTTTCCATCCGTTGTGGCAACAATTGTTTCAACAGCATTGTAATGATTACTTTGATTGTAACGACTTAGGTTGTCCCATCCTCGATCCCACCACCATCGCCATTCTAATTTATAAAGCCCTACGTTTAGTTCCTTGTTTTTCAGCGGCTTACCATCTTCACCTAATAAAGCAAGCCGGATAGTTCCATCCTTACCAATGTCAAATCGCTTCTCTCCATATTTATTACTGGGAATGCTGATGCCAGCATAAGCAGGGTAGGGGCTATATTCCAGCTTTTGGTTGTTGGTGCTGAAGTCTCCCCCTTTTTCAAAAGCTCTGGTTCGAAATGAAGCCATTAATTTTCCAGGAGCATTCTTGTTATTTCTATAAATATTGGTTTCAAATTCCGCCTTTCCATTTTCATTAATTGAATTATCAAAAATTACCATTGGCTCTGAATCCATTTTCCTGGCAGGATCATCAAATTCATAATTATTGAAATTCTTAAATGTGGTATTCATTTGTCGTACTTCAACTTCAACAATGGCTTCCAAATTTTGTGCAGGTGCACCATGTAACCAATTTACCTGCAAATTGGCATTATAAGGCTCATTGGCAGCAGTCAGTTTTTCATCACCAAAATCCAGGTTTATTTTAAGGCGATTGGGTTTGATAGTTTCAATTTTTAAAACCTTATCAAAAGTAGCACCTCCAGCTTTAACCTTTGCAATCCAGCTTCCTGTTGGAGCGTCTGACTTAGTTCCGACATGAATTGGATATACGCGATCCACATTTTCCATACTTACTCGCTTTTCATACAATTGTCCCCGGGGATCATATAGCTCGAAGGTGATGGGATAGTTATTGGGTAACTTTTTAGTTTTATCGTCCAAAACAAAGTTCAAGAATAAAGAATCCCCTGGTCGCCAAACACCCCGTTCACCATATATGAATCCTTTCAACCCTTTTTGAGCAACTGCACCACTAACATCGTAACGACTCAATGAGAGGGCATTGCCATCCAACATTTTCAGGTACCCAATTTGATTTCCCTGTTTTGCAATACAGACAAAGGGTTTTTTTGTCAGACTTAATTTCGCTAATCCCTGACCGTCAGTGTTTGCTGTTCCAATCAATTGCTGTTGATAATCATAGAATTCCAGAGAAGCACCAGAAATAGCCTCTGCTGTTTTTAAATCTGCAACAGCAACAAAATAACTTCCATCCTTTCCATTTTTGGCAGTAATGCCCAAATCCGAAGCAATGACATTGCTTCTAACAAAGCGATCGTAATTGAAATAAGCAGGTTTACATGGATTATCTCTATGCGACCATTCATAGTCTTGATAACGACCATTAATACCATACCATCCACCCCAAAAGCTTTTTATTTCACCATCTTCCTCTTCAAAATGATTGGAAGCAAAAACAGCAAGGTTTTCCTCCTCTTCTTGATTGGTATCTCCACAATCATATGTTGAAAATTCTGGTCGAAATCCAATCCTAACCTGATATATAGCATTAGGATCCTGATTCATGAGAGATCTCAAATCAAGGGCATATCTAGTCCAGGCGGAGCTGTTGGCATCAGGATTCAGGCTTTGTAAATCAATTTTTTCTTGTAAAATTAGATTCCCAACCCGCTCTAAATCATAGGCTCCATCCATATCATTGGTTTGCAAAAATTGCAGGATATTGTTGTCATATATTTTCAAGACTTCAATAAGTACTGCATTCAAACTCACGGCTTCGAAAGGAAAAATCAGCCCTTCTGAGTTTGGCATAATGACCCCTTTGCCAACTAAGCGGACCTGAGGTTCCAATTGTTCAAATGCCACTGTCCAAACACTTGCCTTCTTCATCTTGGTATTGTTGATATTGCGCAAACCTGCGTGCACTCGAATGGTTCTTTCCCCAGTAAGTCTTCCTCTGGGATATATCCGGACATCATTTCCATCTAAGATAAATTCCATGCCTCCTCTGTAATCTGAAATGCTAACAAGTCCATCGAGGTTCTGTTCTTTTAAAATGGGATCTGAAAAATGGAGCAAAATATAGATTCCATCTCCTTGTATGACTTTTGCTTCAGTTATTTTAAAATCATCCAAACCAGGAACTTCGACCGTCCTTTTTCCATCTTTATCAACTCCTAATGAATTTCCCTTCCAGGAAAGTTGAACTTCGGAAGCATTTTGACTTCTTTGTATTCCCGAAATGGTAAAATGATGGTTGATTCCATTTCCCTCATGTCTCCAATCAATTGTCAAATCATTCCCTTTTTGTTTGTACCCTAAAATTTGTTCCACCGCCTCGTTATCAGCAACATCATAAGTCTTTACAACACCATTCAGGATTTGCTTTTCTAAATTTATTCCATCTTCAGATTGAAGGTTTTTCACATTCACGTTGAAACCTTGGTCCCTGGTTTTAAAATCAAATTCAAAAGATACAGCATTTTTAGGTACACCATCAAACAATTTTTTTAGTGCTATCGTAGCGACATAAGATTGACCTGAGTTCAATTGTTCTTTCGGTTCAAATACCATTGTATATTCATCCTTCCAATAAGCTGTTCCTTCAACTGATGGACTAATATTGAAGACGCCTTTTTTTAGGTTTTCTCCAGCCTCATCATCGGAAATTGGGGGAGAATTGAATCGAACTTTTATGGGGTCAGCCTTAGATATTATTCCAGAAGTATATGCATATACATAACTTTGAACTCCTGGTGGAATTGGTCCTGCTTTTTGTTCAGTCTTGCAATTGCAAAAGATAAAGGCAAGCAGTAAGGAAAGAAATAAACAGCGGTTGTAATGAGCAATTTTCATTGGTTTTGACATGATTTGAAAGTTTTGAAGAATTACAATATTAACGAAATCAGCTGCAATATGTCACAATGTTTGGGAAATGATTTTGTAAAAATAAGAAATGCGGGCGGGGAATTATTAAGCGTTTTTTATTAGCTATTTTTCGACTGCTCTTTCTGATGATACCTTTGCAGGCTGAAATGTTGGAAAGCTTAATGGGGTTGTCAGTTGCTAAGCCAGAGATAACACTTTTCAGTCCTTCTAATACCTCTTCCACAAAAGGAATAGCTCTTTGATAATAAATATTTCGTAAATTCTTAAAAAACAGAATAATAATTGGGTAAAGAGTAGAGGTGAGATTTATATTTTTAAATATAAGTAAAAAATAATTATTTATTTGTAAAATGTTTATTACTTTAGCTTTTATTAAATCAAATTATCCCTCCAAAATTAGACCCTCCCAATTGCCATCAATCAATTTAAGAATTTATTCAAAAACAGGAAACCCAAATAGCTTAAGTCTATGAGTTATAATGATTTGTGCAGAAAATCAAAATGACTCAAGATTAAAGAATTAATCACAAATTAATCATTATGAAAATGAAACAGCTCTATTCCATTCTATTTGTTGGATGCTGCGTATGCTTTTCAATAAGCCTACAGTCTCAAACAATTTCTCCAACACCCCAGGGGCAAAATTTTGTTGGTCCTCCTCAGGTCAACAATTTCCAAAAACAACTAATGCCAACCAAAGATGAGCCGGATGCAGAGAATGGTTCCTGTACGGATCTGGATGGAGACTTTTGTACACCTTGTGTTGATCCTCAATCAGGATCCTCTCTGGCTTGCCACTTTTTTGAGAATGGCTGGGTGATGCCTATAGATGTTTCGGGCATTTCAGGTACTCAGGAAGTGACTCAAATTTGTTTGGATCAGGATAGCCAGGGAGCAGATCCACTGGTTGAAGTTAACTTATATTGTGATCCGGGGGGAGGGGCAGTACCTTTCAGGGATGGTGCATTTACGCCTATTGCTGCTCAAACCTATCAAGCATTAAATGCCAACTCGGGCACTTGTGTTTGCATTACCATTAATACGCCGCCCAGCATTGATGCTTCCTGTGGAACGCTTTGGGTAGAATTTATTGTTCAAGGTGATCCCACATTCGGTTCTGCCTTTTTAAGTACTCCTTTATCCTGTAATGGAAATTTTGCGGATGGCACCGCATCTTATATTTGGGCAAATACTTGTGCTATTACTAGTCCCGTATCCTTTGCAACTATAGGATTTCCCTTCCTGGATGGGATAGTATCTGCTGAATTGTGTCCAGCCGCGAGCGATCCTTGCGATCCTGACGTAGAAAAACCAAGCATCTCTTGTGCTTCCAATTTCAGTCAAAGCACTGATACTGGCGTATGCGATGCATCAGTCACCATTCCAAATCCCACCTACAGCGATAATTGCGCTATAGATAAAGTAGAATTCCGCTATAGAGAAGTAGATGGCAGTAATAATCCAATTGGTCCCTGGAGTAGCTGGATGGATGAGTCCAATAATACCCAGACCTTTGACGAAGGTCGCTGGAAAATCAGATGGCGCGCCACGGATACCTCTGGCAACAAAAAAGGTTGCAATCACTTTCTGGATGTGACGGATGATGAAGGTCCGGATATGCAATGTAAGGATGCTACGGTTTCATTAAGCGGAGGTAGCGGAAGCCTTAGCGTTTCGGACGTGGACGACGGAAGTACAGATAACTGTGGTATTACCAGCTTGGTCTTAGATGAAACTTCCTTTGATTGTACGGATCAGGGAACATTCTCTGTAACGCTAACTGGTGAGGATGCTGCAGGCAATAGTGAAAGTTGTACTGCGGAGGTGACGGTAAATAGTGGGTCAGCTGTATCTGGTGATGTGGTCACTAATAATGAAGGAACAGGCACTGGTTTTACCTTTAATTTTGTTAAGGTTGATCGTACTGGAGATTTATCCTGTATTCTTTTCATGGATTGGAATACTGCTGACGGTACGGCAACTATTGCTGACAATGATTATCTGGCGGGTTCAGGCGTACATATTTGGCCTCCTGGCAACGGTACATTCAGATACTCTATTGTTAGAACGGTGAAGGATGCAAATGTGGAACCTACAGAGAACTACTTTGTAGAATTTGATGGTTCTGCAACTGCCACTTCGGGGGAGGTAATTGCTGTGAATGATGATAATGGGGGTGGCTTGGTAGGAACCGGAGATTATGATTATTACAATTCAGATTTCGAGAAAAGCCAGATAGAAATATGTGATGGTAAAGACAATGACGGAAATGGTTTGATTGATGATGGCCTTGCAGCTGAAATTTACGTAGGTCATATTTTCTTGCGCAGCCAAAAGGATGTGTACAATTTCCCACCTTGTGTAGCTGCTCTGGATGGTAATTTACACATTGAAGGAAGAGATATTGTTGATTTGAGCCCACTTTCCAACTTGCAGGTTGTTGGAGGTTCGGTGACCATTCAAAATACTTCCCTGACCAATCTGTATGATTTGGAAATGTTGAATCAAGTGGCAATGGATATTGAAATTTCCAATAATGCTCAATTGGATAATTTGGATGACTTTGCTGTCAAAGTCCAAACTTTTGGTGCATTCCACTTTGAGCCAGGCTATGCCAATGAAATTTCCAAAGCCGTATTAAATATTTTCCCAAATCCTGCAAACGAGGTGCTGAATGTTCATTTTGAACATAATGCAAATGTGAGTGAAGTCAAGATTTATAACACTTTGGGAGAAATTGTTCATCAACAAAATCTTTTGGATGCAAATGCCAATTTGATTATTGATACAAAAGATTTTTCAAGAGGGATGTACCTGGTTTCTGCAAAAGTTAATGGACAAGTGATTTCGAAGAAATTGATTTTAGAATAAAATTGTTCTATGGCATAGCGCCGCCAGGCGTATAAGAAAAAAAGGGTTTCCAACAAACTGTTGGAAACCCTTTTTTATAATAGAAAAAGTCTTCTTATCCTTTCACTCTGTCTACTACTGCTTTAAAAGTTTCAGGATGATTCATCGCTAAATCAGCGAGGACTTTTCGGTTCAAATTAACGTTGTTTTCTGATAATCTATGAATCAACTTAGAATAAGAGATTCCTTCCTGACGAGCTGCAGCATTGATTCTCGCAATCCACAATCTACGGAAAGCTCTTTTCTTATTTCTTCGATCACGATAAGCATACTGTAATGCTTTTTCAACGGCGTTTTTGGCTACAGTCCAGACATTTTTTCTGGCACCCCAATAACCCTTAGCCATTTTCAAAATTTTCTTGCGTCTTCTTCGAGACGCTACTGCGTTTACCGAACGTGGCATATTAAAATACTTTTTAGTACAGTACGGAGATTCTGAATTATTCAAAATGCTTGTTTCCCGTACTCTCGTTAAAAAATGAGTTTTACTTCAAACAAAGAAGGTGTTTAATTCTTCCTTCATCTGCTTTACTAACGGTTGTAGCACCTCTTAGGCGCAATTTTGCCTTTTTGCTCTTGTTTCTCATCATGTGAGAAGTGAAGGCTTGAAACCGCTTTAGTTTTCCTGATCCGGTGCGTTTGAATCGCTTTTTTGCACTCGAATGCGTCTTCATTTTTGGCATGATAAAATGCATTTTGTTAAAAAGAGGCGCGAAGATAAAAAAATGGCTATAAAATACAAAGTTCAAGCAGAGAATCTACTTGAACTTTGTAGGTATTATTTAAACACACTCTTAGTCTTCAAAATACAAGATTATTTTTCAGTAGAAGCTGGTTTTTTCTTTTTCGGTACTTTTTTAGGACTGACGATTACAATCATTCTTCGACCTTCCATTTTTGGTAATGCTTCAGCTGCACCATGTTCCTCCAATTCTTTCAAAAACCTAAGCAGTAAAAGCTCCCCACGATCTTTAAAAACAATGGTACGTCCGCGAAAGTGAACATAAGCTTTCACTTTGGCTCCCTCTTCAAGGAATTTCTTAGCATGACGTAGTTTGAATTCAAAATCGTGATCATCCGTATTTGGACCAAAACGGATTTCCTTTACAACTGTTTTCTGGGCTTTCGCCTTCATTTCCTTTTCCTTCTTTTTTCGTTCGTAAAGAAATTTGTTGTAATCAATAATTCGAACTACAGGTGGGTTTGCTTTGGGTGAGATTTCAACGAGATCGAGTTCCAACTCTTCTGCCCACTTTCGGGCCTGGTGTGTATCATAAACACCTGATTCAACTTGATAACCTGCAATCTCGCTTACCTTATCTAAATTGTCTCCGACCAACCGAACTTCAGGAATTCGGATTTGATAATTGACTCTAAATTGAAATTTGGGTTCTCTGGATTGTCGGTTATTTTTAATTCTTCTTCTAGCCAAATGAAAATTTTATTAGTCCTTTATGTGCTGTTCAGGGTTGAAACATTCTTGAATTAAATGATTTGGATGTTCAGCCAAGAGCATTTTTTTATTAACACAAAAAGGATGGTTATAAAATAAGAATATCCTTTTAATACGGATTAAAACCAAAAAGTTCGCAATAAAAGCAATCTAAATTAAAAAAAAATTAAATTACGGCTAAGTATTCGCAAAGAAAAAGGTCAATGCCAGATAATATTTTATCAGACATTGACCTTATTTAGTTTATTTTATGCTTGATTCAACAATTAGGCGTCTGTTTTAATTTTTTTGGAAAACTTGATTTCCAAACCGTCTTTTTCTTTATTTAAAACAGCATCCAGAACAGTTCCTTCTTCAGGATTTTCGCCTAAAATGAATTCAGCCAATGGGTCTTCAATATATTTTTGAATCGCCCGGTTCAAAGGTCTGGCTCCAAACTGAGGATCAAAACCTTTATCAGCTACAAATTCTTTGGCATTTTCTGCCAATACTAATTTGTAACCCATTCCCTCCAAACGCTTGTAAAGATCTTGAAGCGTAATATCGATAATTTTAAAGATCTCTTCTTTTCCTAGGCTATTAAAAATAACAACGTCATCTATTCTATTTAGGAACTCCGGAGCGAAAGTCTTTTTCAATGCATCCGAAATAACACTTTTTGAGTGGTCTTCAGCATTATCTCTTTTTGCCTTGGTAGAAAATCCAACACCCTGACCAAAATCCTTTAATTGGCGAACACCAATATTGGAAGTCATGATTACCAGTGAATTTTTAAAATCTACCTTTCTACCCAATCCATCCGTTAACTGTCCATCATCTAAAACCTGCAAAAGGATATTGTAAACATCTGGATGGGCTTTTTCAATTTCATCCAATAATATAACGGAGTATGGCTTCCTTCTTACTTTTTCGGTCAACTGTCCACCTTCTTCATAACCCACATAACCGGGAGGTGCTCCAATCAAACGGCTGACAGAGAATTTCTCCATATATTCACTCATGTCAATTCTAACCAGTGCATCTTCAGAATCGAAAATGTAACGGGCGAGTGCTTTGGCTAATTCCGTTTTGCCGACTCCAGTTGGTCCCAGAAAAATGAAAGAACCAATCGGTTTAGAAGGATCCTTTAATCCAACTCTATTTCTTTGTATCGCTTTTGAAATTTTAGTAATTGCTTCATCTTGCCCGATAATCATTTTTCTGATGTCATCAGACATGCTTACCAGTTTTTTGCTTTCACTCTGAGCAACCCGCTTTACAGGTATTCCAGTCATCATAGAAACGACCTCGGCAATGTTTTCCTCATCAACAGGATAGCGTTTGGTTTTACTTTCTTCTTCCCATTGCATTTTGGCAAATTCTAATTGACGGACCAGTTTGGACTCATCATCTCTCAAATCTGCTGCTTTTTCATATTGTTGATTTTTTACAGCTTGATTTTTCAGTTCCTTAATTTGCTCAATCCTATATTCGAGATCTTCTATATGTTTAGGAACATGAATATTTTTTAGATGAACTCTTGCTCCCACCTCATCAAGAACATCTATTGCTTTATCTGGCAAAAATCTGTCGCTGATATACCGATCGCTTAATTTGACGCATGCTACGATTGCATCATCTGTATAATTCACATTATGGAAATCTTCATATTTTTCTTTTATATTTTCCAATATGTGAATGGTTTCCTCAGCAGATGGAGGATCTACGATTACTTTCTGAAATCTTCTATCTAGTGCTCCGTCCTTTTCGATATGTTGACGGTATTCATCTAGGGTAGAGGCACCAATACATTGCAATTCTCCTCTTGCAAGTGCAGGCTTAAATATATTTGAGGCATCCAGGGAACCAGTCGCTCCTCCTGCTCCAACTATCGTATGGATTTCATCAATAAACAAAATAACATCACGAGATTTTTCAAGCTCGTTCATGATGGCTTTCATTCGTTCTTCAAATTGTCCTCTGTATTTGGTACCTGCAACAAGTGCAGCCAAATCGAGCATGACCAATCGTTTATTAAAAAGCGTTCTGGAAACTTTCTTTTGGTTGATTCGAAGTGCTAAACCTTCTACAATTGCAGTTTTACCTACACCAGGTTCACCAATCAGAATTGGGTTGTTTTTCTTCCTTCGACTTAGGATTTGAGATACTCTTTCAATTTCATTTTCACGCCCGATAATTGGATCCAATTTGCCTTCGTTCGCCAATTTTGTAATATCTCTTCCAAAATTATCTAAAACTGGAGTTCGAGATTTGGTTTGGCGTTTTTGCTGGTAGCCACTTCTTGGGTTTTCTTCTTCCTCAAAAGTATCTTCATTACCAGATGCCTGAGCGTAAGGATCAAAAGTAGTGTTGAAATCCTGTTCTTGTCTCACATACTCCAATTCTGCTTTGTAGATGTCATAGTCTACATCAAATTGATTCAAAATCCTGGAAGCCGGATTTTCCTTATGTTTCAAAATGGAAAGCATTAAATGCTCTGGAGCAATTTCTTCATTCTTAAGCGCTTTTGCTTCGAGGAATGTAACCTTCAAAACTTTTTCAGCAGCTTTGTTTAATGGAAGATTACCAACGTTGATTGGGGTGGTGGTCACTGGTCTTCTTTGGACAGAGTCTTCAATGACTTGTTTCAACTCTAGATTGTCAACATCCAAAGAAGATAAAACCTTCATGGCCAAGCTCGCTTTTTCTCTCATCAGCCCCAATAGAAGGTGTTCTGTACCAATAAAATCCTGACCAAGCCTTAGTGCTTCATCACGGCTTCGGGAAATAACTTTTTTTACCTTGGGCGAAAACTTCTTATTGTTCATATCAATAAAATCTTCAATGTTCTTTTGGAATATCAAATAATGGAGTCGCAAGGAACAACATTATTGATGATTTCATGGGTTTGCGTTGGAACAATATTAGGGTTAATTCTTTAAGATCACAAAAGTAATTTTAAAAAACCAAGTGACCTGAAATATTGAGCCAATTTAACTTCTTTTTTCACATTTTCTTCAATTTATTTCTAAGAAAAAATAATGCCGGAAGATAGCGCCCTTAATTTATTGAATATCTGGCTCTTTTGAGTGATTTCATTTTTCGCTAAAAAGAGATTTAAAAAATGAATTCTTTTCCGATCTTGTCGCCAAACATGCTTTTTCGACAAAAAATTAAATTGAAAAATAGCAAAATAGAAGGCATGGAGAAGAAACACTCGAATTCAAATATGGTTGAAAATCTTTTTAATCATGTAAACTGTTTATTGTAATCGATTGATTATTAGGAATTAACACAATTGCAAATTTTCATTTAAAATGCAAGTCTAAAGTTTTAAAAAGTTGTCTTAAATTTGCGCCTCCTATTTGATATATTTGTAAACCCTTTAATCTTTTGGGACATCAAACCTGAGAACTATGCAGTACTCTATTAATAAACAAGAAAAGTATTCAATTTTGAGCCTTCAGGAAGAAAACCTCAATTCTGTCGTAGCACCAAAATTGAAATCCGAATTCGTCATTCTTTCAAATGAAGGAGTACCGAATTTGATTTTAGATCTAACAGATGTACACTACGTCGATTCCTCTGGACTAAGTGCTATTCTAACCGCAAACCGGCTCTGGAAGGACGGTGGCACTTTTGTATTAACCGGAATTGAACACGACGCTGTTAGAAAATTGATCGAGATATCGAGACTAGATACCGTTTTAACTATTGTTCCGACTGTTAAGGAATCAGTAGATTATGTATTTATGGAAGCTTTAGAAAGAGATCTAAACGGAGAAACAGCTGAATAACTCTTCCATTGAGTTTTTCGAAAGACGCTTGTCTAAAAAACAATTGAGGTTCTATGACTTGAATGTCCTAGAACCTCATTTGTTTTTTCAGTTTTGAATCTCCCAAATCCAATTGCCATTCCTATCCAAATATCCAATTTGTTCTCCTCTTTCTACTCGATAAATCTGATTTGCAACTTCCAGATAATCATATGCTGCTGGAATGATTATTTCTCCTTGCCTTGAAGCCAAACCAAAAAGAAGAGATGGCTTGACATGAATCAAACCATTGTCCAAATGATTGATTTTTGAATATTTGGGTTCTATTACAAAAACCCCTGTATCATTAATTACCCCCCATTTATTTTGACTACGAACTGGAGCTGTTTTGTTTTTAAAGGGTTGAATGTCTTCAAAAAATCGATTGAATAGGTTGATGCCATTTTTATCACAATAATAATAATTCAATCTTCGGAAATTGTTTCTTACCCCAAATTGATTGAACATGCCAAAGGCATTTTCAGAATAATGAATGATGTCATCTGTAGGCACTGGATTAAAGGCTTGCCCCTTTCTGTCAAGCCAAATTTTGGTATCATCATCATATTCATGTTTTTGAGTGAAAACATAATTCTCCGAAAAGGCTTCCGCAATTTCAAAGTTGCCTTTAAATGCACGCTGGTTTTTTGAGTTAATATAATACCAGGTTAATTGACTTGGATGCCGTACAGCCACCAAATCATTCGATATCTCTGAAGTTTGGGCATAAATTGTAGGAATGACTTCTTTTCCTTTTGCATTTAAAAATCCCCATAATTCTCCATCACTTACTCTGTAGTATCCATTATTAAATGGTTCAATGCTCCTATATTTCAGGGTTGTCAATAATTCTCCCTTTGCATTCATCAGGCCAGAGGGCTTTTTATAATGTTCTCGAACTTCTGCCAAACCATTCTCATCAAAAGAAAAAATCACTTCAAATCGCTGTGGCTTTAAAATCCACTTTCCTTTGGTGTTAATTAACCCGGTTTTCTTTTCATACACCACTCTTGCCACATTGTGCTGAAAATCAAATGCCTTTGTAAAAACTGCTTCTATTTTAGTTTTTCCTTTTTTATTGATGTATCCATACCATCTTCCCAATTGATACCAGCAAAGACCGCTATTAAATGCTCCAAAGCCATCTGCATATGCCAGTTCACCTTCAAATTCTAAAACTTTGTTGTTTTTTTTGTCTATAAAAAACCAGGAAGAAGAATCAAAACGAACAGCTGCCCATCCTTCTGAGAATTTTTTAACTTCTTTATACTGGCAGGGAATAACCTCGAATCCGGATTCATCCACAAAACCCCATAGGGAATCTACCATTACTGCACACATACCGTCAGAAAATCCTCCAAACTTTGAATATTTTAATCCAATGATTTCGTGACCTTTATTGTTGAAAAAAATTGGTTTTTGATTTCTGACACTTACTTTCCAGGTATTGTTGTTAAAATTATTTATTCCAGCATATTTAAAGTCAAGGAGTACTTCTTCCTTTTCATTAATGACTCCCCAAAACTCTCCAATTTGATTAATGGCCATACTATCCTGGAAATCATTTGCAAAATTGAAAATCGTATCAATGACAAAATTTCCAAGTGTATCTATGTAGCCCCATTTTGGTTTGTTTTTTCCTACTTTATCAATAAAGAATTTTTTTCGATGGTTCAGTGCAAAAAACCTTGTTGGGGTTATCCAATAATCGTAAACAAAGGTATTTATCCAATCGGGAGATATTTTTTGATCTTTTGGTTCTGAGGTGACGGTTATTTTTCCTCCTAAACATGCTCTTGCTTTACCATTCCGAAAATCCCCTATATATGTAAAGCGTTTTTCAGCTCCATTTTCATCAAGGATTTGTTTACCTGTCCGGTCGATTAGACCAAATTGCCCTTCTTTATCAATAAAACGAGCATATTTTCGCCCTTTGCGAAAATCTTGTCTATTCAGTCCCATTAAATTAAAGGAGGTAATAAATTTCCCACGATCATGACAAAAAAGTGCCACTGAGCTTGCAGAATCAATTGGAAAGGTAACCATAGAGGACAATCGATTCAATATATAATCATTAGAAGAATAAACCATGGTTAACCTGACTTCAGGTATGTGTCTAATCGTTTGGTATTGAGGTGAGTATTGCATGGTTTTGGTAACAGAGTTGAAGCATCCCCAACGTTTATTCATTTCATTTTTTTGCCAAATCCATGGGGTGTTTTCAACTTCAAGTGTGTCCCTTGGTGACCATATTCGATTTCCTCTTAAACCTCCAAATAATCGAGCGTTGGCATTTCTTCGAATGTCGGACATTGTGAATTCATCTCCAAACATATTTAATTCATAACCGACATTAAGGGTATAAACTTCAGGGAAAAATTCTTCATTGATTACCTTTCCGCTATCGCTCATCTCGTAGAGTGTCATTGTGGTTCCAACAAATCCTTTATAATAGTTCTCCTCTTTTTGAATGTCTTCAAATTTTGCAGGAATGACTTCTTCCCCCTCAATATTGATCATCCCATAGTAGTCATTTTTCCTTACAAGGGCATTCATCCCGTCAAAGTTTGATATGGCTTGGTATTCACAAGGGACTACAATTCCCTCTTCTAAAGTAATTAAGCCCCACTTTTTTTTCCGAACTTTAAAAAATGGAGCTGTGGCTTTTTCTATTTCTTTATAGGTTGGTGGTAAAACCTCATTCCCTAGGCTATCCAAAATTCCCTTTAAATGGTTCCTCTCGGCAATGATGTAATCTTTGTTTAGACGATGGAAGAAATCGTATTTCTTTGCATGGGAAAGAAAATCTTTTTTTGAAAAAGCATACAAATACCAGGTACGATCTGAGTTTTTTAGCGTTACAAAATGTTTATTCAAATTTTTATAGCTGTACCAATCTTCTTCCAAGACTTGCTCCCCTCGATGATTCCACGTTGTCCATTTCCCTCCTCTTCCTTCTCGATCCTGATTCAATCCCAAAATGAAATTATCGTTCAAAACATCAATTTTGTCAAATTTATCTGGTAGAATTCTCATAGCATCCCCACTAAACAAACCCCACTTTCTTGCTTTATAATCCTCCTTTACTTTAAAATAGCCTTTTCCCTTATCGATTAATTCAATGTATCCAAACTTTGGCGGAAAAATCTGGGGACCTTCCTTTTTATGTACCCCCCATAATTCATCTTTTTTTACCATGAAATATTCATGAACCTGCCCACCACCATCATAAATAGGGCGGATGTCTTCATATCGAGCATCTATTAATATTTTCCCAACCCGGTTTACAACAGTAAACATAGAATCATAAGTCACAACAAAAAGGGTGTCATGGAGCGGTCGGATTTGAGTGTAATTTGGAGCTAAGACTTCTATTCCATTCCTTTGGTCAATTAAGCCTAACTTCTTGTCCAATTCTACCAAGCGGAAATTGGAATCTCCTGCAAAAAATCTATTCCATGGCACTGGTCTTTCGCCAACTGCATCGTATTTGGGTTCTACGATAACGCTCCCTGTATTATCAATAAAACCTAATTTATGGTTGATCTTTACAGGTAACCAATTGCTGTTGAATTGAGCTGACAAAGCCGTATAAAAAAATAGTGTAAGAATGGAGAGAGTTATTCGCATGAATAATTGATTGGAGATGAAAGATGTGGAAAAGAGGAATATAGCATTCAGGAATGGTTCAAAAATGGTTCAAAATAGTTTAAACAACTTTGAACCATTTTGAACCATTTTTATCAAAGCACTAACTCATTACATTCAAAACATGTTGGATGTCTTCGATACTTTTTACTTCCTGATCATGAATTTGCATTTTGAAGACATAATCACCTTTGTTGGCCATTTCAAGATTATTTCGTTCGTCCTGGAAATCATTGTTTGAAAAAGTAGCCAGTTTATTTCCTGGGAGTACAGCAATCAAATGATTCGCCATTTGAGGGTCAAAAACAAATCTATCCCAATTTTCTCGGGGGAATGCAACGACAGAACGACCTTCACCTGTAATTAAATAAACAGGAATCATTTTTTTGACGTGACTTGGTAAATTTCCGAAATCAAAATCCGCCATAACTTGAATCGTTCCCTGTCTCTTTATTAATATGTCGTAGTTATAAATACCTAAATTTTGGACACTAAAAGATCGGACAAATTCAGCTTGTGTTTGCATCATCTCTCGTTGAGCTGTCTTGTTTTCCACATACGATTTGTATTCCATGGACTGTTTTTGGAATTCTTTCATCGCTTTTTCGAAGTGTTTGCCCTTTCGACTTGGAACAGCAGGGATGACAAAAGTCTTTTCCGAATTTGACAATACAATTTGGTATTGGTTTGGTTTATCACCAGCTTCCAGATTGGCATAATCCCAAGGCTCTTTGAAAATCCATTTGTTATTTACTGGATCAGCCTTGGCATCATCACCAGCGTATTGCCAAACCATTCCCTTCATTTGTTTTAAATCAGGGAAGTTTTCATAATTGATGTTGAAGTTTAAAGCAGCTTTGCTTTTGTCAAATTTAACAGGTTTTGCAGGTTGGCTTGGAATTTCTGCCTTTGCTGAAAGAGCAGATTCTTGTTCTAGTTTTAACATTTTGGGATTTGGAGTAGGATTATTGGTTCCCAATTCTTCCCAATTGCCTTTTTCCGGGTTGAAATACCAGAAAGGGTATTCCCCATCCTCATAAGAAGCCATATTTACATTGACTGGCTTGTCTTCTGAGATGAAAACTTCAGATCCACTTTTAGTTGTAGCTTGCATCTCAAACATTCCTGCGGTTTGCATCCAGGCTTTTTCCCCATTTTCCCCAATTACTTCCATAGGGATCCCACTTGCCATTATCTGAGCTGCATTGTGAAACTCTCGGTAGTGGACTTTTACGGGTTCAGATATAGGGTTCCCTTTGGAATCTACAAATGAATTGGCGGGAATTTCAATTGAACTTCCGTTTTCCATTTCAATTGTTTGGGCTTGTGTGGGTTGTACTTCGAAAGAATTAAATTCTACATCAATTTCTTCTAGTGGAGGTAAAATGTTTTGCAGAGCCAAGTCTTCTGATTGAACTCCTGCATCTGCACTTGCGGCAGCGGTTTCTACATTCGATGTGTTCTGACAATTTTGAAAAATAAAAAAGCTTAAACAAACTAGGCAAAAAATAGAAAGTTGATAAATTTTACGCATTGTGGTTGGGTTTTGTGAATTGAATAATGAAGAGAAGGGATTATCTGGAAGGGTATGGAGATTTCTAAAAAATCTCCATACCCTTTTTCCTTCGTTGAATCCTATAGAACTGATGAATTTAGAATCAAGTTTGGCGCGTGACTTTTAACCCAACAGCTAAATCAAGAATTCGTTGCTTACATTTTCGATAATGATATATTTGAGAAAAGATACAATTCTGCAAAATAATTTTAAACATACTCTTATTTGTGAATTAGGCTTCCTCAAAAATCCCTTCTTTTGCTGCCTCTTCTTTTACATCGTGCAATTGAACAGGATTGTTTTTCTTTCTTATTCGCATATTCAAAAACTCTACAAACAAGGAGAAAGCAATTGCAAAATAAAGATAACCTTTCGGAACTGTACCAACCTGAGTTCCAGCTATTTCCAGATGACCAAGGTGCGCCCCCTCTGCTATCAACATAAATCCAATTAAAATCAAAAAGGCTAGTCCGAGCATTTGCACGGTAGGGTGTTTATTGACGAACCTACCTACTGGAGTAGCAAACACCATCATAATGATTACAGACAAAACCACCGCAACAATCATAATTGCCAAAGCACCATGCACACCATTTGTCATTCCAACTGCTGTCAAAATAGAATCAAATGAGAAAACGATATTGATTAAGGTAATTTCAATTATAACCTTGCTAAATGTAGATGTTTTCCTTTTCCCCTTTTCATCATGTCCCACATGACTTTCTTCCCCTTCCAGTTTATGTCCAATTTCTGTAGTGCTTTTGTAAAGCAGAAATACTCCGCCAGCTATTAAAATCAGGCTTTGTCCAGAAAATGCTCCCGTTATTAATGGCATTTCAAGCGTAAACCAAGGCTTCTCCATAGCCACCAACCAGGTAATTCCAAAAAGAAGAAGAATTCTCAGGACCATGGCTAAAATCAATCCGATATTTGTTGCCCTTCCTTGTTCTTCTTTAGGCAGTTTTCCAGAGGAAATAGAAATAAAAATGATGTTGTCTATCCCTAAAACGATTTCCAAAAAAGTAAGTGTTAATAAGCTCATCCAGACTTCAGGGCTGGCGAGGTTCGGCATTACCAATTCCATGTTTTGCGCTTTGGTGAAAAATAATTGAGCGCAATTTTAAGAAAAAAGAAGGAATGTGCCTATGTCAAACCCATGCATACCCTTTTATGCCTTTTTGGAGAAGGCTCAAACACTTTTTTCGATCTCAATGCAATTACTTATTTTTTCAAGTAATTCCTCAGGACCAAATGGCTTACCCACATGGTCATTCATGCCAAATAGCTTTGCTTTTTCTTTTTCAGTTAAAAATGCAGATGCGGTGAGGGCAATGATAGGTATATCCCTTTTTGATGGGTCAGCGTGCTTGCGTATTTCTGCAGTAGCACGGTAACCATCCATATTGGGCATTTGAATATCCATTAAAATGAGGTCAAAGGTTTTATTATTAAATTCTTCCAGTGCCAGAAGCCCATCATCAGCAGTAGTAACTTCAATGCCCAATTTTCTTAGCATTTTGGCCACGACTAATTGATTGATTTTGTTATCCTCTACGAGCAAAATGCGATTGCCTGCCAGGTGGTCAAATGTGATGGGTTGTTTTTCCTTGACAACTTCTTTTTTTGCCAATGGAATTTTAAATGGCAGGACTACAGTGAAAGTTGTTCCAATACCAGGTTGACTTTGAACCTCTATTTTTCCTTTTTGCAGATCCACCAATCTTTTAGTAATTGCAAGGGTAAGATTATTGCTTCCATACCCCTCAAAGATATCTCCATTGGTGCTGGTATAAGATTTAAACATTTCATCAATCTTCTCCTGCTCAAGTCCTAATCCAGTATCTTTTATTTCCAATTTTAGATGTGCTTCTTTTCGATTTAATTCTTCAAGGTCAATCCGCATATCGATATTTCCTTGTTCAGTATAATTTAAGGAGGTAGATATTAAGTTGGTAATGATTTGATTAAACCTTGCCGGATCTCCCATCAGTCTATCAGGTATTTTTCGATCAAAATCGTAATTGATTGAAACTCCTTTCTCAAGGGCAGGCACCTCAAATCTATTTTTGATTTCTACAAAAGTCTTTTTAGGTCTGAATTCCCTGCTCTCCAAATCGAGTTTACCTGCTTCAATTTTTGAAAAGTCCAACACATCATTGATAAAAACGACTAGATTATTTGCGGAAAATTGAAGCGTTCTCAAATGTTCTATCTGGTCTTCTCTTGGTTTTTCTTCCAATAATAAGTGAGTTAATCCTATTATGATATTTATTGGTGTGCGCATCTCGTGACTCATTGTTGCCAGGAATCTATCCCTTGCAAAGGAAGACTTTTCTACAGATTCACGTTCTGCCATTTCGGCAACTAATTTGGAGTTCAAGACATCAAGTCTGGAATTCTTTTCTTCCAATTCTGTATTTTTTCTATCAATTTCGTCCTTTTGCCTTGCAATTTCAGCGTTTTTAGCTATCAATAATTTATTGTCTTTTTGTTTTCTCTTATAGGAAAGAAAAACATTCAGCAGCAGGGTTGCCACCAATCCTAAGACAGCAAAAAGAAAATACCTGATTTTTTTGCTGGTCGTATTTTCAATTTGCAATAATTCAATTTTTCGTTGTTGTTTTTCAGCTGCAAACTCAGATTCGTATTTGGTAGTTAAATCCAGCAAAGCTTTGGATTTTTCCTGGTTCAAAATGATGTCTCTTGTTGATGCAAATGCCAGGTGATTTTTGTAAGCTTTTTCATGAGCCCCCAATTCAGCGTAAGTGCTCGAAATTATTTTGTACAATTCAGGTATACCTCGTTGAGGGGCTAATTTTTCCAATATTGCAATACTTTGGTCAAGTGATGATATAGATTTGGACCTTTTACCTGTTTTAAGAAAAATAATCCCAAAGTTTTTTAAGCTTTCAGCCATTCCCATTTCATCCCCGATTTGTTTCCTTAAGTCATAGGCACTGGCGTTTTCTTCTCCAGCTTCATCATAGATTCCCTGGGCTATGAGGGTCAGGGCAATGTTGTTTAAATCTTCAGCTATTTTGGGTAAATCTTCCAAAGAACTGTGCAAGTCTCTGGACATATTGAAATAAACCATGGCTCCTTCGTAATCTCCCAGGTCACTGGAAATAAGGCCGATATGATTGGCTATTTTCGCTGCCCCCTCCACATTTTCAATAGCGAGATTCAAATCGAGTGCTTTTTGATAATGCTCCAATGATTTGCCGTAAATCTTTTTTGCCAAATAAACATCCCCCAAAAATTTGCTGGTTTGTGCAGCACCACTTAAATCCTGCATTTTTTCTCTAATTTCAAGAGCTTCGTGCAGGTTTTCCTCTGCTTGAGCAAAATTCTCTTGATAGAAAAAAACGATCCCGATAAAGTTTTTGGATTCAGCTAAGCCAATTTCATCTTCTAATTCATTCCTGATTTTCAAAGCCTCAACAAATGATTTCATCGCGTTGGTGTAATCGTGTTTTGATTGAAATATTTGACCTAAAATATTATGTGTTTCGGCTATTTTCTCGAGATTATGAATGGTCCTGGAAATGTTCATCGCCTGTTCAGCAAAATCCATAGCCTCAGAAGGCAATTCGTTCTTTAATATACTTGCGATTTGGTTGAGTACATCAATTTTTTCTATTCCATTTAACTTTCCCGAAACTTGTCTTAGGCTATCCAATTGACCAACATTGCCAAATAACGAACAGGAAAAAAAGCAGAAAAGGAGCACAATTACGCGATTTCTCATAGAAGTACGATTGATAATTATTGAAAACCTGTGGGGAGGGGGATTAACCGGTAAAAGGTACAAATATAATGCCGATGTTTTAAGGGAATTTTTTCTATGTTTTCTTGAAGGTAGCGCATTTTTTTTAGTAAAAAAGGAAGTGAATTTATATTGTTAAATCCTAAATCATCTAAAATATTACGGGCAAATATTTTTTTTAATTTTGCCTTTTTGAAAATCAAACTAAAAAATTCATGGCTGGTCACAATAAATGGTCGAAAATCAAGCGAAAAAAGGGAGTCGCTGACGCCAAACGCTCCAAAATTTTTTCAAGAATCATAAAAGAGATTTCAGTTGCTGTTAAGGAAGGTCAAAGTGGAGATCCAGATTTTAATCCCCGTCTGAGACTTGCTGTAGCCAACGCAAAGGGTGCAAACATGCCCAAAGACAATGTAGAAAGAGCGATAAAAAAGGCTTTGGACTCAGGAAGTTCTGCTTTATTGCAGCCAACTTATGAAGGGTATGCTCCAGGTGGTATTGCAGTATTTGTAGAATGTACTACAGACAATTTAAATCGGACGGTTTCAAACGTCAGGGCAGTTTTTAGTAAAAGAGGCGGCAACCTTTCGACTACTGGATCTGTAGATTTTATGTTTGAACGTAAAGGAATCTTTATAATCGAAAAAGGAGACCATGATATTGAGGAACTGGAATTGGAACTGATAGATGGAGGAGCTGAAGATCTTGAAGTTGATGATGAGACTGGCGAGGTGACTGTTACGGTAGATTTTCCCGATTTTGGAAATATGCAAAAGAAATTAGAAGATTTAAAAATTGAACCCAAAAGCGCTACTTTGGAAAGACTTCCGACAAACACCACTGCATTAGGTGTGGAAGATGCCCAAAAGGCTTTGGTACTTATTGAAGCTTTGGAAGAGGATGAGGACGTACAAGCAGTATTTCACAATTTAGAAATGACGGATGAGTTGATGGAGGCTTTGGAAGCGTAAGCATTTTGATGAATAAATTTAGGGTTTAGAATTATATTTTCTAAACCCTAAATTTATTCATCACACTAAATTATTTTTTCACCCATTTTTTGCTGAAAACTACTTTCTTCCCTTCCCAGATTTTTACAACGTAGATCCCATTATTTAGTCCTGAAATGTTTGTGGTATCACTCGAAATCCTGGATTTTTCAAATATGATGCTTCCATTAAGACCTACAATTTCAAGCAATGGCTGACTTTGAAGGTCAAGATTTTTAAATTGAAGGACTCCTTCAGAAGGATTCGGAAACAATTCAATTTTATCCTGAGAAGTATTTTTTGTAATAGTAAGATCTAAATCTCCAAATAACCATTCGTAAGCTGCAGGAAATTCCCTTGCCCAATACCATTCACTGTGTTGCCCATCGGGATGGACTTCTTTAAACACCTCATCGTTGGATAATCCCTTTGAAAGTAAAGTACCATGCATTAAGTTTACGGAGTTGACAAAGTTGACTCCCTCTCCTTGTCCAACGATAATGTATGCTTTTATTGGATTGTCTATTGCAGTATCCTGGGTATGGTTCTGAATTTCATCCTCAACAATCCAATAAGCAGGAGAAAAAATACCAGCTTTACTAAAAACGTTTTGATGTTCAATCAAACCATAATGAGAAATCAATCCACCCATTGAACTTCCCATCAATCCAGTATATTCACGTCCGTTCAATGTTCTAAAATTGGCATCAATAACGGGTTTCAGCGAATTAATCAGGAAATCCATATATAGATCGCCTTCCCCACCACCATAAGAAGGATTATTCCATGGTGAGTATTCGTCGATTCTATGTATTCCACCATTGTCTACTGCAACCACAATGCAACCATAATCTCCTTCGGCAAACAATTGGTTTAAGGATTCATCAACTTCCCATTCACCTGCAAAGCTTGTGGCAGCATCAAAGCAATTTTGTCCATCATGCATAAATAAGACCGGGTAATTTTTATTGGAAGTCTCATAATCTGGAGGCAGATAAACCCATACTCTTCGATACCTATCCAATTGGGGCATATAAAAATCTGTATCCCATATCTGAACATTGTCTGTAGCTGTTGAATTGACGCCTCCTACATCTTCCCAACTCAATATTTCCAATTCTTCGGTCGCTTGAGTTCCATTATAGAAATATTCCCGGTTGGGCAAAAAGCCGCCATTGGCATTTCCCTCAACTGTTCCCCAACTTCCTCTGGTAAACTTATATTCCAGGTTACCCGGATTGGGAGAAATAGTAATTTCGAAGGTGCCATCTCCATTATCTGTCAAAAGGTAGTCTGGATGCCCAGGATTCCAACCCTGGAAATTTCCGGCAATATAAATTTCAAGGTTGGTTGGCGTATTGGAGGGGACTTTTGTAATTTTTAATGTCAGCTGGGCAAAAAGAACATGGCTGAGAACAATGAAGGTTAGAAATAAAATGAGTCTTGATTTCATTTCCAAAGATTGAAGATCTTCGTATTTCAGGAAAGAAAATTATTCCTGAAATACGAAACTATAAGTTAATGAATGACCAATTTCTTTTGGGCAAGATTGTTTTCCTTTTTTAAACTTAAATAATAGACTCCTTTGGGTAAATCACTCAAATCAAACTGTTGATGATTTGTTTGATATTTCAAAAGTTTTGTTTCATGGATATCTAAGACTTTTCCAAATACATCTATGATTTGAAAAGTAGCTGCACCATTCAACTTTGATTCAACTGCTACACTGAAAATTCCATTGTTTGGATTTGGAAATACTTCGAAAAAAATCAACTGGTCATGGTCTAATACATATGAGAATTCCATTACTGCCTGAACAGGAACTCGTTCGCTTGGGCAAACTATTGTCGGTTTTACCTCAATTTCCCAGGCATAGAAATAATAGTAAAAGCCACTTCCAACATCTGAACCATGAATATTGATTACATTGTCTATTGAGTATGGATAAGTGACTCCATCATTTGATCGTTTAAATCTTGGTGAACTTTGTCCAATACTTGTCAGATTGAAGTCACCATCTGTAGTTAAAACATAATTTTGCCCAGTGGATAAATCAAAATCCAATTCTAAGGTGGTTGAATCTGTTTGAATATCTACTAATTTTTCCTGTAACACATCTCCCAGAGCGTTTTTTAATTGAATTTTCCTTTCTCCGTAAGTGTCTGTAAAAACCACTACTCTTTTAATTATTAAGTCTGTTCCTACATCAAAATGTAATTCACCATTATGGAATGGGGTCCCATATTCGGATCCCTGATGTTCGGGCATTCCTGTAGAATAAGATCCTCCTCCGTATCCCAAATTATTGGAAACAAAAAAGGTAGTTGTTTCCTCTATAAAGGGCGTTTCAAAACTGTTTCCTGTACCAAGGGGAGCCATGGAATCTTCTGTTTCATACCAGGTAGGATTAGCACCAGAAGCTGTTAATACAGCATTTCCAGGAGCAAAAATGGTATCATTTTCTACCATGGGAATTGCTCCCACATCAAAGACTTCAATGGTAACAGGTTCTGAAGTCCAGTCTTCACAAGTACCTTCAATAACAACCTGGTATTCACCTGAAATGCCAACCTCAATGCTTTGACTGGTTTCTCCTGTATTCCAGGTATAACTGTTTGCCTGGGAAGAGCTTATGGTAACTGTTTCGCCATCGCAAAGATTAGTGGAACCATTAAGGCTTAAGGTTGGCGTCTCATTTGGGGCATATTGAATGTTGATTACATTTGATGTAGATACACATCCATTCACATCAATTAATATAGCACTAAAATTACCTGGACCGTCGGCTGTAATAAATTGTTGATTGGAACCATTGTTCCAAAAATAAGAATAGCCGGCAGGTGCACTAATCTGGACGGATTCTCCAGGGCACAAAATGGTGTTGCCACTTACCCCCAACTGGATTTGAGAATTTTGACAGCTTGTATTTTCGACGACTGTTAAGAATTGATTGATTCCTGGATTTTGAATAACATCAACAATGCCCGAAGGCCATCTTACCATCAAGTATTCAATTTCTGTTGATGTCCCTATTCCGAAATGCTGCGTTAGTGAAGTTGAGATACCATAGCTTTCACCAGCTCTAACTTCTCTTACTTGAATTCCCCAACTTCCATGAATTTCTATTCTGGCTCCAATGCCTTTTTTATTGCTCTGGATCCCTTCAAGGTTGACTGCCAAATAGTTGTGATTTGCCATCCCTTGATTGATGAAAAGTTTATCTGGTTTATTACTCATTTGGTTTATTCCATTAGGATAGGTTGCATAAACATCAATAAATCCATCCTGATTCAAATCTCCAACGACAAGGGAATTGGGATTGGTAATTGTAAATTGGTTTGGTGCCGGAGAAAAGGTTTTGTTTCCATTATTTTTGAAGTAATGGCATGGTCCTGAAGTAATAATGTCTACAAATCCATCATTGTCAAAATCTCTCATAATCCCCTGCAAGAAATTACCACTGATATCTATTCCAGTTTGTTCTGTTATATCTGTAAAATTTCCAGCACCATCATTTTCTAAAATTTGACATTTATAATCGTGATTGGTAATGAAACAATCAAAGTCTCCATCATTGTCAATATCCTGAAAATCTGCTGTCCAGGACTGGTGTCCTATTTTCAATCCATGTTTTTCAGCAGTTTCAGTATATCCACCATTCCCATCATTTTCGAAAAGGATATTGATCCTTCTTGCATCTGTGGCATCATTTACTCCTTGTCTGCACTTGGCGATATATAAGTCCAAATCGTGATCATTATCAAAATCCGTCCATACACTGCCATAATTTCCGGAATTGTCTGAGCTTGGATCGACAATAAAATTTATCCAATCATTGTTTAAAGCAAAGTTTCCAGCACCATCATTTTCCCAAATCCTACTAGGTCCATCATCGTGGCAACCAAAATAATCTACCCAGCCATCATTGTTGATATCTGCAAAGTTGGCGCCCTGCAAGAATATTCCACTATTTGGCATAATAGAGAGGTCTAATCCAAAAGTAGAGGGATTGTAGGTCAATAATTTTATTTGGTTGTATAATCCTCCTGTCATGATATCATTAAATCCATCATTATTTACATCCCCAACTGTTATGGCCCATTCTCCAAAATCAGCAACTGTCACTTCACCAAACTTATAACTCGCAAATTTTTGTCCGTTAATTTTTTGATATTCCACCTGTAAGATATAGGTACTGTCTAATCTAATTATATCGTCCATTCCATCATTATTGATGTCTGCAATAGCAATGGCAACTCCACTTTTTACATCTGATTCTACAAGCAAGGAATCAGTCATGTCCATAAATGACAATTGGGCCGATAAGGAGGAGAACATTATTAAATATAGAAAGGTGAAAACACAGGTGTTAAATTTTTTCATATGGAATTATTTTTTGATGTGAGAGAATTTAAGGGGAAAGATACCATAAATCTTCAAAAGGAAATTGGCTGAGTTTGAGCATTCATTATTTTGAAATATGCATTACAAAACATCAAAAAATAATGCCTGACCAACATCTGGCCAGGCTTTGTATAGAGGGTAAACTAATATGTTTCTAATTGTTCAATCCAAATGTAATCTTCTTTTTCGATCTAATAAAATTTCATCAGATTCAATTCTATCGGGATCCGGAACACAACAATCGACAGGACATACGGCCGCACATTGTGGTTCCTCGTGAAAACCCTTGCATTCTGTACATTTGTCTGGACTAATAAAATAAAAATCTTCTTGAAGGGGAGGATTTTCCTGGTCTACTCCGATATCTCTTCCATCAGACATCCTATATATGCCATCTACTTTGGTTCCATCGGCAATTCTCCAATTAAAACCTCCTTCATATATGGCATTATTGGGGCATTCCATTTCACATGCTCCACAATTAATACAATCATCAGTTATCATTATCGCCATAACTCCAAATGCAGTTTTTTTATTTTAGTTGTTTTTTATTTTGGCTGCAAAAATAAAATTTAAACAAACTCTAAAGAGTGGAAGACCCGGGAGCAATATAGCTTATTCGTTTTCTAAAATTTTGAATGTTGTCCTACGATTTTGTTGGTGATCCTCTTCCGAACATCTTGCACAGACACAATCGATTCTCAACTCATCCTCACCAAAACCTTTGGCGATCAGTCTTTCAGAGGCTACGCCTTTGGAGATCAGATAGTTAACCGCAGATTGAGCCCGTTTTTGTGAAAGGTCTTCATTGTAACGATTATTCCCCCGGCAATCTGTATGAGACCCCATCTGAATACTAACATCGGGATTTAATATCATCGTATTGGCAAGTTTATCCAAAGTTGGTTTAGCATCTCGACGGATGTCCCACTTGTCAAAATCATAATAGATGTCTTCCAAAACAATTTCCTTATCAAGAAAGATTTTATCCAGGACTATTTCTACTTCAAATGTTTGAATCGGGTTTGAGGGGTCTTTTCCTACCCCAAAGGTTGAAAAAGAAGTCTCATTTTTCAGGAACCCCTCCTTTGAAGCCAGAAAATTGTACTCCATATTTTCTTCTAGTTCAAAAGTGAAAAATCCGTTTTTGTCCACCTCAAAAGATTTTGTTGCTGTACCAAATTTCACCTCTACTTTGGATTTGGGGAGTGGAATTCTGCCGAGGTACTTACTTCCAGGGTCATCTGGATTTTCGTAAAGTTTTTCAAGTACATAACCCTGTAAGACCATTTTATAAATTATTTCTGGTTTGTCTTCAACTACAGGTTCCGGAGGAGGAATCCTCTTTTCAAATTTATAAATATCATCGCCACCTTTGCCATCAAACCTGGTCGAACTAAAAAAACCAGTTTGCAAAACTTCAGCGTTCCTTTTAGACTGGTAGTCAACGATATAGCCAAAATCATCACTTCCGGAATTTATTGGCGGTTTTAAATTTTTGGGGGGTGTCCAAGCTCCATTTTTCAATCTATAGGATTTGAATACATCCATTCCACCCATTCCTGGATGACCTGTAGAGGAAAAGTACAAGGTATCCTTATCAATGAAAGGAAATTTCTCATCCTTCAGGGTATTAATACTTCGACTCATTAAAATGGGTTCACTCCATCCCTCAGGCGTTCTTTCCGATTGCCAAATGTCATAACCTCCCCATCCTTCCTTGGAATTGCAGGAAAAATAAAGTGTACTTCCATCTTCAGAAATGGAAGGATGACCATAATTGACCTGCTCTTGTACAAAGTTCAATAACACAGGTACGGTCCATTGATCACCATTTATTTTACTCATCATCAATTTACAATAATAATCTCCCTTTTTATCTCCAAAACATCTGGTAAAGTAAACTTCTGAGTAGTCGTTATTGAATACAGCAGTTCCTTCATTGAATTCTGTATTGATTTGATTGTCAAACGGTTGAACTACATTGGAACTAAGGTCAACTACGAAAATGTCTGAAAAGTCATTTCCAGTCCAATTATAAGTCTCTTCACCTACACTGTTGCTACGGTCAGATGTGAAAACCAATTGATTGTCTTTGTATAGAAAGGGTGCGTAATCCGAATTGCTAGAGTTGAATTCGGCAGGTGAAATGGTGTATTGCTTGGTTTTTTCTTTAACCCAGCCCAAAGCGATTTTACAGGCCGCTACTTCTTTCCGATATTCATAGGGGCTACCAATTTCAATTCCCAAATCCTTAAAGGCTTGAATGGCCTCCGTATATTCCTGGTTAGTCTTTAAACCAAAGGCATATTCTTTCAAAGCATCCACTCCATAACCATAATCATATGCTGCTTTGTACCAGACGAGTGCCTGGTCAAGTTGATTGATCATTTTATAAGATTGTCCAAGCAAAAAAGCTTTTTCCGCTTTGACGGCTTGTTCCTTGGTTTTTTTCAACTCTTTTTGAAGAAGTTCGATAGCAACCGCGTATTGCTTGCGGTCATATGCAAATGCACCATCTCTGACTTTTTGAGTATAAGTACATGCAGAAATGAAAATGATTAACATCAACGCAGGTGTAAACAGCTTTTTCATAAATTTTATTTGTACGAAGCTAATAAGCATTGGATTCTAATAGATTTAATTCCCAAAGGGATGTATTAATAAAGTACCAAGAAGTGATAATTGAGGTTTTTTTAAAACTAAATCTATCAACGCATAAAAGAATTCATTGTTGTTAAAAATGCTCTTTGAAAATGGCTGCTATTTCACTTTTTTGCTCTAATCATCCTGTTCTTGCCATTTATGTCTTTTTTTAATTGGACAGCTTCAAAACTTCTGGTTTTCAACATCTCAAAAACCCTGACTGCATTATACTCATTACATTCAAAAAACAGCCAACCAGCTGAGTTTAATTTTTTGGATGCAAATTCTGCAATAGTTTCATAAAAAATCAAAGGATTTTCATTTTCCACAAAAAGTGCCAATGCTGGTTCATGTTTCAAAACATTAACAGGCATCAATACCTTTTCAACATAGGGGATGTAGGGAGGATTGCTTACAATCAAGTCAAAAAATGGAAAACCTTCCCACATATCCCTATTAAGGATGTCCGATTCAAAGAATTGGACAAAAACTTTATTTCTCTCAGCGTTGGATTCCGCTACCTCAATTGCATTTGCTGAAATATCTAAACCCCAAACCTCCAATTTAGACAAATTTGCCTTTAGACTTATTGGGATGCAACCACTACCAGTCCCAATATCTAACAATTTAGTCTTTTCCCGCTTTTCTGATTTAAGTGTTTCCATTATCCAATAAACCAATTCTTCTGTTTCCTGTCTTGGAATTAGGACACTTTGATTTACCTTAAATTTTAAGCCATAAAAATCAGCCTGCTCCAAAATGTATTGGATGGGTTCATTTTTTAAAAGCCTTTGTTGAATTTGATTCATTCGCAGGTTATCCTGATCAGAAAGCATTTTTGAACTTTCAGTGGAGTAGATTCCAAATTCATCTTCAAAAACTATTTTGACGATACTTCTTGCTTCTCCTTCCGAATAAATTTCTGAAAGAGCTGATTTCATTTGTTGAAATGCTTCCTTAAAAGTCAAAATTATTTGATTTTAGTTAATAACCAGCTCTAGCAAATTGGCCATCCCAATTCCCAGGTAATTACCAATTGCATAACCGACCAAACCTGTTGCCATGCCTGAAAAAACTATCGTTCTGTTGTTGATTACATTGGCAATCTGGCCAATAAAAGGAGGACCATAAAGTGCTGCAGTACTTGTTATCATTGTTGTGTCCCGATCAATTTTAAAAATCCAGGATATGAAAAGATGCAAGCTTACTGTCCCAATTAAAATACAAGCCATAAAAATGGTGGTATCTGAGCCCTCGGAAATTACATTTTGGAAATTCGCCAACATACCAATTGCGACGCAAAATACAAGTAGCAAATAATCACCCAATTCATAACTTCCTCTCCAGTTTCTAATTTTTTTACTGAATGATGCAAGAATGCTAAAGGTAGTAAGCAATAGAAGAATCAAACTAATTGATTCTAATTTTCTCGTGATGAGCCAGGTAATTCCAATCGAAATACCGATAATGATTATTGCCAGACCAACTGAGCATAAAATATCATATAGGTTGTAGATTTTTGATGTTGGGAGGGGTGATTTATCATTCTGAAGTGAGTTTCCCGTTTGGGAAAACTTTGGTAAGAAAAGAGCATAAACCTTTGGAGCGAAAGAGGTCAAGAATAGTAAGAAAACTCCACCAACAATTACATCTGATGCATTTAGGTAAATGATTAATTCTTCTGGCGATTGAAGTGCTATCCCAATGGCATTCATATTGGGAATGCCCCCAGTGTAGATTCCAGTTATCATTCCCGCCAAAAGAGGTAAATTTTCAAAACTGTCTTTAAATTGTATAGAAACTAAAAAGGTAATGATCAATCCACTTAAAACACAAATTCCAAAGGATAGGATGGTGGTTTTTGCAAACTTAAACCAACCCCACAAATCAGTGGAAAACAATAATAGAGGGATAGCAAGTAAAATACTTACTTCACTTATGGCATGAGCAATTGATTGATTAATTGGAAAAACCTTAAGGTTGGCAATGATTATTCCTACTCCATAACTCAAAATCACTGGACTAAGCCATTCTTTTTTTCCCGAACGGGAAGCTATATGAATAGCAATCAAGGGAAAGAAAATAGTGATAAGTATTTGTAAAATATAGATTATCAATACTGTTATTTTTTCAGATTTTGTACTTATGAAGAATGCTTTTCACAAAGTAACTTTTTAGATTATTTCATTTTGAAGATTACAAAATTGAAGCTTTAACTTTTTTCCTTATCATTGCAAGGGCTAAGGTAATATCAAATTAAAACATACGCATGATTCAAGTTTTTGTCACAGGAGGCACCTTCGATAAGGAATACAATTACATTTCAGGAGAATTATACTTTAAGGATACTCACCTAAAAAAAATGTTTGAACGCGGAAGGTGTACATTGGATATTGATGTAAAGACCCTAATGATGATTGATAGTCTGGAAATGACAGATACCGATCGAGACATCATTTGGTACAATTGTCAAAAATCCAAAAGTGACAAAATAATTATTACCCATGGCACAGATACCATGGTGAAAACTGCAGCATATCTTATAAATAAAAAGTTGGACAATAAAACAGTTGTATTAACCGGGGCAATGGTTCCCTATGCTTTCGGTACATCTTCAGATGGATTTTTCAATTTAGGCAGTGCACTTGCTTTTGTCCAGATTTTGCCTCCTTGTGTTTATGTAGTTATGAATGGCCGTTACTTCAAATGGAATGAAGTAAAGAAGAATCTAAAAACAGGTTATTTTGAGGAAATAATTTAATTAATCCAATACTTTCCCATCTTCAATTACAAACTTTTTATATTCTAATTCAAAAGACTGAACAATTTCTTCAATTCTGGAATCATGCGTATCCGTTAGAAATATTTGACCAAAATCATTTTTTAAAAGCATCTCTAAAAGGAATTGAACCCTAAATCTATCCAGTTTATCAAAAATATCATCTAGGAGCAGTATGGGGTTTAGCTGTTTTACTTTTTTTAAAAAACCATATTGTGCCAACTTAATGGAAAGCAAATAAGACTTCAATTGACCTTGTGAGGCGAATTGTTTTAGGGGATGCTCATCTATTGTGAATATCAAATCATCTTTGTGGACACCGACCGTCGTTCTTGCCAATATTTTATCTTTTTCGGCATTTTCTTTTTGTAGTTCAGAAAGACTTTTTGTCATTAGTTGAGATTTGTATAAAAGACTTACATTTTCAGAATTGCCAGAAATACTTTTGTAATAGGATTCAAAAATTGTACTTATTTCTTCCAAAAATATTTTTCGTTTTTCAAAAATTATTTGGGAAGGCTTTTGCATCTGCTGGTTATAGGTTTGTATCAACTGGGCATTATAAGAATGGGTAAGTGCAAATTTTTTAAGTGCTGCGTTTCGCTGCCTTAGGATTTTGTTATACAATAATAGGGCAGCCAAATAGGAAGGATCGGCTTGAGAAAGGGTATTGTCCAAAAGCTTTCTTCGTTCTTCACTTCCACCTAAAACCAGAGTTGAATCAGCGGGGGCAATCATGACTACTGGTAAATACCCTACATGTTCTGATAATTTGGGATACAACACATCGTTTTTTTCAATTACTTTTTGTTTGGAAGGAATGACTTTGGCTACAATTTTTTCTTTCTTTTGATTTCGCATAAATTGCCCCTCTAATCTGAAAAATCCTTCATCATGTTTGACAACATTTTTATCAGAGCCTGAAAAATTGGACTTACACATACACAAAAAATAAATTGCATCCAGTAAGTTGGTTTTGCCCATTCCATTTTTTCCGACTATGCAATTAATCGTAGGAGAGAAGGATACTGTTTGAGCAGTATAGTTTTTAAAATTTGTGAGTGTTATTTTTGTGAGTTTCAAAAAGCTTCTTTTTTGCGCAAAAATAATAATCCATTAAAACGGAAAAAATTCAAACCAGAATCTTCCTTTTTTGTTAAACCACTGTCAGATTTTTTAAAATAGACAAAACTAATTGGCAATTTTATCAAAAGCTATATTTTTGCCGTATCTTTAAGTTTGTCCTCTCAAAAAAATGCGAAAATTCGCTTGTACTGTCCTAACCAACTCAAAATCAATTTTTTACAAAAAATTAATTTATAAACGATTATGAACGCAGTTGCGGAAAAACCTAAATCGAATAGAAAAACAAGTAAACCAAAAGCTAAATTTTCAAAAAAGCAATATTTAGATTGGTATAAATTGATGCTTCGAATTAGAAGGTTAGAAGAACGAGCACTGTTGGCTTATAGCCAGCAAAAGGTGAGGGGGTTTTGCCATGTTTACATCGGTCAGGAAGCAGTAGCTGCTGGTATAGAATCTGCTATCCGGAGAGAAGATGCTTTAGTAACAGCCTATCGTCAGCATGGAACAGCAATGGGAAGAGGGATTGGAGCAAGTGAAATTCTGGCGGAATTGTATGGAAAGGCAACAGGTGTTAACAAGGGTAAAGGAGGCTCAATGCATTTTTTCTCTAAAGAGCATAGGTATTTTGGTGGTAATGGGATTGTGGGAGCTCAAATTCCAATAGGTACAGGGATTGCTTTTGCAGAAAAATATAAAGGAACAGACAACCTATGTGTGACCATGTTTGGCGATGGAGCCGCTCGTCAGGGGGCTTTGCATGAATCCTTTAATATGGCAATGACCTGGAAGCTGCCCGTCTTATATATCGTTGAGAACAATCAATATGCAATGGGTACTTCGGTTGAAAGAACCAGTAATGTGTTAGATTTATATAAAATGGGTTTGGGATTTGATATGCCTTCAGAACCTGTAGATGGTATGAACCCTGAATCTGTCCATGAGGCAGTGACAAAAGCTGCAAAACATATAAGATCAGGAAAGGGACCCTATTTTCTGGAAATAAAAACTTATCGGTATAAAGGGCATTCAGTATCTGACCCTGGTAAGTATAGAACAAAAGAAGAATTAAACGAATATCGGGATCAGGATCCGGTTAAAACTACAGAAAAAAAGATTTTGGAATTTTGGCCGGATGCAGCATCTGAGATTAAAACCATTAAAGATTTTGTAAAAGAAGAGGTGGAGATCGCAACTAAATTTGCTGAAGATTCTCCATTACCAGATGCATCTGAATTATATACGGATAATTATATGCAAGAAGATTATCCCTATATTATGGATTAATAATTAATGCAAGTTGCGAACAATGACCTCGCCGCCCGTTCCGGGCGGCTCGGGAGGGGTTTTAGGGGGTGAAAGCGGGAATAATTCCCGCTTTCACCCCCTAAAACCCCCTTCGCTGAGCCAGCGAAGCTGGCGAGGCGCATACTTCGCAACTTGAATTAATTAATTTTTCCATTAAAGTAATAGCCCTGTCAGTTGATTTTTACTGACAGGGCTATTTTAGTTTTTGATGATAAGAAGAACTGCAATTTAGTTATACTTTCAATTTTTGTTTTAAAAACTTCCATCTATCAAAAGAATCCTTATTTTTGCACCGCTTTTTGAAAAAGGGCATAAAATTTTGAAATTATTATTAGGATTATGTATTAAGAATATTTGGTTTTTAAATTCCATTTTATTGGAAATCAATTTATTATATAATCTAAAATCCTAACTCTAAAGACGTAAATCAAAAAACATGGCAAGAAGAAAAAGAAAGCAGAAGAAGCAAGATGAAGTTTTAGTAGACATAGTTGAAGCCCGGGAAGGGGTTCAGGATTTCATTGACAATAATCAAATTGCTGTTTTCGGAGGATTGGCATTATTGGTTTTATTGATAGGTGGGTATTTTGGGTATAAATATTTATATCAAATTCCGAAACAGGATGAGGCAGTAGAACAAATGTTTCAGGCTCAATGGCAATTTGAAAGAGATTCATTTGCTTTGGCACTAACTAATCCGGGTGGTGGCTACAGTGGATTTTTGGATATCATCGATAATTATGGCGGAACGGCTGCGGGAAATTTGGCAAACTTTTATGCTGGGGTAAGTTATCTCAACCTAGGTCAATATGACGCTGCTATTTCTTACCTGGAAGATTTTAGTCCTGATGGAGTGGTCATTCCAATGATGAAATATGGAGCTTTAGGTGATGCATGGTCAGAAAAAGGAGATTTAGGAAAAGCCCTGGGTTATTATCAAGATGCCGCAAATGAAGCTGCAAATGAAGCTTTAACTCCTTATTACTTGAAAAAGATTGGTATGTTGCACGAGAAGGAAGGAAGAATGGATGAAGCCAAGGAAGCATATGAAAAGATTAAAAACAATTATCCAACATCTTCTGATGGAAGAGATATTGACAAGTATATTGTAAGACTTGGGCAATAGTTGGTATAATGACAAATAATTGAAAAGGTAAGGTTCCCCATGAAGGAGTCTTACCTTTTTTACTTTAATGGAATCCAATGGCAAGTGCTTTAAAAAACCTATCTGTTTATGAGGAAGATCAAATTCCCTCTGCCGAAAATTTATCTTTCGGAATTGTGGTTTCTGATTGGAATCAAAAAATAACACATGAATTATATAAAGGCTGCTATGAAACCCTGGTAAAGCACGGTGCTAGAGAATCTCAAATATTTACCATACAAGTGCCTGGTTCTTTTGAACTTTCGGTAGGTGCTAAGATTTTGGATGAAAGATATTTTACGAATGCCGTAATTTGCATTGGTTGCGTGATTAAAGGGGAAACGAAGCATGATGAATATATCAATAATGCTGTTGCAAATGGTTTGACCAACCTGGGAATTCAAACGGGAAAACCATTCATTTTTGGAGTATTGACTCCAAATACTATGCAACAAGCTTTGGATCGAGCTGGTGGAAAATATGGGAATAAGGGAGTAGAAGCAGCCATAACTGCCATTAGAATGGCTCATTTAAGATCTGAATTGGGTTTTGAATAATGAATTTGGTTTTTGATCAATAACGAAACAAATAATAAATTAAACAATTACACTAGTTTACATAAACACCAACTATTTATGAAAGCATATATCTTTCCTGGGCAAGGTTCTCAATTTAAAGGAATGGGAAAAGAGGAATACGAAAATGACGGTTTGGCAAAAGAGTATTATGAAAAAGCCAATAATTTATTGGGTTTTCGCATTTCCGATGTGATGTTTGAAGGAAGCGCTGAAGATTTAAAAGAAACCAAGATCACACAGCCAGCACTCTTTCTTCATTCATTCGTAAGAGCGAAGTTAGCTGATGACTTCAAGCCAGAAGCGGTGGCTGGTCATTCTTTGGGCGAATTTTCTGCATTGGCCGCAGCTGAAGCAATTTCTTTTGAAGATGGATTGAAACTGGTAAACAAAAGAGCTCAGGCGATGCAAAAAGCATGTGAAGCAGTAGAAAGTACTATGGCAGCTGTGATTGGCTTGGAAGATCAGGTCGTTGAGAAAATCTGTGATGCTATTGAGGATGTTGTAGTTGCTGCCAACTATAATTGCCCAGGGCAATTGGTTATTTCCGGATCGATTCCAGGCATCGAAAAAGCAGTTGAAAAATTAACTGAAGCTGGAGCCAGAAAAGCAGTAGTTTTACAAGTTGGAGGAGCGTTCCATTCACCTTTGATGCAACCAGCCCAGGAAGAACTAAAGGCTGCAATTGAAAATACAAATTTCAAAAGCCCAATTTGTCCTATTTATCAAAATGTAACTGCTAAGGCTGAAAGCAATCCTGAAGAAATCCAAAAGAATTTAATTGCCCAACTGACGGCACCCGTACGCTGGACCCAAACCATGCAAAACATGATAGCAGATGGTGTGAATGAATTTATTGAAGTTGGAGGAAATGGAAAAGTTTTGAGAGGATTGGTAAGGAGGATTGATCGTTCATTGCCTGCAAGTTCAATTTGATTGTTGCAAAATCAATATGACATCAAGGCCATTGAAGTCGGCACCAGCCAAAACTTCTACTCCAATAGGGTTGAATGAAGTGTGAAATCAGTCTTTGACACAAATGTAAATATCCTCACAGAGCGTTTTGTCAAGGAATATCAGCCGATGTAAAAATGATAGAGAGAAACTCACGACTGAGTCACAACCTTGAGTGCTACCATTTTCGAAAGTAGGTGTCAAAAGGACTATCTTGACTTAATTTGGTGCCGAATACTTCAATGAACCATACTCTTTGAAACCAGGTTTACAGCAATATCACTGGACCAAATATTTGGAGCCAATAATATTATCCTGATAAAATTAGTTTCTTTTATGTCGAGGGATTTGTTAAAGCTGGTAGAAGTTTAGAAATACTTTACTTGAACAGGGTCAAATGACCAGTCTCTGTGAAAAGGAGTTTAAGAAAAACAGTTAAGGTATTTAAAAACTTAAATTAGCCTTTCAAAAGTACGTTAAACAAAGTTTTTACGCCAACTTTTAGAAGTATTTTTTTTAATTATTGGTTACTTTCTGTATAAAATGTCCCGGATACGTACATATTCAAGTCATAAGTGCTAATTATCTCATTAGTATTACATCACCTTTGAAAATTGCTATTTCCCCATCGAGAAACTCCACTTCTGCAAAATACACATAGACCCCTGTATTCATTTTTTCGCCATTAAAATTACCATCCCAACCTAAATTAACATCATTTGGATCAAAATCAGTTTGTTCAAAAAGTAGTTCTCCCCAACGGCTGAAAATTTGAAAAGAGTTAATTTTTAACACATTAGGACCTGCAAAAATAGTCAATTGGTCGTTGACTGCATCTCCATTTGGACTAAATGCATTGGGAACAAAAACATTTCTAACTTTTTGAACAAAAATAGTGACTTGATCACTTTCGGGGCAGCCATTAGAATCGTAAACTGTTAAGGTGTAGGTTACTTCACTTGGAGGATTTGCCGTAACCGGATAACAATTATCGCAATCTAAATAATCAGAAGGTGACCATAATATTGAGTCAGGTGTGATATTAGTTTGAGGAGCTAAAATGGTACTTTCTCCTAAGTTAATTATCTGGTCGTCTCCCAATTCTACAATGATTTGAGTAGGTTGAGGAATATCAATTTCGACCATTAATTCTTGTCCCTGACCGTCATTAATATGAACGACATAATTCCCGCCCGATAAATCCGATAGGACTATTGGAAAAGAGTTGTAAGGAATTGGAGGCTGTCCTTCAAGGTTTACAAAATAAACATTCGAGCTACCACCAAAAATAGTATCTATGATAATATTGGCATCGTTATCCCCAAAACAAGAGGGTGGGGTTTGATTAATGGAAATACTAATCTCCTCAAAAAATTCCAAATTAATATTTACAACAGAATCGCAGCCATTGAACGCCCCATTCACAAAAGTCTCGGTGCCTGTTGGATTGTTTTCGTCATATATGTTTCCATTAACGGTAATGCTCTGCCCTATGGGGAGGGTGTCCATTAGATTAAAAACTACATCAGACATAAAGGTCAAATTGACATTCAATGTAGAGTCACAACCCTGAAAACTTCCATCCGGAAATAATTCTATTCCGCTGGGGGAATTGATGTTATAGGTATTCCCATTTATGACAACAGACTCATCCTCACAAAGCGTAAGATTCAAATTCCCGACGGCTTCTGGAATGAAAATCAAATTAACATTGATTGTAGAATCGCATCCGTTTATGGATGCATCTGGAATTATTTCTGTTCCTGAAGGGGTATTGAAATCATAGGTAGTTCCATTAATGACAATACTCTCATCATCACACAATTCCGGAACTAGATTTTCTATTGCTGGTGCATAGAAATTAAGGGCAACATTTATGGTCGAATCACAGCCAAGGTAGTTGCCATTCGGGATGACTTCAACTCCTGAGGAATTGTTAAACCCATAGGTTGTTCCGTTAACAACAATTGTTTCGTCTGTACAAATTGTTTGGGTGAGGTCAAATGAGGATAAAGGGTTGAAAGATAAATTGATAAAGACAGTAGAGTCGCAACCATTGAAGGAGGCACCAACCAAAATTTCAGTACCAGTAGGAACGGATTGGTTATAAATGTTACCATTTACTACAACCGTACTTCCTTCGCAAAGCGTATCAATAAGGAAGTTTTCAGCCGATGTGTGGAATGATAAATTAATATTTACAACTGAGTCGCAACCTAATGCGCTACCATTCTCGAAAGTTTCCGATCCGGTAGAATTATTTTGGTCATAAACGGTGCCATTCACTTCAATGGACCCTTCTGGACAAAGGGTTTCGTTTATGTCAAAAGTAACTTCACTTGCAAATTCAAGGTTGACGTGAATGATGGAGTCACATCCCAATAGACTACCATTTTCAATGATTTCAACACCGGACGGAGTGTTTTCATCATATATATTGCCATTAAGGACAATACTACTGCCTTCGCAAATGGTCGAAGATAGATTAAATTCCGAATGTGGAATAAAATTGAGTGAAATTTGTACAATTGAATCACATCCAAACATACTCCCACCTTGAATGATTTCTATTCCAGTAGGAGTATTTTCATCGTATATGACCCCATTAACATTGACACTTTCGCCTTCACAAATGCTGGGGCTAAAATTTTCTACAGGAATTGGTGAGAAACTTAAATTGACCAATACGGTTGAGTCACAACCATTGATACTGGCATTAGGAATTAATTCAGTCCCGACGGGAGTATTGATGTCATAAACATTTCCATTGATTACCAGGGATTCATTTTCACAAATGGTCTCATCGACTGTTTCCTCTGCCGGAGAGAAAAATCCCAGATTAATATTGATGATAGAGTCACAACCAGAAAGAGCCCCATTAGGAATAATTTCAGTTCCAGAAGGAATACTTTGGTCATAAATATTTCCATTTACCGTCACGAAATCGTTTTGGCAGATGGTTTGAAATAAATTATTAACTGAATTTTGAATAAATGTCAAGGCTATATAAATAGTAGAATCACAACCGTTTGAGCTACCTGCTGATATAATTTCTGTTCCATTTGGCGTATTTTCATCATAGACATTTCCATTAATAATTAATGATGCTCCCTCACATAAAGCATTGTCAATCATTGTTTCAGAATCCTGATGGTAGGTCAAACTCACATTGACGATACTGTCACAATTATATTGACTGCCATTGGATATGATTTCTGTGCCTGTGAGGTTGTTTTCATCATAAAAAACACCATTGACTAAAAGTACTTCTCCCGGGCAAAGGGTAGGGTTGAGATCTGTTACCGGAAATTCATGGATTGTAAGGGTTTGAATACTGGTGTTTTGAGAAAAGTTATTACAATTAATGTCATTCAGGGCAGTAGGTGAAACCAAAATTTCACCGTCTGTTATCCCATAATCCGAAGGACAAATTGTTTGAGTAATAAAATTGGTATCGGAAACCAGGGTATCAGAAAATATTCCCAAAGGTGTATTGATCATGTATATTAATTCAAAAGGAGGGTTGCCTGTAAAGTTAATATCAAAATCATGACATTCACCTTCACATAATTCAACTCCTGATGAAAATGCTACATCCAATTGGTAAAATGAAACTGGAATACCAGGGGCAACTGACAAGCAGGCATCTGTTAGGTCAATCATATCATCACCATCGTTACTTCCTGCAACAGCAGAAATATAGTAAGTCTGTCCAAAAATAATTCCTGTTGGGAAATCAAAAAAAGTAGTATCACTTATAGAAATGATATTTCCTAATTGAGTTCCTGCCTGGTCATGCAAAATATATAAGAACAGATCATCTCCATCCAAATTTTCATTTTCATTATGAATTACTTCAAAACTATTGCCATCACAAATTTCTAAAGGAGCATTTGAAAAATTCATGGTCCCGGAATTCGTGACGCAATTACAATCAAAACTACCGGTAATAATGATTGGACCACAGGAATTTCCATCATCTAACATGAAATTGTAGGTATCTCCATTATTTATTTGGCTGGATAAGAAAGCGGAACCAATCACTGCATTTCCATCGACCTGGTAGGACGTGGAATCTCCTCCAGTGATTTCAAAGCCAACAGTGTAAAATTGGTTGCCCGGGTCGCAATTTAAAAGGAGATTGGTAAAGGTCGGAGCACTGTTTACAGTTATTGTAGTGGTTGAAAGATCTTCACAATTTCCATCTGGTGTGTAGGTGACTGATATATTTCCATTCAAACCGCTTGGATCGAAACTATTGCCACTTACCCCTTGTCCAGCCCAATTCCCTGAAGGAAAAGAGGGATCTTCCAAAGCCGATAAATCAAATATTCCATTTTCTTCGCAGATGCTTGCAGTTCCCAAAATTGGTGACAGAATTGGGTTAATTTCAATTGTTGTGGAATCTGTATTTACACAATCCTCATCGGAATCAAACATTAAGGTAATGGTTCCCAACAATCCGGTTGGATCAAAATCGTTTCCACTGACGCCCTGACCTGACCAGGTGCCTGTTGGGTAGTTAGGATCAAGTAGAAGGTTTAGGTTATACAAGTCATTTCCTTCGCAAATGTCATCCGTGCTTAGCATTGGATTTTCGGAAGGATTGATGGTGATAAATGTACTTGCTGTATCTACACATTCCTGGTCAGAGGTGAATATTAATTGAACACCAGGCGCTAAGCCAAAAGGGTCAAAATCATTAGCCGAAACACCAGGACCAGACCAGGTACCAGATACATATGTAGGATCCAAGAGTTGGGTTAAGTCGAACAGACCGTTGTTTTCGCAAATTTCAGCAGCACCTAAGGTGGGAGCATCTGGAATGCCAACTTCGATAGTGGTCATGGCTAAATTGACGCAATCTTCATCTGAGCTAAATATGAGCTGTACCGATCCGGTATTGCTGATAGGGTCAAAAAAATTGCCATTTACCCCACTACCAGACCATGTTCCGGATGGGAAGCCCGGATCCAAAAGCAGGGTCAAGTCATACAATCCATTGTTCACACAGATTGTGTCTGTTCCCAAGGTAGGTGTAGACAATGTATTGACTGTTATTTCTGTAATTCCGTTTTCGGTACAATCAAAGTCAGGGGTAAATGTTAATTGGATGGCTCCATTTAATCCAGTTGGGTCAAAATTATTGCCATTTACACCATTTCCTAACCAGATCCCATTTGGGAAATTTGGATCTAATAATTGCTGTAAATCATAAATGCCATTGTCTTCACAAATTTCATCAGAGCCCAAAGAAGGTGTTTGTACCAGGAGCACTTCTATTGTAGTCATTGCGGTTTGAACACAACTTTCGTTCTGATCATAAGTCAAATTAATGGTTCCATTCAGCCCAGTTGGATCGAAGTCGGTTCCTGTGACTCCAATTCCACTCCAGACTCCACCTGTATGATTTGGATCTTCCAATGTTGTGAGGTCAAATAGACCATTGTTTTCACATAATGTATCCAATCCCAGATTTGGAGTGGATGCCATATTCACAGTGATGGTTGTGGGGGCAATATTTACACAATTATCTGATGGAGTAAAGGTTAGGACAACGGTCCCTGATTGCCCAGTAGGGTCAAAATCATCGCCTGAAACTCCTGTTCCCGACCAGGTTCCATTGGGATATAATGGGTCTTCTAACTGATTCAAATCGTAGATGCCACTGTCATCGCATATTTCGTCGCTGGTCAAATTTGGGTCGACAGGTATATTAACGGTAATTTCAGTAGTTGCAGGTAATACACAAGCATCAGAAGAAATAAAAGAGATTTGTATTGTACCACTTAGACCAGAGGGATCAAAAAGGTTGCCCATCACACCTGGTCCCTGCCATATTCCAGACGGATACATTGGATCCTGTAAGGTTGTCAAATCAAAAGGAGGGTCACTTTGACAAAGCACTTCCATCCCCAGCGTAGGAGTGACAGAAGCATTGACCGTTACAACTGTGTTGGAAGGGTTGGCACATTGTCCGGGGTTTGGCGTAAATGTTAAGGTATAATTTCCACCCAATCCAGCGGGGTTGAACAAATTGGCATTTACACCGATACCACTCCAGTTTCCGGTAAATCCTCCCTGGATAATATTTAATACAGTAGGTGGATCGGTATCACAAAAAGGACCAAGATTTGGCAATGAAATATTGGCTGCTTGCTGAACGGTTATCATCATGCTCGTAGGTAAGGCACACTGCCCAGGAGTAGGGGTGAAATTGATGGTTACAGTATTGCCTCCTTGTCCTGCAGGGTTAAAAGTTGGTCCAACATCCCAGGTACCTGTAATGCCATTATTTGAAACGAGTTGCAATGGAATTGGCGGATCGTTTTCACAAACTGGTCCAATGGGATTGAACATTGGGGTTGGAGGAGTCATTCCGTTTACGATAACATTATCGAAATTATAAAACTCACCATTGGCTTTGTTAGCCGCCCAAACTCGTATTTGTAAGGTTGCGCCATTTAAAGGTGGGGAAGAAAAGCTGCCAAAACCCGTACCTCCACAAACGTAGGCAAGTTGAGTGTAACCAGAGCCATCCAAATTATATTCGGCCACGACTTGATCGTGACTATTGTCAGGGGGAGTGGATCCTTGGCACCCAAAAATGGGTACTCCAGGAGAATCGCATTCAAAATTACCTGTTCCATTAATATCAATAGAAATTGTAATGTTGCAATGGTTGGAAATATCAATGACTTCAGTTGTCCAGTCATTTTGCCCACCGCCAGCGGGCCCAAATCCACCACAACAAGGTGACCCTTCTATATCATTTACGGTAAATTGTCCTCCATAAACTCCCCATTGACTTGCCCCAGCACCCAGGTTTAAGGCTCCGCCATCATCACAATCTGTGGCATTTGTTGTCCATTTGGGAGGGGCATTGAATGTACCAGGTGCGTAAGAGTTGAAATCTTCAGACCAAATCTGAGCTGGGACATAAAATGAAATCCCAATTAAAAAAAACAGAAAAACGACCTTTTTCATGAATAGAATTTAGTGTTTGTGAAAGGGCAATGCCATTTACAGGGGTGTTCCACGCAAATTTAACTTTTTAATGTGAAGACAAGATCATTATTATGAACAGATTTGAAATTAGTCGGGTGTTAAAAATAAAAATCTGGAATTACTATTTTACAATCATCACCTCATCGCTACAGGATTAAAATCCACTAAAATTCTCAAATTCAAATTCCTCATTAAGACCAAATAATCTATTTTTGCCTTCTTTTGAAAAAACCGTGTTACCTGTTTGGGTTTCTGGTTTTCTAGGTTCTGGTTTTCTATTTTTGGGTTTGATGATTTACCTCGGGCAGTTGTTTTCCTTTTTGTAAATACCATTCCTGATAATCCAAGTACCAGCCAACCAAAACTGAGGATCTAAACAAGTTAATAAAAGAACACAATCGTTTATGCAACTAAGTGAACAAGAAGTCGTTCGGAGAGAAAACTTACAAAAAATTGAGGATTTAGGGTTTGAAACTTTCCCTGCTGCAAAAGTGGAGGTCAATTTCAAATCTACGGATATAACAACTGAGGATTATCACCAATCTTTAACCAAAAAACTAGAGGAGATAAAAGGTATTGGTTCCGTTGGAGCTGAAAAGTTGAGGGATGCTCTTTTCCAAAATAGATTTAGAGCGGCCCAAGTTCTTCAAAATGAGGAACTCGTTAAAGAATTGGGCTTGTCAGAGAATATAGAGTTTGATGCAGGATTTGACAGAGCAGCAATGACATTGGAATCTTTTTGTGAAATTGTGAAAAAAGAAGCACTGGGTAAATTTGGAAAAGAGGATGCGGAGCATGTGAAAATTGCCGGAAGGTTTATGGGACAAAGAGGACCCTTTGCAAAATTGCAAGATGCTCATGGTCGGATACAATTATACATTGGGAAAAAGGATTTAGGCGAAACAGAAGAAGAATTGGAGCGCTACAAAAAATTAGTAAAACTGTTGGATATAGGTGATTTTATTGCAGTAGCAGGTGATGTGTTTGCTACGGGTACTGGTGAAGTTTCGATCCACGTTAGGTCATTAAAGTTTTTGGGGAAAGCCCTTAGACCATTACCTGTGGTGAAAAAAGATAAAGATGGCAACATTCATGATGCATTTAGTGATCCTGAATTACGATACCGAATGCGGTATGTCGATTTGACGGTTAACCCACATGTAAAGGAAACCTTCCTAAAAAGAATCAAGATCATCAAAGCGATGCGTCGCTTCTTTGATGAGAAGGGTTGGTTGGAAGTTGAAACGCCAATATTACAACCCATTCATGGAGGGGCGGCTGCTCGTCCCTTCAAAACGCACCACAATACCCTGGATATGCCATTATACATGCGCATTGCCAACGAGTTGTATTTAAAGAGATTAATTGTTGGAGGATTTGATGGAGTATATGAAATTGGTAAAATGTTTAGAAATGAAGGCATGGATCGGACGCATAATCCGGAGTTTACCATGATGGAAATATACGTTGCTTATAAAGACTATTATTGGATGATGGAAATGGTAGAGCAATGTTTGGAATATATTGCTACGGAAGCCAATGGTACTACTAAAACGATGGTGGGAGATAGAGAAATAGAATTCAAAGCTCCTTACAGAAGATTGCCAATGTTTGAAGCAATTGAACATTATACAGGTATAGATGTCAGTGGAATGGATGAGGATGGATTAAGAGAAGTTTGTAAAAAATTGCACATTCATGTTGATAAATCAATGGGCAAAGGCAAGCTGATTGATGAAATTTTTGGTGAAAAGGTAGAGGACCATTTAATTCAGCCTACCTATATTACGGATTACCCTATTGAAATGTCTCCATTAGCGAAAAAACATAGAAGCAAAGAGGGTTGTGTAGAGCGCTTTGAATTGTTCATCAATGGAAAAGAAGTGGCCAATGCTTATTCTGAGTTGAATGATCCTATCGACCAGCGAGAGCGTTTTGAACATCAATTGAAATTGGCTTCAAGAGGAGATGAAGAAGCGATGGCCCTGGACGAGGACTTTTTACGGGCTTTGGAGTACGGAATGCCACCAACCAGTGGTTTGGGAATAGGAATAGATAGAATTACCATGATGTTGACAAATCAAAGTTCAATACAGGAGGTATTGTTTTTCCCTCAGATGAAGGCCGAAAATTAATATGGTTCAAAATTGTTCAAAATTATTCCATTTTGTTTCATGGTCTTTTTGCACTTGAGCAATTATTTCAAATGAGAATTCTTCATACATCAGATTGGCATTTAGGGCAAAAGTTCATTTACTTCGACAGAGAGGAGGAACATCGTTTGGCATTAGAATGGATTTTGGAGCTTATTGATAGTAAAAAAGTAGAGTTGGTGATCATTGCAGGTGATATTTTTGACATTGGCAATCCACCAAATTATGCTCGTTCCCTGTATTATAATTTTTTGAGAAAATTGCTTACCACTAGCTGTCGCCATGTGGTAATTATTGGCGGGAATCATGACTCACCCTCAATGCTGGAGGCGCCTAAAGCTTTGTTGAAAGAATTTAAGATTCATGTAATTGGAAGTGCTACAGGAAATATAGTCGATGAAATAATTGAATTAAAAAATGATAAAGGAGAATTGGAAGCAGTTATAGCTGCTGTACCTTTTCTAAGAGATAGAGATTTGCGGTCAAGCGTCTCGGGGGAAACTGGAATTGAACGTATTGAGAAAATCAGAGAAGGTATTCTAAATCATTATGTGGAAGTCGGTAAGTCCTTGAAGCCTTATGCCAAAAAGAAAATCCCTCTTATCGTTACTGGGCACTTGTTTGCCATGGGTTCCGAAGCTTCTGAAAAGCAAAATAATATTTACATAGGAGACAAAGAGAATATAAAAGCTGGACAATTTCCAAAGGAATTTGACTATATAGCTTTAGGGCACATTCATCGCAATCAAATGGTAGGTGGCCTTCAAAAAGTGCGGTATAGTGGTTCCATCATTCCATTGAGTTTTTCAGAAACCAGAGATGAGAAGTCAGTTAATTTGTTGACATTCAGTGGAAAAGAAATTGAAAAACTAGATGTGGTTCCAATTCCCGTTTTTAGAAGATTGAAAACAATAACAGGTTCCTTAATAGAAGTACAGGAAAAACTGGAATTACATAACAAAAAATATTCGGAGCATTTGACCTCCTGGGTGGAAATAATTATTGATTCCGAAAGCTTAATTCCCAATCTGGATGAGTTGTTAAGGGACTTTACAAAAGAAATGAATCTGGAAATATTAAAAATTCGTTTAAATCGACCTCACTTTTCAATTGATTCACAGGTTGAGGAGATGGATTTGTCTGATTTGAAACCATTGGAAGTTTTTAGAAAAAAATGTAAAAGTGCTGGACAGGCTCCAGAAGAAATGGAAGAACTGGAAAAATCATTTCTCGAACTCCAGAACTTAATGAATGAATGAAGCGAAGTGATATGTTTTTTTAATAAACAATAGGCAGTAGGCACTTTTTTGGGTAAAAAAGTATTGAGATTTTTCAATTGTTGATATAAATGAAAATCCTTAAAGTCAAGATCAAGAATTTGAATTCGCTACGGCTGGAAACGGAGATTGATTTCAACGATGCTCCTTTTCGGGATATTGGCTTGTTTGCGATTGTTGGGGATACTGGTGCTGGGAAAACGACATTACTGGATGCCATAACTTTGGCTTTGTATGGAAAATTGCATCGAAATAAAGATGCAAGAGAAGCCCTTTCTTATGGTGCAATTGATTGTTTTGCAGAAGTTGTTTTTGAAGTGAAGCAAAAGAAATACTTATGTTGGTGGAGTGTTTGGAGAGCTAGAAAAAACCAGGAGGGAAATATTTTAGGTCCCAGTCGAAAATTGAGTGAATGGGATGAAGAAAAGCTCGAATTTGTTGGAATTGCTGATAAAATTCGAGAGGTAGATGATCAGGTGGAATCCATAACAGGGTTGGATTACAACCGCTTTACCCGCTCGGTTATTCTCTCCCAGGGAGATTTTGCTGCCTTTTTAAAATCAAATGAAAAAGAAAGAAGTGATTTACTGGAAAGGATAACAGGTACCGAGATTTATTCTGAATTATCAAAAGCTGCATTCAGGAAAATGCGAGAAGAGGAAGGGAAATTGGGAAATCTAAAACAAAAACAAGAGCATCTTCAGCTTTTGGGTAAGGAGGAGCTTAAAGAATTGAAAAAATCTCTGAAAGAAAAAGAAAAGGAGGTGACAGCAAGGAATAGGGATCTGGCAGATATAGGAAAGCAAATTGTTCAATGGAAGAAGCTAAAAGAACTCGAACAAATAGAAGTTGAACTAGAGAGTCGAGCCCAAAAATTACAGGAAAATAAGAAGACAAATGAAACTAATTTAAAGCGTTTAGAACAGCATAAGAATGCGATTCCATTCAAGCCCCAATTAGAGAAAATTGAGGATAAGAATTTGGAATACAGTGATTTAGGAATCGAGATAAACAGATTGGAAAAAAATGTTGAAGCATACAGTTTAGAAAAGAAAGATTTAGATGAGCACTTCGAACTCCAAAAAATAAGGCTTTCAGATTTTAAAGAAGAAAAAAAGGAGCAATTAAAATTAATTGACAAGGTCATTAAGTTGGATATTGAAATTGCAGAAAAGTCAAATCCACTTACACAAAAACTGGAAACGAAGGCTGAATTTAAAAAGACGCTTGAAGCATCCAAAATTGGATTAGTGGAATTGAAAGGGAATCTTGAGGGAGTAAAAAGTGAATTAAAAGACTTGGGAGATTGGAAAAAAGAGCAAAAGAATGCTTTGGATTTACCTAGTCAATATAATCATTTAAGAGATTTGTTCTTTGAACTGGGGAAGGGATTTAATGATTTGGAAGACAATAGGAAACTGTTGAATAATCTAAATGAAGCGGTAAAACTTCTGAAGGAAGAGGAGGGTGCCAAGAACCAAAAACTGAAATTATTAAAAGAAGAAATTGACGGGCTTGAAGAAAAATTTAAGTCGATACTTCCCAAAAAATATACACTAGGCAGGTCAGAGGTACTTGGCAATTTAAGTCAGGAGATTGAATACATGGGGGAAGACAGAAGGTTTTTGGAAAAGTGGAAGGTAGAATCTGAATCCTACCAAACATTAGTGAGTAATTTAGGTGATTTGATGGAGCAATTAGAACATCTGGAAAATCAGGCCCTGGCCTTGGATTTAAATGTGATGACAGCTTTACAGGAAACGGATAATATTAGAGATCTGCTTAGATACAAACAAAAGATATACGAACAACAACAGGCTATTTCCAACTATGAAAAAGACAGAGCAAATTTAAAAGATGGTGAAGCTTGTCCCCTTTGCGGTTCTATTGACCATCCATATACCATACACGGTCTTGAACCATTTGTTGATACTTCAAAAAAGGAGTTTGAAGAGGCATTAAAAAAACTTGAATATTCCGAAAAACAACTTCGATCTTTAATCCAACAACAGTATGAATTGACCATTTCTCAGAGAGAAATACAAAGAAAGAGAGAACAACAAGTTGCTGATATTCAGTCCTTTGAGGAAGCGTTTATTTTAATGATTCCTCAGTTAAAAGAAGAGCAATGGATTGGAACGTCGATTGGGAATTTAGGGAAACAATTATCAAATTTTGATACCCTGCTGGAAGAGAAAAAAGAATTGAGGAATTTATTGTCCACTCTAAATCATCAATTAGAAAAAAAAGAAAAAGAGTTTCAGCAATTTTCAGAAGAGTGGAGAAAACTGGAAAAACAAGTTCAAAGCAAATCTGATGAATGGAATTTCAAGAAAAAAGAAATAGAGAAATCCGAAAAACATTTTTCCAAGAATGAAAAAAAATTGAGCAGGTTATTAAAAAAATACGGATTCGAATTCAAGGTGGAATCTGCAAATAAGCTATTTAAAAGATTAGAAGCAAAAAAAAATGAAATAGAGAAAAACACATTTCGAATCATTCAATTGGAAAAACAACAAGAGGTAATCGCAAAAGAGTTGGAATTAGGTTCAAAGAATCTCTCCTCCTTTGAAAGACAATACGAATCATTACAGACTGGTATCAAAAAAGAAACTGAAGTTATAGAAAAACTAAGAAGTCAACGGTTCGAATTATTTGGAGATGAGGATTGTGAAGTGAAAAAAAATGAATTAGAGGATACAGCAAATGATAAAGAAAAATTATTGGAAGCTTTAAAAACTCAAATTGTTGAGTTGGATTTAAAATTAAAGACTGCTGAAGGTTCCCTTAAGGAGAAAAGAGCAAAATCAAAATCACTTGGTACTGAACTTGAAAAGCTGAAGTCTGATTTGTTGAAAAAACTAAAAAAAGTAAAAATTGAAACTATCGAAAATTTGGAAAAATTTATTCTGGATGAGGCGGAAGCCAGAAGGATTGAAGAAACCCGGAAAAAATTAAATATTGAAGAACAATTGTTGGAAAAGGAAAAAGCAGCAAATTCCAAAAAAATTAAAGTTGAAAAAAAACGAGTTGAAAAAGTAGAAAACTTTGAATATTTGGAGCGTCAACAAAGTGAAATAGAGGCTGTTAGAAATGATTTGTTGCAAGAAATTGGAAAATTAAATGGTCAACTTACAGATAATGAAAAACGAAAAACCGACGCAAAAGATTTGCTTCAACAAATTGACAACCAAAGGAAAGAATGTAATAGGTGGGCAATGTTAAATGATCTAATAGGATCTGCAGATGGTAAAAAATTCAGAATATTTGCCCAAGGATTGACTTTGAAAAAACTCGTAAATCTAGCAAATACACACTTAAAAAATTTGAATGGAAGATATCTCATTTTGAAACCTGAGGATCAGGATTTGAGATTAGATATTTTAGATACATTCCAGGCTGATAATGTTCGCTCCATGAATACACTTTCAGGTGGAGAAAGCTTCTTGGTGAGCTTGGCACTAGCACTTGGCTTATCTGATTTAGCTGGGAAAAACACCAATATTCGTTCCCTGTTTATTGATGAAGGATTTGGAACACTTGATGAAAACACACTTGATTTGGCGATTACCACGCTGGAAAATTTGCAATCCCAGGGGAAAACGATTGGCGTAATTTCACATGTAAAGGAATTAAAGGAACGCATCTCAACTCAAATTCGAGTAGTCAAGAAAAGTGGAGGCTTTAGTGAAATTGAAATTATTTAGTTTAAATCTTCCGGATTGCGTATCCACAAATCGGTTTGTGGGAAAGGAATTTCGATTTCATGTTCTCGAAATAATTTTACTATCTCAAATCTAATATCACTTTTTATCGTCTCACTTTTGAAAAATTCAAAACTATAATAGTGTAGAATAAAATCAAGTGAAGAGTTACCAAAATCCTTAAATTCCACGTAGGACTTAGGGTTTTTTAAAACCGAAGGATGCTGAATAGCAGCTTCCAACAGCAGTTTTTCAACCAGTTGCACATTTGAGCTATAAGAAACCCCTACAAAAATTTGAAACCTTGTCGGACTTGGCAAATGACTCCAATTAATGACATTTTCAGAAACAAGCTTGGAATTGGGTATGAGGATGGATATTTCATCTCGGGTCTCGACCTGTGAAGTTCTAAATCCGATTTCTCTAACAATTGCAACTAAACCGTCAACCTGAATAATATCACCAACTTCGACTGTCCCCTCAAATAGAATAATAAGTCCGGAAACAAAATCTTTGAAAGTTTCCTGAAGTCCGAGTCCGATACCTACCAATAATGCAGCAGATCCTGCCCAAAGTACTGAAAGTTCTATGCTCAAAGATTGAAGTGCTGTGAGTATCCCTGCAATGTAAATTACATAAAACACCAATCTGGTTAATGTGTATTGTCTTCCAATATCAATTTTTCTTCTTTTGAAAAAACGCGCAAGCAATATTCGATTTGTGAACCATGCGATTACTCTGGCTCCAAATAAAATCAGTAATGCCAAAATGATCTGCATTAGGGTAATGCTATGTGGATTTTCTTCTGAACCCCATGACCATTTTATGTTTTGTAAAAAATCTAAAAATTCCATTTAATATTTTTGGTTTTCTGATATTTTGGGTGATTGGAGTCAAACATGAGTCATCCCAAATTTTGCCAATAAAAAACCTTTCGCATATCTTTTCTTGCCTAATCTGTTGATATTCAGTCTGTTGCGGGGTGCGAGTTGTGGGTTGGTCAAACCCGCAACTCGCACCCCGCAACAAAAATACATTACATAGTGAGTTGAAATTCAGTGATTTAAGATGTAATCTGAAAATTCAGCTTGCCCCTTTGGGGCAGGGGTGATTGGTTCTATCGTTTTTTCAAAAAATGAAAATCAAAATGAAAATTAAAATAGAAGAATGCCCCTTTGGCTTTATTAATATTTGGCTTTTTCATTTTGATTTTCATTTTAATTTTGATTGAAAACAGTTTAAATTAGAACCAATCACCCCTGCCTTTGGGGGGATGATTCATGTTTGACCACACAAATTGTCAAAGAAGGATATTTTTTATTAGGGTTCAAAAATAGCAATCGAAATAACCCCCACCAAATGTCATATTTTTGCAATGCTTTTTTCAAAAATATTATCAAAGTCAAATCTTTCAGACATTCGTGTTCTAAATAAATACCGTCAGCAAAATTGAATTGAATAATTTATGAGAAAAATTTATCATTTGGCGAACTGCACCACTTGTCAGAGAATTATTAAAGAACTAGGTGGGCTTAAAGATTTTGAAAAACAGAATATTAAGGAGGAAAAAATTACTCCTCAGCAATTGGAAAAGATGAAGACGATGGCTGGTAATTATGAATCGCTTTTTAGTCGCCGGGCAATGAAATACAAAGCCTGGGGGTTGAAGGATAAAGACCTGAAGGAAGAGGATTATAAAAAATATATTTTGGAAGAATACACCTTCCTAAAACGCCCTGTGGTGATAATTGAGGATAAAATTTTTATTGGCAATACTAAAAAGACAGTTCAAGCGACCTATGATTGTTTGTGTGAGCAATAAAATCTGAAATAATTAATTATGTTGAATAAAGAAGCCATAAGCGATTTTTTTAAGCTTTTGCAAGATGATATTTGTGGTCAGTTAGAAGCAGCCGATGGAAAAGGAAGGTTTCGCCAGGATTTATGGGAAAGAGATGGTGGTGGCGGTGGGCGTACTCGAATTATTGAAGGGCAGCATATTGAAAAAGGAGGAGTAAATTTCTCAGCAGTACACGGCGTTTTACCAGAAAAAATCTCAAAAGCTTTAAAACTTTCCGGAAGCAATTTTTTTGCAACTGGTGTTTCTATTGTTTTACATCCGAAAAGCCCTATGGTACCGATCATCCATATGAATGTTCGTTATTTTGAGATCGAAAAAGATGCTCATGACTCTATCTGGTGGTTTGGAGGAGGCATTGATTTGACTCCTCATTTTGTGGTTATTGAGGATGCCAGATTTTTTCACCAAAGTTTAAAGAACGTGTGTGATCAGCATCATCCGGACTATTATCCTACATTTAAAAAATGGGCTGATGATTATTTCTATGTCAGGCACAGGAAGGAAACACGAGGAATTGGTGGGATATTTTTTGATAGATTAAGTGCTGAAGATGGATTTACCAAGGAACGGCGGTTTGAGTTTGTAAAGGATGTTGGAAATGCATTTTGCCCAATTTATATATCTCTGTTAAACAAAAATAAAAACCTTGCATATGGAGAAGATGAAAAACAGTGGCAATATTTAAGGCGAGGCAGATATGTTGAATTTAATCTGGTATGGGACAAAGGGACAAAATTTGGTTTGGACACTGATGGAAGAACCGAGTCCATTTTGATGAGCCTTCCTCCTACTGTAAAATGGGTTTACAATCACCAGGCTGAAGAAAATAGTAAAGAATTAGAGACGCTGAGGATGCTGAAAAAAGGAATAGATTTTATAAATCTCTGATTACCTCCTGAATCCAAATTTATCATTTAATTTTGAGAGGGTTGGTACAAATTTTGAATATTTCAATTGTGTTTTGAAAAAACTCCACCTAAAAATTCCCTCCCTGATTACCTAATATTACCAATCTCTCTTATTCACATTTGCTATAAAATTTTTGGCTTTTGATTGACACAATCCATGCGAATTACACTCACCTTGGCAGTGACAATGTGCATTTATTGCCTAATACGTTGCTGCCTTTTTTATTAAACTGTAATTTTCTTTCAAAGGAAAACCTTCGAAAGAAATATGTAATGATTTTGGTATTTTTGATTTTTTTAGACTGAAATTGTAAAATTTATCATGCCACGACATAATGATCAACCTATAAAAGCAGTTTTGGAGGCGATGGTACAAGAATATAAATTGAAAGGTAAACTGCATCAAACCAAAATTCAAAAATTTTGGGAAGAGGTAATGGGAACTACTATCAATAATTATACTCGTCAAATTAAATTGAGAGGAAAAAAATTGTACATTACTATTGACTCAGCTTCTTTGAAACAAGAGTTAAGTTTTGGAAGAGAAAAGCTCAAAAACGTTTTGAATCAGGAGTTAGGAGAAGAGTATATTGAAGATGTGGTGATTAGATAACCTAATCTTTTTGAACGTTTAGCGAAAATTCGCTAAATGATTTTACATTCCCACCTTTAAATCTCTATATTTGCGCCTCTTTTGAAAACCTTCAATTTCGATAATAACATATGAAATTTCTAGTTTGCATCAGCAAAACTCCTGAAACTACGGCAAAAATCGCCTTTTCGGCTGACGGCTCTCAATTTGAGACTGCTGGAGTTAATTATATCATGAATCCTTATGATGAGTGGTATGCATTGGTAAGGGCATTGGAATTAAAAGAAGCTCATGGTGGCACTGTTACCATTATTAATGTTGGACCTGCAGCAAACGATGCTGTTATTAGAAAAGGTTTGGCAATTGGTGCCGATAATGCTGTACGTGTCAATGCAGAACCTAGGAGTTCACTATTCATAGCCAAACAAATTGCAATGCATGCAAAAGCGGAAGGTTATGATGCCATTTTTTGTGGGAAAGAAAGCATTGATTATAATGGTTCCGAAGTTGGAGCAATGGTTGCAGAACTGTTGGATATGCCTTTTATTTCTTATGCCAATAATCTGGATATTGATGGTACTACAGCTACTGTTTCCAGAGATATTGAGGGTGGGGTAGAAGTAGTTGAATTACAAACCCCTTTTGTAATTAGCGCTGCAAAAGGAATGGCGGAGCAAAGGATTCCAAATATGAGGGGCATCATGATGGCGAAAAGAAAACCCCTTTCGGTTGTAGAAGCAGAGCAATCTGCTGATTATGCAGTGCCTGTTCATTTCCAACTACCTCCAAAAAAATCAGGTGTCAAGTTGGTTGATCCCGAAGATATGAATGAGTTGGTGCGTTTGCTCCACGAGGAGGCGAAAATTATTTAAGAAAATCAGAATTTCGAATTTTAACCATACATCAGTAGACTTTATTCGAAATGATTTTGTAAGGGAGGCCGTAAACCGTCCGCCGCATCCGAAGGAGTCCCTTTGGGATTTATCGTCAACCGAATAAAGTCTAGCGTATTGTTTAAAGATTGGAATTCGAAAATATCAAAAAGTAAATCTAATCATGGTATTAGTTTTTGCAGAAACTCAAAAAGGACAATTTAAAAAAGCAGCTTTCGAAGCAGTGACCTATGGTAGTAAAACGGCGCAGGTTTTGGGAACTGAATGTGCCCTATTGACCTTAGGAGATGTGGATAATGCAGCCCAATTGGGTAAGTATGGGGCTTCTAAAATTTTTAATGTCTCAAGTGATATTTTAAATCATTTTGATAGTCAGGTTTATGCAAGTGTTATAGCTGGAGCTGCTCAAAAACTAGGAGCTCAGGTTGTAATTATCAGCCATTCTTCAACAGGTAAATCTCTCCTAGGGCGTTTGGCAGTGAGACTAGAGGCTGGTTCTGCTGCAGGGGTCAATGCCCTCCCAACAAATGAGGGTAGCTTTAAGGTTAGCAAAACGGTATTCTCCGGAAAAGCGATTGCTACTTATGAAATTAGTTCAGAGGTAAAAGTGCTTTCTGTTATGGGAAATGCCTTGCAACCTGAAGAAAGCGGAGCTGATGTAGAGGTGGAAAATTTAGATATCCCAGTCCCTGAGAGTCGAATTTTAGTAAAAGAAGTCAAAAGAGAAGAAGGGACAGTCCCACTACCTGAAGCAGAATTGGTGGTTTCAGCAGGTCGAGGAATGAAAGGACCAGAAAATTGGGGCATAATTGAAGAATTAGCGGATGTAATGGGTGCCACTACAGCTTGTTCTCGTCCCGTAGCTGATATCGGGTGGCGACCTCATCATGAGCACGTAGGACAAACTGGAGTGGCTATTCGTCCAAATTTGTATATCGCTATCGGTATTTCAGGTGCGATTCAACATTTGGCTGGCGTAAACAATTCAAAAGTTATTGTCGTCATTAATAAAGATCCAGAAGCTCCATTTTTCAAGGCTGCAGATTATGGAGTAGTTGGAGATTTGTTTGATGTGGTTCCCAGGTTGACTGAGGCAATAAAAAGCTTTAAAGCTCGATAATAAATAATCTATCTAATCCATAAACATGCATCATCCCCCCAGAGGGGCAAGCTGAATTTTGGCATTAAAACCCCTTTGTTTTTTTCTTTTCCTTAATCCGTTGATATTCACCTTGTTGCGGGGTGGGGGGGGGGGGGGTTGGCAGACCG
>JBGTQJ010000037.1:0-88487 GCA_041941305.1 Saprospiraceae bacterium
TTTAACAAAGATATAAATTTCAAAAAAATACTAAAAAAGCACGCTAAACACATACGATGCGATTGAACAAATGGCTCAATCAATAAAACACCCTTACTTTTTCACATCAATGGGTGCTTTTCCAAATGCTTTGGAGAAGGCTCTTGAAAAGTAGGCAGGGTCGGTAAAACCGACTTCATAGGCGACCTCCGAAACAGTCATATCGGAGCTTTGCAGCAATTCCACTGCTTTTTGAAGTCGTATCTTACTGATATAAGCTACAATGGACTGGTCGGTGAGTGCTTTGATTTTTCGATACAGTTGGGAACGGCTTAAGCCCATTTTTTTACACAGTTGTGGGACATCAAAGGCAGCATCATCCAGATGTTCCATCAAGATATCCCTTACTTTTTTCAGGAAAGCATCTTCGATTTGCAAACCCTTGTCCTCAGAGCGGCTGGGTAAGAGACCACCAGCATATCGGCTTTGCAATTTACGCCTCAACTCTATCAATTTCTTTAATCTGATTAAAAGTTCTTTTTTATCAAAAGGTTTGGTGAGGTAAGCGTCAGCTCCTCGTTCGAGTCCGGTGATTTTGGATTCTACATCCGCTTTTGCGGTGAGCAGGATGATGGGGATGTGGCTGGTGCGTTCGTCATTCTTCAAAGTATTGCAGACTTCAAAGCCATCTTTTTCGGGCATCATGAGATCGCTGATGATAATATCCGGAATGAGTTCAATTGCTTTTTCAATGCCCTCTTTTCCATCTTTGGCAAAATTGATTTGGTATTGATCTTCCAAACAGATTTGGATGTATCGGGCAACGTCGGTATTGTCTTCGATGATGAGGAGTTGGGGCACGGTAGCGCGGCTCTCCAGAGCCGGGTCAGCACTCGTACTATCTATTGATATTTGACTTGATTCCGTTTTTTTGTTTGCGAACACCATTTTGTCTTCGAAAGGGGCACGGCCAGGGAGAGCTGTGCTACGTATTGGTAATAGAATTTTAAAAACCGTTCCCTGTCCCAATTCACTTTCTACGGTGATGGTTCCATCCATCAATTCCACCAATTCCTTTGCGAGTGCCAAACCAATTCCGGTGCCTTCGCCACGACGAGTGGGGCTATCATCTACCTGGTAGAAGCGATCAAAAATATGTGGCATATGTTTTTCCAAAATGCCCATGCCATTGTCCTGAACTTTAATTCTCAAGATTTCAGAGGAAGATTGTCGGGTCTGTAGTTGATTTTTTGATAGGTGTACAATGATCTCGCCTTTTTCCTGGGTAAATTTGATGGCATTGGATAACAGGTTGGCGATGATATGTTGAATTTTTTCTGGATCGTAGTCCATCATCAGTTCATCCAGTTCGGAATAGAAGGTCAATTGAATGTGCTTGGTATCTGCATAAGATTCAAAAGACTTAGTGAGGTATCGGATATAGGAAACGATGTTTCTTTGCACCAAATTGAGCTTCATTTTTTGAGACTCCAATTTGGACATATCCAGCAATTGAGTGACCAAATGCAGTAAATTTTTGCTATTTCTTCGGATGACCTCGCGAACTTCCTCATTGTTCCTAATCTGATCAGACATACCCTGAATGACCGTCAAGGGTGTTCTGAATTCATGTGTAATATTGGTGTACAATTTGGTTTTGAGAGCATCCAATTCTTTTATTCTTCGGGCTTCTTCCCGTTCCAAACGACGTTTCATTTGAGCCCGATAAACCATAAAAATCGTGGCAAACCCAATCGTCATAAAAAGGATAGTTGCCCAGGTTGTCTTGTACCAAAATTGGGCTTTGACAATTTTTATTTTCAATTCCTTTTCATTCCATACCGTTGGGCTCAGTGAGCCTCTGACTCTTAAATGATAGGTGCCTGGTGGCATATTTTCATAACGCAGGGTAGTCTGTGAGCTTGGCAGCGACCAGTCCTGATCATAGCCTTCCAGTTTGTATTGATAAACGGTTTTGGCATTGGAAGGAAAATAGGCTAACTTAAATTGCAGTTCGAAATATTGGTTTTGGGCTTCCAATTGAAGCGCTGTCATGCTTTCCAATCCACGATTGATTTTTTGATTTTTGTTTCCGTCAAACTGATTGATTTGGGTAAGGATAATTGGCGTGTTGGTATTCAATGGGCTTGTCAATAAATCTTTGGGATAAAAGGCATCCACTCCCTTCGTTCCTCCAAAATACATTTTACCGGATTTGGATTTCAAGACGGCCAGGCGATTGTATTCGGTATTGATTAAGCCATTCTCTGTGGAAAAATTGGCAAATTGTTGAGTGGAGAAATCGTAAAAAGACAAACCATTATTGGTGCCCAGCCACAGCCCGCTATCTGCTTCATAAATCATCGAAAAAACATTTGAAGCCGGCAAGCCATCTTCTTTCTGAAAGTGGGTGAACCTATCCCTTTTTCTGTCCAAAAAGCTCAATCCTTCCGAAGAGCCAATCCATAAATTGCCAGCTGAATCTTCGGTGGCACAATGCAAATTGCCGGAAAGCAAACTATGCTCATTGTTGGCATCAAATTGATATTGAGACAAAATACCATCGTCTTTGTGAACCAAATACAGACCGTGATTTTCGGTAACTACCCACATGCCCTTTCCGGAAGTTTGCGGAAAAAAGGAATTGAAAAACATTTCTTGTCCGGGCAGCATTTCTTCGAGCGCTGTAAACTTTTTTAAAGATTGATCCTGTGGATTGTAGATATCGAATGTTCCTCCATAAAGTCCAAACCAAATATTTCCCTCCTTATCTGCACAACTGCCGGTTTGTTGTCTCTTTTCCCCCAAGACAATGAATTTCTCCTTGGTCGAAAGATCAAAGGTGTAATTATCCACATAAAGTTGGTTTTCATGCCAGGTCAAGCCCCAGGGTTCAATCATATCCATCATTTTTTGGACAGACTGCGTTTCGGTGTTAAGTTGATGCAATCCCCAATAGCCATTAAAAAAGATATGCCCGCTGTCATCTTCTGTTATGTTTCTAACAATACAAACCTTATTATTACAATTTGAAGCATCATTCAGATAGTGGTCAATTTGATTGGAAGGCTCCATCAAAATAAAATTGCTACTTACCAACCAATAAATTCCGGACACATCCAGAAAAATTTCTCGATACATTTGATTTCCTTGAATTTGCGCTTTTATATCGGGAGCAAAATTGTGGGCTCGTAGCGTCTTCCTGTCAAGGATAGAAAATCCATTTCCATAAGTATAAATTCTATCTGGTTCAACCCTTAACCGAAAGGTCGTCAGCAGGGCTTCGGGATTTTTTATAGGCAAGCGATACAGGGAATCTGAAGATTTTTCCAAAAAATAAACGCCAAATTCATGGATGGCAGTTTTGGCTGGTTCAATGGTCATAAAATTACTTTCCTCATACTTAGCCCTTCTAATTCCTATGGCTTTCGTTTTACTAATCACCCAGAAAGTACCCGCTTCATCCATATAATGTCCCCCTGGATAAGCCTTGGGAAAAGGGATGTTCTTTATTATTTCCCCCTGTTTATTTAATTGAAGAATGGATTGATTTGAATTGAGAAATACATACCCTTCATTGACTGAAAGAAAATCCATATGCAAAGGATCAGCTTCAAAAGAAAATTGATTGACAAGGTTAAAGGATTGGTAATCTTTGGATTGAAACAAAAAAATTGTAGTTCGCTTATTGGCTTTGTGAATGATGGTCATCCATAAAGTCTGTTCCGCATCTTTGACTATTTGGTTAATTGAAAAGTTGTCTTTTATCGCTTCAGGTAAAGCATAGCTTATTGGATGACTTTCATTTTCTGAGACCTTTAGCACAAATACTTTTGTCCAATTGTAAACGATGATTTCTCCCTGGTTTCTGCCGAAAAGAGGCTTTAAAACCTTTTTAATAGGAAGGGTATTGGTTCGGCTAAAGGGATGAAAAAGTTTAGGAGAGATACCATTGTATCGAACAAGACCATCCTTGCACCCAAACCAAATATTGCCAGTAGAATCTTGAATTGGAGTGGTCTTTTGTAGAAATCGAGTGCCTTTTTCAAATTCGACCTCAGAGAAAAGGGGCTGGAAGGATTGAGCACCAACAAGCGTAGGCACTATAAAGAACAAGCACCAAATAATCTTTGGAAGCATCCATTTAAAAATATCATTGTGACCAAGGTTTTTTCCCATATATGTTCCTTTTCATAGAACTCCTGCAAATGATGGGCAAGTTATGGGCTGTAATTGGGAATTCCAAGAGAAAGCTTGGCAGTTGGCAGTTGGCAGTTAGCAAGTTATGAAAACTGCATTCTGCCTACTGCACTCTGTTTAGTCTACTTTTTCGTAACAGGCGGTGTCTCCGTTAGGGAAAAGTAGCCCGGCTCTCTAGAGCCGTGAATCCTCATTCCATTAAAAAGGTTTTTTCATCAATGATAGGCTGATTCTCAAAATAAACTTGTCCATTTCCGAACACTTTCGTCCACCAACGCACAGGTTTTTAATGAATAATGAAGAATGCACAATGAATAATTATTTGATTTTCAGTATATTAAGCCTAGTGGCACAAGGGTTGGTATTTCTATATAAAAATGAGGTGTATGCATTTTGTAACGAATAACCACACAGACCTCCAAATGTAAATGTCAGAGTCCTCTTCAAGAGACTCTGCTTGTTACTTATCCTTAAAACGGACAAAATAAATGCACCAATAAGAATCACCCTTATGTTACGAAATTACCTACTCACCGCCTATCGTAGCCTCAGCAAAAACAGATGGGTTTCATTAATCAGCATCCTCGGCCTGTCAGTTGGCATGGCAACGGGCTTACTCAGTTATTTACACATTCGCTATGAAATGAGTTTTGATCAGTTTCATTCCAAAAGCGAGCGCATTCATCGAATTGTGGTGGGAGATGTGGATTCGGGGGAAGGATGGGTTGGCATTGCGGCGCCGATACCGCCAAAGATGAAGGAGGACATTCCGGAAATTGAGGACTTTGTACGGCTGACCAAATTGAAGCGGGATGGGAAAGTGGTGGTGCATTACGATAATCAGTACTTCAATGAAGAGAATTTTTTCATGGCGGATGCTTCGCTGTTTTCAATTTTTGACTTTCCCTTGGTTGAGGGCAATGCGGAAACGGTATTTGAGAATCCAGCGGGCATGGTGATAGCTCAATCGGAAGCTCAAAAGTTGTTTGGTGACAAGAATCCATTGGGTGAAATCATTAGAATCAATGATGAACACGATTTTGAGGTGACAGGAGTGATGGAGGATGTACCTCACAATTCTCATATAGATTTGGACTACATCGTTTCTTTCCAAAACCTGGAAACTTTGCTGCCCGGAACCAGCCTGACTGGAAATTGGGGGCAATACAACTACTATGGCTATGCTTTGCTTCGCGAAAATGCAGAAAAGGATGCGGTGGTTCGAAAAATTCAATCCATTGAGGTACCGCTTAAGGAAGGCAGCCATTCTTTTGAGAGATTGGGTTTGCAACCTATTACAGATATTCACTTCGTCAATAATCGGGGCAATTTGAAACTGTCCTACAATCGGCGCTACCTCTACATCTATGGAGCTGCTGCCCTGGGCTTAATTTTGATTTCTCTGGTCAATTTCATCAATTTGAAGACGGCGGGATCTTCAAAGAGAGTCAAGGAAGTGGGTGTACGGAAAACGATTGGTGCCAGCAGAATGCAATTGATGGGGCAATTTGTGAGTGAGGCGTTTTTGCTGTGCATGGTTTCGCTGGTTTTGGCGATTGTTTTGATGGAAAACTTCCTTTTGCCATTTGCTAATAATCTTTTTGGCTCTGAAATGACTTTTGATTTGCTAAATCCAGTGAGTATGTCTTTGGGGCTTGTCTTTGCGATTTTAGTGAGTGCGATTGCTGGTGGGTATATTGGATTTTTCGTCACTTCTTTTTCACCTGTCAAAGCATTGAAAAGTCAAATCAAAACGGGCAGTGGCAAAAATTTGGGTTTGAGAGATGCACTATTAGGCATTCAGTTTTTGGTCTCCATCATTTTGATTGCCAGCAGTTTAATCATCTCCAGGCAGATGCAACATGTATCGAATATGAATCTGGGCTTAAATCCAGAGCAGATCATCAATGTGCCAATGTATGTCAATGTTGAAAAGGAAAAAAGAGAGACATTGAAAAATGAATTGTTGAGCATTGGTGATGTGAGTTCGGTCTCTTTAAATGGATTCAACCCAGGGACCGTCAACTGGAACCAAACCTGCTGGTGGGAAGGACAGGAAGAAGACGAAAGCATGTACATCATCGCAGTGGACCCCGAATTCTTTGAAACAATGGATATCAACTTACTGGAAGGGGATCCCGAGTTCATCAAAAAAAGCATTACAGAACGCTATACTTATGTTTTGAATGCTTCCGCCAGGGAACATATTGGATGGGAAACCGCTACTGGCAAATTGATTTCACCATTTGGGGAAGATGCAAGGAAACCCATTGCGGGCGTCATTGAGGACTTTTATTTTCAATCCTTACACACAGCAGTCAAACCTTGCTTGTTCGTTGTGGGTGAATTTAGACCCACTCAATTGTACTTAAAAATTGCTTCCAATAATGTTCAAAATACCATAGAAGCTGCACAGCAAAAACTATCGACCCTGATTCCTGCCCTGCCCTTCGAATACAAATTTCTGGATGCAGAATTTGCTGAATTGTACGTAGCAGAACAACAGGCACGAAAAATCATCTCTTTCTACACCGCCATTTGCATTTTGCTCGCCCTCTTTGGTTTGTATGGCTTGTTGACTTTTGAAATTGCAGAACGAACCAAAGAAATCGCCATTCGAAAGATTTTGGGCAGCACTGGCATGCAAATCGGGCAATTGCTATCTAAAAACTTTATTCGAACAGTGCTGATCACTGGTGCTATTGGCTTGCCCATCGCCTGGTACATGATGGAGCAATGGCTCAGCAATTTTAATTATCGAATAGATATCAATATCTGGACAATACTGGCTCCAATTTTATTGTTAGGGAGTATTATTTTGTTGACGGTTTCTTTGAAGGTTTTGATTTCGAAAAGACAGGATCCGGTGGAGGAATTGAGATACGAATAGAAATTAAATTATTCAAACACCTTTGCTACCTCTATTTGAATGTTCATTTTTTCATCTTGCAGGGTTTCACCCGATTTGAAAATTTCGTAGTCATCGGGGCTTGAAAAAACGTAGATATTATCTACTCCAGGCAGTACAATCCAACAGGATTGAACATCGTGTTTGAAATAGTTTTGGGCTTTGGTAAGTAGTTCTGCAAAACTCTGGGTGGGAGATAATATTTCCATGACACAAAGCGGAGGTTCAGAGACTTTGATGATATCGTTTTTTGTATCCAGTTTTTTCCAGGGTATCAAGGAGATATCAGGAACACTTGGCCATTCGGAAAGTTCCAAGTGGAGTTCAGAAACAGCTCGATAGATATCACCGTAATTTAATTTAATTAAAAATCCAAGGTTTGTTTGAATGGAACCGTGATTTAAAGAGGGCATAGGTTTATTTCGTTCTTTTTCGTAATCGGTGAATTCGGTTTGAGATTCATCTATGAAAACATCGTCTTTCATAATTAAATAAATTTAATGCTTACAAAAATAGGGAGAAAAATGTTAAGAAACTATTACTATTGATTCACTTAAATTTTTAAAACGAAATCACCATGCTAAAAAATAATCTCTTAGTTGCATTCCGAAGCTTACTCAGAAACAAACTGCAAACTGCCATCAACGTCTTTGGTTTAGCAATTGGCATTGCTGGCTGTTTGACCGTTTTTCTCCTGGTCAATTACGAATTGGGTTTTAATAAAAACATCGTTGATGGAGACCGGATTTATCGAATCTATACGGAGTTCAAGGGCAATTGGCAATTTGTGAATCCTGGTGTGCCTAGTGCGATGCCGCCTTTGGCGGAGAGTACTTTGCAAGGGACGGAAGTTCAATGTTTTTTACATACCTATGCAACGACGGTCAATGTGCCGAATGAGCGTAACCCGGAATTGATGAAGAAAATGGGGAAGCAGAATGATTTGTTGGTTGCAGGACCAGAGTATTTTGATTTGGTACAGAATTATGAGTGGTTGGTGGGTTCTCCGAGACAATCGCTTTCTGAGCCTTTTCAGGTGGTGCTGACCGAAAGCAAGGCGAAGCAATATTTTGGGATGAAGGATGCCAGTGAGGCAATAGGGCGGGAGTTGATTTATTCAGATTCCCTGAGAATGCTGGTGTCTGGGATATTGAAAGACCCCGGGTTTTCTTCTGATTTTTATTTCAATGATTTTTTATCGGTCAATACGATTAAGTCGAGTTTTATTGAAGATGATTTTCCAGTAGAGAATTGGGGCAGTATTCGAAGTGCGGATCAATTGTTTGTCAAAGTAGAAAATGGAGTCACTGCTGAGGATTTGAATAAAAATCTAGAACCACTCAATGAACGCCTGGATGCAGAATTTGGAGAAGGAGAACAAGGGCATCTGTTTTTGGCACAACCGCTCGCTGATTTACATTTCAATCAGGAATTGGGCATTTTTGATGAAAGCAGAAATCCAGCTCATAAAAAGACCTTGTATGGTCTGGGCATTATCGCTGCCTTGTTATTGTTGATAGCAGCGGTCAATTTCATCAATTTGGCAACGGTGCAGGCGACTCGTCGCTCAAAAGAAACGGGTGTCCGGAAGGTCATAGGTGCTTCCCGAGGACAACTGACCAGGCAGTTTTTGATAGAAACAGCAGTCATCACTGTTTTGGCATTGCCAGTTGCTGCTGCACTTTCCGAAGTTTCGCTGCGTTATTTTGACGAGTTTTTGCCGCCTGCTTTGCAAGTAGATATCTTGTCTCCAAGTATTTTGTTGTTTCTTTTTGGTTCGGTGGCAGCAGTCACTTTTTTAGCTGGATTGTATCCCGCTTTTGTGATGTCTTCTTTCCATCCGGCTTTTGCCATCAAAAACCAATCTGGGGCTGGGTTTGGGAAACAATCAGCGGGTTTGCGAAAGGGCTTGATCATTTTTCAATTTGTGCTGGCGCAGGCATTTATTGTTGGCTCGCTGGTTATGGGCAATCAATTGAAGTACGTATTACACAAGGATTTGGGATTTGATAAGGATCAGATGGTGTATTTCTATTTACCCTGGAAAGCTGAAAAATCGAAAAAGGTGGTCTTTCAAAAAGAATTGGAAAAATTGGCAGAGGTGAAAGGCACTTCCTTGCACAACAAACCACCCATGGAATCTGGTTATCAGACCAACTACATTTCTTTTGAACGAGACAGCCAGGAAGTAGATCTTGAGGTACATTCCAGAATGGTCGATACGGCTTATTTAAATCTTTATGGAATTGAGTTGTTGGCGGGCAGGAATTTACTGCCATCTGATACGACGCGGGAGTTTGTTGTCAACGAAAAGCTCACCAAAGAAATGGGATTTTCCAGCCCCCTGGAAGCCATTGGCAATACTATCAAAAGTGGGGATAAAGAAGTGCCCATTGTCGGCGTGGTCAAAAATTTTCACGTACGCTCTTTCCATCACGTTATACCTCCCATGGTCCTGGCAGCAACCAAAAGTGGCACTTATGCCGTTTCCGCAAAAATCAGTTCTGCAAAGCCCCTTTCTGTAAGCCTGGAAAAATGCAAAACCGCTTGGCAGGAAGTCTATCCCAATGCAGATTTTGAATATTTGTTGCTGGATGAGCAAATAGAAAAACTCTATGAGACCGAAGCCCAAACCGCCAAACTCATCAACACCGCTACCGGGCTCGCCATTTTGATATCCTGTCTTGGTTTATTTGGTTTGACCTTTTTCACAGTCACTCAACGAGCTAAGGAAATCAGTATTCGGAAGGTATTGGGTGCTTCGGTGGCGAGTGTAGTAGGGCTTTTGTCCAAAGACTTTTTGAAACTCGTCATCATTGCACTCATTTTAGCAGCCCTACCCGCTTATTACTTCATGGATCAATGGCTACAGGAATTTACCTATCGCATTGACATTCAGTGGTGGGTCTTTATCGTGGCCGGAATGGCTGCAGTGACAGTGGCATTTTTGACCATGGGTTTCCAGAGTGTGAAAGCTGCTTTGGCGAATCCGGTGGAGAATTTGAAGAACGAGTAGCCCGAATATTGGGAACGTAGCACGGCTATCCCTAGCCGTGCTACGTTCTTTCATTTCCGATTTATTTATTGAATCCCAATAAGGCTGAGCTACCAGTTTTTATTATTTTATTAAATTTGTGATTAAGGGATGAGGGAACAGATAAACCTTTCAAATTCTATTAAAACCAAAACGTTATTGAGATGGACCCTAATTATACCATTGACTTTGCCAAAGACTGGAGGCTCTATCATTTTAGTCAAAATGAATTCCAGCACCTTCCAAAAACTTCCTTCGAAAAGGGGACTGCTGAAAAAAATCACATTGACTTATTGAGCAATGGGGGATTTCTGATCATTCCTTCTGCCCTAAGCAATAAGCCTCAGATGGAGGCGGCTCTGGAAAAATCAAGTTCCAGAGAAGAATTGGTTGCAGATATTGTTAATGAAAATGAGATACCTGATATCCTTGCCTTACTTAACTTCAGGGAAGACATTAAGGATAAAATTGAAAGCATAGAAGTAGAAACGGTCCCTGAAATTAAATCTGGGGATGATCCAGACATTTATTCAGAGGAGGCTTTCACCATTACTTTTAAAGATGACTTCGATTTAGCCAGCCAAAACCTGGATGTGGAATTGAAAGTATTCGAAGGAGCAAGAACAATTGAGGGAGCCGATCCATCCACTAAAGGAGGAGCCGACCAAAACCTTCAGATTGATATCATCACGGAATTTTTCGTTTACGACAAGGATGGAAATGAACAATATTCTGAATACTTAATTCCGGAGGATATTCATGCTCTTTCCGATTTAAGTGTTTCCTTTCCTCTCAATAATCATGGCTTGTTTTTTAGGCAAACCAAAGGAGGGAATCAAATCAAGGGGCTCTTTAAAAAAATAAGGGTGTTGGTTAAGAAAATTGTAGGCGGCGTCAGGCGACTAGTGGCTGCTACAAAAAACAAGGGAGTTGATTTTGTGATCGAATTATTGAGGTATAGTTTTAGTAAAAAATCGAAGGCGCGATATAAAGTCTTGCGCTATGACAATGCCAGCAAGGAGTTTGTCCCTTTAAATAATCCCATTGAGGAAATTGATGTCGATTTAAAAACGGTCATTCTATTGCATGGTACGGTTAAAGGAAGCTTTGACGCCCGATTTGGTAAAAAGAAAAAGAATAGAGGGTCTTTTAAATACTTGTATAAGGATGAATTTTTGGGCTATGCCCACTGGATCGATTATTTGTTCAATCAACAGGGTTTGTCCACTCAATACGAGCAAATCCTCACATTTGAACATGAGACCCTGCTAGATGGTCCCAAAGAAAACGTAGAGCGATTTATCAAGATCCTACAACTGAATAAAATCCAGTTTTCGCAGCCTGTTGCACTGCTTTCTGCCAGTAGAGGGTCCCTTTTAGCAAAATATCTCCCGGTCAGCGACTTGTCAAAAAATATCCCAATAGACCGAATAGCCATTGCATCAGGTGGTTATTCCGATTATTTTGACAGCAAAAAAGGCATCAAAAACTGGATCAATCTAATATTGAAATTGGTTGGACTCAATAATCCATTGAAAATGGTATTGACCCTTTCACTGGACATCATCACCAAGCTACCAGGGCTTGAAGTCCAGAACCAGGGAAGTGACAGATTTAAAAGGCTGATCGAAAAAAAGAACGATATCTATTTTTTCAATCTGGTCAATAATTACTCAGCTCAAGATGGCTTCCAGAAGGTCTTCGAAAAAGCCATCGCAGATAATATCCTTGGACCTGAGAATGATCTGGCCTTGAGTATTCCCTCTCAAAAAGACAATCGCCCCGGTCTGATTCATCCAAGATACGAGCCCTTTGATGGTACTTCGAAACATGGCGACGGTCTAAAAGAGGAAGCACCCAAATTGGCCTTGTTTCAGTTTCTTACGGATGATTTGAGCATTGGTGTCTAGTTCCGGGTACTGGGTACTTGTTGCTGGGTACTGGTTCGAAATAACCAGGAACTAGCACCCAGGAACCAGCAACCAGAAAAAAATCCACATACTTATGAAAACCTATCTTCTTTGCATTGGCGTTGACCGTACTGATAAGGATTATTACAAGGGCACCTTTTCTACCTTGAATTGTTGTGAAAATGATGCGGTCAGTTTTCAAAAGCTCCTCACCTCCAATTTTATTATTGATCGCAGCATCTCTTTTATTAATGAGACTGCCGACCCTGACCTGGTCTTATTTAAGCTAGAGAAGTGGAGCAAAAAAATTAAAAAAGGAGACAATCTGATTGTTTATTATTCGGGACATGGATCTCAGGTGAATGATATCAATGGTGATGAAGAAGAAGACAATCTGGATGAAACCTGGTGTATGTACGACCGAATGCTCATCGATGATGAAATTTACGATGCCTTTGCAAAATATGAAGAAGGGGTGAAGATTTGGGTCATTTTAGATAGCTGCCATAGTGGTACTGCGGCCAAGGTGATGGGGCTTCCTACCGGAGCAATCAATGACCGCGATTCAAAACTTTATCCGGTAGAGAAATCCCAAGCTGTTTTTGATGCAAATCCGGATATGCATGAAAATTTAAAAGACATTGTAATTGACAAACACAGTGATATTGCCGCCACGGTCCTTGAATTTTCAGCCAGTCAAAGTGAGCAAACAGCTCTTTCAGGTACGCCTAATAGCCTTTATACGGAAGCACTTCTAAATGAAATACAAAAGATAGCCACAAGTGATGATCCCATTTCAATGGAGCAACTCTATATTTCAGTGTTAAATTCTGTTGTATCTCATGCCGACAATTCCATTCAGCAAGCACCCCATATCCTTCCATACGGCAACTCTTCGGATCAAGCCAAGGATTGGTCTGTATTTGACATTTTGCGAAAAAAGGCACCCAAACCTGTAGCCGCATATAGTTGGAACAGAGAACTTATGATAGAAGCAGATGCTGCAACTCAGGAAGCCATTTTAATGTTTCTGGGCGAGAATCAGGAAAAATTTAAAATTGCTGAATTTGAGTCCCTTGAGGATACGCTTATATTGAAACTTACCGAGGAGCATAATGCACCTTGGGAAGAAGCTTATTCCCTACATCAGCTATTAATTGAACAAGCAATAGATGTATTTATAGAGCCCAATTTTGTGAATTCCGTTCAATTTGATTTGCCCTCAGATACAAAAGGAGAAAGTCCAGACAATAATCATTTTTTGTCCAACTGGCCTTCACCCAAAACACCCGATCCAATTTTCAACTGGCAGTTAGGCAGTGATTTTAGCCAACTTCGGGATGCATTGGAGGCAGTGAAAAAAAAATATGGCTCCGAGGATAAGATTCCAAAAATCAGGATTGCACATATTGACACTGGTTATTATCCGGAACATCCTTCTACTCCAAAAAAGGTATTGAAAGAACTTGGCAAGTCCTTTATCAAAGGAGAAAAAGACAATAAAGGAATCGAGATCGAAGACAATATGTTGCTAAAATTTGCGGAACAGGATTTTCATGGCATGGGCACCATTGGCTTGTTGGCGGGAAATAAAATCGAAGATACGGACATTACATTCGGCGACTATACCGGTTATGTTGGAGCCATTCCGTTTGCTGAGATTATTCCTATCAGAATTGGGGACAAGGTAGCTTTATTGGGAGGACAAAGAAAGGCGTTTTACAAAGCAGTAAAATACGCCATTAAACAAAAATGCGATGTCATTTCCATGTCCATGGCAGGCGCGCCTTCCCGATTAATGGCAAAAGCGGTTAACAAAGCCTATGAAAATGGCATTGTCATCGTATCTGCTGCCAGCAATAATTTTAAAACGCCTATTGTCGATGCCATCTTTCCCGAACACATCCTTTATCCTGCAAGATATCAACGGGTTATTGCTGCTACTGGCGCGGCTTACAATCAATTTCCATACGATTTTGATGCACAGGAAGATAGTGACGATAAAGGTTTGGGAGCCAATTCCATGCAAGGCAATTGGGGACCACCTTCTGCCATGAAATACGCCCTGGCAGCCTATACGCCCAATATCGCATGGGCTTCTGTTTATAAAGACAAAGAGGACAAAATAACCCATTACTTCAGCAAAGCTGGAGGTGGTACTTCGGCAGCCACCCCTCAAATTGCTGCTGCAGCTGCATTGTACATTCTTTATCACAAAGAGGCATTGGATAACTTGGCAAAGAAGGATAAATGGAAAAAAGCAGAGGCAATCCGACAGGCATTATTTGATAAAGCCAATAAAGACTTGCCTACTGAAGCTGATAATAAAAAGTACTATGGTCGGGGTATTTTAAGAGCTTTGGATGCCCTTTCCAAAGAAGTACCAGAAGATATCGAAGCATCCGCTAAAGCGAGGTCTGCTTCTGAAACCTGGTTTCAGTTTTTCAAATTTTTGAATACTTACAATCCCTGGGCAAAGGGTGCGGAGAAAAAAGAAATCCCAGATTCCAACCTCAAAAACATGTTGTGCGCCGAGTTTGAACAAATTGTGAGCCTGGCGAGTGAAAACCAACGGGAAGATTTTGATGAAGTATCACCAGCCATCCTGGAAAAAGTAATGAACAGTGCTCAGGTTTCTGATGTCCTCAAAAATGCTTTGCAGAAATAAAACCACCATCCAGATTGATATCATAAAAGATGAGTTTTTTAAACCCAAAAAATTAATCCTGGACTTGACCCTTAAACTTGAATTTAAAAAAGCATTCTCTTTATGAAGCATTCTTTATTCATTTCGTTCCTTTTAATGCTAGCTTCTGCATGTCAGGAGCATTCTGATAAATTGGTAGGAAAATATCAACTTGAGTTGGATGGTTTGAAAAACACTACCAATGGAGAATTGGAAGTGATAGGCAAACCCGGAGATTATTTTGGGAAACTCACTTTATTTGCCTCCAGAGAAAGAACTTTTGAAGTAGGTTTGGAATTTGAAAGAGAGGATTCCCTTTCCTTTTTTATGCCGGGGAAAGGTGGGTTTTTGAGATTGGTGAAAAGAGATTCGATATGGGTGGGGGACTTCAAATACTTTGGATTAAAAGCAAAAATAATAGGTAAAAAAGTCGGTGATGCCTCCCAACAATTAAAATTATTAACCCATCATAAACCGCTGGCCATTGGAGTCATTTCAACATCGGAAGAGGAATCCTTTCCTTCTTTTGATCCTGATGCTCAAACGCTCTATTTTTCCAGGGGTGGTCAAATATTTTTCAGCAAATTCTCCAATTCTGCCTGGACGGAACCTCGTGCAATTTCCTTTTCACAGGATTTCAATGATTCGGCTCCATCTCTTGCTCCCGATGGACAGTCTTTACTATTTTCTTCAAACAGACCTTTGCCAAATACGACATTTAAGAAAAAGAATTTGTGGATTTCCCACCGGGAAAATGAAACATGGGGTGAGCCAAATCCCTTACCAACACCTATAAACATCGATAGTTTAGGAGATTATCACGGTGCGATTGCAGGCAATGGAAATTACTATTTTGTTTCCTATAATCGTGAAAATGGTTATGGTCGTTCAGATCTCTATACAGCGGTAAAGAAAATGGATGGAAGCTACCAGGTTATGAATATTGGCGAATCCATCAATACCGAAAATAGTGAAGCGGATGTCTTCATCGCTCCAGATGAATCCTACCTTTTGTTTGCCTCTACTAGTCGAGATGATAGCTATGGTGCAGACGATATTTACATTAGTTTTAGGGATGGAGATAGCTGGAGCGCTCCTAAAAACTTAGGACCTTCGGTCAATTCCTTTGCTTATGAATATGGGGCTTGGGTAGATCAGAAATCGGGATATCTGTATTTTAATAGCTATAGGAGGGGAACTTCAGATATTTATAGGATTCTTTTGAAGGAGATTAAAGTTTTCAGGGAAATTTTGAATTAGGGTGCTGGTGCTGGTGCTGGTGCTGGTGCTGGTGCTGGTAAGAAAGGGCTTTTTGAGGGATGAAAAAATAAAATTTGAGGTCTCCAGCAATTTTATTCAATATAAAAATCGGGTTCAATGGATTCATTTTCAATGACTTATCAATAAAACCTGTTAGGTTGTACATAAGTAAAATCCTAGTTTTAGCTCAAACTTCCCATTATCTTTAATGGTATTTCCATAAACCATGCGACCAATATGGTAATTAAACCAGGTACAAAAATGAAAGTTATTCGCTTGCTTTTCTTTATATTTTCCATGATCCAGCTCCTCAGTTGCACAAGTCAAGTCCCGCCGGCAAAAATCAGTACGGAACAATCTGAGGACATTACTTCTTTAAATGCTCTTTTGTACGACAATGGTTTGGATCGCCCTAATCGGTCACCTTTATTATTATCGAAAGATTTTGGAAAGACCTGGGAGGATGTGAGTTTTGATTTACCCGATGAAGTACAGGTTTCTTTTCTGGAGCAATTTGGGGATGAGATTATACTTGCAACAGACAATATGGGTATCTTTTTTAGCAGCAATAATAGAACTAAATGGACACAAATAGGGGCTAGTCTGCCAAATCAGAAGATAAATGCACTTTATTTAGCGGAAAATACCATTTATGCAGGGGTTTATCGTAGTGGCATTTTCAAAAGTGAAGACGAAGGCAAAACCTGGAAGTCAATCAATTTCAATTTGCCCAATTTAAATGTTCAGGCGATTTGCAATCTGGATCGTCAATTATTGGTAGGTACTGATGCGGGTATTTTCATTTTACCAACAAATAAGCAGGTATGGAAAGCGAGTTCAGTATTGAATCAGGTTGTAAGCTTGTATGAATACAACGGTATTTTGGTAGCTGGCACCAGTCAGGGAACGGTGATTTCAAAAGATAGCGGACATCATTGGAGCTGGATCAGAGAAGAAGGAGCGGTGCATTATACTCATAACATAGGAGAAAGAATAATCGAATTGGTTTTAAATGGAGATTTGTACTATTCTGATGATTGGGGCGCTAATTGGAAGGAAATTGCCTACGAACCAAGGGAAGGGTCTTATGTCTATGAAATTGTTAAAGCAGGAACATATCTATTGATGAGCAATAATTATGGAATCCACCGGTCAGCAGATGATGGTGAACACTGGGAGTTGATTTATAAAACTGAATCCATGGCATTCTTTGATTTTTTGGTGATTGATAATGAGGTTTATGGAGGTACAAGAGCTTGGGATGAATATCGGAAAAGAAACCATTGAAAAAAAGAAATCAATGGAACCTAATATGAAGGTTTGCCCAAGGAAATGGGTACCACCTATCGGCAAGAAGCAATAGAGAAATATGGAAAAGAGAAAATAGGGCATCGAACAAATGACTTGAAAGAATGCCTGCCGATGCTAAAAAAGGTGATGCCCGAAAAGGATTTTTTGAATATAAAAATCACTAAAGCACCTGCTTATTTTTTAGAACGATTAAAGCAATTTGATTGGGCTGAGTTTTAATGTTACAATGTTGTGATGCTACAATGCTGCAATTTGTTTTCTGAGAGGTGGAATCGCATCATAGTATAGTAGCATCGCAGCATTACAAAATTAATAGCGTTTCTATCAACACGCGTCTTTTCATTTGAACTTTTAGAAAATGCATACCAGGCTCCAGAGAGTCTGGAAGGTCGAATTCAATAATCTGTTTTCCTTCTGTTATTGATGTGGGGGCAAGTGGAAAAACATTGCCGACTGCATTCACTAATTCGATATTAATTTCTTGATTTTCAGTAGATTCTAATTCAATATTTAATATGGAACTCGCCGGATTAGGAAAGGTGCGTATGGGATTTCCCAATCGATTAGACAATTCCTCATTTAGGAAATGTGGTCGTCTCACCAAAAAATCCCGGATATTGCTCAAATCCTTAAACCACCGTTCCATCGAGTGAGGGTAATGCCAACGCCGAATATGGGATTCCATTTCTGGAGCTACCTCATCAATGAGGTTTTCGAGTATTGGGATGGTGCGCTCTGGGGAGAATGTAGTATCCAACATCTGATACATTTTAGCTCTAAAGGAAAGCACAAAAGCATTGCATTGCATCAAAGCATTGATCAATTCATAATCTTCGGGTTCAACAAACTGGGAAGCTTCCAATTCAGATTGAAACATCAGTCCAAAATTGTCATAATTGCTTGCTTTGAGTGCAGCATCCAGATCGAAAAACATCCAGCGCCATTTAGATTCGTTGTTGTCAATTTTCCAAAATCGATTGTTGTGATGCGGCCAATCTGAGTTGGCTAAAAAAGTTTGGGCGATGAATAATTCCTGGAGATTGTCAATATCAATTTGTGAAGATAGATATGCGTAATTTTCAGGTTCATTGACATCCCTGGAACGGACAAAATCAAGCACTTCATGATAATCATCCAGAGAACCGTTGACCGTATCTATACCAAATTTGTGTGCGTGTCCAATAGAAATGTCCCCATCATCTACATTGAATTTTTGGCTAAATAGATGTTCATCGAGGGACTCTCTCATGCTGTGAATGCCCCAATATATTCCATTGATAAATACAATAACAAACTGCCTTTGCGAATAATCCGTATTGACTTCACCTTGTATGATTGCATGCGCCAGATCGTCTGTAATGCCTGTAATGTTTCTATCTCCGTTTAGATTTCTCAACTTGATTCTTTTGAAGGTGGAGTCGTAATTTTCGCCAAATAATGGATATCGAATTCGATTGTCTCCATATTCAGATCGCGCATAGAGCTTTAGCGATTTTTGAGGAAAATTTCGGGAGGAATTGCCAGTAACGCGCAAACCAAGATCCTGTCTAAAACCAAGGTCAAAATGCTCGTTAAAATATTCTATCTGTGCAGGTCGTTCCCATTCCTTGCCTCTTTTATTAAAATTGTAGGCTTTGCCAATGATGTAAATACCTGACTCATAATCAAATAAATTGTGTTGTTCAGTAATGAGGGAAATAATAGGAAATGAAAAGGTCTCTTTTGTTCCATTATTGATAAAAAAGCTCTGGGTGTACACCTTACTTACAGGCAGATCATTTTTAAATGCCCGTGCTCGAATAACATGTAGTTGAGGGAATACTCCAATGGGTGCTTGCCAAACCTTGGAAGTTGGGATAAAAGAGATTTCTGAAGGCTTGGCATTATTTGCAGTTAGTTGAAAGGCCTCTTCAAACAGCAAATCTTTTGAAGTAGGTATATCCCCATTGGTTGTGTAATATATTTTTAACTCAGTATCAATACAGTGGAGACTTAGATCAATGGATTCTGAATATTGACCAGGTTCATGAGAAAAGGAAATTTTGGTAGATTCGGATTCAGCTAAAATGCCAAGTAAATTGCTCTCTCCCGGGGAACTTTTGGTAAATACCCCCCACCCTTCTACACCATTATCGAGCCTTCCCATTGAATGGTCTTTTTGCTGTTGCCCAAACTCAAATGCGTCAACTATCACACCTTCAGCTTTGCTCAAGATGATTGCCTCTCCATCAGCCGCCAGTTTAAAATTGGAATGCAATTCACTTTCACTAATGCGGTCTTCTCCCGATGCCAGGACGATTAAAAATCCATTTGGAGCAATGTTCACTGCCGGAAACTTCCATTTTTTTAAATCAGCTTCGTCATCTGTAAGATACCAGCCTTCCAAATTAATGGTCTCAGAAGAATTATTGAATAGCTCGATCCAGTCCGGGGTTTCTTCATTTTCATCAAATAGAGATGACCCATTTGAAGCCATAAATTCATTGATGACAATTGAGGCTTTGGCGGCAAATATTGAAAGTATAAGGAGTACTGTGAGAATGCTGTATTTTATATATTGAAGAGGCATGATGTGTGTTTTAATTTCAAAAAGCAAAAATCGTTTTCAAGGAAAGCAAATGCGTTTTGCTGGGATCTTCGTATTTGATATTATCTGGATTGGTTTGATAGGTCAATTTGGTGTCTCGATAATTATAGGAAAACAAAAACTTCAATTTCCAATCCTCTTTAACAAGTAAATCAACTCCATAGGCTGCGCCAAAAGCCAATCCACCATTATAATTGTAACTGGTCTGAGTTTCACTATGAGCACTCCAGGCGAAAGCATATCCCATATTAAAATTGAAAAATTGATTGCCTTTTTGGTTGTAATAATCAAAGTCTATCATCACTGGCAGGATGGTTCTGTCGGTCAATTTCTCAAAATTGAAACCACCATACAGATGCAGTCGATCAGAAAGTTCTTTTCCATGAAACAAGCTAAAAGTAGGTCCAGAGTAGGTCGCCAAATAATGGTAGCTAGGCGTTCCCCCAAATAAATAGCCCACTTCTACTTTAGTCGTTCTCTTCGAATCAGTATCATCCTGAGAAAAAGAAAAATTGAAATAAAAAAGGGTAATCAGACAAGTAAATAAGAGAGATTTCATATCGCTAGATTTAATAATTATCGCAAGTTTTCGTGATAATTCGTAAGGCAAGGTGAAGTTGCCACCCGAATTCGAGCATACTTCCTTTTAGTACTGCTGTTTTGGTTAGAACCCCCAGAATTCGGCTATTTCTGTATGCAAAAAGAATGGAATGGTAGATGATTGGGGTGGAATTGTCGAAGGGGTGCTGGGTGCTGGTATGCTGGTATGCTGGGTACTGGGTGCTGGGTGCTGGTTTACTGGGTACTGGTTTACTGGGTAATGCTGATACCATTGTGGCAAGGATGGAGAGCTGTGAAATGGTGGGGATCCAATGGCATGGAAACAAAAATCATTGAACACGACTTCAGCGTAGGCGGAAAATGGAAATACATAATGGAAATGCCCAATGGAAGTGGGTTTAGCTCAGAGGGCATCTATTCACTAATCGAAACCTTTCAAAAAATATACACCTCTGTAGATTTCAAACCGATGACGGAAAGTGTGGAAATGCAGTACTTTTTCGAGGAAATTGGGGATCAAACCAATTTTACTTTGAAATGTATTTTTCCTACTGAAGCATATTGTACACAACAAAAGGAAATAGGTTTCTACAATGGTTGGGGTTCTGTTTGTGATAGATTGGAGGAATATATCAGCATTAAAGTTTAATCTCCATTTGATCCATTATTCACTAGACTTTATTCGGTTGACGGTAAATCCCAAAGGGACTCCTTCGGATGCGGCGTACGGTTGACGGCTTCCCTTACAAAATCTTTTGGAATAAAGTCTACTATATTTTAAACAATCCTATTAAAAAACGAAAGGCAAGTGGAACGAGTCCCTTGCCTTTCCACAAGAAAAAAGCGATTGTATGTGCGTGATCATATTATCTGATCACGGTGACATTACCTTGTTTATAATACTGCCCTCCAAACTCACAAAATACTCTCAAATAATAGGCATAGGCATCTGTTGGAGCCGGTTGTCCGTTATAGGTTCCGTCCCATCCTTCATCTATAGAGTGCGTTTCAAATACCTTCTCTCCCCATCTATTGTAAATAGTAAAAGATACATCGGTGATGTTAAAGCCTTCCACCTTAAGGATATCATTTAGTCCATCTCCATTTGGGGTAAAGGCATCTGGAAAAAATATCATTGGTTCGTCGCAGAGGTCAGAAATAACACAGATAGTTGATGTTCCTGTCCCAATGCATCCATTAGAAGGATCAAAAGCTTCTAATAAATAGGTTGTTGAATCTGTCGGTTGTGCAATAGGGCAACAGACATTGAACTCATCCAATCCATCAACAGGACTCCAATCGTATTCGAAATCGGGGTTAAATGTGGAAGTGATATGAACGGTATCTCCCAACACAATGGTATCCAGCCTGGGATGTACATTTAACAAGGCATCCATATCCACAAAATTCGCCTGAAAGCTATCAGAAAATTCGCAGCCCTGAATATTGGTGACCGTCAATGAAAACACAGTGGTATCTCCAATAAATACCCCATTAGGGTCTTGTGGAAACCAGGTAACAATATGATTGTCTTCATCCAGGCTATCAATTCCTATTTCAATCGGTTCGCCTTTACAGATGTCCATTTCATTTGGGATGAAAACAATTATTTCATAATTCCCAACGGGCAATGATGCTGTATCCTGACAATGGTACTGATCAGTAGCTATCACATAATAGGTTATTGAATCTCCAACGGTAACCATCATTGTGGATTCTGTAGAAAGTGGAGTTCCTGACAGTGTCGGATCATTATACCATGCAAAATCAACTGGAACATCAGCAGATGCGATGAGCAAAGTGTCTTTGTTCTCGCAGATTTCAATGGGATCTGGTGGTAGCAACATTAAATTCATTGGTGGAGCAAAAACTACGGTAACCTGATGGTTGACAGAGCAATGGGCACTATCAATGGTGACGGTAAAAGTAGTCGTGTCATCCACCATTGCCATGGGGTTCCAGAATGTATCAATTGGAAGCAGATCATCCCCTGGTTCCCATAGATAAATATGGGTCGAATCTCCATCTGGATTGAGCACTACTTTTTCTCCTGGTCCACATGAAATGATGGTATCTGGCGGAAAGATGGGGATAAATACATCTACATCAATTTTTACAGAATCAGTTTTGACACAGCCATTGGCAAAAGTAACTTCCAAAAACACACATAACAACTGACTGGAATCCGTAATTGTGATGGTAGTATCCATTGCTGTTGACATGATTCCATTCCCAAAATCCCATTTACGGGAAACTACCAAACTGTCTGGTGTAGAAATATCATAAAATACCACATCCACTGTATCTGAACAATCCCCTTTTTCATAATCGATGATCGCCATAGGCGTTTCTTCTACTTGAACACCAAACTGGAAAGTATCTAAACAGGATGAATTTGGAACCAACCATATTGTATATAACCCTGTATCAGGGAAAATATAACAAGGCTCCAGATCATTTGAGGTAATATCGGGATTGGGGTAATCGAAATACCAGGTGTAATAAGAAAATGCCAGCGAATCATTTCCGTTGGTAAAACAAATTTCCGTCGTATCACAGGATTGGTCGTAATCAATTATATTAGGATCTATGGTCATGGAGGTGTCGATAACTGTAACCGAAATCGAGTCCATAAAATCGCAACCGACAGGACTGGAAACATTTATCCAGACGAGGAAATCTCCAGGCTGTGAAGTATTAATTGTTACATCTGGGCTATTTCCACCGCTTAAAATCAGGCTGTCTGGATTCCAGGAATACATCAAAGTGGAATCACTTGGACAGGAAACATCTAACATCAAATTCTCCCCTTGACAGACAGTTGTATCTTGAACTGGCACTGCACAATTAAAAACACTTATCATAATCGAATCCATCAAGGTATCCATACAACCAGCAGAGTTTTCCACTATAAGGGTCACATCGACAGAAGGCACTCCAATTGTAATGGTAACAGAAGGTTCATTTGAAGTTAGTCCGGTACTAAAAATCCATTCCCAACTAATTATTGAATTCTGGGAATCTGTTTGGGATGTATCCGTAAAAGTGATGGATATACTATCTCCTTCACAATCGTCTACTTGCCATTCAAACATGGCATCAACAAAGGAATTGTAACCTACAATTATAGAATCAACTGTACCAGTACAACCATTCGCATCTGTAACTGTAACCGAATACTCACCTGGTGTCAGTCCACAATTCAAGGAATCTGTACTTCCATTGCTCCATAAAATGGTGTATGGCGGATTGTCATTTGGAAATATGGAGACAATTTCTGCACAACCATTGTTGGAATCCTGGCAAGTGGCATTTGTAACTTCAATCAAAATCGACAGAGGGTCTGATTCTTCAATAGTAAACGTGCCATCTGTAGTACAACCGTTATCATCCGTCAATGTGACGGTATAATCTCCAGCACATAAATCTGTAATTTCTACTCCATTATCGTTTCCTATATCTGGTGACCAGGATATGCTATAGGGCGGAGTTCCTCCCAAGCCTTCAATTACAGCCGTCCCAGTGCAAACTGTATCACAGCCTGTCGGAGTAACAGCAATGGTCATAGACAGGTCAGAAGGGATTTCGCCAACGGTAAGTGTCGTGTCCTTTTTACAATCATTGCTATCTGTTATAGTTACAGAGTAATCTCCAGGGCAGAGATTTATTGCTGTTTGAGTCGTTTGATCATTTGCATTGACGTCCCATTGAAAGGTGTAAGGTGCTGCACCTCCTGAAGGATTTGCAGTGGCGGTACCATCACAAATATTGCCGCAGCCTGCATCCGTTGTTGCGGCGTCTAAATCAAAAGAGGCTCCTCCCCCTATTTCAAAGCTTGTTGAATCAGAACATCCAGCTCCATCTACCACGGTCACGCCATATGTCCCTGATGCCAGGCTATCGATGAATTTATCTGGTGATACGATGCCATTGCTTAGAAAAAAGGTAAGCGGACCAATTCCATTGGGTACTTCGATTACCACCGAACCAGAATTTGAGCCTTCACAATCTTCAGGAGTAGGGAAAGGAACGATTTCGACCCCATCGCTAATCACAATAAAGGTATCTTGTTGGCAGCCATTGGCATCCGTTACAGTCAGAAAATAATATCCTTCTGCCAGGTCCTGTAAATCTTGATTGGTTGAATAAGAATTCCCATCATCGTCATTCCATTGATAGGTATATGGGCTAATTCCACCCATCACCTCTACATCCACATTGGCAGCGCCATTACAGGGGTCATCTATGTCTATTGAGATTTCAATTTCATCGGGCTCTCCAATGGTCCCTGTGCCTTCAGCGGTACAACCATTGGAATCGGTAACCGTCACGGTATATGTTCCTGGAGGTAGCATATCAACAATTGGTACGGTCTGTCCTGTATTCCATTCATAAGTATAGGGTCCGGTACCTCCCATGACCATGGCCTCGACAATGCCATCACACCAAGCAAAACAGAGTACATCTGTGACCTTTACAGTAACAGTAAGTGGTTTATTGACTACTATTCCATGAATTGCTTTGCAACCATTGTCATCTGTCACCGTAACTCCGTAATACCCAGGCAACAAATCCGTGATGGTTTGGGTCGTCTCTCCTGTAGTCCAGTTGTAATTAATGGGGGGAGTACCTCCAGTAACATTGGCAATCAAATCTCCATCCGTCCCCAGGCAAATATCTCCTACAGGTTCTACCATTACTTCTAATAAAGGAGGTTGCCCAACAGTAACATTTGCCGAAGAAGACATTCCCAGGGCATCTGTAACAGTTACAGAATAGTTGCCAGCACTAACTCCATAAGTCGTTTGCCCTGCCTGAAAATTGCTCCACAGGTAGGAATATGGTAAAATCCCACCTGTGGGCTCTGCGGTAATGTTTCCATTGGTGTAGGCATAACAGGATGGTTCGTCAATTGTAAAATTGATTTGAATCTGAGCAAAGTGAGGGGCAATTCCGAAAAACATCAAAACGAGTGGTAGCCATAGTTTTCTCAGAAAAAGCCTTTCTTCATTTCTATTATGTCGGTTCCTTTGATTCATTTTCAAAGTTGTATGATGGTCGGATTATCAAATCGTCTGATTGTTAGTTGTACAATTAAAATCACTCAAACAATGTAATAATGCTCATCTCATTTTGGTAAAAGATAAAATATCTTCTTGCGGGCGGATGTCTAGTATCCTTACTCTACGCTCCCTTGAGGCAGCAGGGCTATAAACGGATTGCCTGCGTTTTTTAGGATCATCGATCACTCCTTCTTTAGCGTCTTCTTCTCCTTTTGGCGCTTCATTGATAATTAGATTACCCTTATCAATATGAGCAGCCAATGCACCATCCTTGTATTCTCTAAATTGATTGACTACGCTGCTAATACGGCGTCCAGTCAATCGCTTATTGTATTCACTCCCAGCAAGTGGACTGGCATATCCTTCAACGATAATTTCAATCTTATTACCCTTATTCAGATAGTCGATTAGTATGTCGGTAAACTTTTGTAAGTCTTCGTATCCCTTTTGAACTTCATTGGTGAAAAAACTTCTTACTGAATCTCTTGCAATATTTCTATCAGCTCTTGATAATCCTGCTGAAAAACTATAAATGAATGTATTGCGTCGCTTTAAGTAGGATTGATAGGTTTGACCATAATTTAGATTGGTGGTTGTATCCTCCCATTCGCGATATCTTGGGCGGTCATTGTCAAAATACAAGGTTAATGGAAGGCCTACAAAAGGTGTCAGGTACAACTTCCTTGTCAATACCGTTGGTTCTGTATAGCCTAAGGTTGAAAAAGTATCATAATCCGTTGAGTAGTTTTGCTTTCCAGCCGTTATGGTATATTCCTGATCAAACAAAAGAGGAAAGTCGGATCTATTGGAAGTTTCTGGGTGGGTAACCTTTTTATCGGCTTCTGTGCCTGTTTCATTTCGAAGCAATACAGTGGATCCGTTTAAGGGTTCTTTACTAATCTCATCGTAGACTAAAATAATGACTTCTATTTTTGGCATCAAATACAGGGATTCCTTGAGAGTCGTCGGCATAATAATTCCTTTCGTAGAGACTTCAGCAGTAGCCCCCTCCCATCCTTCTTTGGTGGCAGTTATCACATAATCTTTTTCCAAAACCAATGGAAAATGGAAATCATTGGCTAAATCATTAATGGCAATAGTATCAACCGTTTCATCTGTAATATTTTTCAATTCAATGGTTACTCCTGATAATGGTTCAATATTACGCTTATTGAAAGTGAAAGCATCCAGTTTTACTGGAATAGGAAAATGGAATATATCATCACAGGTACATTCTTTAGTCGTATCTGCACACATGGCCTCTGGTTTTCTATTGGATGCCAAATGTGCTTCTGCCAATTCTGAATCAAATACATAGTACAAATCATCATAACTGCTATTGATGGGATGCCCCATATTGACAGGAGCTGAATACTTATCTCCACTTTTTACAGATCTGAAAATATCCAATCCACCCAACCCATAATGTCCTAATGAACTAAAAAACAAGGAATTAGACTCTTTATGATAGTGAGGACTAATATCGTCAAAAGCGGTATTGACAGAGTCAAGGTTGGTGGGAGCTGAAAAAGTAGAATCCCCGGAAATGTAGCTGAACCAAATGTCCATTTCGCCTTTACCGCCAGGTCTGTCTGTAGCGAAATAAAGAATTTCCTGATTTGTTTCACGATCCCAACCTATTGCGGGCTGAGTTGTGGTGCCTCCTTCCCTGTTTATGGTTTTTGGCAACTTATGTGCCGCTCCCCATTCTCCATTAGCCTTTCGGTCTCTCCTCCAGATTTCGCAATTGATTTCAGAAATGAATTCTTCATCATTTTGACATAGGGTGTAATACATCCGATTTCCATCATTCCCAAATGCAATATTGGAAGTGTGTTGATCCTTTATTTGAGAATTTTCATAGATAGGTGTCGCTGGTTCTCCATCAATTGAACAGAATATTTTTGATTGAGCGTCCTCTTCATTTTCAATTACCCTACTGAAAAATAATGCATTGTCCACTTTTAATGGAGCAAAGTCAGTCCAAACGCTATTGACAACAGAATCATAGTGCATTACCTCAACCGGTCCGGCAGTTTCCAGATTCTCCAATGCCCATTTGCAATATTCAATTTCCTCTAAAGCCTGATTGTGGTATTTTGGATTGCTATTGTGTTGAGTATTGTGAAATTTTTCAAAATAGGTTGCCGCCTCTTTGTATTTTTTCAATCCTTTTTTAACAGTTGCCAGTTGGAAATCACATAGTGCCAAATCTCCGGTTTTTGCAGTGTCGGGTATTCTCCAAAGCATTGCTTCTGCCAATTGCCATGCTCTTAAATGACGTGCAGATTCTCCACCATAAAACAAAGCCTGGGCATTTTCGGGATTGATTTCCAGCAATAATTTATTGTAAGCCAAGGCTGCTGAATAATCCTTCTTTTCATAGGCTTCCGTAGCTTTTTTGGTGTATTGCTTCAAGGTTTGTCCCAACAATACATTGCTGGAAAAAAAAAGCAAAAAAGTGTAGAGTATAAATTGTGTATTTCTCATAATAGAATAAAAGCTTCTCATAATTCAGGACTGGAAAATCCCAAATGGTAAATCACATATACGTTGGACAATGTTTGCAATATTCCATACCCGGAACCTTTGTGATAATGTAAATCACGGAAATCTCAGGTCCTCCTCGCCTGGAATTTGTTCCACGCAAAGCAGAAGTATTGATATCATAGCTTAGGTGAAACTGCCAGTTTTGATAGTGCAGACCTACCCAGGGGATCAAGGCATCGTCAAAACGATATCCCAATCCAGCTTGTACTGCCAATTCCTGAGTTTTGGTTTGATTCAGATGGAAAAGTCCTCCAGCACCAATAAGCACTTCCTGATTTTCTCCCTGAAATTGCCCCATTGCATGCATCAGCAAATCAAACTTATCCGCAAGCATTACTGTACCTAAAGCATAAGAACTCCATCTTTTATTCAGGGGCTCTTCTACATCATCCTGAAAATTTTGTTTGGGTTCATTGAGATGGAAGGCACCTACTCCTACATCTAACTTGGAGCGTTTTTCATCTGATTTTAATCTAAGATTCACCCCAGTTCCAAGAGCTACAAATCCTCTCTTGGTATTGGTAAAGATTTCTTTGGTGGGTTCCGTGGTTAAGCCCTCCTTGATGGTGTATTGATCGGCGAAGTTGAGCCCGGTAGGATCAAAAGACCTTTGATTGAAGGTAACATTGGCTCCAATGGTGAGAAAATGATTCTTTTTTGGAGCCAGCCTAATGGCGTAAGCGGCATTTAAGCCTAGCTGCGACAAGCTCAATTCCGCATCACCCTGTTGGTCATAATTAAAAATAGCACCAACTGCCCAGGGCAATTGTTTCTCTTTTTTGTCGGTCAATCGCCAATCCCATGCTCCTGCCAGCTGAGTGTATGGCACAGGTACTTGTTGCCATTGATTGCGAAAATTGCCGATAAGCCGGTGATTACCACTAAAACTACCTGTTAGTGCAGGGCTGAGATTTAATGGAGAATTGCCTACTTGGGAATAGTGAAGGTCTTGAGCGATAAGCCCAATACTAAAGATAAATGCCAGGATAAGCGTTGTAGATTTCAAATAGTAAGGATGCTTCAAAGTATTTGTTTTGTACATGCCCCATTTGAGAAACCTATAGCCCAATTATTTCCGTATTCAAGCCCTCAAAATCAAAACCCAAACTGTGGTTGACTCAAAATAGGAACATGAGAGTTATTCAACTGGTTTTGGAATTTCAGATAGACTCGCTCGCTCGATATCTAATAGTGATGAATGATGGCGGAGGTGAACATTTTTGACCAGAAACAGTCGGTAGTTATTGGGAAGTCATGGGATTCAATTTGACTTATTTAAGAACCATTCGATAGTTTCCGCTTTTTTCCTTTCGTATATCAATAAGTGTTTATCGGATTTTGGGATGCCAAATTTTTTTTCAAGCACCTGTAAAAAACAAGTTTATGTTTTATATGTAAAATTAAATAGTGTAAATCTTTGATTTCTACTTAACTATGCATAAACACTTGAATGACAAAGATTTAGATAACAATTATCAGATTTTTTGTTGGGAATTAATAGTCGAACATTGTATATTTTTTAAACGAATAAGGATATTCAATTATATAAATCAGGGTTCAATAAACTCCTTATCCTTTCGACTTTATCTCCCGTTATTTCTTTATCCTACACTTTTATGAAATCAGGTTTTTAGGTGACATCTTAGTTGCGGGAGAGTCTAATGAACGGGGAAAAACAAAGGTGTCATCTTAAAACCTAAATTGAGATGACACCTTTTTCTCGGTTGTTCTACGAAAAAGATGTCACCTCCATTTATTACAGTTTCGATTTAGAATGGGTATAGTGAAAATCACCTTTCAGGGAAGACATTTGGTACAGCTAGAAAAAACGGAATAAAAAAAGGCAGGAAACGAAGCTTCCTGCCCTTTTTTCGAAATTATACATTTAAATGCTACGGATTTCTTATCACAATATCCCCAAAAGAAATTTTAATAAAAATATTTCCTTTTCCTTGTGGGCGGGCTGTAAATAGTGCCTTTTTAATTTGTTGAGTATTTTCAACATAGTTCAACTTTAAATCCCTGGGAGCTGTGATAGTGCCATAATGAGCTGTGAGGGTATATCCATAAAAAGTTGGGTTGGGGTCGAAGATATAGACATCTGCTTTTTCAGCAGTAATGTCCAGGCTAGTGAGATTTTGCATCGGATCTGTAAATAGTTTCAGGATTCCGTATTGCGCATTGATGTCCCACCTGCCCATGATGTCGTAAAGGGTTAAATCAGAGCGACGTGCATCAATTCTCACATCGCCATTAATGTTTCTACCTTCCAAATCTCCAAAGTAGGTATCAACAGTGATTTTCCCACTGAGATTGTCGAGCATGACTTTTGAATATTCACTATGTATTTTTAAGGAATTGGTTAGGTTGTTCACATTTGTAAAACCAAAGTGATTCTTTACATACATGGGGCAATCTTCAGGCAATGTAATTGTATAGACTGCCGTCAAATCTGATTCAGGTGCAGGTTGCCCCTCTTTTGTGGATACATAATTTCGAAAATAAATCATGTCACCATGCTGGTCTGCACTGTATTGCATAGCTGTCAAATCCTTTTCTGCCACTTTTTTATCCGGGTGCTTGGCAATTAATTGAGTATGTACCTTGATGTCAGAGCGATTCCAGGTTTCAACTTTTATCTCTGCCTTTTGCCCTTCGATATTCAACTCATAACCATCTTTGTAAGGAATCGTTTTTTCAAGGGTTTTGGTAACAACTTGTAGGGTGGTTTGCCCGGTAAGGCTTATCGCAACCACCAAAAATGCAGCTATAGAATTTAAGATTTTACTTTTCATTGATTTATAATTCCTGAGTTGAGGATTTAGAATTTGCCTTTGCCTGGAAAATTAAGCAAAGCAAATTGCCAAAAGCAACATCCAGTTCATATCAATTTTTCAATCATTTTTTTCATTTTTTCTGTGCGCTCTAATTCCAAATCTCTTATTTGTGAAATCAAATTGGGGTCTGTCCCAAATTTCCCCAAAGCGTTTTTCAGTGCGATTTTTGCATTATTCAGTTCGTCCAATTCTTCCTGTAACCTTTGAAATTCTGGCTCTTTACAAGTAGCAATTTTTATTTTACACAATTGCATCAATTCATCAAAAGCTCCTTCATCATCATCCCAATCCTGTTTGAATAAATCCTCATTTAGTACTTCTGTAGAATATGCCAGTGAGTTATCATTGCTTTCAGCATTTATCAACCACCAGCCAGCGAATAACAATATTGTAAGGGTGGCAGCAATGGAAGCAATCCTCCTCCAATTATTAAATTGAATAACACCTGCGCCGAATTTTGGTTGCTTATCCAAACCAGCATCGATACCTTCCCATACCAATTCAGGGGGATCATAGGATGGCAAAGTCTGCAACTTTTCCCGCAAGCGGGCATCACTAAAATCATTGGTCAAATTATCTTCAATATAATCCCAGATAGCCAGGGGAGGCTCAAATTCTGGCAAGGAATCAATTGCCTTTGTGAGGATATGTTTATTGAGTTCTTTCATGTTCTTTAAAAATGGGCGTTTATTTTTATTTCAATTTGTTTTCTTTGGATTATCAGAGGGTTAAATCCTATTTTTTATTTTTCTATATTTTGCAGGGTTCAAAACCCTGCTTCTCCTGTATCTTTTTTCTATCATTCATCAACGATATTCCTTTAACATCTCCCTCAATTTTCGCTTGGCATAAAACAATTGGGATTTGGATGTTCCTACCGAAATGCCCAACATCTCTCCAACTTCTTTATGGCTATATCCTTCAACTTCAATTAACACAAATACAGAGCGATACCCATCCGGTAAAGATTGAATGGCTTTTTCCAAATATTCAGCTTGAAGAAAATCACCCCAATCTATCATCGTATTTGGACTCACATTTTCGATGTCTTCAAAATAAATTTTATTCCGCCGTATTTTACTATAAGCTGTGCGGACCACGATGGTTTTTATCCAGGCACCAAGGGTAGATTCACCTCTAAATGAATTGAGCCCTCTAAAAACTTTCAAAAAAGCATCCTGAAGAACATCATTGGCAGATTCAAAATCACCAGTGATTCGATAAGCCAAGGTGTACATCGCTTTTTTGTACTTTTCATAGAGTGCCTTCTGAGCCATCCGGTCATCAGCTAAACATGCTTGAATCAGATCAGTTTCGGTCATACCGATTTTTGCAGTCATGTGGGTACGCTTTGAGAGTTAATAGAAAGAGGCATTTGAGGTTTAACGGGTTGTATCTAAGGGTTATTTTTTTCTTTGGCTTATTATTAACGTTTTTTTATCTGGGTTCTGGGTGCTGGGTTGCTGGGTTCTGGGTGCTGGGTGCTGGGTTCTGGGTGCTGGGTTCTTGTCTTCTGGGTTATGGTTTGCTGGGTGTTGGTTACTTTTAGTTGGAATTTGGGTACTAATGGATTATTCTAGGTTCTAGAATTTTCATGGTTTCAATTTTGGAATAGATTTTCATTTAAAAAACCATCTCTGAAGTTGGGTGGTCAAACAAAAAAGCCTGAGGCAAGCCTTGATTTTCTTTTTTGCTTAACTCAAATCACCTGAATCTTCAGAGAATCATAAAAAATAGGCGATGAGTTACAAGAGTTTACAAATTTGGCAGAATGCAAAAAGTATCGTTTTAGACATACATAAAATGAGTTTACAAATGCCAAAATTTGAAATCTTTGAAGAAGGGAGGCAAATTCGGAAATCTTCCAAATCTGTAAAATCAAATATTGTTGAAGGATATGGTAGAAGAAGATACAAAAAGGAAAACATCCGATTTTTAGTTTTTCCCAAGCTTCCAATGATGAAACTATTGATCATTTAGAAAATTTGTACGAAGCAGCATCTCTACAAGATAAAGAGCTCTTTAAAAACCTCCACATTAGACTTTTAATCTTAGGAAAGAAGATAAATAAATACATTCAATTTGTAGAAAAAAATCATGAGGGTATCCCCAAACACCTAGCTAACCAGGAACCAGTTTACCAGCACCCAAAACAAAAAAACCCATAACCCCTTTCGGGATTACGGGCATTTCTTGATGAAATGGATTATGGACTAAAAAGACATTCCGATAGTTAATAGCACCCGTTTAGGTTTCTCGTTGAAATTTACGGGTTGCCCGGCGATGGTAATGTGTTCGCCAAAGTCGCTGAAATTTCCTTCATACTTCAAATCGATCATAAACTTCCAGATATCCAATCCAAGACCAGCTTGCCAGCCCATGGTGAAATCTTTGAACCTGGAATCATAACCAGGAATATTGTCAGCGAGGTCAGATTTTGAGTTGAGGAAAACGTGTCCTACTGGACCTGTATTCAAACGAAGTGGTCCGAATTTCATGCCTACCAAAACAGGTACATCCAAATAGCTGTAATTTTCCTTGAAAACTTTTCCTACGAAGCCATCACCGAAATCATCTACAGTAAAATCTACACTGTTTGAGTTCCATAGTACTTCCGGTTGTACATAAAAAGTACCGATTTGGCCTCTGATGAATGCACCAAAATGGAAGTTGTAATTTGCCTCTTTGATGGCTATATCTAAATCTTGAAGTGAAACTTCTGAGGGTTTGATGTCATATGTACCGAGACCTGCTTTTACACCTATTTTCAACTGAGCTGAAGCAGAAAATGCTAAACCGAGCACGAATGCAAACAAAATTGTCTTTTTCATAATATTAGATTGTTTTGTTATCGGGTGGAAACGCCATGCTTCCGATTTATTGATACCGGATATGGGAATTTTCCCCTAAATCTTAACAGAGTTTAACGAGAGGAGCTCAAATGTGAAAGATTTCCAAAAACTTTCTAAAATCTTTCACACTTCAATACCTAACGCTTTATTTTTCAATGATTTGGTCCTTAAGCAAGGGAGCAGAATAACCTGTCTGACTTTTCAAACAAGTTGCCTATTTATCTCTTTTGGAATTTGGGGTAACCACTTCATTTAGCCGAGTCAGCTAATTGAAGTACTTTTGCGGCATTAGGAGAAATTGAGAGTTTGAGAGTTTGAGAATATGAGATAATTATAATCTCCAATTTCTCAAACTCTCAAACTCTCAAACTCTCAATTTCTCAAACTCTCCAAAATGGAAATAAAAGAAGCCAAATACATAGCCAGTTATCCAAGCATTGGTAAATGTCCCATTGACAAAAAGCCAAAACCAGAGTACGCTTTTATTGGTCGGTCCAATGTGGGTAAGTCTTCCCTGATTAACATGCTGTGCGGAAAAAAGGGTTTAGCCAAAATTTCGAAAAAGCCTGGAAAGACCCAAATGATCAATTACTTCCTGATCAATGAAACCTGGTACCTCGTAGATTTACCAGGTTATGGTTATGCCAAAATCTCCAAAAAGAAACGCCTGGAATGGGAGCGCATGATTGCCAATTATCTTCAAAAAAGAGAAACGCTGGTTTGCATTTTTGTTTTAATCGATGCGAATATTCCATCACAACAAATTGATGTAGAATTCATCAATAAACTGGGACAGTGGCGATTGCCTTTTGTGATTGTTTATACCAAAACGGATCGAATGAATCTGAATACCAGAAATCGAAATATTCAGGTTATTCAAAAAGAATTATTGAAGTACTGGAATGAGTTGCCCCAACAGTTTACCACTTCTTCAAATACTGACGCAGGAAGGGATGAGGTGCTGCAGTTTATTGATGAGGTGAATCAGCAGTTTTATGATTAGCGTACCAAGACTCTCCAGGGTCGTGACTTTTGTAATTTTTTCAAAAGAAAGAGCCTAACACGACTCAGGAGAGCCGTGATACGAAACACAAACAAGAATGAAAGAAAGTTCCAAAGTATATCCCTACGTTATTCCTGAAATCGAAGATTGGCCCATCTATAAACTTCATGAAGACAGGACCAATTTTGTACAGGAGATGGAGGCGTTCACTTTTGAAAGACTGACCAAAAAACATGGGGAAAATATTACGGACATCATCGCGAAAACGATTTATCTGGAAAGGATTCGGATCAAAGAGGAGCCCTGGAAAGTAGACCCTCCAAATGAGCGGTTGTTTTGGAACCGCATCCGCAAAAAGTTGATTGTGAAAGGATTGGACGGCGAAAAAGAAGAGACGATGAGTTCCAATCACGAGATTTTGCAAAGAATCATCAATCGCTATGCAGAAGAAATCGTTGGCACTTTCAGGAAACCAACCTATCAGTTTGCAAGAAAGTTTTTACATGTTTTTTTCAATAGATTGTTAAATACCGCTGCCGGAAGAAACCTGAAGCGAATCTATGGTACAAAATACCATATCCACGAACGTTTATTGGCAAAAGGAGAAGTGGACATGGTACGCAAGCTCACAAAAAAAGGAACGGTGGTGATTGTACCTACTCACTTCAGTAATCTGGATTCCCTGTTGATTGGCTATGCGATGGACAGCATTTTGGGCTTACCATCTTTTGCATGGGGTGCAGGACTCAATTTATATAATACTGGCTATACCGCCTATTTCATGAATCGCCTGGGGGCATACCGGGTAGATCGGAGAAAGAAAAACCCAGTATACCTTCAAGCCCTTTTCGCGTTTTCAAATTTGGCGATTCAAAGAGGTACCAATAGTTTGTTTTTTCCTGGGGGGACTCGCTCCCGTGCAGGAAGACTGGAACAAAAACTGAAATTGGGGCTTTTAAGTACCGCTGTTGAAGCCCAACGTTCCCACTTTCAAAAAGGAAAGGATGATAAAATTTTTATTGTACCGCTGGTATTAGGCTACCACGTAGTGCTGGAAGCCAAGTTTTTAATCGAACAGCATTTGCAAAGAACCGGAAAGGAACATTATTTCAAAACGAAAGATGCTTTCCATAGTTTCCGCAAACTGATCAAATTTGCCTGGAAATTCTTTTCTGATCCCTCCGAAATCACCCTCTCATTTGGCAAACCGATGGATGTTTTGGGCAATTTTGTTGATGAAGATGGGAATAGCTCAGACCGCTTTGGGAATCCCGTAAATGTGAGGGATTATTTTATCAGCAATGGAGAAGTGACTGAAGATTTGCAAAGAGAATCTGAATACACCAAAATTTTAGGAGAACGAATTGTGGAGCGCTACCATAAAGAAAATATTGTGCTCACCAGCCACCTGGTTGCTTTTGCTGCCTTTAATATTTTAAAATATGAAAACCCAAAGCTGGACCTTTATGGGGTATTGAGATTGCCACCTGAGGAATATGTATTCCCTATGGATTTATTGCGAAAAGTAGTGGGACAATTACAATCTATTTTGAAGGAGATGGAGTCCCGTGGTAAAATAAAATTATCCAAACAAATTCGATATGAGGTAGATGATTTAATTAAAGATGGTATCAGTCACCTGGGTACATTCCATCCCTTGAAACCAATACTTTTCAACAAAAAAGGGGAATTGATAAGCAAGGATTTTAAATTGCTCTATTTTTACCACAATCGATTGGAGAATTATGGATTGGCGAAGAAAATAAAATGGACAGAAAATGTAAAAATCGATGCTATGGTTCTGTAATCCTACGATGCTGCAATGTTGTTAAGACAAATAAAATTATAGTATCGCAGCATCACAGAATCGTAGAATTGTGGAATCGTAGAACCGCAGTATTGTAGAATTATAGAATCAATAAAATGTTTAAGCGACTTTTTCTTTCTGAAAAAAAAATGATGATTGCTATTGTGCTGAATGCGATCATCATTTTTTTGTTGTACTTCCCAAGGTTTGAGCACAATATCATTTTGGAAATTCTGGATCGGCTTTTTATTCTGGTCTTTCTGATTGAAGCCATTGTCAAACTTCAATACTTCAAACCCAAGAGGTACTTCAAAAGTGCCTGGAACAAATTTGATTTTGTGATTGTCGTGGTAAGCTTACCCGCACTAGTGCCTCCAGCCGGTACGCCAATTATTTTACTGCTCAGGTTGTTCCGATTGATACGACTTATAAAATTCATTCGCTTTGTTCCGCATTTGGGAATGATCATCGCGGGCTTGGGTAGAGCTTTCAGGGCATCTATTTTTGTTCTATTGGCATTGTTTTTCCTCAATTTTTTGTTGGCATTGTTTACCTGCCATTTTTTCCGTGAAGCAGCCCCCAATTATTTTGGCAACCCACTCACCTCTTCCTATTCCATTTTTCAGATGTTCACTGTTGAAGGCTGGAATGAAATCCCAATAGCCATCATAAGAAGTGAAACCGGACCCAAAAGTGATTTATTGATCGGACTAACCCGGTTTTATTTTGTCCTTGTTGTACTAATTGGTGGCATCTTCGGCATGTCTCTTGCCAATGCCATATTTGTTGATGAAATGACTATGGACAATACCAAAGAACTCGAAAAGAAAATTGATGATTTGAATGAGCAAATGAAGGAATTGAAGGAGATGATTAGTAGTGGGCAGTAGGCAGTTTTGCAGTGAGTAGAGTATTAATTTTTTAAAACCATCGCTTGTGAATTTCATAATCTACGACTTAGAAGCGACTTGTTGGGAAAACAGACCAGACTGGATGGTTTCGGAAATCATTGAGATTGGAGCGATTCGCATGAATTATTACGGAGAAATTCTTGGGAAGTTTAATCAATTTGTGAAACCCGTTTTGAATCCCCGATTGTCCTATTTTTGCATGGATTTGACCTCCATTGAACAGCAAAAAATTGACAGAAGTAAAACTTTTCCTGATGTAATTGAAAACTTTATGGACTGGGCATACGTCTTTGAAGAGGATTACCTACTCTGTTCATGGGGTAGTTTCGACAAAAAGATGTTGATACAGGATTGCGAATTGCATAACCTCGAGTGGGATTGGGTGGAAAAACACATCAATATAAAACGACAATACCACGAAATTCGCAAACTTCGAAAAATGCGTGGGCTCAAATATTCGGTTGAAAAAGAGGGCTTTGATTTTGAAGGTCACCATCATAGAGGGATGGACGATGCACATAATTTATCCAAGCTCTTTATGAAGTTCCGCGATGAATGGCGCTATTAATTTGTGTTCAAGTGTTTATGTGTTCATGTGTTCATGTTTGGTAGCACTCGAACACATAAACACATGAACACTTTAACACAATATCATACAACAAATGAAATTATTGAAAATCAGTTTTTTAGCTCTAACAGTTTTAGTGCTCAATACCACGGTATTTGGGCAGAAAAAAATCTCGGAGGGGATGGTGAAATACGAAATTACCGACATTGAAAGTGAGATGTCGGAATTGGCAATGCTAAAAGGCACCGAAGTGGACATGTATTTCTCTGAAGCCAAACAAAAAGTAGATTTTGCACTGATGGGTGGGTTGATGCGCGTTCAAACCATCATTGACAACAATAACAAAGATCAAAATGTCATGCTGATGGACATGATGGGCAAGAAGATCCAGATTGATGGTATGAATGAAGAAGATCTTAAAAAGAACCCAATGATGTCTTTAGGTGGCACTGGAGAACAATCTTTGGAATATAAGATCGACAAAAAAAGCAAAAAGAAAATTGCTGGTTACAAAACTTGCAAAGCTACTGCCGAATTGCCACAAGGCATGGAAATGATCGTTTACTTCACCAAAAAAATCAGACCTAAAAACTCCTACATCTCTAAAGCGATGGGCGGTTTGGATGGGTTTCCGCTGCAATTCGTCATTGAAACCGGAATGGGTATGGCGCTTACTTTTACTGCACAGGAGGTTAAAGGTGGTGTAGATCTTGCCAATTTCAGGGTTCCAGATGGCTATGATAAAATGACTTTGGAAGAGTTGCAGAAAGAGTTGGGTGGTCTTGGCGGTCTTGGGTTTTAATTAAAATGAAAATGAGAATCAAAATGAAAATATTTTCATTTTGATTCTCATTTTCATTCATATCACTCGATTCTCCTCTTGCGATTATGTCCTTCTGCCTCACTTTTCCGTTCTATATAATCTTCTAAATCCTTGCTGGAAAAACCATTGGCTTTCTCCTCTTCAATGTATTTTTTATCCACTCCATGAATATGAGCAGCAATCAATAAATCTTTTGGAATATTATTAAAGCCTACAGCATTCAATTCCTTGATGTATTTGGAATCAATCCCATGAATGCCAAAGGCAATCATATCGTCAGCGGATAAATCCTTGTAGCCAGAATTTTGAATATCTTTTATGTAGGCAGCATTAATATCGTGAATGGCAAAAGCAATGAGATTGTCAAAATCCAAATCTTTAAATCCAGCAGCTTTAAACTCTTTAATGAAGTCTGGTTCAATATTGTGAATTCCAGCAGCCATGATTTGGTCAGAATTTAAATCCAAACCGGCGCTTTTTAATTCTTTCACATAATTTGGATCGATCTCATGAATGGCAAAACCGACCATTTCCTCAAAGTCCATATCTTCTAAACCAGCTTCCTTGAATCCTTTTGCATAATCGGCATCAATATCATGGATCGCCATAGCAATAACCTCATCAGAGCTTAAATCAATTCCTGTGGCTTTCATTGCTTTAATTTTCTCAGGATCAACCTGATGGATCGCAAAACCAAGAATGTCATCAAAACTCATATCATTTAAGCCAGCAGACTTGAATTGTTTGATGTAATCGGCATCTATACCATGAATACCAGCAGCTATCATTTGATCTGAATTCAAATCCAAACCAGAGCTCTTAAGCTCCTTTACATAATTTGGATCGATATCGTGGATGGCAAAACCGACCAAATTGTCAAAATTTAAATCATCAAAACCAACAGCTTTGAATTGCTTGATGTATTCTGCATCAATGCCGTGGATGCCTGCAGCCACAATTTCATCCGAAGATAAATCCAGTCCAGACTGTTTTAATGACTGTACATATTTCGGGTCAATTTCATGAATGGCAAAGCCAACCATGTTGTCGAAGTCCAGATCTTTAAAACCCATCGCTTTAAAATCTTTTACGTATTCGGCGTCGATACCATGAATGGCTGCAGCAGTGATTTCATCAACTTCGAGATCCAATCCGGCACTTTTTAATTCTTTTATGTATTCAACATCTACCTCATGAATGGCAAAACCAATGAGGTTGTCAAAATCCAAATCCTCAAAACCAGCGGCTTTGAAATCTCGAATGTACTGAGGTTCTACATCGTGAATTTTTGCAGCTATCAAATTGTCAATCGTCAAATCTTTCTTCAACAAATCACCCATACTTTTAGCATATTCTACATCTACTTCGTGAATCTCCATCGCTACAATTTCGTCCAATTTCAAATCATTGTATCCCATTGACTTAAAACCTTTCACGTAATAATCCAGCCTGTCTTTTGTGATTTCATGAACAGCCAAAGCTGCCAAGTCATCACTGTCCATATCGTTGTAACCCAATTGTTTGATATGCGCTACGTAAGATTTATTGATGTCTGTCAAACAGAACAGGAATAGGTGATTTTCTGTCAGATCAGTAAAGCCCTGGTTTCTCAAATAACTGGCGAATTCAGGATTTTCTTCGAAAGTGTAAGTTCCTTTCCCCTTCCCATTTTCAAATTTGCCTGTCATGGTAATGGTTCCAGCCTCTCTTGCCAATTGGAAGCTTCCTTCAGAACCAACAGGTAAATTGGAAAAAGTGGACTTTGGGAAACAATCGCTGCTCATCCAATATCCGTCATCGTCTTCTCTCTTGAAGGAAATGCATACTTTCTCTCCTTTTATCTTTGCTTCCCATTCTCCTGAGGAGAGTGCTCCAAGGTCTCCATTTTTGTTTCCATAATCAATAATTTCAAGTCCATCAAAATTTCTAATCGTAGGTTCTGTTTTTACAATATTCGTGGGTTCCTGTTGTGTTAGTTCTGATGCCGGTTCTGAAACTTGTTGTTCAAGCGGTTCATTTTCAGGTTCTTGTGAATTTGGTTGAATGGCATTCAAACACATAATTGATAGCCCCAGTATAGGAAGTATGAATAGATACTTCCAACTGGAGCGGGCGGATGATTTCTTTGCGTTCATCATAACAATACGTTTTTTTAAAATACTTTGATTATAGTTAGTAGTCAGGTTCAACGGTAGGTTGGGAACGGACACTTTCAGCAAATTGAGCTGATAATGCTGTTTGTTGGTTCCCTCAGAAAGCATTTTCTGGTCGGTTAGGTATTCCAGGTTATTTTCCAATTCTTTGCGGTAGAGCCATGCAAATGGATTGAACCATTGCAGAATCACCACCAATTCAGCCAACAAAATATCCAGGCTATGTCCCTCCCGGATGTGGATTTTCTCGTGTTTTAAAATTTGATTGTAGGTATCCCAATCGTATTTGGCTGGATTCAGAAAAATGCTGTTTAGAAACGAAAATGGGGCTCTGTCTTTTTGTATTTCTACAATTCTATAAAAGCCGTCCTTGATATTCGGGTTTCTGAAAATTTTGACGACTAAAATCATCAACTGTATCAGGAAATTGAGTGCAAAAATGCCTAATCCGCAGAGGTAAATCCATTTTAATAAGGTGCCAAAGGATATTTTTGATGGGGCTGCTACCAATGCGGTTCCTTCTTCATCAGCAATTTCCATCTCTTCTGCCATTGGAGTCACCTCTTCGCTCATTTCAGCATATTCCATTTCTTCCATAGCGATCTCTTCTTCCATAGCGACTTCCTCTTCAATTGCAATCTCTTCCTCGAAGACAGCTTCGTTTACTGGAATATACTCCGATATTGTTTCTTGAATAGCGACTTCTCTCAAAGACCATTCTTCCGGAATTTCAATAAATGGAATGGTAAAGGATAAACCAAGGCAACTGATTAATATCCAGCGGTTTAGGGTAAAGAAGGTTTCATTCCCCAACAGGAATTTGTAAAATAAATAACAGATTGAAAGTAAAATCGAGACGTGAAAAATATATGGAATCATTTTTATCTTAAATGATGAATGATGAATGATGAATGATAAATGATTGCGTAAAGCAACATTCATCATTCATCATTTATCATTTTTTATCAATTGGACGATTTCTTCTAGTTCATCCGAACTAATTTTTTCCTCTTTGGCAAAATAGGCTACCATTTTTTGGAAGGAATTGTCAAAATACTTTTCAAGGACATCCCCAACAGCTGACTTTTGATAATCCTCTTTAGTAATTGCGGGGTAATATTGATGGGTATTGCCAAATGGGGTGTGCTTCACAAAACCCTTATCTGCCAAAATGCGGATAATGGTAGATACTGTATTATAATGTGGCTTTGGTTCTGGCATTTCTGCGATGATTTCTTTTACAAATGCCTTTCCCAGTCGCCACAATACTTGCATGATTTGTTCTTCTCTTTTTGCGAGTTTTTGCATGTTGATTGAGTTGTAATCGCCCAATTTATTGGGCTGATTGAAAAAAAACAAGTTGAAAAACCTGCCCATTAAAATGAGCGGTTAGAAAAGCAAGACAAATATAACGAACTTTTTAGTTAAAACAACTAATTAATTAGTTATTTAACTAAAAAGCTGGGAGATCGTCTAATTTTTAATCCCGACTTTTCAATACCTTAGCACTAAAACCACTAATAATTTTAATGAAAAAAAATTCACCCGAATGCAAACTAGTATTAAATCCCTTCAATTCGAAAGCGTTAATGAGCTGAGTATTCTTGAGCCATTGAAAACCCAATGGCGAAAAACACTCACAGCACCCCAGGATGGGATGTGGGAAGTCCTAACCAACTACGCTACCCATTGGTCCATAAAAATTGAATCCAAAATGATAGGCTATGCTTGTGTCGATGGGGAGGATCAACTATTACAATTTTTTGTTCAACCGGAATGGATTAAGGAAGGACCTACGCTGTTTAAACAATTCATCCAACAGGAAAATATTCATAAAGCGTTGATAGGTACCAATAATCCTTTTTGCTTATCCTTAGCCATGCATTGGCAAAAATCTGTAGTTATCCATACTTACTTATTTGCTGATTTTTTGAAAGTTGCTGTGACTGAAAAAGAAGGCAATCCAAGAGCTGCCGATTCAAATGACCTTGAAAATCTGATTGAATTTTGCCATCAAAGCATGGGTGGTCCAAAGGATTGGTTAAATAGTTATCTTGGCAATTTGATATCCAGAGGTGAATTGTTTGTTTTGGAAAATGGAGGTGAAACACTTGGGACCTGCGAAGTACGGAAAAGTGAAAGTCAACCAGGGATAGCAGACCTTGGTGTAATCGTATCCCCCAAGCATAGAAGAAAAGGTTTGGGCACTTATTTATTGGGAAAAGCCAAAGAAATTGCCCTTCAATGGAACAGAGCCCCCATTTGTTCTTGTGAAAAAGATAATATTGGCTCATTAACCATGATTCAAAACAACGGATTTCGAAGTATGCATCAAATGTTGCTATTCAAATTTTCAAATGAACTTGTTTAAAAACTCCTTTCTTACCTGCGTGAAAAGCATTGCGGTTGCTGGACTTCAGCTATTTTTCACCCCGTACTTTTCAAGTACGAAGCTCAAAATGAGCTTCGCCAGTAACCACAAGCCTCTTCACTCGGTGACAGAAGGAATTCTTAAACAAGTTCAATAATAAAAACCTATGACTGAACACTTTATTCACTTTTTCAAAAGACATCTTCAGCAATTAAAAGACGAAATGGAGGCTTATCCTTCAGAAGAGAGCATTTGGCTCTTGCCCGATGGGATTAGCAATACTGCAGGGAATCTTTGTTATCATTTGGTAGGCAATCTCAATCATTTCATTGGTCAGGGATTGGGCAATAGTGGTTATATCCGAAACAGGGATTTGGAGTTTACTATTAAGGGGGTTTCAAGAACTGAACTGGTCAAAAATGTAGAAGACACTTCTGCAATGATTGAAAGGGTACTTTCAAATGTTACGGATTTGAGTCAGCCTCATCCAAAAGGCTATTTTCCCTGGGAAAAAGACATTCACTATTATTTGCTGCAACTATTATGGCATTTGACCTATCATTTGGGACAGATAAATTACCATAGGAGGTTGTTGACAAAGATTTAAACTAATCATAAGCTGCATTTAAAATCTTTTCGAGCAGCAGGGTTTTGAATCCGGCATTTTAAGCCTTTACATTGGGTTCAAAATCCAGCTGTCCTGAGAAATACTTAAACTATACATGGAGCATTTCTCAGAAAGGGAGCAAAATTCTTGATTCAGTTGAAGCAATCCTGGCTGATTGCTGATAACATTGAGCCATGAAAAGCGGGATGTAAAATGATGTTAGCAATCGATAAATCATGCAAAACTTATGAAAAAAATAACGCGTCGTACGTTCCTCAATTATAGCTTGATTGGAAGCAGTGCACTTATTCTTCCTTATAACTGTTATGCAAATCCGCAATCAAAAACATCATCTGAAGGAAAAAAAATTGGTGTTGCTCTACTGGGATTGGGTAGCTATAGTACTTACCAGCTCGCGCCAGCTTTACAATTGACCAAACATTGCTATTTGGCGGGAATCGTTACCGGAAGCCCTGATAAAATACCCTCCTGGCAAGAAAAATATGGCATCCCTGATAAAAATGTGTACAGCTATGACGATATGCACCGGATAGCAGATAATGAAGGCATTGATGTAGTATATATAGTTACGCCGACTGGTACCCATGCCAGATTCAGTATCGCCGCAGCCAATACTGGTAAACACGTCTGGTGTGAAAAACCTATGGCGATGAATGTAGAAGAATGCCAATCTATAATTGATGCATGTAACAAAAACAAGGTTCAATTGACCATTGGATATCGGGTACAACATGAACCAAATACCTTAGCTCTTAATTCTTACGCTCATAGCTTACCGTTTGGGAAGATGACCAATGTAGAAGCCGCCGCAGGATACCGGGGTGGTGGTGGCAGCGGATGGCGCTTTCAAAAAAACATGGGTGGTGGAGCCTTGTACGATATGGGTGTTTATACCGTCAACGGCATTCGCAATGCGACTAGCCTGGAACCCAAATGGGTATTGGAAGCCAGGCAGTTTACCAATCGACCAGACTTGTTCAAGGAAGTCGACGAAACTACTGAGTATACCCTAGAATTTGAGAATGGCTTAAAAGCTTTTGGAAAAACCAGTGTTGGGGAGTCTTATAATCATTTGATTGTTTCTTGTGAAAGGGGGTCATATGAAGTCCGACCCATGCAAACTTATGGTGGCGTCAAAGGCAGTCGAAGTGATGGTGCCCAGTTGGATCAAACGATTCCAAACCAACAAGCCAATCAGATGGACGATGATGCCCTGGCACTTTTGGAGGGTAGGAAAATGATGATTGCAGGGGAAGAAGGATTAAAGGATGTTAGGATTATTGAGGCGATTATTCGTGCCTCGAAAACTGGAAAAAGTATTAAGTTATAATTCGTTAAGGATTGGGGTTAGGTGTTCAAAACATTAGCAATAGGCTAAAAATTGCTTTTCTATTTGTAAATTTAATATCCTTTACTCAAAAATAAAATTCTTTCTAAAACAACCCTGTAATCACCCCATCCTTATCAATATCTATTGCTTCAGCGGAGGGAACGGACGGCAAACCTGGCATCCGCATAATATTACCAGTAATGGGAATGAGGAAGCCAGCTCCAGCCGCTATTTCAATTTCACGGACGGTTACCAGGAAGTCTTTTGGACGTCCCAGCAATTTTGGATTATCAGAAAGGGATTTTTGCGTTTTGGCGATACAAACCGGGAGATCTTCCAGACCCAGTCGAGCAATTTTTCGGAGATTGAGTTTTGCTTTAGGGGTATAATCAATGGCTTTTGCCCCATAAATTTTGGTAGCTACCGCTTTGATTTTATCTTCTACACTCCAATTCCAGTCATAGATAGGTTGGAAGGTTTCCGTGGCATTGTCTACTACGTCTACAACTGCTTGAGCCAATTCTTCTGCACCTGCTCCTCCTTTGCCCCATACATTGGCAATAACCGCTTTGACACCTAATTCCTCACATCTTTTCTGTACAATGGATATCTCCTCCTCTGTATCAGAAGTAAATTGATTGATTGCTACAACTGGTTTGATGTTGAATTGCTGAACATTCTCAAGGTGTTTTTCCAAATTTACCAAACCAGCTCTCACGGCATCTGGATTGTCTTCCGTCAATGTTTTCAAATCTGCTCCTCCGTGGTATTTTAAAGCACGAATGGTTGCGACTAAAACCACTGCCTTTGGAGACAGACCTGCACTTTGGCATTTGATATCCAAAAATTTCTCGGCGCCTAAATCACATCCAAAACCTGCTTCAGTGACGACATAAGGAGCTAGTGATAGCCCCATTCTTGTGGCAATTACCGTGTTGGTTCCCTGGGCGATATTGGCAAAAGGTCCACCGTGAATAATAGCTGGATTTCCTTCAATCGTTTGGACCAAGTTTGGCTTGATGGCATCTTTTAGCAAAGCAGTCATAGCTCCATTTGCGTTCAAATCGCGCGCATAAATGGGTTGTTTATCAAAAGTAAAGCCTACGAAAATATTACCAAGACGCGTTTTCAAATCTTCCAAATCGTTTGACAAACAAAGAATTGCCATGATTTCAGAGGCGGCAGTGATATCAAAGCCTGTCTCTCGTGGGATACCAGACCCTGTACCTCCCAAACCAATCACCACATCTCTCAAAGCCCGATCATTCATATCCAGCACCCGCTTCCACAAAACTGTCCGAGGGTCAATGTTCAGGCTTCTGGTTTTGCTTTGAATGTTGTTGTCTATCAAGGCGGCGAGCAAATTGTGTGCTTTTTCAATCGCTGAGAAATCACCTGTAAAATGAAGATTGATGTCTTCCATAGGTAATACCTGAGAGTGCCCTCCTCCGGTGGCGCCCCCTTTGATTCCAAAAACAGGTCCGAGTGAAGGTTCTCTTAAAACCACACAAGTTTTTTTCCCAATGCGGTTCATGCCCTGGGTCAAGCCAATAGACATAGTTGTTTTCCCTTCCCCTGCCGGTGTTGGTGATATGGCGGTCACCAAAATCAGGTTATTGGATTGCCATTTTTTTTCATCGATTAAGTCCAGGGGAAGTTTTGCCTTGTATTTGCCGTAGAGTTCGAGATCATCTTGTGAAACCCCCAATTTATCGGCGATATTCTGGATAGGTTCTAGTGTGGTTGCCCTTGCGATTTGAAGATCGGTGTTCATCCTTGGTTAGGTTTTGATTTGAAAAGGAGCGAATGTAAGGGGTTTTGGGGAAAAATATTGACATTTGAGCTTATGAAAATGAAAAAGCCAAAACTTATTGTCCACGGAGGTGCCTGGAACATTCCGGAAGATTACGTCCCTGCTCATCTGGCAGGTGTTCGAAATGCAATTGAAACCATTTATCCGAAATTAGAAATGGGAATGTCGGCACTCGATGCTGTGGAACAAGCAGTCAATATTCTTGAAGAAGATCCCACTTTCGATTCAGGGCGAGGTGCTTTCCTGAATGAAAAAGGAGAAATAGAACTGGACGCGATGATCATGGATGGGAAAAGTCTCAATTTTGGCGCCGTGGCTGCCATTCAAAATTTCCTGAATCCCGTAAGTATTGCAAGAAAAGTGATGGAAGAGACGGAACATTGTATGTTGGTTGGGGAAGGTGCTATGGCATTTGCCAAAAAGACAGGCTATGAAGAATTGCCTCCAGAAGCCTTGCTGACAGAACGCGAATTGGAATTTTACCACAAAATCAAAAACGACCAAAACTTTGAAACCCATATGCCCTTTGAGTTTTCTGCAATGGATACTGTGGGGGCGGTAGCAATGGATATTCATGGAAATTTGGCAGCTGCAACCTCTACTGGTGGCACCGCTCGAAAAATGCAGGGACGAGTTGGGGACAGCCCGATTCCCGGTTCAGGAGCCTATGCTGATAATTATCGCGGAGCAGCTTCAGCAACTGGCTGGGGGGAAAGTATTATGCGCGTAGGATTATGCAATACGGTATGTGCTTTGTTTGCAACCAAAAGTGCAATGGAGGCGGCAGTGGAAAGTATAGAATATTTAAAATGGCGCGTAGATGGCTTGGGAGGCATCATTGGAATTAACAAGGATGGAGATTATGGTTTTGCACACAACACACCAAAGATGGCATTTGGGTATGTACAGGCAGATGGAGAAGTACTTGTCCGAATAAAAACATAATTCTGTTTGAATGATTAACTGGGTTCTTCAAAAAAACTTAACCAAGCCAGAAATTCTGGATGCCATAAAAACCGCACTAAATAAGCCTGATGAACTTTGGGAAGAAGTCAAAATTGTTCCCTTTGCGGAATCATTTCCACCAATAAAAAACCAAAAAGCCTACCTCATAATTTATGGCTCCACTACTTTCATGTTGAATGCCTTTAGTGACAAAAGATTAAATAAAGGGGTATTTTACAATCCTGAAACATTTCAGATGAAAAACTATGTGGAGCGTTGGAATCATCATGTTTTAAATGCTTCTGGCAGATTGCTAAAATTTGGAAACGTCCCAAATATTCTGAGTCCCCCTTCAAAAAAATGGTTTGTTAGACCCAATATGGATAGCAAGATTTTTAGTGGAAAAGTAGACACTTTTAAAAACTTGTCATCCTGGAGTGATCAAGTCTGTAAATTAAACCTGCCAAACTTTAATGAAGCAACCGAAATCTGGATTTCAGAAACCCAAAAAATTGAAAAAGAATGGCGATTATTTATTGTAGACGACCAGATCGTATCATCCAGCAGATATATGAATAATGGGCAATTGGAAGTTGATAAAAAGGATAATCCTTTGGAAATGTTAACCTTTGCACGAAACAGAATTTCAGAGTATAGATTGAATGATGTGTATGTAATGGACATCGCTCAAATCGACAATTCCTTTAAAATCATAGAATGTAATTGTTTTAATGGAACTGGCTTTTACAAACATGATATTGCTGGAATTGTAACCGCAATTAATGATTTTATCAGAACTAAAAAAAACTAGTATTGATTGATTCAAAAAAGAAAGCATTAATCATATTTATCAAAAATCCCGAAATTGGAAAAGTAAAAACGCGCTTGGCAGCAACGGTTGGAAATGAACAGGCGATGAAAATATATTTAGCCCTGCTAGGTCATACCCGCCAAATTGCTCAATCCCTTGAAGTTTCAAGGTTGCTTTATTATAGTTCTTTCGTGGATAAACAAGATGATTGGTCTGAGTCAAACTTTCAAAAATTCGTTCAAAAGGGCGAAGGTCTAGGCGTGCGTATGGCAAATGCTTTCAAAACAGTTTTTGAACAACATGAACGAGTCCTCATCATTGGCAGTGATTGTGCCTCCTTGACGAAGGAAATTGTAGCAGAAGCTTATGAGCAATTGAATCATTCTGATTTTGTAATTGGTCCGGCAAAAGATGGTGGTTATTATTTGATAGGAATGAATGCATTTATGCCGCAAGTTTTTGAAGATATCGAGTGGAGCACAGATTCCGTTTTTTCGAGAACAATTGAAAATATTAATGAATTGGGAAAAAGTTATTATTTGCTTCCTGTTTTGTCGGATATAGATGTGGAGGAGGATTGGGAGCGTTATGGGTGGGAAGTGTAGGAGCTGACGCGCTTTGCTTGGAGACCGCTTCGCTTTTGGAGGTCTGACAGCGAAGCGATCTAAAAAAAGCCAAGCGCAGCGATCCAAAAACAAAAAGAATCCCCGATTTACACCAAAGCTCGTAAATTTGCGTTTCAAAAACGATCTGAACCCTTTACCAAAGAGCATGTCTAAATTTTTCTTGCCTGAAAACCATTACTTTAGGAACCTGATTTCAAATCAATTCGGTCTTTTATCCCGATAAACTCTCTCATTGATTTTTCATCAGAACCCTAAATTACTGATTATCAGTTTATAAAAATCTTAAACATTCTCTAAATAAAATGCTTTCATGAGAAAGATACTCCTGTTGTGTTTGTGCCTGCCTATTTTTCAAGTGACCAATGCCCAGGATGAGATTGCACCTGCTGATTTGGAACAACTGCAATTGTATGAAGACACGATTGCATTGATGTCTTTTTTGGTGGTGAATGATTCTTTGCCGGAAAATCGATTTGCGTCGTGTAAAAAAGTAATTTCTACATTGGTGAAGGCATTGAAGTTTGAAAACTCCTTTCAATATAAATTTCCAAAAGTCACAGCCATTTCCATTCAATATCCGAAGGACAGCACCTTTCGGATTTTTACCTGGCAACTCTATGTAGATGTAGATGAATATCGCTACTATGGTGCCATTCAAATGAATTCGCCTGATTTAGAGTTGTTTCCACTGGTAGACAGGTCTTTTGAAGTGGAGGAAGAAGAGTACGAAATTCTCACTGCAAAAAACTGGTACGGGGCTTTGTACTACAATATCCATCAATTTGAAAGTCCGAAAGGTAAGCGTTATTTGCTGTTTGGTTATGACGCATATTCCTTTTTTGAAAAGCGAAAATTGGTAGATGTTTTATTTTTCCGGGAAGGGCAACCTGTCTTTGGAGATCCGATTTTCCAAACCTATGATTTGAGAACCGGGCAAGAATTTGTAAAAAATCGGCTGGTCAAAACCTACAATGCAGAAGCTGCTTTCAAACTCAATTTTGATGAAGTGTACAATGTCATCCTATTCGACCACCTCATTATGATGGGCGGAATGGCTGGGCAGGGACCAAGTTATGTTCCTGATGGATCTTATGAAGGGTATCGACTCGATAAAGGTTTTTGGCATCATGTACCAAAAATGTTTCACGAAACTTCGGAGGAAGCTCCCAGAGATTTCCCCATTTTAGATGAACGCAATTCGGGAGATATTTTTGGGAAGCGGAGTAAGAAGAAAGATGGGTGATACGAAAAAAGTTTTGGAAATACATATTGTTCCCAAGCATGTAGGCAAAATCCGTCTCAGTGATTACGCACATATGGTTTTCAATACCATTTCCTCCAGAAAAGGCATTAAAAAAGCTATCAAAAGAGGACAGGTTCTGGTAGATGGAAAAATTGGAAATACCGGGCAATGGATCCAAGCAGGGCAAAAAATTGAATTGCTGAAACCCAAGGCTAAACCTGGCAAAATCTTTCCACTTGAACTTAGGGTGATTTTTGAAGATGAGTATATAGCCATTATTCATAAACCAGCTGGATTTCCCGTTAGTGGCAATTATTTTAAAACCATCCAAAACGCCTTGCCTCATAATTTGAAAACATCTGGTCAAAAAGATGCACTTACAATTCCACTTCCTGTACACCGCCTCGACGCAGCAACTAGTGGCTTATTGATCATCGCCAAAACAATTGCAGCCAGAATTGAGTTAGGTAGGCAATTTGAAGAAAAAGCAATTCAAAAAAAATACCGGGCGATTGTAATTGGAGAAACACCAGCATCCGGGAAGATTGAATTGCCAATTGATAATAAAGAAGCGATTTCTGAATATAAAACCATAAGGCAAATTTGCTCTCCAAAGTATAATTGGCTGTCTGAGCTTGAATTAAATCTTTTGACAGGTCGTACACATCAATTGCGCATTCACCTATCTAAATCAGGGTTTCCAATTTTAGGAGATAAGCTCTATGGAAAAGAAGGCATGATATTGAAGGGAAAAGGATTGTTTTTGTGTGCTACTGAATTGTCTTTACAACATCCCTTTGAAAAAAGAATTTTGCTACCTAAAATTGCCCCTCCAAAAAAATTCAAAACCTTTTTGGACAAAGAAGAAAATCGCTCGATATATAAAGGTCAAAGACTTGAAAGTTCGAGATTTAGTTAGAGAATTCTATATCAAAGTATTAAATCTCAATTTCTCAATTTCTCAATTTCTCAATTTCTCAATTTCTCAAACAGTGAACCTACTTTCTACAAAAAACCGTGCAATAACCATTCAAAAACTTCAATCTGAAGAATTTGACTTAACCATTATTGGTGGTGGCATCACAGGAGCTGGTATTGCCCTGGATGCAGCTTCCAGAGGGATGAAAGTTGCTTTAGTAGAGATGAAGGATTTTGCATCTGGCACCAGCAGTAAATCTACCAAACTAGTGCACGGAGGCTTGCGCTATTTGAAACAATTGGAATTTGCCCTGGTGCGGGAGGTAGGGCGTGAGCGGGCAATTGTTCATAAACTGGCACCCCATCTGACTACTGCAGAAAAAATGTTATTGCCCATTATCAAAAGTGGTACATATGGCAGATTTGCGAGTTCCATTGGACTAATGGTCTATGATTTTCTGGCAGATGTGGAAGAGGCAGACAAGAGGAGAATGATATCGAAAGAGGAAGTCTTGAAGTTGGAACCCATATTAAAGGAGGAAAACTTATTGGGAGGTGGGGTTTATGCAGAATACAGAACTGATGATGCAAGGCTAACCATTGAGATCATTAAGGAAGCTGCCGAGCACGGAGCGGTAAGTTTGAATTATGTGAAAGCCAAAAAATTTGTGTATGACCAACAAAAAGTTGTTGGCGTAAAATGTCAGGATTTGCAAGGGGAGGAAGTTTTTGAAATTCGCTCCAAATACATTGTCAGTGCTGCAGGTCCCTGGGTGGACAAACTGCGGAAGAAAGATAAATCATTGAAAGGCAAGCGCTTATTTCTATCTAAAGGCGCTCATCTGGTCATTCCTCATGAGCGATTGCCGCTCACACACGCAGTGTACTTCGATGTACCCGATGGTAGAATGATGTTTGCCATTCCCCGCCATAGAATTACCTACCTGGGGACCACCGACACTCCCTATGATGGTGACATCAATAATGTATGGGCAGATCGAGCAGATGCGGAGTACATTTTAAATGGCGTAAACCATATGTTTCCAAAAGCCAAACTGACGCTGGAGGATATCGAATCTAGCTGGGCAGGGCTCCGTCCCTTGATTTATGAAGAAGGAAAATCTGCTTCTGAAATGTCTAGAAAAGACGAAATCTTCAATTCCAAATCCGGATTGATATCCATTGCAGGAGGTAAATTGACAGGCTATCGCAAAATGGCAGAGCGGATAGTTGATTTGGTCGCCAAAAAGTTGTCTAAAAAATACGACTTACAATTTTCTGAATGTCATACAGATAAAATTCATTTAGGCAAAAGTCATTTCAAAAACGCAGTGGAGGTTGCCGACTATCAAAAAGAAGTTGAAAAACGAATTTCAGGGTTTGGGCTAAAAAAATACTATGCACAATATTTAGTTGCAAATTATGGAAGTCAAACCGAAACGATATTGGAGCATTTTTCTAGTTTTAAAAATGACCCTGAAATTGCGCTCGCAAGAGCAGAACTAGCCTTTAGTTTGGAAAATGAATTGTGTCAAACCCCACTGGATTTTTTTGTCAGAAGAACGGGCCGGTTGTATTTCAATATTGGGAGTATTGATAAGGTTCTGGATAAAGTTTTGGAGGATTTTGGAAATAATTTTGGATGGGATGAATCTGAGGTTTCAGCACAAAAAAAAGCTGTGGAGATGAATATTTTTGAGTCATCTGTTTTTAATAAATAACTCATTCCCAAATAAAACATGTATGAAAAAACGTAGGACAAGGGAACATATTATTGAAGATTTGGGGCTGAACCATTTGGAGAGACAATTTTGCTTGCCGGATATTCTGTTCAAAGAATCTTTAGGGATTATGGGTATGATGCCAATGTTTTCACCTATGATGAAAATGGGGAAGCTGAAAATGGAATGATACTGGTTCAATTGAAATCCACCGACCACCTAAAAATTTCTGAAAAACATAATGCTATTGAATATTCTCTTTCGAAAAAGGATTTAGAACTTTGGCTTTATGAAAAAGAGTTGATGATTTTAGTTGTATATGATGCCCAAACTGAATAGGCGTATTTCATTGTTTTACAAGAATATTTCAAGACAAACCGAATTTCATTAAAGAATATTCGTAAATTTATTCAAGTCTTTATTCCTTTTGAAAACTCATTAACACCAGAAAGCGTTAAAAGAATTCGAGATATAAAAAATTCAAATTATTAATTGATGAAAGTTAATTATAAAGAATTCGAAGAAGCATTAAGTACCTTAAAGTTTGAAAAAGAAGAATCCAAAGATGCCATCATCTTTTCTAACAAGTCTTTTTCAGCTATCATTAAATTACCTAACCCCGCATCAAAAGAGGAAATCATTCAAGAAGGAATTCTTGCTGGCCACGCTTTTCTTCTTCAAGAAAAAGGAGTGATAACCACTGCAAAAGTCTTATTTAAAATTCTTGAAAATCAAAGGTTTATACGCGAAAACGTACTTGCATAAAAATAAAGTCAAAATCTTAGATGCAAAACAAAATCAAAACCCACCTATCCAAAGATCCTATTTTTAAACCACTTGTAGAAACCATCATACTAGAATCACCCACTTCCAAAGGTGATTTGTACGAAGATTTGCTTCGCTCAATAGTCAGTCAACAATTGTCTGTAAAAGCTGCGAGAACCATCTATGGTCGCTTTCTGGATTTATTTGAAGATGGCTATGCTTTTCCTGATGAATTGTTGGAGATGGATATTCCCACCTTACGGTCTGCTGGTTTGTCTAACTCAAAATCCAATTACATTCAAAATGTGGCAAACTTTTTCAAAACCGAAAAACTCCAAAAGAAGAACTGGTCTGGTATGGAAGATGATGCCATTATTCAATACCTGACTCAAATTAAAGGTGTAGGCAAATGGACCGTTCAGATGATTTTAATGTTTACATTGGACAGACAAGATGTTTTTCCAGTTGATGACCTGGGCATCCAGAATGCCATTAAAGGCTTGTACAGTCTTGAAGAAACGGGAAAAGATTTAAAAAAGAAAATGGTAGAAGTGGCAGTCCCCTGGCAACCCTATCGCACCCATGCCTGCCGGTATCTATGGCGCTGGAAAGATGCAGGAGGTTTGTGAATGAAGAGGGAGTGAAAATTATTCATTCCTTCACTACCAAAGTTATCCTTCAAATCCAATTTTCTTATGGGTACCATCGCAGAAAGGCTTATTTGAAGAGGCTCCACAGCGACAAAAGGCAGTTACTTTGTGCTTCTTGGTCTCATTGCCTTCCGAATCTTTGATTAACAGATTTCCATAAACCATTAATGGACCATTCGGATTTACTTCAACGATGGTTTCATTTTCTACTACGACTTCTCCTTTTTTACTCTCATTGTAATAATAAGACAAAGCTCCTGATGGGCATTTATCTATTTGTTTGGCAATGGCTTCTGTAGTATCGCCTTCTACCTTGATCCAGGGTCGAGCTTGTGGATCAAAAACACCTGGAAGTCCATTTGCGCAAAGGGCAGAATGTATGCAAATACCTGGCTTCCAGACGACTGTAATTTCTCCGTTGGTGTATTCTTTTGTTTTGCTTTTCATATTGGTAATGTTTTGACATTCAAATTTAGGTTTTTTTTTAAAATGTAGCTGCCACGCTTGCTCTCCCAACATGTACTACCCTACCCTTTCCGGTTTTTCTACCTTCATAACTCAGACTCAATCGCATGTTTCTCGCCAACTGCCTGTCGATAGAAACATCCCACAAATAATTCTGCCCATTTTGCAGACCGTTTAGAAAGGCAAAACCGACCGGCGAATTGGCTTCCCCATTGAAGCTGATTTTCACAAAAGAAAAGCTGGATTGGACAGAAATTTTAGAAGTCTTGTTGTACCGCATTTCTAATTTAAGCTCATGGGTATTTGCAGCTTCTTCAGCATTCTCGAGTGTATTTTTACTGTCTTCAAATTTGTATTTTACAATCGTTCGAAAGGTTTTGACGGGCAACCAGGTAAATTCGGGCTGAAGATTAAAAAAGCGAATATTGAAATCTTTATTGTCAAATTGCTCAGAGTCTTGAATTTTACGCCCCGCTTTGAATTCAATTTCTGAGGAAAAAGTTTTGGCTATGTTCCACCTGGTTTTGAAAAACCGTTCTTCCCTCCTACGGCTTTCAAATCCTGTAGTCAAAACAACCTTATCCTGATTGTCAGTAAATCCAATTTCAGAATTAAATTTTGGATTATTGGCATTGAAAACCAGCACATTGCGAATGCCTGAACGAGTTGCAACAAGCGAAGTGTCAATAATGTCCAACTGAAAAGGATTCCAGGGAGAAACCTTGTCTGCATCTTTTACTTTTCGGGTAATTTGAAGAGATGAAGAAGGAGAAAATCGACTCAATAACTTTTTGAGACCCTTGGCTCCAAACCAAATCGCCCGAGGTTCAATTCTCAAACTCTGGTTAAATAAAATATTGTTGGTGCGGATAAACTCATCTGTAAAAACAACTTGTCTGAGCACATTAGCGGAATCCTGAAAAGGCGCTACCTCCACTTCATTTTGCTGAATTAAACCGTCCCCGTTGTCATCATTTCGCCAAACATAATTGCCCTCCCCAGGTTGAACAGGCAAGAAGACAAACTCAGATTTTCGCTCCTGCCCTGAGCCTATTTCATAACTCGTGTTGGACTGAATAACGCCATTGACCAATTGTAAGGAATAATTCAACCTACCAAGAAAGGTTTCAGAGCGTTCTTCATTGGTCAGATCATCATTTTTTATTTCCAATTGTCGGTAGGTAAAATTCCAACCAATGCGGGAATTGTTTCTACGTTTTTCTTTTCCAGAAGTCCAGCGAGTCGTCCAATTCCCATTCAGGTTTAGGTCATTGGCGATGGTCGCTTGTTCAAATGATGTATTCAGCGGAGCATAATCAATTCGTCTTTGATAATTGACCTGGAAATTAATTTTTTGACTTTCACGGCTCTTCAAATAAACCCTAAACAGATCGTACCAAAAGCTATTGGACGAAAGTGAATCAGAAACAAGCTCATTCTTTTTTGAAAAACGCTCATTCCGTTCTCGTTCTCCATAAATCCCTGTCTCCCAATACTTTGTCCTGGTGGAATCTCGTAAGAAAGGAATGCCAAAATTTATTTTTGGTCGAAAAAAACGACTTGCTTCAGTCAGACTATTCGAGTTTAGGAGATTGCTTTCCAAAAAAATATTAAACCCTTTTTTATCAAATTGATATTGAGCCAAATGCTTGGTCCCTTCATAAATAGAATCTCTCAAAAAACCACTAAAGGTATAAGCCAAACGTCCTTTCGTTTTACTGCTCAACTCAAAACCACCCCGACCAATATGCTCGCTCACTCGCTCATTACTCTGAATATTCCAATCTCGTCTAAATTCTGCATTCCGATAAGGATTGAGCGCTCTAAATCGCTCCTGGACAAATTCATGATTTATCTCCATTTTCAATTGCCAATCCTGCTTTTTCCCCAAATCCAGCCTGTTTTCAAAACTCGAAAAGGTTGCTAAGCCCAAATTATCATTGTCCTGGATATTGGATAGGCGGTTGAGATCAAAATTGCTCATGGCAACTTCTGCCATTACTTTGGTGTTTTTGGAAATTTGATATTCCCCACCAAGCGTATACAATTGTTGTTGTTTGGGAGAAACCAATTGCCTAACCGGAGCATAATCTCCAAAATGAACCACTTCCAGTCCCTGAATTTCTGGTGCCACCCAGCGATATACCCTTCCATTGGCTGCCACAGTAGGATCCAACACATAATCACCATTTCCTACACCAACAAATGAGAAAAAGGCTGTGTGCAATGTCAATTCTTCATTATTGGAAAACACTAATACACTATCAAATCCCAGCGTATCTACCAGTTTGTACAAAACCCGAAAGGGACTTGCATCTTCTACTTTTGCTATACTACTCACTACAGAGTTCAGGGGATCATCTCCCGAGTTTTGCAATGCTTCAAATTCAGCTGGAGAAAACTCATTATCTACAGGCTTTTTACCATCTTGTTCAGAAAAAACATTAAACCATAACTTCGTTTTATCTCTATGCTGATATTTCAGGTTGACCGCATACATGGAGCGGAGATAATTCTGATCAGCATATTCAAATTCAACGATGATTCGGATATCTTTTGTAATCAACCGCCGTTGCGTAAAAGAGACATGTCCTGCATTATAGTCAATGATATAATCCTCTTCCAATCCACGTTTCATCACGACTCCATCGACCCATACTTTTTCAGTCCCTGCCAAAATAATGATAAAGCGCTCTCCTTCAGCTCCTTCCAAACGATAGGGTCCCTGGTTGCCCTCTTGTGCCTGTATTTCATTTCTTGCGAATTTTCCACGAGCTACGGCGACTGAGGCTTGGGTTGTGAGTTGTGGGTTGTGGGTTGTCGGTTGTCGGTTGTGGGTTCTGGGTTGTCGGTTGTGGGTTGTGGGTTGTGGGTGCGGGGTGCGGGGTGCGGGGTGTGGGGTGCGGGGTGCGGGGTGCGGGGTGTGGGGTGCGGGGTGTAGGGTGCGGGGTTGGCGGTTTTGGGCTTGTCTGTTTGCTCCAATGGGGGTTCTCTGCCTTTCGTTATTGGTTAGAGGGTTTTTCTTTCCTTCTGAAAAATTCCATTGTCGGCTATAGGTTCCGCCTTGCAGTTTTTTAAAGTAATTCATGAAATACCCAGTTGGCCTGCGTAGTTCGTAATCTCCGGCAATAAGTTTGTTATCATCTTTTGTAATTTGAATAAAAATCTTGTCAAATTCACTTAGCTGCTGCGTATTACCTTCTGGTTGGAGTGGAATATTATTGTCTGTAATCGCTGCAAGCACTTCCATGCCATCACCCAGGTTGCCTGCCATCTGGAGATTGAAACTGGAATTGAGGACGAGGTTTTGACTATTGCCAAATGAGAGCCCACGAGCAAAGCTACCGGAATAGTCCAGCCCTTTTTGAAATTCCAGAAAACTTTCTTCCTCCTTAAATGGGTCATAGGTAATGCCTACTATTCTGTTACTCTTGTCTTTTTGAATATTTGTAGTGTCCAAATTCGTTTGAGGGGCGGATAGGTCATAGGGGAGTACACGGTATTGTATAAGAAATTTGGCGATTTGGTTCTTTTGAGATGCTTCCAGTATCAAACTGTTATTTTGGATGCTATACAAATTTTTGGGCAGTGTATCCCTGGTTTTAGCATTGATCAGGATTATGGATTCAGGAACGATAGTCAAAGAATCTATGGGTTGTGACAGGTCAGAAATATCCATTAGTTTTTGCCGAAGGTTGGACAGGGTATCAATTTGTGCAAAAAGCGCAAATGGAACAACGGCTAAAATCAATATTATCTGAAATCTTCTGACCATAAAATTCACATTCCGGAATAGAACGCAAATTAAGGGCAAAAAGTGGGACTTGGCTTTTGATTAAATAAGATAGAAATATGATTCTCTGACAATATTGGGGATTTTTGGTCAGAAAAACCTTAAAAAAGCATTACTTTCCATCACTTTTGTAGTAAAGGACAGCAGGAAACATAATTCAAATTATTTAACATGTACGACATTGACATGAGTCGAAAACACAAAACCTATCAAATACATTGTGCAAAATGTCAGGAATACTTGCTCACTTATCATAAATATGGTGCGGGGAAAGGAATATTGAGGCTATATCTATCCAATATCGTCCAGCCCGATGCTTTGGCAGGATTATCAAATGCTGAGACTAAAATTCCAAACTTAACCTGTCCTTCCTGTGAAGAAGTGATTGGCATTCCAATAATCAGTAAAGGGCAACGTTGGGCGTTCAGAATGCGACAAGGATATTTTCACAGGAAATTGGAGAAGTAAGGATTATCAGATAATACGGAAGCGTTAAACTTTGGAAAGTCTGAGTTCAACGTACTTGGTCTGGAATCCCAATTGTTCAAACATCCTTATTGATTCCGGATTATTTGAAACTTGAAGAGCAAGCTTGCCTTTGGAGAGTTCAATGGCTCGTTTCATTAATTTGGATGCCACCCCATTACCTCTATATTGATCTGCTATTGCCATATATACGACTCGATTTGACGGATTGACTTCTAAACCAGTAGAATTGACAACCATTGCGCCTAGTATTTTATCTGATTCATTGGCCGTTAAAATAAATCCACCAAAGGAAGGTCGGTCTTTAACTGCATAATCCATGGCTTCCACAATAGCCTCTCTGGAAACTTCGTCACCATCTAAATTTTGCTGGAGAAATTTTACAATAGAGTCTTTTTGGTACGGCGTGACTTTGGAATAGGCGTTGTAGAATTGTTGCTGAACCATAGTACCGTAGTTTTCTTTGTAACTGTAACAAGGAGCAATTGAATTGGCGCCTAAATTAGCACTTTCTATACAGTCCTCAAAAAAATAATATGGCTTTTCAGGCATTTGTTAAAATTTTATTAGGAAATGGTAGGTCTTTTCCAGAGAACGGTTGGTTTTTGAATTCATTATTTTTCTACAGGGCTTATGCATTTTACCGAATTAGTTTGTTATTTTTAGTTGTAAACCCTTCATATTCTTTAAGTTTATATTTTATAAAAAATCATCACACTTTAAATCCTCCGCAATTCTCTGCTGTGAAAAAGTGCAAGTTCCTTCATTTTTGTAAAATTGTGCCCGAATCAAAGAAAAATAAATTATGAGCACCATCCTCAATAAATACGCCCAACTTCTTGTCCATTATTGTGTAGATATACAGGAAGGCGATCGATTATATGTTTCCAGTACCACTCTGGCAGAGCCATTAATTCGGGAAATATATAAAGTAGGCATTCAGGCAGGCGCTCATGTAGAAGTTGATATGGCTTTCAGAGAAAAAGGTCGAATTTTCATTAATGAAGCTTCAAAAACCCAGCTCGAATATGTCCCTACACTTCAAAAGAAAGCAATGGAAGAATTTGAGGCATTTATCAGGATCATGGCTCCATTCAATTTAAAGGAAACTCAAAATATCAATGCTGCCAATTCGAGTATCCGCAAAGAAGCAATGAAGGGCGTTTCTAAGGCTTATTTTGAAAGAACTGCCACTCGGGCATTAAAACGGAATTTATGCCTTTTTCCAACTCAAGCTTCTGCACAGGAAGCAGGAATGTCTTTGGAGGAATACGAAAACTTTGTATTTGGAGCCTGTAATTTATTTTCAGACGATCCCAAAGCTGAATGGCTAAAGGTCCGGGCCAATCAACAAAAAATTGTAGATAGGCTAAATGCCAGCGAAAAAATACATTACAAGGGCGAAGGAGTAGACATTCAATTTTCTTGTAAGGAAAGAACCTGGATAAATTCCGATGGTCAGACCAATATGCCTTCAGGGGAAGTATATACCTCACCTGTGGAAGATTCGGTAAATGGTACCATCCATTTTAGTTTGCCTTCTATCTATATGGGCAATGAAGTAGAAGCCGTCACACTTTGGGTAAAAGAAGGATATGTAGAAAAATGGGAAGCAAAAAGAGGAAAAGACTTTTTAGATCAAATATTCCAAACTCCAGGTGCCCGCCGATTTGGCGAAGCCGCTATTGGTACCAATTATAACATTACACAGATTACCAAAAATATCTTATTTGACGAGAAGATGGGTGGTACCGTACATATGGCCCTCGGGCAATCTTATTTGCAAGCAGGAGGCAAAAATCAATCCGCCATTCATTGGGATATGATCACAGACATGACGAATGGAGGTGAAATATTTGCAGACGGTGAAAAAATATATGAAAGTGGGCAGTTCTTGTTTTAATAATAAATCGCCTGTTTTTTTGAATTTTCAAGCAAAGACTGTTTTCAAACAATAAATTCTATGATGTAAGCACCAAATCAAAATTATCTACAAGTAATTTTGGCTTCATTTTCTCCCTCACTTCGTTTGCCAAGGGCATCCCTTTGGGGGAAAATACTCGTCAGAGCTTTGGCTATGTCTGCGTTTTTCGCCTTGTGAGGAAAAAAATGAATTCCAAAATTTTACTTATACATATTTATGTTTTGGTGCTTAGTACTCTGTAAATTAAGTAGCTTATCTTTTTGAGGAAGGTTATTTTTTGCAAGTGCGAGGCGAAAAACACAGCTATAGCCTTAGCTCTAGCGAGTATTTTCAACGAAGCAATTGCAAAAAAGAAGCCTTCAAAAGAATAAGATATTTAGTTTACAGAGTACTTAGCAATATTTAATGAAAATTTAAATGAAAATGAAAATAAAAAATTGCCCTTTTGGGCTTTATGAATATTTGACTTTTTCATTTTCATTTTCATTCCGATTTTCATTTTCCAAAAAATAACAGAACAAATCACCTCAAGCTCCAAGGGAAGTGAACTATGTATTAAAATATTAAGTAATTCATTATTAAGAATTGAGGAAAACGTCTAGATTTGCGTTTTTATAGAATTTTTTTTTGCGGGTTTATCCTAAAAAATTATAACTTGGCAGCCGTTTTAAAAAACCGAACGTAACAATTTATTTTTGAACAGAGAGGATTTCCCAAAACACAATATTTAAACAACGTGGAAAACAACATTGGAATTCTGGAATTGAAATATGGCAACATTTATGGTGGCTTTCCCAACTTCTTTGCCATAGCCGAAATCTCCCTACTCGTATTTGAAAAACGATCCAACAAAATCTTTGTCGAAAGCTGGACGAACAGAGTGGATGTGGACTATGTAAGCGTTTTTTCCAAAGTGAATGAACTAGGTCACACCATTGGACGGGAAAAGGAAGTAATTAACATGAGAACAGGTCGTACCCGACCTTTCCTGGAAGAATTTAAACTCGACAAACGGGCTTTGCAGTATTCTTTCAAACAATTGCGACCTACCCAAAATGGAATCAAACGTTTTTTGCTAAACGCTTTGAGAAAATACAATCTACGAACCATCTTAACTTTTGATGGACGTCGAGATATTTTCCTTTGCGAAAGAACAGGAGTTCGTTTTGACCGAGTCAGAATAATTGATCTTCAAAAAGATTTGAATAAAGAAACTGATTATCTGTTTTCTCTAAACAAATTATCTGTCATCACTGGATTTAGAGTTGATGGCTCTTACCTGCGCTCCAATAATCTGGAGTATTGGCTGCATCCTATTGCTGCGAAGCAAATCTATCCAGGAACAGCTGCTTTTGATGCTGCCCGGTTGCTGATGGTTTTTAATGAATATACACAGCACAAACCTGATTTTCTGATGAAAGCGCAATTGTTGCTCAATAAGATTCAGGTGACTAAAGAAAAGGAAGAACCAAAAGCAAAACCTGAAGCTGAACAAGAAGCTAAAGCTGAGGAGGAATAACATTTCCAAACTCCTGACAAAAAAAATCTGGTTTATCGAATTCATTTTCGATAAACCAGATTTTTCTTTTTAGATAACAGGTTAAAGCTTATACCTTTCCATTCATTACCAACTGTGATACATTTGGTGTCTCAGCTCCTCCCAATTTTTCCAAAGTCACATTCAGTGATTCAGCATGTGCAATGTATGGCATTTCAATTAATTGCTCTTTCTTCATATCGAAAACTCCCATATTAATCATTTCACCTTCGACATCTGCCCATAGCTGGTATTGTTTGTCAGGTGCTGGTGCTGGAAGGTTTACTATTTTCAAATAGGATTTTTGAGTTTCTTCGTTCCAAAACACAACTGCGAGCGCCTCGGGAGCCAAAGCTGTGCCTCTCAGGTGTATATGCATTGTATTTTCATCTCTGAGAAAACTATTTTGCAAAGCGATAATGCGGCTATCCGCTTCCAATACTTGTATTTCCTCCTGACAATCAAGTAGTTGCAATTCTTTTTGGGTAAGCATGGATTGGGACTCTTGATATTTTCCATTGAAATGACTGATACAATAAATCAATCCAAGTATCGTGATTCCAGCTATCCATAATCCTGTTTTTGAAAAGGAACCTTTGTTTGGAATTTGCTTTTTTTCCATTTTCCCAGAAGCCTGTGCGATTTCTTCATTCAATTGCTGAAACGTTCTTTCCCTTAAGTCGGGTGGTGGTTCTACGGAATTGGAAATAGCATACTGTTCCAGAGAATGTTGAAGCGATTCGATCATCTCTTTTATGTCAGGAAAAGCCTCGGCGTATTCCAAAACAGTTTCAACATCTTCTTCTGAAGCCAAACCCAGAACAAATTGGTCCAATAATCCCGATGATAGAAATTTTTCTTTATCCATTTTTTTTGAATCTTCTGATGAATTTAGAATTGGCAATACTAAATCGTTATTGACATCATTATCAACGATGTAAAAACACTGCGCAGTTCTCTCAGAGCTACTCGAATTCTCGATTTTACAGTACCCAGGGGAATATTCAATTCCTCTTCAATCTCTTTTTGAGTGTATCCCTGAAAATATGCCAATTCAATAATTATTCGATATTTCTCTTCCAATTTGTCCACCAAATCCTGCAATCCTATCGCATTCGTATTTAAAAGTGTGCTCCACTTATCTTCATATACGTTTGAATTCAAAGATTGGATTCTTCCCGAAGGTCGAAAATTTGGGGAACGTGTCTTGTCTATTGCAGTTCGTCTCACGATGTTGAGCATCCAATTGAATATGGAGCCCTTACTGTGCTCGTATTTATCTCCATTTTTCCAAATTTTGATCATGGATTCTTGTACAACGTCTTGAGCAAGGGCCTCGGTCTGTACAATTTTTAAAGCAATGCCATAAAAAGTTGCAGCATAATTATCATACACCAACTCCAAACCTCTCTGCTCTTTTGCATTTAATAATCGAATGATGTCTTGTTCTATGGCTTTCACGCCTGTATATTTTTGTGGATGATATATTTTCTTGAACAATAGAAGGAGAAACAGAGAATGAAAAGAAAGGTTTTGAGTGTGGTATTTTTTTTTTGTGAATGGGGGTGCGGGGTTTCGGGGTGCGGGGTGTCGGGGTGCGGGGTGTCGGGGTGCGGGGTGTCGGGGTTGTCAATTTCTCCAAATTCGCTGTCACAGCATAAATATACCCCCATACAACCTTGTACCACGACTGCCTGCAACCCGACAACAGGTTAACCCAGGAAAATCGAATTGAATCATATAAAATCTATTGTACAGAAAAAAAATCAAAAAAAAATCAACGCTCGTGATCCAAAAACTTATTTGGCTCGTATTTGATTTGAATTTTTAATTAGGGGTAATGATTTTAGAATAAATATTCACTTTTAAAGGTGGATTTCTTTCAAACTCATCCCACTAGTTTTTATAGAAGACTAGAGATTAGCTTTAACATAAGTTTGGTCAAGGAGGCAAAGTCTTTTCAAGATGGCAACTTCTTCCTATTGATTAAAAATCAATTAATTGAGTCCTTACTAGTCGTAGTTCTTCTTTTGTCTTCAAGTTCGATTTCTAACCAAAAAAATGTTTTTATTATGAAAAAAATTATGTTGTTTAGCTTAGTTTGTTTTGCAGTTTTATTCACCAGCAATGCCCTTACCGCCCAATGTAACAGTTCAACATCTAATGCTACAAAAGCTACTAAAGTAGCCTACAAATCTTCTCCAGATGTGGTAGATATTGCGATTGGTTCTGAGGCACATACGACTTTGGTTGCTGCAGTAAAAGCTGCGGACCTGGTAAGCACCTTAAAAGGAGAGGGTCCATTTACAATTTTTGCTCCTACCAATGATGCTTTTGATAAATTGCCAGAGGGAACCGTAGCAACGCTGTTGAAGCCAGAAAACAAAGGAAAATTGGCAAGCATTCTTACTTACCACGTCATCGCTGGAAATTTTGATGCGAATGCGGTAGTGAACGCAATCAAAGATAACAATGGAATGGTCAACCTGACAACTGTTCAAGGTGGAACCATTGCCGCTACAATTAAAGATGGAAATGTGATGCTCAAAGACGAAAACGGCAATTGGTCCAAAGTGACTGCTACTGACTTAAAAGGTTCTAATGGCGTCATTCACGTCATTGATACAGTTGTATTGCCAAAATAAGAAATCACTATTTAGTTGATTTTGTATCCTGGGGTCATATTATTTGGCTCCGGGATTTTTTGTTTTTAGACCTATCGGAGAAAATATCCTTCGAGCTAGCTATCCACCGCCTACCGTCTACCGTTCACCGTCCACCGTCCACCGTTCACCGTCCACCAAATCAAGCCTAGTCTTACTCAAAATTTCAATTTTTCCTTAATTTTAAGTCAATCCTAATTTGTTAACAACTTTAGCTTCTATTCTTATGAAAAAGCTCCTATTGCTACTTGGCTGCTATTTAATTTTTGCTTCGCATGAATTATTCCTAAAAACTGATGCTTACTATTTATCACCCAATCAAGCCTGTGAACTCTACTTATTCAATGGCACTTTTGACGAGAGTGAAAATGTAATTACACGTGACCGCATAGTCAAAGCAAAGATTATTGGTCCCAGTTACGATTATGCACCAGAAACTTCGGATTATTATGACAAAGAACTATCAACCCACCTCAAATTTAAATCCGGGGAGGAAGGCACTTACCTCGCTGGAATCTCCACTTTACCCAGGATTATTGATCTGAGCGCAAAAGATTTCGAAGAGTATTTGATACATGAAGGCTTGACAGATTTATTGGCAGAACGCGAAATAAAGGGAATTATGGACTCCGATGCCACCGAGGAATATTCAAAACATGTAAAAGCAATCTTACAAGTAGGGGAAAAAAGAACCAAACATTTCTCAACCAATTTGGGCTACCCAATCGAATTCATTCCTTTAGTCAATCCCTATGAAATAAAGGTAGGAGATGCTATTTCTTTCCAGTTATTGAGCGAAGGCAAACCCCTTTCCAATCAGGTCGTCCATTATAGCTTTAGAACCGGGGAAGAAAATGAATCTAAGGAGAAAAGAACAACAAGAACTGGAGAAGACGGAAAAGTATCCTTTATTATTGACGCTATTGGAAAATGGTATATTTCTACCATTTATATTGTAGAAATGGAGCAATCTGATTTGGACTATGAATCTAATTGGGCGACATTGACTTTTGAAGTCAGGTAATTTAATGCCGCCGCAGAACTTCGAGGTTCACCCGTTTTTTAAAGGGTTAGTTAAAAATCTTTTTCGACATTTGGGGCGAGAAAACCTGGTAGTTTTTTTTAATTCCTAAAACTAATGCCCAATAAATGGAACGATTAAAGAAACTGGACAATTTATACAAGCTCATCATCGGAACGGTGGCGACGATTCTCACTACCTTTATTTTGGATGATTTGACGCAGAGACTAGGTGATAAAGGATATGCGACGCTGATGACGATATTAGCAGTAACCGTTATCATCCTGGTTATGAATTTTGTTCTGGAAAGTTTATTTGAAAACAGCGTCCTGCTCCGAAAAATGCTTTTTGGAGATGATTTTATCGAAGGCTATTGGTATGACATTACATTTAATCAAAAAACCAAAAAAGTAAGGCACAGTGTCCTCTTTTCTATTTTTTATGAGGGTGGTCAAATCAAGGTAAGCGGTTTGGGCTATGATCCTCAGGGCAATCGGGTAGGCACCTTTAAATCAACAGAATCGAGTTATTCAAACAGGGTATTATTTTATCAATATGAATCACATACCAATTACAACCAGGGATTTATTGAAATTGGCGTAAGCCAGTTGTGCTTTGATAAACCTGCCAACTCCTACTCAGGTTTTTATCTGGATTATAGCGACAAAATGAGATTCAATGTCAATGGAGATAGAGTTCCTGCAAGTATAATGGATGAACACAATGGTTTTAAAACCAATGAAGACAAAAAAGCATTTATTCTGAAAAACATAGAGGAGTTTGAACAGAATGCCGAAATGCAATCTTAATAATCATGAATACATTTAACGATTTAAATATTTCCACAGCTTTGGCCAATGCTATTGAAGATCTGGGTTTTGACAAACCAACACCTATTCAACAGCAAGCATTTTCTGTCATTCGCTCAGGAAAAAACATCGTAGGTATATCCCAAACTGGTACCGGGAAGACTTTGGCATATATGCTCCCTATTTTGCAGGGCTTGAAGTTCTCAAAACAATTTCCTCCAAGGGTTTTGGTATTGGTGCCCACCCGGGAGTTGGTATTGCAGTTGGTAGAACAAATAGAAAGTTATGCAAAATACATGAGTGTGAGAATTGTGGGGGTATATGGGGGAACCAATATCAATACACAAAAAGTAGCGGTGATGCAGGGCGTAGATATTTTGGTTGCGACCCCGGGAAGGTTGTACGATTTGGCATTGCATGGAGCATTAAAATTAAAATCAGTTGGAAAATTAGTGGTAGATGAGGTAGATGTGATGTTGGATTTAGGCTTTCGATATCAGTTAAATAATATCTTTCAGATACTTCCCGAAAAGCGACAAAACATTATGTTTTCTGCTACTATGACGGAAGAAGTAGATCTACTGATTAAAGATTATTTCATTGCACCAGCAAAAATTTCCATTGCTGTAAGTGGAACACCTTTGGACAATATTGCGCAATCCTGTTACCCAGTTCGAAATTTTTATACAAAAGTCAATTTGCTCGCCCATTTGCTACGCGATAAGGAAGAATTTCAAAAAGTACTGGTATTCATTTCCGGCAAAAAAAATACCGATAGGGCTTTTGAGAACTTAGAACCCAAATATGGTTTTGAAATGGGCCTTATTCATTCAAACAAATCTCAGAATTACAGAATTCGCTCGATAACCCAATTTGAAGAAGGAACCAACCGCATATTGCTCACAACTGATGTAATGGCACGTGGTTTGGATTTGGAGAGCATCTCTCATGTCATCAATTTTGATGTTCCCACTTTCCCCGAAAACTACATGCATAGAATTGGTAGAACTGGACGAGCAGAACAAGAAGGAAAAACCATTTTATTTTACACGGAGAAGGAAATTCCCGCCAAAGAACGCATTGAGGCATTGATGAAATACGAAATTCCCATACTGGAATTTCCAGAGGAAGTAGAAATATCCAAAGAATTGACTCCTGAAGAAAGATCCAAACAAGGACGACAAAAAAATCCCAATCGAAATCTACGACAAAAAGATTTTGAAGATAGCTCCCAGGAGAAGAAAGCCAAAAACAGAAAAACCAATCAGGGAGGAAGTTATCGAAGAAAAATAGAAAAGAAGTATAAGAAGCCAAGAACCAGGGGGGACAAGATTAAGAATAGGAGGAAGAAGAAGAAATAGCGGGTAGCAAAGCGTAGATTTATCATCCTTTACCCGATTATCTCCTTGGTTTGTACAAAATTTTAGTACAACTCTCCTTCCTGAAATACTTTGCTCCATATGAAAACAACGATCATCTCTAATTCCATTATCAGAGGTCTTGAGCGAGACCGACTTCAATTGCACAATCAACACAAACAAGGTCAAATGTTTGTACTTGCCAGTATTGGTGGTGTGGTTTTATTAATTGTTTTGTTCCACCAGGGAATGCTTTCTGCCTATCCCCTATGGATGATTATTTTACTGGGATTGATTCCGCTGGCAGGTTTGGTTCACGGTATCAGAAATTGGATTTTAGCCCATCGTGATTACAGAAAAGGCATAAAATCCAAAGCAATTCGTGCACTATTCCAAAATGAAGATTTGGATTGGACTTACAGCTCAAATGATTATCTTCCTCAAAGGGACTTTGATAGTTCGAAATTGTTCAGACTTCGCCCTACCAGCTATGGAGGTAAACACTTAGTCACTGGTACTTTTGAAGGTATTCCGTTTGAATTGTCCTATTTAAATTGTTCACGAGGTAGCGGCAAACACAGAACGATTGTTTTTAATGGAGTTTTATTCAGAATCAAGCTACCAACTCAAGTTAATGGGACTACAGTCATCCTTCCCGATACGGCACAAAGAGTTTTTGGGAAAGCAATTGGTAAAAAATTACAAAGCTGGTCCTCTGCTTCCAATATGCAATTGGTTTATTTTGAAAACCAACCTGAGTTCGAAAAAAAATATGTGGTATATAGCAGCCATGAACCTTCTGCAAGAAAAACACTTCATCCCAAGGCACTACAGGATCTGGTTCAGCTACACCAGCAATATCCTTCTTCTTTAAAATTTTCTGTTCAACAAAATGGCATATCCGTCGCTATTTCCAAAATGACCCTTTTCAAATTAGGCGTTCATCAAGCTTTAACTGAAAAGGATAGTTGGGTTCACATTGCTATGAACCTAAAGCATATCATTAAAATATTGACCTTTTTTGGGATAGAATTTATTGAAGAAAAGTGATTATTTCAAAGCAGTGGAAATAGGGTTGAGCGCTTTATTTCATTCAATACAAACATACTCTTAGTCCAACATCCTGCCTCCTTGACCCATGCAGGCCTTGACCCAGTTCTCAATTGGAAAATTGGCATTAGTGATAACCTGGTTCGATTATCGATTGGCATTGAGTATAGCAAGGATTTGATTTGGGATATCGAGCAAGCTTTAGAAGCAACGTTTTTACAAATAAAGGTAGCACGGCTCTCAAGAGCCGTGACAACATAAGATTGGTCGCGGCTCTGGAGAGCCGCGCTACCTTTATTTCACCACCACAAATTTCTTGGCGATTCTTTCTCCGCCAGTCATCATTTGTACTAAATAATAACCATCCTGTACATTCCGTAAATCAACCACAATTTGATTCGAGCCACCTGATTTTTGATATTGTCGAATGATTCTACCGGAAAAATCCGATAGGACAATTTCTACAATTTCAGAATTCGGACTCTCATATGATATCGTCAATTGATCTGATGCAGGATTTGGGAATAAATTCATTTCCAGAGATTCCTCATTTTCCATTGTTTCCACTTCAGCTGCTCGTTCACCAACTATTTCCGCTCTCTGGAATTTGACTAAAGATTTTTGGTCCTTTATTACTATCTGGGAGTTTGAAGAACAACCTATTATCACCACATCATCTATGTACACCCAATCCGAATTACCAGAAGCATCACAGCGAAAACGCAATTGGGTATTCACTGTAAACGGCCCCGTAATCACTGCCATGCCGGTCTTAAATTCATCATTATTGAATTCATCTCCCAAATTCCATTCTTCTACGGTTGTGAAATTGACACCTCCATCTGTAGAAATCTGCAACCAGAAATCCTCATCGGCGTTGTCAAAACTTCTGACATAGTATCCAAAATCAATAGTTAATTCATCATAAGTTGCCAAATCCAGATTATTGGTAGTCATGAAAGAGGAATTAGGATCATTATCCCTCAAACGAATGCAGTACGAACCACTGGAAGCATAGGCGGCATCATTTATATTTCTTCTACAATCGGAACCGCCATCATTCCAAATCCCCCAGCCTGTTTCAAAACCTTCATCATCAATGTCATAATAGGAACAACCTCCTCCAGTAGGACTAAAATTAGCAGTAACCGTTTTGTTAGCATCCATGGTGATGGTGACGGGATTACTGCTTCCTGAAGCATCGCCACTCCAATTGTCAAATTGCCAACCAGTATCAGGTGTGGCTGTAAGGGTGACTTGAGTTCCAGCATTATAGGTACCTCCAGATGGGTCGATACTCCCCTGCCCTGCTACCGTTGTGGTCAAGGTATATTGAGGTATCCCACTTGAACAACCGGAGATAATCACATCGTCAAAGTACACCCAATCTGAATTGCCTGAGGCATCACAACGAAAACGCAATTGCGTAGTCGTTGTAAATGGACCTGCAATGGTAATGTTTTCAAATTCTCTAACGTCATTTACAAATTCATCATTCAGGTTCCATTCCTCTATTTGTGTGAAGCTGTTACCACCATCTGATGAGATTTCCAAAAAGAAATCCTCATTGGCATTGTCAAAGCTTCTGGTAATGTAGGTGAATTCTACTTTGATATCATTGTAACTCGATAAATCCTGTGTATTCGTGGTCATGTAAGAGGAATTTGGGTCGTTATCTCTTAATCGAATACAATAACTACCACTATATGCATAAGCAGCATCATTGATGCTCCTACGACAATCTGAACCACCATCATTCCAAATCCCCCAACCTGCTTCAAAATCTTCTGAATTGAGAACGGTCCAGTTACAACCACCACCACCACCGATGACTACACTTTCGGTTTCTGTACATGCATTCGCATCTGTTACCGTTACTGTGTATGTTCCAGGTGCCAAGCCATCAATATCTTCCGTCGTTTCTCCATTGGACCATAGATAGGAATAGGGACTTGTTCCACCCATAACAGTCAAATCAGCAGAGCCATCATTCCCGTTTTGGGCATCCATGCCTACAATGGTGAGACTCAAGGCGGCAGGTTCAATAATCACTTGTGCAGCAGTGGCAGTACAACCCGTATCATCATCTGTCACCGTCACATCATAAGTGCCAGTTCCCAGATTGCTGATGGTCTGTGTGAATTCAGCGTTGCTCCACTCAAAACTGTAGTTTCCTGAGCCACCTGAACCAAATGCAGTTGCTTCTCCATCCATCGCTCCAAAACAACTAATGTTGATACCTGAAGTTGAGGCAGAAATGCCATTGATTGCGCTTACCACGGCATTTTCAGTTTCTGTGCAGCTATTGGAATCGGTGACGGTTACAGTATACGTTCCAGCCGAAAGACTGGAAATTGTTTGAGTGTTACCACCGTTAGACCAAGCATAAGTATAAGGTGAATTACCGCCTGTAACTGATGCAGAAGCGGAACCATTATTTATACCACAGGAAGCTGGGCTTGTGGTAGTAGTCACAATCATTTCAGCAGGTTCTGTTATGACTTGAGAGGCAATAGCTGTACAGCCTGTATCATCATCAGTCACTGTTACCGAATAGGTGCCAGCACTTAAATTTGTAATGGTTTGACTGTACTCAAAATTGCTCCATTCAAAGCTGTAATTTCCAGAACCTCCAGATGGAAAAGCTGTAGCCTCACCATCCATACCTCCAAAACAACTGACATTGACACCAGAAGTGGTAACTGTAAAGCCTCCAAGGGCAGTCACAACAGCTATTTCAGATTGAGTACAGTTGTTCGAATCTGTAACGCTTACCGTATAAGTTCCTGGAGCAAGATTGAAAATACTTTGAGTTGTTGCTCCTGTAGACCATAGATAATTGTATGGAGAAGTACCCCCAGAAGCATTTGCTGAAGCAGATCCATTGTTGGCTCCACATGAAGCCGGAGTTGTAGTGGTAGTAATTACAATGGCAGCAGGTTCTGTTACAGTTTCTGAAGCTGTTGCAGTAATACCGTCATTATCAGTTACTGTGACGGTGTAAGTTCCAACAGAAAGACTTGAAATCGTTGCTGTAGTTCCGCCATTCGACCAGAGGTAGGTGTAAGGTGTCGTTCCACCCGTTGCCGTCACTGTAGCACTTCCGTCACTACCACCCGGACAACTTACTGGAGTACTGGAAGTTGTCAAAGACAAGCCTGGACTCAAATTCCCCAAGTCATAAACATGTCGTTCGTATGCACCAAAATCATCTTCGAAATAGCCAGCTTGAGCTGTGATGGTTCTGTTTTCAAATAAAACGGTAATGACAGTTCCAGCTTGTAATCCCGATACGGTAAATTGAACATTATTGTCTGAAAAATTCTCCAAATTACTCGAAAGGATGTACTTCTTTCCATCACTTCCTTCTTTGTAGGCATTTTCGATTTGAGAAGAATTATCAGAACACAAGCCATTGCTTCCATTCACATCCAAAAAAGTAGCAGGGGGTAAAAGGACGTGGTTCAAGGAATCTATTTCATCTGCAATTTGGGTCAAGGTGCTCCATATAGGATCAGCATGTCCCAAATCCCAATAGAATATGCCATTGGCACCGTGAATAAGGGCTAAATAAGCTTCAGCCATACTCATATACGCTTGGGCTGCTGTACGGTCGTATGCTTTTAAGTAAGCGATAAATGGTTTTTCACCCAAAGTTTCATCCACTAGCTGGTCCGCCCGAATACCAATCATTTCAATATTATCTCCAAATTCGGGATAGACATCATACCCCTGAAAGTCTGCTATATCTCGATAATGCCCAAAAGCACCTTGTCGCCAGCCTATTTCCAATGCGTAAATGGGATGGTCAGGATCAGCATCACGGATGGTATTTTTGACCGACATGACCCATTCAAGAGGAGCATAAAATTCTGGTATATAACTATGATCTGGCTCATCTACCGGCGACCAGGCCAATAATGCTGGATGATCTTTATTTTTTTCAATGGAACTTTTAATATAATCCAGACAAGCTTTCTCAGAACCAAAATAATCTGCTACCACAGTGTGTTTAATATCATTTTGAAATACACCAATAGCTTTCAATCCTTTGGCTTCACATTCATCCAAAAATTCTGTAAAACCAAAATGACCTGGAGAAGGTAATACATCCCAAACATCCCCTGCAGCATAAGGATCGCCAATGTCCATCCAATTGTAAAATACCAGGGTATTGAATCCCCCATCAGCTACTTGCTGAAAAAGAGCTGGAGACATGCCCGTCCAGCCAGCTCCAAAACCAATTGGAAAAAAAGGATTCCCGCTTTCGTCCAGCCATGGACTGTCCTTGTCCATTCCGGGAAAATTGCCATCACCGGCTGCTGGATTGTAACCTGGGGTTGGAGGTTCAACTGTTAATTGGGCAGCAGTGGTAGCTAATTCGATTCTGTCAATAGACATAAAATTCTTCAAACCCAAACTCCATAGCCCTTCCCCGATTCGAAACCTGTACAATCCATTGCTCACCCCTAAATCAGAAGGTGATACAGCAATTACTTCCACTTTCCATTGATGGTCGAAGGCACCACCTAGCGTTCCGATTTCGACCCAGTAACTTCCATTATGAGCATAAACTGGAGCACCACCAGCATAAGTAGGCACATTGTCCTTATAGCGAATGCCTAAGTGGACAGTACTCCCAGTGCCAATTGCAGTTGTAAAAAATTCTGCATTGGTGGTCATGACGATCGTCCTCGCCTTTATCAAGTCTGAATAATTGGGAGCATCTGTGAAAACCCAAAAACTGTCCACAGTTTCCTGATTGATAAAATCGGCATCGTCACCAGGTATATTGTAATTGGTTTCCCATCCAAACCTCTCAAAGTAAATTTGGGAGTTGGTATTGAAATCATCATCATCACCAAAATCATTAACCAGTAACGTGGCAGATGGGTCATTTACAATGATATTCACTGCACTTGAAGTTGTTTTATCTCCATCATTGTCAGTTGCTACTGCAGTCAGGGAGTAACTACCACCCGGAACCGAATTCCAGGTAAAGGAATAAGGTGCGGAGCTGTCCTCACCTAGTTTATTGGCTCCTTCAAAAAACTCCACCAATGTGACCGAACCATCAGAATCGGAAGCATTAGCTGTGATGGTAATGTTAACAGGGACGGTGAAAACATCTCCGTCATTTGGATAGGTGATGTTCACTGTAGGTGGAATATTGGCAACTGTAGTAATGTCTACAGCTCCGATATCAGGACTTCCGTCATTTGGGTCACCAGCTCCCTGGAATGCTGAATTCTGGGGGCGAAAACCGTCTCTGATATAGGTTAATAAATCCTGCATGACAGAACCACCTCCTGGTGATAATTGATTCATGGCAGTCGTCAAATCGCCTGCCCAGGTTGCAGGAGTTCTGGTATCATCAAAAAATTGGGGATCAGTATCATCCAGGTCATTGGGTCCAACTACATTGCTTCCAGAAAAAGTAAAATCGTCATAACCTTTTCCCGAACCATTGCCGAACATATTGCCATCCTGAAGTTGGAAACCACCATTGTAATTAACGGAATCCGCTAAAAAGACATCCGTTTGGGATAAGCCATAATTGTTGATTTTCATGCCATTGCCATTGCTCCCTCCTACAAAAAGGTTGGATTTCACATAATTGACATCACCTGCTGTAGAAGGATTTCCTTCCCCCAAACTCAAGCCACCAGTACCGCTTCCTGTGAACAGGGTGTTTCTTTTGAATACCACCTGTTTGTTGTAGCTTTCAAACAGAATGGTGAAACCAGTACAACTTGTATTGTTATTTCCGTTTGGTCCATTTCCGTTTGGCAGGAATATGTTTTTTTCGAAAGTAACTGTGTTATCAGCTCTAGTCCCTGTTTCTGCCCCGGCGATAAAGAAGCCATCTCCTTCTGAATTGGCAGCCGTACCAGTAAACCAAAACAGACAACCATCGATATGGGTAGCTCCAGTACCATCTCCTATATGTCCAAAATGAGGATTCCATCCGCCAGGGTCGTCCATGATAAATACACAGTCTTCGATGGTCGTACCATGTTCAAAACCAACATATCCATTGCCATCCCAACGAATCAGATTTCGTTTAAACGATTTAAAAATACCACCCCACCAAAAACCGGTGTACTTGTGAATGCCATCTCTGAATACACAATCCTCGATTTCGTAATCTTTAGGCATGTGAAGTGCTACCCTCAAATCAAAATCACAATGAATCAATTTCGCAGTTACGCCATATTCTGACCAGGTCTCAAAAATGTTCCACTCTTCCCATTGTCCCAGATTGGTTTTTTCTACCGAATTGGTCCATACACAACGGATGAATTCAATATATCCTCCAGGTGTGACATTGTAGTTTCCATTGTGCTTGATTTGGCTGCATTCATTAAAAGTGCAATCCACAAAGCTGTATTGATCTCCGTTTGGATTGAGGGTAAACTGAATGCCCCACCAATCTGGATCGCCCCCAAGTTTTTCAAAGTCACAAAAAGTAGCGACCACACGTCCTCCGCCTTGTATACCATTATCTGTAATTCGGGTATGCCCTGTACCAATCGCTTTGACAGCACAATGCTGGGCAGCTGTACCATTAATTTGCAAATGCGCTCCTGTATTACCTGGTGTCATTTGAATTTCCGAAGGACTTCCAGTATCCATTTCCAATTCAGCCCCTGCTGCCATAATAATATTTCCTGAAGCAAAAATGCTCCCCCTGCAGGTCAAAATGATATTCTGGTTGACGCTCAAAGTACCAGAATTATTAATCGAAATTGCAGAACCGCTGCCTGTTCCAATAATCTGATTGACTGTAATGGTGACATCATGTGAAATGGTCACATCGTCACCATCTCCTGGGATTCCAGCTCCACCCCATGTAGCTGCAACATTCCAGTTGCCATTTTGCGTGCTTGAAAAGGAAGCCGCAAAGCTGTTGAAGGTCCAGCCCAGGCAAAATATGCACAGGGCGAACCAAATGATTCTCGTTTTCATAAAGCAAAGTTTTGGTAATGAAAGGATGAAGAATGAGGAAGGAAGAATGAAAATGAAAATGAAAATGAAAATTCCTTCATTCCTTCATTCTTTCATTCCTTCATTAAAAAACCCACGCTCCTGCTGGATGAACAGATACTTACACTTTTCATCCGGGTAGGAATAAACAAAGTCTGAACCCATGGCAGGAGGTGGGGAACATTTGGTTTGTTGATCTAATAATTTACAAAGCTTAAACTCACCAGTACAAATCAATTATTTAATCTGAATCATGTGTTTCGTATCATTTACTACGCCATCCAAAACCAAAGAATAGAAATAAGAGCCAGCTTTTAGGTGATCCGCTTTGAACACAAAGCTGCCTGCTCCTTTTTCATAGATTTCTTTTTGAAAAACCAATCCGCCTTCTGCATTAAAAATGAGGACTTCAGCTGCATTGGTTTCTATAGGTATTTGATACGAAATAGAAGTGTTATTTCTGAAAGGATTTGGTTGATTTTGTGCAAGCTGAGCTGATTCAGCTAGAATAGTAACTGCATTCTCAGGTACTGAATTTGCCCCATCAAAACCTTTTGATTTTAGCAATGCCTCCTCCAGCTTTTTCAAACGAGCATCGAGTTCTGCAATTTCCTTTTGGTAATCTTCGATCATCTCTTGTTGCTCTTTGACTGTGTTGACGAGGGGGACGACGAAGTTACCGTAGCGGATACCATAATGATCATTTTTACTTTCAGGAGCACAAAGTCCGCTAAATTCAACTTTCAGGTCTTTCAACACCTCCTCTACTTCCTGTGCGATAAAACCGGTATATAGAATACCCTGATGTCCTTTCTTCATATTGTAGGTGACTGGGCGAAGTTTTTTGATGAATTCCAATCCCAAATTGCTGTCTTTAATATTCTTTTTAAAAGATTTATCGGAGCCACTTGTCCATCCTACTTGGCCTCCTATCCGTTCCACGCTTTCGTTCCCTATTCGAACGCGATTGCTTAATAATACTTTAGCATGTGCGCCAATGGCAGTCGCATTTTCCAGATTTGGCTCATCAACGTCTGCAAAATAACCAATTCCAGTATTTTGATTCCCGCTAATATTTGTTCTCAGCGATAAATATCCAACTGATGAATTTCGGTTACCTGAATCGTTGCCTCTTAAAGCATTTACCCCGATTGCAGTATTGAATTCGCCCTCTGTATTCTCGTACATTGAACGGAATCCCATAGACGTATTATTCGTACCTGATTCATTGGAGTATAGTGCTTCCATCCCAGTAGCCGTATTATTTTCACCTGAGATATTGTCATGAAGTGTCCAGGTACCAAGAGCAGTATTATTATCGCCTCCTCCATAATCTCCCCCGCGATTGTTGAAAAGTGAATAGAAACCAAGGGCGGTGTTATTAGCACCATGTTCATTCAAATTCATGGCACTATATCCAACAGCTGTATTGTTCATACCAGCCCTGTTTTGGGTTAGTGCAGAAGCTCCTACCGCAACATTTCTACCTCCTTCGGTATTATGATATAGACTTTCCATGCCTATAGCTGTATTTTCACTTCCTGTGGTTGTAAAATGAAGACTGCTGTGTCCTAATGCCGTATTTCGTTCTCCTGTAGTCAAATTAATACTGGATTGTCTACCAAAAGCAGAATTAGCACCCCCTGTTAATGTTATATTTCCAGCAGCACCTTCCGGTTCGAAAGTATTGCCTTGTGAAAAACCATAACTCGAAATAGTCAGTACGATTAAAATTAATATTGAAATTGATTGTAAATTTTTCATGATAGTAAATTTTAAAGGGGTTTAATTATAAAGCTTGAATACTTGATTGCCACTTTACAACTAGCATATTCCTCAAGCAATGAAAAATCAATTGCTATGATTTCTCATTTTTTAATACCCCAAATTTTAATGAATGGATTTTTTAAAATTCTGGTTGTTATCTCCAGCTACCCTTCAACAGATTGCTCTGTCTACTTGGCAATTAAGCTTTCCAATTTTTTTATTCGTTCATCCAGGTCTGCAAGCGGTTTGGCGTCTGCTTCCAACACTGCTTGTTGTTCCTGGAATGCTTTGACCAAAGGAACCACAAAGCTGGCATATCGCAAACCATAAAAACCTTTTTCATTTCCAGGCTTACAAAGTCCGCTGAATTCTTCTTTTAATTCTTCAAGGGCATCCTCTACTTCCTGAGCGATAAAACCAGTATACAAGATACCTTCATGTCCTTTTTTCATATTGTAGGATACTGGACGTAGTTTTAAAATGAAATCCAACCCCAGATTACTGTTCTTAATATTCTTTTTGAAGGTTTTATCCGAAGCACTCCTCCAAGGGCTTTGTCCATCAATCCTTCTCACAAATTCATTTCCGATCCTCACATAATTGCTTTGGCTAACTTTTGCATTATAACCAATCGCGGTTGCGTTATTTATATTAGCTCCGGTTACATCAGCAAGATGTCCTACTGTTGTATTGTAGTCTCCATATATGTTGGTAATCAATGAGGAATCACCCAAAGCGGTATTTCCACGACCTATGGTGTTTTCTGATAAAGATGCAGACCCTACAGCTGTATTCCATGAAGCTGTAGTATTATGTCTTAGTGCAGAATATCCATAGGCGGTATTACCTCCTCCAGTAGTATTGAACAAAAGTGCTTCTGCTCCAAGGGCTGCATTGTGGGTACCGCTAATATTTTCACGCAGGGCCCAATAACCAATAGCAGTATTTTTGTCTCCACTATGGTTGTGCAATAAGGATTCATAACCCAAAGCTGAATTTCTCGAACCAGATTCATTCCAAAACATAGATGAAAATCCTAGAGCTGCATTGTATTGCCCTTCTCCATTATTCCAAAGCGTAAAGGTACCGATAGCAATATTGTTGCCTACAGATTCATCATCATACATGGCTTGTGTCCCTATCGCCACATTAAATTTGCCCGATTTGCTTCTATAGAGACTTTGGAATCCAGCTGCTGAATTGGAAAGACCATTCTCCAAATTGAAGCAAGATTCTATACCAAACCCTGCATTAAACACACCAGAAGGAGTAATCGAAGCACCTGCGTCCTCACCCATAAATGCATTTGCCTGAGCAAAACCATATTTTGAAAATGCTACTATTAGAAAACCAATTATCAAAAGAATTAGAAAATTTTTCATGATTTCAAGTTTTGTAAAGATTTTGAAAAGAAATGGATGCCTATCCTATTGCCAGTTGCAATAGAGCAAACAGTTACCTCTATTAACAAAATCTAAGGTGTTTTTGAATGGGTAGAGAGCGCCGTGACCTTTATTCCATCTTCACAAATTTTTGTGAGATGAAGCCTTTGTCGGTCTCTAGAATCATTACAAAAGTCCCCTTTGGCAAATCGCGAACCGGTACTTGCAATGCCGCCCTTCCAGGATGTACATTTTGTAAAAATCGAACTGCTTTCACTTCCTGTCCCAGCATGTTGTAGATGAATATTTTGGGTCGAAATGTCTTTGTTATATCTACTTCGACATTCAAATAATTACTCGCAGGATTGGGAAACAGGTTGATTGATGAAATGAAATTGTTGTAGGGTATTTCTTTGGTGGAAATAAGTTTACAAAATTCATTTTCACCGATGACATGAAATGTTTCATTGGTAATAACTGGCTCATTGAAATCGAAATAAATAGCAGCGCTGTTGAAGATTTCAGTGCCAAAGGGATTATCAGGGATTTGTTGAATCTTAAATCTTACAAAGCCATGAGAAGCTCGCTCGTCTACATTACTGTCAGGCAATTCAATATTGTCAAAAACGAACTTCAAAATGTTTTCTTCTACAATTTCAAAACGGTAATCATGGCTAGCCGTACCTAGTTGAATATTTTCTACATCCAAAAATTCAGAAATTGTATCTCTAATAACTACTCTAAAGGCAGTATCTGTGCCTGTATTTTGAAATCGAATCAGGTATTCCAACTCCTCATTTGGACATAGCAGGTGATCTTCCTTAAACCCAACTGGAAAAGCTTGCTTGTCATTTGGATCCCAGGAACCGATATTTTCTCTACAGTCTATAGATTGAAAAGGACTACCATCCGAATCGGGATATTGATTGACCAAGCCAATGGAAAAGGTACCTGTTCCATTTGTACCACAACCCTCGATGGCGGTAGCGACTGAGGTACTGGTTGGATGAAATTGAGGTTGCTCTGTTTCCAGTCGATAGGTATTGCCATTGGCAGGTTCTTTAATAATAGTATCGCCCAAAGAGACCAATTCATAGGATCCCGTCCTCGCCAAAACATGATCTTCGATAACAATGAAAGGCAAAGCCTGATCCATATCGTCTCCTATATTGTGTATTCTAAACTCTACAGAATCTCCTTCACAATTAGCTTCAACCTCAATACTTGAGCCATCCCATTGGACATTTGGCGGCAAACAAATGGTATCTGGGAAGATATTCACTTCTACACAATGGGTTTGTCCCAAGGTATCTGTGCTGCAATCATGAGTGGTATGTATTTGAAATGCTCCGCAATCCCCAATATCTACATTTCCAATATCAAAAGAATACGTATTTGGAGCAATAAGCGTTTCTATTAAACCTGCTGAATCAAAAGTGAGCCAGGGATCCAAAATGACTTCAACAGAGGCATTTTCCGCCAACTCAGTGCCGACATTGCACCATGAAACAGTATAGGTATTGGGGTAACATCTTCTTAAAAAAGGTGTGCCGATATCCACTTCCAAAACAGAGCAGGTGAAGGCTGCCTGGACCGGCATTTCAAAATGACCGGCTCCGTACAAAGTATCTGATTCGTAGGTGAAGCTGGAAAAACATGCGGTCCAATTGGCATTGGGAATGATTAATTCAATATTATAAGTTCCAGTATCAACCTGAATGGAAAAGTTCCCTTCAAAATCTGTATTGGTATAAAAAGTCTTATCATTTTCAATCTTTATGAGCCAGTGTTCTAAACCAATTTCTCCGGCATCTAACAAACAATCATCATCTTCATCATAAAAGACTTGCCCAGAAATGACATTGCTAAAAGCCTCTCCCTGAGCATTTGTTTTTATCAAATATACGTCATCACCTCCTGCTCCAAAACTTCTGGTTATTCCTGAAATGATAAAACCACCGTCATCGGTTTGTTCTACATCTGTTCCTGACTCAAACTCCGAGCCTCCGAAAGTTTGTTCCCATTCCAGATTGCCATCCTTATCTGTTTTTACCAGATATACACTAGTGTTTCCAGAAAGGCTATCTGTCAGCATTCCGGTAATGATAAAACCACCGTCCAAAGTATTCTCAATGGCTTTCCCACAATCTTCCCCTGAGCCGCCATAGCAGGTATCCCAAAGAATGTTTGCATCCAAATCTATCTTCATAATGCTCAACTGAGCAAATGGTCCAGATGGGTATGTATGTCCAGTCATAACCAGATTTCCGTCGGGATCCTCCACGACATCATCAAAGTAAAAGCCTTCGAAGATTATAGTATCACCAATCACATCCCCATTTTCATCTATTTGCAACCACATGGTATTTGCGGAGTTTCTGGAACCAAATAAGTGAAAACCATTATTGGCAGTAGGAAGGATTTTCTTTCCCCATTCCTCATCATTAGAATTACCATAATACCTTTCAATGTCAATTTCTCCCTCCGTTCCAGGTTTTGTTTTCAGGAAATAAAAATCTTGGTCGTTGCCGGCACCACTAAAACTTTCAGTATAACCCAATATTGAAAAGCTTCCATCATTGTTTTCGTAAATTGAAAAACCTTTTTCGTCTTCTCCTCCGCCATAGGTTTTTGTCCAAAGTGTATCTCCTTGTGTATTGGTTCTTATTAAATATACTTCTCGTTTTATCAATGAGGAGGTGTCGGCATGGTGTCCTAAAAGGGCAAAACCTCCATTTGACAAGTGGACCAAATCATGAATAAATTGAGCATCTTCCACGTTACCAAATGGATAAGTGGCAGATGAAACAACTGATCCATCAACATCAACAAACCATAAACCACCTGAAGATAAGTCGCTTCCAGAAAAGCCAGCAACCGCAAAGCTACCGTCTGGCAATTCCAATACGGATAGTCCCTGATCATCCTGAAGTCCACCAATTGTTATTTCCCAACCCTGACTGATCGAAAATTGAGGCATTAAAAAAATGAAAAGAAAAAAGCTAGTTATTTGAAATGGGTTCTTCATGACTTTGTTTATTTGATTGGAACAAAAGTGAGGAGCTTTATTTGATTTGAAAAGTACAGAAATATAGAATTGTACAAAAATTTCCAGACCTATTCTAAGCATCTATAACATTTTTTATTAAAATTTGTACAATATTTAATCTATTCCTTTTGAATAAATTTAAAGAAAATAAGGTTCAATCAAGCGTTGAACCCATTTCAATTGTAAAAAGAGAATATGAAAAAAACCAAACTTTTTCAGTTATTGAATTCATTCTCAGCCTGGGAATTAAGAAATCTGAAGCAATTCCTATGCTCTCCTTTTTTCAATCAAAGAGAAGATGTAATTAAACTGTTGGAATTTTACATAAAATCTCAAAAAAATGATTTTCCAAATTTGAATAGGGAACTGGCTTTTGAATTTGTTTTTGGAAACATAAATTACCACGATCAACATTATAGATTATTGGTGAGTCGATTACTGAAATTAACAGAAGACTTTATGGCTTGTAGAGAAGCTTTGAAAGATGAAACCCAATGGAAAATAAACCTTGCAAAGGCATATCGCAAGATGAATATGGAACAGCCTTTTGAAAAGACGGTAAATCATATTCGAACTCAACTTGAAAAAGGTAGTTTTAGAAATACCAATTATCACCACAATCTTTATCGAACTGAATACGAGTATTATGATTTTATTAGCAGCCAAGTGCGGTCAGGTGAAACCAATTTGCAGGAAGTATCAAACACTTTTGACACTTTTTATATCGCAGGGAAATTGGAACAAGCTTGTTTAATGATTTCTCATCAAGCGGTTTTTAAAATCCAGTATGAATTTGGTTTGTTGAATGATGTACTGAATTTTGTGGAGAATAATGACGAAGTCCTCCGTGTGCCTGCAGTTGCCGTTTATTATCATTGCTACAAAGCCATTACAGTTCCAGATAATGAAAGTCATTTCCAAAAGCTTCGGGTATTGATCCAAGAACATCAATCAAAATTTGCTCATCCGGAAGTTCATGGTATCTACTTATTGGCCATTAATTATTGCATCAAACGACTCAATAGAGGTGAAAAAAAATATTTTCGGGAAGGCTTTGAATTGTATCGATCAGGACTTGAAAGTGGAATTTTATTGGAAAATAACATGATTACTCAATTTACTTTCAATAATACGGTCGCCTTAGGCTTGTTTTTGAAGGAATACAACTGGATAGAAAGATTCATTGAAAACTACCAAAACAAACTCAATCGAAAATACCGCAAAAACATTGTCAATTTTAATCTTGCCAAATTGTACTACGAACAAGGCAACTACAAAAAATCAATGCGTTTATTGGTGCAATTTGATCCTGAAGATTATCTATTAAATCTTGCTGCCAGAACACTTCTACTAAAAATGTACTACGAGTTGGAAGAATTTGATTCCCTCGAGTCCCTTCTGGAAAGCATGCGTATGTACGTCCAGCGAAAGGAAGTTTTGAGTTATCACAAACAAAATTTTGAGAACATCATTCGCTTCACAAAAAAAATGATGGAACTACCAGATTATGACAAAGCAGGCAGAGAAAAACTCAGAAAACAAATCTTAAACACTAAAATAAGGAGCGAACGAGAGTGGTTTTTAAAACAACTAGAATTAATTTAAGCTTTTTATTCGGGCTGTGAAAAATAATTTTTTGAACCTGACTTCAACTTTTTCTCGAACAATAGCGCTGTTATTCATCTCCAAAAACTCTTCGTCAGAACCAAAAATTTGTTTTTCTCGCTTCCAAATCAGAAGTTTAAATCAATTCTTGGAAAAAAGCTGATTTGGTGAAAACAAAAGCACTCGTAAATTTGTCCCCTTTCTTTGGAAATAGAATATGAGAAATTGAGAGTTTGAGATATTGAGAAAAGCCTTAACAAAAAGGACTCTCAATCTCTCATAATCTCAAACTCTCAATTTCTCAATTTCTCAATTTCTCAAAATCTCAAATTCTCCACCTTTGAACTGGCTCCTAAAAATGGCGTGGCGGGATAGCCGCCGAAACCGCGGAAGATTAATACTTTTCATATCCTCAATCATATTGGGTATTGCTGCACTTGTAGCAATCAATTCTTTTAGTGAAAATCTCCAGGCAGACATTAATAACGAAGCGAAGTCACTACTGGGCTGCGATTTACTTGTTCAGGGAAATCAGTCTGCCCCGGATAGCATTAAAATGTTGTTGGATTCCCTGGAAGCAATCAATCGGGCAGAATCAGTCAATCTCTTTTCGATGGCTTATTTTCCCAAAAATGGTGGCACCCGGCTATCTATGATCAAAGCCCTCGAAGGAGATTATCCCTTTTATGGCAACCTTGCCACAGAACCAAAAGAAGCCTCCAGATCTTTTCGAAATGGTAAAAAAGCCTTAATAGAAAAGACCTTGATGTATCAATTTGGGCTGGAACCTGGTGACTCAGTACAGGTAGGAAAAGTAACTTTTGAAATTGAAGGGTACATTAGTTCCGCACCTGGCAGGGCTGGTTTTGCAGGGTCTATTGCTCCATTGATTTACATTCCAATGAAATGGTTGGAAGCAACAGATTTGGTACAATTGGGTAGCCGATTGTTCTACCAATATTATTTCCAGTTTGCTGATGGTGTAGATGTAGAGACTTTGGCTGATGAGCGGTTAAGACCACGGTTGCGGGAAGGTACTTCTTTGGGGTACGACACTGTTGAAGAACGCAAAGAGGAACTCAGTGAGGCATTTAACGACTTGACTACATTTCTTAACCTGGTAGGATTTATCGCATTGTTGTTGGGTTGTATTGGAGTAGCGAGTTCTGTACATATTTATATCAAAGATAAGCTTTCTACTATTGCTGTTTTGCGTTGTTTAGGCGCCAAGGGCAAACAAGCTTTTTGGATTTACTTGATACAGGTAATTGCGCTTGGACTTATTGGGGGTTTGCTCGGAGCGCTTTTGGGAAGTACGATTCAAGTCTTTTTACCATTGGTAGTAGCAGATTTTTTACCGGTACAGGATGTGAGCAACGAAATTTCTTTTGCTTCTATATTTGGAGGCATCGTTACTGGCTTGGGCATTACCATCCTATTTGCACTCTTGCCATTACTCGCGATTCGAAGAATTTCTCCACTCAGAACCCTTAGAGCTTCCTACGAAGAAGATACCCAGGAGGGTGACCCACTTCGCTATTTGGTCTATGCCCTGATTTTCCTCTTTGTATTTGGCTTCACCTACTTCCAGACGGGAGAAATAGAATCATTTGTATTTCCACTTGGCGTTGGCGTCGCCTTTTTGATTTTGTGGGGTATGGCAAAATTGTTGACCATTTTGGTGAAAAAGTTTTTCCCTCGAAACTGGAGCTATATATGGAGACAAAGTATTGCCAATTTATATCGCCCAAATAACCAGACAGTCATCCTGATCGTAACCGTTGGATTGGGCGCAGCTTTGATTTCTACTTTGTTTTTTACGCAAGATTTATTACTCAAGCAAGTTGCCATGACAGGAGCAGGTGACCAACCTAATATGATAGTCTTTGACATCCAAACACCTCAAAAAGAGGCTGTGGCAGAGTTGACTGAATCTTATGATTTGCCATTATTGCAACAAGTCCCAATTGTCACTATGCGAGTGGACGAGGTAGAAGGAGTCAATCAGGCAGAGCGCTATCGGGATACCACTTCAAATGAAAAAGTCTCCCGTTGGATATATCGCCGAGAATTCCGCTGCACCTACCGGGATACTTTAATTGATACGGAGGAAATTATCGAAGGAGAATGGAAAGGTGAAGTTGGGGAGGACGGAATTGTTTACGTTTCACTAGGTGAAGATATTGTAGATAATTTCAATGCCGAAATCGGCACAAAAATCACTTTCAATGTTCAAGGTGCACTTATTGAAACGGTTGTAGGAAGTATCAGGAAGGTGGATTTCTCTCGCCTGCAAACCAATTTCTTTATCCTATTTCCCAAAGGAGTATTGGAGGAAGCGCCACAATTTCACGTCATCATATCAAAGGTCTCTTCTGAGAAACAATCTGCGCTTTACCAACAGGATTTGGTCAAGGAATTCCCTAACATTTCGGTTATTGACCTGACCATGATACTCAAATCGGTAGAAGAAGTATTAAACAAAGTCTCTTTCGTTATTCGATTTATGGCATTGTTTAGTATTTTAACGGGCTTATTGGTACTCATCAGTTCGGTGGTATTGAGCAAATTCCAACGCATCCAGGAAAGTGTATTGCTCCGCACCCTTGGTGCCAATCGTCGTCAGATTCTTTGGATCAATGCACTGGAGTACTTTTTACTTGGCTCGCTTGCGACCATTACAGGAATCGGGATTTCTGTCATTGGAACCTTTTTATTAGCTACCCTACAATTTGAAATTCCTTTTGTCGTAAATTGGTGGCCAGCCTTAATGGTTTTTGTAGCGATTACGGGGCTCACAGTTTTGATAGGGATGTTTAATACACGCGATGTAGTGCGGAAAGCACCATTGGAGGTGTTGAGGAAGGAAGTGTGATTGTTTTTTCAAAAATTGAGCAATGAAGCATTTCAAAAAAAACGTACTGAAATATGTATTCGATTTGGCAATTGTAACATTTGGGGTCTTCCTTGCAATATTTGTAAATGGTAAAATTGTCCAAAACAAAATTGATCGGGATGTAAAAAAATCCATCAACTACATCATTGATGAATTGAAATTAAATCGGGATCAGTTGGTTATGATAATTGAATACCACCAGAAAATAAAGGAAAATTTCAGGGAGGTCAAATCAAGGGTTTCTGATAAAGAAATTATGGAGCCCTATTTTTCCAGCAAAGCTTTCCGGTTTACTCATATTAAAGATTGGGTTGGTATCAGTCTTCCAAATTATGAAAACATAGCCTTTGAGGGAGCCAAAATTAGTGGAATCACTCAAGAGTTTGATATTGAGACGATTCAGTACATTTCTCAAGCTTATAAGTTAATCGAATTTAATGCAGAATTTGGTAAAACAGTCTTGAACAAGATGCTAGCTATAGATTCCAATACAAAAGTTGCAGATGCCATGGGCATGATTAGCCTTTTGACTTCAGATGTTTTGAATTCTGAAATATCGCTAAAAGCACAATTAGACCACACCATCGAAAATATTCAAAACCTGGCAGAAGAAAGTGGGAAAATGAAAAGGGTAAATCCTAATTAGCTTATGAACTCAATACTTATTTCTCAATTTGCCTTTTTGAGCTGCTGCCTTGTGCAATGATTTGGAGATGAGCCAAAAAGTGTTGCCTCAAAAAGCATTTTAAATTTTTAAGGCAACACCTTTTGCTTGGCTCATCCCCATCCACTCAAGGCAGGATTGATTGGTTCTATGAAATGAAGTCAAAATGCCCCAAAGGGATGATAAATGTAAAAGTCAAAAGTAAGA
>JBGTQJ010000038.1:0-88186 GCA_041941305.1 Saprospiraceae bacterium
AGAGAAAAAAAGAATTCCAAAATTTTACTTATACATAATTATGACTTGGTGCTTACTCAATCTATTGATATTCAATTTGTTGCGGGCTTCGAGTTGCGGGTTTGACAAACCCCAACTCGAAACCCGCAACAAAGGTATATTACATAGTGAGTTGAAATTCAATTATTTATGATACAATCGAAAAATACGGGATGATTCCTGTTAACAAAAACATCATTTGATAGCTACATTGACTCCTTTCAAGTTCAAAAGAATCTTTCCATTTTTTCCCACCCTTTATTGAATCTTTCCTCAAAAAGTCTCAATTTGCCTTTTTTTTAATATGAAGGTTGACAACACTCAACTCGAAACCGATAATCACCATGAACACCATTACCAAGCTATTTTTGTTTAGCTTTTTTTGCATTTCCCAATTTTCAAGTTTGGCTCAGCAGGAATTAAGCCTTCATTTTATGAGGGAGGTTATTCAATCGAGTGAAACCAATCCCGCCTTTATTAGCCCATATAAATTTACTTTTGCATTTCCTTCAGCATCTACCAACTACTACAATTCTGCTTTTCCTTTTAAAGAATTAGGAACGATAGAAAATGAAATATTGACGCTTTCTCCAGTAAAAGCCATAAACTCACTAGATGAAAATTCCAACCTATTCCAGGGAAATCTAAATGCAAGTTTGGGGTCAATCAATTTTAGATTTAAGGATTTACAATTTCGAATTTTTCACAATTCAAATGCAGATATGTATGCATATTATCCAAAAAAGCTTTTGGAATTGATATGGTATGGAAATGGAGAATTTGTGGGTGAGGAAATAGAGATCGCCCCTCAAATTGACTTTAATCTGCACCATGAATATGGGTTGGGTTTTGCCATCCAGGTAAATGAAACCCTTTCCATTGGAACCAACCTAAAATATTTATCCGGAATTTTTTCCTTTAAAACACAAAATTCACAAGCTTCTCTTTATACAGATGAAGCTTTTTATCAATTGACTGCGAAAACAGATTTGATGTTTTATTCCAGTGGTTTATCCGATTTTTTGAATGGAAATACTGAAGACCTGATAGTTTATAATGATTTTGGTAATTATATCTTGAATCAAAACAGTGGCTTTGCGATTGACCTGGGATTTAATTCAAAAGTTTCAGACAGATTCAGTTTTGCCATGAGCGTTTTGGATTTGGGTTTTATCAATTGGAGAGAAACAACTTACCAGCAATATAGCCAGGGAGAATTTGAATTTGACGGTGTTGAAGTTCAGGCTTATAATGATAATGATGATTACGATTTTGAGAATGTCCTGGATTCTATTGACAATCTGATTGATTTTGAATCTTCTATCATGAGCGGAGGTTATAAGACCAATTTACCAATGCGATTTTATTTGAGTGGAAATTGGAACTTGCCCCAATCATGTACCCTTGGAGTTTTGGGTTATGGAGAATTATACAGGGGCAATTTTAACCCTGCAATAGCCATAAATGCCCAAAAAAATTTCAAACATTATTTCGGAATTGGAACCCTTGTGGGGCTCAGGAAAAATAAGTCAGTCAATGTCGGCTTCAACACTTTCCTGAGATTCGGAGGTGTTCAGCTTTATGGGATGACGGACAATGTATTGAGTCTCTTTAACTTCCAAAATGGTCATAATACCAATTTCAGAATTGGTTTGAACCTGGCTTTTTTGGGGAAACCAAAAACAGAACAAGAAGAATTTGAATTGGATCAAATTAAAGAAGAAAGTGAACCAGCGGAATCTTTAAAGGAACCGCAACTATCCAAAAAAGAAATAAGAAAACTAAATAGAGCTAATAAAAAGAAGCAGAGAAAGAAAACAGAAGAGAAAACTCCTAAGAAGAAAAACTACTTTGGGAGAACATACACCTACTAAAGGGGTTATTCATTTTTCATAATGATAAAGCATAAAATTTCCTCCAACTGATGTTTCATTGATCTGGGACTTCACATAATGATAATTATAGTAAAACGGTAATTGAATGACTAGGCAGATTCATCTGTTTACGATAAATTTTTAAAAAATTAAATATAAACTTCTTAGATTTGAGATAGAGTTTTAATTTTAGCTTCCCTTAGTCAAATAAGATCAAAAGATTCTCCATTCCATTCGCCATTTTATAAACATTTCAAAAACTATTTACCATGAAATTCAAGGTAGGGCTTTTTATGCTTTGTGTTATTTTATTTAGTTCCCAGCTTGGGCTTTCTCAGCCAATAAAAACAATCTCAATTGATGCATCCAATGATTTTGATGCAACTAATGAATTCCCTTCTGATGATCCAGATAATGATAGTGGCTTTGGAACTAACAATGAAATAAGAGGTATTTATTTAACCTGGGATTTGGAATATCTATACATAGGAATGGATTACACCCTGGAAGACGAAAAATCCTTCATTTTGTATATAGATACTGATGAAGTGAGAACAGGAGAAACTAATTTTATGAATGGAAGTGGTTATACAGGGGCTTTTCAGGCCAATGTTACAACAGATACAGATATCGATGTAATGATTGCACTATTTAATCCATCTGGGAATGGTGCCGATGGTTCATTAAATTTATATCGAGTAAACGATAACTCTACAACCACTTTGACAATAAGCAGTTCCAATGCCGGAGGAGCCGGAAGTGGAAATTTCAATTATTTTAGTGAGATAAGAATAGAGTGGACAGGAGCCAATGGGATATATACAAGTTCGATTCCAAACAATGCAACAATAAAAATTGGTGCAGCAGGTAGAGAGAAGGAAAGTGGAGGATTTAGTAGAGATATTTTTGATGCGACCGGAACACATGATTTTGTTACTGCAGGTACTCAAAATTTTGCTACAGCTAGTGACTTCGCTGCAATAACAGTTGCAGATGCTAATGGCAATATACTCTCAGGAAGAAAAACGACTGACAATACAGAGTTGGGGAATACCTCAACGGTAGCTTCTTTTTCATTCACTGCTGATGGGGCTTTGGGTGAATGGAATCATAATAGTGAGTTTATTGGAAAAGGAAGAAATACCAGTGGCAGTGAAACGGATGTCCATTATTATGTCACATGGGATAACAGCAATGTTTATGCAGGTTTTGCTGGGATAGGATCCCCAGCGTCAGATAAGTTTAATCTCGCAATAGATGTAAATCCTAATGTGGTTGATGATGATATGTCAATGTTTGCTGGTGTAACCTTTGCGGGAGCTACCAATCCAAAATTTGAACCTGATTATATATATCAATTTTCCAATAATGTTCTAACCTATTATCAATCAAGTGGCTCAGGCTGGGATGGGGGTACCGCTTCTAGTGGAGCAAAAAGTTTTAATGGAAATATAGTGGAATTTAGCTTTCCTAAAACTGAAATAGGCTCTCCAGGTGGTTCAGTAGGTATTTATATGTGGCTTGCAAATAGCAGTGATCAAGATTATAATATATTGGGATTTAAGGGCGACGGTTCAAATTATCATTCTTCTACTCCAGATAACACCTCAAACTCATCTCCAGCAATTGCGTCTGAATTGGGATGGTTAGGGAATGTTTTCTGCCAAACAGGAATTGACGTCAATGACAATATTAAGCAGGATGCTGCTTTGCCAATAGATCTTGTTTTTTTTAGAGCAATTACCAATTTTAATTCAATAGAGCTTCAATGGCAAACCAATTTTGAATTTCAAAATGATAGATTTCATATCGAAAGAAAGGTCGAAAATGGTGATTGGAAAGTAATCGGAGAAGTTTTTGGAAGGGGTAATTCCTATGAATCCTTAGATTACAATTTTCATGATGAAAACCCTATAGAAGGGGGAAATTATTATCGCCTAAAGCAAATTGACTTTGATGGAAGTTATAATTATTCCAAAGTTGTATTTGTCAATTATTCCGAACTTCAAGAAGTCTTAATATACCCGAATCCCCTTAGAAATTCAATGACTATTCAGTTTGAAAAAGAAATTGAGCATACTTTAGACATTCAAATTTTGTCAGTAGATGGAAAAATAATGAGGTTAGTTGAAAGTGAATATTACCACAGGGAATTACAAATAGATTTAACTGATCTAAAGGTAGGAATGTATTTCCTGAAAATTCAAAGTGATAACGGGGGTGTTTGGAATGAACGATTTTTGAAATTGGAATAATTAAACTTAATCTTCTGCGCTGTAGTGTGTTGAATGCTGCTCTTCTGTTGAAAACATTAGGCGCTAAACCCTGAAGCTTGGAAAATTTTGAAATTATAATGCTTCCATCGCTTGTTCCAAATCCTCCAGCAACCAATCCGGGTCTTCTATTCCAATGTAAAAACGAACCAGGTTCCAGGGTACTTTCAATGCTTCCTTTTCGGTGCCATCACCAAAAGCAACGAATGGAATCATCAGTGATTCATACCCCCCCCAGGAAACTGCCAGCAAAAACCTTTTGATTTTATAAAAAAAGGCTTCCATCTTTACTCTGCTCTCTGCTTTAAAGTAAACCGAAAAAAGCCCACCACAACCTTTCATCTGTTTTTTTGCCAAATCATGTTGGGGAAATGATTCCAGAAATGGATAGTTGACACTATCCACCTTTGGGTGTTGGTCTAACCATTTTGTGATTTTCATGGCACTCTTATGACTTCTTTGAAGTCGAATTTCTAAAGTTCGCAAACCTCTCATAAGAAGGAATGCGTCATTGGGTGCAATTAGGTTGGCAAGTGTCATGAGTTCATTATCAAATATCTTTTTGACCATCTCTTTGCTTCCACACAATACCCCACAAACGACATCACTATGTCCATTGAGGTATTTGGAGCCTGAATGTATCACGATGTCTATTCCATACTTGATAGGTTGTTGAAATAATGGTGAAGCGTAGCTATTGTCAATGATGGTTAGGATGCCATTTTGTTTAGCCAGAGCGGCACATTCTTTTAAATCCTGTAATTCAAAAGTCAGTGAATTAGGACTTTCTAAATAAAGGATCCTGGTAGTTTTTTGAATCGCATCTTTAATATTCTGAACATCTTTTCCATCAACAAAAGTATGCGTGACGCCAAATCTTGGAAGAAATTTCGTCAAAAGAACATGGGTCCAGGTGTAAGGTTTTTCCACACAAATGATGTGATCTCCTGATTGGATATTGGCAAGCACAGCAGCTGTAATTGCACCGTTTCCAGCGGCAAAAGCCAATGCATCTTCTGCACCTTCCAGCGCTGCCAGTTTTTTCCGCAATATTTCAGTTGTTGGATTATTTCCCCGGGAATAAAGATGAGTGGACATCTCATCTGCAATCGCATCTCGAAAATCCGATAAATTATTGAAGACAAAATTGCTGGTTTGAATTATTGGAGGGGCAACCGCATTAAAATAGTTTTTCCGGTCTTCTCCAAGATGGACGAGGATTTCACTGAGATGCATATTTGTTTAATCTGAAATGTTTATTTCTCCTTTTAAATAAGTCACCGCTTTACCACCAATTTCAACCCTGTCTCCAAGAAGTTTACAATTCAGTTCCCCAAGCCTGGATGATATTTGCTGGGCGTTTAATTCATTTTTACCCAATTTTTTTGCCCAATATGGAGTGAGGGTTGTATGTGCGGAGCCAGTAACCGGATCTTCATCAATACCAAATGCAGGGAAAAAACACCTGGAAACAAAATCTACCTTCTTTCCAGGAGCAGTTACTATGATTCCCCTTGCTTTTAATTTCTTCAATATTCCAAAATCTGGATTTGTATTTTCTACCATTTCCTGATTTTCAACTTCAACTAAATAATCTTCTCTTCCCTGAAAACAGGATTTTGGCTGATATCCTAAAGCTTCCAGAATGAATTGTGGAGGTTCAACTTCTTTTAGTTTATCTGTAGGAAAATTCAAAACATAATTACCCTGTTCCTTTTTTATCCCAAGAATACCACTTCTGGATTTAAATTTTATTTCATTTTTTCCATATCCCAAATGTTCAAACAAAACATGTCCTGTAGCAAGTGTAGCATGACCACATAAATCAACCTCCGTAGCTGGTGTAAACCACCTTAAATGAAACCCATCTCCCTCTGGAACAAAAAAAGCTGTTTCTGAAAGGTTATTTTCAAGGGCAATTTTTTGCATGAGTTCATCAGAAAGCCACTGCTGTAACGGACAAACTGCAGCAGGGTTTCCACCAAACAAATTACTGGTAAAGGCATCAACTTGATAAATGGTAAGTTTCATAAGCAGGGAAAAAGAATTTTAACTAAGTTAACGCAAGTTGTGAACAATAATCCTCGCCGCGCCTTTAGCGCGGCTCGAAGTGGGTTTAAGGGGGAAAACAGGATGCATGCATCCTGTTTTCCCCCTTAAACCCCTCGTGAGCGCAGCTTTGCTGCGCGAACTTTGTTGTTCGCAACTTGAATTATGTTAATTTATGCTAGAAAAATTTCCCCAAATTTAGCCTTTTGCAATTGCTATTTTGTTGAAGATTTTTCATCCTAACCAGAAACAATATTCAAGCAAGCACTTACTCTGCTATCACCATATACTTATTTTTTTTGCCATTTTCGACCATTAGGTATTTTCCGTGAAGCAGGACTTCATGATTTAAGGTCGTTTCATGGCTATGGATTTTGTCTTTGTTTATGGAAATGGCATTTCCTTTAATGGCTCGTCTTGCATCTCCCTTTGAGCTGAGAATTTGAGTCTGATCGGCTAGCAAATCTACAATATTGATTCCGTTGGCAAGGACATCCCTGTTGACTTTGAAAGAATCAATTTCTTCGGAAACAATCTGTAATTCACTAACACCCATCTCCATCAGGGTTTCCTTGTTGGCTTTTCGATTGAATAGCAACTCAGAAACATTTTGAGCTGCCTCAAAAGCTCCATTCGAATGAACCCTTCTTGTCAATTCTTCCGCCAGCATTTTCTTTAAAGCATTTGGGTTAGTCTCATACTCTTTTTCATTTGCTTCTACTTCTTCCCTGGATTTAAAAGTGAAATATCTGGTGAATTTTGGCAGATCAGCGTCGGCGGCATTTAGCCAAAATTGATAAAATTTGTATGGTGTGGTCATTTTGGGATCCAACCATATATTGCCTTGTTCAGATTTTCCAAATTTCGAACCGTCCGCCTTCGTCAAAAGTGGGGTTGTCACTGCATATGCTTTTCCATTGGAATTTCTACGAATAAATTCAGTTCCAGAAGTGATATTTCCCCATTGGTCAGATCCCCCCATTTGTAGGGTAACACCATGTTGTTCATATAAGCATTGAAAGTCGTATGCCTGCAATAATTGGTAACTGAATTCTGTAAAAGAAAGACCGGTTTCAAGGCGATTCTTGACGCTATCCTTTGACATCATATAATTAACTGTCAAGGTCTTACCTACATCCCGTAAAAAATCCAAAACATTCATTTTAGCATAAAAATCAATATTATTTACCATTTCAGCTTTGTTTGGACCCTCTTCGAAATTCAAAAACTTTTGAGCTTGCAATTTTTGAAATGCCAGGTTGGAATCCAATTCTTCGTAAGACTTCAACTCACGTTCTTTATCCTTACCAGAAGGATCGCCAACCCTACCTGTCGCACCACCCATGAGTACAATTGGTTTGTGACCACATCTTTGAAAAATAGATAAAATCATCAATTGAACATAATTACCTATTGTCATAGATGGTGCAGTCGGGTCAAAGCCTATGTAGGCAGTTCTCATTTCCTGATTCAAATGTTCTTCGACTCCTGGTGTACTGTCGTGTAACATCCCTCTCCACCTTAGTTCCTCAATAAAGTTTTTCATACGTTAAATTTTTAGCACGCAAAAATAGAAATTGATAGTTTGTTTGTTAGAAGCTTTGTGAGTTATTTGAAAAATCTTTAAACTTATTTCAATCAAATTGTATTTGGGCACCAACAGTTTTTAGGAACGTTCAAATAATAAGTTCGTCGAATTGGATGAGGCTATTTGGGTACTAAACGAGGCAAAAAACGTAAGCGAAGCAGCGCTTCGGTGTGGCTTTTTAACGAAGTGTAGTGCCAAAAGAGGCCATTCAAATGTCGAAGTTATTGTTTAAACGTTCCTTAATATTAAATGATTTCAATAACTGGTAAATTACTATGATTGACTCTCAATCATAGTAAGTACTAAAACATCATTATTTTCCTACATTTGCGACTGTCCATGAATTTAGCATATTTCATAGCAAAGCGGGTAGCTACCTCAAAAGGTGATCAATCTTTCTCTAAACTGATCATAAGAATTGCCGTCATTGCAGTTGCCTTAAGTGTAACTGTAATGATAGTTGCAACCTCTGTTATTACTGGTTTTAAACATGAAATCCAGGAAAAGATTTTTGGTTTTTGGGGGCATATCCATATTACTGATGGAGCAGGAGTTCGATCGCTATTGGAAGCACACCCAATTGATATTGAACAGGATTTCTATCCGGAATTGGAAGCGATAGAAAAAATAGCCTATCTACAGGAATATGAGGCTTTTGGACAAGTCAAAGAGATTGAAAATGAGACAAATGGAGGTATTCGTCAAATTCATGTTTTTGCACTGAAGCCTGGTATCATCAAAACCAAAAAGGAGATAGAAGGAATTATTTTGAAGGGTGTGGATAAAGATTTTGACTGGTCATTTTTTTCAAAATATTTAGAGGAGGGTGACATCATTGAGTTTGCTGATAGCACTGCATCTCAGGATATTATTCTTTCCCGACAAACAGCAGACCGTTTGGATTTAAAAATGGGAGATGCTTTCCTTTTTTATTTTGTTGATACGGGTGATGTTTTGGGCAGGAAGTTTATCGTAAAAGGCATTTTCAAAACGGGTTTGGAAGAATATGACAAGCAATTTGCCCTGGTAGATATCCGAAAATTGAGAGGAATGTTGCAATGGGAGGATAATGAAGTGGGCGGTTTTGAGGTTTTTCTGGATGATATTCGGGATTTGGAGGCCTTTACAGAATATATTTATATCGATGAATTACCTGGAGATTTGTATGCGGAAAACATTCGGGAATCTCGTCCAGCCATATTTGATTGGCTGGAATTACAAGACATCAACGAAATTATTATTTTGGCTTTAATGCTCATAGTAGGTATTATTAATATGGTCACTGCAATGATGATATTAATATTGGAGCGGACTAATATGATAGGTACTTTAAAAGCCTTGGGCCAAACCAATTGGAATATTAGAAAAATATTTTTGTACTATGCTGCTTATATAATTGGAATCGGTCTCTTTTGGGGAAATCTGATTGGTATTACGATTTGTTTACTCCAGGATAAATTTGAAATTATTAAACTTTCTGAAGAAAATTATTACCTATCCGTTGCACCAGTTGAGCTAAATTTTTGGATGATACTCGCTATAAATATCATCACTCTAATTGTCACTTTGGTTTTTCTCATTATACCTTCTTATTTGGTTTCAAGAATATCTCCTGTTAAAGCAATTCGTTTTAAATAACCACCATAATTGTCAAAGAAACAAAAACATAAATGAATCAATTCAGAGATAAATTGGAAGGGACTTTGATTCGTTTTATGGATGTGTTTAGATTATTTCCCATTCGACTTTACAGAATATTCAAACATGTGGTCAATGGGAGCCTATTCTTTTTACCCAGTAAAAGGGATAATAACCTCAGTCTGAATGGTATTCGTGTTTCAAGAAAAAGTTATCCTACTGATCAAAGTAGGTATGTTTCCTTTGCGCTTTGGTGGAGTGAACTTGTATACTATATATTAGATGTATTTGGAGTTCCTGAAATTTATGAAACGGTTTTGGACTGGACGAAATACAATTCCCGGTCATTGTATCCATCAGAATTAGCCTTGGCAAAAAGTATTTTTCGCGATTCTATTAATTATAAAAGGGTTAGAATTGATAATAAAGCTTATATTGGATGCAAACACTGGCGTTTTTTATATGTCAGTTTTTATACCATCAATTCCTGGGGAAATTTTTCACCTGATTATCTAATACACGAGTTAGTGCATGTTTGGCAATTTCAAAAAGTTGGAGGGGCCTATATTCCGAGAGCCATTAAGGCGATTAATTCCAGGGAAGGGTATAATTACGGAGGAGTTGAAAAATTGCAAGCAGCAATCCAGGATGGAAAACCATTCCTGGATTTCAATTATGAACAACAAGCAGATATAATTACTGATTATTACAGGATAGTAAATGGCACCTCACCTCAATGGGGAAAAGGCACCTTTTTAGATTTACCAATCTACAAAGAATTTGTCCAAATGCTTCATTAACTTTTGTGAACAATAACTTAAGCTGTTTCATTTCTCAATCTATTTCTCACCTACATTTTTGTATGTTTGTGGCCTGCAATAGTTACAATTTATTTAGCAACTATGATCAAATACTACATCAAGGAAAAAGGGCTTTTAAAAGAGCTGGAAGAACCAGAAGTTTCTTGCTGGGTCAATATCTCTGCTCCATTTAGTGTGGAGGAATTAGAGGAAGTGGCCCAAAAGTTTGATGTACCCCTGGATTTTTTAACAGACTCCCTTGATATTGATGAACGATCGAGGTATGAAAGAGAAGAAGATGTTCGACTTGTCGTTGTAAATACGCCATTGGGCAATCCAAATATTGAAGACATTGATGCAATATTTATTACCGTACCCATTGGAATAATTTTGACCATTGAGCACATCATCACGATTACTTCCTATGAGAATCCAATTTTAGAGACCTTTTTGAATGGAAGGGTCAAAAATTTTAATCCTTCAGATGAATCAAGTTTTGTGTTACAAATTTTGGAACAAACGGTTTATCGATACTTAAACTGTCTTAAACAACTAAATAAAAAGAGAAATTTGATTGAAAAAGAATTGTACGATAGTAGTAGGAATGAGGAATTGAAGCAGTTGTTGAGGATAGAAAAAAGTTTGGTTTTATTTGTAAATTCCCTGAGTTCCAACGAATTATTAAAAATGAAGATGAAGCGAACCGACTTTTTACATATTCGTGAGGATGAAGATAAGACAGATTTATTTGAAGATATCATCATTGATAATTCGCAAGCTCTTGAAATGGCGAATATTTATACCAATATCCTGAATGGAACAATGGATGCCTACGGTTCAATAATTTCGAACAATTTGAACATTACCATGAAAAGTCTCACTTCCATCACCATTATTTTGATGGTTCCCACCTTGGTTGCAAGTTTTTATGGTATGAACGTTGGATTACCTTTCAAGGGGGAAGGAATGCCCCATTACTTTCTATTTATCATTTCAATTTCCTTAATTCTGAGTGGATTGCTCGCCTGGTATTTTCAGAAAAAGCGTCTTTTCTGATTTATCAACAAATTTGGACAATTTTTGCTTTTGAAAAGCACCTGATTTTCTGTTGATTATGCACCTGAAATTTGCAGTTATTAACTTTTTTGGTGATAGTGTTGAAAACTTTCCACAAGCTGTTATTAACATTGTGGAAAATTTGTTTAAATCTATAATTGATTGAATATTAAAAGTTTAAAATAGTTTTCCACATCGTGTGGAAAACTTAAACTCTGGAAACCTGCCATCTTTATTAATTTAGTGCTGACAAAATTGACAAATAGAGAAAACTTAAATTATCCTTTCATAGGAAGCCCAGAACAGAAGGGGAAATTCTGATCTTGATATTACACGAGTGCGTTTTTCCCATCTTGGATCGACACGACAATCTTGATCTCCATCTAATTCGCATGGTGACCATGCGACACACTAAACATTTAGGAAAACTGACACCCTGAAAAGGCTATTACAGACTGCCTTATAAGTCAACCGAATCGGCGCTAACTTGCTGTAAGAGATTTAAAAACAATCTGAAATAGCTAGGGGTTAATGTGAAACACAATAATTATAATTGAATGGAAACTGTAGTACTAAAGAAAACCTCTACCAAGAAGCGAGGTGAAATGAAGGTCAAAACCTATTCCTTTAAAGCCGCTTTAAAAGCTTCCACAGAATACTTTAATGGCGATGAGTTGGCTGCCAACGTTTGGATAAACAAATATGCACTCAAGGATTCTTCAGGTAATTTGTATGAAAAAACACCTGATGACATGCATCGCAGGATTGCAAAAGAAATTGCAAGAGTTGAAAAACGATATGTAAATCCGGTACCTGAAAATGAGATTTATGAATTGTTAAAGAATTTCAAGTACATCGTTCCCCAGGGAAGCCCAATGGCGGGAATTGGAAATGATTTGCAGGCATCTTCCTTGTCCAATTGTTTTGTAATCGGAAATGCTGCTGATTCCTATGGAGGTATTGTCAGAACGGACGAGGAACAAGTGCAATTGATGAAGCGAAGGGGGGGGGTTGGACATGACTTGTCTCATATTCGACCAAAAGGAAGTCCAGTAATGAATAGTGCCTTGAGTTCCACTGGTATTGTTCCCTTTATGGAGCGCTATTCTAACAGTACGCGTGAAGTGGCTCAAGATGGTCGTCGTGGTGCATTAATGCTTTCAGTTTCTGTAAAACATCCTGATGCTGAGGATTTTGTAGATGCAAAAATGGAATTGGGTAAAGTAACCGGAGCCAATGTTTCTGTAAGAATTGATGATGAGTTTATGAAAGCAGCTTTGAATCATAAGCCTTACAAACAACAATATCCCGTAGAAGCGGAGAACCCAAGAGTTGAAAAAGAAATAGATGCGAGTAAATTATGGGATAAGATAATTTATAATGCATGGAAGTCTGCTGAACCTGGTGTACTATTTTGGGACACCATTATTAATGAGTCTGTTCCTGATTGTTATGCAGATCTCGGATATAAAACAATTTCCACAAATCCATGTGGGGAGATTCCCCTTTGTCCCTATGATTCTTGCCGTTTGTTGGCAATTAACCTGTTTAGCTATGTAGAATATCCATTTACCAATAAAGCTAAATTCAATTTTGATAAATTTGGAAAACACGTCCAAATGGCTCAAAGAATAATGGATGATATTATTGATCTGGAAATTGAGAAGATAGATGGTATATTGGATAAGGTAAATAAAGATCCTGAAGGAGAAGATATTAAAGGAGTTGAAAGGCGGTTGTGGGAGAAAATAAAGAAAACTTGTGTCGAAGGAAGAAGAACTGGTGTTGGTATAACTGCTGAAGGAGACATGCTCGCCGCGTTGGGTATTCAGTATGGTAGCGATGAGGGAATTGAATTTTCAGTTAAGGTTCACAGTACTTTGGCTCAGAATGCCTATCGTTCCTCAACTACAATGGCAAAAGAAAGAGGTGCTTTTGAAATTTATGATGCAAGCCGTGAAATGCAAAATCCTTTTATCCTGCGCTTGAAGGATAAGGATAAAGAGTTGTATCAGGATATGATCAAATATGGTCGTAGAAATATTGCCTTATTGACAATTGCCCCAACAGGTACGACAAGTTTGATGACTCAAACCAGCTCTGGCATCGAGCCTGTATTTCTTGTTTCCTATACCAGGAGAAGGAAGGTGAATCCAAATGATAAGGAGGTGAATGTGACTTTTATTGACGAGGTAGGTGATGCATGGGAAGAATACAATGTCTTTCATCATAAATTTGAGGATTGGCTAAGAATCAATGATTACAATGTGGATGAAGTCAAACTATTACCTTCAGAAGAATTAAATAGGATAATCGAAAAATCTCCTTTTTACAAGGCTACTGCCAATGATGTGGACTGGGTTCAAAAAGTAAAGATGCAGGGTGCTATTCAAAAGTGGGTTGATCACTCTATATCCGTAACTGTAAATATCCCAGAAGAAACTTCTGTAGACCTGGTTAAGGAAATCTATAAAACAGCCTGGGAAGTAGGTTGTAAAGGTTGTACCATTTATCGCGATGGTTCTCGTTCTGGTGTTTTGGTTTCTAATGAAACAAAAGAGACAAAAACTGAGGAGCAAAGTGGAACCGGAACTGTATTTATGGAAACTTTGCCGCCAAAGCGGCCAAAACGATTGGAGTGTGAATTACTACGCTTTCAAAACAACCACGAAAAATGGTTGGCATTTGTTGGCTGTATCAATGATCGGCCATATGAAATATTCACCGGGCGAGCAGATGACATATTTATATTGCCAAATTATGTTACGAGTGGATGGGTCATCAAAAATAAAGACGAAAATGGAGAGAATCGATATGATTTCCAGTTTAAAGATAGAGATGGTTATAAAGTAACTATAGAAGGTTTATCCCGATCATTTGACAAGGAGTATTGGAATTATGCGAAACTGATTTCTGGTGTATTGCGTCATGGTATGCCACTAAACTATGTCGTGAATTTGGTACAAGGGATGAATGTTGAGCAAGAGCATATCAACAATTGGAAAAATGGGGTGGTAAGGGCCTTGAAAAAATTCATTCCTGATGGTACAAAGGCTGTAAAGGAGGAGTGTCCTTCTTGTGGAGATCCAGATGGTCTAATCTACAAAGAGGGATGTTTGATATGTAAAAGCTGTGGACATACAGAATGTGGTTAAAGAAATTAATTTTAGTAGCCTTGAGCTATTTAAAATATTTGAGTTCAATACTCATTAATGTTTTGTGGTAGTTTAAAGATCGTTTTCTCATAGTATTGTTTAGAGGTGGGTTGAAGAAATTCAGCCCACCTTTTTTATTATTGGGCTTGAGCAGAATGTGATAATTTCATTTCAGCATGTATCCAAAAAGGTTATTTTTTTTAATTTTGTAATTAATTTGAAAATATAATTACAGAAATTTGGAATTTAAAAAATGTGTAATCATATTTGTGTCATAGTATTATTGTTTAATCAAATAATTTACAAAATCAACACAAAATGATTTCCTGGATAAAAAATTTTATCACCCAATCCAACTCCCTTTCCCCCGCTCAAATTTTGACCTATGCCACAAAGTCGAAGGCTCAGAATTTTGATGGCAATTCATCTTCAACACTTTTTTCAGGTAATGCAAACACACTTAATCTGAGAACTGTAAAGCTGATAATGGTTACGGCAAATAACAACAATAAATATTATGAGATGAAGGAAAATGGAGATGGAACGTTTACCGCCTTGTATGGCAGGGTTGGAAATCAAGGGACTTCATTGACTTATCCTATCCGTGAATGGGACAAAAAACACCGGGAAAAAGTAAGAAAAGGATACATTGACCAAACTTACCTTTTTACAGAAAATAGAAAGGAATTGGAATTTGAAGATTTAAATGATCAGCATGTTCAAGCCCTGATTAATGATCTAAGTCGCTTTGCCAAACAATCCATCTCCAGGAATTACAATGTTTCGGCAATCCAGGTTACCAGAAAACAAGTTGCTGAAGCTCAGGAGGTATTGGATGGTTTGGTTGCAAAACTAAATCGTCCGCTTAACGTCTCCAATTTCAATAAGGGGCTAATTGACTTGTATCAAATAATCCCTCGAAAGATGACCAAAGTGAAAGATCATTTAATTGTAGCCCCAAAGACGGAGGAAGACTTTCAAGATATTGAAAAGAAATTGGCTGAAGAGCAGGCAACCCTGGATGTTATGAGAGCCCAAGTGGAGACTTTGGAAAAGCAGGAAAATGGGACAACTCGAAAAATGACCTTAACCCAGGCATTGGGGATAAAGGTAGAACATGTTCAAAAAAAGGAATTGATTAACCAGATTAAAAAAATGATGGGCAACCAAAAGCATAAATTTTATAGAGCTTATAAAGTAACTAATTTTCAATCATTGCCTAATTATGAACAGCACCTGAATACAGCAGCCAATAAAAAAGTGGAACTTTTTTGGCATGGGAGTCGAAACGAAAACTGGCTTTCTATCCTTAAGGGAGGATTGGTGCTTCGTCCTGCCAATGCAATTATCAATGGTAAAATGTTTGGTTATGGGCTATATTTTGCAGATAAATTTAAAAAGTCCCTAAACTATTCTTCCTTAACTGGGTCTTTTTGGACTGGGGGTTCACAAAAAAGGGGGTTTTTGGCCCTATATGAAGTGCATGTTGGAAGGCAACTAAAAATACAAAAACATCAAAAGTGGTGTTATGACCTAACTGAAGAAAACTTAAGGAAAAGAGGTAATTATGATTCTCTGTACGCAAAGGGTGGCGCAGATTTGAGGAATAATGAGTACATCGTTTATAATGAATCTCAATGTACAGTTAGATATCTTATTGAAGTTAGATGAAAGCTATTATTGCCAACTTCTCAGAAATAAAATTGAATACTCATGTATATCTGGAAAATTACTATGTCCCAATGATTTCAAAAATTATCAATCTCGCACAAAAATTATTTTTATGGATTTTTTTACACAATCTCGAAAGTACCTAAACAAAGAATTGGTAAAACAGGCAGCCGAACATTTGATTTTGAGCAATGGAATTACCACGACGCTTGAAGTGAAAAAACATTTACGGGAACAAGGTTATTTGGCATTTCAAAGAGAAGTTTCCAGAATGTTGGAGACAATTTCAAAGGAACATGAATGGCGATTTGAATATAATGGCAAATACCGAATTTATTCTTTCCAATGGGATTTCGATATTTCAAGCGCCTGGGGTATTCCTGCTTATAGTTTGAATTAATCAACTAACCTGGCGTAATCTATTTTTCTACCTTCTTCGGATTTGGTTTCAGCTTTGGTAATATACCCTTTTGGATAATAAAAACGTTCCCGAACCTCATTGTCCAATAAATAGGATTGTTTATATCCCTTATAGGTTCCCCAAAGTTGATTGTATCTGAATAATAATATATTCCAAAACTGTTTTAGGAATACGCCATCAGTGATAGCTTGCTTCCAATCATTTATGCAATGGGAAAATAGTAAACTCAAAAAAGTGGGAAAATTGAAGCTTTCATTTTTCATGATTAGCCTGTAGGCAATTGCTTCTCTTCGGTAACGATTGAACACATTTTTCCAGGTTTCTTCATGTACATGGATAATTGTAGCATCTGCCTGATAGGCTATACGGTACCCTTTTTCTAGTATTTGTTTGGCCCAATGGAGGTCTTCAAGTCCGGTGAGGGTTTCATCGTATTTTTGTGTTTCCCAAAGACTTTTACGAACTGCACAATTGGCGTTGTTGCAAAAGGGGTGTTTTTGATTCAAGTTACTTTCATCCGGGAACCATTTAGCAAATACTTGATGCTCTGAATATTTGTTCCTATGATCACCTCTTTGCTTTCCATATACTACTGCAATTTTTTCATCTTTGAAGGGTTTCGCGATCAATTCCAACCAATCTTTATACACTGGATATACATGGGCACTGGCAAATAATAAAATATCCCCTGTTGCTGCTTCGCAGCCTACATTGATAGCATAGCCAAAAGAAAAGTCTTCCGGTTTGATATGCACAATTTTAGTGGGGAATTGCCTGGCGATTGTTAGAGTAGCATCTCTGGAACCACTGTCTACAACGATGATTTCTACATCCTTATAATTCTGTTCCATTATGCCTGCCAATAATTTACCAATATGTTTTTCTTCATTCAGGCACCGTATGACTATAGAGATTTTCATTCTTATTGTTATTATCTATTTTCGCAAAATTACCATATCCTTGATATTCTAAAACGAATAACCTGCTAATTTCATGTCAAAATCGATATTACTGAGCAAAGAAGATTTTTGGGCAATCTGGATAGGCTTTTTCCTTTTGATTTTTGGGTTGATCATTTTTTTTCTGAATCAACCGGAAAACCTGGAACAAAAGCATGCTGAATTGAATGAAAAAATGAAGTCGGAAGAAGTGGCCCCGTTTCATACCACTGCCTGGTGGGATGCCTATGATGAGCAACAAAGGCTCAAGGCTTCGAATACCACAGTAGGTAAATTTCTAAAGAAATTGACAGACAAACCTGGAAGTTGGCAGGTTAATCCCTTGGAATCCTTTTTTCTTTCGGATGCCAAAGCAGATGAAGTAAAGTTTTTTTATAACAAAGCCTATGAGTCATCCAGGGACAAAACCCGAAGCCTACTGAACGATGCCATTCGTTTTCAAGGATTTGCAAGGTCCTCAGATTTTGGAAATGTGACCCAAAATGTAAATGCAGAAAACGCAATAAACGATTGGAGAGCTGCAAAAGAGAAAGCGGAAAAATTGGCTAAAAAGGTTAACACAAAAGCATTTAATAAGTTGCCCTGGTTGATGGGATTGCTGATGGTTTTTGCACTTTTGTTTGGTGTTGGTAAACAAGTTATGGGTGAATCCATTATGAGATTCGCAATTGGGTTTCTATTTGTCTTCCTAATAGCTGTGATTTCCTATCTGCTTGCTGCTCAGGCAAATATGAAAGCACTTGGCATAGGGTATGCTGCCTGGGCGATTATTTTAGGACTTCTCATTAGTAATACCATAGGTACTCCAGATTTTGTAAAACCTGCACTGGCTACGGAATTTTTTATAAAAACTGGTCTGGTACTTTTAGGTGCCGAAATCCTTTTTGGGAAAATATTGGCCATTGGTTTACCAGGAGTTTTTGTTGCTTGGGTCGTTACACCTATCGTTTTGATTACAACTTATTGGTTTGGTCAAAAAGTCTTAAAAATAGGCTCTAAAACACTCAATATGACGATCTCGGCAGATATGTCTGTTTGTGGAGTTTCAGCTGCTGTTGCGACTGCAGCTGCCTGTAAAGCTAGCAAGGAAGAATTGACTTTGGCTATAGGATTGAGTATGGTTTTTACATCTGTAATGATGATTGTATTGCCTGCCTTTATCAATTGGGTGGGTATGCCTGAGATCCTTGGAGGTGCCTGGATTGGAGGGACGATTGATGCCACTGGAGCTGTGGTCGCAGCGGGGGCTTTTTTAGGAGATGATGCATTGAATGTAGCTGCCACCATCAAAATGATTCAAAACGTTTTGATAGGGCTAATTGCTTTTGGTGTGGCAATTTATTTTGCAACCAAAGTGGAGAAAAAAGGAAAAGCTAAAGTTGGTTGGGGAGAAATCTGGAGAAGATTTCCAAAGTTTATCCTGGGATTTATTGGGGCATCTATCTTATTCTCAATTATATATGAAGGATTGGGAGACTCCAAAGCCTATACTATGATTGATCAGGGGGTGATACGAGGGTTTACAAAAAATATGCGCGGCTGGTTGTTTTGTCTAGCTTTTGTTAGTATTGGCCTTTCCACAAATTTTAAAGAATTGAAGAAGCATTTTACAGGCGGCAAGCCTCTTATTTTATATCTATGCGGTCAAACACTGAATTTGCTTTTGACCTTACTTATGGCTTACATTATGTTTTATTTAGTTTTTCCTCACATAACTGAGCATATTTAGTAACGACGAAAGATTTCCCGTTACCACACAGGAAGTGTGGGATGCCATTACAAATGCTTCTGAAATGAGACAATGGTTTTTTGATAATATCCCCGACTTCAGCGCTGAAGTTGGGTTTGAAACAAGTTTCAACGTGAAGGCACCCAGCAGGGATTTTTTCCACATCTGGAAAGTAACAGAGGTTGTCCCTTTACAGAAATTGACCTATTCGTGGCGATTTAAAGGTTTTGATGCAAGGTCCTTTACGACCTGGGAACTTTTTGATGAGGGCAACCAGACCTTGTTAAGAGTGACTGCAGCTGAAGGGTATCGTTTTCCACAAGATATTCCTGAATTCCAGCGGGAAAGTGGGGTAGGAGGTTGGAATTATTTTATCAAAGAGCGATTGAAAGGATATTTTGAGAAGAAATAAATAAATTTTGATACAATGAAATCTTTAAATGCACAGGTTAGTTATTCCATCCTGAAGCCTATTGAGCAGGTTTATCATGCCATTGTTGACAAAGAGCAAATCTCCAATTATTTCACTACAAGATCTGATTCAGATCTAATTGAAGGAAAGGTAGTCAATTGGGAATGGGATGATTTTGGAGCTAAATTCCAGTCAGAAGTTTTGAAAATCAAAGCACCTCATATGATTTCATTTCGATGGAGTGCTACAGGTCAAAAAACGACTGTTGAAATAGCTTTACAGTCCAAAGGAAAAAATCAAACCCAGATTAGCATCACTGATGGTCCCTTTGATCATTCTGAAGAGGGTATTCAAAAGGCTTTGCAGCAGACCATTGGGTGGACTGATTTTATTTGCAGTTTAAAGGCTTATCTGTACACTGGGATTAATTTACGGAATGGACAGTTTGAAAAAAAATGAAGCTGTTTTCCAATTCTATTGTCATATTTGTGTTTTTTAATTTGGATAATATGCCCATTTATATTGATATCTCAGTAGCATTAGACCCCAAACTTCCCGTGTGGCCAGAAAGCCATGGTATCAATATTTCCCCTTTAATGACCATTGAAAAAGGTGGTTGGAATGTCTCCAGATTGGATATTGATGTTCACTCTGGTACCCATATTGATGCACCTTTGCATATCGTGCCAGGAGGAAAAACGACCAATGAGATTTCAATGGGAAAATTGATTGGAGATTGTGTTGTTTTGGATTGCAGAGGCTTGAATAAAATCACAGCAGAGGATTTGGAAAAAATAGGGCTGCCCAATGGGATAAAAAAACTATTGTTTAAAACGGATAATTCCCGACATTGGAAAAATCCGTTCCATAAATTTCAACCGGATTTTTGCGCATTAGCGCCTGAGGCAGCAAGTTGGGTAGTTGAAAAAGGAATTCATTTAGTGGGGATTGATTACCATTCGATTCAACTTTTCAACGATCCTCCAGATACGCATCAGATTTTACTGGAAAATGAGGTAGTGATTATTGAAACTTTAAATTTGTTAGAAGTCGATCCTGGAATTTATAAGTTGTTTTGTTTGCCTTTAAAGGTAAACGGAGTTGAGGGAATCCCAGCCAGAGTAGTCCTTGAAAAAGAAAATTAGATTCTTGCTAAAAGCTTGGTTCCTAGGTCTTTATCAAGTTTTTTATTTTTCAAAACATCCACAAAACAAATTTGGCAGGCATTTTTTCCATTAAGATTTTCAAAAGGGATGGATTCCATATCACTTAATTCATAAATTTTGGGAAAAACCAGAACGCATTTTTCTGAATTAAAAAACTGATTGTAAACAAAGGCTTGTCGCAGATCTTCCATACCAGGCATGACTTTTTTCAAAGCCTTCCATTTAGTATCTATTATCATGTTTTTACCTTTATAATTCAGTAAAATATCTGGTCTTAAATAACGACGATTCCAAAAAGCTTTTTGTTGTTGTCTCTTCACGATAAGATCTTCGTTTTGAAGTTTTTTAAGTTGTCGAAATACATATTCCTCAAACAACAAATTCATATCAAATAAAATAGCGACAAGATTGTTTTTCCCCCCACGAATGTCAGGTCTATACTTTAAAATCAGCATACGAGCAATTTCAATTGCATTTTGGTACCTAATGGTTTGGCGATTGTATAGGAGGTTTTGAAAATCCCTTTCTGAAAATTCATAACCTGCTATCGGAGGGAAATAAGTTATTAATTTTTGAACTTTAAAAGATAAATCAGGATCAGTTACCAGGTATATTAAAATGTGTAAAGCCTTGTGAATGATTTGATTAAGCTTATGATTGAAATTGTATTGCTCATGGTTTGTAAAAAACCTTTCTTTATGAAATGGATTCTTCCGCAATTGCTTGGGCAGGATTAATCGACCTTTCAATACTTTTAAATTGGTTTCTATTCGGTGATATGATTTTATAAATCCTTCCTGCATTAACTTTTCAACCTCCTTTACAAATACCTCATAATAATAGTCCAAAAGAGAGTTTGATTTTAAGCTCAAATTTGCTGATGTCAAGGTATCCAATTTAATTAAATTACATTGACGAAGCATATCCAGGAGTACACTTTGCCACAGTCTTTTATCTGCTGTGGAGATTTTATCTGCCTTAGGCAAGATTTCAATTGTCAAATTACCAACTTGAATTGCCCCAACATAATGAGAGAACCTGATTCCATTGTGAATTAAAGAGAAATATTTGGAATGATGCTTTTCCGAAAAAGAAGCCAATTGCTCAAATTGTTCAACTGTTAGTTGTTTTCCAACATAAAGAAATTGATACTCAAATACTTGTAGCAAACCTGCGGATGTTGTCATGGCTTATTTGGAAAATGAACATACGTTCTAATCTTTAATCAATTAACATAGCAAACCATTACAGTATTAGAATGGCTGAACCGATTAAAAAAAAGGCTTTAAAGGAGAGGTGAAGTTTTTGAACAGTGAATTGTCCCTTTTTTCAAGATTTAATATTAAATGTTAAAAATTGACAAATAGCAAAAACAACAAAACCATCATGATTGCCACAATGATTAAAATGGTTTTAATGATTTTCTTTTCTGCTTTTTTGTTTTTTGCAGCAATTCTGGCTCGTCGTTTATTTGATGACATACTAATAGAGTTTGAGATTGTGAGAATATGAGACATTGAGTGGTCGTGAAGTTTTTCAAATTTCCAAAACCACTTTATCTCGCAAGGCAAGTTAAAAAGGAATCTGAATTTTACAAAACAGAATTGGCAAACTCATAAGCTCTAATTTCTGACCAGGTATATGCCTTACGGGGAAGCATGAAGCCAACATGTCCCCCTTGTTTTGGGGTTTCCAAAAAAACATTTGGATGTGTTGAACACATTTTTGAAGGGGAGCAGCTTGGAGTCAGAATAGGGTCATTTTGAGCATTTACGAGTAAAGTGGGTATGGTAATACTGGGCATGAAGTTTTTGGCAGAAGCCTGTTGATAAAAATCTTCCGCGTTTTTATATACATTGATGGGAGCAGAAAAATGTTCATCAAAATCCCGCCAAAGGCCTAATTTTAATCAGTCACTTCATAAAATTCGAATGAAGCCTTTTCTGGAGAACACATAGCGAGTCGTTCTCCTTCCGCAACAATATAATACTGCATGCCTGGACGATATTCAACGTAATTCCCCCAAATTCCATCATCTGCCAATTCGTCATTATGACTTCCATCATCGTAAATTTCAAGCATTTTAAAGGGTTCTTTTTTACTATACCGATAGAAAGTATAAACCCTTTCTGCAAAATCAATAGTTGCCTGAATGGCCAAATCTTCTCCAAATTTTAAATGCGCTACTTTTGAAATTTGAGGTGGGGCTTTTTGCAATAATTTATGATTGGATAGGTATTCTACTCGTTTCTCCATCAATTCCTGAATACCGATAATTTTGGAACGTCCTGCTTCAACCGTCTTGGTAAGGTTTTTTTGAAACCCAGCATAATCATACAATTTATTACCATCTGCATTTACCTCTGAATCAATTATTTGTTGAATTTCTTGGGCTCTTTCAAAATATTTTCCGTTTGAAAAATTATCATTCAAAATGGTTCTTACATGCCCAATATACAATTTGCGGTAAAGTGGAATGGCAAGTAAATTCACAATCAGAGGACGCTTGGCATTTTTGGTTTTATAATGTATAAAAGGACTCAGTGTCTGTAAATCTTCATCTGTGAGCATTCTTGGACTTACACCGTCAAATCGAAAACCTCCAATGGATAAATTCATATCCCATAAAAGTGGAGTAAATAGTCCATCAGGCGTTTTATACAAATAATAATTATGACTTAAACGCCCGGTATAACTATCCAGATTAACCAAAACATTATTGAATGCATGCATCCAAAGTACATGGTCAATGTTTAACAGGGTATCTACATTACTAGGGTCTTTTTTCAATACCTCGATTAACCTGATCAGGTTGGTCCATCCTTTTTTGGATTTTTTCTCGTAGTAATTGGAATAACAATTTGGATTATCTCCCAAATACATCAAGGAAGCTTTTTCTCCCTCAGGGCATCCTTCTCTTTGCTTTGCACGCCATTCAGGGTCACACTTGAAAAAATTGCCCTTATGACTACCAAAATGTTTTTCCAAAAAGCCATCATCAATAGATTCAGTATTATTGTAAAGACCTAAATATTTTTCATTGACATAAACTTTTGCAAAATTGCATTTAGGGGCGGGCATGTATTGACGTGCAATTTCATAGGAAAGGGCTTCTCTTACGAAGCTTGGATCCCGGAAGATATTGGATAGTTTCAGTGTTTCATAACCGCCCGGAAATCGCTGTTTCTTATCTTTGAAATTGGCTTCAATGTTAAAGGGAAGTTTACTGGAGCCTGATTTATGGACATTGAAATAGGAGCTATTACCTTTATAACGGACTCCTACATCCTGGAATACTTCGCCATCAATACTAACAGTGGCAGGTAAGCGCTCTTTTTCTCCATCTCTCTTTAATTGATCAAGCGTTTCTGCCCAATTTTCATCCTCAAATTGAATTCGGATTTCTGGAATGTGAGTAATGTCGTAAAGATCAGGTGCTTGTGCAGATAGTGTACTGGTGAGAATAATCAGGGGTAAAAGGACATGCAGTTTTTTCATGACTATTTTTGTTGTGTTTCCCATTGGGACTCCTTTCCACAGGAATCCTTCGGATTGAAGCAGGTGTTTAAGTATTCAAGTGTTCACCCAATTTTGATTTTTTTAAAAGGAACACCTGAACACTATACACATCTTTACTTATTCAATGCTTCAAGGGTTGTATTGTGAACTTCCCACATATAGTTAGAGGGGCTATAACCCAAAAGGGTTGCATTTTCGGCAACAATATAGTATTCAATCATTTTTTCTCCATTTTGTGGTACGATGGTAGCACCAAAGGTTCCATCCCCGGATGCTCCGTCATTATTTTGACCATCGTCGTACATATTTACTTCTTCATAATTGCCGGATCCACTTAGACGATACATCAATTTCACTCTTTTTGGAAAATTGGTCACCTGTGCGGTAACTCTGAATGTAGTGACTGGAGTACTGGAAAATTGTGGGCGCCCAATTACATTCACTCCAGAAACCTCTGGAGGAAAAACTGCAACTGAAGGATGCTTGGAAAGGAATTTGGCTCTTTTTGACATCAATTCTTTGATGCCCGGGATTTTACTTCTTTTTCCAATGGTTTTGGTCATGCTGTTACCAAAATCTGTAGCTGTATACCTTTGTCCTGGATCTTTTTCGAAATCCGCTTTTATCAAATTTTGTAATTCTTCAGCTCGTTTTTCATAATCTCCATTTGAAAAGTTATCTGTCAAAATGGTCTTCAAATGAGACAAGTAGGCTTTTCTATAAGTTTCATTGTTTAACAATTTGCTAATCAAAGGTTTGCGACCATTGGTGGAGTGTAGTAATGGGTCGAGTTCTTGTAAGCCTTTTAATTTTTCATCAGAACCAACTCCAGTATTTTTGAAACTGCCAAAAGACAAATTCAAGTCCCAAATAATTGGATTAAATTGACCAGAATCATCTTTGTACAAGTAATAATTGACACTGCTTTGCCCAGAATAGCTACTTAAGTTTACCAATACATTGTTGAAGGCAAGCATCCACAAGGTGCGATCTACATTCAAAACCTTACTTACTGATTCGGTTCTCTTATTCAAATAAAGGGTAAGTTCCTGTAAATCATCCCAACCATGCTCTGAGATTTTTTCGAAATTATTTAGCAAACAATCGACATTGTCTTCATGTTCCAGAGAGCCATATATCTTACTTTTGCAACCAGCAGGAGTATTTAACCCTGCATTCTGATTTGCTTTAAAAAAAGAATTGTCGCTTGAACCAAACTGTTCATTCAAAAACTTTTCCCCCACGGCTTCAACATTTACAAAAAGTCCATAATAGGTTCCATTGATGTTGACTCTTGCATAATTTGCTTTAGGTGCAGGCATGTACTTTCTTGCGATTTCGTATGACATCACTTCTCGGAGCATGCTTGGATCTCTCAAGGCCTTTGATAATTTTATGGTTGCATATCCCTGAATATTTTGATCCTTATTAATGTAGTTCAATTTCAAATGCAAACCATTTCTTTTTGAACCTGGGGTAAATGATTTACTTCCGCGATATCTAATGCCTACATTTTCGAACTTTTGATCGTTAATTTCCACATTTCCTAAAAGCAGCCCATCGCCATTGTACCGCAATGAGTCGAGGTCATTCATCCAGTTTTCTACATCAAATGTGATATTGATGTCTTGAATGGTATTTACTTCGTAAAAATTATCGTCTTGTGCCACAAGTCCTTGAAATCCAATTGATAAGAAAAGGGCAATAAAGATGTTGATTTTCATATTTTGTTGTGAATGAGTAGTTTGACCACTTTTTGATCAAACCATTTCTATGTCAGTTCCCAGATCGTTTTACAATTAAAAAGATTTCATTTTGATAGTGAAAATCTTTCCAGCAAGACGGTCTGATTTCTGAGCGCTTTAGGTTTAAAATTCGCCGTGCAATAATAAGAAAAAAGTGCATAAGTGAAGACCGACTTTCAGGGCTTCATTTTATTTTCCATTACATTTTACAATCTTTGTCCGAACAACCAATTTTTTCCACCAACAGACCATACAAATTCGACAATCCTAGCAGCACATCGACATGAGACTTTATATGCTTTGTCCCCTGGTTCTTCTTTTTTCCTACTCCACCATTTTGGGGCAGGAAACAGTTGATACTAGTGCCCTTATGAGATTGTTAAACGAAGGAGTAACTTTAAAGGAACAAGGAGACTACAATAAAGCTTTTGAAATAACGAATCTGGCGCTAGAATCTTATGAAAGAGAGCAATTCAATTTTCCCAGGTTGAAAATCCAATTGGAAAGGAATAAAGGCGGCATCTTGTTAGATATGGGATTGTATGAAGCGGCCTTATTGACTTTTAAAGAGTCATTGAAATATACAGAAGAAAAATTTGCAGATAAAGATGAGTTGGTGGTTCGTTTATATATTGATGTAGGCATTTCTAATTATTATTTGAAGAATTACGATTTAGCCTTACTTCAGTATGAAAATGCCGAAAAAATTGCGCTTAGTTTAGGGGGTGAAAATTTTCCCCTGCTTTCCAATTGCTACAATAATATAGGCATTTGTTATTATGTCAAACAGAATTATAAAAAGGCACTGGATTACTATAAAAAAGCGCTGGATATTGGTATCAAAATATTTGGGAAAAACGACCTGACTATTGCATCCACCTATAACAATATAGGGATCTGTTACAAATTGATGCAGGATTATGCAAGAGCAATTGTCTTTTATGACAATGCCCTGGCTATAAAGCTAAAAAGATTAGATGAATCTCATCCAAAGTTAGCTCCCAATTACAATAATTTGGGAAGTTGTTACAACAGCCTTCAACAATATGAGAAAGCTTTGGAGTACTACAATAAAGGTGCAGGTATAATTGAACGTAACTTTGGTACTGAACACCCCCAATTAGCTCCATTCTACAATAATATTGGAAATTGTTATGCACAATTAAGAGAATTTCCCACAGCCTTGAATTATTTGAATCAAGCTATGGAAATTCGGAAAAAAACTTTTCCAGGATTTAATGCTGCCACTGGGGATGGGTATGCGAATATTGGTGATTGCTATTTCAAACAATGGCAATATGATTTGGCAATGGAATATTACCAAAAGGCATTGGATTATTTTGAACAAAAAAAACATGAATATCCTGATCGCATTGCCAGTTTTCAGGTTCAAATCGCTTCTTGTTTTACAAATCAGGGGAAATTTAATGAAGCAAGGAAATATTTTGACCGTGGGTTAAAAAGTATTCATTACAAGGATGTGGATTTCGAGAACCCTGGAAGGCATTTTGCCCCAGATTTACTGGCAGATTTTTTATCGGAAAAGGCAAACATGCTAGTTAAATTGTATACGCTTAGAAAGAATATTGAAGATTTAAAAGAAGCTGAACTGTTATTTGACCAATGCATTAAAGTGCTTGAATTTTTAAAAACAGGTTTTCAGGAAGGTGGTTCAAAGCAAATATTATTGGATAACTTTTTTAATACCTATGAGGGGGCTATTGCCGTTTGCCACCAATTGCACCAGTGGAATAAAGACGATGATTTATTACATAGAGCTTTTGAATATGCAGAAAGGAGCAATAATATATTGTTACAGGAATCCGTACAAAAAACACAGGCTGAGCGTTATGCTGACATTCCACAGAAGCTTTTAGAACAAGAACATGAATTAAAAGTAGATATTGCCTTCTATGAGCGAAAACGATTCAATGAAGAGCAAAAAGGAAAGGAAGCCAATCAGTCCAAAATAAATGATTGGAATAACAAAATATTCGAACTGAAACAAAGTTATTTCGTATTGATGGATAGGTTTGAGAAAGAATACCCCAAATATTATGAATTGAAATACGCTTCCCAAACCATTCCTGTATCAGAAATTCAAAATGACTTATTAAAAGGAGATGAAGCTTTTGTTGAATATTTTGTTGGAGATGATCATATTTTTGTTTTTGTCATTACCACAGATTCTTTTGCAATGGAATATATTCCTAAACTCTTTCCATTGGAGGCATGGGTGGAGGAGTTTCGAAATAGCATCATTTTTTACAATCCATTAAGAGAAGATATTGCCTACCTTAATCAGAAATATGTAAACCTCGCCAATGAATTATATGAACTTCTATTTGTGCCAGTCAGTCAATTATTAGCAGGGAAAAAGCTAATAATAGTTCCGGGAGGAATGTTAGGACATTTACCTTTTGAAGCACTACTGACAGCAGCACCCGAAAAAAACAATACTTTCCAATCATTTCCGTATTTAATCAATAAGTATTCAATAAGTTATAGCTATTCCGCGCTTTTACACAAGGAGATGAGTTTAGGAGGCATAAATAAACCTGGAAAACAGTTTTTGGGTTTTGCACCAAGATTTGATACCATCCTTGCAGCAAGCCCAGCTGGTAGTCGAACCTATGAGTTAGGGGCATTAGAATACAATATTCCCGAAGTGAAAGCGATTGCTGAATTGATGGATGGAAGCCAGTTTTTAGATTCAATGGCAACCGAAAATCGTTTTTTGGACACGGCTTCTCATTTTCAAATAATTCATTTGGCAACTCATGGGAAATCCAATGACCAATCAAGCGATTATTCTTTCTTGGCCTTCTACGAAATCAAAGACTCTATTGAAAATGAATTGCTTTATGTTAAAGACCTTTACAACCTAGATTTACAGGCAGATATGGTGGTGTTAAGTGCTTGTGAAACAGGAGTTGGGGAACTACTTAGAGGAGAAGGAATCATCAGTCTTGCACGAGGATTCTTTTATGCTGGTGCAAAAAGTATTATTACTACACTTTGGAGTATAGATGATAAACCGACTGCAGAAATCATGGAAATATTTTATAAAAACCTGAAAAAAGGAGATACAAAAGACCATGCCCTACGTTCTGCAAAACTTAGCTATATCCAAAAACAGCATTCAGATATGAGATGTCATCCAAGATTTTGGGCAGGGTTTGTTCCCCTAGGGAATATGGAGGCATTAGAATTAAAAGAAAAAAGCAATATGGGGTATTGGTTGATTGGCGTTTTTGCAGTTTTATTCGCTGGACTCCGGATTTATAAATTAAACGGAAAAGGAAAGAATAAACACAAAACAAAGTTTGGCGATTGACGACTATTTGTCCTGAGGCCAAGCCACTTCTTTAATCTCCAAATACTCATGTGCTGGCATATCGAAATAATGCTTTGGCAATCGCTTATGGGTCACATGTGGCATAGAGCCCAAAATCAATTTTTCCTTCCTAATTAAATTTTCAATTTTTTCCTCATATTTTGGTACGTGCAAGACTGCAGCATGCTTCGGATCTTCAACAGCCGAGAGCATTAAAGTTTCCAAACTCATGATGGAAGGAACCCACATATTGCTCCAGCTAAAATACTTGGGTGGAATGATGAATTTTCTTTGTTCCTGTGTAGCATGCATTTCGATAGTTTTATCTAGGTAATTCAGTCTTTGAGTATAAAAATCATGCTTTTTATAAATCCTGTCTACACTAAAACTTAACAATATGATAATTACAATCAGGCTCAGTTTCCGAAATTCAGATTTCAATAAGACCAAAAAAATAGCCATTGCCCAAATTACCCCTATGTATACCAGATAACCATCAATCATATAATAAATCCTGCCTCGTAAATAGGACTGATGAATTAAAACAATGATGACTTGTGCAAAAGCTGCTCCGAAAATGTAAATGGCAGAAAGCGGTTTTCTTGTTTTCAACATCCAGAAAATAGTTCCTAAAAAACAAACAAAGGGAAGTGCATATTCTCTTTGAAAAAACCATTTGATAATGTGGTAAACCTCATAATGGTCATAGTTCGATAAAACAGCCTGAGCGTTTTCCAGCCGGCTCATTTGCCCTTCTTCATAACTCCCTTCCTGAATTGCCAAAAAACGATAGGCATATAAAATCAACACTGCTCCCAACCAAATCCAATAATACTTTTCTTTCCATCGCTGATTATATAACATATCAAATCCAACAAAAACCAAAACCAACCAGATGGCTAATGGGTGTCCTGTGTAAACCAATAATATTATTCCAAAGGCAATTCCCCAATCAGCCCATACAGGTAATTTTGAAAAACGAAATTGATTTTTGGTCAGCCAAGCAATCAAAAGTGCTACAAATGCCAATGTGGCTGTGATTTCGGAAATTCCTGTATAGAATTTATATCGCATAGTCAGGCACAAAGCCAGTGCAAAGAAAATTCCTGCTTCTACATTTTTTATTAAGTGAACAATTAGATTAAATACCAAATAATGGAGCAGCATAAAGGCAGAAGAATAGAGCAACAAAACTGTTTTCAATGACCATTCATTTTCGATAGCAATTAAGGGAAGCCATTGGGTAAAATAATTTATCGTTCGGTTGTGGATGATAAAATAGTCCTCGTGAAAGATCAGGTGGAAAGTATAGTAGGCGGAGTCAAAATTCAAAAGTCTTTCCTTGTAAAAAATGAGAGAGAATAGGAGATAGGTTAAAAAGAAAAAGTGGCCAATAATAGTAAGTGAAGTCTTATACTGTTGCTCTGAGATTGGGTTGTTTTCTGAAAAGCCTTTAATTTTTTGAATTAGGGACATAAAATAATTTAGAGTTGCTCATTGAGTGCACAATATAGGTTTCTGTTCCATCGTGATGGTGTTTTTCGACTTATTTTTTGGGATAGACTATTAAGAGTCCCCAATGAAATTCTAGTTTTGGGATAATCACAGTAACAGTTTCATTACTAAGACTAAAAATCAATTCACTTTCATTTTTATATCCTGTATAATCATTCGATTCTAAAGCAGTTAAGTGGGTCGAAGGTTCAAACTCAACTGGTTGTATCAGACTCAGGCTTCCAATCCCATTTTCAAAAAAGAACTTTTCATTTAGGTTGATTTCACAAGCATCTACATTTGGGATTTCCCAGTCTACCAGATGAATGACTACAGGTGAATTATGCTCATTTGGTTTTGCCCGAATGTAAGCATGCATATTTCTTCGATATGCTGAAAAATATATTGGTATAGAAGATCTATCAAGGAACCGCTCATCTATTTGAGTACTCGTATAATAAGCATCTTCATACCCTTCAAGCCATTCTGAAACAGCATGTACAAAACCAAAATAATTGGCAAAATCTTTTGTTTTTCCAAAATATCTGGGTTTCCCTCCTCCCCGCCAGACATCCCATGGAACCAGAAGATTGCCTCCTGAGGCATATGTTGATGCCAAAACTTTTTGAATCATCCAGGTTCTATCGGATACATAGGAAAACACTTGAGCTTTTCCTCTTTTTCTCGTTTCTCTCAATGCGGCATATATATATTCGGGGTTGCCCCTCCTAACTGGAGCTTCTGCAATGCCATAGTCAAAAAAATCATGCGGAAATAATTCCCAATCGCCCCTAAAATTATTGCAGGAAAAGGGTACCGGTCGGCCAGCGTGTTTCTCAGCTTTTTGTTTCATGATGGTATGAAATTCCAATGTAGAAGCTTCTTGTATCTCACCAACAGATTTCCCCAAATTGCTTGCCTTTTCTTTACAATAATCACAATGGCAAACATCTTCCCATTCATTTCTGACTAAAACAGAAGCCATTGCTGGATCATCTACCTGAAAATCGGTCACTCCTGCATCCAAGGCAACTTTTAAATGTTCCCAATATATTTTTTGGAATTCGGGATGATTGACACAACCCCACCATCCTTCCCAGCTTAACATCCAGGGTGCAGTTGCCCTGCTCCCATCTTTTTTGGTGACCCGACCCAATTTTCTTTCTCCACTACCAAATGGTAAATCTACCAACGTCGGAGTCATTGTTACCTGGACTTTATAACCCAAGTCACTTACTTTCTTGAGGAATTCAGCATTTGTGGTATAAATCCAGCTAAGTCTGGTAGCATGAAATTGTTTTAATGCCCGGAAAGTATCTAAGGTATCACTTTCATCTCTGGGACGTTCCCATCTGCTCGAAAGGCAGACATCGCTGTATTGGGGAGCTCCAATGGGAATATTGGAGTGCTTGGCGATTTCACAAAGTAAAACTGGCTTTTCATCACGGCAGGCAAAAATCAGGAAACAGGTACAAAAAAGGAAAAGGCTGTATTTCATAAGAAAGTGTTGAATTACAGCAAATGTAAAAAAATAAAAAAGGCGGTGACCGAGGTCACCGCCCTTACTAATAACTTCTATTGAGATAAAGGCTTTCCGAATTAAGGCGACAAAACTTTTCCATTTTCAATGATTCGTAGTTTCGAATTTTTGAGCAGAAAGGCTTTGCCATTTTCCAGGAAGAAAACTTGAATTTCATAATTCATACCTTCTTTTACCTGGCTGTTGAAATAATTCACTTCAATAGGAGCGCCGTTGTAAACAAATTTCTCTCCTGCCTTTCCAACATTACTATCGGGAAATTTGTTGTTTCGCTCATTTATTGGAAGTGTTTTGTCATTATCCAAATCCTTGATTTTCAATCTAAATTCTTTTCCAATTATCAATTCGGAATTTGGATGATCAATGTTGAAATTGATTTGGGTAAACTTCCAGTTTTTATCTTTTTGCTTTATGCTGGAAATATCAGCCCCTTTGGTTTTCTTTTTCTTTAATACCACTTTATTAAATGCGACCGTTGTGTTAGTCATGATGTCATTCCATCGGGTATTGTCGTCGGTTTTTTTCTGAATTTTTTCTTTTTTCTTTTCCAATTGGGGAACGGCGTTTTTCAACTTTTCCTTTTCTTCCTGAATCTCCATTAGCTGTCCACCAATCGTTTCGATTTCAGCCTGTAATTCCTTTATTTTCTGACTATCTACATTTCCTTTTTCATATAAGGAAGCGATTTCAACCTTCAAATCTTTGATCAGCTTGTTACGACGTTTGATCTTTCCATTCAATTCTTTAATTAAAATGTTTCGCTCTTTAAGGGTTTTGTCGAGGTCTTCAATACGCGTATTTAATGTGGAAATGCTGTCTTGCAGTAGGTCAATTTCTTTTGTCAATTCAATTACTTCAGCTTCTGATTCCTGAAGTTTTAGCTGTGTTTTTTCGAGGTTTGTGCCAAGCTCATCAACTGAACCAGACAAGTATACTACGGCTCCAACCAAAATAATAATAGTAGTAGCAGCAATAATAGTGGGGAGTGAAAGCAACTTTCTCATGTTCTAAAATCTAGTTTTGGTTAGCCTTTACCGAGTGTTCTCTTATAGGGTGGTGAAAGACTATCTCTTTGTGATATAATAATGGCTATTTCAATCAGGTTGGAATACCAGTCAGGCAGACCAAAAACTGAAAGTCCTTCGCCAAATAAGCCTTATTATTAGTGTTTTGAGTTCAGGTGTTTGAAATGAATTTTGCTCTTAACAGATATTGGATTAGGAGTTATTTTCTTCGTATTGTATGTTTGTTTTACTTGTTTCTGGATAATAGTTCATCATGCACCAGGTACTGGGTTATTGTTGCTAGTTTATGATTTTAATTTTTATCTCATCTACATTTTGAAAACCTAAAAACTAATTGCAACATTTATCAGAAATCAATATTTATTTTTCTGGTTAAAAAAGAGTCGGACTTGCTCAAGAGTCGAAAGTCCGACTCTAAAAATTCCACATTGAGAAAAACAGAATTATAAAACATTATTTATAATATGTGTTTAAAAATGTATTTGTTTCTTTTTGATTGTTAATCATAAAAACATTTGAATAGTTTCAAATATTGTTCCAAAGTATAATATTTTTTATTTATAAATCCATTTTTATTTCATTTTGTTACCAATATGTGTTAAAAAAAATCATAATATGTTCTTCTGCCTTATGATTTTATAATCGGCAAGCAGGCAATTACAGTACCATTCCTTTAAAAAATCATACCATTATAACCGTCCTATTTCTATATTTACTCCAAAATTCATTCTGACGAAATAATCAATAACAGAACCAAAATCAAAATAATGCTCGTTTCCGCATTACGCCATACGACCAACAATATTTTCATGGTACGACCCGCCAATTTTGGGTTTAATCCTGAAACAGCTGAGACTAATGCTTTTCAAATAAATGACCAAAAACTTACATCCAAAGAAATAAGTCAGGCTGCTGTTATCGAGTTTGATATGTTTGTAGAAAAATTGCGTTTAGTGGGGGTGAATGTAATTGTTGGAGAGGAACCCAGAGAACCAATAAAAACAGATTCTGTATTTCCCAATAATTGGGTAACCTTTCATCAATCAGGTAGGGTCATTACTTATCCAATGTTTTCCAAAACACGAAGATTAGAACGGTCTGAAGATTTTTTAAAGCAAATAGGAGAACAATTTCATATTGAGCAAAGAATCCATTTCGAAGAATATGAGAAAAAAAATCAGTATTTGGAAGGAACAGGAAGTATGATATTTGACCATTCAAATAGGAGTGTACTGGCTTGTGTAAGTCCAAGAACAGACAAAGCACTTTTGAATGAGTTTTCGAAAAGGTTTAGTTACAAGACCATTATATTTAAGGCTGTAGATGAAAATGATCAGGACATTTATCATACGAATGTGATGATGGCATTGGGTGAATCCTTTGTAGTCATTTGCCTTGGAACCATTAAAAAGGTAGAAGATTTGAATAGGCTTAAATCTTATTTTGCCAGGGTAGGAAAGGAGGTTATTGAAATTTCTATTTCCCAGATGAATGCCTTTGCTGGCAATATGCTTCAAGTTAGAAATAATAAGGACGAAACCTTTTTGGTGATGTCTTCTCAGGCATATCATTCGCTTTCCAAGCATCAAATCTCCAGAATTCAAGCGCATACCAAAATTTTACATAGCCCAATTCCAATTATTGAAACATATGGTGGGGGAAGTGCGAGATGTATGATGGCGGAAATATTTTTGAAGGAGAAAAATGCGCTACACATTTAAATCGTAAGGGAGCAGTTGGATTTCCCAAGGGGACAGGTGTAATCCAACCTATTGCAACTAATGATTCCACCAATGGTTTCATTCACACCCTGGCACGTCGGGTTACACTTGTCCCTTTGGGAAAACCCGACCGCTCACAGTCAGCTTTAAGAATTTCCGATTACAATGTTTTTAACTGCAAGTAATAGAATTTTAACTACTTTTCAGTTTTAAGTTCCTGTTCACAATTATTGCATAGCTATTTCGACTTCTTTTCTAATCAAGCATCGTTGAAAATACTCGCCGTAGCTATGCTATGACTGCGTTTTTCGCCTCCCTTGATAAAAAAATAATCTCGAAATAACTTATACATAATTATGAACAGGAACTTAATTGAAAAAAATCCAATGTTTGATTTAAAGGATAAAGTTGCCATTATAACTGGGGGAACTGGTGTATTGGGAAGTGCAATTGCGGTAGGTCTTATTAATGCAGGGGCAAAGGTTGGAATATTGGGTAGAACAGCTAACAAAGTGGAAAAGAAAATTGCTAAATTGGAAATCCTTGGAGGAGAAGCACTGGCATTGATTGCAGATGTATTGGACGAAGACCAATTGATAAATGCCAAGAATAAGGTTCTCAAAAAATGGGGGCATATTGATATTCTGATCAATGCCGCCGGGGGTAATAGAAAGGGGGCAACCATAATGCCTAACCAAAGCATTTTTGATTTGAATTTAGCGGAATTTTCAAAAGTCCATGATTTAAATCTTAATGGCACAGTGCTTCCTACCATTGTTTTTGGACAACGGATGTCAGCGCAAAAATCTGGTTGTATCATCAATATTTCCTCAATGGCAGCACAATTGCCACTTACAAGAATTGTTGGATATTCAGCCTCAAAAGCAGCAATTGATAATTTTACAAAATGGATGGCTGTTGAAATGGCAAATAAATTTGGAGAAGGTATTAGAGTAAATGCTATTGCACCTGGTTTTTTTCTTGCGGAACAAAATAGACGATTGCTTACCAATGAAGATGGTACTTTGACTGAACGTGGACAAACGATTGTTGACCAAACACCCATGAAAAGATTTGGAGAACCTAAAGAGCTGATAAGTACAGTCTTATGGTTGTGTAGTGATGCCTCTAGTTTTATTACTGGTATTGTTGTTCCGGTTGATGGAGGATTTAGTGCTTTTTCTGGTGTTTAAAATATTTCCTGAACTTTGAAGAAACTCAAACAAACATGGCGCTGGTATGGACCCAATGACCCTGTAAGTCTTTTGGATGTCAAACAAGCGGGGGCCACTGCGGTGGTGACTGCATTACACCACATTCCAAATGGAGCAATCTGGACCCTTTCGGAAATAAAAAAGCGTAAAGAGGAGATAGAAAATATTGGTTTGGAATGGTCAGTAGTGGAGAGTGTACCCATTCATGAAGATATTAAACGCCAGTCAGGGGACTTTTTAGCCTACATCGAGAATTACAAGCAGAGTATTCGAAATATAGGGGCAAGTGGAATTTCAATTATTACCTACAATTTTATGCCAGTTGTAGATTGGACGAGAACTGACCTGGAATATCCTATGCCTGATGGTTCTATGGCGCTACGATTTGAAAAGGCAGCTTTTGCCGCTTTTGACTTATTTATTTTGAAAAGACCCAATGCTTTAGATGATTATACAAAACAGGAAAGGATAGATGCTGAAAATCGATTTCGGCAAATGACGAAAAAAGAAATTGAGCTTTTGACTCAGAATATCATTGCAGGACTTCCGGGAGGAACAACTGAAGGTATTGCAACGCTTGAGAAATTTCGATCAATACTTGATAGCTACGAAAATATAGATGCTGATAAACTTAGCGCAAATTTGATTTATTTTTTGAAAGCAATCATTCCGGTAGCTGAAGCATCTGGTGTTAAGATGGTCATTCATCCTGATGATCCTCCTTTTTCTCTTTTTGGATTGCCCAGAGTAGTAAGTACCTATGATGATGTAGGATATATTCTACGAAATGTTGATTCCCAATATAATGGTTTGTGTTTTTGTTCAGGTTCTTTTGGTGTTCGACCAGACAATGATTTGCCAAAAATGATTCGCGACTTTGGTGAGAAAATTAATTTTATTCATTTAAGAGCAACCAAAAGAGATGATTTGGGAAATTTTTTCGAAGCTGACCATTTAGAGGGTGACGTGGATATGTATGAAGTCATGAAAGCACTGTGCGAAATACAACAAAACAAAGCGGATTCAATCCCCATGCGACCTGACCATGGACATAAAATGTTGGACGATCTTAATAAAAATACCAATCCTGGTTATTCTGCAATTGGGAGATTGAGAGGGCTTGCAGAATTACGTGGTCTTGAATTGGGCATTCTAAAAAGCATTTTTTGAAATTATATTGTTCAATCATCTATCTTCAATGAAACCTTTCCTTAACGAAAATTTCCTTCTACAAAACCAAACAGCTGCATTGCTCTATCATGACTATGCTGCAAAAATGCCTATTATTGATTATCACAATCACCTGCCACCAGATGAAATTGCCAATGACAAAAATTTCAAAAACCTCACTGAAGTATGGCTAAATGGTGATCACTACAAATGGAGAGCCATGCGCGCCAATGGAATTGATGAAAGTTTTATTACAGGAAAGGCAGATGACAAATCCAAATTTATCAAATGGGCTGAAACCGTACCATATACCATGCGAAATCCTTTGTACCATTGGACCCATTTGGAATTACAACGCTATTTTGGAATTGAAAAATTGTTAAAACCAGAAACAGCTGATAGGATTTATGAGGCAGCTAATGAACAATTGAAAAAACCGGAATTTTCTACTCAGGGACTCTTGCAAAAGATGAAGGTGGAAGTGATTTGCACCACAGATGATCCTTCAGACTCATTGGAATCTCATCAAAAATTTTCAGAAAAAACAGTTGACTTTAAACTGCTGCCTGGATTTCGACCAGATAAATACATCATGATAGAGCAAGAGCACTTTCCTCAAATCATTGAAAAATTGGGAAAAGTTGCTGATACAAATATTGAAACGTTATTTGATTTAGTTCAGGTTTTACAAGAAAGAATTGACTTTTTTCACAGGCTTGGTGCTAGCATTGCTGACCATGGTTTACCTCATATGTATGCTGCTGATTTTACAGAAAATGAGGTAGATAGGGTATTTCAAAAACGGCTCAGAGGGAATTCTATTTTTCCGGCAGAAGCACTTCAATACAAATCAGCCTTGCTTTATTTTCTTGCCAGGATGTATTATAAAAAAGGCTGGACGATGCAATTTCACCTTGGACCAATAAGGAATAACAATTCAAGATTGGAAAAATTAGTTGGAGCGGATGCAGGTTGTGATTCCATTGGAGATTATCCACAGGCTATTGAACTGTCCCTGTTTTTAAATAGACTTGACCAGGAGGAAAAGCTAACAAAAACAATTTTATATAATCTGAATCCAGCTGACAACGAATTATTTGCTACGATGGTTGGAAATTTCAATGATGGAAAAACTCCAGGGAAAATCCAATGGGGCTCTGCATGGTGGTTCTTAGATCAAAAAGATGGAATGGAAGCCCAATTAAATGTTTTATCCAATATGGGATTGCTTTCCCGATTTATTGGGATGCTTACAGATAGCCGAAGTTTCTTATCTTTCCCTCGACATGAATATTTTAGAAGGATTTTGTGCAATTTGATTGGGAAGGATGTCGAGAATGGGGAATTGCCGAATGATGTAAAATGGCTTGGGAAAATGGTTGAGAATATCTGTTATTTCAATGCTAAGCATTATTTTAATTTTTAGAAATTATTTAACTTCATTTCAAAAGCTTACTTGAGCAAAAGTCAAAAAATGACAAAATCATTTTCCATATTCTTTTCAATAATCTGTTTCCTTTCCTGTAATGAAATATCAAGCACCAAACGCCTAAAGCTCGCTCACGGACTCAACCTCCAACATCCGGTTCACAAAGGCATGGTTTATATGGCTGAAAGAATTTCAGAGAAATCTAATGGCAGATTACAAATTGACATATATCCCAGTCAACAACTGGGGACTGAACGGCAGTGCCTGGAATTATTACAGATTGGAAGTCTGGCAATGACTAAAGTTTCAGGTGCTGTTATGGAAAATTTTGCTCCAAAAATTAAAGTATTGAGCCTGCCCTATATATTTAAAGGCAGAGAACATGCTTATAAAGTTCAAGACAGCAAAATTGGGCGCGACTTACTTATTGAGAGTGAACAATATTGGTTGAGAGGGTTGGGGTATTTTGATGCAGGACAAAGGTCCTTTTATACCAAAGATAGACCCATCCACCAACCATCTGATTTGGAAGGACAAAAAATAAGGGTGCAGGAAAGTATGATGGCTATGAATTTAGTTCGCTCACTTGGAGGTGCACCGACTCCGATTTCATGGGGAGAGTTATACACGGCTTTGCAGCAGGGGGTAGTAGATGGTGCAGAGAACAACCCACCTAGCTTTTATACTTCAAGGCATTATGAAATTTGTAAATTTTATTCTTTAAATGAACATACAGCGGTTCCCGATATTTTGGTTATCGGTACCGTTGCCTGGAATGGGTTGACAACTGATGAGCAAGAATGGCTACAGAATGCCGCTGATGAGGCAATTGATTATCAACGGAAATTATGGGTTGAAGCTGAACAAGAAGCATTGGAAGCTGTAAAGGCAGCAGGTGTTGAAATCATCAGACCTGAAAAATCTGCATTTTCAGCAAAAACGAAACAGTTGTTGGAAGATTTCAAGGATGATGAAACCATCTATCGTTTGATAAAGCAAATTCAGGAAATTGAATAAATGATAAATGATGAATGATGAATTTTTTTCCAATGATTATCATTCATCATTTATCATTCATCACCCATCATTTTTTACTCAAACAAATGTTTCAAAAAATCAATCTTTACCTGGGACGATTTTTGATTTTGCTGATGGCAATTATGACACTTGATGTGCTTTGGGGGGTATTTACCCGATACGCTTTGGGTAACCAGGCCAGTTGGTCAGAAGAGTTAGCCCGATTTCTATTAATTTGGATTGGCTTGTTAGGAGCAGCATATGCTTCAGGACAAAATGCACATTTGTCAATTGATTTGATATCCGAAAAATTGAATGATAAAAAAAAGCACCAATTGCAATGGCTTATCAAAGGCCTGATTGTCTTTTTTGCTTTTTCAGTTTTGGTTATTGGAGGACTGAGGTTGATCTACATTTCTCAAAAACTAGGGCAGCTATCACCAGCACTTCAAATTCCTATGTGGGTGGTTTATTCCGTAATTCCTCTGAGTGGAATCCTCATTATTTTTTACAAACTTGTTTCAAAGCCTAATCTCTAAGAGAATGTTTGGATTTTTAACTTCCTGTGCCCAAGGCATCCCTTTTGGAAAAACCATTATTTTATGAACCTGACTTAAAATCGTTTCAGTCGCTTATCCCGATAAACTCCCTTAATGATTCTTCGCCAGAAGCATAAACTATTGATTTTCAGTTTGAAAAAATTAAAACATACTCTAAACAGAATTAAAATTGTCTAATGGAAATATTAATTCTCGTACTGTCCTTCATCATACTCTTGGGAATAGGGGTGCCGATAGCCTGGAGCATTGGATTGAGCAGCATTTTTACCATGTTGGTTAGTATTCCGGCTATTCCGGCTTTTACTACCGTTGCTCAGAGAATGGCGACAGGTTTGGATAGTTTTGCCCTACTCGCCATCCCTTTTTTCATTTTGGCGGGACAAATAATGAACCGAGGTGGAATTGCCAGGAGACTGGTGGATTTTGCAAGAACCATGGTTGGTGCCTTACCTGGTGGCCTGGCACATGTGAATATTATGGCCTCCATGATGTTTGGTGCAATTGCAGGTTCTGCAATTGCGGCTGCTTCGGCTATAGGAAGTTTTATGGGAAAAGAAATGGAGAAGGAGGGCTATAGCAAAGAGTTTGCAGCTGCAGTTAATATAAGCTCATCAACGACTGGTTTGGTGATTCCTCCTAGTAATATTTTAATTGTTTATTCACTAGCTAGTGGAGGTGTTTCCATCGCAGCCTTATTTGTCGCCGGCTACATTCCCGGTATTCTAACAGGGTTGTTTTTGATGGTTGTGGCGGCAATTTGGGCAAAAAAGAAAGGATATAAAACCGGGAAACGTAGTAGCATGGAGCAAGTATTATCTACCTTTTGGGATGCCTTTCCAAGTTTGCTGTTATTGGTGGTAGTCATCGGAGGAATAGTCGCAGGCATATTTACGGCAACAGAAGCATCTGCTGTCGCAGTTTTATATTGCTTGATACTTACCTGGCTCTATAAGGAATTGACTGTTAAAGAATTGCCTAAAATATTTTTAAGCTCAGTTGTAACCACTGCAATTGTTTTGTTGTTGGTTGGCACCTCCATGAGTATGTCCTGGGTGATGGCTTATGAAAATATCCCTCAGGATTTAACCACTGCATTGATGTCCATTAGCGATAGCAAAATTGTCATTCTATTGCTTATCAATCTGATTTTACTGTTTGTTGGAATTTTTATGGACATAACTCCGGCTGTTTTAATTTTTACACCCATATTTCTTCCTGTAGTTACTGAGTTGGGAATGGATCCTACCCATTTTGGAATCATCATGGTTTTAAACTTATGTATAGGAATTTGCACTCCACCAGTAGGCTCGGTACTATTTGTTGGAGTGGGAGTGGCTGGAACAACCATTCAAAAAGTTGTCCGTCCTTTACTTCCAATGTTTATTGCCATGTTGGTGGCATTAATGTTGGTGACCTATATTCCAGACTTGGCATTGTGGCTCCCAAGGGTATTTGGCTTATAATATTTTTCAACTGATTATCTGTGATGTGTTTACGATTTATCTTCCTTTTTCTTCTATTTTTTATTACTCTTTTCTCTTGTTCAAAAGAAATCCATCCTTTGTTTCAGGAGCAACAGCATTTACATTATTCTGGTTCATGGAATAAGTTGGACTCTTATCCGCCTAAGTTTGGTAGAACGGATGATTTATTCTTTTTTAATCGGGAAAAAGGATTTGTCATCAACAGCCAGGGATTATTGTTTTTGACAGTAGATGGAGGTGCAAGCTGGGAGCAAAAATTTCAAAAAGAACGAACCTTCTTTAGGTGTTTGACTTTTAAAGATTCTCTTAATGGTTGGCTTGGCACCTTAGGGCCAGATGATGCTTCTCTTTTTTCAGCTGACTCTATTGCCATGTATGAATCCCATGATGGTGGTGAATCCTGGAATCCAGCAAAATTTCAAGGGCCTTATCCGAAAGGGCTTTGTGGTTTGCAAACTGTTTCAGACAATGTTATCGTAGGTTGTGGAAGAGTACGAGGTCCTTCTTATTTTATTAAAACTGTAGATGGCGGAAAAACCTGGCAATCGTACAATTACAACCATATTGCAGGTAGTTTAATTGCTCCTCATTTTTATGATGAAAACCATGGAATTCTTATTGGAGGTACCACTACTGACAAGGTAGAATGCCGTTCTTTGGTATTAGAGACATTTGATGGAGGCACCACATGGGATACCCTTTATATTTCAGATCAAAAGGGAGAATACTGCTGGAAAGTATCTTTTCCCACAAAAAATCGAGGCTTTATTTCCATACAGAGAAATGTACAAGATGGTCAGTTTTATATACTACAAACCGAAGATGGAGGTAAAACCTGGTCTGAAAAGGTCTATATTGAAGAACCTTATTATGTACAAGGCATTGGCTTTTTGAATAATAATGTGGGCTGGATGGGAGGCAGTAATAAATGGACTATGGAAACCCGTGACGGGGGAAAAACCTGGCTTCGGATGGCAGATGTGGGGAAAGGATTTAATAAATTTCAATTCTTTGATGAATTGGCCTACGGAGTAGGTTTTGGAGTTTACAAGATGGAGGAATTGAGACCTTTGAAAAATGGATTGGTAAATGAATTCGATGAGTCAGGGAATTTGAAATCGGCTGTATATTACAGGAATGGGGTCCAGTGGGGAAAAGTGAAACATTTTGATGAAAAGGGGAGGGTAGTCAGTTCCGGAAGAATGAAAAAGAATCTCCAACATGGCAAGTGGAAAATTGAAGATAAGAGCGGAAAGGTTGATATATTAAAATATCGATACGGACGGGCTAAAGTTTCAGAAAGTCTTTTGAAATCTTATACTGGAAAATATCAAGTCGAAGAGAAGGTTTATCGAACAATTTTCTATCGTGACGGAAGTTTGTATTCTAATATTTCAACTTCAGAAAGCACTTTTGAAATAATACCCATTTCAGATGTTGAATTCGTTTATGATTTTGACCTAAATACAAGAGTTGAATTCGTAAGAAATACGGGGGGCAAGGTGACCCACCATATTATGAAAAATAGATCTGGAGAAAAAATGGCAAAAAAAATCCCATCCTCCAATTAAGAAACTGTTATGAAATACATCAATAATTTTTTTATGCTTATTTATTAACCAATCTTCGTTACAAAAATCCTCATTTAGCTTTGGCTAAACTCCGGTTTTTGTGCCTCAATTGACTAAAAAATAATCTATAAATAATTTCATTGACGATTTCATAACAGTTTCTAAGAGAATGGGATTCAGATTATCAGTATTCAGCAAAAAGTATCCGTCAACGGTTTACCATCAGCCGTCCACCGATATATATTTTATCTGTTCAAAATAATTTTCTTCGTAGTAGAAAATTCGCCAACAGTAACTTTTACGTGATAAACACCACTGTTTAAGCTTGAAGCTTCAAATGGGAAGACATACTCACCTTGCAATTTGCCATAGTCTTGTGTTGCAACCAATTGACCCATTGCGTTGAATACCTCCATGCTTACATTGTTTGCTTCAGCAATATTCAGGCGAATGTTTGTGAAATTTTGGAATGGATTAGGACCCAAGTTAACAGAGTTCTCAGTCCAGAATACGTCTTCAGTATTTACCAAACCATTTGCTACTGCTTCATCAATTGTAGCAGAAGTGGCGTTCGCAATTGAGCCATCAGGAGCAATCAACAATCCTACTAAGTGCATCTCATCAGAATTCCATTCAGCAGGAATGGTAAAGTTGAATAGTCCGTGGTAAACTTCACCAGCTCCAACAGTAGTAGGAATAACACCCTGGACACCGCCCCATCCACCTAGGATAGTTCTTCCAACATGGTCATAAACCATTTGAGCAGCAGGTACAGGGCTAGGGAGCAATTCATATCCTCCCATTACACCATTTCCTCCACCAGCGTAGTAGTTTACCTGGGCATAACCACCTGATGTGCCTGTAACACCATCTTCGACAAGTACCAAAGCAATTCCATAATTGCCACTGGAAGCCTCGTTAAATTCGATTGAAACTGAAGCGTTTAATTCACCAGTAGCAGCATCGAATGTTGCACCATTGGTCAATACAGCTACAGGATCTTGAGTAATCAAGTTATAGAATGGACTTTCCAGGTTAGAAGGATCAATAACGTTGATACGATTGAAAATTACAGATGGAAAACCAACGAATCCTGGGAAACTAGTGACACCAGCATCGTATTCAGGATCAGCCATTGGATCACTATTGTGAACAGCGATTCCAGCAAAGAAATCCTTATAATTATCAGCCATGTAATCCATCCATACAGAACCACGTGGGCACCATCCACACCATGTACCAGTTGCTTCTTCTGCAACTACAACTCTACCTGGTGCAGGAACGATACCTTCTACAGAAGTAGTTTGGCTGTTGTTACTCATGTCGTCATCCATACCTCCGTTTACATTAGAAACGGTTACCAAAAGTGCATTAGAACCAGCAAAAACTTCGAATGGAACAGAGTGCTCAATATCAGCACCATCCCAGGTTTCAATATTAAGACCAGTGAAGCTATCTGTATAATCATTCACCCCATTTGACCAGGTCAAATCGAAAGAGGTAATTGTTTCATTACCAATGTTACGTACATTAGCTCTTACCGGAATTGAGTTTCCAGCGATGTTTTGAGCTCCAACATTAATGCCGGTCAAAGAAGCGTCTCTGTCCAAAAGCATTGGAGGAGCATGCTCAAAGTGAATATCATCGACAAAGAAAGTAGACTGTCCGGTTACACCTTCAACAGGGAATAAATCCAGAGAAGCAATAGCATTGATTCCATTTGAGAAGGTCCCTTGAGAAACTCCGTCGATAAAGCATTCCCAAATATTGTTGGTTAAATCACCAGTAACTTTTACTTCAAACCAGTCACCTTGAGAATAGGTGCCAGCTAAGTAATCAGTAGCATTACTTCTTACAGTGTAAGTTCCATCAGCCAGGAATAACCATTCCAATGCCCATGATATAGCCACCGTTTCTTCCCCTTGAAAGTTGAAGTATGCACCTGTGCCACTCTGAACTTTTAGCATCATGCTGAATTCAAAAGTTCCAATTTCATATTTGCCTCCAAAAGGAAGTACTACGTCTTGAGGTCCGCCACCTGTAGTGAAAGACTGAAAACGAATTGAGTTTTCGCCACTAAAAGCGTCTGCATCAGTTACCTGAACATCTTCGGTTGTACCAACAGTACCACTCCAGGTGGTCCAATCTGGAGAGACTACTCCAAGGAAATCACCTGCAGCATATGAGTCAAAATTGTCAGAAAAAGTGTACTGACCAAAGCTCAATGAAGCAGCTAGTGAGAAAATGAGAAGTGTAAATAGTCTGTTCTTCATAATAAGCAATAAATTTTGTTAGGAAATGAAATCTTGTTAAGGATTAAGTTTGATCGGTTAAATGGAATGTCTGATTAGAGACATCCTGCAAATATGGCAATACAATATTACATATAAGAAATGATACTACCTAAATATTTGGCTTTCTGTGAAAATGGTCTTTTGGATGTCAAAGAACGAACCAGGTTTTGTGTTTTTAGGCATTAAGTAATCGATAATTTGATGCATTTGGTCTTGAATTCCTTTCCACTTTAACAGTTTTTTAAAAAAAAATCTTGAAAAACTTGCATTTATGTGTGTGACTGTTTTACATTTGCAGTGTATTAGTTAAGTAGTACACTAAAACATTAAGCAAAAATGATTAAACTAAATGACCTCTCCTTTCACTATGGCAAAAAAGCACCTTTGTTTCATAGTTTGAACTTGGAACTTCCCGCAGGCAACATCTACGGTTTATTGGGGAAGAATGGAGCTGGTAAAACCACTTTGCTCAAGCTGATTTCTGGTTTGAAATTTCCCAAGTCAGGAACAGCTGAAGTCATGGGATTTGAACCTAAAGAAAGAGTTCCTGATTTTCTGGCAGATTTGTTTTTCATTCCTGAAGAATTGTATGTGCCAAACATGAAAATCAATAGTTTCGTCAATATGTATGCTCCTTTCTATCCAAAGTTTGATAGGAACCAATTTCTGGTACATTTGACCGAATTTGAAATTCCATTAGATAGCAACATGACTGAATTATCATATGGTCAAAAGAAAAAAGTCCTGCTCAGTTTTGGGTTGGCAACTAACTGCAAATTGTTGATACTTGATGAACCGACCAATGGACTGGACATTCCTTCCAAAAGCCAGTTTCGTTCCTTACTTGCCAGAAATGTTGGTGAAGACCAGGTCGTCATCATTTCTACACACCAGGTAAGGGATATGGCAAATCTGATAGACCCGATTGTAATACTTGAAAAGGGAGAAATAATCTTCCAAAAAGCTCTTGAAGAAATCACCCAACGACTACATTTTCAATTAGTTCCAAGTATGGAAGAACCCGAAGGTGCACTTTATGCTGAAAGAGTGCCAGGAGGTTGGCTCACTGTTTCAAAAAATGATTCTGGAACAGAATCTGAAATGGATATTGAAGTCCTTTTCAATGCCGTCGTCACTAAACGACATGAAATAAATGATCTCTTTTAAGGGCTTTAGAAAATAATAACCTACGCGTCTGACTTGTGACTACCCATCCGCTTCACGGCAAATTCTTTTCAGAATTTGTCCATTAAGCTGCGTTTGCCAAGGGCACTCCTTTGGAGAAAAATTTTAACCGTAGCGCTGCTATGCTGAAAATTTTTGCCATAATAAACGAAAAAATAACTTCGTCATTTTGAGTAGGTTTTTAATTTCCAAACCCCTAAGTAATTGTTTTTAAGTGATCAAATATTGAGGAAGTAAATTTTTTATTCCACAATACGAGAACGCTTGAATACATGAACACAACAAATTGAAATGCAACTCGCAAGCTATTTTCAACCAAATCGTTTTTTACATTTACTCAAAAAGGATAGCCTTTTTGATCATAGACGGACCTGGTTAGTCGCTGGAGCAGCTTTTATTATTGGTTTAATTACTATTATCTCCTGGGCTTATGATGGAGATAGTGATACCAGAATGTTCCATGTCGATTTTTATGGTGGATTATTATTATTTGCCGGATTTGTCTATACAGCTTCTGCTTTTAAAGAATTAGATGAAAGCAATACAGCGCATTTATACCTCAGCCTTCCAGCCTCCAATTTTGAAAAATTTTTCAGTAAATTCTTAATCACTACGATAGGTTTTGCCTTCACATTTACATTTATATATTGGATTTTTTCTTTGATTTCAAACGGCATCATAGAGGGTTATTTTGATATGGATGTGGAGCCATTTCGACCTTTTAGTGATGAAAATGGATTATTGATAAAAATTTTCTTTGTAGTTCAACCACTGTTTCTCCTGGGCGCCATTGTTTTTCGTAAGTATGCCGCTGCCAAAACTGTAGTTTCAACCATCCTGCTAACGATACTTATTGCCGCTATATGCTACCTGCTGATGCGCATCATTTACTTCGACTATTTTGATGGTTGGAAAATGGTAGGACCGGATACCAATGGAGAAGTAAGACCAAGCCAAGGTTTTGAAGACTTTGTTACGGGACCACTAAAAAACATTGGGAAATTCCTCTTCTGGTATGCCTTGCCCGTCTTTTTATGGGTGGTTTGCTACTTCAAACTAAAAGAAAAAGAGATTTGAGTTTCCAGTTCCGGGTTCTCAGTTCCCCGTTCCCAGTTCAGTTTATATAGCATTTGACAGGGAATGGGGAACTGGGAACGGGGAACCCAAAAAAGATTGTGATGCATTTTGTAAAACAAAAAGCGATATATATGCAGATTGCAGATTATATTTTGGATAACATCCTTGCAGAAAAACTAAAGCAAGGGGATAAAATTCAATCGGTGCGCGAAATGGCTGCCAATGTGCAGGTCAATCCAAATACAGTTATGCGCACATTTAACTATTTACAAGAAGAAGGAATCATTTTCAATAAAAGGGGCATTGGCTATTTTGTAGCAGAAGATGCTTATGAAAAAACCCGGGATTTGAAAAAATCCAGCTTTGTCAAAAAGTTTTTGCCAGAAGTATTTCGACAAATGCAATTATTGAAAATGGACTTCAAAGATTTGAAAATGGCATATGATCAAAATAAGCTGGTTTAGAAGTTGTTTAAAAATGTCTCAATGGTCTATTCAAAAGTCTTTTTAGCTCACTTTTCGTTTTTTTCTCGCCGCGTAGTGCTGCTATGCTCCTCGAAAAAAGCCTTGTGAACAAAAAATCCAATTTGAATATCCTCATCAGACATTTTTAAACAACTTCTTAATTGAAAAATTGATTGAGTGGCTTCTACAATCCATCAGTTCTTCAACCCAGCAATTTAATTACTATTATTATGAAAACTAGCAATAAAATATTAATGGGCGGCTTGGCATTTATTATAATTTCATTATTGTCATTGATGATTGCCGCGAGAGTAAATATAGTTCCTGTTGAAATTATTGAGGGGAATGGACAAATGAAAACAAAAACCAGGGATCTCTCCGCCTTTAATGGAATAGAAGTTAACACCGCTAGCTTTGATGTTTACTTATCTCAAGGACAGCAACGAGTTGACGTTACCGCAGATAACAATATCCATGAATTTCTTGAAACCACGGTAGTGGATGGTGTATTGAAAATAGTTGAGAAAGATGGTGTAAAGTTTAAATCAAAAAACCGATTAGCCGTCACCATCGCTTTGGAACAACTTTCAAGTCTTTCAATCGACGCTCCGGGAAATATTCATGGTGAAGATACCCTTGATTTGAATGATGTACAATTAGAAGTCAATGGAGTAGGGGATATTACATTGGCATTGAATGCTGAACACGTTGAGGCGATAGTCAATGGCCCTGGTAAAATTGTTCTTTCTGGTATGGCAAAAAGCATTCACGTGGATGTTACAGGAGTTGGTGATGTGATAGCTGGTAATTTGCCTGTTGAAATTGCCAAGGCAAAAGTTAATGGACCCGGAGATGTCCGTCTAAACGTTTCCAAAACCCTGGATGCTACTGTAGATGGCATTGGAGATATATTGTATAAGGGAGATCCAGTGGTTACTTACCATTTAAATGGATCAGGACAAGTGAAAAAAATAGCCGAATAGAATAAATCCTAATTGATATGAAAACAAGTAATAAAATATTGCTAGGAGGTTTAGGTATTTTCATACTTTCTCTATTCTCTTTGATGATTGCCGGAAGGATAAATATGAAGGAAGTGAAAATAGTTGAAGGGAGTGGTCAACAAAAAACTGAAAACCGAAATCCTGGTGATTTTTCTGGAATCAATATATCCTTGGCAGGAGCTAAAGTTAAATTGATAAGGGCTTCTATATATGGAGCAGATTCTACATCTCAGCATAACTTCAGCAATACATCTAACCATAACATTGAAATAACAGCTGATGATAATTTACTTGAACTTGTGGAATCAAAAATTATGGATGAAACCCTTTTGATAAGAACCAGGAATAATCAAAAATTGAGGGATCAAAATTCAATTACAATTAATATTCTGGTTGAAGAATTGACCTATATAAAAGTTAGTCATTCTGCAATTGTTGAATCTTATGATACGCTGTTTGTGGAGGATTATTTATCATTAAAATGCATTGACTCCGGAAAAATAAAACTTCTGGTTGCTGCTAAAGGGGTATCCGCTGATATTGATGGTGCAGGGATGATTGCATTAAGTGGTAATACCTCAAAATTAAATGCGGCAATTGATGGCTCTGGAAATATCCGTGCTGGCAATTTAATTGCGAATGATGTTGAGGTAGATATTGGTGGATCTGGGTTTGCTGAAGTAAATGCGGCAACTGCTTTAGATGTGAAAATAAGTGGTTCTGGAAATGTCCTCTATTCTGGCGATGCAGTTGTAACCGAACGCATTTCTGGATCAGGAAATGTAAAACGGAAAAATGATGATTGAAAAGAAGCTTCTGTTTTAATGAGTTAAGAACCCCTCATCAAATTTAAGGCTATTAAAGTCAAATCTTCCCATTTGTTTTGTTCCGTTTCAGAAATAACAAACCAGGCTTTCATGGGAGGCTTATTTTTAAAAGGACTCAGATAATTCCATTCTTTTAAACCATATGTATCAGGCTCAAAATCCTTTCCCAGCTTGAAACCCATCTCTTCTTTGTAAAAAAAAGCAAAGACCTTTCCTTTGTATTTAAGAGCAGGGGAACTCATCATTTTACCTGCTGCAACACCTTCATGATTCTTTTCAAATTTGGTGACAATTGTTTCAAAAAGTGATTGTGTGTCTGTCATATGATATTTGTTTAAATTCCACTTCAAATGTAATGAAATCGGGATAATATAGTTGAATACAATATTTTTAAAACGTAGGCTTCTATTTCCTATTTTTGCTGAAACTTCAAGGGAAAATTCCTTTTTGAAGTATTTACTACTTGATGATAAATAGACTCAGTTTTTTAGAATTTTACACCGGTTTAATAAAAAACAAATGACCAAAAAAATACATTTTACAACAGTTTTATTGTTGACGATTGCACAAATTGTAATCGCTCAATTGCCACCTGAATTTAGTGATCAACTGGTTTCCGATGAATTTGAATATCCGATGGGCTTGGTGGCTGCAGAAGATGGAAGATTATATGTTTGGGAAAAGCAGGGCCGGTTATATGTTATGGATACGGAGGGCAATAGAAATAATGAACCTTTAATTGACCTTAGAGAAGAAATTGCTGATTGGCAGGATCATGGATTAAATTGTGTCGCCCTTCATCCCAATTTTTTAGAGAATGGCTATTTCTACTTACTTTATGTGGTTGAAAGAAATTATTGGCTCAACTTCGGATCCCCTAATTACCATCCTGATTCTGTTATCACAGATGAAGCTACTTTCGCAAGAGTGGTTCGCTATACTGCTGATCCAGCTTCTGATTTTACTAGCATCCTGCCTGGAAGCAGAAAAGTTTTGGTTGGTGTTAATCCTGGGGATGGGCTTCCGATTTTATACGAATTTCATGGGGTAGGAACTTTATTGATTGGAACGGATGAAACCTTACTAATTTCAATTGGAGATGGAACGAGAGCATTTACAAGCGATGGAAAAGGAGGAGATAAGGATAGTTATACTTTTCAGGCAATTGATGATGAAATAATTACGGAAGACCAGGCGATTCAGCAATACAAAGCACAATATTTGGGCAGTTTAAATGGCAAAATTGTAAGAATAGATCCAGAAACAGGTGCAGGGCTTCCGAGTAATCCCTATTTCGATCCTGACAATCCCCGTTCTCCTCAATCTAGAATATGGGCAGCAGGATTTAGAAATCCCTACCGAATGACAATGAGACCAGAAACAGGTTCTCATTTTGCTGGGGATGGCAATCCAGGAACCATCTATGCCGGAGATGTCGGCAATGCAAGTTGGGAGGAATTGGATATTGTAACTGAAGGTGGTCAAAATTTCGGTTGGCCAATTATTGAAGGTTTATACATCAATTGGGGTTTGCACAATACTTGGGTTCCAGACAATGTATTGGCACCAAATCCGCTTTATGGTGCTCCTGGTTGTGAAGACGAATTTTTAGATTTCAAGGAAGTATTTTTTAGAGAATTACCTGAGGGTAAATCTCATAGTTTCCCAAATCCCTGTGACCCTAGTTTCCAATTGCCAGAAGAAGTATTTCCCCAGGTTGGTAAACTGCCAGTTATACAATGGAGTCATGCAAAATGGAACCTTCCCACCAAAGCAGAAGTGCCGTACTTTAATGAGGATGACAAAGCAAGGGGGTATGAAATAGAAGATCCAAAATCAGGCCTAAGTGGAGAAAACTTTGATGGCTTTTCGAGTTTGGCTGGTACCTTTTATACAGGAGATGCATTTCCAGAAGAGTATCATGGGAGTTTCTTTTCAGTTGATTTTAGTGGATGGATTAGAAAATTCGATTTTAATGAGGACAACAAACTACTTTCTGTAAGCCCATTTTATGATAATGTAAAAAAAGTGATTCACTTAACGGAGAATCCTTTGGATGGATGTCTGTATTTTGTCAATCAAAAAGATGAAATCCGAAAAATTTGTTTTGGTGGAAACCCAAGACCAATTGCTATCGCCAATGCTGACTTAAATTTTGGAACCAGTCCATTAGCCGTTCAATTTGATGCTTCTGACAGCTATGATGTTTTTGGTGATCCTATTTCCTTCCACTGGGATTTTGGGAATGGAGATTCCTCCAGTTTGGAAAATCCGCAACATGTTTTCACTGCACCAAATGCTGAACCAACATCTTTTGAGATCAGATTAACGGTAACCGATTCGGCTGGGGCATCCCAAACAGACGAGTTAATTATTTCACTCAATAATACACCTCCAGAAGTAGAGATTTCAAGTTTTAAAGATGGAGACAAATACCCGATTACACAATCTTCTATTTTGGTTTTAGAAGCAGAAGTTTTTGATGTGGAACATGACTTGAGTGAACTGAAATATGAGTGGCAGATTTTTACCCATCATAATGACCATTTTCACCCCAGCCCAATCCGGGAAGAGCCAAAAACGTTTGCAATTATCTCTCCACTCGGGTGTGCAGAAGAACCCTATTGGTACCGTATTGAATTGGAAGTGACGGATCCCGAAGGGTTGAGTACTAGTGTTAGTCAGCAAATTTTTCCAAACTGTGATGAAGATTTTGTTGAGTTTGGAGCCTTGACGACCGAGTTTTCCAGAATTGAAAACTCATTGTTTTTTGAAACACTTTATGAAAATACAGTAGCAAATCTGGAAGTTCAGAGGAGTACCAATTATCTTGATTTTGAGGTTATTGGCACAATAGAACCTAGGGGAAATCCCAATAATACTACTTCATATTCTTTTACAGATACCAACCCTAGACACGGTTCCAATATTTACAGAATCAAAGCCATCAGTCCAAATCAGGCTTTTGAATACACTGAAATGCTACCTATTATATTCCCTCAGGAACCTGCGATTGATTTGTTGCCAAATCCTACAGATGGAGCAATAAATTTAAAGGTAAAAGAAATTAAATCAGAAGTGATATTGTTGGAAGTTTTTACAGAACAAGGTGTTCTAGTTTTTGAAAGAAATTGGGAAGCAGATCTGGGAATTTCTTTTTCAGAAATCGTTTTGTTAAATCAACTGCCAACTGCTGTTTACTTTTATAGGGTAAAAAATGGAGACGAGGAGAGCGTAGGGAAAATTATTATTAGATAGTTTTTTGTTACGGGGTGCGAGTTGCGCGTTGGTCAAACCCGCAACTCGCACCCCGCAGCAAAAGCACATTAAATAGTGAGTTCCAATTAAATGATTTAAGATAATATATGAAAATTTGGGACGACTCCTGTTTTATTGATTTGATAAGATTTGTTACTCTTTTACCTCCACACCCTCCTCGTCAAAGGCTGTAATTTTTATTTCAGTTCGTCGATTTTCTTCATGAACTTTATCTTCACATTCAACTCCGTTTGCACAATGATTGACCAATTGAGTTTCCCCATATCCTTTTGCCATCAATCGGTTTGGAGAAATCCCTCGTGAAATGATATAATTCACAGCTGATTTAGCACGATTTGCTGATAATCGTTCATTGTACTGATCTGAACCTCGGGCATCTGTATGGGAGCCCAATTCAATCTCCATGGAAGGGTATTTAGTCATCAAGTCGACCACTTTATCTAATTCTATGGCAGCATCTGGACGAATATTGTATTTGTCATAATCATAATGCAATTTATCCAATTGGATAACTTGACCAATCGTAAACTCAGGTGATTTTACTGGTTCAGGTTCAGGCTCAGGTTCTGGGATATTTGGTTCTAATGGAATTTCTATGTTGGCATAATCACTTTCACAATCAATATTCATCGCCAAAAGGCGTTTCTCTCCAACAGTGAATTCTCTTTTTAATCCAACTATTTCGTAATCACATTCACAATCTACCTCCATTTGGAATTCACCTCTATGGTCCGTGACTAATTCCAATTTTTCATTATTGCACTTGTTTAGGATTTTTACATCAGATAATGGCAGTGGGTCTCCATTTCTCCGGTTGTAAATAATGCCTGTCAAAATCAGTGGCCTATCCATTGGAGTTATTGGAATTAAAAACTCTGGGGTACCTAATAATTCCTTCCCTGAAATGGTTCTTGTCCAGGATTCATAGCCTGGTTTGTTGATTGAAATGGAATAGTTTTCACCTGGTAATACAGGAATTTGCAAATCACAACTTTTTTCCTGGTTGGCTTGTACCATATTTCCTCCATCTTTTGCCTCCACAACGAAGTATTCCTTTCCATCTACTAATACTTTTTTGGGAGTGATATTATATTCTCCAACCAAGGGAACATTGGAGCCTTCACCCAAATACATATCTGCATCAGCAATTCGAAATTCCTCGATTGCATCAATAACACATAAATTTGCAATTGCAGGTTTTTCACCCTCCATTTTCCAATGATAGATATCATCTTTTCCTTTCCCCCCTTTTCTATCCGAAGTAAAATATCCTGAAGTTCCCCCTTTTTCTATACTAAATCCAAAATCGTCTTTTTTGGAATTTAGTGGTGCTCCTAAATTCACCACATTTCCCCAGCCATTACCCCTATCTACTGCAGTAAAAAGATCCAGCCCTCCCATGCCTTTATGCCCATTTGATGAAAAATAGAGCAATCCTCCTTCATCAATAAAGGGAAAGATTTCATTTTTATTGGTGTTTACCTTTGGTCCTAAATTCTCTGGTGCGCCCCAACCTAATCCGTCCCAATTGGTGACCCATAAGTCCATACCCCCAAAACCTCCGGGACGATTGGAAGAAAAAATAATTTGATTCTCATCAGTAGACATAGCTGGATGGCAGGTTGAATATCCATCAAGATTGAAAGAAGCCTCACTTACATTTTTCCAGGACGAACCAACAAAATCTGCCTCATAAATTTTTAAAATTAACTGCTCTCGTTCTTCATTACCAGAAGGGCCCTTTGGGATATTTCGGGAAAAAAACATTTTCGTCCCATGTTGATTGAAGGTAGCAGCCCCGTCGTGGTATTTGCCAGTTAATTGGCCTACCAATAATTCGGGTTCAAAGAAATTTCCAGATTCATCTTTTCTGGCAAAGAATAAATCTGAAAAATTGTCATCAGCAAGGATTTCCCGGCATCCGAAAGGACCGCCAGGTCTTCTGGTGGAGGCGAACATAATTCCGTCTCTATACGGAACAGGCGAAAAGTCTAGCTTTTCTGAGTTGACTGCCTCCAGGTTTGAAATTGAATAAGTTTGTTCTCCTTGACCAAATGCGATATTTGTGATAAACAAGGAGAGGATTAGGTATATGTTATGAGACTTCATTTTTTTTAATTTATTCCTTGAAATATTCCCAAAGAAAACACTCTGGAAAATAAAATAATAGAATTAATTATATTTTTTAGAAAAATCTAAGGTGCGTGACATCACAATCCTTGCATTTGAACGTGTAGCCTAACATAATTTCCCAACTTCCACTTGTCACTTTTTCGAGGTCTGATAAGGTATAATCAGCAGCGACACCAATTCGCAAGCCATTTTTAAATTCATAGCCAATCAATCCATCTAATGAATCCCCCAGGCGGTAACTCAAACCTGCCCACAACATTTTTAGAAAGATGAAATTGGCATTGATATCCAAATCTGTTGGAGCATTGGGGTTAAAACTTATCATAGCAGAGGGGGCAAATTCTACATTAGCACTGAGAGGCATTAACCAGCCCCCCATAACATACCACGTACTGATATCCAAGGTGGAAATATCGTTTTGGTTTTTATCCAAATACAAGGCATTTTTTAACATTCTTGGGATGGAAATTCCAGCATAATAGTTTTTCCCTGAATAATAGGCTCCAAAACCAAAATTTGGAGAATAATTGAACTCCTGGCCAGTTGGGATTTCATCGTCGCCCACATCCAAAGGCTGTGACTGATTCCAATCAATTTTTGATTGTTCTATCCTACCCGTTAGTCCTAAACTAAGCTTGGTTTTCTCCGAAAATGGAATATGATAAGCATAATACAGGTCAATATCCGTAACACTGACCTTTCCAATTTTATCAGAAGTAATTCCAAGGCCGAATGCATTTCGTTTGCGTAAAAAGGGAATCTGGGCGTTGAATGTTCCGGTTTTTGGTGCACCATCTATGGCGGCCCATTGATTTCGGTAAATGGCCGTAAAATCCGGAGCCATCATGCTTCCAGTATAACCTGGATTATAAGCCATTTTGTTAAAAACAAAGTGGGTATAAATAACATCACTTTGTGCAGAAAGGCAAAAACTAAATGTGATAAATAAGAGGGAATATTTTAAAGCTTTCATTTTATTGAAGATTAATGATCTTTTTTTAATAGTCTGATTGTCAATCTCTTAAAATATATGACAATCAGATGTTTCTGTACTTTTATCATTATCTGGTAATGGTGAAATATCCGGTCAGACATTCTGAATCATCTTTGTTTAACCAAATCATATAAAAATAGGTACCTGCAGGTAATGGTTTGCCTTTGAAGGTACCAGCCCAATCATTTTGATAAGGTTCTGCCTGATGTACTTCATCTCCCCAACGGTTGAAAATTTTGACTGAGTTATTTTGATATTGATCTTGCAAACATGGTACTCTGAAAAATTCGTTTTTATTGTCACCATTAGGTGTGATGATGTTGGGAATAAAACAATCTTCGGATGTACTAATGCTTGAAATATTTAATCGAACCGTTGCTTCATCACAATTATCAGGGCATTCCTTGTCACAAATCATATAAACAAACGAGTCTTCACCAAAGTAATTCATTTCAGGAATATAACTGAGGATTCCATTGTCATCCATCACGGTACCATGTTCAGGTTCGGTGATGATTGAAATAGTCCAGGAGGTCAAGCTTCCCATATTATCGTTTAGAACCAGATCCATGTTGGGTGCACTACCATTGATGTTTAAGTCATAAACATCATCTACGGCAATAACTTCATCTGAAACATAAACAGTCGTTGGGTCACTGGTAAAGGTGCAATTTTGGGTAGAAACAATGGCATAATAATCACCTGCTTGACTTGTGGATACTACTTCTAAAAATTCTGATGCGGTATTGGCAGTAAAATTATCTGGACCAACCCATTCGTAACTGGCACCAGGAATACTTGGAACCATTAACTGAACCAAATCCCCAATGCAAGCAGGGTTGTCTTCATCAGTGCTGTTAGTAGAATCTAAAGCATCAGTCCCTGTGACACTAACGATTCTTGCATTGGAAGTGTTGGACAGGCAATCTCCATCTCTGGCAAGAACTGTGTAGATACCCCCATCTGCTGTGCTAACATCTTCAATAATTAAGGAAGGAATATCTGTTGTTGCAATCAGGGAAGGACCAGAGCCATCATCAAAATACCATTCGTACATAATGTTGTTCCCGGGTATCGGCGTACTAGTTAAGGTGAGCGTTTGCCCAGCACATAAGTCTCCATTTTCTACCTCGAGAATAGGTGTTTCGTTCATTTGGGTCGTGACAAGAATATTTTCTCCATTTGAAAATGGTGTAGTACATCCTCCTACCTGAACTGCAACCATATAAATGCCAGTATTAGCAGGATTTACATTATTAATGATATAGGTGGGATTATTGGTAGTGCCAATAAATTGTGAACCATTTCCTCCATCAAAATACCAGTGATAGGCGACATTTATACCGGGGAACGCATTGCTATTTAATTCAATTGTTCCTCCTGTGCAAAGAACAGAATTGGTAACCATGAGCGTTGGCGTTTCGTCCAATACATCGGTTACAATTACGTCTACGGCATTTGATGGAGCAGAAGAACATCCTCCAGCATGTACGATTACTGTATATATTCCTGTATTGGTCAAACTAACATCTGTAATAAATAGGGTGGGCACATCAGTAGTCATTACCATTGTGTTGCCTGAGCCATCGTCAAAGATCCATTCGTAGGTCACATTTCCACCAGCAATTACGGTAGAATTCAATTCCAACAGCTCCCCCTGGCAGGGATTGTCATTGTTGACTGTAAGGGTTGGTGTTTGGTCCAAAACACCTGTAACAGTTACACTCTCACTATTGGATGGCTGAGAAGCACATTCTCCGTTGCTGGCGACAACTGAATATATTCCGGCATCAGATAGTTGGGCGTCATTTACAAAAAAGGTCGGACTTGCAGTGGTACCAACCTGCACCCAGCCATTGCCATCATCAAAAAACCATTGGTAAATAATATTTCCTCCAGGAATAAAAGTGCTATTGAGTTCTATCATTTCTCCGACGCAAACGACGTCGTCATCTACAGTCAATTGGGGGGTATCTGATAATATTGTTGTTATGGAAATATTTGCTGCATTAGAAGAAGGTGTTATACATCCATCAATATTTCCAATTACCGTATATATTCCATCATCTGAAGTTGTAACGTCCTGGATAAATAGCGTTGGAACAATTGTGGTTTCAATCAATTGTGGTCCTGTACCATTGTCAAAATACCATTCGTAAGTTACATTACCACCTGAGATAGAAGAACTGTTTAACTCAATAGTTCCACCGGTACAAAGAATATCATTCATTGCAGCCAACACTGGGGTTTCATCCAAAAGGGTAGTTATTTCAACATTTTCCGCATTTGAAATATCTGAAATACAATTTCCATCTTTAGCAAATACGGTATAAAACCCAGATTCATCAGTACTGACGTCATCAATTAAGAATATCGGCTGTGCAGTGGTTCCAAGAAGAGTGGCACCATTTCCATCGTCAAAATACCATTCATACACAACAGCTGTGCCTGTGACTACGGAGGTGTTCAGTTCCAGGTTTTGTCCTACACAAAGCGTACTATTGGACACTGATAAACTTGGAATAATGCCAGAAAGATCTGATATGGTGATGGATTCACCATCGGATTCCGGAGATACACAATTACCTACATTGGCGATTACAGAATAAGTTCCTTCATCAGTGTCCATCACATTTTCAACAACAAAATTAGGTACATCAGTTGTTTCAATTAGCTGGGGGCCTGTACCATCATCAAAATACCAATTATAAGTTGTGGGGTTTGACGAAATCAGGGTACTGGACAATTCCAAATCTTCACCAACGCATAGATTATCCAATACGGCAACTAACTGGGGAGTTTCATCCAGGGTACTGCTCACCAATATATTCTGAGGACTTGAAATCTGGCTCCTACATTCATCTTCATTGGCAAGTACCGTATAAATTCCAGAATTGGTGTCATGCACACTATCTATTTCATAGGATGGGTTATTTGTGGTCGCAATCAACACGGGGCCTGTCCCATCATCGTAATACCATTCATAGCTTATTCCTGGAATGTTCAAGGTGTCCGTCGTTAGCTGTAAAGCTTCCCCAACACACAAATTATTATCAGAAGCAGCAAGACTTATTTGTTGTGAAGCAATATTACTTACATTGACTACAACTGGATTTGAGGATTGAGAACTACATCCATTTTCAAATGCTACAACATGATAAATACCATCATCGAAATTATTGGCATCCATAATAGTTAATTCCGGATCCAGGGTCGTATCAAGGATTTGTGCCCCATTTCCATCATCAAAATACCATGTATAAGTAATATTGGTTCCTTGAACTACTGAGCTGCTTAAGAAAATGGTTTCAGATTCACATACAATATTATCATCCACACTTGCAATTGGTGCCTCGGGCGAGTTGACAACCGTAATATCCAAAGTATCTATTCCGCCGGGGCAACCAAACTGGTTTTCCAAAATCAAGGCATAACTCCCATTATTTATAGAATCAATACTTGGAAATTCCAGGCGAATGATATCCGAAGGTGCTATTGTATCGGTAAATTGAAAATTAGCAGGTCCTTTCCAAATGACAATTACCTGCTCATCATAGGGAAGTTCAACCATCCCTTCCAATACCACCATTTCATTTTCGCAAAAAATTCCGCCTCCAAAAACAGTATCCAATTGAGGAACATAAGTAAAAGCATTACAGTTGTATTCTCTCCAATTAGGGATTCCATTCATATCCGCGTCCAGGCATGGTTCACCACCTGGACATTCAAGGTCATCACTAAGTCCATCACCATCCGTATCTAAATCATCTACATCTGGAATGCCATCTCCATCTGTATCCGGGCAATCAGTTCCTGTTTCACATTCATAAGAATCGGAGATGCCATCATTGTCGCGGTCTGTGTCCTGGAAGTCAGGCATTCCATCTCCATCTCCATCTATACAAGGAGCGTCATCCGGACATTCATCAGAATCGGGAAGTCCATCATCATCGCTGTCCAGTTCCTGGAAATCAGGCGTTTGATCTCCATCTGTATCAGTAGGATTTGAAGTTGGGTTAACTGGATCACCATTTCCGTCGGCAGTAGCCTGACCATTTTGATTCACTTCAGGTACACCCTCACCAATGATGTTATCGTTATCTGGGTCTGGATTGCCACCTTCAATGACATCACTTATTCCATCATTATCGCTATCCAGTTCTCTGAAGTCTGGGCTGTCATCATTATCAGTATCCGTTGGTTCAGAGGTGGTATTCACCGGGTCACCATTTTCATCCATATTAGCTTGTCCATCACCATTTACTTGTGGCATTCCTGTTCCAATAATACCATCACCATCTTCGTCTGGATTTCCCCCTTCAATGACATCATTGATTCCGTCATTATCCGTATCTAAATCTCGGAAATCTCTGACACCGTCTCCATCTGTGTCGTCTGGATTTGAGGTAGCCGATATAGGTGTATCATTCATATCAGAAGTCGGTATTCCATTTTGATTTACATTTGGGATTCCAATGCCAGGTATTCCATCACCGTCAGGATCCAATCCACTTGCTTCTTTTACATCATTGATCCCATCATTGTCAGTATCCAGATCATGAAAGTCCCTAAGGCCATCATTATCAGTATCTAATGGATTTGAAGTGGTGGAAAGCGGGACGCCAACTCCACTTGTCTCAGCTTGTCCATCTGTATTGACTATTGGAATACCTTCTCCAATGACTCCATCATTGTCAGGGTCTCGGCTTCCCCCTTCCTGGACATCTAAAATGGTATCATTATCTGAGTCCAAATCATGCCAGTCAGGAATGGTGTCCTCATCCTTATCAAATGGTAAAGGAATTGGCAAACCTGTATTCACCGGCGCAATGGCGAATGGCAATCCAGTTGGAGTGACTATTGGAGGATTGCCCATCCCATCATCTATTCTTCCATCGTTATTGGTATCTAAATCACCAAATCCACCTTCCCTCACATCATTTATTCCATCATTGTCTGCGTCTAAATCGTCATGGTCAGGAACTCCATCTGTATCAAAGTCCCAACGCATATAGGTTTCAGTTGCAGTTGGTGCATCAGGGTGAGAGGCAATAGGATTGTACAAACCATTTGCACCAAACTCTACTGGAAGTCCATCAATAATACCATCGCCGTTTACATCTGCCTGGAAGTGACCAGCTTCGGTCAAATCTGTAATTCCATCATTGTCAGAATCAGAATCTAAATGGTCAGGTACATTATCTCTGTCTGTATCAAATATCGGGAGCACTTCGTCACAAATTCCATTGGCATCTGCATCAAGGCATCCTAAATTGACTACAGGGTCGTTTGCATCCAAAAAGTTTGGAATGTTGTCGTCATCCTCATCCCCACTTGGGTCAACTTGTCCAGGAAGACAGGTCCAACTTCCATTGGGGTTACAATATTCTTTTATATCAGGTACGCCATCATTGTCGTCATCTATATCAATTTCATCAATGATGCCATCCTGGTCATAATCAACTGCAACGGCTTGGTCACAATCTTCAACTACATCTACTGTAAAACTCCCCTGACCATTTCCCGTAAAAGGTACGTACAACCAATAATCCAAAAACTTCTCATTACCAAAATTATTGATGTAAACAAATGGAGTAGTTGTTGGGAGTGGGTTACCCGGATTTCCTCCGCCACTGACTCCACCTCCAACTTGTGAGTGGTCATAAAAAAACTCAACATTTGGATCACTACCCATATTATTCATCCATTGAAAAGTCACACCACCAAAATTATTTTCAATATCTTCCATAATAATGTGTGCTTCTCCACCTCTAATTTCCAAAAAATAGTTAAAGGTATAGCCATCCTGAATTTCAACTAAATTGCCCTCTCCATCAATTCCATTCCAAAAAATTGAGCTATTCCCTGCCTCTATTATTTGAGTAATGAACCTATCCATATCGTCATCGTAATCCCCATCATTATTCAAATCCAGCATAAGTATTGCCGTTCCTGCAAGTGTCGAGGAAAAATTCAAATTGCCACCAATACCTTCTTCGATGGTTCCATCAATGCAGGGCATATTTGTGTTACTTAAAGTTATCAATTCAAAACCTGAAAGGGTAACATTTAATTCACTCGGTTCATTAAATAGCCAGGTCTGATGTGTATTATTTCTATAAACATCTGTTACTGTTGCCAAACCAGGCATATTGGGATCTGGAACATTAAAAAACACTTTGTTATTTATCAACTCTCCACCATTCAAGTCCTCTGCCTGTGGTTCATAATAATATATATTTCCTGGTGTCCAACCAGCATTATCATCAGAACGAATGACAGCATCTCTATTTTCAGAAGCATATACTCTGGTCAAGTCGTTCTTAACGAAACCACTGGAATTTGAAGAAAAAGGAAAACGATAAGGGTCAGCCTGATCAAAATCAACTTCATATACAAAACCATCCTTAGTCAAAACATAAAACATTGGAGAAGTTTTGAAATTGTTTTGATTGATGATAGAGATATATTCGTTTGAATATACCCGACCCTCCAATAAAACGCCACCATCATTCCCTGCTGCATTTTGAGAAACCGTTACATCCCATGCCAGCACCACTCGTGGGACATTAGGTTGGTTTATTGCCCTGGTCCAGGGGTCACCGTTCAGGATATTTTGAAATTGCCCGGTCATATAGGTTGGGAAATCAATTATCACTGTCCAGATCCCTTCATTGTCGGCATCTACAGCCACAACTCCGGGGATATAACCAGGTCCATTGGTGGATCCTCCACCTGTTGGACCATTTATCTCCTCAACGTCATTGTTAATGACTCCAATGCCTAAACTTGGATCGCTAAATGAAGTATGAAGGGTACCATCTGGTCTGTAAATTTCAATAAAACCAGCCATTAGTCCAATGTGACTCGCGCCAACGTTTAGGAATTCACCAGCCTTTGCGTAGACCTTAATTTGTTGATCTCCACGTGTATCTAAAAAGAGCCGGTAACCTGGATAATTTCTGAAATCTTTGGAGCCTTCTGCTTGTAAATTGAAAGATGATAATAGGGTCAGACCAAATAAGGTAATACCTAAAATCAGTTTACGAAGTAATTTTACATAACCACTTCGGCTATGCCATGGGAGGTAAAAGTTAAAACTCATGGTCAGTTTCAAGTTTTGAAAATTAATTGTTTGGAAAGAACTACAAAATCGGTAAAAAAGAAAGAGCCGAAATTACCTATAATTTTTTATTATTTGTATTTTCTTCATTTTCAAAATCAAAAACATTGCCAATTGAATTCATGTTTGACCTGTGTGCTAAAAAGTCTCCGTGTTGTTTAGTCTTACTATACTACAGAATTATTAAAATCTAAAAGAAAATGAAAACAATAATTTCACATAATGACCTCGTGAATATTTGCTTTTTTTATTTTTATTTTCCTGAAACAAGGAACTGCAATTTTTGTCAGTCAAATTTTTGAAAAAAAAATGATTCTTTTTGAACCTATTCTAAAAAGGCGTGTACCAAACGAAAACAATACCAATCTATAATAATGAAACGGACTTTCAGTATCATCTTAATTTTGCTCTTTCAGTTTAGCCTTGTTTTTGCAGATTCCTTGCCGCAACCTGAAAAAATTTTTTCAATTACCCGCATCACAAAATCCTTTGATTATTATGTGGAACAAGCCCATTTGTGGAAACTGGAAACCCAAAAGGAAGTCAGGAATGCGGATACCTGGTACAATTATTTTTTGGCAGCGCGCTATGCAAACCGGTTATCTGATGGTATGAACCCTTTCAACCTAAAATCTATAGTAGAGAAAATACCAAATGCAATTCCCAACACAGCAGAATATTTTTACATCAATTACATTTTTAAAGGACGAGGTCCTGATAATTTTGATTTACTATTGAAGGCACACGAATTGGCTCCAAAAAATCCCGCTATTCTACATGACATGGTTACTCTTCGAGTGGCAAATGGGGAGCAAGAACAAGTTCGTCAATTGCTAAAGACCTGGTATGATAGTAATGAAATGCCAACTGGTCTATATAAGTGGAATTACAATATGTTAATGTCAGTAGAACCAAATGCTATTTTGATTACCTGGGGAGACAATGATACTTATCCTGCATGGATATTGCAACAAGTAAAAAATGTGCGTCCTGATGTTGTCGTTTTAAATGCATGGATGTTGGCAGGTTATGAGGATTACCAAAAAAGGGTTTTTGAAAAATTCGATATTCCAGCCATGAGACAAAAGAAAGCTGATTTTCCAGATCACGCTGCTTTTTTTGAATTTTGTACTGATTACGTAATGCACAATTCCCAACGACCAGTATACATTGCCGCAGCATTACCACAAAATATCAAAGGGAATCATCATGAATACCTCTATTCCACAGGACTAGCATTTAAATACTCAAAAGAAGATTTCGACAATGTGGCTGTCATGAAAAATAATTTCGAGAATAAATTTTTAAAAGATTATTTGTTCATCGATTTAGAGAATGACATTAGCCAGGGAGTTGTTAACACTGCCAATGTTAACTATATTCCTCCCTTCCTACGCCTCTATCGCCATTATAAGGAAAGTGGAGAAGAAGCAAGAGCAGATCAACTAAAAGTGCTCATAAAAAATATTGCAGAAAAAGGAGGAAAGTTGGATCAGGTGCTTCCCTATTTAGGAGATTTAAAATATCCATCCAATAATATTGAGTCTATTTTGGATGTAAAAAGCATGGATAGGGGTTATGTGAAAATTCATGAAAACCTCTATGCAGCTGAAACGGAATTGACCAATGCACAGTATGAAAACTTCCTGATGGATTTATTAAAAAATAAAGATTTTGAAAAATTGGAGGTTGCGAAAACTTCAAAAACCAATTGGAGAAACCATTTATCTGACAATCATAAAGGACAACCTGATCATGTTATTTTTGAACATGCTCACCCAGAGGCAGCAGAAGCCCCTATTCAGAATATTAGCCATGAAGGTGCAAAGCTATATTGCGATTGGATGACTATGATTTACAACAATAGCAATCATAAAAAGAAATTGTATAAAAAAGTTTTGTTCAGGCTGCCGTTGGAATCTGAATGGACTATGGCTGCAAAAGGAGGGCATCTGGCCAATTATCCCTGGGGAGGTTTTTATTTCAAAAACGCTAAGGGCTGCTATTTGGCTAATTATGATGTAGCAAATGAAGAACCTTGTACAGACTGCAAAGTTCAATATTTGTCAAATGACGGAGGATTTTTTCCGGTAAAGGCAGATGCTTACTACCCGAATGATTATGGATGTTATAACATGAGTGGAAATGTTGCAGAAATGATCCAAACTCCTGGGGTTGCTATGGGAGGAAGTTGGGCAGATAAACCTGAAAATGCTCAGGTAGACTCAAAACAAATTTATAAGGAAAGAAGTCCGAAAGTTGGATTCCGGGTCTTTATGGAAGTATTGGAATATAAAAATTAATAAAAATGAAAATGAAAATTGAAATCAAAATATAATTACCAACTATTTTCCTTTTCATTTTCATTTTCATTTTCATTTTTATTTTCATTTTTTTTTTCATTCAAATTTTCATTTTCATTGAATATAAATTGAGCAAAAAAAATGCTCCACCGAAGGGGCAGAGCAAAATGTTAACATTTTTTGCTAGATAACCTATATTCAATCAGATTGTGAAAAGCAAAATTTTTGCCATAGTCTCAATATCATCCATCTTTTTTAGTTTTAATTATCAGAAAAAATTATACAACAAATTTTATCCGTCTGCAAAGTATGAGTTTATTGAATTTGTATTATATGATAGAAATTTAGAGCAGGCTTGAATTTTGTGATTGTCAAATACAAGATTGCTTTAAAATCCTATAAAAGCTTTTTGTTTGCTCTTTTCAAAACAGTCATATCACCAACGCTCTGACGAAGAATTAATGGGCTTCATTACTAAAGGGAATGAGCGTGCATTTGAAGTGTTATTCAATCGTTATTCGACAAAGATGCACAACTATTTCTATCGCTTCCTGTATCAAGACCAAAATAAAGCGGATGATTTTACGCAGGATTTGTTTATGAAAATCATCGAAAAACCCCATTTATTTGATACCAGCCGTAAGTTTTCAACATGGCTTTACTCAGTTGCAGGAAATATGTGTAAAAATGAATACCGAAAAAATGGCAAGTATCAAATTATAAATGAAGTCCCGGATCAGCCTGTACCCGAATGTTTTGAATATTTACCTGAACCCTTAGATAGGGCATTGTTTGAAAAAGAATTGCAAAATGCAGTAAACGATTTGGAAGAAACCCACAAACAATGTTTCATATTGAGATATCAGGAGGGATTGGGGGTAAAAGAAATTGGTGAAATTATTGGATGTCCGGCGGGAACAGTAAAATCCAGATTGTTTTATACTGTCAGGAAATTGTCCGAAAAGTTGAAGATTTTTCAAACATGACCCTTTATGATTCTCTGGAATCGTGAAGTTGAATAGAGATACTGAATATTGATAGCCGTAACCCATATAAATTTAATATTATGATGTTAGATCGAAAATTAGAGGAGCTTTTAAAAGCAAAAAAATACAGTGCTTTGAGTGCCGATGAGAAAGCATTGGTTTCAAAATCCCTAACGGAAAAGGAATACAATCGTTTTCGAATGATTTTATGTGGTAGCAGAAATAGCTTGAATAATATTGATACTGCGCCTTCCCCCAGAGTAAAACAAAACCTGATGGCAGCGATGAGTGCAAAAAGAAGGCAAAAGCAACCTTTGACTGTTGCCTGGAATAGCTTTGCCAGTTCTCGAATCCCAGTTTGGCAGGCAGCAGCAGCTTTTGCGATTTTAATGTTTTGTACAATGCTTTTGAAACAACAGGTTGTTTTTATCGAAAATAGCCCGGCAGAACCCTTGATGGTTTACAAAACAGATACTGTTTTCGAAACAGTTTATAAAACGGATACGGTTTTTGAAGAAGTACCTGTTTATTTGAGTGGAAAGAAAAATATAAATGTAAAGCCAGGAGCGACTTATCATAATTCGAATGAATTCAAACCTTCCAATGCTTTATTTTCAAATACAACTGAAAGGGAAAAAGATGAAAACAAGTTCCCTTTTGATTTTTTAGAGACAAATCAACTCCTGGCGGATTCTACTCCTGTTTTGAAACAACATTTCAATCCTTCCTCAAACTCCTGGCTGGACATTCCAGCAAGAGGTAGAAATGCAAAGGATGATGCTGATTTGCTACAATTTTTAACCGAAATAAACTAAACGGGCGATAAAAATTGATGTTTCTGAAGTAATTTTCTTGTTTACCTAAGGTGGTTTTTAAAAGGCTTTTGTTTTTTTGTTGTATCGAATAAATCGGAGTGAAAAGAAATCTTTTTGTTCAAGAAAAATATTACAATCGCTTACAACATAAAAACAATGAACCAATTCTTTCCTTTATTACTAGGTGTTGCATTCCTTACCGCTTGTTCTCAAAAAAAAGACACTTCCAAAATAGATAAAATCATTGCTGAAGTCAGCAGTGATTTTGTTTCAGATAAAAGAGTAAAAAGATTTCTGGTATCTGCAATTCGAAATAAGGAATCCATTATTCTTAAAGGTGAAACCAATCTTCCCAATGCAAAAAAAGCCTTATTGGAAATGCTGGAAAACAGTCAGATTCCCTTTTTGGATAGCATTGACCTTTTGCCTCATTCAAATTTGAATGGTAAACATTTTGGAATCGTCAACATTAGCGTATGCAATATTAGATATGAACCAAAACATTGGGCAGAGTTGTCTACTCAGGCTTTGTTAGGAACAGAACTGCGTGTCCATAAACAAGAAGGAGACTGGTTTTTAGTACAAACGCCAGATGACTATTTTGGCTGGTTGGATGCCGGGGGATTTGTTTTAATGGATGAAGAAGGATTAGAAAAGTGGAGAGCTAAGCCAAAACTTGTTTATACGGAGCATTTTGGTTTCGCTACTAGAAACGTTGACGGAGCCGAAGTATTGATCTCTGATTTGGTCAAAGGCAACATTTTGGCGATGGAGCCACTAAAACAATGGAATCACAAGATTTTATTTCCCGATGGTAGAGATGCTTTCATACCGAAGGAATCTGCTGTTCGGCTTGAATCTTGGTTGGGACAACAAGATCCTGATGCTGAAAAAATTATTGAAACAGCAAGAGAATTTTTGGGAAGACCTTATTTGTGGGGTGGGACTTCAGGAAAGGGTATGGATTGTAGTGGATTTACCAAAACAGTTTATTATTTAAACGGTGTCCAATTGGAAAGGGATGCTTCTCTTCAGGTTCACACAGGGATTGAAATAGAAACTGATACCCTTACATGGAAAAACCTGGAGGCAGGAGATTTATTATTCTTTGGACGCAGTCCCGAAGAAAAGGACAAGATCAGGCACGTGGCGATTTGGATGGGAAATGGAAAAATAATTCATGCAACTGAAATGGTGAAAATTGAAAGCTTGATTCGGGGAGAGCCCGATTTTGCTGAATGGCGTCTATTGACTTTTGCAAGAGCTAAACGAATTTTGAATTCCCTGGGTGAAAACGGGATTATACAGTTAAAAGATTTACCCTATTATCAATCTATGTAACCATAGGTTTTTCTTTCAATTAAATCGAAATTAAGTCTGTTGATAATTCTTTGCCGCAAGCTGTAACCGATTTACTATTCTGTTTTTTAAACTTTTAGGACCCAAAATCTCAATGGATTCTCCAAAGCCTAAAATTTCTCTTTCCAATTCGTAATTAGGGATGACCTCAATGCTGAGAATAATGCTTCCATCTTCATGCTTTTTCAAAATTTCCTGTGAATGATGCAATGGTTTTGTAATGACATAAGGAGCATTAGAAGGAGCAACTTGAAGGATTATCTTTATCGGTTTTTGACCTACATTTTTGGTGACACCAATGACATCTTCAAAAAATTGAGCAACTCCAAATTCGGCTTCTCTAAAATAAACTGAATCAATTTTTCGGACTCCTTGTATCCTGTCTAAAGCGAATAAATTGGCTTTGGTGTTTTCTTGTCTGCCTCCAAGTAAAAACCACCTGTTGCGATATTCCTTTAATAAATAGGGAAAGACTACAATTATATTTGCTTTCTTCGCTTTAAATGATTTGTATTCGAGTTCCAAAACCTGTTTGTTTTTCACTGCTAATAATATTGGGTCAATCCATTCCAAACCTTTCAATAATTCATTTTTTTCAAAGTCAATATAGGTGTCTTTACTTTGGCTTTGCTTCAGGATTTTATCCTCCAACTTTCCAATCATGGCACTCAAATCTTCGAAATACCCGAATCCTTTGAATTGTTTTAACATGGTCACTACCTCTTTCAACTTTTCCAAATCCTGGTTACTTACATTGGCTTTGGCTAAAGTGAAATCTTTGTCTTCATAGGTATAAAATTTTCGCTCTACAACAACTATCGGTGCATTGTAGCCCAATTTATCACTACGCATGTTTTGAATGTCCAATTGTATTGTACGTTTGCTTACTCCAGATTTGATTCCTTCATATTCATACAAAGCTTCGGATACTTTATCGATCAAATCTTCCAAACTCCATTTTCGAAATCTGTTTTGCAAGCATTGATCAATGACCTTATATCGTAGTAGTGCCAATTTGTTTACAGGCATTATTATGGATTTAATGGATGAATAAGTTGTAAATCTAAAAATAAATGCGCAATGGAGTTGCGCATTAGTAGCTATGGATTAATCGGGTAATTTATTTTTGAAATCAATTAATTGATTTTCAATGAATTAGGTTGAGGTGTAAAAATATTTTCGTGATGCGTAAATATATTGCGTAGTTCCAGTGCCATCTTTGCATTGTAACAAATTCAAAGAATAATGAATTTAGAAAACTTATTCAAAACCTTGATTTAAAGGAAAAGATCAGGAGTTGAAAGTAAAATGTTCAATAAAATGTTTAATCCAAATTTATTAAATAAAATGTTGGAGGAGGGTTATTTAAGAACCCAAAAGCATCCGAATCACGACCTATGGATATACAATTATACCGCTACTGCCCAATACGAAGGCATCTGGAATGAAGTGACTTTGCAATGTAGAGGGTTGATTTTAAATGATGCCTATCAGGTGGTTGCCAGACCATTTCCAAAATTTTTCAATTTGGGTGAACGAGAAAACCAAATCATCCCAAATGAACCTTTTGAGGTATATGAAAAAATGGATGGTTCATTGGGGATTTTGTATTGGATTGAAAATGAGCCATTTATCGCTACAAGAGGTTCCTTTACTAGTGCTCAGTCCCAAATCGCCAATCAAATACTAAAAACTAGATATCATCATTTAATTACAGATTTGGATAAGCGTAAAACCTATTTATTTGAAATCATTTACCCAGAGAACCGGATTGTGGTCAATTATGGTAATTGGAAGGATTTGGTTTTACTGGCAATTATTGACAACCAGACAGGTGACGATTGTCCATTGGATGATATTGGGTTCCCGATGGTGACCAAATACGATGGCATCAAGGATATTGAAGATTTGAAAGCCCTGGAAGTAGAAAATAAGGAAGGTTTTGTAGTGAAGTTCAAAAATGGTTTGCGATACAAAATCAAGTTTGAAGAATACGTGCGAATCCACAGAATCATCACTCAGGTTTCTACACTTTCCATTTGGGAATTCTTGAAATCCGGGCAATCATTTGAAGAAATGCTGGAACGCGTACCAGATGAATTTTATCAATGGGTCAGAAAAACACGCACGCTTATGTTAGGGCAGTTTAAAGAAATAGAAGAACAGGCAAAAAAGGATTTTAAGGTTTTAGGATCCAGAAAAGAAACGGCTATCTATTTCAAAACTTGCCCTTATCCTTCTGTTCTTTTTGCCATGCTGGATGGTAAATCTTACGATGAAATCATTTGGCGAATGCTACGACCAGCATTTGAAAAACCATTTGTTAATGTGGAGATGCGAGAATAGAGAAATGAGATGAGAAGCAAGAGTCAAGATACAAGACACAAGAATGTCTGGACTCTTGTCTCTTGCTTCTTGATTCTTGCATCTTTTTAAAAAATAATCATGAAAAAAGTAATCATATTACGTGGCTTACCTGCAAGTGGTAAATCTACGGAAGCAAAAAAATTATTGGAAGCACATCCCAATGCTTATAAGCGCATCAATCGGGATGCACTGCGCGCGATGTTTGACAACAGCTATTTCAGCAAAGGCAATGAGAAATTTATCAAGCGCATTCGCGATATCCTGATAGTTGAAGCATTACAAGCTGGAAAACATGTAATTGTAGATGATACCAATTTGTCTCAACGCAACATTACAAGAATTCAGCAATTGGTACATAAATTCAATGCAGATAATAATGACCAGGTACAGGTGGAATTAAAGGAGATGGAAGCCTCATTGGCGGAGTGTATTGAACGAGATAAAAACAGAGAAAAGAAAGTTGGTGAAAAAGTGATCCGCCAAATGTATCGTCGTTTTTTTGATGATGGTAAGGAGCGCTATGCAAAGCAGGATGCATCTTTACCCAAAGCCATTATTTGCGATTTGGATGGTACTTTGGCATTGTTGAATGGTCGGGACCCATTTGTTGCAATCAAATGTGAAGAAGATCTGTTGAATCAACCTGTAGCCAATGTACTTACCAATTTTAAGCAATTGGGCTATACCATTATACTATTGTCAGGTAGAAGCGACTTGTACAAACCTCAAACGCTGAAATGGCTTGAAAAGCATCAGATCCAATTTGATTTTCTGCATATGCGACCACAAAAAGACAATCGCAAGGATTCTATATTCAAGACTGAATTGTTTGAAAAGGAGGTAAAAGGTAAGTACTATGTGGAATTCATTTTGGATGATAGGAATCAGGTCGTAAATATGTGGAGAGATGAATTGAAATTGCCTTGTTTCCAGGTTTACTATGGTGATTTTTGAGCGATTGGTATTTTCTGAACTAATTATAGTATCTGGAGGTTGGTTTGCTGGGTACTGGTTGCTGGGTTGATTTGTTGAAAAAATTTAGAATTGTGGGATCATAAAGTTTGATTCAATCTTGATTCCCAAGTTCCTTATAACAGAGCCTTACCAGCACCAAGCAAACCAGCAACCAGCAAACCAGCACCAAGCATAAAGAGGATATAAAATTTTCGAAATATGTTTCTACCTGAAGTAAAGAGCAAAATTGATGAAGACATCTCTATCCTGCTAAAGAAGACCAATCATCCCTGGAATTACATTTGCGAATGTGGAGAAGCAAGTGAACTGACAGTTAAAGAATGTCAAAATACCAATGCCATTTTTATAAGCCACACGCATATCGATCATTTTATAAATTTTGACACCATTATTCGTCACCAATTGGGCTTGGAAAGAAAAGTGACAATATGTGGACCTGAAGGAATTGCTCAGCAAATTCGTTCTAAAATACTCGGTTATTCCTGGAATTTGATAGAAAAAGGATCACTTATTTATGAAATTAGAGAAATTATAAGGGAAGATTTAATTCATTTATATGAGTTGGAACCACCACTTTGGAAACTTAAAAAAACAGGAGAAATCACCGAAAATACTGTCTTCCAAACAAAAGAATTTCGGGTAGAATTTTGTATCTTAGATCATAAGATTCCTTCAATCGCGTACCTTTTTATTGAACCAGATTTTTTGAGTATAAACCTTGAAAACAGTGGGTTTAATGGCGGTAAATGGGTAGCTGAACTGAAAAAGGCTTTCACAGAAAAAATGCCAGAGACTTCCATTGAGATTCAGGGAAAAAGTCATGTTGCGAAGGCTTTATTTCATCTTTTGAAATACAAGAAAGGACATCGTTTAGGTGTGATAATGGACCATGCGCCAAATGAAAGCAATCATGCAAAAATTAAACTTCTTTTTGATTCAACTGATGTGGTTTTTATCGAATGCTTCTTCAAAGATGAGGATAAGGATTTGGCGATTAGTCATTTTCATAGTTATGCCTTAGCATCTGGGAAAATTATGAAGGAAAGTGGAGTTAAAAATGCTATTCCAGTACATTTTTCAAGAAAGTATAAGGAAGAAGAAGTTGAGGAGTTGATACAAGAATTTGAAATGGCATTTAAAGGCTGATTTTTTTATCAAATTATCTTTCTTCAATAATTCCTTTTTTTCCTAAAATGGGGAAGACCTGACAGGTGGGGTGTCGAAAGTTGGAAAAAAAAATTCCCCGCATTTTTGTGATTTTGGTTCAACTAAAATCAGATGCGAGGAAAAGAAAATCACTCAAAGGTAAATCCTTGGAAGGACAAAGCCAAACGGCACCGTGAGGAAAAAGAAGCTGTAAAAAGGCGCATAAAAGAGCTAAAGAAAAGTAGAGATGGTTGGAAGCAAAAAGCCCAGTTTTTTCAAGCGGAAAATGTCCAACTAAAACGGGATATGAGATGGACTGGAAAGTCAAGAGTCAAGACTGAAGAAGTACGTGCCAAACAGCACCAATTTCCTGTAAGGGTGGTCATGCTGGTTTTGTGGTTTCGGCATCAGGGCAACTGCAGCCTTCGGAGTTGCTGCCAGGTTTTAGGAGTATTGAATATGGTTTTACATTTGGAATTGAAAGTACCCCATCATTCAACTATTGCGCTGTGGGATAAGAAAATAGGACATTATCGATTACATCAAAGTATAGCAGCTGGGGGCGAGTGGGTTATCATTCTAGATGAAAGCGTGAGCCTGGGACAACAGAAATTATTATTAATTCTGGGGGTGCAGCTGGGGGTGTATAAATTTGAAAAGGCCTTGAGTTTTGAAGAGGTACAATTGCTGAGTTTAGGCATCGGTAAATCGTGGAAAAGCAAGGAAATTGCCTTACTTATCGAAGCCCTCAAAGCGAAAGGCTGTAAGATTATTTATGCAGTTTGCGACAGTGGCAGGAATCTATTGAGAGCTTTGGAAATCAGTCAGATAAGCTACATTCAGGACTGCACTCATGCACTTAGTTTGTTGATAGAAAAAGAGTACAAGGACAAAGAACCTTTTGTGAGTTTTTCCAGAAGGTGTGTACTGTTGAAAAGGCAGGTGGTGTTGAGCAAATATGCCGCTATTATGCCGCCTACTCAAAGGAGTAAAGCCCGTTTTTTAAATTTGGATGGGCTAAGCCAATGGGCATATAAAACCCTCCGGTTATTGGCTGCACTGCGCACTAAAGCTAATCAGGAAGAGCTTGTGGAAAAGATTGCATGGTTGGAAGAATACACCCTTTTGATTGAGCAGATGTACCAAGTATGCCAAACCATGAAGAAGGTTTTTGCAATTCTTAAAAATCAAGGACTGTCGGAACAAACCGCCGAAGATTGCATGGACTTGTTGGAAAAGTCAGATGCGCCGGAAATTTTCAAAGAAGGGATTCGAACATATTTGCATCGAAATAGAACGATTTTACCAGACCTTGAAAAAGTGATTTGTTGCTCAGACATTATTGAATCCTTCTTTGGCAAGTTTAAAAATCGCACTGCTTCCAATGCTCAAAATGCTATCACCGATTCCTGTTTGAGTATTCCAAACTACGGATTGAATTTTGATTTGCCGAGTGTAAAAAAAGCCTTAGAGAATGTCAAAATTGTTGATTTAAAACAGTGGAAAAAGCAAAATTTGAAAGATTCCTTAATCCGCCAAAAAAGAAAAATGTATGCAGATACAGGTTGAAAAACATCAAAAAATGGGGGGAACTTTTTTAAAAAAACACCCCCACTTTCGACGCCCCATCTAACAGATGTTCCAGAATCATGAGAAGAAGGTACAATACCAATAAATTTAGCTAGCTGCCGGTCGTGCTGAAAACTATCTAATCCACCTGTTGCACACAAAAGCGCTCTAGCTGTCTTTGCACCAATACCTACCACAGAGGTGATTTGTGCCATTTGACGTTCATGTTCTTCATCTGATAAGGTATTGATCTCTTCTTCTAACATCTCAATTTGTTTATTCACCGTTTCCAAGGTTTGCTCAAAAGCTTGCTTGACTTTCTGATGAACAATTGATTGATAGCTTAAAGCATGTAATTGATTGCGTAGCATCTGACGCTGCTTTTTCAAAGCACTCAATGAATGCAGCAACTGCTTGCGTTTTCGAATTGATTCTTTTTCCATTTTATACAAAGGTAAATCTAAACTTTGACCCATCATCGCCAGGGCTTTGGCACTCTGGCGGTCAGTCTTGTTGATAATGCCAAGTGCTTTGATAAAATGACAACTCTGGTTCGGATTCACCGCCGCTACTGCAATACCGCTTTGGCTTAATTGTTCCAGCAATTCAGAGCTATAACTTGCTGTATGTTCAAGAACACACATCGTCTCAGCTGGATTTAAGTTTTCAATCCAGCTCGAAATGCTTGACTTTGTGTTTTCTAGTTGACTAAAACTCGGTTTTGAGTTGGATAAACAGCATAAATCCAAGGTGGTCATGCTAACATCAATACCATAAATAATTCTGTAAGTGTCCTTTTTCATGAGTGAAAGATTTTTGATCATCATCGTCACACGGGGTCTAAAGCCCTAATGAACTGTCCGATCTTTTAAAGTAGGAGAGTGGGACTTTACATCCCGAACTGCTTCGAAAGCAAATGACTCATCGGTCTTTTTCCACTCTCCGGTTTTCAAATTTAATTATCTTTCACTTTTTTGATGCCATCGCAATGTACGATGACTGAATAAATCGACCTTCCCTAGTTGCTTAAGATTCATAGCCAGGATTGTACGGTAAAAAATGGTATTTAAATATAATAAATTGTTCAATGCGAAGTGCTTTTAGTACCTTTTGTTTAGGTGAGCACTTATGTAACCTATCCAGAAGGTAATCCCATATTCAATTTCCCTCATACATCCCTAACCTGTCATGGTTTTCCTCTAAAAATCCAAGCCAGTTCAGGAACCAAGGTGCATTCGAGAAATTGATAGTCGTTTCGGTACCCAAGCTATTGCTTATTAGTTCATAATTGAGGCATTCTTTCCTTTCCTATTCACAAAAGTACCCGTCCCTCCATCATCAGCAAGCACCACTACCTTATCGGACACATTTTTGAAAAACTATGTGAGGCTCGTAACCATCCCCTTCCCACTCACACATACTTTTAAAAAAATATGACCGATTGCTTGCAGATGATTTCGCTTTGGGAAAAGTCAGTTCCATTCAAGGGAAGGATACCTCAATTATGAATAAAAAAGAGCGATGCCCACCCTTGTACCTCCACTCAAAAAAGGGAAGTTTCCTTATTATAAATATCGAAAATTGGACGGATGGGTAAAGCAAATATTTTTCAGGTTTCTGAGATCGAACTTACTTACAAAAGCAAGGTCAAAGCTGCCGATAGACCTAAAATCACCGATTCACAAAGTGCCTATGACATATTGATGAATCATTGGAGTGATTCGATTGAATTTGTAGAAGAGTTCAATATTCTTCTTTTGAATCGGGCAAATCGGGTATTGGGATTTATCAACCTTTCTAAAGGCGGAGTCACCGCAACTGTGGTTGACATAAAATTGGTTTTTGCAGCAGCATTAAAAGGAAATGCAAGCGCTGTCATTCTTTCTCACAATCATCCTTCCGGAAGTCTTTTCCCTAGTCAGCATGACAGAGATCTAACAAACAAATTGGTACAAGCTGGTGAATTGTTGGATATTTCAATTCTCGATCATTTAATTGTCTCTCCTTTTAGTTACTTTTCTTTCAAGGACGAAGGGATGCTAAGTTAAATATTGAATTCTTTATGATAACACGAAATGAAAAAAGGACTTGCATTTTTACACGAACTGTGCTACACTACTAGTGCATGAGGAATTAAGTTATGGATAGGTTATGGGAGCGTATTTTGTGCCTAACCGAGGCACGAGAAGTAAAGATCCCGATAGCTATCGGGAAAGCTACCTGAACGACGAGTAACTAAGGGTAGGTGCAAAAGAAGCCGCATTACCTGTTCAAAATTTAGTTCCTTAGGCACTACTGTAAATGAGGAATATGAAAAGAACCAAATCAATATGAAAGAAATAGATTTTTATGTTTATCGGGAAGAACTACTACAATATGGGATTGAAATGAGAACCCTATATAGTTGGCAAAATGGCGAACGACGACCTTCTTATGAAAATTTGATTTTGATAGCTCATATCATGAACCTTCCCATTGGCGATTTGGTAAAATGGTTCGCTATTACTTTTCCCCGAAATAAAAAAACGACTTACAAAACGATTAGATAACAGGAAGTTATCAGCTTTCCCCTTTGCTACCCTTCTATACCTATTCTTCTGCTGTATTCTCTTTCCATTCATGCTAAAATGTCCTGGACAAACAACATTTCTTCATTCAAAACTCAATTTTTATGGATACGGAAACCACTGTCCAAAGAGACCTTTTCCAGGACACTACTGAAAGTATGATTTCACTTTTGGGAAAAGGAATCATTCCCTGGCGAAAAGTATGGGGAGCATATGGCACCCCTCGAAATCAATCAACGCTACGTTCTTACGCTGGCATCAATATGATTTTGATGAGCAATACGGAACATCCTATTCCTTACTTTATGTCTTTCAAGCAGGTTAAAAAACTCAAGGGAAGTGTCAAAAAAGGAGCCAAGGCAAAGCATACTTTGTATTCCACACTTCACCTTAAAAATGAAGCAGGACAAATAATTACAAAGGATGAGGCACTTGCACTTCAATCCAGAGAACTGCCATTTCAAACGACCATCGAACTGGAATATTCGAACGTGTTTAATGTGGACGACATTACCGGAATTGATTTTGATTTTCCAAAAGTGGAAGTCATTCCAAAAGAACAAAAAGAGGAATGTGAGCTGCTTATTCAAAACATCCCCAATCCACCTGAAGTCGAACCAGATGGTGAACATACAAGCTGGTATGATGCAACAGCAGATACCATTCATGTTCCCTATTTTGAACAGTTTGATTCGCTTGCAATTTATTATACCGTCCTTTTTCGGTATTTGATTCAGTCAACTGGGCATGAAAAACGTCTAGCTCGAAAAGGCGAATTTGATGTTTTCAAAAAGCCAACTTATTCAGAAGAAGAACTCATTATTGATATTGGCGCTGCCTTTTTATGTGCCCAAGTTGGCATTGATTATGAAGCTTCCATGAATCACCTCTATTCTGAACATTTAGAAGCGGATTTGAATGGTTGGAAACAAGCTTTGAAGGGTGATAAGTTTCTTCTTTTCAGTGCTGCTGCCCAAGCTCAGAAAGCGGTTAATTATGTTTTGGGAAAGTTGATGCTTAGCTGAATTTCCAGATTATTACACGAGAAGACTACATCATAAAAAAGAACCCTGTGGACTTTAATCATCCACAGGGTTTTATTTTTTCTAAAAGAAATATTCTATAACTACGTTTCGCTAGCAACTTCTTTGACCTCAGCAACCAAAAAGGTAAATGTTTTTAATGCCTTATCTAATTCGTAATGACCAAGTAATGACTCTTCTTTAATTACTTTTTGAGCAATAGATTGAGAATCTTTATGGAAAATTGGCAACTTCACTTTCCCTTCTTCAACGTTTGCCGTCAAAAACTCAGCAAGGGCAATGTCCATATTCAATTTGGAAGCTTTTTCAATACATTTTCTGACAAAATTGTATTGAACACCAACTCCAAACTTCAACTCATCGGGAGTGATTTCAGAATGAGCATGATGTGGAATTTCCAGATACTTTGATAAAAGCAAGGCTTCTTTTTCTGGAAGTTCATAATCCGGAAAGAGCGAATCCAATTCTGCTTTTCTTCCCTTTAGTTTTTGGAAGATTTGTTCAGGAATATATTCCCCATCCTTTTCCAGCTTAACTCCAATGAGCCGGCAAGCTTTTTTACCATTTTGCTCATCATTCAGAGTCCCCAAAATTCCAGCTTCATCATTCCAATCGAAACCTCTCAAAAACAATGGCAAGTCAAAATACACAGCATGCACTTTTTTGCTCAATACTTCCTGTTCTTTCTCCCATCCAGCTTTGCGTTTTTGGTGCTTTTCATCCAGTTCGCCCAAACCCAATTTCAGATTCTTTTTGAGCATTCCTTTGAAGTCAACTTCTGTCTTTTGACCCCACTTCTTGAATTGGTTCCAATGCTTGCTGAAATCATGAATGTAATAAGCAAAAAGAAGCGCCAGCCAGGATTTCTCCATGCCAAATACTTCAAAACTCTTTTTTATCTTTTCTGAATTCCAGGCACTAAATGGCTTCTTTTCATTAGAACCAATGATATTCAAAAAAGTATTCTGAGTTTCAGAATCCATAGCTCGAAAGAATCGCTCAAATGACTCAATAAAATAAGCTTCGGTGAATTCATCCAAAATCTCAGAATAATCGCCTTTGAGAAGCATTTTAGACCATTCAATGGCAGTTGAGATATGAACGCCTTTTTCCAGTTTGGTCATTTCAGTACTAAGCCTGGTTTGCCGTTTTTCCTTTTTCTCTTCCAGCTTATTTGAATGATGTACTGGACATTTGGATTTTTCTGGACAAATGAAATGTATCACTCCCTGAGCAATGTCCCTGGCTTCAAAATCTCCATCACTAATGGCTGCAATCGCATTGGAACAGGATCCTTCCTTCACTATTTTGTAATAGCGGACTCTGGTCAATCCATTTTCCAATTCCTCCTCAGCAGGAGCCGAAGAATAATTCTTGCTTTGCAATCCCAAAATAACAAAAGGAGTCTTTTCTTCCAGCAGTTTTTCCATCAATCTAGTTGATTGCATTTCCCTTTTGGTTTTGAAACATTCAACCAAGTAGCAATAGGTTTTCTCTTCTGTTTCCCCTTTCCAATTTTCTTCAGTAAGGTTTTTTAGATGAGGGCATCCAGTGCAAGCTTTGGTTCCAAATTTTTCTACTCCCAACCCTTCATCCTCCGGATCAAAAGGAAGATTTTTGAACTCTGTTCTAAAACGATTGATAAAACCTAAAATTTCTTTATCCGATTTTGGATTTGGCACTTCTTCAAATTCCTTCGCCAGTGCCACTTGATGAACCTCGGAAAAGTCCTTAATCAAATATCCTTGATGCGGTTTGGATTTGAAGGAACGAATCAAACCATTATCCAAAAAAGGGTGTAAGCTTGGATGCAAATCAACTAATTCAATTCTCTCCGTGATGAATTTGAGCTTGTCTCTCTTGACAAGTACCCCATCTGGGAAATTGATGGTTTTCAATAAATCCGTTTTCTTTCCTCCATTTTCTATATACCTTTTAAAGCCCAACCCATCTTCCGTAAAAGAAGTGTTTTTTCGGTCCATGTTAAAGGTCATCTGAAGAGAAAGATATTCCTGAAATGAATCAATTGGAATGAACTCTACATTTACTGTAGAAAAATGCTCAGACTTCACTTTGTGCGCAATTTGCATGGCAATCAACCTTCTTTCTCCATCAATGAGTAACGGATTCCCTTCCCCACAAAGATTTCGAAGAGTGTCATTTTTCAATGCTTTTGTACTCAGGTTTCCAATTCGAATAGGAGTCAATTGTCCTTCTTTGATGAGTCTTTCAGAAAACGCTTTGAGTTCAGCTTGATGTGCTTTTGTGATGGTTCGATAGTTAAATCGCGGAATAGCCAAACATTCCACAATCGGTAATGCCCTTAGAGATTTTTCTTTCATTGTTATGCTTTTTGATGTTTTGAAAATATTTTCATCAAAAGCATAGCCGGGAATCTAAGAATCGTCAAATCACCCAATCAAAGCCTACTACAATACCTACTGAGAATCCCTATTGTTTCAAATTAAGGAACTTGTCATTCGCTTGCCTTTAAAAGTAATCCGTCTATATATTCGACAAACTGTTTATTATGATAAATTTTCACCTCTCTCCAGACATTATTAGGAATTGGCAGGCTGATAAAGTTTTGAATATCTTTTTCCATTTCACCTTTATCTATTTGCCTATTTCGAATGGCTTCATAAATGGCGTATATATGTATGATTACATCTAGAACCATACGACGCTCTGCTTCAGTGATAGGATGCTTCTTCAAATCCAGATCAGTTTGTCTGATACGGAGTAGTCTAGGGTGAGAATGTGTTTTCCCCCATATTTCGCGATAACTTTGATTAATATGTAATAAGTGCGTTAACTTTTGAGAACGAATGTCATTGCGATTTGACATAAAAGAGAGAACAAAACCAATCAGGATAAAAGTCGATTGTAATAGGTCAAACCAATTTTTAAGTATAAAATTATCACTCACATAGTTAAGGGTATCAAAATATTTGGAAAAGATCAAAGCTAAAGAGTATTCAGAGTAAATCCCCTAATTTTTCTAACTAATCAACTGGACTAGAATTTTTTTAAAAAAGTTACTTCAACGGATAATCTGGTAAATCTCGTTTGGCATTAGCCATTACAACTCTGGGTATAAGCACAATTTCTTCATCTAGTCCACATCCCGCTGACTCAGGTAACAAAGAAATAAATTCTCTAGTTTTACGAATACCAATGACGGCAAAATCCCCATTACTTAATTCCCAAATATCAGGGCACCCGTCAGCAGCAGCACTTTTTCCTTGTTTGATAATTTCAGGCAAGCTATGTGGATCCTCCCCACATCTTTTTTTGAATGAAAGCCTTGTTTCCATTTTTTATTAATTTTGTTCGCAGGAGTTTTTGCTAAATATTTTGAACCTGCAAGTTACCATGACACTGCTCAAGACTCCTTATCTAACCACTTCTAAAATAGAAGCGGGCATTTCTAATTTAGAAACAACAGAACATGGATCTAGAATTGAAAATTGGTGAGAACATTAGAAAAATTCGGGAACTCAAAGGCTATTCCCAGGAATACATGGCCAATAAATTGAATGTTTCCCAACGAACATATAGCAATATCGAAAGTGAAAACAATAAGATTGATGCGGAACGATTAAAAGCCATCGCTGAAATCCTGGAGATAAACGTTTTAGATATTTTGACTTTCAATGATAAGGCACTCTTTACAAATACCCACTTTACCCAATCAAGCATAGGCATGTTCAATACTGTACATTTAGGGGAAACTAAGTTGAATGAAATTCAAGAAGCTCGGATCAAAGAATTGCAAGATGAAGTGAAGCATTTAAGAGCGCAAGTAACTTTTTTGCAGACTATGATTAAAAAACAAACAGATTAGGTATAACCAAATCGGCGCCCCTTGCCAAAACAATAAAAATGTAGGGCTTTTATCTCTATCAATACTCTTGCGCATATCTGTCTGGGGGCAATATATAAAATACCGATAGTAGGAGGAGAAACTCAACATAATATCGATTTGGTGGTGGCTCCAATCAATTTGGCAGTGACGAAGACCATCCCAAAATTCCATTCCACTTAAATAAGAAATACCATAATACTTTCCAAAAATTTGAAAACGTGGATTACCAAATAGTGAATTTGCCCCACGGTTTTTTATGCTCTCCAAATTGGGATGTTATAGGGTGATAGGACTTTTTGCAGATATCCCAAACATACTTTTTTTACCGATTTAGTGAAGTTATTTATTATATCAGGCACTCATTTTGCTCTTTGAAATATAAATTATTGAAAATAAACCCTGAACATGTTAGTATTTACCAATAAGTCGAATAAGGAGGAAGTTGTGTCTGACAGTAATAATCCTACAATTGAAGCTGACATTAGTTTTGTGAAATCAAAAAATAATCTTGAACATTTAAGAACATCTCAAAAATCTGAGCTTGGTCGTAGTTACAAAACTCCGGAAGAAATAACTTCTGATAAATTTCCAGTAACAATGAATTTAAGATTTAGTAATGCACACACATCACTTCGTTATGATATTTTAAAATTTGACAATCATAACTCTAAAAATTCTTTTGTTATTGAAGAATATAATTTACCAAGTTATGAAAATTTCAATTTTAGACTTTATTTCTCCAACCTTGACATTTATGAGAAGTTTCAAAATCAAGTAATAAGTAAATATAAATTTGAAAGCCAAGAAGTATTTCCTGATGATGCTCGTCCTTTATCAGAATTATCAATTCTGGAACAAGCCACAAAAGCATTTTTATCAATTAGTAAAGAACATTAAACTTACTTTCTTCTATTTTTTTTCCATAATTTACTTCTCCATAGTTCTAATAGGGCTGAATAAAAAGCTCCAAGAGATTCATCCTGTTTAATTAGTTCCGCTATATCTGCTCTAGTTTTATCACCAACACCAAACTGCTTAACATAGCTTTGATTTTCAATTCCTTCTGTATATTCTCTTTCTTTTTTCCAAAGCATATACCCACCAATTATTCCTTTTTTATTTCCAGCACTTGAAAAAATTCCTTCTATAAACCCCGTGTCCTGATAGTTTGCAAAATCCAAAATCGCATAATTTGCAATTTTATACGTGTTGGGAAAAAAGCTATCAATACATAGTTTATGGTCTTCTACTGTAACATTCAATACACAATTAAATCTCCGTTTATACGATTTCCCCGAAATTGAATCCTTTATTACCGTATCAAGATATGCAAGTCCATCATTTTTAATCACCATACAAGATTGAAGGATATTTCCCTTCGTAAGAGTTAATTGCCATATGCGATAAACACCAGAAAGATTTTTCGAAAAAGCATTTATTTCCTTTCCTTTACTCTTCATGTTAAGTAAATCTGTAATTTTCTCTCTAGTTGACCTAAAAATTCTCCTTTGCATGGCTAGATAAAAGCACAAATTATAATATTCTTCGTCCTCTAAAACTTTTGCACCTGATAAATCTCTTTTATTTTCTGACAATATTTTCCATTGTTGATTATCAAGAGGGATAAAAATGCACTCAACATTCAAAAAATGATTACTCTTAGAAACTCCCTGGATACTTCCTCTGAAATACTTTGTATCCTCCCAACCATTTTCAATATACCATGCTAAATTAAGTTTACGCTTGTTCCCTCTTTTTTTTACTAATGTGGCAAAGCAATATCCTTCTTTAGTTTTTTCCATTGTTCCTTCATACTCAACTTCTTTTGTCTCGCGACCAACTGTATGAAACCCTTTTTCAAATACCTGATATGTTCCATCTTCACTAGACTCTTTAGAGATATTCAAAAAAAATGACTTAATTGAAAATGATTTTATGGAAAAATAAACCCCTAGAAAGTAACGAAAATCTTGAGTTTTTAACTCTTTTTTTTCACTTACATTGGGTGTAACTGTTGTAGTTAAACCACCTTTTATAGAAGAAGAACTACTATTCCTGGACTGAAATGAATCTGTTGAAAGTTCTTCTCTTTCCTTAATCTCTATATATTCAAAACAAACTTTAATTAAAGGTTCTCTAATACCAAAGGTGCCTTCTGCCGGCACTTTTAAGCTCTCATATTTAGTATACTTATCATGTAGTGGCTTTAATTTTATATCATTTGTTTTAAGATTCTTGGCATTTAAATAATTCTTGACCTTAATATCATTAATTAGAGCATTTTTTAGGCTTTCTTTTCTTGCTGATTCTATCTTTTGCTCTTTAATTTCATTGTTAGGTTCATTGATTTTTTCTCCATCAGGGTCATAAATCCCATAACCAAAAACTTTACTCCTATCCTTCTCCAATATTTTTTTTAAATCACGACTACCAAGATGCTTTTCAAACATTCTACATAGAAGTTCGTGAAATTGATTTCCGTTTAGGGTTATTTGTGCCATTATTCGCGAATTTGATACAAATAAACAAATAATTCGCGAATTTAATTTAAATACTTATTACGGAAAAAACGCGAATAGGTATTCAGGAATTATACTTATATCTTTACAAAGTATTGGTTTTTTTGCGAAAATTCGCAGCAACTTGCCCGTATAATATCTTCCCATGATAATTTGTATGACGAAAATTCGCTATCCCAAAACCTGCCAGAGCGAAAATACCCCTAAACAAAAAAGCTCACACTAATTAAAATTAATTATATGTGAGCCTGAATATTTTTACAATTATGCCTTATCAGCTAGGAACCGATAAGAATAATTTATAAATTATAAGCAACACAAAAATAAAAATTTATTCTACGGTTCTCTGCTGTTAAGGATAAAACTTGAAAAATCATGTTTTTATCACTATCGACCTTAATGGTCTTGGCAGCACTTTTTACAGGTTTACTCCTTGGCGGTTATATTTTATTTAAAATATACAAAAGCATTTATCCTTACGGTGCAAGTACTGGAGGGGTAATTGTTCAGGAGAACCAAAGAGCTACTTTACAGAGAACTGGTTCTTCGTCAATCAGCTTCGGCGGGATACTTTTAATCCTTTTTCTGCTATCAGTTTTGGCAGCTTCTTATTTTAGTTCACTAGAATATGGAAATATTGATAAACCAGAAAAACTAGATGATTATTATGAGGATAGACGCGTAAAAGATGTATATGAAGAAGGTAATATACAGAGAGTAAAAAATAACATCTCAGGAAAAAAAGTGGATTGGCTATACCAAGAAGAAAAGCCTTTTTTACAAGCCAGGCTAAACACAAAAGAAATTTCGCAAAATGACTTTTCTGAACACAGCAAAACAAAGGAGATAATTGAGGAAATCCCTGAAGTTAAAGATGAACAAAATGAATATCCTATAATCAGCAATGAAAAAATATTTGTTCAGCTCATCTGCATTGGGAAACAATCGGAGGCTATTCAAGTTGCAAAAGAATATGCCACAAAATTTGAAGGTTACACGATTCGCATAGGTGTTAAAGAGAAAGAAGAATTCAGCACTATTTGTTACAAAATACTTGTAGAATTTGATGACAAAGAATCTGCTATTAAATTTAAAGAAAGAAAATCAGAAGAAGGGCTGATAGAATCAGAAAGCTTTCTGTTAGATGAAGATGATTTAGACAAAATCTATCAGTTCTAAGGATTTCTACTCAATTATATGCAATCCGTTTGGCTTGAAAAACCAAGCGGATTGTAAACTCAAACCTAAAACCTCAATCATGCATTATTATTATGTAAAACACAAGATTAGAGCTCTTAAAAAAACAATGGAGTCAGAAGGAAAATTCAAAATTACTTATAGTTATCTCAAAGATAAATTCTTGTCTTCTATAATCTTAAGGATAACTATTGGTGCTTTTACTATAGCTGGGGTTTTCGGAAACTGGATATACGATAAATGTACTAATCCACCGATAACTATTACAGTTGAAGGAAGCGTCGCTTATGAAGGAATAGACAATCAATTATTTCCACTAAAAGATGCATTGATAACTGCTGTTGATAAAAAGGCTAATACTGTAACTGACAGTTTAGGAGTTTTCAAACTCGATATATCAATGAAAAAAAATGATAAATCAATTGAGATTGTCTGTTCAAAAAATAACTATGAATACAGGAAAAAGACAATCTATATTCCTTTAGACGATGACCCAGAAAATCCAAAATTTGAGACTACATTTCATCTTGAATACAAAGGTTATTCTTCTCCTGAACTACCTTCTTATTTGCTTACATACACGGATTAGACCTAACTACCACTGTGAAAATGTTAAAAAAATCAAAAATTCCATTTTGAAATGACGTAATAATGTACCTTCACGGCTTTTGTAATAGAAACTAGCTATTATAATTGCCATGAAAAAATTGACCCTCCCATTATTTATCTTACTCACAGCTTCCTTCCTTTGGTGGGCTTTTCATCCAGCAGAGATTACCACAAAAATTAAGGGGAAAGTCTATCATACCAATATCGGGCTTAGTAATGTAGAGGTTTCTGTTCTTAACCAAGAAAATCAATCTATAGGTTATTATGAACCAACTAATCAATTAGGCTTATATTCTCTTCGGTTTAATGCAGTTGAAGGATATCCAATGAATCTAAAATTTCAGAAAAAGTACTTCTCTACCCTCATCACTGAATACATTCCACTAAGAGATTCCCTACCATATAATTTTAAAGATATACATTTAATTAAGCTAGTTCATGAAACTAAAATTGCTCAATCCGTTCGCAATCATACTATTGATATTTATACTTCCTTGACCACAGCCGAAAAAGAAATCTATAATATCAACGATATAAAGTATTTTACTTTTATCGAAAAAGCTACTGTCCATCCTTTTCTTCCCAATAATGTAAAAAAGGGTACCTGGTATGAAGTATCTTTTTATTTGAATAATCAAGTGAACAATAAAATAATTGGGTGGTTCTTCGAAAAGTCAAACCAAAGTATAGACAATAAGGCTGCTGACTAAAGAAAAAATAAGCTATTCTGTGTTATAGCCCTTGTTTGTGCCATATCGCCGAGTATATATTTTATTCTAAAATTAGTAAAACTATATTCTACTGAGGAATAAATTTTTCTAAAGTGTAAAAATGCTGATACAGAGGAT
>JBGTQJ010000039.1:0-43534 GCA_041941305.1 Saprospiraceae bacterium
GGGGTGGGTGGTGGCCGCACCCCCCCCCCCCCCCCCCCCACCCCGCAACATAGGTAAATTATATAGTGAATTGAAATTCAATAATTTATGATGCCATCGAAAAATTTGGGATGACTCATGTTAATGAAGCCTGTTTGTAATTTTTTTCATTCCTTGCTATTCACTTTTGCTAAGGGTATGGTTTCTGACTCATAATTTCCAAAATAACGATATATCGACTTGTTATTTCCAGCATCAAAGACGGAAAGTTCGTTCCCTGGGTTGCTATTTACACTATTCGGCAATTGTGCAAAGGGGTCCTTTTCATTGTCAATTAGTGACAGCGGACTTGTGAGCTCACTGAGATTTTGAAACGAAAAAAGCAGGGTTTCTTGCCCTTTTATGTATTTAATTGTTGGTTCATCATAGGCAAATCCAACAGAAATGTAGTCTACATCTGGATTTTCATCGGGAGCATTGACTCGGGCATTGATGCCCCATTGTCCAGCCACGCTTTGAAAATTTTCAATTTGAAAATCATTTGGCACAACCAATGTAATTTGTCCTGTACCAGTGACTGTATGTTGGCTAGGGGAAATTTCATCCGTTGGTTTGACAAAAACCCCGAAGGTGGCTCCATCTTCCAATAAATGAATCGTACATTCTAGTTGAGTAAAAGCAGAATAAGCAAAAAAAGTGAAGAGTAGAAAGAAATGAACTTTCTTGCGAGTGAGATTTGTTTTCATTTTTAATGGGTTTACGGTTTTATTTATCGGAGGGAATTTTCCTGTAGAGGGTTTTTACAATTGTAATTTGATTAAACTTAACATGAGTTTCGTTTTTTGTTGATTTGTGACATGCTATTTTTGGTATTTACTCCTAGGGCAAATTAAAAATTGAGCTTTTGGTACATTTGCTTTTGAGATAACACTTGTTTAATAGCTTGGTAAAAAATGACTTCCCTTTATTCTTATTCCTTTATTCTTAGAAACTGTTTGAATTTGGAATGTTATTTATTTCCATGTCCTTGTATTGAAGCTTTATGAATATCCATTTAATAGCAGCTGGCGGAGCGGTTATGCACAATCTCGCACTTGCACTTCATCACAATGGTCACATCGTTACTGGATCTGATGATGAAATTTACGAGCCATCTAGAAGTCGCCTTGAGAAAGTTGGGTTATTGCCATTGGAAATGGGCTGGCATCCAACAAGAATATCAAAAAAACTGGATGCCGTTATTTTGGGAATGCATGCCCGTCCGGAAAACCCAGAACTAAAAAGAGCCCAGGAATTGGGGCTTCCAATCTATTCTTTCCCTGAATTCATTTATGAACATGCCAAAAACCAGACGAGAATTGTAGTAGCAGGCAGTCATGGCAAAACAACCACTACAGCCATGATCATGCATGTGCTTAAATATGCAGGACTTAAATTTGATTTCCTGGTAGGCGCCCAATTGGAAGGTTTTGAAAGAATGGTTCAGCTGTCAGACGCTCCTTATATTATCCTGGAAGGAGATGAGTATTTATCTTCTCCAATAGATCCTCGTCCCAAATTTGTGCATTATCGCCCCCACATTGCCATTTTGACTGGGATCGCCTGGGATCATATGAATGTCTTTCCAACTTTTGAAAATTACCTGCAACAGTTTAATTCCTTGTTGGAAGTTTTTGAAGAAAATGGAACCTTGTTTTATTATCAAAAAGACCAATACATCGGTAATCTTCTTAACAAACCTCTGTCGCATATCAAAACTGTGCCCTATGATATATTTGAACACGAAATAAAAGCCCAAAAGACCTGGCTCAAGAGACTGGACAAGCCAGATGTGCCATTGCAAATTTTTGGAGATCACAATTTGAGTAATTTATTGGCTGCCTTTCATGTATGCAAAGAGATTGGCGTTGGAGCAGAAACTTTTTTCGAAGCTGTACAAACTTTTTCTGGTGCTGCCAAACGACTGGAAATACTCATCAAAAGAGACCATTTTGCTGTCTGGAAAGACTTCGCTCATGCACCATCCAAAGCGAAAGCCACCATCAATGCGGTTAAATCTCAATACCCGGATCGTAAGCTGGTTGCCTGTCTTGAACTGCATACATTTAGCAGTTTGAATAAAGACTTCCTTCCCCAATATGCTGGAACGATGGAAGCCGCTGATGTAGGCTGCGTGTATTACAGCGAGCATACTTTGCAAATGAAAAAATTGCCACCAATAACACCTGAAGATATTCGTCAAAATTTTGGACTTCCAGATTTGAGGGTATTTACCTGTGAAAAAGCATTAAAGGCATTTTTAAAAAACCAAAAGTGGCATGATGCCAACTTGTTGTTCATGAGCTCTGGTACATTCAATGGTCTGGATTTAAATGCCTTAGTAGGGTATCTGGCCTCAAAGTAAATCTGTAACCGCCCAAATTTTTGGGCTGGTTAGCAAACCAATTCAAAACCATAAAATTAATGCTCTCCTGGTTTACGACGAGAAATAAGCCTATTCAACCGTAATTTTTTTCAATATTTGAAAGAATTGACTAATTGTGTTTTAAAAAAAACAAAAGTCATGTCTTTCAAAGAAAAAATAGAATACGAATTATGGGAATTTGGTTGGGATGGTTTTGCAAAATCCTTAAAAGTATTTGTCCCATGCCTGGTACTTTATTTTGGATGGCAATATTGGAAAAACAGTTACCCAGAAAGAAGAATTAAAGAGGAAACATCGTATAATGCCGAAGCCATTGGAACTATAACTAAAATTGAAAAAAAATATCTATTTATTGAAGGCTATTTTGGTAATGAATTGATTTTCAGAGGTTATATGTTTGACTACCATTTTAAAGTTAATGGTGATTATTATACAAGCCAAACTTTTATGCCTAAACCGAGAACTAAGGAAATGTTAGATTTTGTAAAGTTAGCCAAAAAAAATATTAGGCAAGAGCATTTTTTGATTAACTACGATTCCAATAACCCTTCAAAAAACACCTTGGTCCTTTTTGGAAATCATACATCCATTACATATTCAAATGAAACATCTAAAAATCAAAATCACAGGCAGAGTCCAGGGAGTCTGGTATCGGGGTTCTACGAGACGAAAAGCGAATGAATTGGGGCTCAAGGGTTTTGTGAAAAATGAACCCGATGGCTCTGTTTATGCAGAAGTAGAGGGAGAGGAATCAGTATTGGAGACATTTCTGGAATGGTGTAAAAAAGGTCCGGAACTCGCAAGGGTAACCTCTGTCACTTTTGAGGAAGGGGGGATTCAAAATTTTGAATCTTTTGAAGTTCTCCGCCGTTAACTTAATAAGTGATAATCCAAATGCTTTTTTGATTCGTAGTTATTCGGAAATAATTATTTAATCAAAAAAGAATACCATGAAATCATTTATAATTTTGGGTTTTCAATAAAATTTCACCCGATGGCAAAACAATTTGAATCCCTTAGGCCCAAGTTGGAAGATTTTATAAAGAACCAGAAAATATTTTTTGTAGCCACTGCAATGAAAGAAGGACGCATCAATCTTTCTCCCAAAGGCATGGACAGCCTTAGAGTTTTGGATCCCAACAAGGTTGTTTGGCTCAACCTGACGGGAAGCGGGAATGAAACAGCCGCTCATTTGCTGGAGAGCAGCCGCATGACTATTATGTTTTGTGCATTCGAAGGCAAACCATTGATCTTGAGACTATATGGACGTGCAACAGCATTTCACGAAAGAGATGAGGCATTTAAGAAATACCAACCGCTTTTTCCAGAAAAATTGGGAACCCGGCAAATTATAGAGATGAATATTGATTTGGTACAAACCTCTTGTGGTTATGGCGTACCCTTCATGGAATATCAGGAAGAACGGACTTTGCTGGATGCATGGTCAGCAAAAAAGGGTAGGGAAGGAATTAGGGATTATTGGCAGGACAAAAATACAGTGAGCCTGGACGGGCACCCGACGGGTATTTTTAATGAATAATGAAAATTAAAATGAAAATTGAAATCATAAACAGCAAGTTCCAATTTTCATTTTCATTTATCAAATTTTATCTCACGACTCCAACCGTCATCCTCGGGTCGTAATCTCCTCTTATAATCGGTGATTGACGATTGCCTGTATAATTTCGGACTTTCTCTTCAATGTAATCATATAGCTCCTGAATGGTGACGATTTTATTTTCATTCACATCTGCTTCACCTTTTAATCCTCGAATCAGGAAGTGACTAAAAACACCTTGTCGCAAACCACTACTTTCCAGAGAAGTTTCATCAGATTTGGAAGACATAATAAGTGCGGTGCCTGGATCAGCTTGAGCAAGGGATTTGTAATAATCTTCTAAAACATTGCGAACAGCTCCCGACTTCATAGCGAGTAAACTACCAGAATGACAAGCATCTGCAATGCACAATTTATATTTTGCTGGGCTTTGCTTTAATAAAGAATTGATTTCCTGGTGCTCCAGTTTATTGTTAAAACCATCAAAATCTATCGGTAGGAAAGATCCTTTTAGTCCATGACCGGAAAAATATAGAAAGACCAAATCATTGGCGTCAGCTTGCCCAAAAATGTCTTTCATGGTTTTTGTGATATGCTCCTTGGTGGCATCCTCATCTATCAAAATCCGAATTTGATTGTCAGGTAATGCCCCACCTTCGGGGCTTTTTAGAAAGGCATACATTCTATAGGCATCATCGTCGGTATATCTAAGTGTCGGCATGTGATTGTAGGAGGATACGCCTACAACAACTGCCCATACTTTTAAGTCAGTGGTTTTGCGAAAGGCAATCAAATCCTCCATGGCATCGGTTACGACTTCCGGCATTTCTCTTTTGGGTTCATTTGGATCATCAATGCCCATGTAGGTGCCTTCTTCCCAATACCCATCGACCTTGGTGCCATCCATCAAAAATAAAGTTCCTTTGCCGTGATAATTGCCTGCCTTCCAGGTGCCTTTGTAGCGTTCTCCATTTGCATAATTGATTACGCCTTCTCCATTTGGCTTTCCATCCGTAAACATACCAATATATTTGGCTGCCCCATCGGGATAAATCAACATGCCTTCTCCATCTTTACAGTTACCTGAAATACATCCTATTTGACCATGTTCGATATTTGGATTGCCCATATATTCTCCGCCGCGCCATTCTCCAATTGTTTGAGTTTCATTGGTATGGTAAAAAGTTCCTTTTCCATGGCGATAGCCAGATTGGAATGTTCCAGTGAACTTGTCTCCATTTGGATAATGGAAGGTACCCCATCCATCAGGTCGTTCTTCCATGAATTGACCTTCATATTTGCTGCCATCGGGATAGGCAAAAACGCCTTCACCGTCTATACAATTTCCTGCAAGGCAACCAGATTGTATATTGGTACCATCGTCTAAATCAATTGCTTCTTCTGGAAACAATTCGGCAATCACATTTCCCTCTTCATCGACTGGTTGTCCTTTAAGCCATTGTCCCCGCCATTCCTTTCCATCAGGAAAAATTTTTGTGCCTTCTCCCTCCGGGAATCGATGGTTCCATTGTCCGCGGTAAATAGTGCCATCAGTGTAATAGCAGGTGCCAATACCGTGAATTTCTCCATCCTGAAATTGCCCGACATACTTGGCGCCACTTGCATAAAGAAATATGCCTGTGCCATTGGTACAATCTCCTGAAATACACTGTGCATTTGTGATTTGGAAAAAACAAAAAGTGAGAATACTTAGAATTGTGAGTTGCTTCATATAATGGTTGAAAATGGTTTGATTGTTAACTTGTATAATGGCTATTTTAAAATAGGTTACCACCTTAATGACTTACCTACGAAGAGCGAGTCACGAAGTTTCAAAAAAAAGCCCAAACAAATTCAATTTTATTTGGACGATTTTTTAAACGTTATTATTAACCAAAAAGGTATTTAGTTTGTGTTCTTTTTTACAAAATCACCATTCACTACCGTGAGTCAAACAGGCAATTCTACATTTAATTATAATTGATTTCCTGCTATATTCATCATTCATCATTCATCATTCATCATTCTTAGTTTTCGTCCAGATCTTATCACAAAGGCAATCTGCAGTACTTTCCAATACACGAATTTCGACTCTGCGATTTTGCGATTGTTTCCACTCAGGACCGCCTTTTGGATATCGCATTTCCCAGTTGCCATAGCCCTTGTAAATGATTCGTTCTTTGGATATGCCCTTTTCTACAAGATAATTATGGACTCGTTTGGCGCGACGAACAGAAAGCCCATATTCCCAGCTATGTTCTCTAACTGGAGGGGAATTGGGGACGTTGACATGTCCTGCAATTTCTACATTCAAACAATCATTGAGTTGCATGAAGCGCAGGATTTTGGGTAACTCTGGTTCGGATTTGGAAAGCAGGGTATCCTGGTTGCCAACGAAATACAGGTTGTCAATATCTGAGGCTTTGCCAACTTTTGCTGGAGACATTTTGAAAGTCATGTCCGAAAGCATTCCTTGTTTGGTCTTGAACATTTTGGTTTTCAGGAAGTAGCATTTGGTATATATATCAATACCTACCACAGCATCAAGCGGAACAAGTGATTGAAATTGTCCTTTTTCATCTGTTTGAACACTATCTCTGGAGTCTTTGGTGTGAAGTATTACAGTCGCTTCGAGGGGATCTCCAGTTTCTTCATCTATGACCGTTCCTGTAATAGAAGTGACTCTTTTTATCTTAAAAATATCAACTGTAGCTCTACGGTTGAGCTGTCTACCCTGGTCCGTTTGGTTAGTTGCCTGCGGTTGTTCCTCACCATAAACCTTGGCTTTCATGATATTGTCTGGGATCCCATTTTCGCGCAGCCAATCCTTTACCGCGTTTGAGCGATTGATGGAAAGCGTCATGTTGTTGGAATTGGTACCTACAAAATCAGTATGTGCAGTAATCCTGATGTAGTATCCTTCTTGATCTTCTAAAAAAGCCACTATTTCTCTTAAAGTAGAATCTGCATCCGGTCGAATATCGTACAAGGCAAAGTCAAAGTACACCTCGTTGGAATAAATCTTGACTTCCTGTTCCTGAACCTTCTCTGTAATACTTTGGGAATTGATGGAAAATGTGAGTAATAAAGCAAGCGCTATTAACAATGAGTTTTTCATAAAATTGAATTGTGAAAGTTGAAGTTTTGAGTCAGGGTCTTTTCTCACATTGAGCTTATTAAACATGTGTCATCCCGAATTTTGTAAATTAAAAATGGAATGAGTAAAGAAAATCACTCAAGTTTTGATAATCAATTTGTTGTCAGTTGTCTGATGTCAGTTAGATTAACCGACAACAGACAACTGACAACAAATTGATTATCAATGTCTTAAGTGTTTACTCAAAAATACGCGATGATTCATGGTTTATCAGCTCTTATATAATGACCAAATTTGAAAAGGCAACGTTGCAGAAGAAACAAACGTTTTTTAAAAGAAATCCTCCAGGCATCGTCGCCTTCCCTGCTAAAATGGGGATTTAGGGACAATTCAAAGCAATCCATTAAGTGTATCTGGCGAGGAAACAAAACAATTTTTATATTTGAAACTGCTTATTTCAAAACCGCAATGACAATTTTTGAATTGGTAAATCCGAGTTGATGATTGTTGAGTGAGTAATCCCGGCATTGTTTATGATGAAGTCTTTAAAATAACTTTAAACAACTTCTATATATCCTGTTGATAAAAAGGTAGCTCATAACCCGCAATCCACAACTCACAACCCAAAATGTTATGAAAAAATCTCTCCTGCTTGCTTCTGCATTTTTCCTATTTGCGGTCACCGCACTTGAAGCACAATTGCCCAGTAAAGTTCGCTTTAAAGAGAAAGAAATTAAGAAAATGAGTACAGTTCTTTTGGAAAAAAACGAACAGAAATACCCTAAATCCTACCTATACAGAATAAAAAAAGATTCCATCACCCTCATTGCTCCTGTGAAGGATGTCAAAGGAGAAAAACCCGTTTTTTGCTATAAAAAATTATCCCTTAAAGATTTTGACAAACTCACTGTTTCCAATCGCGAAGAACGAATTAAATTTTCACTGATTGGTGGACTCATTTTTGGTTCTCTAGGCTACGTCATTATGAGAAATGCAGCCCAGGGAGATATCAGGGAACAACCAAATATTGCATTCCTGGGACAAAGAGCCAATTCGGGGCGTGTAGAAGCGATGCTGGGAGGATTGACTGGTTTTGGCTTAGGGGTTTTGATAGGCGATTTGATCGCCGATAGGAAAATTGATTTAAGGCGACAGGAAAGGCAGGCAGTGAAACGATTGAAAGCCTTAAGTTATCGGTAAGCGCATCATAAACCAAAGTTCTCCAAGCGTTCAAAACGCTTGGAGAACTTCAAAACCCATCATCATTTTTTAGGACTTCGGCTTAAAAACCAATCTTTTCCCATCTTCTATCTCTTCCCGATTCATTTTCTGTAGTCGAAACTCCCCATCCACAAACATCTGTGCCTGATCATCATAATGAGGGCTATTTACAATACCTGATTGTCCTGTAGGCAAAATGCTTACTGAATGTTCCAAGTCAGAAAAATCAATAATCCGTCGCTTGGCAGGACCGCCCACCACTTCATAGGTGCCATCTGCACTTTGAATAAACATTTGATTATTTATCACTTCGGTATTTCCTGCAATTGGAAAAGGACCAACATTGAACCAGGAACGCAAAGCAGCTACACTACCCAATAGGTGAGAATGTTCTAGGGTGTGCACTTTTTCCCACCGCCATTGTGTGATATCTTCGCCTAACTGATTTTCCAGTTCTGATATAGATTGCCTAAAAGCCTTTTTTACAATATCTGCTCTTGTTTCTTTTACGTTTTCCGTAGCAATATCATCCCACCACAAAGAGGCATCGTTTTTTAACAAAATGGGGTAGGTGCGTTTGACCATATGCGTTTCCAGGAAAGTTTTGAAATCTGCCTCGCCCAATTCGTCCAGGAATGTTTTTTCGTGAAGGAGATAGATGATTTTGCTATATATGGTAGGAGCAATGTCCTCCAATTGATTGCTACTATCCCAATTCTTTAGTATTTCAATTGCTTTGGTTTCATTCCCTTCAGTAAGTTCAGAGGGCTCTAATAAAGACAAGATTTCAGCGGTGTTTTCCAGAATAGTCGGAGACTCAGTATCCAGAACCATTTTTTTGACATCTTCAATTTCCCAGTCATCTTTTTCTTCCAGAAGGGTCATGATGCGCCGCGCCCTGTCTTCGGGGATATAATAACCTGCGTGAAGGGTTTCTGCCAAAGTGTCGGGTTGATTATTGGCAGAATACACATATCCTGTGGGAGGATTGATAGAATGGGGATTGTCCTTAAAGTCAAAATAACCGTGAATTTCATCCTTCCCACTTGAGCCATCGAGGAAGAGCTTGGAATTCACATGTGAAGGGCGTTTTGGCAATTTGCCTATTCCCCACCAGGCAATATTCCCATCTTTATCGCCATACATTAAGTTTAGACCGGGAGCATGATAATCGGCGGAGGGCTTTTGAATGTCGGCTATGGATTGGGCTTTGGAAAGCTGGTAACAATTTTCGATGTTTCTGGGTAAAAATTTGGTATAGATCCACCACATGGAGACAGGTTCACTGGTTGTTTTTGAGATGTCGTCAATGGCTTCATTGACAAGAGGACCATGCCTGGTAGTTTTTACCTCAAAAACCAAATCATCTGCATCTTTGACTTTTATTACTTCTGCTCTCACCTCCATGTCTTCCCAATTGTCTTTAAACCAAACCTGGTTTTTATTTTCGGGATTGAGTTTTTCTATATAAAAGTCAATGTCATCGTTTTCAAGCATAGTAAATCCCCAGGACAAATGCCGATTGTTGCCCATTATGCCAAAAGGGATACCACAGAGGTAGATGCCATAAAAACTGGTACCAGGGTATTCTATATGAGTTTCATACCAAACGGAAGGTTGTGCATATCCCACATGCGTATCATTGGATAGAATGACTTTTCCACTTTTGGTCTTAGAGGGTCCTAAAACCCAACCATTGCTACCTATCCAGGGAGGGGCAGGAAAAGATTCCAATAAATCATTTACGTCAAATGCTGCTCCTAATTGCTCATTCTCAATAGAATTTGGAAATACTGGTATTTTCTGTGCCTGAGGGTGCCAATGGACATCCAGCTCATTCATATAGGCACTTCCATATTTTTGATAGATTCTGGTCACTAAAGGATCTGTACGGAATGCCTGTGCAAAACTAAAAGCCATATAACCAAACATAGCATAACCATCCTCAAGGGTAAAAGCTTGTTTTTCAATGCCTAATATGTGGAATTCAATTGGGGTAGGTCCCTGCTCTATGAAGGAGTTGACACCCTTATAGTAAGCTTCTGCTGCTCTTCGAATGGGATCATCGTCTGGTCTTTCCATAAAAAAATCTGCTGCTTCTTTTGCAGATTCCCATACCCCAATTGTTCTGAAAAAGCGATCTGTTTTTGCCAAATCCGTTCCCAAAATTTCTGCCAGCTGTCCCTTGCCCAATCTTCTCAGGATCTCCATTTGAAATAAGCGATCCTGGGCATGCACATAACCCATAGCAAAATGTGCATCTGCTTCGCTTTCTGCATAAATGTGGGGAATGCCAAATTCATCAAAAAAGACATCAACTTCTTTTTCGATTCCTTCTAAGGTTAAGGAACCTTCCAGGGTGGGTTTTTTAGATTGCAGGAAGAGGTAAGCAGCAATGAAAAAAATAGTGAGTAGAAAAAGTAGTCCCAGAGCTATTCGTTTGAGTAATTTCATTTTTTTTGTGCTAAAATTACAAATTCGACTACTCCAAAAATAAAAGCTCGCAAAAGATCGGCAAAAATGCGATTGGCAGACCATCAGCATTTATAGTATTTGAAGTAATTTGCACGATGAAGTAAAGATGAATTTAGAAGCTTAAAAATAATGGGCTACAGACAAATCAACACTATTTTAATTGCCAATCGAGGAGAAATAGCCTCAAGAATCATCAATACCTGCAGAAAAATGGGTATCACCAGCATTGCTGTTTTTTCTGATGCAGATAGAGATGCACCTTATGTAAAAGAGGCGGACAAGGCAGCTCATATAGGTGAAAGCAACCCATCTGAATCCTATTTAAATCAGAAAAAAATAATCCAAACAGCTCTTGCACTTTGTGCAGATGCCATTCATCCAGGTTATGGTTTTTTATCAGAAAATGCAGATTTTGCCAAGAGATGTGTAGCCGCTGGAATCATTTTCATAGGTCCGCATCCAACTGCCATTGAGTTGATGGGGTCTAAATCTATGGCGAAATCCATCATGGTGGAAAACAATGTCCCCGTAATAAAAGGCTATCAGGAAAAAGACCAAAGTATTGACAAATTTACCAACGCTGCCAGAGAGATTGGATTTCCGGTTTTGTTAAAGGCAGCAGCTGGAGGGGGTGGAAAGGGAATGCGCATTGTTCAAAAAGAAAGTGAGCTGAAAGTGGGTTTAGCAGCTGCCAAAAGAGAGGCCATGGCTGCTTTTGGAAATGATGAATTGATAATGGAAAAGTACATTGCCAAGGGAAGACATATAGAATTTCAGATTTTTGGGGATCAGTATGGAAATGTGATTCATCTATTTGAAAGAGAATGCAGTATCCAGCGACGGTATCAAAAGGTGTTGGAAGAAAGTCCTTCGCCAGGTTTAGATGAAAAAATGCGCGAAAAGGTGGGAGCAGCAGCAATCAAAGCTGCCAAAGCGCTGAATTATGACAATGCCGGTACGGTAGAATTTATCTTTGACGAAGATGCCAAATCCTTCTTCTTCCTGGAGGTCAACACGCGATTGCAAGTAGAGCACCCAGTAACTGAAGAAATAACAGGATTGGATTTGGTGAAAATACAAATCGAAGTGGCAGAAGGGAAACCACTACCATTTAAACAATCAGAAATACAAAGCAATGGATATGCAGTTGAAACCAGACTTTACGCAGAGGATCCTTCCAATGATTTTAGCCCGGTAACAGGGAAAGTTGAATATTGGAAAATTCCAAAGGTTGATGGCTTAAGAATTGAATCTGCTGTTCAAACCGGTTCTGAAGTTTCCATTTATTACGATCCCATGATTGCAAAAATCATTGTTTGGGATGAGACAAGGAGTTCTGCTCACCGGAAAATGGCATATACCCTGCGTCATTTAAATTGTTTGGGATTGAAAACCAATCAGGATTTTTTACTGCATTTATTCGAAAAGCCAGCTATCAATAAGGGAGATTACGATACCAATTTTATTCAAAACGAAATCAACCTTGAGGATTTTGATAAAAAATCATTAATGCAACAACAAATTGCATTGGTTGGAATTACGCTGTTCAGCTGGAGACAAAGAGAACATAGTCGCCGCTTGTTAAAAGCAATGCCTTCTGGTTGGAGAAACAATCCCTATTCATTTCAACAATCAACCTATTTAATTGGAAAAGCAGTGATGATAGTGAAGTATGCGTTTCTAAATAATAACTGTTTTGATTTTGAAATCAATGGTAAATCCTTGAATGTGAGCTTGTTAGAGGTTACTGATGGTAACGTCTATTTTAGAATTAAAGGCATTCAATATAAAATGACCCTTGCTAAACGGGATAAGCATTATTTCATTCATAGTCCTGATACTGGCAATATGCATGTTGTTGAAAAAGATCGTTTTCCAAAAAAAGAAGTGGAAAAGCCCAAAGGTGGCTATGAAGCTCCTATGCCTTCTCAGGTGGTGAAGATTTTAGTTGAAGAAGGGCAGGATGTTCAAGCTGGTGAAGCATTGATGATTCTTTCGTCCATGAAAATGGAAAACAGCATTTCAGCTAATGAAAGCGGAACTGTAGAAGCAGTTTATGTAAAGGAAGAACAAAATGTCGAGGCAGGATTTTTGTTATTAAAGATAAGGGGTTTGGAAATAAATAAACTGCCATAAATGACGCCGTAATTTTTGTGACTGTGAAGTATTAAAAAACCGCACATAGTATAGCTACATAAGGGTTTTTAATATTTCACAGGTGCAAAAAGGACAAGTCAGCTGTGGTAGGTTATTTTTTGCCATAGCCCTAGAATGAATGATTTCTTCTTTTTTCTATTTTTGCATTTTTTTGAAACCAGATGAATGGAAGATGATAAAAGAGTCATTTTTTCATTTTTCATTTTTTCATTCATTCATTAAAATTTAGCACCAAACCATTCCCATGAAAATATTAATGGTCTGCTTGGGAAACATCTGCCGCTCACCTCTGGCAGAAGGCATTATGAAACATAAAATTGAGAAACAAAACCTCAATTGGTCAGTAGACTCTGCAGGAACTGGTAGCTGGCATGTAGGCGAACGTCCTGACCACCGCTCTATTGCTACTGCCCAGAAAAATGGAATAGATATCACCGGACAAAGAGCAAGAAAGTTTCAACCTGCTGATTTGGATCATTTTGATCTCATTTTTGCCATGGATTCCTCCAATTATCGCGACATTCTTCGCCATGCTGTTACCAAAGAACAAGAGAGAAAAGTAGAGATGATCATGAATATGGCCAAACCAGGATTTAATGAAGCTGTCCCAGATCCTTATTGGAATGATGATGGCTTTGATAAAGTTTTCAAAATGCTCGATCTTGCCTGCGAGGGGGTCTTGGAAAAATATGGTGATTAACTGTTTTTACATTTGACCTTAAAAAACTGGGTATACTTATATTTTGTGTGCTGTTACCAGAGTAAGTTGAGATGCCTTTTTAATGAAAATAAAAATAAAAATGAAAATGAAAATATAAGTAAAAATGCTGTAAGGTTAACTTTTCATTTTTATTTTCATTCTAAGCATTAAATCTTTGAAGCCCATTCCCTTACAGAATTCACAAAAGCTTCATTGTTGCCACTATACTGAATGGCTTTGGTAGCGCTCTCCAATGCCTGATTCCTCAATCCTTGCAAAGCTTTTACCTGTGCATCAATGAACCAACCTCCTGCATAACGAGGTTTTACAGTGGTTATCTGGGCTGCAGTTTGAGCGGCACCTTCTACATCTTTAATGTTTATCTGAATGTTCCCCTTTAGATAGAGCATCGTAGCACTTCTTGGATCTACATCGAGACCTTTATTCGCTGCGTCCAGGGCTTTGGCCACATCTCCAATAGTGGCATAACTTTGAGCTAATCCTTGCCATGCTAAATCATTCAAAGGTCGAGCTTGCGTTTCTATTTCAAATTTTTGAATGGCAGTATTGAAGTCTCGATCTTTCATTGCCTGGAATCCTTCCTGGACACTTTTGTCTTCATGTTTTACTACAGCACAAATTGGTTTTCCACCCACATCAACTGTGTAAACCGTCTGGGGTGGAGGATAAGAGCCGTTCAATAATTGTTCCCGAGTAATATAGCGATTGTAAAAGATACCGTAATCCCAATTCCTGGCGTACCGTTGGTAGTACCGGGCGTAGATGACTTGTATGTTTGGATAGTCTTTAAAATAGTTTTCTACTTGTTCAGTAGTTGTGGTAGCGATAACAATCTTTTCTTTTGTCAAATCCTCGTTTTCAATAATCCAATCGCAAGCTTGCTTGACTGAATTCATATAATAATCCAACTCATAATTGGCATAGTTGCCTTTCATGCCTCCAAACAAAGGATTAAAGTAAACCACCTGATTGGGATGATTGAGTACAGACCAAATAATTGGCATTGCAATACCCAAACCTAAAATTCCCTTTCCAATGTATTGAAATACAGCTTTTTGTGTATCCAGATAATGAAGGATCCAATCCCAGGCATAAGCTGCGAGGATCGTCAAAGCTGGATAAACAAACAGAAAATGTCTCCAGCCATCGTACAAATTGGAACGTTGTAAAATGGCATAGAAAATTGGGAACAAAGCTGCAAATCCAATAAAGGCTATGTATTTGGTCGAACGGTATTTTAGTCGGTTAAAAAAGAAAAAGATACTTGCAAAGACCCCAAAAAGAATGATGCTTGGATTGCTCCGTATGATCCAGTTGGGAATATAATTCCAGGGTACATCTGCAGAAAACAAGTGGTCTCCGCCATATAAAATCCGAATATTTACCGGGTATTTGGTCATTTCAGAAAGGGCTGCTACCGGATTGGTAATTGGATTGCCCAAAGCATATGGCCAAAACAGAGAACCGATGAAATAACCCACAATAACTATCCCCAAGGGGAGCAAGGTGTATCCCATGACATTTTTCCAATTTTTCTGTCCTAAATCGCCGAAGAACATTTTACGACGCAACATGATTTCTATAAAAAGGAAAACAGCGAAATATGGAATCAGCAATAAACCTCCCACACGCGTATTGATACAAAGCCCTATCGCAATTGCCAAAAATGCAGCAGTTGACCATTTTGGACGAGGTAATTCTTTGAGGTATTTTATCATGAAAAATAAACCAGCCATGTAAGTTGCAGCAAAGGGAATATCTTTGGTATTGTTCATGGATTCACCAAAATAACGGGGTGAAATAGCCATGAAAATTAAAGCCAATAAGCCCATTCGCCAACCGCCAATCAGGTATCCCGCTAATCCGGCAAATAAAATTCCCATAAATCCAAATAGTGCATTGATGAAATGGCGGGTTTCATAAGGACTGGTTTCTGTGAGTCCAAATAGATTATTGGTGCTTTCAGCAATGATGTCAAATAAGCCTCCATAATACTTCAAGATACCGTTGGGGTTGTATTTGGAGCTTTGTTCAAAGGTTCGGTCTTCTCCTCCAGAGGTGTAATATTTCAATACGTCTTGTCCATATAAATGCATATCAGTTTCGTCCCCGGCAATTCCGTATTGAAAACTCAAGGCGGGCATCAATAGCAAGAACAAGATTGAAACTGCCCAAAAAACTTTTTTGAAGATTGGGTTATCTGGATTTGGGGCATCCTGGACAAATAATTTGGGCATCGAGCTGCTTGGTTTCTCCTTTTTGGGAGTAGTCGAAATGTTTTTTTTGCCTGCCCTTTGAGTGCTTTTTGATTTCGTCCGTTTTTTAGCTGCCACAATGATTGTTTTTTATCATGAATTGGAATTTGAAAACTTACAAATTCCGATAATTTTGCGGGCGCGTTTTTTTTTAGACCGTGAAGGTAAACAGCAAGGGTTTTTTTTCCAAAAGTCTGAAGGAACACCTTTTTGTTTTCCTAATTCTTAAGTGTATAAACTTTTGAATATACAGCCTTCTTAAGGTTAAGAATAAGTTCAAGCTCAAGTTTACTATGGATTAAACCTTAATCTTGAACTTAAAAAAGGCATCATTATTTAGATTGTATTTTATGGATTCCAGACAAATCACCATCGTAGGTGGAGGTATAACGGGGCTTGCAGCAGCCTACATTGCTGCCAAGTCGGGACGGCAAGTGCGACTAATTGAAGGTAGCAACCAATTTGGAGGCTTGCTCAATACCTTTGAGATCGGAGGCAATCGTTTGGAATTTTATTACCATCATTTCTTCACCCACGATGCAGAACTGAATTGGTTGTTGGATGAGTTGAACCTAAAAGATCAAATTATTTTTGAGAATACCTCAATGGGGGTTTTTCGGAATGGTCAAATTTTCAATTTTAATTCTCCACAGGATTTATTAAAATTCAATCCCGTTTCCTTTTTTGGAAAAATCAGATTTGGGTTGACGAGTCTTTTTTTGGGAAAAATTGCTAAATGGCAAAATTATGAGGGCATTTCTACCCTTGAATGGTTTTATAAATGGGCAGGAAAGTCGGTTACAGATGCGCTTTGGAAGCCATTATTGACTATCAAATTTGGACCTTATGCGAATGAAGTTCCCCTAGCCTGGATGGTAGGTAGGCTCCGCCAAAGAATGAATTCCCGAAGTAAAGGAGATGAACAACTGGGCTATTTGAATGGAAGCTTGCAAGTACTTCTGGATGCGCTTTTGGAGCAATTGAAAGCAATGAATGTTGAATTGATTAGGAATGCTCCAGTAGAAGCATTGATTATTGAAAATCAAGAAATCAAAGGAATTCAAACGCCAAAAAGGAAATTTGAAGGAGGTGAGTTTCTACTGACGATTCCCGGAGTGTATTTACCCCAATTGTTAAATAAAGATTGCCCGGAACTGGCAGCACAGTTTGAAGAGATCGAATACTTTGGCGCCATTTGCACCATTTTGGAAATGGATCGACCGCTAAGTGAAATTTATTGGTTGAACATTGCAGACGAAGGTTACCCTTTTGGGGGGGTGATTGAACAAACCAATTTGATGTCGGCTTCTGAATATCAAGGAGTGCATATCGCTTATCTATCTAGATATTTTGCTCATTCTGAACCTATTGCGAATATGAATAACGAGGAAGTGAAAAAACTGATGCTACAACCGTTACCAAAAATATATCCCAATTTTGACCCATCACATATCAAAAATGTCCACATTTTCAAAACCAATACTGCTGCTACCGTTTGCGACAAAAACTTTTCCAAGAAGGTTCCTAATTGCAAAACGCCTATCAAAAATCTCTACATAGCAAATATGGTCCATGTCTATCCGGACGAACGCAGTGCGAATAATTCCATTCGGGTAGCTGCCGAAGCATGTAAAGTTATGGGCATTTCTACTAGCTTTGTGCCTGCCAATGCTTCTCTGGCAGGGCAAATAGGGTTTTAATTGCGAAACATGTGTCATCCCGAAAGTTGCATGTAAAAAATGGACTGAGTAAAAAAAATACTCAAATCTTTGATAATCAATTTGTTGTCAATTGTCTGTTGTCGGTTAATCTAACAGACAACTGACAACAAAAGCAAAATAAATAAGTGCTTGAATATCAATATTTTAAGTATTTGCTGAAAAATTCGTGATGATTCATATTTCGGTAAATATTTCCAAACACCACCACATGATTTCCATCGTTATTCCTATCTACAATGAAGAAGAAAATCTTCAAATGCTGTATGACCGCTTAACAGGCGCTGCTCCTGCCTGGAAAGATGATTATGAGATCGTTTTGGTTGATGACGGTTCACATGATCGCTCCCTGGAAATGATGCGGGCAATTGTGGCAAAAGATGATCATTTCAAAGTGGTCAAACTTTCCAGGAATTTTGGACATCAGGCTGCTATCTCTGCAGGTCTGAAACAGACTAAAGGAGATGCAGTGATCATTATGGATGGGGATTTGCAGGATCCTCCGGAAGAATTACCACGGTTTCTGGAAAAATGGCGAGAAGGCTTTGAGGTAGTCTATGCCATACGCACAAAACGCAAAGAGGGAATATTCAAAAAAGTAGCCTACAAAACTTTTTATCGATTGTTGGGTTGGGTAAGTGAAATTGAAATTCCGCTGGATTCTGGCGATTTCTGCGTGATGGATAGAAAGGTAGTGGATACCCTTTTGATAAAGATGCCAGAGCAAAATCGCTTTGTGCGAGGATTGAGGGCATATGCCGGATTTAAGCAAATAGGCGTAGCCTACGAGCGCGACAAAAGAGCTGCCGGAGAGGCAAAATACACCTTTAAAAAACTCATGCAACTGGCAATTGATGGCTTACTGGATTTTTCCACTTTCCCATTGCGTATCGCCACTTATCTGGGCTTTTTGATTGCAATCCCATCCTTCTTCATGGGTATCTTTTTTATCTTCCATCGGATACTAAATTTTAAAATTTTGGGCTATTCGCCAGAGGATACACCTGGTCTGGCCACCCTGGCTGTGGGTTTGTTTTTCCTGAGTGGAGTGATGCTTATAATTTTGGGCATCATTGGAGAATATTTAGGAAGGATTTATAAAGAAGTGAAGCGCAGACCATTTTTTATTGTGGATGAATTGATTGAGCAAGTTGAGGAATAGATTTTTCTTTTGGGTACTGGTATTCTGGATACTGGTTTGCTTGGAAGTTCCTAGAACATAATTCAGTACTCAAAAAGTATGAATACCTATAGGACTTAAATAGCCTAATTGGAGTTCATTTTGTATAAAAGCGAAAAAGAAAATATGATAACAATCATTTGTGGTACCAATCGAAAAAACAATGAAGCCTTGCATTTTGCCAGGCATTACCATCAGGTCTTTCAATCCAAAACCGCTCAGCAGGTAAAGCTGCTTGACCTGGCTTCCATTCCTCACGATTGGTTTCATCCAGATATGTACGATGGAAATAAACAATCTGATAGTCTTCGACAAATTCAGGATGCCTACATGATTCCCGCCGAAAAATTTGTATTTGTAATATCAGAGTACAATGGCGGTTTTCCTGGGGTGGTAAAGCTATTTTTAGACGCTTGTTCTGTCAGAGAATACTCCAAAACTTTTAAGCGGAAAAAAGCAGCACTCGTTGGCATTGCTTCCGGACGCGCCGGCAATTTGAGAGGCATGGAGCACCTCACTGGTGTGTTGAATCACGTGGGCACAATTGTGCTCCCAAATAAACTCCCAATTTCTTCTATTGATAATCTGGTAGACGTGGAAAGGGTCATTACAGATGCCAATGCATTGAAAGTCATCGAAAAACAAGTCGATGAGTTTTTGGAATTTTAACGTACCACGGCTCTCCAGAGCCGTGAATCTGGAACGGCTCTCCAGAGCCGTGGTACATTAATAAAAGAACTCATAAGCCCACAAAATCCTTTTAAATACCCTTTGTTGCACAAGCATAAAATCTCTTTGATTATCCCTGCTTACTGCTGCCCAATATCGCTCAGCTACATCACTCACAATTTCACCTGTATTGGAAGTATTATCTCTATTGAAGAGGGTTACCTGTTTTTCAGTACCGTCTGTGGTCTTCATTCGAAAAATCACGAACGGAATTGTGTTGGTAATAGAATCCTGGTTGGGCGTTTCATTGACAAAAGCTTCTCCAATAATTTCTTCAAAGCCCGCCAGATAGGCTTCTACCTCTCCTTTTAAAACAGGTTTATTAATAGCTGGTGTGATGTCATAAAATGGTGTAATGGAATAATTATTACCAGACTTATTGATTTTGAAGGATCGATTTCTCTGTTTGGGGTATTCGACGCTAATGGACTGAATATCAGATATTTGCTCCCGAAAGACAGCTCGATCACGCCATTGATCCCCTTCCATCTCAAAGCGGATTCTGATATTACCCTCCATTGTAGGAATTTCTACTACATAGGGTTGTTCTGATCCTTCCAGTATGGCATAAGTTCCTCGACCATCAATGGTTGGTCCTCCTATATAAAAGGCTTTTAGCTTTTCCCCTTTTTTATTATAAGCTTCTACCTTGATCCCATACGCCGCCAATTCTTTAACCGCATTGTCTATTGCAGAGGATGGTGGTTGATATTGCATTCGCAGGGAGGTCAGTACCTCCAGAATACTGTTGATTGCTCCTGGTCTTACCGGAGATATGTTATTGTACAACCAATGGTCACCATTTCTGGTCAAAGTGGTTGTTTCTCCAGTCCTTTTGGCAATGAATACTTTGTGAATGTCTTCCTCTTTTTCGATTTTAAAGTTCCGGTCCCAGCCCAAAACCGTCGACCGTTGTGTTTTTTCCTTTTTTTGAGAAAAGAGGTAGGCTGCACCTCCCAAAAGGACAAAAATCAAGAGTAATAATATTGTTTTTTTCATAGCTTAGGATTTGGTTCTCTTCTTTTTTCCAATCGCTGAAAAAAGAAACAAAAAAAGCTTGGCTGTAAATATTTTGGCTAAAATTCAATTCCAAACCCGCTCGTACCCAAACTCACCTTCGTTCCTCAGGTTCAAACATGGGTACTTTTAATCCACCACTTAATTGAATTTCTTAACACCAAAATCTTTAATGCCGAACGATATGAATGTATCTAATCAAAAAATTACTACTTTAAAAAATTCACTTTAGATCATTTTCCTAAAGGAAAAAGAAGAACACACTTATCCTGCATACTTCTTCCGCCTTCTCCAATTGTAAAACAAGCCGAAAGCTGTCAGAAATACCAAGGGTAAAATGATATTGATCAATTGCCATTTGGTTCTCTCACTTTGTGCACGCACTGTGTCGAGCAACCTCAATTTCACATCTTTGTTTCTGGCTTCAATGATGCTACTTTGATCGCGGAGGTATTCTATGGCATTGATTAAAAAATCTTTATTCGCAAATTCGTATTTCGCAAAGCGATTGAAACCAAGGGGCATGACCTGTCCTTTTTCAGCATTGGCGATGTGATTTCTGGCAATATCTCCGTCTGATACTATCAACATTTTGGTTGGGGCACTTACTGCTTTGAATTCCTGATTCAATTGTTGCAGCATATTGTTCATGCCTTCGGTAATTCGATGTTCATACAATGAAGGAAAAGTGCCTTCCAGCAATACCGCCACATTTTGATAGGGTTTGTTGAACTTTGTGGTATCAGGCTCAAATCGCGTGATGTCAAAACTAATTCTAGACAATTCCCTTTGAAAGCGACTATGCCTGGAGGAACGCAGCAAGATGGTCTTTTTGACAGGTGTTTTTGTTCGAAATGTATCAATGGTTGTAGGGAACATCAAATTGACCCCATCCAGGTTTTTGACAATGGGATGCTTGGTTTCAGGGAAAATGATGGGGTGGTAATACCATTGCTTTAAGTCGATTGTTCCCGTTGGGTCAACCTGAAGCGGAATGGGGGAACATTGCAAGTCCAAAACCAAATGTGGATTGACGCGTGCGCCGTATTTGAACAATAAGTCCTCAATATTCAAATCATAACTGATGGGAACATAATTGCCTCTTCTACCTACACTATCCAAATTTACATTCAAGGCATCCACTAGCCAGATCACTTTACCCCCGTTCATCACATATTGATCGATCAAAAATTTATCGCGCTCTGAAAATGGGGTTTTTGGTTTGGCGATTACCAAAACTTTGACATCCTGGGGGATGTAAGTTGCACTATCCAACTGAAAAACCCCAACATCATAGTTGTTTCGCAGGGTCTGTACCAAATCCTGTCGCTCGATATCCCGCAATTCACCATGTCCTTTGGTAAAAGCAACGATGTCTCGATGCCCGGAATAAATTCTTTGAATAGCGCTGGCGAACTTGTATTCCAATAAACTGATGGAATTGTTCAAATGCCTTTCTTGTGCTTCAAAGCCCAACCCAGGACCCTCTTCCAGTAAATCTACTGTCGCCATTCTACCTTTAAAATGCACTTTTGCCCAAGGGTAAATCAATTGCTCAGATTGTCCAGCTACGTCACGTACCTGAAGTGCTGTAGGGATGATCCCATCTTTTGATAATTCAGTTCTGATTTGGTTAATCTCTTCAATGGAACCTTCACTGGGATTGAAAAATTCATATTCGATGTAACCAGATTCGGACCGAAAATCATCCAATAATTCTATCACCGCTTTTTGTAAGCGTTTAAAACCAGCAGGAAACTCACCATCCAGCAAAATTTCGACGTATACGACTTCATCCAGGTTGTTCAGTAAATCTACGGTAGGTTCAGTTAGTGTAAATCGCTTCTCTTCTGTCATGTCCCAATAGGTATAAAACACATTGCCGAGGACATTAATGGCAATTAGAATTCCCAGTAAGAGCAATAGATTTAAGATAGATTGAGTTCTTTTATCTTTTTTAGTTTGACGCATTAGTGTTAGTTAAGGAAATTACCATTTTCTTCTTTCCAGAGAGGTCATCGTCATAATCACGAAAGCCCCAATCAAGGTTAAAAAATAAATCACATCACGGGTATCTACCAACCCACGACTTATCGAATTATAATGATAATCAATACCAATCATTTGAATAACATCATCCAGTTTGCCAACAAATACAGGTAGCTTGCTGAAAAACCAAAACCCCCAAAAGAAAATGAAACATAAAAAAGTAGCTAAAATGAATGCTACAATTTGATTCTGAGTAAGTGAGGAAGCAAACAAACCAATAGCGACAAAAGCACCTGCTAAAAATATCAATCCGATGTATGACCCAAGGATCGCTCCCGAATCCAGATTGCCTTTGGGACTGCCTAACTGATGTATCGTATAGTAATAAAGTAGGGTAGGCAAAATCGCGAATACCACTAAGCCCAAATTGGCAAAAAATTTCCCGAAAATGATTTCCAAATCACTTAACGGGCGGGTGACCAATAACTCAATCGTACCCGTTTGTTGCTCTTCCGCAAAAGAACGCATGGTAATCGCCGGTATTAAAAACATAAAAATCATAGGCGCCATGCTAAACAACTGCTCCAGACTCGCGTGATTGTAACTCAAAACGCTCGTATCGGCAAATACCCAAATTACCAAACCCAATACTATCAGGAATACGCCAATCACGATGTAACCTATCAGGGAACTGAAAAATGTGTTTATCTCTTTTCTAAAAATGCTATACATGTGCGTTGGATTCTGGTTTTCTGGTTTTCTGGGTTCTAGTTACTGGTTATCGGGTTACTGGTCACTGGTCACTGGTTATCTGGTTACTGGTTCTATTGTTCACCTATCTTTCCAGGGACGAAAATCTCATGTCTATCGTCGTAAATAAGTAAGCACTTGAACAATTTCTCTTTGGTTTCTTGTGGGGTGAGTTCGGCAACTGCTTTAGATAATCCAGCGTCATCCTGAATCCAGTCTAACAGATTGATCTTATTGAAGTCTGTTACCTCTCCTGTTGCAAAAAGCATCATTTTTTCAATTACAACATCTTGTTCACGTTCGATAACAGCGGTACGGAAGGGTTTGCCATTTAAGGGATTATAAGCGGACATTGGAAATCGAACCGATTTGGAATCAGCATAGGTGAAGTAGCAGATTTTTCCTCTCACCCGAAGGGCAACAAAAGTGGTTAAATCCTTATAAGAAGGAGCTTCTTCCAAATAGATATAGGGAATGCCGCTTAGACTCAAGGAGAATATATCTTCCAGAATTAAACTATCACCGTTATTTACTTTTATAAAGTCGACGGTTGCTAAGAAAGTCTGTGGATTTGCGAATAAATTTGATTCTACTTCCTCCCAACGATAATCAGGTTGGTTGTTTTGAAAAGACTCCAGACTCAGGTATATGCCATCCTTGAAAAGGAAGTTTTTCGATACGCGAAGACTGTCTTGCGAATAAGATATATTAATAGCAAATAGCATTAAGAAAAGGAAATGAAACTTAGTCCCTGTTCTCCATCGGCAACTCTGTTTGGGTGAAGTAGTTTGCGGAGAAGTTTCCCTGTCCGGATCGGGATCTAGGGTACGAAGGTTTTTACTCCTAGCCAACTGCCAACTGCCAACTGTAAACTGCATACTGATTATTTTGTAAGTTCCTGAAAAACATTCTCTACACTGAACACTTCCTTTCGCATTTCCAGCAGGGTTAAATTATTTGAAACCGCAAAATTGAAAACAGCTTCGCGAATGTCTTTATCTTGGTCTGAAGCTAATTTCCAGTGTGTTTTGCCGAGGGCATCTACTCTCTTCACATTTTCAATTTGTTTTAATAGTGTTTTATTGACCTTTTGTCTGAATTCAACAGTCACAATGGATTCGCCACTTACTTTTTCCTGCAGTTTTTGAATTGGGTCATTGGCGACTACCTTTCCTTTATTGATAATCAAAACCCTATCACAAAGTGCCTGTACTTCCTGCATGATGTGAGTAGAAAATATCACCGTTTTTTCTTTACCCAACTGTTTTATCAAACTTCGAATCTCTGCCAACTGATTGGGATCTAACCCTGAAGTTGGCTCATCGAGAATTAAAATTTCGGGGTCGTGCAACATTGCCTGGGCTAATCCAACTCGTTGTCGATATCCTTTTGACAAAGCTCCAATACGCTTTTTCTGTTCCCTTTCTAAACCCGTCATTTCAATCATTTTATCAACTCTCCCTTGTACATTTTTTACTTTGTGCAGGCCTGCCACAAAGTTTAGGTACTCTTTAACGTACATTTCTTTGTACAAAGGGTTGTGTTCGGGCAGGTAACCAATTTTCTTTCGCACCTCCATTGGCTCTTTTTCTACATCAAAGCCACAAACTTCAGCGGTTCCTTCAGATTGAGGCAAAAAACAGGTGATGATCTTCATCGTAGTGGTTTTCCCAGCCCCGTTGGGACCCAGAAATCCAAGAACTTCTCCCTTATTGGCTTCAAAGGAAACCGCATCCACAGCTTTTTGCTGCCCAAAGATTTTCGTTAGATTATTGACTTTTACAGACACTTATAGCAATAAATTATGAATGATAATTTGTGAATGATTCATTCTCCCTTTATTCATAAAGGTTTTTAGAGGCTTAATAGACGGCAAAACTACTAATTTTCCAAATTTTCCTTATTCCGGAAAAGCGCTTCCAACTGCTTAAAAAACGTTTTACTTATCAGTCATTGTGTTTGATACTTCAAAAACCAGCATTCACACAACGAAATGGCATGATTAAAGTTATGTTAAGACCAGAACAAATAATGATTTTGACTTATATACGGAGCTATTTTTGGTTTATTTGAGGCAAACATACTCTAATACAAAAGGCAGACTTATTATTTATTTGAGCCTAAAAAGGTCTAAAGCATTACACTTTGAAAACTAGCATCGAACAGTTATAGAAGCTGCAGAGCTGGTACATAGTTTGTACTTTTGCAAACTGTTTTTTAAAAACTTAATCAATAAATCTTTCCGGCCACTTGGTTGATCACAATCATCCATCTGGTCAGATTGTCAAATTAGAATAATGAGATTGCTTGTAAAATACACGATTGTCTTTTTTGCCATCATTTTTGTTGCTGCATGCGGTAATGAAGGGACCGATTCTACTCACGAGGAAGCCAGTTTAAATGAAGCACAAACCTCAGAGACATCAGCCCAATCCACAGTAGAGGTTCCAGTCAATGACCAAAGTTCAACCAATACCCCTGCACAAGAGGCGCAACCTTCCCAATTGGCGAAAAATACCGTTTCAAAATTTTCTGAACCTGAGAAGAAAAAAGAAGGTTCTGTAAACCAAAGATTTAAAGATTTGGCTACCAATAAGGTGAAAGAGAAATTAACTGACGAACCTGGTCGGGTGCTTTCAGAAATTGATCAGAAATATGAAAAAGTTGAACTAACTCCTTTGCAGGAACACCGAACCAATAAAAAAGATAAGGTCATTCTGGAAGGCTCCTATACAGGAATGACAGCAGATCCAGCAAAAATGGCAGAAATGGCTGCCAAAAGGAATAAGCAGATTAATCAGACCATTACTGTGGATAATTCTTCGGATAAAACCACAGATTTGATCCATTCGATTTGGCATAGTTTGATATCTCAATATGTTTCCAGCTCTGGGGCAGTAATTTATTCCGGATTTCAAAGTAAACAAGCGGAGTTAGATGCCTATTTGAATGAACTTTCTAAAAACCCGCCCCAAAGCACTTGGTCCAGGAATGAAATAATGGCTTATTGGATCAATGCCTATAATGCGTTTACGGTTAAATTGATTGTAGACAATATGCCCATTAAAAGCATTAGGGATTTGGATGGAGGAAAAGTTTGGGATAGAAAGTGGATTAAAATTGGAGGTAAAACCTATTCTTTGAATAATATTGAAAACGACATCCTTCGACCCAAATACAAAGATGCAAGGATTCATTTCGCTGTAAATTGTGCAGCCAAATCCTGCCCTCCACTTTTCAACAGAGCATGGACATCAGGCAATTTAGATAATTACTTTGAGCAGCAAGCTACTGCTTTTATCAATAATCCCAAATTCAATAAAATCACCAGGTCTAAAGTTGAGGTTTCCAAAATCTTTGAATGGTATGCTGCGGATTTTGGTAATTTGATTGATTATTTGAATAAATACTCCAAAGTGAAGATAGATAAGAATGCAAAGGTGAGTTATATGGAATACGATTGGGGTTTGAATAATTAAAATCTCAATTAAAATTAAAATGAAAATTAAAATGAAAATCAAAATGAGAATAAAAATTTTTCATTTTGATTTTCATTTTAATTTAGATTAAGACAATCCAAGTATCTGGCGATTGATTGCTTCATTTGAGCCTGCACCGGCAAAATCATCAAATGCCTTTTCAGTCACTTCGATAATGTGTTTTTTGATGAAAGGTGCACCTTCTCTTGCTCCTTGTTCTGATGATTTGATACAGCACTCCCATTCCATAACTGCCCATCCATCATAACCATATTGTGATAATTTGGAGAAAATAGTTTTGAAGTCTATTTGTCCATCTCCAAGTGAACGAAAACGTCCTGGTCGATTGACCCAACTTTGAAATCCGCCATATACGCCAGATCTACCGGTAGGATTAAATTCGGCATCTTTGACGTGGAACATTTTAATGAATTCGTGATAAATATCGATGTGTGCCAAATAGTCCATTTGTTGTAAAATGTAGTGGCTTGGGTCATAAAGCATATTGACACGTTTATGATTGCCAGTAGCTTCTCTAAACATCTCGAAAGTAATGCCGTCGTGCAAATCTTCACCAGGATGAATTTCATAGCAAACATCAACGCCTAATTCTTCTGCTACATTTAAGATGGGTTCCCATCGTTTTGCCAGTTCCTTAAATCCGGCTTCAACCAATCCGGCGGGACGTTGTGGCCATGGATACATAGTATGCCACAAAAAAGCACCGGAAAATGTAACATGAACATTAATGCCAAGGTTCCTACTTGCCTTCAATGACCAGATGACTTGTTGTTTTGCCCACTCTGTCCGAGCTTTTGGATCATTGTGATATTCTGTTGGTGCAAAAGCATTAAATCCAATATTGTAAGCGGGATGTACAGCTACCAATTGTCCCTGAAGATGTGTGGACAATTCTGTGATTTCCAGTCCATATTCTCCGACCTTACCTTTCAACTCATCACAATAAGTTTTGCTTTCTGCAGCATTTTTTAAATTAATTAATCGGGATTCCCAGGTTGGAATCTGGACACCGATATAGCCCAAATCTGCGACCCATTTGCAAATACCTTCCAGAGAGTTAAAAGGGGCTTCATCGCCCATGAATTGTGCCAGGAATATGGCGGGACCTTTTATGGTTTTCATGTTATGTTTTTTTTAGAATCAACAAGGCGGGCAAAATAGGGAATTTTTATATTTTGGACTATCCTTTTTGAATAACTGTAGACAGGTTCAAGTTGCACTTCATCAAAACAAAATAGAAAACCACCTTATGGCTCAGACGAAAAGATTACTTTCTTTGGACGTTTTTCGCGGCATGACCATTGCTTTTATGATATTGGTCAATAATGCCGGAGACTGGGGCAATACCTATGCTCCGCTATTACACGCTGATTGGCATGGATGCACACCTACTGATTTGGTCTTTCCCTTTTTCATTTTTATCGTGGGCGTAGCCATTTCTTTTGCTTTGACAAAACGAAAAGAGAGGGGGGACGATATGAAAGCCATTCAAATCAAAATTCTGAAAAGAACCTTGATTATCTTTTTTATTGGCCTTTTCCTGAACGCATTTCCTTTCTTTAATTTCGGAACGCTTCGAATCCCAGGCGTATTACAGCGGATTGCCATCGTATATGGTATTTGTGCTTTTATCTTTATCAAAACCAACTTCAAGACTCAGGTTTGGATTACTGTTGGTGTCTTAGTGATATATTGGTTTTTGATGGCGGTGGTGCCTGTTCCCGGATTTGGATCAGCCAATTATGAAGTTGGTACCAATTTGTCTGCATGGTTGGACAATCAATTGCTTGGAGGGCATTTATATAGTCAAACCAAAACATGGGATCCTGAGGGTATTTTGAGTACGCTGGGTGCTGTAGGCTCTGGAATGATTGGCGTTTTTACAGGCAGCTGGCTTCGAAAACCCATGGATGACTATAAGAAATTGACTGGAATGTTTGCAGCAGGGGCAATTTTGATTGGGTTGGCTTTGACCTGGGATTTGGCATTTCCAATTAATAAAAAAATCTGGACGAGCTCTTATGCGCTCTACACAGGAGGAATCGCATTACAGTTTTTAGCAATTACTTATTGGTTATTAGATGTCCTGGAGTATAAAAGATGGACCAAACCCTTTGTCGTTTTTGGTATGAACTCCCTTTTTATTTATGCACTTTCAAGTTTGCTGGCCAAAATATTTATTTACACCAAATGGCAGACAGGAGCTGGAGAGACGCAATCCATCCATAGTTGGCTAATGGATAATGTGTTCAATGCACTTTTGGAACCCTACAACGCTTCATTGGCCAATGCTTTGATGCATGTCTTGATATTGTATGTGGTAGGCTTGATTCTGTACAAAAAGAAGATTTTCATTAAGGTATAAAAAATAAATACATGTGTCATCCCGCATTTTCAGATTGTTTCTTAAATCATATAACTTCAACTCACTATGTGATGTTCTTTTGTTGCGGGGTGCGAGTTGTGGGTTAGCCAAACCCGCAACTCGCACCCCGCAACAAATTGAATATCAATAGATTAGGTAAAGGAAATGTATGAAATGGACTTTATCGCCAAAATTCGGGATGGTGCATGTTCAATCAATAATTCGCATTAAAGGATCCTTTAGTAATATTAAACACAGGTCCTGTCATCGAAATATCAGAGATTTCCCGAAACTCCCCACTAAAAGTTCCTGAAGCCTTAGAATTATTGATACTGCTTACCACAACTGTTGCATCTGCTCCATAAAGAGAAGTTCCATCTTCTAAGTTGATGAAGACAATTGTACTGGGATCATTAACTGTACTTTGATAAGTGCCAGTAGTTGTAATTGGAAAAATTTGGATTTGCGCATCATCCACACCAATACTTCCAATATTTAAAGTATTGTCATTATAGATGCAGGCAATGACATTGGTGGAATAATCTGTTCCATCATAGGTATAAGCAATAACGCAAGCGCCATCTACGCCGCCACCAGGATTGTCATCGTCTTTGTTGCAAGCAGAAATCGTAAGTGATAAGGCGAAAAGAAAAATTGAAGATTTTATGAATGATTTCATTTTTATTGTTTTATGATTTTTGATTATTAGACTTTATTCCAAGATTAGTTTTTGCCAAACAAATTATTTTGGAATAAAGTCTATTAATTTGTCTAAAGTTATGGAGGTTGGAATCCTGTTTTTGTTTCAAAAAACAGGATTCCAACCCTTGCTTAGTTATAAGCCAAACAAGATACCTGCATTCAATACCAGCTGATCGAAATTGCCAATGACGTATTTGAGTTCTGCAAATCCTTTTAGGTTTTCCTTAAAATTTAAATAGCTTCCACCTCCAACATTCACCCCTAAATTGGTTCCTCCTCCTCCTCCAAAATCAAAACCCCCAAAGTTGACGTGATCTACTGACCAATTGGTGAAGTTTAATCCTGCCAAACCATACAACGTGAATTTTTCACTCATGTTTTTTAGATAATGCGCGTCTGCATTTATGGTCCAGACTGTCCAGTCAAAATCTCCAAAATCACGAGGGATAAAGTAGGTAAATCCTCCTGAGCCTTCCCATTCATCATTGATAGAATAAGTAGCTTTGGCTGTGAAACCAATTCTCTCAATTTCTGAACCGAAGGCAATACCACCACCAGCATTCCATTGTGCAAAAAGTGGCATCGAAAGCATGGCAAAACCAATTGCCAGCATATGGCATTTCATTAGATTTTTCATAGTAAATAAGATTGTTTTGGTCGGCGTACCGTCAACGGTGAATAGTTGACAGTCTCCGTATTTTTGGTTGGAATAAGTTTTAATCAAGTAAAATAAATTCGACTCGTCTGTTTTTGGACTTTCCCTCTCTGCTAGTGTTATTTTCAAGGGGGACAGATTCTCCCAAGCCTTTGGTCTTTAGTCGATTGGCATCAATACCTTGCTTGACCAATTCAGATTTTACGGACATTGCCCTTTTTTCTGATAACTGTAGATTGTAATCTTCACTGCCATCGCTGTCGGTATGTCCTTCAATGCTTAGGTGGATGTCCGTATTTTGAGCGAGCATGTTGGCGATGTCCTGGATAATAGGAAGTGATTCAGCTTTTATGGTAGCTTCATTGTAGTCAAAATGAATGTCATTGGTGACTATTTTTCCATCAGAAATCAGGCGATTGTACAGTGGAACTCCTCCCTCTGCAATCCTGATATTTTTTATCATGGCGTATCGGTTATTATTTCTACCATGACTCAGGGCACCAAAAGTGACATTGGTAGGTTTTTCTTTGATATTTGGAATATTGACCAGTCGTTCTCCTTCAAAATATATCTTTAGTGCACGTTTGTTGAAAGACAATTCAACATGCCGCCATCCAATTTGGTTTTCGACATTGGTTCGCATGTTTCCTCCACGATAACCTACGCCTGTTCTGTTAATGCGGTAACTGCCAGCTCCATTATTGAAATTCAAATAATAACCTTCATTGCCATAATTATGGAAATAGCAGTCAAATTCAATGGTAAATCGTTCGGGTAAATAATTTTCCTCATCCATCAATGGAAAGATATCTGATTGACCGGCAGTGAAGCCAATCACATTGGTATCTTCAAATTGCATATTCTCTACATTGCCTCTTTTCAAATCCCACTTGGATGGAAACTCTCCCATCAATTCTCTTTTGAGTTTGTCTTCAAAAATTACATCCTCGCCTGGGATGAAATCACTTTTCTTTCTTGTAATAGCTGACGCTGATGGATTTTTTGACTCATTGGTAGAAGGATTTTCAGCTCCTTCATTTTTGGTATTGCTTACCGTCGATTCTGTTTTAGAGGGGTTTGTTTCTTCTTTTGGTTCATCCTGCTTTTTTTTCTTTTTCTTTTTGTTGAATAAACTCTTTAAGCCCTGGTCTACTTTTTTAGCAACTTCTTTGGAAGTAGTGTTGGTAGCTTGTGACTTGGCTTTTTCTACAACTTGTGCATTTGGGATTTGGGCACAGAAAATAATAATGGTGAGCAAAAATGTGATTCTTTTCATTATTGGAAATTTTGGTTGCTTGATGAGTTCGTTTGCAAAATTATAGAGGAAGTAGTGGGTAGGAAATCGCCCAGATGGGGTAATTGGGTTGCGGGTTGCGGGGTTCGGGGTGCGAGTTACGGGGTTCGGGGTTCGGGGTGCAGGTTGCCCTTAATTTTGTATTTAGGTTACCTTCTTGTAGTTTTTATACACTAATGATTTGTCAATATTTTACTTAAACGCAAAATGAAAAATTATGGCGTATCAAGACTTAGAGGTTTATAATATTTCATTTGATTTATTTATTGAAACACATAAATTTTCTTTCAATCTTCCTAAATACGAAATGTTCGAATTGGGTAGTCAAATTAGAAGGTCCGCTGATTCTGTTAACTCAAATATCGTAGAAGGTTATGGAAGAAGAATGTATAAAAAAGATTATCTAAAGTTTTTGATTTACGCCCACTCAAGTAATGATGAAACCATTAATCACTTGAAGAAAATAGAAATTTTATATCCAAGCCTAATAGAAGAATCTACCAAATTGATAAATGAATTTAATGTCCTAGGTAGAAAAATCAACCGTTATATTGAATACGTAAAAAACAACTGGAGAACTTAACCTGCACCCCGCCCCCCACACCCCGCACCCTGCACCCCGCACCCCGCACCCCGACACCCCGACACCCTGTACATCGCAGAATTGCAGCATTACAGCATTATATCAACCGATCCTCAATCGCCTTCTTAACTGCTTCCGCTCTTGAATTGACATGCAGTTTTTGGTAGATATTCTTGATATGTGTTTTAACGGTATGTGGACTGAGATAGATTTGATCTGCAATGGAGCGATAATTCATACCATCACTCAATAATTTTAAGATTTCAGTTTCTCTGTCAGATAGAGGGGAGGGCTTGAATTTGTGGAAAGACTGAATTACTTTTCGAGCAATGTTGGCACTCATTGGAGCACCTCCAGAGTAAACTTCTTTGATGGATTTCAATAGATCGCTTGGAGGAGTATCCTTCATCAGGTAGCCGGATGCGCCTGCACAAATGGATTTAAAAACAGACTCATCATCCTGCCGAACGGTGAGCATTAAAAAATCTGTATTGGAAAGCTGTGGTTTCAATTTTCGAACAGCATCAATGCCGGTGATACCAGGCAATTCAATATCCATCAGTACCACATTGACATAAAGATTGGGCAATTCCACAACTGCAGATTCTGCATCTACAAAGGTGTGTTTGCAATAAAATCCGGGTGTGCCACCGATAATTAGGGCAAGTGTTTGACGGATTTCGTCGTCGTCTTCGACTATGGCTACATGTATGATATTGTTTTGCAAAATGCTTGGTAGTTTTTTTCTTTTATCGCAAGGTACTTGAATTCACATGTTAGAGCCTTACCCCATGTGGGGTATTTTATCTTTTTTTAGAAGAATACTTATCTCGGTTCCTGACCCGTTTTTGCTCAATATTTTGAATTGCCCATCAATTTTCTCTGCCCTATTTTCCATATTCTTCAATCCATAACCCTTTGAAACGCCTTCTATTTCAAATCCTTTACCATTATCTTTAAAGACAATCTGAATCGTTTCATTTTCAATCAATACTTCTAAATCTGCATTTTGCGCTTCGGAATATTTTAAGCAATTGTTCATCGCCTCCTTAAAAATCAATAGTAAATGTTTTCGGGAATCGGGTTCTAATTTTAATTCATTCAAGCCATTAGAAATGCCCCTTGTCTTGAAATGAATACCTGAATAATCGAACAATTGATCACCAAACTCCTGGAGCCGGATGAGGGTTTGATATAGGCTATCTTTTTTTGGATCAAGTGTCCATATAAGATCCCGAATTCCACCTGACAGTTCTGAGGCATTGTGTTTGATTTTGGAGAGGTATTGACGAATTGGAGTGCCATTATCAATTTGGCGCTCGGCGAGTTCCAGAAATAAAGAGATTTTTGTCAGGCGATGCCCCAGTTCGTCGTGAAAGTCCGCTGCATTCCTTTTTCGGAGTAGTTCCCGTTCATCAAACCTTGCCCGCTCAATGGCAACCCGCTTCTCCAGCTCATTTACTTTCTGTTGTATGCGATATTTGAATAAAAAGTAAATCAGGCTAACGAGAACCAGGGTATACAGGCAATAAGCCCACCAGGTTTTCCAGGGAGGAGGTAGCACAGTTATGTCTAGTGTAGTTGGCACCTCATTCCATATTTCATCATTATTCGAACCTTTTACTTTAAACACAAAATCGCCTGGTGGAAGATTGGTATAAGTTACTGAGTTTTGATTGCCAATCTCTATCCAATCAGGGTCAAAACCTTCCAATTGGTAGGCATATTGATTTTTATTTGGTCTTGTAAAGTCAAGAGCTGAAAATTCGATGGTAATGACATTCTGGCGATGATTAAACACCAGCTCTTCAGTGTGGCTAATAGATTTTTTGAGAATTGCATGCTTGTCACTCGAAGGCTTTACTGTTTTATTCAGAACCATTAATTTAGTGAAGATAACTTTTGGAATCTTTTGATTTTCAGATAATGAGGAAGGGTGAAAGTGGTTTAGACCGACTGCGGAACCAAAATACATCCGTCCATCTTTGTCTTTGAATGAAGATCGAAAAATAATACCTGAACCAGTTAAACCATCTTCAGGAGTATAATTTCTTAAAACTGCATTATCCCCACGAATCGCAGCATTTGGATCAAACTTTGAAATGCCCGCATTCGTTCCTATCCACAAGAAACCGTTTTCGTCTTCTTCTATTGCCTGAATCACGTCATTGGGAAGCCCTTGCTTAATACCGAAAGATTGAAAAGTAGCTTTGTCATCCCGGGCATTTTGAATCACCAGGTTCAAACCACTTCTGGTACCGATCCACAGCCTTTCCTGGCTATCTTTGAATAAAGTAATAATTGAATTGTCGCTCAAACTGGTTGTATCTCCAATAACATTTTTATAGTTGTCAAAAACTTCTCGCAATCCGAGTTGCTTATGAATACTCAAACCATCAAACGTGCCGATCCAGAATTGTCCAAATTTATCTCGAGCGACTTCATAAGTAGTGGCGTTGACCAAAGCATCTTGTCGCTCATTGTCCATATCGTAATTCTGGAAGGTGGTTTTTTCAGGGGCTGTTTTGTCGAAGGTCATTTTGGAAAGTTGCCCATAAGTTGGGACCCAATATTTTCCCTCTCCGATTTCCTCCACATCGTATATGAATCCATGGGGTAAGCCATCCTTTCTGGTAAAATAGTGAAAGACGGGTTGCTGGTGAAAAGTATTCAGGTCAATAAAGTTCAGTCCATTGTAGGTGGCAACCCAAAGGGTTCGATTGCTATCTTCAAATAATCCGAATATGTTGTCATGCGAGATGCTTTGGAGATTATTTGCTTCATTTTTGAAAATTTGAAATTCAAAAAGCTGTCGATCAAAGCTTTCTCTGGATAAAAAATTCAATCCATTTCTGGTTCCAATCCAGAGATTGCCGTCTGAATCTTCTAAAACGGATTTGACAATGTTTTCACTCAAGCTTTCTGGATGACTTGGGATATGGGTAATTGTCTGAAACTTTTTTGCGGAGGGAGCCATCCGATTCAATCCTGCCGAAGTTCCTACCCATAAAACGCCTGCCTTATCTCTGTAAACCCGCTCTACGAGGTCTGCACTGATACTCGTCTCATTATTTGGATCGTGTTGATGGCGGATGATTTTCATTTCCTCGGCTTCATTTGTTGGCAATAAAATTTCATTTAACCCCCCTCTCCAGGTAGCTGCCCACAAACAATTTTCTTCCAGATACAAAGACTCAATAAAATTATGACTCAAGCTATTGGGCTTATCTGGTTGATGCCCAAATCGCTCAAAAAATAAATCTCCTTCCTCTTTATGGACTCTGTAAATCCCATCATTTGTTCCCAGCCAGAGATTTCCATTGGGTTGTTGAACAAACTCCCAAACACGCCCGGTTTTTAATCCATTTGGATTCTCTGGTTCTGGATAATGTTGCTCAAATTTGAAAGAACCATCATTAGGGTAATAGGTGACGCCATTTCCAGTTCCAAACCAAAGTCCTCCATCTTTGTCTTCAAAAATTTCCCAAATGAGTTGATGGGTTAATGAGTTTTGATTTTCTGCCTGAGGTAAAAACTGCAGGGGAGATTCATTTTCATCGTCCAACAGGAACAAACCATTGTATGTGCCGTACCAAATTTTTTCATTCTTATCTTCTAAAATGGTGTGGACATAATTTTCTGCCTCAAATTGTTCTCCCTCTTGAAACAGGTATCGTTTAAACACCTCTTTTTCAGGGAGATAGCAATTCAATCCTCGTCTGGTTCCTATCCATATTCTTCCTTGCTGATCTTCAGTAATGCTGCGAATGACATTATTACTCAAACTTGTGGAGTCATTTGAATCATAACGGTATTCAATACTCTTTCTCCCATCGTAACGAAAAAGTCCATCGGTGGTACCTATCCAAAGAAAACCTTGAGAATCGTGTAAAATGGATAAAATGTGTTTTTCTGGAAAGCCGTTTTCTTTAGTAAGGCGCTCGAATTGGGTATTTTGAGATTTGAGAAAGGGACTTAGCAAAAGTAAAAACAACGGAATTAGGACAACATGAACTTTACAAAAAGCACAATTTTTTTTCCTCCCCTTTAATGCCTCTCCAAAGGGGAAAAAACCACACACTAATTGCTCCCTGTGTAGGGAGGATGAGGGGGAAGACCTAGTGTTTCGCGTAGTTCTCAATTTCAAAAAAATTGGATTTGCCTATAAAGTTGAGGGAATTGAGAAAGATTTGCAAATTAATTAAAATCAAAGGCTTGTACCATTTTCCTGAATATCTCCGTATTCTCATAAATTCCTCCAAAAATTTCGGAACCTGGACCATAGGCAAAGACGGGAATCAATGAGGCGGTGTGGTAATCACTCGTAAATTTTCCGGCAATGGAACCAATTTTGGAAGGTTGGTTGATGGAAAAACCACCTGTTTCGTGGTCTGCAGTTACAATGACCAGTGTCTCTCCATCTCGCATGGCGAATTCCAATACCTTTCCGATGGCATTGTCAAAGTCAATCATTTCCTTGATAATGTAATCCGTTTCATTGCTATGCCCTCCCCAATCTATTTGAGAACCTTCAATCATCAAAAAGAAACCCTTTTCAGAATGTTGACTAAGGAAATCAACTGCTGCCCTGCTTACTTTAGGCAGATATTCCCTTCCCTGGGAAACCCTGACTGGGCTATCGTTTGCTGCAAACCAGGCAAAATTTTTCTTTGTATCTATTTCCACCTCATCAAATTCTTTTTCAAAAAAGCTGGAAACAGCATACCCCTTAGCTCTCAATTTTTCCGAAAGGTTGTTCTCGTCTTTCCTGAATTCAAAATATTTTTTCCCTCCTCCTACAAAGAAGTCAATTTCTGTTTTCAAAAAGTCTTCCGCAATTTCATCGTGCATCTCACGATCTTTTTGGTGAGCGATAAAGGAGGCAGGGGTGGCGTGGGTAATAGTAGAAGTAGCTACCAGACCAGTTGCCAGGCCATTGTCCTCTGCAATTTCCAAAATGGTAGTGACTGGAATGGTATCAGGGGTAACTGCTATGGCCCCATTATAAGTCTTTACTCCACAAGCAAAAGCCGTAGCTCCTGCTGCCGAATCTGTCACCAAATCATCGCTGGAATAAGACTTGTGCAGCCCATTCACCGGAAATTTTTCGAGATGCAACTTATTGTCGTTCATATACATGCCCGCAGTAATTTGGGTTAAGCCCATGCCATCCCCGATCATCAAGATGATGTTTTTGGGGTGTTTTTCAATTTTGGGAACTGGCAATCTGAGTGATTGGAGGGTATCAGAGGGTTTTGGTGGACAACCCAATGAAAAGATAATGGCGAGAAAAAGTAGTTTTTTCATTAATAAAGATTGTAATAAAAAAAACGCTGCTGTAAACAACAGAATTGATCCACTTAAACTAGTACATACCGCTTACCAGGTAAAGGTCTAACTAATCCTTTAAATTCCAATTCCAATAGCAGGGAAGCAATTTCAGCATAAGAAATTTGAACTTCATAAGTCAGTTTGTCAATACCAACTTCATCTTCCTGGTGAATGAGATCGATAATTTGTTTTTCATGTTCGGAAAGGTCGATAAATAATTTGGCTTGTTCTGGAGTTTCTACTTCACTACTTGCTTTCCAATGAAGTACTTGGGCAATGTCCTCTACATTATCGATGAGTTTTGCCTGGTGAGTTTTGATTAAATGATTGCAGCCTTGAGAAGCTTTGTCTTTAAGCCTTCCGGGAATGGCAAAGACTTCTTTATTATAATTTCTGGCATATTTGGCTGTGATGACAGATCCTCCTTTTAGGGCAGTTTCAATGACGAGCAAACCATCGCACAAGCCGGCGACTATTCTATTTCGCATGGGAAAATTTTCCCTGTCGGGTTGCACTGAGCTGGGGTATTCTGTTAACAAGCCACCCTGACCAATCATTTCCATTGCTGTTTTTTGATGCTGTGGTGGATAAATTCGTCCCAAGCCATGTCCCAAAACTCCAATGGTTTCCAGACCAACTTCCAAACTTTTTCGATGTGCTGTAATATCAATGCCAAAGGCTAAACCGCTAAGAATAATAGGGTTGTATTTGGTCAATCCTTCGATAAATTCTTCACAATTGGAAATGCCCTGTGGAGATGGTTTTCGAGTGCCTACTATTCCAATGATTCGATCTTTATTCAGATCAGCATTGCCTTTATGAAATAGTAGAACAGGGCAATCGCGATAGGATTTTAACCTGTTTGGATAGCCTTTATCGAGATAAAATAGGGGCTTGATCCCATTGTTTTCAATAAAATCAATTTCTTTTTCAGCTTGGTTTAATACATCTTGGGTGAGAATATGATGAGCGGTTTGTTCACCAACGCCTGGTACCTTCAATAATTCTTTTTTTCGAGCCTCAAAAACTGCCCTTACCCCGCCACAATAACTTATCAGGTTTTTTGCGGTCACTGCTCCTACAAGTGGAATTTTCGTAATTGCAATTTTATAAAGTAGATCTTGCATTTAGGTAGTTACTAATTCTTTTGGACTTTGACGGATGCTTGTAGTATTTTTACAATATCAAACAAAACAAATTCTGATGTGTTGCCAATTAATTCAGCCCAAAAATCAAAAATATGGCTCAAAATAGGAAAGGATTGTTACCAAAAGTTGAAATGTTGATCATCGCAGCGCTTTTTGTGGCTGCCCTGGTTATCATTTTAAAAAAATGTGAATCGAATTCACAACGATTTACCCAAACCCAGGAAGAAGACTTGCAAACTGCAGCAGCTGTAGATACAAGCATTCAGGATACTTCAGCGAATGTTGCTGCTCCAAAACCCAAGGAGGATCTTTTTAAAATGTGGGAATACTCCAGATTATTTATAACAATTGATGGTTTGAATTTGAGAAAGACTCCGGATTTGAATGGAGACCTAATAGTCAAATTGCCCTTATTCGAAGAGGTCTTTTTTCTCAATGAAGTTACCGATTCGACCTACCAAATCAATCTTGGCTATGAGGTAGCAGAGGAGCCCTGGGTAAAAATCAGAACGAAAAAGGGGCATGAAGGTTGGGTCTATGGAGCAGGGGTACATTATTATAAGAAAAAAAGAGCTGGGGTTTTGGAATAAACCACTGTTCTTCAGCGTCCCCTGCCCTTCGGGAGACACTGAAGCAAACACGCAAACGTTATAATCAGTGTCTCTCGAAGCGGATGCTGATTATAAACTACTCCAAATGAACATGCAAAAACACTTTTTCATATTGCTCAATTTGTGTTGTTTTCCCATGCTTGTTTTTGCTCAGGGTGCAATCAGCTTTGATGCAGAAGTAGATGATTGGAAGGTAGAGGTGGATACCGAATTTGAAGTTCGATTTGTCTTGAAAAATGTCGGAGGGTCAAACTTTGAACCACCATCCTTTCAAGGGTTTCGGGTCGTGTCTGGTCCCAATGATATAGCAGGTGCCCGAATAGAAAAAGGTATTGTGAAAAAAGAACTGGGTTATTCTTATGGTTTGAGGGCGAACAACCCCGGAAAGTATATAATCGAAAGCGCCAGCATTGTTTCAAATGGTAAGGTGCTGAAAACCAATCCATTGGAAATAGAAATTGTGGGTAAGCAACAACGAGATGTTGTTTTTTTGAAAGCTATTCCAGACGCTCCTTCAGCTTATCTTGGGGAACAATTTCAAATTAAATACAAGTTTTATTATGCCGTAAGTGCCAAGCCATTGTCTATTTTGAAAGAATCGGAGTATCCGAAGTTTTTTGCCCAATTTCTGGATAAATTTGATGCAGATAGAGGAGAAGAATTGATAGACGGCAAAACCTACCTTTCCTATTTTGTGAAAATGGTTTCTTTATTTCCACAACAAGCTGGTGTAGTGACAATAGATTCGTTACAATTAAAGGTGAATATTGAGGCAAATTCGGGAGGGTCAAATAGTTTTTTTCTTCGTCAAAAGAAAAGAAATGTGTTGGTAACTACTCAACCGTTTGAGGTGAACATTCTTCCGCTTCCCGGCAATGCTCCGGATTTATTTGGTGGAGCAGTCGGGAAATACGTTTTTTATGCAGGGACAGAACAAAAGGAAATATCAACAGATGAAGCCTTAAAAATTACCATGCTCATTAACGGTAATGGCGATCCAAAACGTTTGATGGCTCCTGAAATCGCTTTCCCGAAGGATTCTTTTGAAGTTTTTCCACCTAAGGTTATAGATGAGCGGGTTTATGAGGAGGACGACCAACTCAAAATAAGAAAGGAAATTCAGTATGTTGCCATTCCAAAATTTCCGGGTTTGTTTACCATCCATCCACAATTTTGCTACTTTGATACAGATAGCCTCAAGTATGTAGTGCTAAATGTAGATCCAATTAGCATTTCTGTTTCCCAGGGTGCCAATGTTGCAGCAATTAATTTTGGAAGTCCGGAAAAAAAGAAATCCGAAGTAGATATTCGACCCATCGCCTTAAAATCCAATTTAGGGAAAAGAAGTAATACCTTCTATGGCTCAATGCTTTTTTGGATATTGACCATTTTACCTTTTGTGGTTTTTGCTGGATTGATTGTTTACAAACAAGTGTTAATTAGGAGAAAAAATATCGATCCGGTCTTGGTAAAACAAAATGAAGCGAATCAAATTGCTCTTCAACGATTGAAAACTGCCAAAACATTCCTGGAAGCGCAAAAAAGTCGCGCCTTTTATGACGAAATCTCCAAAACTGCTTTGGGTTATGTTGGAGATAAATTGAATATTCCCCTTTCAGAAATGTCTAAGGAAGGTGTTGGTGAAAAACTGGAAAATCGCTCTGTGAACCCTGTGCATATCGAATCCTTTCTGAATATTCTTCAAACCTGTGAAATGGCATTATTTGCCGGGAAAGATAATGCTGAAGCAATGAAAGCCGTCTATGAGAATGCATTTGAAGTGATTTCAAAACTGGAAAATCAACTCGCATAAGCGACCCTATTGCACAATCACTTTCTGCATCCCAATTTTCCTGTTCTGTTCAAATTCAAAGAAATAAATCCCGCTTTGCAAATCTTGCACAGAATAGTTGAAAACTTCATGCTCAATTTCCCCTTCATCTACCTTTCTTCCAAGAAAATCAATTACCCAAAATTTGATAGGATGCTCTGTCTCTTCCTGCACTTGAATAGTCAAATAGTCATTTGTGGGATTCGGGAATATTTGAATCAGCTCACTCAAACTGCGTAAATCTAAACCTGAAGTACCTTCGATAAAACCACTAACCAGATGTGAGTAATTCTTGGAGCCATCCAAATCAATTTGTTCCAGACGATAATAATACAATTGCCCTTTTTCAATTCCAATGTCTTCAAAATCGTAATCAGTAGGACTGGATGCATTGCCTTGCCCATCTATCCAGCCAATGTTTTCAAATTGAACTGCGTCTTCTGAACGCTGGATGTAAAAGCCCTGATTATCCATTTCTTGTGCTGTTGTCCATTCCAGTCGAATAGAATTGTCCAGAGGAGTAGCAGCGAGGTTGATTAAATCTACTGGAAGAAAAGTGGAAGTCATTGTAAAAGTGATTTCGCCACTGCAAGCTGCATTGGAGGCAGTATTGTTGATGGTTAGGGTATGCCCCAAATCATTGTACCCCGTTGAGTTTTCCCAAACATCGTTGCTATTTGGCAATTTATTAGCCAGGCGAATGGCGAATTCGGAACGACTGTAAATGGAGGCTTGGGGATCTGGGAGGTTTAACAAAACATCATAAGTCCCTGTGGGCATTCCTGAAGGGATACAAAGGGTGTGATTGATGGAATAAGATGAAGCACTTGCCAGCCAAAAACGCGGATCATCTGTCAATTGGGCATACCAAATTGTACTGGTGCTGGTATTTCTTAAAATCAGTTCTAGTCCTCGCGGATTGAAAGGCGCTGCATATCCCAAATTCTTCAATGAAATATTTGCGGTTATGACTTGATTCGGTTGAGCTTCATCGGAGTAAGTACCACTTTGCAATTCAAACCGGTAGCCCAGTTCTTTCAGGATATCATCCATACATGTGCCGACCCAGTCATTATTGACATCGTTGTTGTACTGTGAATTGAGATAGGAATAATTCATGCGTTTTAGTTCTGTATCTCCGTAAGCATCCATGTGTGAGGCTGCGCAATCATTGTAGGGATTGTATTCAAAGCAAGTTTCACCGCCTACCGCAACATATTCTGCATCCTGGTCAAAGTAGGGTTTCAGATTGGTAGTATCAGATTGGGAACCAGAGCCATCGTTGCCGTAATCGAAATAGGTTCCAAAATCGTCTGCACTTGCTAAGAGGCAGTCATTGTGGAAACCAATTCTTGCAATATCACTTCCGTTATGCGCCTGACCAACAGTAATAGGTGCGCTATTGGTTGGGGCATTGATGCCATAAATGGTTCTTTGCTTTTTTTGAGGATATCGTACTTGTACCATTCGATTCGATGGCACCACATTCAGCATGGAGTCCAGCACGTCAATCCTGTCTTGCCAGTTGGCATTGGTGTATTTAAAAGGAGACATGGAGGCGTCACCAAAATAGTCGGTATAATAGTTTTCTCCCCAAACGCCTATAAAGCCCATTTGAATAGTTGCAAGTACATCTTCATTTGCCTGTAAAACAGATTTGAGCTGTCCTAAGTGGGTCAGTACCCAGTTTTTGGAAGCATCTCCATAGGGAGGACAAATCCAGTTGCCACAAGAATCATCTACATCAATGGTATAGGCAAACCGCGGTATCAGCTTCACCCCAGCCGTTCGGGCAGCATTGAAATCCAATTGCATATTATTCAAAAAAGTGCTGGAAATATTGGAATTCACAAAGTCATCCAGAATAAAATATCGAAAGACTAAAGAACTGTAGATCTGGTAGCTTGCCGTTGGCGGTGTGTGTTGACTTCGATAGGTAGCGATAGTAGCTGCATTCAATAGTGAATAGCTACTTGCCTTGGTTTCTGAATAGCGATAAAAGCCTCTTTCTGGGTTTACAAAGTCATCTGTGTTGCTCAAATAATTGATGGTGGTGGTTTGACCAGGACAAAAATTTAGAAGGCATAATCCGACAATAGTATTGATTATTTTTTTCATAGTTAGGATCGAGTATTGCAGGTTATCAGGTATACGGGGTGTGGGGCAGGGCTGTTAAGTTCTCCCCCCACACCCCAGGGCTGTTAAGTTCTATGCTAATAAAGTTAAAAGTCAAAATGATAAAT
>JBGTQJ010000039.1:43544-84093 GCA_041941305.1 Saprospiraceae bacterium
CCCGCACCCCAGGGCTGTTAAGTTCTATGCTAATAAAGTTAAAAGTCAAAATGATAAATGTAAAATGTAAAAGTTCACATTTTCTAAGAATTTCGTTATCAGGTCTTTATGAATGCCCAAACTTTTAAATTTATCATTTTACATTTTACATTTTGACTTTCAATAATAGAACTTAACAGCCCTGCCCCACACTCCGTCTCCTTGCCACTCCCAAAATCCAAAAAAATAAATTTAAAACCAGACAAAATCCTTTGAAATCAGCTTTACAAATTCCACTCTTTACTGGTTCGGTATACTACCCCTTTAAATACAGCTACAATTTCGGCTTCTCTTTTGACAATGACGCGATATACGCCAATTTTATTTGATTTGGTTTCTTCTTCTGCACAGGCAGTTATGATGTCTCCTTCATGGAGAGGTTTTGTATGTGATATGGAAGTTTCAACTGAAACCGTTTTTCGACCATGAGAATTGCAGGCAAATGCCAAAGCACTGTCTGCCAGGCAATAAGTGATGCCGCCATGTGCAATGCCAAAACCATTCAGCATCTCCTTTCGAACCTTGAGTTGTAATACGGATTTTCCAGCATCGTCTTCCAGTCGCTCAATGCCCAACCACTGACTGAAGAAATCCTTTTCCATCATTCGATCCACGACCTTGGTAGCAAGTTGCTTTGGTGTCATAAAAAATAAAGTACCACGGTTCTCCAGAACCGTGACTCCGAAACAATGTTTTCCAAAATCGTAACCAGCGTACAATCGATTAACAGAAGTTCTAATGGTACCATGGTCACTGCTCTGGAGAGCCCTGCTACGGGGTTTTTATAAAATTTTGAATAGCAAATAGAGTTTTGTCCTTAAAAACGCGAAGCCAATATACTCCATTAGCCAATTTTGAAACATCGAGACTTTCAAAACCTACAGCAGTTTGATGTGCCAAAACTTTCCCGCTAACATCCAAAATTTCAATTTCGAAACGACCTTCCTTTGCAATTGTCAGGAAATTGAAAACTGGGTTGGGGAATATGTCGAGGACTTCAAATTCCTGAGCTGCGGTATTATTTAAATCATCTATAGTGATTAAGAAAGTCTTATTTGTAACGTTTTGTCCCGTTTCCATTCCGCCTGCAATGATGAATTGATTATCAGCAATTTTCGCGACACCACGTAAATCCATAATCGAAGGAATCAGTCCAAAAAGCTGTGTCATATGTCCGGAACCTGGGTTGTAAATGGATATTCTATCCAGATTTTACTTTTCCTTCACCTCCAATTTCTTCGATTCTCTTTTATTTTCCAAATCTATATTAACCAAGACAGCTAAACAGACAAAAAAGAAGGGCCCAACCTTATCTGTCTCTACCATATCATTGATAATCAATAAGGAATTAATGATGACCATCGTCATTAAAAAGACCATGACCAAGCCTTTTCGCGTTGGATCTTTTGTTTGATGATAAATATGCTCCCCTTTGATCAAAAAGTAAAAACAAAGCCCCATAAAAATCAGAAATCCTGGAGTGCCCTGTTCTACAAAAACCATCAGGTAGTAGCAATGAATCCCGGAATTTTCCGGATTCTCACTCACATATGTTCTAAAGCTCGTAACAGTATAGCCTTTGTAGTATTCTGTAAAAGTCCCGGGACCAAAACCAGTCAAGGGTTCTTTCTGCAACATATATGCTCCAGCTATCCATCGATAGACCCGTTCCATCGTGGAGATGTCCTTCCCCTGAAAAGTGGCAGCTACCAGATTATCAAAGCTGACGTGTCGAATTGTTTTTTCATAAGTTGGAGAGTAATAGAGGTAATTATTATTTGTTGCCATAAAGGTTACACCCAGGATACCAATTGCCACAGCCAAGCCAATCGCCACTTTCATCAACCGACGGCGTATGATATACCAGGCACCTAATGCAATGATGATGCCTCCGTAGGCTGCTCTTGTATAGGAAAAATTGATGCCCACTAAAACTAAAATGGTTGCACCTACAATAAACCACCACTTGAAAGAATACTTTTGATACCAACTTCTGGCATACCAGAGTAATGGAACAAACAAAGCCATCAAACAAGCATAATTCACATGGTTTCTATAAAATGGTCGTACTGCTTTATCTACCAATTTAAAAGCAAAGCCTTGAGTCGCTTGTCTTGCCAATACATATAAAATGGTCAAACATAGCGGAATCACAATCACCCAAAACAATAACTTGATATCTTTTTCCTGCTTCAACAAGCCAGCTGCCATAAAGTAAAAAACAGCCACATACCAGAGTTTAGCCAGGAAAAATTTAAGAGAGATAAAGACATCCTGAGAGGTGATGGCTGTCACAAAAATCCAGCCTACATGGAGCAATAAAAATAAGGTGATTGGATGCCTGGTAAAGCTACCGCGCAATTCCTTCCCTTGTTTTAGAAAATGTAAGACATATACCAGCATAAGTCCCACAATCAAAGGTTCAGTAGGCAAGTCTGTCTGAAACCCACCAGGCAAGGCTACCTCTGTAGAAAAAGGAATCAGCGCAAACAGAAAGAAAAAAATCGCACGAAAATCTACCGTTGTCCAATAAACCAGAATCAAGAAGGCAGGTATTCCCGCCAAAAACAAATAGTTGGTCGCCACTGCCACCACAAAACTGACGAGGGTAATGCCCCCGAAAATTTTGAGCAAAACAGACATTTGCTGCTCTGAATAGGATATGGTGCTTGGTTGGTTGATGTTCGGTTGTCGGTTGTCGGTTGTCGGTTGTCAGTTGTCTGTTGTCGGTTGTCTGTTGTCGGTTGTCTGTTGTCTGTTGGTCGTAAAAACCGACAACAGACAACTGACAACCGAATTACGCTTCCCCTCTGTACATAGCGCCCCAATTCACGTCGCGATAGGTGTCCAAAATTAATATGCCAACGACACTTAGGATAAATGCTAAAATCACAGCTACTGCACAAATCAACATTCGTTTTGGTCGGGATTTGATATTTGGAATGGCGCCTTCTTCTAAAACATGAATGGCTGGAAATTCGGAATTGTAAACGGAAAGGGTTTGTCGATAACGCTCCCTGTCTTTACCCATTTGCTCACTCGCCTCCAATTGTACTTCAGTCAAAACACCTGCTCTATCGAGCCCTTTGTTAAAAAGTTCCAGTTTGTCTTCTAAAGCTTTTACCGTTGCTTCCTGGGCTTTTTTGCTTGCTTGCAGGAGGATAATTGAATCTCTTAAGCCTGGACGGTTCATGCTTTGCAGCACTTCCAGTTTGATACTCGTTGCCAAAAGGTTGTTCTCGGCTCGTGCCACCTGACCTGCGATGATGTCTGATTGGGTTTCTACATTATATACGCCAAAAGAATCCCGCAAAACCCGCAATTGGTTACTCAGCATATCCAGTTTGGCTTCTCCCTCCTCAATTGTTTTCTCATAAGTCACCACCATCAATTCCAAACTTTCGCGAATCAGTCGTTGTCCAATCTCATTGATTTTTCTTCGGGCAGCATTCACCATTTGGGCAGCCAACTCTCTGTCTTCATCTTCAATGGAGAGTTCTATAGCGTCTTCCTTGGTTCGTTCCACATCATACAAACTCGCCAGGTGCAAGCGAATATGGTAGTCAGCCAGGCGGTGCGAAGTATCTATTTCGTAATGCTCGTATAGATTAAAGGTACTGATTAAGTAATCTGCCAATTCATTTGATTTGGCAATACTCATAATCCGGTCAATATCCTCTTTGACACCATAATAATCCATTCCAACAGGTGAGCGACCATATAGCAATACAGGATCTGCCAAATCCGGACTGGCAGCATAGAAAACAGTAGTGGATTTATAATAAACCGGCACAAGAAGGGTCGTAATTACAGTACCAATCCCAACGGCGAGGCAAGTGTAAATAATGTATTTTTTCCACTTAAAAATGGTTTGTAGTACCCCTAACAGGTTGTCTTTTTGTTCCATTTAAGTTGGCGGTTGTTCCAGTTGTCAGTTGTCAGTTATCAGTTGGCATTATAGCAAAAGTGACAACCGATAACTGACAATCGACAACTGATTCTCGTTTCGGGGGGCAAAAGTAGGAAATTGCACTTTGTTTTTGGTACTAAGTAAGAGAGCAGAATAATCTATAATTTTTATTGGCTTCTTTTTCCACTATTTTTTCTTTTAAAACCTTTACGTAGCTTTGGCTATGTGCAGATTTAAAAAGAAAAACTATTGAAAAAATAACCTCCCTAAAACTTTAAACATTATTCTGCTCTCTTACTTAAATCTTTTCCCGGAACATTCCCACCATTTCCCTCATATTTATCAATCTAAAAACGAACGCTAAACCAAAGCCAAGGAATACGTTTGCAGAAAATTTAACCAACCAGTTAGGGTAGGGTAGATGATAGAGTTGAAAGCTAAGAAAAACAATACTTACTGTGAAGCCCAAAACCTGTAATACCATTCTCCATTTGTAGTGAATATTAATTTCAGTTTTACATAAAATCATTTTGCAAAACAGCACAAAGAACTGGGTGACCAAGGTAGCTACAGCTGCTCCCGAGGCTTTGAAATTTTTTATTAAAAAATAATTCAGTAAAACATTCAAAATGATACTGATAACAAATAACCAGTTCATCTTTTTTAAGCTGGCATTGGCGGTGAGCAGCGTGCTGTAAATGTAAATGCCACAAACGGCAATGAATGTCAATATCAAATAACCCAGGACTTGTCCATAGTAAGGCGTTGCTTTTACATACAGCCAAAACATGATTTCCTCTTTAAAAAAGAAGGTCGCAATCGCCAGTGGAATGGCTCCAGCCCAAATCATTTTAATGCTCAGTTCCACCAAAGATTGGACAGATTCCTTCTTTTTGAGTAAATTGGCAAACATAGGTAGCAATAAGCCTGCGAATAAAACGCCTACTACATTTACTGCGTCTAAAAGGCGATAAGCCGCTGCGTAGACATCTGCCTCTTGCTTCCCATCCGGCAACATTCTTTCGATCATGACACTGTCAATTCTGGTATAAATTGTCATTAGCAAAATAACTAAAGCAAAAGGATAGCTTTTTTTGAGAATGGCGAGAATGAAGAGTGGTTTGAAATGTTTTCGGAGGTTTCCAAGACCGCTAAAGTGCAAAGCTCCAGAACTTCGCCTGATAACCCAAAATGCCACCAAGGCAGTCAATGACCAGGATACTGTCTGAGCCCAAATGAACCATTCTATTCGAAAAGGCTGTTCAAACAAATCACCCCAAAGGAGTACCGCACAAATGAGTATGAGAAATGTTTTTTCCAATCCTGAAAGCAAACTATCCGTACGATATAAGCCTAGTCCAGTAATATTCGAACGGAGAAAAAGGACAAGGGATATTAGGATTTGATTGATTCCAATATATAATATGAGTGGAAAGATTTCTATTTCATAACCTACAATCCAGGCAGAAATAAAGATGACAAATAGGTAAATCAGATTTAATAATATCTTGATAATTAAAAGCCTGGGGAAATATTTTTGCAGCAAAAAGGGATGCTGGGCTATGTTGCGGTTATTGAATTGTTGCAGCCCAAAATCGTTGATGATTTGAAAAAGAAAGGTGAAGCCAAACAGAGAAAAGTACAATCCGTATTCGCCATCGCTCACCGTGTTTTGAACGGTTCTGTCTATTCCAAATATGTAAAATGGTTTGATAAGGAGGTTAATGGAGACAAGAAGAACGATATTTATGAGGAATTCGCGATTCACGAAGGGTTGTTCAAAATGGTTTAAAATTGGCGCTAAAATAGTTTAAAATTGTTCAAATAGCTTTGGACAATTTTGAACTAAATTGAACGATTTTGAACAACATTAAACATTCAAATAAGACATCAAAGAATCATAGCGCTCCTGTAAGGATTCCAAATATTCCATTTCATTGAAAGAAGCCTTGATTTCGTAATTGAATCGCTCGAAAGTAGAAATGATATTTTGAATGTTTTGTCGATTGATTTTTATGGTGACTTCCATTTTAAGGGAATCCTGACTGGAGGTAATGAATGAGCTTAAAATCACCGCTCCCTCAGATTCCACAATTCTGGAAATTTCAGTCATTGAGTAGTCCCTTCGTTTCATTTCCAAAATGACAATACTGCCTGTTTCGGAAAAGGAAGCTGTTGTAGCGAAGTAATTCAATACATCTTCCTGAGTGATCATACCTATGTAATCATTGTCGTTATCAACTACAGGAATAACAGTCAATTGGTCATTGGCCAAGAGCCGCATAACCTCGTATATGTGGTCATTGTCACTCACATAAGGTTTGCGGAGGGAAAGTGCATAGGAACCTACTGCCTCATCTACATTATGTAATAAGATATCATCATCAGAAATCAGACCTAACAATTGCTTATTGTTTACAATGGGCAAATGGCGGACGTGGAAATCGTCCATGATGGAAAGTGCTTCCTCACCAGTATCTGAAGTCCGAAGGGGTAAAATCGCGCTGCTTATTAAATTTTCTGCAACCATAGCGTTTGTGCGTTTAGGTGTTTCAATTAAACGATAAGATGTCCCTTCTGTTGATTTAGAAAATGTTAAACTGACATTAAGTAGTTATTAAAAAATAACTTCATCATTTTGATTTCGTCAAATTAGCTCAACTTCATTTCTTATCAGTAATTCAGTATTCGCTTATTTGACGAAATGATGAAGTTATTTTTTAAGGGTTCCTAAAGTGAGTGAAGCTGTGCAGTCCATAGTGTTAATAAATTCAACAGTTTTCAAAAATATGTTTGTCTTTTCGGTTCCCAGATTGCTCTTTAGGGGTTCTGAATTTTCAATTTTGGAATATTTTATTTTCAATAGTTATACAAAATCCTAGCCGGAAATGTTCCGGTTTTTTTTTGAGTTATTTTAAGAGTCGTTGTTTCTGTTCAGCAAATTCTTTTTCTGTTAATAAGCCCTTTTCTTTCAACTCTGCCAATTTTTTTAATTGATCGAGCAAATCCGGACTGGTACTCAGCAAATCTTCTTTTGGTGTGTCCAGCTGAGGATTTTTGGCTGGTAATTTAAAACCATTTTTCTCAAATTCATCAAACTCGTCCTGGATGCGAAGATAGGCCAAAGCATCGTGTTCTTTTATTTTTTTAACATCTTTAAAACCCAGACGAACAGCTTTGTCTAAATGCTCAAAAGCTTTTTCCGCTTCCTCATTCAAAGAATAGGCACAGGCAATATTGAAATGTGTGGCGATATCGCCAGGATTAATTTCAAGCGATTTTATAAAATCAGCAATTGCTCCTTCATAATCGTAGTCTTTAAATTTTTCTACACCACTTGTTTTATAAGGATTGGATTTTGGACGTTTTTTAGCTTTTGGCTTTTTGTAATCATATCGCTTTTGAGATCGATATTCTCTTTGCTTTCCTCTCCGTTCTTCTTTATACTTATTATACTCTTTTTCGCGATAGGGCCTATCAAAATCTGTATTGCTATCTTTTTCCTCTTCCCATTTTTCCTGAAAGGCTTTGTTGTATTTTTTATCAAATTCCTTCTTGGGCATTGAAAGTAAACTAAAACCCGTCACCCAGGCCACTATCCAGGAAACCATCCATGCCCTGAAGCTGAATATGGGCAAAACTGCAAAATGAGCTACACCCATACCCGGGCGATTGAGGTAAAATTGATGTACCCCGAATCCTCCCAAAAAAAAGGCAAGCATAGCTGCTATATTCTTATCCTTCATAAACTCAGAATGATGAATGATGGATGATGAATGATAAATATTGGATTATTCATCATTCATCATTCACCATTCATCATTAATTAAAAGATTTTACAAGTCAAAATGGTAAAGTCATCCGGCAACGTTGCTCCGGCACTAAAATCGTGTACTTCCTTCATCATTTTTGTATTGAATTCAGAAGCTGAAAGCTGATAATTCTGAGACATGAACTTTTGTCCATATTCCTGATCCAGAAACTCTCCTTCTTTATTTTTTATGTCAATCAATCCATCTGTAAACAATAACAAAAGCGCTTCACCGTCAATTTCCAATTCTCCCATTTCTACAGCGGGCAATTCTTCAAAAATGCCTAAAATCGTACATCCCTTCTCTAAACGCTGAACACCTGTCTCAGTTGCCAGTGCAGGCGGATTGTGTCCACAATTAACGTATTTTAAGATTCTTTTCTTAATGTCATACTCGGCGACAAAGAAAGTTGTGAAACGATCCCCTTTGGTAATTTTTAGGACGGCCTGATTTAATGCTTTGACGAAATCCACTAAATTGGGGTATTGATGGATCAAACTGTGGAAGTTCGCCTGGAAATTTGCCATTAAAAGAGCCGCAGCTACCCCCTTCCCAGAAATATCCGCTATACAAAAGATGACTTTCTTATCTGCCATTTCAATAAAGTCAAAATAGTCACCGCCGACATTCAGATGTGGCAAGTAAATGCTATCCAGTTCGTAGTGTTTACTTTTGGGCAGTTCTTCTGGTATCAACATCAACTGCATTTCGCTTGCCAATTCCATTTCTCGCTTCAGTCGCTCCTGTTCCAATTGCCGTTTAAACAAGCGCTTGTTTTCAATGGCTACCGCAATAATATTGGTGATAGTGGTGATAAATTGTACCTTATTGTACATGTCCTCATCTTCCCCAAATCCACCAATAAAAACATAAGCTAAGGGAACTTCCTTGTGTTTAACTGGAATGACGACATCAAACTGCTTGACCAATGGGTGCTTTTCTTCTTCTACATTATTTAAGCGGGTGAACTTATGCAATTCACCACCAATGTCCATATTGATAAATTCCTTATCCAGACCAATATGCGCGGTACATTCCCAATCATCTCCCTTCCGGAAATAAAGCGCCATTTTCTTAACGCCCATTTCCCAGCTCAAGAATGATTGATACATCTCAAATAGCCCTTTTACCTTCACATTATTGTTAATCGCCTGAGTAATATTTAATAGCCGATTGACCTGTAATTGCTTTAGGTTGAGCTCCCTCTCCAGTGCTTCAATATTGGCGAGTTCTTGTCGTATGTTTGATAATCCTGACATCCGTTGATTTAGAAATTGAGAGAATGAGAAATTGAGAATTTGTTAGGATTCGAAACTGACTTGCCTTCAAATTCTCAATCTCTCAAATGCTCATTCTCTGGTAGGTCGTAAAGATAGAAATTGCCCGTCACAATTTTTGATAAAAAAAATATAGAATGTATGAATAAGTGTTTGAGTTAGGATTTGATAGGTGATTAATAGGTGATTTTACCTACTTTTGACATTTCTGCATTTATGAAAATATTGCTTCTCGAACCATTCTTTGGAGGTAGCCACAAAACCTGGGCAATTGGATTACAGCAAAACACAAAGCATGAAATAAACATCTTAAGCCTAAAAGGAAGGCATTGGAAGTGGAGAATGTATGGCGGTGCTATTTCTTTAGCAAAACAATTTTTGACAAGTGATTTCAAGCCTGATTTGATATTGGCAACTGATATGCTTGATTTGGCTACCTTTTTAGGATTGACCCAATCAAAGTCTTTTGGTATTCCCAAAGCTGTGTACTTTCATGAAAACCAGATTACTTACCCTTGGTCCCCTAAGGATGAAGACATTGTTTTGAAAAGAAACAATCAATATGGATTTTTGAATTACACTAGTGCGCTTGCAGCCGATGCCTTGTTCTTTAATTCCCGGTACCATAAAAATTCTTTCCTTGGTGCCTTGCCTGAATTTTTGAAACAGTTTCCAGATAATAGAGAGTTGCAAAATGTGGATTTGATTCAAAAGAAGAGCAATGTGTTGAACCTGGGAATGGATTTAAGTAAATTTGACAGCTTCAAGGAAACGGTCAACAATAGTGTTCCCGTCTTACTTTGGAATCACCGTTGGGAGTATGACAAAAATCCTGAATTGTTTTTCAAAACCTTGTTTCGGTTAAAAGAGGAGTATTTGGATTTTCAAGTAGTAATTCTTGGGGAATCCTACAAAAAGTCACCTTTAATATTTGATGAAGCCAAAAGCAAACTGGGAGATCGGATCTTAAAATACGGTTACGCTGAAAGCTTTGAAGTATATGCCAGTTGGCTATGGAAATCGGATATCTATCCAGTTACCAGCAATCAGGATTTTTTTGGAGGAAGTGTTGTGGAAGCCATTTATTGCAATTGCTTTCCCGTTTTGCCAAAAAGGCTTGCCTATCCGGAACATATTCCTGAAAAATATCACGATGAACATTTCTACGACTCTGATAATACCTTTTATCAAATGTTAAAAAAATGCCTTATAACATTTGGAGATAGGAACACAAAGAAGTCAGAATCTATAATAGACAACTCAAAGGGACTAAGCAGTGAATTCAGAAGGGATTTTGTAGCTCAATATGATTGGAGTACTTTAGCCCCCCGATATGACGAAGCATTTGAGCGAATAACAAACATTCATGCAACTAATTGATTTTCAAAACGAAAAACTTGCCTTTTACCAGCAAGGCGAAGGAAGCCCAATTGTATTTATTCATGGCTTTTGTGAAGATAGCCGAATGTGGGACAACTTTATCACCAACTTTCGCCACCACCAGATTATACGAATCGACTTACCCGGATTTGGTTTTTCCACCCTAAATGGAAGTTGTTCAATTGCCCAAATGGCAGCCTCTGTAAATGCGGTTTTGGAGTTTTTAGAGATTTCCAAATGTATGCTTGTGGGACATTCTATGGGAGGTTACGTAAGCCTGGAGTTTGCGAAGCAGTTCCCAGATAAATTAATTGGTTTGTGTCTGTTCCATTCACATCCTTTTGCAGATTCTGAAGAAAAAAGAAAAGGTCGAACTAAGGGGATTGAGTTTATTAATAAAAACGGGCATGTCCTGTACGTACGGCAATTGATTCCCAAACTATTCGCTTACGATTTTAATAAAGGCTACCCCTTCGAAGTCAATAAATTGATTTACAATGCTTCCCAATTTGCTCCTGAGGCTTATATCAATGCGCTAAGGGCCATGCACGATAGATCGGATAATGCTTTGGTTTTGGAAAAAATCGGTATTCCAGTTTGTTTTATTATTGGAAAAAAAGATGTGGCGGTTGATCTGAAAACCAGCCTTGCTCAAACTCATTTGCCTGACCTGGCTGATATTCACTTGCTTTCAGATGTCGGTCATATGGGGATGTTTGAAGCACCCCAACGAACCGCCAAGATTCTGAAGCGGTTTTTTGAGTTTTGTGAAGTGAAGAATGAGGTTTGAAATTCTTGGAAAATTGAAACTCTTGGAGAGTTACAAACCCTCCAAGAGTTATCCAATAAAATTAAGAAGTACCAGCGCCTGATCCGGATTCTACCGTATTACCCTGATTGATAATTACAGCGTTACCATTGCCAGATTGTTGAATCATAGTTTGCTGAGCATCACCAGTCTGTAGCAATTCGATGGAGTTTTCATTTCCACCTTGAATGATGGTTGCTTTTGAATCAAAAGCATCATTGTCATCATCACCCTGTCCAAAAGTCAAAGTGTTGCCATTTCCTGTAATTTGGAAGTCAAGCATATTGCCATTACCCTTTTGAGTGATTGTAGCGGTATTCTCATTGCCATTTTGATATACCATACTTTCTGCACCAATTGAGTTTTCCTCTCCTGTTTGGGTGATGGTCATCGTGTTATCATCCCCTGTTTGAGCAAAATCGAGATAGTTTTCAGTTCCGTTTTGCGTAAATGTGAAGACACTGCCGTCTCCATCAGTTTGGACAAATTCAGCGCTGTTTAAATTTCCAATTTGATCTATAGTTGCTTCCCCACTGGTTCCGGTTTGTTCTAATTCCAGCTGATTTTCGTCTCCACTTCGTTGAGTGACGGTAGCTGTATTGTCCTCTCCGGATTGAGTGAAAGTTAAATGATTATCCTCTCCATACGTTTGATTCACATCTGCTATATTATCACTGCCGGATTGACTCACCGATAGTTGACTGGAAGTTTGACCACTTTGATAAAGATCTCCCGTATTACTATCACCAGATTGTGTCAATGTACTGGTACTTTCTGTCGAGCCGTACTGATAATTTACAGCCTGATTATCTGTTCCAGATTGAGTAGTGTTCATGACCGATTTTGAACCATAATATTGTGTATTTTCGGCATAACCTTCTTCACCAGACTGTGTGATGGTACTCGTATTTTCTCCACCGTAGTAACCATATCTTTGATTATTGTCCGCATAATTATCTGCCCCGGATTGGGTAGTATTCATGTTACTTTCATTTTCTCGATATTGGTAATGACGGACATACCCATCTTCTCCAATTTGAGTAATATTGATTGTATTTTCGGTACTGCCACCGTAATAAGAATTGTAATTGTATTGGGTATTGTTAATATCATTTCCTGAGCCTTCCTGAGTAATATTGGCCACGTCTCCGTCTCCATATCTTTGATTAGAGTTTATATTATTATCAGAACCTCCTTGGGTAATGTTTAATGTACCTTCTGTTTGCCTGTAATTATAAATGTAGGTAGTATTATCCGTACCTGTTTGTGTTAAATTGGTAGTGTTATCCGTTCCGGTATATTGGGAGAAAGTAGCGGAAAGTCCATCTCCATCTTGAGTTAAGTTAAAAACACTTCCATCTTCCCCACCTGTAGTGCTGGTGGCAGTGTTTTCATCACCTGTTTGAGTCGCATTGACTGTATTATCAGTGTGATCCTGATTGATGGTCATGCTATTGTCATTGCCGTTTTGGGCGACATTGGCGGCATTGTTTTCTCCTGTTTGAGTGATGGTGACGGTATTGTTCTCACCTACTTGTTTTACGTCCTGTGAATTATTTTGAGCATTTACAAAAGAAATGGAGCAAGCCAAAATAATTACGAATTGCATTAATTTTTTCATGTTTTCAATTTTTAAAAAGACTTAATAATGATGAATGATGAGTTATGAATGATGAATATTTTATTGTCTATCGATGTTTTTCATTCGGTTTCATGGTCATCACTTTCATTACTGAAGTGGTTAAAAATATTTACGACACAAATGTGTGGGCAAAATCTTCTTAGGTGAGAGCAGGATTTCGCCAGAACACAGCAGGATTTCGCCAAAGTCTGATTTGAAGCGAAAAAATGAAGGTAAGTTGACTGGAATTGATATTTTTTATGGAATGGATTGTTGGTGTAAATATCTGTTAATTAGTAACTTATGGATTTTGAATTTAGAATAAAGTAGAATTATTGTCAAAAACTGTATGCAAAAATTATTTTTTTAACCCTCATCTTGCACTTGTATTTATTAAAACAGCTAGATATGAGGCATAAATAACATAAGTTCTTGTTCAACATTATGAATAAGTTATTTAGAGGGTGTTTTTTTTATCAAGTGAGGCGAAAAACGCAGGCATAGCCTAAGCTCTGGTGAGTATTTTCAACGAAGCTTGTTGAAAAAAGAAGCCGAAATAGCTATTTGATAATATTGAACAAGAACTTTCTATGAAGAAAATGACACGCAGTTGAATCCTCTCTTTCGAAAACCTTTCCTTGAACGAAAACTCTCAAAGCTAACCAAGTCAAATTCATTTACCAATGATCTTCATCTGGATCAGCCGAATTCAGATGTGGGCAACCTTTGCCTTACGAGATCTAATTGTTAGCACATAAAAACAAAACAAAAATGTACACAAACACTCTGAATCTTGAGAAAACTCAAACCAACCTATTTTCCGCAACTCAAAACTTTGATTCCATTATGCCAGCTCCATCCTCCAGTATTCCCCTGGATGCAGGCTATCTCCAATCTTTTTCTTTTTGGAAAACCATTCGCTCTTTTCAAGATCGACAACTCTTGTGGAATGTCATCTCCAAAGTCCTTGAAAACTTGAGCAATCCAAATTATAAAATAGGTAATATGGCCAGAGACATTGCCATCAGCCAAAGACATTTGGAGCGCAAAATCAAAAAAATGACAGGACAATCAGCGATCGCGTTTAGAAGAGAGATTCGTTTACAAACTGCCTATCAGCTCCTGGAAAAAGGACATTTTGGCACAGTTGCCGAAGTGCGTTTTGAAGTAGGCTTGGAACACCCCTCTTATTTCGCCCAAAAATTTCAGGAACGATTTGGTTTGATGCCAAATGAGATTTTGGCTTAAAAAATTCAAGTTGCTGGTTACTGGTTTGCTGGTTACTGGGTAATAATTGTTTGAATTAATTGAGTTTTTTCAAATAATTCTACCAGATTCTTTATTTGCCCAGCTACCAGAAAACCAGTACCCAGATAACTAGCAACTTGAATTTAATTTTTTCAATTTCGCTTCAAATAATTCCCAATTCACTCCACTTTACTCCTGTATGCTTTAGTGCACTGCTATCTTGCGTTCAAATCTAAGGAGCAATAACTCGCAAACAAGCTTATAATACATTCACCTGATCCTACCAATTTATCTGGGTTTTTAGGCAAAATGAAAACCCAGGTAGGATTTTAAAACTGAACGCAAATGAAGCTTTACTTCTACGTTATCTGTTTGTTTGTTTTTTCAAACTCAATTATCTCTGCCCAAACCTTCACGGTGGATAGTAATGGTGATACGGCTGATGCCTCTGCCGGAGATGGCAATTGTGATGATGGAGCAGGCAATTGTACTCTAAGGGCTGCTATAGAAGAAGCCAACGCTACTGGTGGAGCGAGTGCAATTACTATTGATTTTTCCACTGGGATGACCATCACTCCAGCTAGTTTATTACCAACACTCACTCGTACAAATGTCACTATTGATGGTTCCACAGTGGCTGGGGCGAGTTGTGGAACACTGGTTTCTGGAACAACGCACACATTATCAGTTATCATTGATGGAGGTTCTTTACCAACAGTTGCAGATGATCTTTTTACAATCTCAACAACGGACTGTACAATCAGAGGATTGGTTATTCAAAATTCTCGCGATATGGGAATTGTAATTACAGATGATAATAATGCAGTAGAGTGCTGCTATATTGGAACAAATCAAGCAGGTACAGCAGCAGCGGGTAACACCGACCACGGAATCTTTATTAATGGTACAGGTGCTGTAACTGGGACTACTGTTTCAAATTGCTTAATTTCTGGCAATTCAGCCTCTGGAATACATATTGGTGGAATAGATGAAATTACAGCTACAGGAAATTTGATCGGTACCAATGCTGCTGGAAGTGCTGCTATAGCTAATAATGTAGGTATTTCTTGTTTTGGATGCACAAATATGACCATTGGTGGTTCTAATGCAACAGATCGAAACATCATCTCAGGCAATACAAATGCAGGCTATAATAGTGGCGGAACAGGTACCTCTAATGTATCATTTTTTGGCAATTACATCGGAACAGATATTACTGGCGAAAATGATCTCGGAAATGGTGCAGAAGGGATTCGAATGCAACATCCAGCTTCTAACTACACTATTGGCGGCTCATCAGCAGGTCAGGGAAATGTGATTTCTGGAAATGGGGATGATGGCATTCATTTAAATGACGATGCTACAGTTTTAGGGAATAAAATAGGAACAGACAAGGATGGGATATCCAATATTGGAAATGACGATAATGGGATTTTTATCCAATCAGTAGGTACAGACAATACGATTGGAGGCAATTCAAGTGCGGATGAAAACATTATTGCTTTTAACGGTGCTGATGGGATTGAAGTTAATTCCTTTACAACAACTGTAAATAATGAGATCGCTAGAAATAGTATTTTCTCAAATAATAATTTGGGAATAGATTTAGGAGAAGATGGTGCAAGCGCCAATGATGTAGGTGATGGTGATGCAGGTGCCAATAATCTCCAAAACACACCCGAAATTTCCTCAGCTGGTGTGGATGGTAGTAATAATGTAACCGTAACGTATTTAGTAAACTCCACTACAGGAAATTCGAGCTATCCATTGACCATTCGATTTTATAAGGCAGATGCAGGAAATGAGGAAGGACAATCTTATTTAGGCGAACACTTGTACACCATTGGCAATGCTCAAAATTCTGTAATGACCACTTTTGCTGCGGTTGCTTCCGTCTCTATGGGCGATGTAATAGTGGCAACTGCAACTGATGCCAATGGAAATACTTCTGAGTTCTCTGCCAGCGCCTCGCTACCAGTCGATTTGGTCTACTTCCGAGTTGAAACCTCTGGAAAAGATGCCATTCTAAAATGGCAAACCCAAATGGAAATCAACAATGAAGGTTTTGAAATTCAACATTTCCTAAAAGGCGACTGGCTAAGCATCGACTTTGTAAGCGGATATGGCGATTCTTTTGAGCCAAGAAATTATCAATTCACCATTCCAAATCTACTCCCAGGAAGCCATCAATTTCGACTGAAACAAGTGGATTTTGACGGGAGAGTTGATTATAGTGAGGTTGTAGAGGTTTATATCCAACCTGAAGGTGACAAATTAAAAGTATATCCCAATCCTACTCATGGAGAATTGAACATTGCCCTTGATCTTGAACACGATCAAGAAGTGCGTATGGAATTATTGGACTTCAATGGTAGAAACTTGGCTGTTTTGTATGACGGATTCTGGGCATCTGAGGAGCAGCAATGGAGGGTTTCAGATTTGTCCACTTTTAAAAAAGGGTATTATATCATTCAGGTGATTGGAGTATCCTTTGTCAAGACGGAGCGGATTGTTTTGGTTGGTAATTAATGCTGGTTGCTGGTTATCTGGGTTCTGGGTATTGTTGATACCATTGTGGAATGAATAGAGGGCTGCGAAATGGTGTTAGCAATTGAGCAAAGGTATGCCGGGTGCTGGTTTCCTGGGGCCCATGCCTAAAATAGAGGTTCAATTTTGAAATGAATTTGCCAGATTTTTCACTCTGTCCTCAACGAGAAACACTGACCATTACTTTTAAACCTAGTATCCAGATATTCACGTCAAAACCTGTTAGGTTGAGCTAAGGAATAAGCAGGAAATGTAAAAAATCCCTATAGCCCTTTTGCTTAATTTCAACCTAACAGGTTTTTCAAAGTCGCAACGCTCTTTATATTTAAGACTTGGTTGGAGTAAAAGGAAAATTTGTAATTTTGAGTTTTGAACAGACAATTTCTAATTACTCCTTCTTCATGAAATACGCTCAAGCCACATTTACAATTTTCTTGATTATTGTTCAAAACTTTCTCTTTTCTCAATCTGAAATCTTCCTTTCAAATCCTTCATTTGAAGATTTTCCCCGGCACAGCAAACAACCAAAAGGCTGGTATGATTGTGGTTTCCCAAATGAATCACCACCTGATATTCAGCCTGGCTCCTTTGAAGTCGTTACCAAGCCTTTGGACGGAAATACTTACCTGGGATTGACCGTCAGAAATAATGATACCTGGGAAATGGTGGCACAAAAACTGGAATTTCCATTGGAAGCCAATCAATGCTATCATTTTGGGATTTATCTGTGTCGGTCAGAAACCTATATTAGTGCATCCAAAAACACGCAGGGGATGGTGAATTATTCAACTCCTGCTACACTAAGAATCTGGGCTGGTAATGGCAACTGTGTAAAAACAGAATTGTTGGCAACAACTGATGAAATCATACATCAATCCTGGGGAGCATATGAAGTTCATTTCCAACCATCAAAGACTTATAGCCACATTACCTTAGAGGCATTTTATAAAACCCCGGTCCTTTTTCCCTACAATGGGAATATCCTTCTAGACCACGCTTCCCCCATCACAGTGGTAGATTGCGATACTGTAGAAATTTTCAATCCTAAAGAGGAACCTAATTTGTTTCAGACATTCCTTTCTGAAGAGATAGAAACGAATGATTATTTTCAAGAGCGGCAAAATTTGAAGATTGCCTCTTCTATGGATATCAGGTCATTTATTGATAAAAACTGGAATCAAACTTATTTTCTATACAAAGAACCAGGCTTGACTCCAAAAACGAAGGAATTATTGCAGGAATTGACTGGGATTCTAAAAGCAGATCCCTACTTGCGTGCCGAAATAATGGTCGTGAAAGGGAAGGGAGCTTTAGGAAAAAAGCGTGTCGAGTCCCTAAGAACTTTTTTCCGAGAAAACGGATTGCACAGGGGGCAAGCATATATTGGGCAGATTGGGGCTACTGACCTTCGGAGGGAGTGGGATGGCAAAAGTGATCATCTTTGGATTTATTTTGAAAACCGCAGAACTCCAGTGAGGTATGAACAACCAAATCCCAAAAAAGATGAAGTTATGAAAAAATTGCCTCCTGACAGAGGACGCCCGAAGATTAAGCAGGCTAAAAATCTAATTGAATTAGAGACTATGATAAAGAGGAATTGTAGAAAAATAATATTTGAAGAAGGCGAAGATATATTGACTCAACAGGGCATCTGGGCTTTGGAAGAATTGTCCATTAACATGAAACGATTCCTCAAATACCGCTTACAAATAGTATTGGATAAGCGTATGGAATTTGAAGATGAAGGATTATCAAAAGCATTAAGGGAAATTATGGAGGATGTAAGCATTTCCGAGAGCCAATATGAGATTCGATATCAGAAAAAATCAGACGAGCACCAAAAATGGCTGGGCAGTAACGACTTTTTGAAGATGAAATTGGCAAAGACGAATTGATGTGGGAATTCGGATTTTTTTTGTAATCTTTTTGGGATCGCTTTGCTGTCAGAGGTCAGACTTGAGACCGTTCATTTTATGAACTGACAGAAGTCTGACCTCTGACAGCGAAAGCGCTCTCAAATTTGACCTCTAAAAAAACACCAAACCTCAATAATTAGAAAATAAACGTTAAAATATATGACCATCACCAAAAAAACGCTAACTCTTTTGTTGGCTTTCCTTCCCTTTCTGATATCTGCGCAAAACCTGGTGCCAAACCCTAGTTTTGAGAATTATGGTTCGCTACCGTGTGGCTGGATACAGTCGGCAAGTGGGTTTGATGCAGCTATGCAAAATTGGATCATGCCGACAGATGGTACTTCTGATGTGTTTAGTACACTTGTAGGGCAAAACTGTTATGCACATTGTTTTTCCACCAGTTCTGCATCTCCAGGGCAACAAGCTCCTCGTACGGGAGAAGTCATGTCTGCTATTTTAACCTATGGTAATGGCTGTGGTTTTCAACCAGATTATCGCGAATATTTGGCAATAGAACTAACCCAGCCCTTACAGGTAGGAGAAAATTACTATGCTGAAATCTGGGTCTCCCACGCTGATAATTCGCAGGAAGCGAGCAATAACATAGGAATGCATTTTTCAGAAACCCTGATTACAGATTATTCTACTTGCCAGGAATTGAGTCTGGTTCCTCAAATCAACGAAACCAACATCATAACAGAAAATCAGGATTGGGTTAAAGTTTCCGGCTCTTTTGTTGCTACTACTCCAGCCAAGTTTTTGACCATAGGCAATTTTTACACCAATGCGAATACGCAGTTTATTATTGACAACACCAAACCCAGCATCAACGCTCGTTATTTTATAGATGATGTGACTGTAGAACAAAAATGTGGATTCTCAGAACAAGATCTGGAATTGTGTCAGGGGGATCCTATTACATTGGAAATCCTTTCAAGTGATGTGATCGGCTGGGCAGTGGATACGATGCCGGGTGTTTTGATATCTACAGATCCTATCTTGACAGTAAATCCTATTGATACGACTACTTACATTGCCTACTTCAGTTGTGATACCATTGCCTATACCGTTTTTGTGAACCCTCCTCCGGTTTTGGAATTGGGAACTGATACAACGCTTTGCGAAGGAGAAACTTTGACCTTGAATCCTGATTTACCGAACGGGACTTATGAATGGCAGGATAATTCCACCAATTCCCAATTTACCGTTAGTAGCGCTGGTATCTATTGGGTCAATGCCATTTCAAATGCCTGTGCCCTAACTGATACGATTCAAGTGGATTTCAACCCTTTGCCTATTGTAGAATTAGGCAATGACACCACCATTTGTTTTGGAGATGTGATAACGCTTTTTGCCAACTACCCGGATGCCACTTATGAATGGGATAATGGTTCCACATCAGATTCTTTAAATGTTTCAAGCCCTGGAACCTATTCCGTTCTTGTAACAGCCCTGGGTTGTAGTTATTCAGAATCCATTAATATTGACAATTTTCCAGAAATAACGGTCCAATTTGGATCAGATACAACTCTATGCGAAGGGGATTCTTTGATATTAGATGCCACCAACCCCAATGCTACCTATACCTGGCAGGATGGCTCTACTAACCCTTCTTTAGAAGTAACGGAGCCAGGATTTTACGATGTACAAATTAATTCGAATGACTGTCCTGCCTATTTTTCAATTGATGTTGCATACTTATCAGCACCAGATTTTGATCTGGGGGCAGATACGTCTATTTGTTTTGGCAGCGAATTGATTTTGATGGTACCAGAGGATGAAAATTTTAGTTATCTCTGGTCCGATAATTCTACATCCTCAAGTTTGGAAGTTCTGGAGAGTGGGATTTATTCGGTTACGGTTAGCAATATTTGCGGTAGTCTGACTGACCAAATCATGATAGAACGAAAAATGGAAGAAAATCCCTTCCAGATTCCCAATGCTTTCACCCCTGACCAGGATGGTATGAATGATACCTTTGTAATTATTAGAGATGAAGATTTTACCATTTTTGAATACAACATGAAAATCTACAATCGCTGGGGTAAGCTGGTTTATGAAGGTACAGATCCGGATAATGGTTGGAATGGTTGGAAAGAAGACAAGGCTTATCAATCAGAGGTATATGTCTACCGGATTTTTATTGATTATTTGAATTGTGAGGGAGAACAAGAACAAAAAATCTTTGAAGGAGATTTGACACTATTAAGGTAATACAATTATCAATCCGGTTATCAGTTATCGGTTGAACAAACCGACAACCGACAACCGACAACCGACAACCGACTAACTCCCCTCAACCACAGCTTTAATATCTTCTAAATCTTTATGGATGGCTTTACGGGTTGCATTTTTGAACATGAAACCAAAGATAGCGCCCATTACCCTGGCACCGAATGTCTGAGGTTGTCCATCGAATCCCATACTCAAAACGGACTGCCCGTTTTGTTCAGCAATGGCAATTGTGGAGATGTAAACAGAGCCATGACTTTCTGCTCGGGTATTGTAGTATTCATTTTCTACGGCATCGGTGATCCACATTACTTCTGTAGCCGATTTGCCAAACATGATTCTGGTTTCACGCCATTTAAAGCCCACTAAACCCGATTCAGGTCTTTCAAGAACCTCTATTTTTTCAATTGCGCTAATATTATTGACAGAATTTTCAAAATCAGTAACGACTTTCCAAATCTTTTCTTTTGGAGCATTGATGGTGATTTCAGTTTTGATTTTCATAATGGTATTTGTTTTTGAAGTCGCAAATTAGTGAAATTTTATCAATTATTTGAATATATAAATTTTTTTTCAAAAAAATGGTCTTATATAAGGGTACTTCAAAACTTGATTCCTATCTGCCAGAATAAGATTGTAAGTGTAAGAATGCTTAATTTTGCTTTCCTTTGTTTTACCTTTTGCTTAAGGATCCTATTCATTTTTTTATTATGTACAGTAAACTATATTCGGTCGACGGCTTCTCATACAAAATCTTTTCGAACAAAGTCTACTGTATTAAGTTTCAATTATAGTTTGTACATTAAAGCATTCTTTCCTATTCTCTTAGCACTTCTTCCCCATTAAAATCTTTTAAAACATCATAGCGCCCTGTATTTTAAGAATCATTTATGCGAATTTAAAGACAGATTGTCTTTTCACTTTTAGGAAAATAAAAACTATATAATTTATGGAACCTTCAAAAAAAGAGCAGGTGTTGGACAGTGCAATAGTAGAAGTACATGAACATCCCGAAACAAATTATATTTCCCTTTTTGCGACAACAGACATTGAACCACAAATGGTAATATCCAGATTTGGTTTTGAAAAAATTGTAGCAGAACCTTCTTCTCATACACTTCAGGTTGGATTGAACCAGCATATTATTCTCAAACCTGAATTTTTGCAATACACAAATCACAGCTGTGATCCCAATTCATTTTTTGACATAAAAGGAATGGAATTGATTGCTTTAAAACCCATTATGAGAGGAGAGGAGGTTACTTTTTTTTATCCATCTACAGAATGGAGAATGCAGGAAGTATTTGATTGTAATTGTGGCAATGAAAATTGTTTAAAGCGTATCCAGGGTGGGGCTTTTTTAAATTATGATAGCCTGATACACTACAAGCTTTCAGATTATATCATTCATCAATATTCTAAACTCGCTGAAATTCAATACCAAAAATATATAGCGTTTAAACCTTGTCAACCTTTGACATTAGAGCGTATCTGAAAAATCATTTTATTGTCAATTGGGATTTTCAAACACGTTTGGATTTCTGACGAATTTGCTTCGAGAACTCACAAAAATGCCAAAGTACTCCAGAAGGATCATGCAAAAAGCATTCACGTCCCCATTCAAACTGTTTGATGGGAGTTAATTTGACATGCGCAGGTTAAATCCAAACCAGATGATTGAAGTTCATTCCAGCATTGTTCTACATCAGCTACCTCCACAAAGAGCATTGAATTGTTTACCCAATCTTTCACATAATAATCCTGGAGGTAAAAGCCCAAATGCTCATTGACTTTGAAGAGGGACATTTTCTCAGAAAGGACAGACTCTTTGAAACCCAAAGTCCGATAAAAAGATCTTGATTCTTCAAAATCCTTAGCTCCAATAAAAGATCGAATATTCTTAAACTGTGCAGTTTCCAAATTGAAGTGCATAAAAGACAAATTTTAGCTTTACAAATTATTCTGGAATAAAGTCTAATATTATTCGAGACCAGCCAAGAATTCAGTGACCACATTCCAGTTGGCATCCACATTGTGCCCAACCCGTTCTTCAACCAGCATCGACGAGCCATGGATGCCGTATTCTGCAGCGTATACCTGATGATTGTATTTAGCTGCCGAATCCATTTGCATTTGTACAGCTTCTCGTTCCATTTCATTTGGAGGTCTTAAAATCAATAGCGGGACATTAAGGGTGGGAAAATATTGGTTTGCAAGGCAATTCTGTAGAGAGCCTCCTGACGCTGGTGAAAAGGCTAAAACACCAGCAACATCATCGGGTCGGTTGTGTGCCAATTGAATTGCCAAAGTAGCGCTGTAGCTGCTTCCCCAAAGGATTCGTTTCCCGGAGTATCCAGCTTGAATGGCATAGTCCAGTGCGCCTTCCAAATTATTATAGGCATCACAATAGGTATAATTATTATCAAAAGAATTACCTGGAATATTGGCAATGGTCTTGTTGTAGTTGCCGTATATCTGTCCTCCAATTCTTTGATCAATCGCTAAGATATTATAGCCCATTTCCTGCAATTTTGGAATGATGGTTCTGTATTCACCATCTGAATTGGAACCTCCCTGATGAAATAAAAGAATGGTACTCGAAGAAGAATCCCTTTCATAAATTTTCCCAAAAATCTGTATGCTATCAGGAGTTGTGAAATTAATTGCCTCAAAGGGTGGTTTTTTAGGTTCCCCTGAATCTACTACTTCATTTTGACAGGCATTCAAAACCAGAAAAATACCCATTATAAATAGATAGTTGAGTTTCATTTTATTATTGATTTTAGGTGAGTTAGCAAGATTTAAAATTTAAACATACTCGTAGATTGTAATCAAAATCAAAGTAAAATTAGGTTTTTTACCCAAATAGAAGAACTTATGCTATTTGGGATATTCAACATGTTCCTTTATTTTACGAATCTGTCCCAAATGTCGGTCGGTATGTGCGATACCTGTTAAAATCAATTGATGAAGGTCCCGTACCTGACCAGGCTTGGCATTAGCTAAGGTATCCAGTGCAACCATAGCTCGGAAGGTGAATTGCATGCGGAAATCTACAGCTGTTTCTGCTACATATTTTGTCAAATTGCTTCTCGCACGATTGAAAGCTTCTATTGCATTTTCTTTGGTACAAAACCTGCCTACAGGTTCTAAAAACCATCGGGCTTTTCCTTTGAGGGTATCTGTTGCATAGTTAATAAAATAGCTATCCCAATCTTTTACAACCTGGATGTATTGTGGCATCTGTGGCGCCTGCGCATTGACGGAAAGTTCCCGGAAATGGAGTTCATTTTGTAAAGTCAGATGTTCCACAATTTCAGCAATCGACCAGCGATTGGGGGTTTCATGGAAATGCCATTGTTCCGGATTCAAGCTTTCGATTTCATCCGCTAATTCTTTGGATGTTCTATTTAGTTCTTTTAATAAGTAAGTCCTTTCTTCTTCAGTCCAAATTCGACTTTCGGATACATTAAGGTTGGCATCCTTATGATAGGTGCAGTTTAATTGAAACATTAAAATTAGGAGAAAAAAGAATATTAGGACTTTCATGATTTGTGCGATTTGATATTTTATAATAGGTTTAATAATGTATTGTCTCACAATTTCTTTTCCTCAACCAAATGTTCTGAAATTTATTATGTATCAAGACTTAATTTGCTAAAGCTAAAAGATTTGGTAAATTTTACTTTAGAAAAATGACCTCAGAGATTTAAAAGAATTGGACAGTTTATCAAATCATAATATCTAAAAGTATAGCAATGAGTAGTTTATCTGATATTCGACTTCCTTTGGATAGTGGACAAATTTATCATATCTACAATAAAGGAAACGATGGCCAATTAATTTTTTATAACGATGCTCCCAGAAATAGGCAAAATTGACATTTATCTGCTTGACCAAATCATGAAAAACCGCATCACAAAAGAGATGCGCATACTGGATGCGGGTTGTGGCTGGGGTAGAAATAGTGAGTTCTTCATTAAAAATGACTTTGAAATTTATGGTATTGACAAAAGCCACAGCGCTATTTCAGAATTGCAGAAGCATTTGTTGAGCTGGAATAAAAATTATAACAAAAATCATTTTTCAGTAGCTGATTTGAGAGAGATCCCTTTTCCGGATGCTCATTTTAATTTTATCATTTCAAGCGCCGTATTTCATTTTTGTGAAGATCGAAATCAATTTATTCAATTGTTTGAAGAGCATATTCGGGTGTTAGCACCAAATGGAATTTTTTGGTTTAGAATGACCACCAAACATACCATAGAAAAGTTGGCAAAGCATTTATACGACGATGTTTATTTATTACCAGATGGTTCCACCCGATATTTGTTAGACAGGAGTTTGCTTAGTGATTTGATGAGAAAACATCGTTTGGAATTTATCGATCCTTTTAAAACAGTAAATGTATCTGGTATTCGAACGATGGCTACAGTTGCATTAAGATATTCTGATTGATTGCAATACATCGCCGAGTTTATTTCAAAATTTTTTGTTCAAGGTTATAGGATTCTTGTGACCTTGCACCAGCAGTGATGATGATGTTTTTTGACATATCAGCATACCACAAGCCTGCCAATGTGAAAAAAACTGTCATGGAAACAGAATTGCCTATTTTGTATATAAGCTCATCTATTGCTGCAATTATTTCGATTATTATGAGTCCTTAGCGTATATAATAGCGGCTTTTGCCAGGCACCTAAATTATTTTTTACAGCAGCTAGCACGAAAAGTGCAATGCTGGGTAAAGCTAAACCAACCTTTTATGCTCTACAACTACTTCAAAATTGCATTTCGGAATCTACTCAAACACAAAACCTTCTCCATCATCAACGCCATTGGCTTATCGCTCGGTATGGCCTGTTGTTTTTTGATATTGTTGTTTTTGAAACACGAATTCAGTTATGACCAATTTCATGAAAAAGCAAATAATCTGTACCGACTGAATTACGGGGCAGATTTTGCCACAGAAGGCATGGTCATTGCCTCTTGCCCTCCTCCAATTACACCTTTATTAGTAGATAATTTCCCTGAAGTTGAAAAAGCGGCGAGAATGTATCGACGGCAGGTGAGCATCAGTACCAAAGATGTGTCTGGAAATGCCTTGAATAAATACGAGGTGCAACGGCAATATTTTGCGGATTCGACAATTTTGGAGTTGTTAACTTTTGACTTTGTCCAGGGTAATCCAGAAACTGCATTAGATGCACCCGCTTCAATTATCATCACAGAGGAAATGGCAACGCAGTTTTTTGGAACAACGGATGCATTGGGAAAAACACTTTTTTTGGAGGATGTCTATCCCTTTAGTGTAACAGGAGTCGTGCGGGAGTTTCCAGAGACTTCACACATGCAATTTGATATGATTGCCCCATACCCGGATATGTTCAATACGGCTCCTGAGCAGACCCGCACTGCTATGCGTCAAAACCTAAATAGCAATTGGGTAATCTCTCATTCCTATACCTATGTGCTTTTGAAAGATGGAGCCAATCCGGAGAATGTTGACAAAGCCTTCCCCGAGTTTTTAAACAAATTTGGGAACCCTCAGGTGCGTGAGGGGCAGAATTTTACTTTGATGCCGATTCAAGACATCCATTTGCATTCAACTGCTGGAGGTGAACCAACACCTACAGCAAATCTTCGCTTTCTTTATATATTCTTGGCTATCGGTTTTATCACTTTACTCATTGCTTCTATCAATTTTGTGAACTTTTCCACAGCAGGCTCTCTGAGTCGAGCCAGAGAGGTTGGCGTACGAAAAGTATTGGGTGCTGGCAAAGGAACTTTGGTAGGGCAATTTTTGGGAGAATCCTTGATGGTGAGTTTTATTGCTTTTCTCTTCTCATTGTCCCTGGTCAAATTTGGGGTACCCTATCTTAGTGATTTGACCAATCGTGAAATCAGTTTTGCCTTTTCAGACAATTGGTTATTGATAACAGGGTTCTTTGTCATTTTTGTACTAACTGGTTTATTAGCAGGTAGTTATCCAGCTTTCTTTGTGACAAGATTTAAGCCAGTGACCATTTTGAGGGGTAAAGGGCTTTCCAATATTCCAAGAGGAGCAATGCTCCGAAAAGTGCTGATTACCGTTCAATTTATTGCCTGTATTGCGTTGATTGCCGGAACAATTGGCATATACAAACAACTCGAATATTTGCGTGCCCAACCCATGGGTTTTGATTCAGATCAGGTACTAAACGTGCCATTGTTTAGTCAAAACCTCAATTCCATCTTTGGCGGTGTAGATGGAGATATCCGCCAGAAAATGAACAGCTTTGAAGAAGAATTATTGAAAGATCCCAAAGTAAAAGCGGTCACTCTTTCCAATAATATCCCTGGCAGTGGGGGCGTGCGCAGAAATATTACAGGAGATTCCATTACCCAGGAAGACAATCTCTTTTTAATGAATGTGGCAGTAGATTACGATTTTGTAGAAACCTATGGTCTGGAAATTATAGCTGGACGTGGTTTTGATAAAGAATTTGGGACAGATCACCAAAATGCATTTATCCTCAATGAGTCGGCAGTTTCTACCATGCGTTGGCCAAGTCCTGAGGCGGCAATTGGAGGCAAGGTAAATCGCGAAGGCAAGCAGGGAACGGTCATTGGGGTAGTGAAAGATTTTCATACGACCTCCCTCCACCAGGAAATCAACCCCCTTGTATTGGATGTCAGTGCAGCGGTGTTTAATGTTTTTTCCATGAAAATCAGTTCTTCTGATGTACCGGCTACGCTGAAGTTTATTGAAAGCACCTGGGATCAGTTTTTCCCACAAAAAGTATTTGAATACACTTTCCTCGATGAAACCATCCAGAATATGTATCAAGCCGAGAATCGACTTGGTAGAATGATAGGATATTTTGCTTTCCTAGCCATTTTGATCTCCTGCTTTGGATTGTATGGGCTGGTAGCATACGCAGCAGTTCAGAAAACAAAGGAAATCGGCATTCGAAAAGTATTGGGTGCATCGGTACCTAGCATTCTGGCTATGCTATCCAAAGAGTTTGTCTTTTTGATTTTAGTCTCTGGATTTATTGCCTTGCCACTTGCCTGGTACGGTTTCCAGGAGTGGTTGACAGGCTATCCTTACAATGTCGGAGTAGGGTGGTGGCTGATTGTATTGCCTTTGTTGGCAGTATTGGGCATTGCCATGATTACGATCAGTTATCAGACTATTCGAGCAGCGACTGCCAATCCTGTGGAGGCGCTTCAGTATGAATGATTGCCTAAAATCATCGAGGGTTGAATTATTCTACAATAAATTGCCGCTCAAAAGTTGTCTCCATCCCATTCTTAAAAGTAAAAAAGACTTGTAAGGTCCAATACACCTGGCTATCTAAAACCTGAAAAGTAGCAGGAATCGACTTATTGGGAAAGGAGAACCTGGTAGAGGTTTCAGCTTTTAGGTTGGTGAGCTGAACCATTTTTTGTTCAAATATTGCCGACTTATAGGATTCAGCATTACTTTGCTGATAATCGATTACATCTTCATAAACAGTATAATGAACTTGAATTGACTTGATTTTATCACGGTTTTTTAAATGCCTTTTGTGTCTCGATCATTGTACAAAAAAAGCTTCCCTGCTTTTATCAATTTTGAATAGCATCAGTTTGCCCATAAGGTCCACACGATTTTTCATTTCGGCTACTTTTTCTCCCTCAAATTGTTCATCGATGGTTTCAAAAAGCACCTTTTGCCATTGGTCAAAATGTTTTTTTTCAAGCCGTTCTTTTTGGTCTAATTCTATATGTTTTAAAATTGGATTGCCTTTGTAATTGGCGGCACCAAACAACACGGAATCCCAAAAGTTGTACAAAATGGGCATGTGTTTGTCCAGAGATAGCTCTACCACTTTCGTGAAAAAATGACCAATAATTTCATCGACCATTAATTTTTTATAGAAAGTGTCCATGAGGAATTTAATGTCTGCTCTATTTTGAATGTCTTTTTTCATGCTTAGGATTTTGATTTTCCAATAACAAAACTAAGCTATTATCTGCTCTAAAACAGGGACCATGAGATAAATGATTTTCTTTTTACAAAGCAACTCGAAATCATTTCTTCTCCATTTAAGAATTAAATTATATCTTTGTTTGGTCTTCATTTAAGAATGAAATAGAAAATGATAAAATGAAAGGTACCTACATTGGAGAATTTCAGGAAATTGTCCTACTCACCATTTTGATACTTGAGGAAAATGCTTATGGTGTAACCATACAAGCAGAAATTAAGGATCGAATCAAGCGGGAAGTAAGTCGCGGAGCATTGCATACGGCTTTGACTCGATTGGAAGAGAAAGGATTTATCAAATCTGAAATGGGAGGCGCAACTGCTATGCGTGGCGGTCGCCGAAAACGATTTTTTGTAGTCACTCACAAAGGAAAAACTGCCCTGCAAGAAGCAAGAGATGTTCGCGAAAGACTTTGGAAAGCCATCCCAAATTTTTCCCTTGAAATTAGAGTTTAGGTGCCCGGTTCCTGGTTGATTAGCACCCAGCACCCAGAAACCAGAAACCAGCAAACCAGAACCCAGCAACCAGCAAACCAGAATCCATGCAACCACCAAAATATTTCAGGCGATTTTTTCAATGGTTTTGCCATCCCGACTTCAGGGAGGAACTGGAAGGCGACCTGGAGGAAACCTTTTTGGAAAATGTAGAAAAATGGGATTTAAAATGCAGTCAATCAACTTGCAGCAGAAGCATTTGGAGCTTTTGAAAATATTAATCCCGAATTTGACTTTCAATCTATTTCCAGTATCGTACCAGGTCCGGATCTCAGCAATCAAATAGGACCCAAAATGCCTTTGATTGCCGTCACTATCTTTTCCATTATTGCATTGATTGTGCTGCTTTCAGCTTGTTTCAATTACACCAATTTATCTATAGCGAGAGCTTTGAGGAGAGCGAGAGAAATAGGTGTTCGAAAAGTAGTAGGTGCAAAAAGGAAACAAATTATCGTTCAATTTTTAGTGGAAGCGGCTTTGATTGCCTTGATGGCTTTGGTATTGGGAATTGGTTTATTTGAATTTATCAAACCCGGTTTTTTCGAATTGTTGCCCCGAGGAGAGCAGTTTACTTTGGAACTCAGTGCCCAACTTATCTTTTTATTTGTTGGATTTGCGCTGTTTGCAGGATTAATGGCAGGTGTTTTTCCAGCTACTTTTTTGTCATCCATGAAACCAGTTCAGGTTCTAAAAAATCGGTTGACACAAAAACTAACCAAGCGGCTCACAACGCGCAAAGTATTGACGGTTTTTCAATTTATCATTTCTGTAGGATTCATTGTCGCCACAAGCATTGTGTATCGCCAATATCAATATGCACTCAACAAAGATTTGGGCTTCGAGCAGGAAAATATCCTGAATGTTTATTTACAAGATGTTGATTACCAAATGTTTGAAAATGAAATGTCCAGGATTTCCGAAGTTAAAAGCATCTCTTTTTCTTCAAAAATCCTAGCTACCAATTCCAGGGCTTTTACCGCTGCCAAACTGGAAGGCGCACAAGATTCGCTTTACGTAAGCAATATTTATGTGGACGAAAATTTCATTCAAAATCATGGTTTGGCGATTTTAGAAGGGGATGATTTTCCAAAAAACCTTCCAAAGGAAGAACATGGCTATCTGGTCATTAATGAACAATTTGTAAAAGATTTCCAGTGGGAAAGCAATGCAGCTGCAATTGGACAATGGGTTTTTATGCAAGACAAGCCAAATAAGATAATTGGAGTAGTCAAAGATTTCCATTATACGCATTTGGAAGAGCCCATTGGAAGCTTTTGTTTCAGGTATCAACCCGAAGTATGTCATATCGCCAATCTGAAAATTGCAAGTGTGGATTTGCCTGCCACCATGCAAAAAATAGAGCAATCCTGGCAAAAACTGGATGCTTATCAAAGCATGCATGCCCGGTTTTTAGACGAGGAAATTGAGGCGACCTATCAGTTTTTGATCGACATCATGAAGGTATTTGGCTTTGTTGCTTTTCTGGCTATATCAATAGCCTGTTTGGGCTTATTGGGGATGACGGTATATACTACGGAAACCAAGTTGAAAGAAATCAGCATCCGAAAGGTTTTTGGTGCGAGCGAAGGACAATTGATCTTTGGCTTGTCCAAAGGATTCATATACTTATTGCTTATTGCAGCACTTATTGCCACGCCACTGATTTTTTTACTTTTTGACCAGGTCGTCCTAAATAATTTTGCCTACCGCATCAATATTGGTCTGATGGAATTGAGCTCTGGCTTTTTGATCATTTTGATTTTGGGCTTATTAACAATTGGTTCCCAAACCTGGAAGGCAGCAAGAGCCAATCCGGCTGAAAATTTAAGAGGGGCGTGAAGAGTAGAGTAAAATTAACATGTATCATTCCCCAAAGGCAGGATTGATCGGTTCTAAAAATATGCTTTGTGAATTTTATTAAGTTCAAGTTCAAGTTCAAGACCAAGTTCAATTCTTGCGCTTGAACTTGATCTTGAACTTGAACTTTCAGGAATTTTGACGATAAAAACTATGTTAATCTCCCCAAAAACATAAGGAATATATAAAACCAATCACCCCTGCCCAAATGGGGCAAGCTGAATTTGCATACAATGTATGTTCGTTAAATTTTTAATTTTAAAACGAAGGATTCTCTGGTCTTTGAGGAGATTTTACCGCTTATGGAATTAGACCAAGCTGTTTGAGCTCGTTTCAAACGATTGACTGGCACCCAGGAACCAGCAAACCAGTACCTAGCAACTTGGATTAATTAGGTAATGGCTTACACAATTCCCCATATTTCAATTGGATTGTTTTCAGGACTATCCCATCTTTCAATATCAGTACATACAGCCTGTCAAATTCCCACTTTTCACCAATAGGTATACCGGCTTCGCCCCCCAGCAGTTTTACCAATTCAGGGGTTGTATTGCTATGTCCCGATACGGCAATGTTCCCTCGAAGGCCTTTCAGTTTTTCAGCAAAAGCAGTCAAGTTTCTGGGATCATATAATTCAACTTCAGCTTCAAAAATATTGTCCAGGGGTTCTACGGTTTGGCGGGTACGCAAATAGTCAGAGCTGAAGATATGCGTCAATTTACTTTCCATCAACACATTTTTCAAGTCACCAGCGCGGGCTTTCCCTTCGGAGGTTAATGCTGGATCCTTGCCTTTTTCTTTTTCCGCATGACGGAATAAATAAATTACCGTTTCTTCTGAGTTAATGTACTCGGTCAATCTGGTTTGAAAACAAGAAGAGATAAAAACGACAAATGATATCAGGAGTAAATTCTTCATAATATTATCGATAAATTAAGATTGTTCTTTAGTTAAACACTATATAGATCTCCTTCTAAGAGTGAATGTACAATCAAACTTTTAGACATTCAAACCCTCACACATTTACACATTTTTTCACATATTCTTTTCAAAAATTCTTCTTTCTATGGATGGGGTTTCTATCTTCGCCGAAATGGTTTTTGATTGAAAAGTCATTTTTGAGTATGTATAAATTTCCCCTTCCTGAAAACCAATATCTTATGAACTTGGCTTCAAATTAACTCAGTCAATTATCTCGATAATCTCCTTCTTTAATTTTTCGCCAAAACCATAAACTCTTGATTTTCAGTTCGTATAAATTTTAAACATACTCTTGGAATACGACTTTGAATTATTACGTATTTTAGATTTTTTGGAGGGTTTTACTACAATTTGGAAACAATTTTCCACAGAAACGTAAACTGATCATCACGAACCAAACAAGTTGAACCATTAATGCACACATTTGATGCCCGTAGAAACGCAAACGTACTTATTGATTGAAGATGCTGCTGGAATGAAGCAGTTTGAAGAAGAAAACAAAGAAATTTCCTGGTTATGTTTTGATACCGAATTTGTTGGCGAAAAACGATTTGTCACGGCGCTTTGTTTGATTCAAATAGCCACAGAACACGGCTTTTATTTGATCGATACCATAAAAGTTAAAGACATTTCTGCCTTTATCAAAATGGTGACGGATGAAAACATCATCAAAGTCGCTCATGCAGGAGAGAACGATTATCGCCTGCTGAATACCCATTATGGCATTGTTCCAAAAAATACCTTTGACGCCCAAATAGCTGCAGGTTTTGCAGGCTATAAATATCCGGTTTCTTTTAGAAGACTCGTAGAAAGTGAATTGAATTTACGGCTAAGCAAAGGCTATACCGTGACAGACTGGGAACAAAGACCCTTTCAAAAAAGGCAATTGAAATATGCACTTTCTGATGTGACTCCCCTATACGAACTTTGGCAGGAACTCTCCAGGAAATTGAAGAAACTCGGACGATTAGATTGGGCATTAGATGAATGTAAAGAACTTGAAAACCCGGCTTTTTACGATCAAGATCCCCACAAGGAGGCATTTAACTCCAATATCATCAAAAATATCGCTCCCCGAGAACAGCTTTTCCTGATTCGACTTTACAGATGGCGTACTGAAGAAGCTCGACGAAAAAACTTTTCAAAGGAAATGGTCATGCCGGGAAAGTTGATCAGCCAGATAATTCGAGGGGTCAGTTCTGGAAAGGAAGCACTGCTGCACAATCGGCGTTTGCCTGACAATTTGATTCACCGCTACGGAGACATCTTTGTGGATCTGTACAAAAGATCACCTTCAGAAGAAGAAAAGGGCATTTTGGAAAAAATTCCCCGTGATAATAGTGATAATCCGCAACAAGATTTGATGATGGAAATGCTGCATCTTTTGGTACGCCATAAATGCCTTAAAGAAAATATCGCTTATAGCCTGGTAATGCCCAGAACCTACCTAAAGAAAATGAAGGCAGATAAAGACTTTTTCGAGTCTCGCCTGGAAAATGGTTGGCGAAGAAAATTTCTTGGAGAAGAATTGACCCATTGGTTAAAAAACAGAACCCAGATGGAAATAGTCGTTGGCAATGGTAAATTTGAAGTGAAAATGAAAGAAGATTGAATACGCTGTAATGAAAATAAAAATAAAAATAAAAATAAAAATTAAAATTAAAATTAAAATTTAGTCTGAACCATTTTCATTTTTATTTTCATTAAAAAGCCTATTAGCCAGTTTTGGTTACACGGGTCTAAATTTAGTTTTCATTTTTGTCCTTAAATGCTTCCAAAGCCTGGTTGCCCAATCCTCTCAATTCGGTTTGAAATGCAGCACCGTTTTTTCTTGATAAAACGTTCCCGTTTGAATCTAAAAATAATAAAGTTGGAATCGCTTTGACGTCGTATTCAGCAGTGAGTTGGATACCATGCCATTGATCTGCATCCACTTTGTAAGAAATGAAATTATCATTGAGGTATGCTGCGAATTTTGCATCCGTAAATACTTTTTTATCCATCAACTTACAGGGACCACACCAGGTGGCGTAGAAATCCACAAAAACGGGTTTGTTTTCTTTGGCAGATTGTTTGAGGAGGGGATCCAGTTTTTCAGAACTGACAAAATTGACCAGGGAAGCATTTTTTTTATTGGGAAGTTTGACTACCTCTTCCTCATTTTTGTTCTGATTATCTTTTTCAACAGGTTCTCCTGAATCTTCCTTATAAGCCCTGTCATTTGCACTTTTTGCAGGTTGAAATAATTGACAGGAATTAAATACTAACAAACTGATTGTCAGTAGGGTGATTGTGTTTTTCATGCTATATTGTTGTAGAATCCAGTTGGGGGATACAATTTCAAAAATAGAAATTTTATAGGTTTTTGGCTATTTTTTAGTTGTTCGGTTTTGATTGTTCCTCCTCAGTTCTCGTAAAATGCGGTACTTTTCAAAAACAACCCAGGCATTCAATCTGGCAATTTTAAAGCCCTCTTTTCCATCCAAAAATCCTTTTCTCAAGAAATAATCTCTGACAAAACGAAAAATGGTTCCGCCCAATTGTCTGGAGATATTTGCTTTTTTATCTTTTTTAAAGAGTTCTTTCCCAGCTAATTGTGCATATTTTTTTAATCTTTTTTTGTATGCTCCTTCGCTTTTACAGGAGTTATGCCAGAGTTTTCCAGGCAAGCGAATAACCACGTGACCCTCCGGAATGTTCAGTTTTTCATGCACAAAATCGCCGGTCCAGCTTATTTCTTTTTTGTTGAATAACCTCGGTTTCCAGTCTGGATACCATGCCCCATGCCGAATCCATTTTCCACAAAAACTAGAAATTCGATCAAGTGCATAAACTTTCCCATTTTCTAACTTTAAATGCAGCAGTGTTTGGATCAATTCTTCAGATAACACCTCATCTGCATCTATGGACAAGATCCAATCATATTTTGCCTGTTGGTTCCCAAAATTTTTGTTTTCAGAATAATTAACCCATGCTTTTTCAAAAACCCTCCCTCCCATATTTCGGCATATTTTGGCAGTTTCGTCCTGACTCAAGGCATCAACAATCACAATATCATCTGTAACCCTTCTTAGTGGCTCGAGGCATGAAGCAATTTGATCGGCTTCATTTAGGGTGATGATGACTACTGAGAACATATAGGAGAAATTGAGAGTTTGAGAGTTTGAGAAATTGAGAAATTGAGAGTTTGAGAGTTTGAGAGTTTGAGAGTTTGAGAAATTGAGAGCCTTTTGCTCAATTCTGGATTCTGCCATAGGCAATGAAATGGGGGTTCAATAAGTTTTCTTTATTGTAGGAAAGCGGCATTTTTGTTTCGTTATTGATCACTTTTCCGCCTGCTTCTTCCAGTACTATCTGTGCCGCGCCAGTGTCCCACTCCATAGTAGGAGCAAGCCTGGGGTAAACATGTGCCTCTGATTTTGCCAATATCAAAAATTTAAGTGAGCTTCCCTTCGCAACCAGGTTGGGTTTAGAAAATTGGTTGACAAAATTTTCAGTAGCTTCATTCAAATGCGAGCGGGAACAGACGAGACTTAATTCTGAATCTGTAGCCTGAAATTCAGCTGCGGACAACCTGGTTTCTGAACTTCCTTTTATCAAAAAAGCTCCATTGCCTTTTACTGCCCAATACATTTCATCCAGTACTGGTGCATAGACTACTCCTAGGATAGGTGCCCCATTTTGAATTAAGGCAATGTTTACAGTGAATTCTCCATTTCGCTTTATAAATTCCTTAGTGCCATCTAATGGATCCACCAACCAGGTGTATTCATAATTTTTGCGCTCTTCATAGGGAATCTCCTTATTTTCTTCCGAGACAATGGGATATTGAATTTCTAAGCTTTCCAGACCATCACAAATCACCTTATTCGCAGCCTTGTCAGCTAAGGTTAATGGGGAATCATCTGCTTTACGCTCAATCACAATACCTTCTGATTTTTTATAAATATCAAGAATTGCTTCTCCTGCTTTACGAGCGATTTCAATTACTTCTTTTGCTAATCCAATCATAAATTCGATTCAACCTTTTTGTAAATAAAAGCATTATTTTTGCGCGCCCAAATGTAGGGATTTTTAATTCAGTTGTCGGTCGTCAGTTGTCTGTTTTAGTTCTGGAGAAGTTAAAAATGCATAACTGAGAACCGACAACTGAACAACCGACAACCGAAAACATGAATAAAGTTCTCGTTACAGGCGGCTGCGGATATATTGGAAGCCACACTATTGTAGATTTATTGGAAAATGGATTTGATGTCATTTCTATAGATAATTTGTCCAATGCAGATGGAAGTGCTTTATCAGGCATTGAAAGAATAACCGGCAAGAAAATTCAAAATTACAACATTGATTTATGTGATTTGGAGGCTACAGAAAAGGTATTTGAGGAAAATAAAGATTTGATTGGAATAATTCATTTTGCTGCCCTCAAAAGCGTGGGAGAGTCTGTTTTTCAGCCACTTCGCTATTTTAGGAACAACTTGTACAGTCTTATCAATATCCTCGATTGTGCTCGAAAATATAAGGTAAGAGATATTATTTTTTCCTCCTCCTGTTCTGTATATGGCAATGCTGAAGAACTGCCTGTCACCGAGGATACCCCACTACAAGAAGCGGAATCTCCATACGCACGAACCAAGCAAATGGGGGAACAAATCATACAGGACTTTACCAATCAATTTAAAGAAAACCAGGCTATCTTATTGCGATATTTTAATCCAGCAGGTGCACATGAAAGTGCAATCATTGGTGAATCTCCAAGCAATAAAGCCAACAACCTGGTACCTGTTATCACAGAAACAGCCATTGGAAAGCGTGAGTTTATGATGGTTTTTGGGAATGACTATGAGACTCGAGATGGTAGTTGTGTTCGCGATTATATTCATGTGATGGATTTAGCCAACGCACATACCAAATGTCTACAGTACCTTATGGCTAATAAAAATGATAGCAACTGTGAAATTTTTAATGTGGGTATTGGAGAAGGGGCTACTGTTTTGGAAGCCGTACACGCTTTTGAAAAAGTGACTGGTCAAAAGTTGAACTATAAAATTGGTGAACGGCGAGCGGGAGACGTGGTTGCTATTTATGCGAATAATGATCTTGCCGCAAAAAAATTGGGTTGGAAAACCGAATTTGGAATTGAAGACATTATGCGGACAGCCTGGGAATGGGAGAAGGCCAGAACCATTGGGCAGGGAAGTTAAAATCAATCCTACCTTACTAGCAGTACATCCCCCCTAAACAATTCTACTCTCCCATCAATGTATTGAATCTCAGCTATATACACGTAGATTCCAGAATTCAGGTTTTCACCCAGATGTGTCCCATCCCAACCAAGATTTGGATCATTGGCTTGGAAATCTTTTCGTTCGAAAAGTAAACTTCCCCAACGGTTGAATACGAGGAAATGATTGATCTTTTCGATGTTTTGGATACCATGGATGTAGAAAACATCATTATTGCCATCGTTATTCGGAGAAAAGGCATTGGGGATATATACACAAGATGCCTTGTTGATCAATACATTAATGGAGGCAGCTGCCGGGCAGTCGTTTTCGTCAGTAATCCTGATTTCGTATTCGGTAGAATTGAAAGGATTGGCAATTGGATTGAGGCAAGTGTCGCAACTCAAATCTTCAATTGGCAACCATTCAATTTTTGACAATTGTTCCTCAGGACGATTGACAAATGTGGGCAGTCGAATTTCGTTTCCAAGCTTGATTTCAATGCTTGGTTCCAGGTCGATTGCCAATTCAGTCAATTCAAAAATGGAAAAAGTGGTATCCCATTCGCATCCAATGACATCCCTCACTGTGAAATGGTATTCGTCTATTGGCACATTTTGAAATTCAGAAAAATCATAAAAAATGGTATCATCCAGTGAAAAGAAATAAGGTGGATTGCCTCCTGAAACAGCGTTAACAGTCACCGAGCCTTCCAAATCCCCAAAGCAGGGATTTTTGATAGTCAAATCAGCACTTTCCGGAACTTTATCATTTAAAATGATGATTACAGAATCCGTGGATGAACAACCATTTCTCACATTGACCACTTCCAGATTGTAGGTGCCGGCTACATCAATTAGCGGGAAAAGGGTGGAATCACCAGAAATGATATTGCCATCAAGTGTGGTCCAATTATATTTAATATCAGTGCCTTGAGAAGATAGACCTCCCTGTAAAATGATGTTTTCAGTAATGCAATTTAATTCATCATCTTCTCCTGCATTGGCAATGGGTATTTCGGTATCTACCAGCACTCTTGCAGTATCACGTACTTCACATCCGGATTCTTCATCTTTTACAATAAATACAAAGGTTCCCTCCTGATCTACTTCAATAAATAAAATATCACTCGCCAGTAATTGATCATCAATAGTCCGCCATTCATAAGTAATACTAGGGCTCGAAGAAAACAGATCCGGACTCAATACGATGCTAAAATTGGTTTTGCAATTGATGGTATCTGTAGGTGCTACCTGGGCAATCAGTTCATCGGCTTCTAAAACAGTAAGGTTAAGTGTGTCTGTGCATTTCAATAAAGTGTCTTCTGCAGCAAGTGTATAGATCCCCGGAGTGTTGACATGTGCGATTGGACTGTTCAATCCATCCAAAATATTCCCGTCAATTGTTTCCCAATTGTAAAGGGTATTGATGCCTTGACTCAGCGAATTTTCTACTTCCAGGTTCTTTGCGAGGCCATCCTGGCATAAATAAACCGGGTTTTCGACCGCCATCAAAAAATCTGGAGAGGTGGTTGCTCCCTCTGTTACCTCAATGCTGTATTCACATACGTCCCCTCCTTTTCCATCCAATAGAATGTGATATTGTTCACCTATCGTCAAATTGGAAGCTGCCAGCGTAAAGGGTATCGCTCCACTCACTCCGGGATCCCAACAATTGGAAACTTCCTGGAAAGTAAAACAATCAAGCGTGCGATAGATGTGTCCCTGCATACCCGAATTCATCTGACAATTGGAGGGCGTTACAACTATTGTCAACTCAGGAGTAGCTGCCACAAAAGAAAGCCAATGGCTATTTTCAATTTGACCACAAAATGGGCTGGGGTTGGGCTGAGGGTTTGAGGACAATAATTGGGAGCAATAACCATCTAAATCACATAAGATAGGAGCGTTTGCACAATCTGGAGAAGGTGGTACAGGAATATTACATTGTGAAAAACCAAAATCAAGTATGCAGAGAACAAAAAGGGAAGAAAGGAATACAGATTTCATATTATCCAGTTCAAAGTAAGATTAAAGATTGTCCGTTTGCGGTTGACAAAAATTAAAGATTATCAACTGCAGGCTGTCAACTGTTCTTCTGCTGTTTTGCAAAGATGAATGGAATTTTGTGAAAAATGTTCGTTCTGTAAAAACTTTTATTTTACTCAAATCCATTGATTGGCGGATCTGTGACATTCGGTGACATCATGAAGTAACTTGAATTTTGAATTGGAACCTATAAATTTGTCCGTTTAAAACTGTTGAGCATAAATTTACCTTAATGTATACCTACGCATATCCCAGACCCTCCGTTACGGTAGATTGTGTGATTTTTGGTTTAGATGTAAGTCAAAAGTTGAAACATATTAGTGACAGATATAAAAAAAGTAAATAATGCAAGCTGGTAACATCCTTCTAGCGGTGCGACAAGCAAGCTCAATAAATCACTGTTAAGCCCTTGATTGACAATATCTTACACAAAGCAGTCAAAGCGGACTTAATCCAATGTACTGCCATTGGTTTTCTACTTCGGCATGCAGTTTTGGCAATCCCAAAGGGACAAGCAGAAGCTGTGTGAAGCCGGTCCCGAAAGGGAGTCCCTTGGACAAGGACACTACAGCCCCTTTTACAATAAGCGGAATAAGGCATTTTCGTGAGGAAAACTGATTTTTAAGAGGGCAAATTGGTGGGAAATATAGTGAATCGGCGTTACAATCTATTTTTGAAAAGCTAGAGCAAGTTCGGGAGTATATTCATATTTAATCATACATGGATTGCGGCATAGCTTTGCTACTCATTTGGTAGAAAAAGGTGTGCCGTTACATGTTGTAAAAGAATTGTTGAGATTTATGTGTCCTGAAACTACAGGAGTTTATTTGCACATCGCTAAAAATTTTAGGGATAAAATTGAAAGCCCATTAGAAGGCATGGGTTTGTGATTTGTTAAATTTTTTGTTTAAAAAATGTAAATTTATTGTTTATTTTCACCTATGGTTTTTTTTAATTTGAACGCTTTCGATGTTTTTTTGTGTTTGTAAGTTGTTGGTTTACAGATGTAAGTCAGACGAAGTGCTTTATAAGAGGTTAAGTTGTCGAATGTAGATATATATTAATCTAGTTAACATATCTAGGAGTTACATGCCATAGCCTAAACGGCACCTCCCTATGCGGTCGGTCTTTTATGCTCC
>JBGTQJ010000040.1:0-83118 GCA_041941305.1 Saprospiraceae bacterium
TTTCTTTTTGTGGGGGTTGCTTGTTGGGGTTTTCACAATCCCCCAACTCGCAACCCGCAATAATTTGAATATCAATGGCTCAAGTAGAGGAAATAAATGAAATGGACTTTATCGCTCAAATTCGGGATGATGCATAGTTCATTTTCATTCAATTCAGCAACTTAAATTACAGTGTATCAAAAAACTAGTTTCCGCCAATTGCTTGTCAGCTTCGATTGCATCTCTTTTGCTTGAGAATACAGGGAATGTCCTGGATTTTGGACAATTTTTTCCAATTGCGTTAATGCTTTAGTTTCCTCATTATTTTGGAGATAAGCCATAGCTAGTAGCCAGTCAACATCTTCCATATAGCGTTTATCGCCTGTTTCTTGCAATGAATTGAGCACCTCAATGGCTTGGGGAGAGGCTCCGGTTTTTAGGTAGAGGTGTCCTAGATGAAATTGAGCCATCTCATAACTGGAGTCGGTGGAAACTTTAGACCATAGCGCAATAGCTTTGTTGTAATCTTTTGTGCTGTAAGCTTCGGAAAGTTGATTAATTAGTAGGTTTTCCTGTTCAACTCCCGTATCTCTTAGCGTGGGTTCTGGAAGTTTATGGAAATGTGCTATTAGGGCTTTATCAGAATATGTTTTGGTTGCATACCACAGATTGCCAATTACAATTAATACAGCAATGCTAGCGGCAATGGAATAAATTTTTATTGGAAAACTCAATTGTTTCCTCTTAATTTTTGTGTGAATGGCTTTAACTTTTTCTTTCGTCTTATATTTTGCATATAATTCCACAACCTGATGAGTCTCTTTTTGGGCGGCCACTTTATTGGCGAATTCGGGTTCAGTCTCCATTCTTAATCTAAATGCCTTTTCTTCTCTTGCATTTAGTTTACCTGCCAGAAAATCTTCAATTAGTTCAAATCCATCTTTCACAATAATTCATTTTTAATTTTAATAATTCCTTTGTCTGTTGTTAGCTTTTGATGGAGTTCCTTTAAGCAAAGATTCTTTTTGTTCATTGCTACTTGTTCACTGCTATAACCCAGTTCTTTAGCAATCTCTTTCATTGAGTAATTCAAACCCCAGAGATAGAGTACTTCGCGACATTTGACTTTTAAATGATCAAACAATGCCAAAATATTTGCTTTTTGCTCAGCTTCAATAACCAAATTTTCAGGACTTTTTTTATCTATTATTCCAGATTGAGCTAGACTTTTGAAATCTGCTTCTCTATCCAGTTTTTTATATTTTTTAAACCAAATGTTTTTACAGATTGCAAACAAATAGGTCGCTAATGCACTTTCTCCATTAAACCGTTCCTTTCGGATATTGATGACCAATTCGGTAATACCTTCCTGTAATACATCTTCAGCATCTTCAATTTTTCCTTTTCGTGACATTACAAATTGCCTGATTTTTTCCCAATTCTTTTTGATTAAATAGGTAATCGCTTTCTCTTCAGCCAATCCCCCAAAAAGGATATCTGAAAGTAAGTTCTCATCCCTATATTTTGTTTTTCTAAACATTAGTACCCATTAACTGACAAAATCTAACACGAGCTTCTATACCTGTATTTTATAAAAGTAAGATTTTTGACCATTTTCTCATCATTCCATCTTTTTTTTTCAAAAACCATGTTAGGTTTTTCCGCTCTCGTGGTACCAATAAAATGTAGACAATAATCGTGGCTTTTATAAGTCCTGTTTTGAAAAACATTGACTTTCAAAACAATGTTTTTTCATGTCCTGTATTGCCCTTGGAAATTGATTTTCAACTCTTTAGCTGGCTTTCTAAGCTGTGGACTAGCAATGGCGTTGTACTAAGCCTCCAGGCTATTTATTGCCAAAAAAAAGATTTTGCAATTCTAGATTGAGTGTAAAATAAGTAGCAGTGAAATCCAAAAAAATGCTAGTCACTTGTTTGAAAGCCATCCTCCAAAAAATAAATTAACTATGAAAAGAATGACCAAACACTTGAACTTCCAAACACTGGTTGGAATTTTGCTTTTTACCTTCCTTTACCCCATTCAATCAGAAGACCTTTTAGCTTACCCTTCCAGCAAACACTTCAATGGAAAGAACGAAATAGACGAACCAAGCGAGCCTACCACTTTTTCAAATAGGATCCCCCCTGCTTTAAGCTTTTTGGAGACTATGCTCATTCCTAATGCTCCTGACCCTCAATCTGGTGATTTTTATGGAAATCGAACAGCAATTGATGGAAATTATGCAGTAGTTGGATCCACTGAAGATGACAATAATGGATTTACCGACAATGGGGCTGTTTATGTTTTTAAAAAAACAGGTGCCACCTGGATTCAGGAAGCCAAACTTACTGCAGCTGATGCAGCTAGTGGCGATCGTTTTGGACATGTAGATATTAGTGGAGATTACATCGTTGCAGGTGCTCACCACAATGATGATGATGGTACCGATAGTGGTTCCGCTTACATCTTCAGAAGAAACGGTACGAGTTGGATTCAGGAAGCCAAACTCACGGCTTCTGATGCTGCCTCAGGTGAAAATTTTGGGGTAAATGTCTCCATTGACGGAAACAAAGTGCTTATTGCTGCTCATGGAGGTGGTAATGCCACCTCAGCTGGCGCGGCTTACATTTTTAAAAGAACTGGATCGACTTGGTCAGAAGAAGCAAAGCTTACTGCCTCCGATGGTGCTCCTAATGATGCCTTTGGCGACGATGTCTTTCTAACAGGAAATTTTGCTGTAATTGGAGCAGTCGACAATGATGCCACGGCCACTGATAGTGGAGCTGGTTACCTATTTGAATTCAATGGAACTGCCTGGAATCAGGTGGCCAAATTGACAGCCTCAGACGGTGCCGCTTTTGACAGGATGGGGGAAAATGTTTCCATGTCTGGTGATTATATCGCGATAAGCTCAAAAAGAGATGATGATGATGGAACGGATAGTGGTTCAGCATATGTGTATAAAAAACCTGCTTCAGGTTGGACCAATATGACCGAAACCAGCAAGCTTACAGCATCGGATGCTGCTGCAGGAGACATTTTTGGTTGGGATGTTGCTATTGATGGGGAATTACTTTTTATCAGTTCTCTCAAAGATGATAATGCAAATGGTTCTGATGCTGGTTCCATTTATATTTTTCAAAGAAGTGGTTCCACCTGGTCGGAGATAAACCAAATTTTAGCTTCTGATGGAAGTGGTGGAGATGGACTAGGTATTGAAATAGGCCTATTTGGAAATCATTTGGTAGCAGGTGCCTATTTAAAAAATAACCAAAGTGGTGGAGCTTATATTTACGACATTTCTTCCCTGACTACTGATACAGATGGAGATGGTGACCCAGATAACACGGATTGTGCTATTAATAACCCAAATATTTATACTGGCGCAACTGAAAACTGTAATGGTTATGATGATGATTGCGATAGTTTAATAGATGATGCTGATCCTAATATTTCCGGCCAGACTACCTGGTATGCTGATACAGATGGAGACGGTTTTGGCGATAATAATAATACTACTGTTTCCTGTTTTCAACCAACTGGTTATGTAGCTGACAATACGGATTGTGATGATACGAATCCAGGTGTCCATCCCAATCCTCCTGAAACAAAAGTCACTGCTTCTGATGGGGCCGCTGGCGATAGGTTTGGTGCCCGAACCGACATATCCGGGCATATTGCTATCGTGGGAGCTATACACGATAGTGATAATGGCACCCAATCGGGTTCAGCATATATATTTGAAAAAAATGGCGGAAGCTGGATCGAGACTGCCAAACTAACGGCTTCTGATGCGGGACCCAACGATCGGTTTGGGGCAGCTACAGCCGTTTCCGGAAATAGAGTAGCCGTTGGAGCTGCCAGTTCAGTAGGTAATGGCGCCACCTATGTTTTCGAAAAAATAGGAGGGAACTGGACCGAAATTGCCAAACTAACTGCCAGTGACGGAGCTCCCCAGGACAATTTTGGAGGACAAGTAGATATAGATGGAAATCAGGTAATTGTGGGCGCATCCCTGGACGATGATTTTGGAACTGAGACTGGTGCTGCTTACATCTTTGAGGAATTGGGAGGGGTATGGACTCAGAAAATTAAACTTTTGGCGAGCAATGCTGATGCTTTTGACCGATTTGGGAATGGTGTAAGCATTGATGGTCATCAGGCGGTCGTTGGGGCAGCTGGGAATGCAGGCCTTCCTCCAGGTTCCGGAGCTGCTTATATGTTTGAAAATATTGGTGGCGTCTGGACAGAAGTTGATATCCTTCTTCCCAGTATTGTCACAGGAATTGATGCATTCGGGGCAATTCCTTCAATTTCAGGTAATACAGTTTTAATAGGAGCACATAATACACACCTTCCTGGAGCACTCAAGGCAGGTGTGGCTTATATTTTTGAAAAAGTCGGTGGAACGTGGACACAAACTGCCCAATTGCAAGCAAGTGATTATGCCGCAAACCGTCGATTTGGAATCATAAATGCACTTGATAATGATATCGCCTTGATTGGCTCTTTTAATGACAATGATCCTTCCTATGCAGGAGCTGCTTATGTGTTCAAAAAAATAGGAGGCGTATGGACAGAGACAGAAAAGTTGACCGCCAGTGACGGAGCTCCAGGGGATGATTTTGGATGGGTAGGACTCTCAGGAGTCACTGGAATAATTGGTGCACAAAATAATAATGGTGTTGGTGCTGCCTATTTTTACAATGTTAATCCTGTCGATGAAGTCTGCAATGGCATTGACGATGATTGTGACAGCCTGATTGATGATGCTGATCCAGATATCGTTGGTCAATCCACATGGTATGCAGATACAGATGGGGATGGCTTTGGAGATAACAATAATTCCATGTTGGCATGTGATCAACCAACAGGTTTTGTAGCAGATAATACAGACTGTGATGATACAAATCCAAATGTTCATCCAAATCCTTCGGAGATAAAACTCACCGCTTCAAATGGGGACCCAAATGACTTTTTTGGGCGCCGTGTTGATATTTTTGGAACTACGGCTATTGTGGGAGCTTACAATGATGATGACAAAGGCATCAATTCTGGGGCTGCATATATTTACGAAAAAATAGGTGGAGTTTGGGCTGAAACAATCAAGTTGACAGCTTCAGATGGTGGAGCAAACGATAGATTTGGTTTTGATGTTGCCATTACTGGAAACAAAATGGTGGTTGGTGCTGCCAGTTCAGTAGGGAATGGTGCGGCATATGTATTTGAAAAACAAGGAGGAAGCTGGACTGAAATTGCTAAATTAACAGCCAATGATGGGGCTCCCTTAGATCATTTTGGAGTTAGTGTAGCTATAGAAGGGAGCCAGGCAGTCATTGGAGCATTTTTGGATGATGACAATGGAACAGAAACTGGTTCGGCCTACATCTTTGAAGAATCTGGAGGGATTTGGAGCCAAACAACTAAACTATTGGCAAGCGATGGAAACGGATTTGATCGCTTTGGTAATGGCTTAGATATTGAAGGAGACAAAATTGTTATAGGTGCTCCTGGCGCGGATGGTATTCCCACCAGGTCGGGAGCTGCCTATATTTTTGAAAAAGTTGCCGGAGTATGGACTGAAGTTGAGATTCTTCATCCAAGCATTGTGACTGGAAATGACAATTTTGGAGGAGGAACCCCTTCCATTTCTGGTGGTAAAGTTTTAATCGGTGCATTTCGCACCAATCTACCTGGAGCCTCCCAGGCTGGCGTAGCATATATTTTTGAGAAAGTTGCAGGAAACTGGGTAGAAACTTCTCAACTACAAGCTAGTGATTTTGGGGCGAATATGCTATTTGGAGCAAACTCATCTATCGATAATAATATGGCAATTATTGGATCCGTTTCTCCCAATATTGGAGCAGCTTATGTTTTCAAATATTCTGGAGGGGTATGGACTGAAACGCTAAAATTGACAGCAAGTGACGGTGTCTCTGGTGATGAATTTGGATTTGTAGGCATCTCCGGAGCAACGGGAATAGTAGGGGCTCTAAATCACAATGGAACTGGTGCAGCTTATGTCTATAATCTTAATCCAACAGCAGAAGTTTGTAATGGGATTGATGATGATTGCGACACTTTAATTGACGATGCAGATCCTGATATCGTTGGGCAGCAGACCTGGTATGCAGATTTGGACGGAGACGGTTTTGGTGACCCCAATAGTACAACATTGTCTTGCAATCAACCTTCTGGTTTTGTATCAAATAATACCGATTGTGATGATTCCAATTCAAGCATCAATCCTTCTGCCACCGAGATATGTAATGGTGCGGATGATGATTGTGATACCTTAATTGACGATGCAGATCCCGGTGTTATTGGACAACAAACCTGGTATGCAGATTCAGATGGAGACAGCTTTGGTGATCCCAACAACTCTACTTTGGCTTGTAACCAGCCTTCCGGTTTTGTTACAGATAATAGCGATTGTGACGATACAAATCCTGCTATTAACCCAAATGGGACAGAGGTTTGCAATAACCTGGATGATAATTGTGATACCAATATCGATGAAGGGGGAGTTTGTGATTCAGATGGAGATGGAGATCCCGATATCACAGATTGTGACGACAACAATCCAAATATTTACAATGGTGCGCCAGAAATCTGTGATGGAGTGGACAATGACTGTGATGGGTTGGTTGATGATGCTGACCCAAATGTCACTGGACAAGGCACCTGGTACGCAGATTCAGACGGTGATGGTTTTGGGGATCCTAATGTTACGACACTTGCTTGCGACCAACCATCAGGATTCGTCTCGGATAATACCGATTGTGATGACAACGACGCCGCTGTCCATCCCAGTGCATCGGAATTTTGTAATGGCATTGATGACGATTGTGACGCTAGTATTGATGAAGGATTCGATCAAGACAATGATGGAGTTGCTGATTGTTTTGATAATTGTCCCAATACAACAAATCCCGGACAAGCAGATGCTGATTGTGATGGTGTAGGAGACGCCTGTGACCTTTGTGATGGGGGAGATGATTCCATTGATAACAACAATGATGGGTTACCAGATTGTGCATATTTCCCAGGTATGAATCATCTTGAATCCTCCTGGAAATGTGGCAACAATAACAATAAAGTATCTATTTGTCATGTCCCTCCTGGAAATCCAGCAAATGCTCACACCATATGTGTTTCTCCAAATGCCGTGCCTGCCCATCTTGGGCATGCGGGTGACTATGTTGGTCCTTGTGGAAATGCCAATTGCAATCAGTCATTTGAATCCCATGTTAATAATGAGATAAAGACTGATTTTGAGATTCAACAAATTCACTTATTCCCAAATCCAGTTAAAGAAACGCTTCTCATCAATTTGAGGGGGTTTGAAAGTCAAGAGGTGGAGGTAAGCATTCTTAATAATTTGGGAATGGAAGTTTGGGGTGAAAAAATAGGGATCGGTAAAACAAATTTCACTGTAAACCTACTGCCTTCCAATTTTGTAAATGGTACTTATTTAATGGTAGTGAAAACCAAGGAAGGAAAGTACTCTAAGTCATTTGTATTGATGAAATAGGAAAAACTATAAGATAAGTTCAACTAAGTCAAAACCTCCATCGTGAATTGTCCAAAAAAACTGAAAAGGGATCTCTTTTGGCATTTCATGATATTCGATAATCAAAAAATTAATGAAATGAAAAAACTTAAAATTCAATCCATTTTAGCCATTTCGCTTTTATTGTTTATGGTTTCCATAATTTCTGTAAATGGGCAGCATGTAATTTCAAATGGTCTAATCGCTTATTGGCCAGCTGATGGGAATGCAACAGATGTAATAGGAGCTAATAATGGTACAATGATGAACGGAGCAACTTTCGATAATGGCGTTTTTGGGCAAGCCTTCGATCTTACCAATTCTAATTCATCAGATTATGTCAAGATTCCTACTCCTTATCAGTTTGCCCACGGTGACGATTTCTCTATTAATTTTTGGTTTAAAGCAAATGGATCAGTTAATAATATTTACGTAATATTCTTTGACACAAGGTTGGGGCAGTTTTTGGGCTATGCTTTGGTGTTGAACCAAGATGGTTCCATCAGTACGGGTGGTAGATGTGATAATTCATTTAATGGCTGGGGTGCCTACAGCAATAGCAACTCGTGTATGTTAAACGGTTGGCACCATGTAGCAATGACAATAAATTGGGTTAATAATGAAAATAAACTTTATATAAATGGAGTTCTTCAATTTACAGGAAATACGACTGCCTGTAATGGTTTTACAAGTCCTGACAAATTTCACATAGGTGCTTTAGCCAACCTTTGGCCAGCATTTAATTTTAATGGTTGGATGGACGATTTTCAAATTCATGATAGAACCCTTTCTGCAAGCGAAATCTTAGCTATATTCCAGGCAGGCAATGTCTCCAATACTTGTGATTCTGATGGCGATGGCGATCCTGATGTGACAGATTGTGATGATACTAATCCTAATATTTATACTGGTGCAACAGAAGTTTGCAATGGTGTAGATGATGATTGCGATGGATTGATTGATGAAGGACTTAATTGCGATTCTGATGGCGATGGCGATCCTGATATTACGGATTGTGACGATACTAATCCTAATATTTACACTGGGGCACCTGAGGTTTGTAACGGTGTAGATGATGATTGCGATGGATTAATCGATGAAGGAGCTGCTTGTGATTCTGATGGCGATGGCGATCCTGATTCGACAGATTGTGATGATAGCAATCCCAATATTTACACTGGAGCCACTGAAATTTGCAATGGGGTAGATGATAATTGTGATGGACAAATAGATGAGGGCTTTGATCAAGATGGGGATGGAATTTCTGATTGTGTTGACAACTGTCCTGGCATTGCAAATGCCAATCAATTGGATTCAGATTGCGATGGGGTAGGGGATGACTGTGACCTTTGCGATGGTGGTGATGATTCCATTGATAATAATAATGACGGATTGCCCGATTGTGCATATTTCCCAGGTATGAATCATCTGGAATTCTCCTGGAAATGTGGTAACAATAACAACAAAGTTTCGATATGTCATATCCCTCCCGGCAATCCAGCCAATGCCCAAACCAAATGTGTAAGTGCAAATGCGGTAGCTGGTCATTTGGGACATGGTGATTATGTAGGACCATGTGGAAATACCAATTGTAATCAAGCATTTCAGGCACCAAATAAAAATGGAACAAATGCGGATTTTGAGACTCAACACATTCACTTATTCCCAAATCCAGCTAAAGAATTGCTTCACATCAATTTGATGGGGTTTGAAAGTCAAAATGTAGAGGTAAGCATTATCAATAACTTGGGAGTGGAAGTTTGGAGTGAAAAAGTAGAGGCTGGAAAAACCAATTTGAAGGTGGAATTACAGATCCCCAATTTTGTAAACGGCACTTATTTAGTTGTGGTGAAAACAAAGGAAGAAAGCATTGTAAAGCCATTTGTTCTGATGAAATAAAAAAGGTTAGTAGGTCATAAAAAAAATCCAAATCTCAATCAATAATTGTCAAAAAGAGTCTCAACCGGGGCTCCTTTTGGTGATTACTGATATTCAAAAATCAAAAAAAATAAAGAAGATGAAAACACTAAGTAAACACTCGTTTTTTTTGCAAATAAGGATTCTTCCCAATTGCAAACAGATTTTACCAATTTTTATATCCTTATTTTTTCTATTGGGTGCAACTAACTCAATATCAGGTCAATATGCCTTTTATGCAGTCAATGATTTTGGAGACATCGTAGGTATAAACGCGCCCAATACTACCTGGCTACAACGATTACTACATCCCAACAATACAGGTTGGTGGATGTATGCAGGCGGCTCTCCAAAGAATCCAGTAACAGATAAGGCTTATGTCGTTATTAGAGTGGGAGAAGTTAGAGAAATTACACCTTCAGGAAGCTTTACAGTTCTTGCCAATTTATCAAGTTATGCTTCCAATGGTTGGTATTATCCAATGGTTAGATCAACTTCCGGAACATTGTATGCATTGAATTTTTGGGGAAAGCTGGCTAAAATTACCGCTTCAGGAGCTTCATTGGTCACAGATTTATCTTCCTATTCGGCAACTTGGGGGCGAATAACCATAGATTCAAATGATAATTTATATGCCATGGGAGCCAATGGTATTGCGATTAAAATAAGTCCCGGTGGTACGGTAACTCAAATTGCAAATGCAGGAAGTGTTAGTAGCAACCAATGGAGCAAAGTGATTTTAGGCCCCGATCAATATTATTACTTAATTAATTTAGATGGAAAAATTGCAAAAGCGAATGTATGTGGTGCAACCTTGTTTGCAGATTTGGATTTGATTAATGGAAATACCGATAATGAATGGTCCAATTTTGCTTTTCATCCAAATGGCAATCTTTACGCTGTTAACATCAATGATGGGCAGGTTGCTGAAATTCAACTCTCTGGAGCTACCTCTATCATTACACAATATATTGCACGAGCCTGGTATGGTCCAGTCATTGACCAAAATGGAAACATCCATGTTTGGAATAACAACAATGTTTTTAGAATTATTTCATCTACGGGACAAGTATTACAAAATTTTGGGATTGGAACCAGAAGCTATGGCTGGTATAGTATTGCTTTGGACCAATTTGTCATCAATAGTACGCCACCAGGTCCAAACTGCAACAATCCTCCAAATTGCGCAAATGCTGCAATCGCCAATCAAAACGCAGATGAAAATTGTCAGGCAACGATTTCTGGTTCTGATGTGACAGGAGTTACTGATCCTGATGGGGATCCTTTGACCATTTCTGTTAATCCCACTCTCTTGAATTTAGGTGCAAATACAGTTGCTGTTACAGCAAACGATGGAAATGGAGGATCTTGTACCATTAACATTACCGTAAACGTGGTGGATAATGATTCAGACAATGATGGAGTTGCCGACTGTATGGATAATTGCCCAAACACGGTGAATGCCAATCAATTAGATGCTGACTGTGATGGAGTTGGAGATGCCTGTGACCTATGCGATGGAGGAGACGATTCGATTGACAATAATAATGACGGTTTGCCCGATTGCGCCTATTTTCCAGGTATGTCTCATCTGGAATCTTCGTGGAAATGTGGGAACAATAACAACAAGGTATTCATTTGTCATATCCCACCTGGAAATCCAGCCAATGCCCAAACCAATTGCGTAAGTCCAAATGCAGTGGCTGCTCATTTGGGGCATGGAGATTATGTGGGTCCATGTGGAAATGCCAATTGCAGTCAGGCTTTGCAAGGAATTGGCCCAAATGAAACCAATGCAGGATTTGTAGAGCAGGTTTTTACGCTTTTTCCGAATCCTGCAAAAGATGTACTCCACATCTCATTGACTGGATTTGATGAAGAAGCTATTGAAATTAGTATTGTCAATAGTCTCGGAATTCAAATTTGGCATCAAAATGTAAATTCGGAGAACTCAGAGTTGAAGGTGGAATTAACATCCTCCAAATACGAAAATGGCTTATATTTAGTATTGTTGAAAACCAAAGAAAAATTGTTTACAGAGCCCTTTATATTAATGAAGTAACCTTTAATGCCCTAAGAAAGCCGTTTGGTATATAAAAGTGGAATTGTGCCTACAAATAATTGATATTCAAACTGATATGGGCACAATTCCCTTTTTTATTAATACAAATTTGAAACCCTTTGCATTATGTCAAAAACAATCGAATTTACAGTTCCTTTTGATGACACAAAATCAGAACATTTGATAAACAGTTATTTTAAAACCAACGGCTATTATCCCATGAGCGGAGGGGATCTCTACTTTACAAAAGAAGGGAATTTCTCAGCGGTATTATATTCAAATAGTTATAGTCCAAAAGTTAAAGTGACTATTTCGAGAATTAATGAAAGCAGCTGCATGATCAAAGTTGAACATAAATCAGGTGGATTCTGGAATCCAGTCTTGCCACTAGACACAGCTTATTTGAAAGCAGAATTGGAGCATTTGAAAGATTCAATTTCAGTGGGGGAGATTCAGAAATTTGATGCCTCCTGGTTTGAAGAAAAAAGCAGAAAACACCGGATTAGGTTTTGGACCTATTTTGCTATCATCGCAGCAATTTCCATAGTGGTTACACATTTGATAGGGGACTCGTCATTTTTTGTGATAATCGATTTTTTTGTGGCCTATTTAGGAGCTTGGTATATTATTAAGCTCCAGACGAGGAATCTGGATCCAAAATTCAATTTTCCTGCTGACAAATTCGGATAGTTTGCACCATGGCTGGCGTAACTTTTTCAATGCTTTTTCTATTGGCTAAATAAATAACCAGTTCGTTGTCGTAAGTGATTTCTTTACCATTTTTCAGAATACTCACCACAGGTATATCATTAATGGTTTTGATCCTCAATCCAGGAAACTCTCCAGGTTGTTGATCTGGTATCAATCTCATTCCTCCCTGCTCTATGTTCAAATCGTGCATATTGACTTTGGTCTCATAAACATCCCCATTCTTTTCATTTCTAATCGTCAAATTACATGCTTCATCAACCAGGACGGTCATTTTCCCCAAATCGGGCATGCTGGGTGCAGATTGGTCATACTCATATTGCAGTGTATTCAATCCCAATTCGATACGACTCATGATGTCTTCCTCTGGGATGGCTATGCTTCGAAGGTTTTCATATGGTTTGGGTGGGGGAGGGGTCTCAGGAGCTTGGGGTGCTTCAGGTGTATCTCCATTGCAAGCAATAATAAGGAGTAGCAATATGGGAACAAATTTGTTAATTATTGACATCTTCTCTAGTTTTTGGAAAAGCAGTTTCAAAAATCAAAATGCCAGACATTTGGTAAGGTCTGGCATTTTCGTGCCGCAAGTTACGCGACCTTTATAATTATCCAAATTTTGAACCAATCTATTCTAAATCACAATTCCATCACCTTTCCGGATAGCAATTCCTTCATTTTAGTTTTTTCCGGATTTCCTTTGTATTTGATAACACCACCTGTATTGGCGTTGGCTTCAAGCGTTTTCTTTGCTACAACCTGAGCAATTCCACCAGTGTTGGCAGTTGCATAGGTATTATTGCATTCCAAATCAAGTGCTGCAAAGGATCCTCCTGAAGCTGTTTTAATATCCTGAGTGTCTGTGCTTCCTTTGACGTGAATATCACCACCTTCAGAAGCATGTGCCTCCAATTTATTTACTTCAACGATCAAATCGATGTCCCCGCCGCTGGCAGCCTTGAGTTTTAGGAGATCCCCCTGAAATACTTCATTGCTTTCAATATCTGCCCCCGCTGAAGCCTTGATTTTTCGAATTTTTCCACAGGTCACCACTACAGAGACCGTCTCATCTTTTTTGATCAGTGATTTTAATACCCCAATTTTCAATACCCCTTCTGAAACAGAAATATTGACATCATCCAAATCTATTTTATCTACACGAACTACTGCCTGATAATTGCTCCCCTTTTGTAGGGTGACATTAACCGTCCCGGAAGCCACGATTTCATCAAATTGATTCAATTGGATGGTCTTTTGAGCATTGGTGGTCGATATACCAAAGAGGAAAAGAAAACAGCCGAAGATGATTTTTTTGTGATTCATGATTCTATTTTTTGTATGGTTTGTTGTTTGATTTTGCAAATTTGAAAACGGTTATAAGTCAGAAAAAGTTGTATGGGTTGATTCAAAAAAGCAATTCTTCTTTTTATCCACTCGACAATTTCATTTAACAATTCCCCTATTAGGATAAACGGATCTTCAAATAGTCACCCTAGCCAAATAGATTAAAGCATAAAAATATAATAGAGTAATAAAGTCACAGAGTCCTCTTTGAGAGACTCTGTTAAGGACACTTTGGATGAATCAAAACCTGGAATCTCTAAGTCTCAACCCAACATTTATATATTTACATCCTCAAAAAGCAACCATAAATGGATATCTTCTCAATCATTACCATTCTAATCGTTTTAGCTGCACTATTTGGATACCTCAATGTACGATTTCTCAAAATGCCGGTGACCATTGGCTTGATGGTCATTTCGATCATCTTTTCACTGGCTGTCTTGGGCTTAGGGGCTATCAATCCGGATATTTTAGCCTTTGAACGCTCTCTTGTTCAAGAGATTGATTTTCACGATGTTTTGTTCGATGTGATGCTCAGTTTTTTGTTGTTCGCAGGTGCCCTGCATGTAGATTTTGGGCAATTGCAACAGCAAAGATGGCCGATTATAATATTTGCAACTTTAGGTGTTTTACTTTCAACATTTCTCGTCGGTGGGCTCATGTTTTGGTTGATGCAGATGATTGGATTGAATGTAGGGTTTATCTATTGCTTGTTGTTTGGCGCTTTGATTTCGCCTACAGATCCAATTGCTGTTTTAGGTATATTGAAGAAAGCAGGGGTCCCCAAAAAACTGGAAACCAAAATTGTAGGGGAAAGTTTATTCAACGATGGAATTGGAGTCGTGGTCTTTCTTACCATTTTCAATATCGCAGCGAGTGGAAGTGATATCCAATTTTCAAACATCGCATTCTTGTTTGTGGAGGAAGTAGGTGGAGGCGTCCTGCTTGGCGTTATTTTGGGATTCATCGCTTATCAACTGATGAAATCCATCGATCACTTTGAAGTTGAAGTCATGATTACCCTTGCATTGGTAATGGGAGGGTATTTGTTGGCAAGTAAACTGCATTTTTCTGGACCATTGGCGATGGTCGTGGCAGGATTGATGGTTGGGCACGAACGCTTTAGAACCAGTTCCATGTCTGAAATAACGGAACATTATGTGGATGAATTCTGGAAACTCATGGATGTTTTGCTCAACGCCGTTTTGTTTGTATTGATGGGATTGGAATTGGTGATTCTCACATTCAATGGGCAATACATTTTGGCCGGATTGTTGGCTATTCCCGTTTCTCTATTTGCGAGATATGCCGCGCTATCCATTCCTATTCAATTTTTCCAAAAAAGATTGGAGTTTGTTCCCAAAACGGGATTGATTATGACCTGGGGAGGATTGAGAGGAGGTATTTCCATTGCCCTGGCATTTTCCCTAACAGAAACCATGCACAGCGAATTAATTTTGACAATGACTTATATTGTAGTGGTTTTTTCAATTGTAATTCAGGGACTTACTGTAGGCAATGTGGTGAAGAGATTTGTGAAATGAAAGGAAGTTCAGGGATGTTTGGTTCTAGAATTTCCAATGAAATTTTTTCATGGTCAAGTTCAAGTCCAAGTTCATTTCTTGGTCTTGAACTTGACCTTTCAGGAAATAAAAGGAAAAAATCCTAGCACAGTGTCCGGCACCCAGCAAACCAGCACCCAAAAACCCATCCAAATGACAAATCTTTTAAAATTTGGAAACAAGTGCAGAAAAACTCAAATAATTAGTTGAAATTCGAGCTGTTCAAACCAAGTAATGCAATAAAGGTCTCCATTCAATTCTGATTTAAAATTGCTCACTATGTCCCTCTTGCGAATATTATTAGGAATATTTGTGTTGAGTTTTTCCATCCAGATGATAGCCCAAAAGCCTTTTGTTTGTCGTGGTACTTTTTACCTAACCCTCGGATTAGGTGGTAATCCCAGTGTCAATTATGAAGTGGTGGTTGACCCATTAACTGGAGATATTCAATTTGATCCATTGGATGCACCTAATTCTGGTGCGTTTTTAAACTCCATTGGCTATCGATCAACCGATAATTTTATTTATGGAATTGATCCAGGCACCTTTGTATTGTACCAGATAGATTCTACGGGGCAAGCTTTCTCTCAAGGTTTTGTTGGGCAGGGAGTGAATACCAATTTGTCTCATATTGCCGGAGACATTACACCAGATGGAAAAGAGTTGGTCCTCTTACAGGCCAGTACATTTGGAGATCAAGCATTGATTATAATTGATTTGGATAATCCGAGCGCCACCAAAACGACCATTTCATTGACAGGGCTGCAAACTAGATGTGCAGACATCGCATTTAATCCAATTACAGGGAGATTGTATGGTTTTGATGGATTCAGTTCGCGTTTGGTTGAAATTAATTTGCAAACTGGTACTATTGGAGGAAGTTTTCCCAGCAGCAATGTAGCCGATATGATGGGAGCTATCTATTTTGATGCTTTTGGCAATTTATATGGCTATGGCCGAAGATCCAATGGTAGCCAACAGGATGGATTTTTTAGTGTCAATAAAAATTCAGGGGAAGTTACCCTGGAGGGATTGGGACCCAACGCAACCCGAAATGATGGTTGTTCCTGTCCCTATACTGTTGAATTAAGAGAATGGGTGGGCACTTTTGATGACATCGTTCCTTGTACTACCGTTCCTATAGAAATTGAAATAGCCAATACCTCCGGCAAGTCGCAATCAGAACTCACCTTCGAGCATTATTTCCCAAATAGTTTTGTGATCCAGGACATACAATTTTTAATCCCAGCGACCATTACCGAAGGTGGTATTGGGACTAATTATTTCATTTATGAAGATTTGACTTTACCACCTGGAATTCACAAAATGACGGTATGGGTGGAATTATTACCCGATGCCAGTGGAACTCATAGTTTACAATCCGTATTATCTGGACTGTCAGAAAATTTAGGCGAAACTGCGATTTCTGATAATCCCTTTACCATCCTTCAGGATGACCCTGCAGTGATGGTTGTGGAAGAGCTGGAAATCGACCTAACGGAAGATGGTACTACCATATGTCCCGGAGATGTGATAGAATTGGAACCTGGAATTTTTGGAGTGGATTATTTATGGAGCGATGGATCCACAGAGCCTCACTTTACAGTAACAGAAGGTGGGACCTATGCGGTTACAGTTACTTCTGGCTGCGATGTTGCTATTGAAACCGTAACGGTTATGGAAATTCAATTGCGGGTGGATTTACAGGATTCCTACGAAATCATTTTGGGAGATGAAGTCGATTTATTGCCCTTCACGATACCGGTAAATGGTAATTACATATACACCTGGGAGAGCGAAAACGGGGACTTACCCTGTACCAATTGTCAGGAACCTACAGTTCAACCACTTTTTGATGGTTATTACTCTGTACATGTCTCAAATGGCATGGGCTGTCAGGATACTGCCATGACTTACATTCGCGTCATCAAGGATCGAAATATTTACTTCCCAAATGCCTTTAGTCCAAATGATGATGGCTTTAACGAGTTTTTCTATCCGCAGGGAAAAAATATTGAGCGTGTGCTAAATATGCAGATTTTTGACCGCTGGGGTAGCCTTGTATTTGAAAAAGCTAATTTTGAAACCAATGACGTCGGTGCTGGATGGGATGGAGAATTTGAAGGTCAAAAACTCCCAATAGGCGTCTATGTTTACAAAGCAGATATTGAGTTTCTGGATAGGGAGGTATTTACTTTTACAGGTGATGTGACCTTGCTTCGCTAGCGAAAATTTCTTTAAAATCAATTTTTATATAAATTCCTGGTAGCAGCAGGCAGTAAGCAGTAGGCAGTAGGCAGTTTCCAGTAACCCAGTACTCTGTGGTGATTAGTTCTAAGAAAATTTGCCCTCACAACCTCCCAGCTCGACCTTTTTGCCATTGGCAAAAGCACACACAGTCCTGAAGGAGGAGCAGCCGCCCACTGAAAATCAAGTACTTAGAAGCGAGCGGATTTTCCCCTTCAGGATGCGAGGCAATGTCCAGTGGACATTAAGCAAAGCAATAAAGGGGTTGTGCAGGCAGAACTTAACAGCCCTGGGGATTAAGGGGCTGCGATGGCAGAACCAATCAACCCTGCCCAGCCACCCAGCACCCAGCAAACCAGAATCAAGACCTCCATTTACCATCAAGTTTTACTTTTTTAAAGACAAATTTCCTACATTTGACTCATTCAAATATGTGCATTTTTTGATACAATTTAGGACAAATCGTTCGTGGTTAATCTGCATTTTTCTTTTCTTTCTCGTGGAAGAAAGTGCTTCCCTTTTGTCCCAAAACTACCTTACCAATGTACAATTTTACAACTACGAAAATGGACTAGCTGGAAGATACACCAATTGTACTTTTCGCGATAGTCGTGGATTGATCTGGGTAGGAACCCAATTTGGTTTGAACCGATTTGATGGGCGTGATTTTTTGACCTTTGATGAAACCTCAGGTTTACCATTCAACCAGGTAATGGAAATCCACGAAGATTCGGAGGGATGGTTGTTGTTGCACCGCACATGCGTGGGGAAGGAAAGTTGCATTCCCAATTTGGCTTTTTTTCATACGATTACACACGAAGTACATAGTTTTGATGAGCATTTAGGAGAACTGGTCAATTTTGAAGCTAAGGATATAATAAGTATTTACTCTGAAGAAGACGGAACTATTTTTTTGAGTGCCAGGGGTCAGGTTATTCAATGGAAAAATGGAGCAATTATTCGGAAGATTGATTTGTCCGACATAGAAAGCACTCCTTTTTTAATGGCTAAAATTGATACCAATCAATTGGCTGGCTGGATTCATTCTGAAGATGAAAATGGAAATGCTTTCTTTGATTGGCTTGTTTTTGATTTTGAAGGAAATCTTCATCATCATCAGCACATCCCAAATTACAATAAAAGAAGGCCGATAAACAGTGTGCTATCTATGGGGACTGATTATTTGGGTAGGCAAATAATTGGCTTTGAACATTATGTGAAAACAGATGAGCCATATCTGATACTCCAGGAAAACGGCGAGTTATTAAAAGACACCTCTATATGGGTTACCTTTGAAAACCCAAAAAGTTTATTGTTTAATCCTTTTCGACCCATCTTATGGAAACAGGTAATAGGAGATTTGTTGGTTTATACTCCTAATAAAGAGTTGGTCTATAGGTTTGGAGATGAGTATAAAGAATTTACCAAGTCTTTGTACAATCGCCAAATTCGGTTTGAGGATGATGATATTACCTGGATGGCAGGAAGATACGGGGTATTTAGAATTCAATTAAAACGCAATCTGTTTGAAAGGGTTTTGTTTGACCATTTACCCGAGGTAGAATCCAGAAGTAAAGACATTTGCAAGGGTATTGCCCCTTTAGGAAAACATAAATTGTTGCTTAGTACCAACCTTGATTTTTATGAAAAAACGCTTAATACAGATGATGCTCCAATTCCTCATGAAGAATTCAAGAACTTCTTTCCCATTGCATTAACTAAAGGGTATCAGGACAAAATCTGGGGAATTGCTCACAACAAATTTTATCAAATAGAGCTTCGAACGAATGACTTTCCACTAATTGAAAGAACGAATATCGAAAACCGGAAATTTGATCAGACATATTCATTGTTTTATCAAAATGATCGCTTATGGATTGGAACAGATAAAGGCCTGGTATTTTATGATCATTTTAAAAATGAATTTTTTGAGTGGACTGACTATGGTCAATTTGAAGCTTTGAAGGAAAGTTTTGTAAATCAAATTTATAAAGAATCTGAAAATCGACTTTGGTTAGCCACCTCTAGCGGTTTATATCTTTTTTCTCCTGAGGTAGGAATTAAGGAGAGATACTGGAATGGAGGAACTGGAAAAAATCATATTCCGGCTCTCTATATTTATCAAATCCAACCTGCAGGAAAAGGAGGATGGTGGTTGGCAACCCAACAAGGATTGGTTTATTGGAATCCATCAAATAATGAATCCAAAATCTTTACTGCGAAAGATGGTTTGGCTGCAAATGAAATATTGGCATTGCATGAAGACGAGTATGGCTTTTTGTGGTTGGCTACCAATGCCGGTTTAATTCAGTTTCAGATCAGTTCAGAATTTTCGAAGGTATGGTTAAAGGAAGAAGGAATCACTTCTCGTGATTTTGAACCTTATACTTATTATTGCCAGGAAGATGGGAAAGTCTGGTTTGGTACGACCAATGGTTACACCGTTTTCCATCCAAAAGATTTTAAAGATATTGATTTTACATCAAAGCCAGATATTCCTTTAAATATTTTGAACTTTGAACAAATTTCAAGTGAAACCAAAAAACTGGAAGACCAAACTCAGTATATTATCCAAAATCAACAAATAATTTTAAAGCCTGGGGAACAACTATTTAACCTTAGAGTTGCCTTAGCTGATTATGTAAATGGGGAAGAAGCTCAATATGCTTATAGAATTAAAGGGGCGCAGGATTTTTGGCAGGAGGGAAAGGAAAACTTAATCCGAATCAGTGGATTGCCATATGGTCAATTTAATCTGGAAGTAAAAGGCAAATTGGCAAACGGGCAATATTCGTCTAATGAAATTCACCTTCCCATATATGTCTTAAAACCCTTTTATTTGAAAACTTGGTTTTTTTTTATCGTTGGAATGACCTTGTTTCTAACTTTTTTCCTCTGGTATAAATGGAGGACCAATCAACTGAAAAAGCAACAAATAATATTAGAGGGTTTGGTCAAAGAACGTACTGCTACCATACAACAACAAGCCGAGGATTTAAAATCATTGGAACGACTCAAATCGCGTTTTTTCGCGAATGTTTCCCATGAGTTGAGAACACCTTTGACTTTAATGCTGGGACCAGTGAATTCACTAATTAAGCGCAGCAAGGAAAATGAAACCAATTTGAAATTACTCCAATATGTGGAACGCAATGGTAGACAATTGATGAAGTTGATCAATGAAATTCTGGACTTGTCAAAGTTGGAGGACAACAAATTAGAAGTGGTACAGGAACCCGTTTTATTTTTTGACTATTTGCGGGATCAAACTGCTCAATTCCATTCCTTTGGTACCAGTGAGCGAGTTCATTTTGAAGTTGATTTTAGTGCCGATGCTGCTATGGTGATTCTATTGGACAGAAGTAAATTTGAAAAAATCATCCATAACTTTTTATCCAATGCACTAAAATTTACGCCACAAGATGGAACTGTCCAATTAACGGTGAAGGAAAAGGCTGAAACCCTTCTGATAAAGGTAAAAGATACAGGGAAAGGAATACATCCAGATGACCTTCCCCATATTTTTGACCGTTTTTATCAGGCAAAAAAAGCAACTGGATTGGAAAAAGGAGGTACGGGCATTGGATTATCCCTATGTAAAGAGTTGGCTCAACTATTGGGCGGTAAGGTATGGGCAGAAAGTGAATTGGGTAAGGGCAGCATTTTCTATTTCGAATTTCCCAAACAATTATCCACCCTTAGTCCTGTTAAATCAATTGAGCCAGCGTCTGACCAACAAGATTTGGATTTTACAGCCAATTTAGGAATTGATTCTGAACAAAAAGAAAATACCATCTTAGCTACAAAAGCAACAATTGACGACCATAAGATAGGAACCATACTAGTTGTAGAAGACAACAAAGACCTCCGGGAATACCTTAAATTTTTACTTGCCGAATATCGTGTATTAACTGCCGAAAATGGAAAAGTAGCTTTAGAAATCCTCCATTCCCAAATTCCCATCCAAATCTCAAACGCAGATACCAACCCACAACCCACAACCCACAACCCACAACCCAGTACCCCGCACCCCGCACCCCGCACCCCGCACCCAGATTTAATAATCTCCGACCTGATGATGCCAGTAATGGATGGTTTTGAATTTCTTGAAAGATTGAAATCCGAAAATCAATGGCGGCATATTCCAGTGATTATGCTAACCGCAAAAGTGAATGTAAAAGCCAAATTGAAGGCATTGCGAATTGGTGTTGATGATTATTTGACAAAACCTTTTGAAGAGGAAGAGCTAATAGTGAGAATTGAAAACTTATTGAAGAATAGTAGTGAACGATTGGCAGCCTTGCAGGATTGGTCATATGCTGATAAGAAGGAGGAATTATTTCAAGACTCAAATCAAAGAAAAAATAATGCAGCAGATCCAATATGGATCATGACAGTAGAAGATCAGGAATGGTTACAACAATTAGAAAAGATAGTAATCGAAAACATGCACCGATTTGAATTCAATGTAGACACCTTATATCCTGAATTGGCGATGAGTCGGTCCAATTTCTATCGAAGACTCAAAATTTTAACTGGCTTGAGCCCAAGTCAATACATCAATGAAAATCGCTTTAATCATGCTCGCCAATTATTGGAGAGTGGTGCTGTAAATTCCATCAAATCCCTAGCTTATGATGTAGGCTTGAAAGATAAGGCACATTTTTCCCGTCAATTCAAAAAGCGCTTTGGTAAATTGCCCTCTGAATACCTCAGCTCATAGCAGCTTATTTTTTCCATACGCATCCCTTCTAACAATTTAATTTCGACCAGTGAGACGTTTGTCTACCCCATTTGAGACATCCATCTACCCAATTGGACATTTATCCACCCCATTTAGGACATTTATCGCATAGAGCACTGCTTACATTTGTTACATTCTTCAAGACTAGTATCCAAATCTATTTTCTAATCTGACTGCTTCTGTAGGCTACAGAACAGCCAACAAATTTGTGCCTTATGAAAATTCTATGTTCTTTAATGAATTGGTCTTTTATTGCCCTGGTTTTAGTATTACCCCTTTTGAGTTTCCAACTTGCCAATGAAGTTTCCACTTCTAAAGATGTACTAAATTCCTGTCCAACGGCGATGTTCAATGTACAAAACAATGGTTGTGATGGACCCTGTGAAGTAGCTTTTGCCAATGAGTCTGTAAACGCTGTTGCTTTTCATTGGGATTTTGGTGATGGAAATACCTCGGCTGACTCAAATCCACAAAATACTTATCTGGAACCAGGAACTTATACGGTAAAGTTAACTGCAATAGGATTGACCTGTACTAATGATTTTATTGGTACTGTGGAAATTATTGGACAGTGATATTAGCATTGATTTATTTAGTTTAAAGTAGTTTAATATGTTAATTAAGGATAGACCAAATTTATTGATTGGGAGGAGTAATTCTGAGAATTTTGAAAATGCCGCATAACTTAAGGGGATCAGGATCAGGGCTTTGTAAGTTTCAACTCTTAATTCGCATTCAATACATTGTAACTGAATTAAATTAAAGCCTGAAGGGAGCAGTTGGATTTTGCAATCCAACGTATTTCAACTAATGATTCCATAATTAGTTTTCATTCATCTTCCTACATGCCGGGTTACAAAACCCGACCGCCTACAGCCAGCTTTAAGATATTTAGATTACAGTGCACTTAATGTTTTTTAAAGGTAGGTTATATGTATTTCACTTTGTCAATTAAGATCGTCAAGTGTAATTGGCAGCGTATATCGATAGAGTGGTGTATTAAGAAGTTAAATCCCTCTTCCAGCGCCCTAACCCTGAAGGGTAAGCCTCCCACTCTTGAACAAAGCGGGCTGAATTCTCTTTAGGGTTAGGGCGCGGGAAGGGCTGAATTGACAATAAATTAAAACTTCCTTCGGGACGACTGTAAAGAGGACTCTGACCAAGTTCAATCCCTTTTTGACGATTTATTGGGATTTGGAAGGCAACTTAAAGGTCGCCTTCCAAATTGACTGGTTGCCTAAGAACCCAATCAACCAAATGATCCTCAGTCCTCAATCCCCAATCTGATGTACCTTTTCAATCAACCATTTCCGACCGATAACCATTTTTTTGTTATTTACATTTCTTAATAATGATTTGGCTAATTTTTGCCTGTCTTTTTGCTGATTTAGACCGGTTGCCATTTTTTTTAACAATATCAATTGATTGAGGTATGCCTCTTTTGTATCCAATGAAATGAGTTGATTGCGTTTTAGATGTTTATCAAAAGCATCAATCTTGGAAATTAATAAATCAAAAAGGGTAGGATCTTTTTGAAATAGTTCGTACAAGGTCCGAATTAAATTTGATCGCGATTTGGGTTGAAAAGCAAGAGAGAAGGCATGATTTGAAAACAATTGATAAGCCTGCTCAAAATCTTTTTGGTGAAAATACAGAAGCCCGGTGTTGAGCATAATGGTATCTTCTCGAATATCCTCATTGAGAAAGGCCTGATATTCCTTTATAAAAGAATTGGTCCATTCAAATTCTTTGGCATGACAACCTAGCAAAACAATATTGCCAAATACAGGAGCTTCTATTTGTTGATTCTCAAGCACCAATTGATGCGCTAAAGCCATCTTGTACAAATCCAGGGCTTCTTTATAATAGGTTGCTTCTCCGGCATTGATCCTTCTGGCGGCATGGTTTATCATCTGTGTTAAAAGGAAGGATTGGTCAATTTGCCGAATGTTATTAAAGCTTTGTAAGAGCAATGGTTTTAGCATCTCAAAAATTTCATCTTGTTTTTTGGCATCATATAAATTGAACAATAAGCGATACAAATCAAAAACAGGATTATTGGTGGGATAGCCTGTTTGGGATTCTTTTTCTATTGCTTTCAGAAACCGGATTTGATATTTTCTTGACAGAATCCTTTCCCTGTTTTTCATTTCGCTACCTATCCGATATTTGGCAAGTAAGAATTGCATATCAATGCCCTCCATCAATGCCGTTAGTGCATTGTCTTCCAGGGTATGTTTTTGAGTTAAGGGATGGAAGTAATAATCAAAGTAAAGCTGGTAATTATCTGCAAAATACTCTTGGTCACGGTAATTGTTTGAAGACAGCTCACTCAATAATTTTTTGGTTTCTTTTTCGAATAGCGGATATAGATTGCGTTTTCCATAAATTTTGGTCAATATTTTCCTTCTTTTCCTTAGATCTTGATGTTCCAAATGGATTAAATACTCTTCGGCAATTTGAACCATATGGAAAGTTAGTTTGTGAAATTTTGCGGCTGAAAAGGACTCATTGGAAAAAACCTTATGAAAAGCATGCTCTTTTGTAAGCCTTGGAGCCTCAAAGCTTGGATGATATCTGGATAAGTAATTATAAAGAGCTAATAATTTCGGATTTGAATTATAATAGGGAGACTGAATAAACTTTTTGAATCGCCGAAATTCCTCCACCGAAAGCGTTTTTAGTAATTGAATGAGCTTGGTTTTTTGCATATATTTTGTTTTTACAGAATAATAATTGAGAGGTTTTTAGATGTATGGGTTTGGTTATCAGGTATTTATGATTTATTTATTCGTTTATTTGAATGCATTTTAGGAATAATTTATTAAAATTGTCTAAAAATTCTCATATAATTATGTTTATTATTGTAATAGTTATGGATTAATAATAACGCATTATGAGGAAAATTGACTGATTTTTGATACTTGTATAAGTCCAAACTGCAATATTGCTCCTGCATCATTTAAGTTAAATTTAAAAGGCTCTCTGAATCCATAATTTTTTTTCATAAAAACTATCTTGTAGTAAAGTCTATTTATTAATTGAGGGGTGGACACGGGCGGCTACTTGTGCCTTTGGGAAAGCAGCCAAAAATTCTTAAAGAGAGACGTTTTTTGTTTATTTTACGGCAGAAAATAATAAAAAAACGTCTCTCTGAAGAACAAAATTGCCGCCTTCAGGCGGCAATTTTCTACCATCGCTGTGCGATGTCCACCCCTCATTTATTAATTCTTTTTCAGAAGAGAAAGGATTAATGCTTATTGCTTGAAAAAGGATTGAGACAATAGGCTTAACATCAGGAGCATTTAATGTTTCAATTAAACGACTTTTATGATTTTTGCCAACAATAAAATTTCAAAAATCACTTCTTTCTTTATTAAAGATGGAACATTGTCATTTGTTGGGAAAAAACAGACTAATGTAACTAATATGATAGAGCCAACTGAACAGGACGGAAGTTCGAAACTATGGCTTGAGAGATTAAATGAATTGGTATTAAAACATATATCAGATCCAAGTTTGTCCAATATTTTCCTCGCAGATGAGCTAATGATAAGTCCCACAAAGCTTTATAGGAAAATAAAAAAGATTACTGGAATGACGCCCAACCATTATATAAGGGATATGAGATTAAAGAAGGCCAACGAACTTTTGAGCTCTGGTAAGTATTTGACGGTTAAAGAAGTGGTGCCATTGGTTGGCTATGTTAAGGTGGCTTATTTCTATCGCATTTTTAAAGAGCATTATGGTTATCCACCAGGGGAAGTGCTCAAGAGGAAAGGCTGGAAATGATTTAAAAATTAGAGAAAAAATGAATTTGCATACGGGCATTGTAAGTTATGAGGTAAAAAATGATAGATATGGGGTATATATTTTATTGGTATTAAATAAGGGCATTGATTAACTTTACGAAATATGTTGTTGGAAAAAATCTAGTTTGTAAATTATTATTTTTCAACTATGAATTATTGCGACAACTTATATGAAAAATATTACCTGTTATGGAAAATGGGGATAAATGAATTTGAAATGACTGTGTTGCTGAGGACTGAGGAATTTCGATTTTTTGTAGAAATGGGATTATTTATCAAAAAAAACAATTAAACATAAATACAGAAGGGCCACCTACACCTTTCCACTGATCCATAAACCAGATGTAAGCAACTGGGTCACTCTAAATTTTCCTCTTAAGTAAATTAAACAAACTTTCGAGAGAACAAGCACTGGAAACTTGCATTGAACCAGGTTCAATATAGGAGTATTATGCCCCATAACAATCCTATATCGGATGATGGTGTTTCGAGGTTCAGGTAGGCTTTCTATGCCTTTTTTAAAGGGATATCTTTTGACATGATTGAATGAAATCCTTTGAACAAAATAATCTTGAAAGTTATGACCAAAAACTACACATTAACACTGGTGTTTTTTTTAAGTTTTGGTTTGTCCTTTTCTCAAGATATCTCCGATTTTGAAAATCTGGATGAGGTCACCAAAGAGGGCTTTTTCAAAACCTATGTGTCCAATCTCTTCAAAGGGTTTACCGACTTAGGGGAGCCATTCAATATGAGTGGTGGCTTAGGGCTGAACATGCGCTCCTATTCTGCTTTTGGTGCCGATTCCCGCCAGGATCCTTTCTTCTATTCCCTCAATGCCAATGTGAATATTCGCGTTTACAAACTCAATCTTCCTTTTTCTCTCCTCGTTTCTGCAAAAAACACCAATTCTTCCTACCCCAATCCAAAAGAATTATTCAATGCTTTCAAGAATAACGTCAAGAACAAAATCGAAAACCAAAAAAACCGCTTCGTCCGCTTTGGTACTTCTCCTCAATACAAATGGGTCAAATTGCATTTCGGACATCGCAGCATGAACTTTTCCCAATTCACCCTCGCCAATCTCAATTTCCTTGGAGCTGGCATGGAACTCACCCCTGGCAATATCCGCTTCTCCGCCATGTACGGTCGACTCGCCAAAGCTGAACCCATTGACCTTTCACTAGTTACCCCAAACATTCCAAAATTCGAACGAAAAGGATGGGGGGTGAAAATGGGCTATGGAACCAATGAAGAATACCTGGATTTGATAGTCTTCAAAGGAATGGATGACCCAGAGTCCATATCCATCCCAGACACCATAGCCGAGCAGCCGAGTCCGGAAGAAAATCTGGTCATCGGCTTTAATGCTCAAAAGACCTTCCTTGAAAAATTTAGGGTGAAGGTGGAATATGCCACCAGTGCCCAATCCCCAAATGCGGTTGATGCGACAGCGGGAAATCAGTTTCCCCATCCCAAATTCCTATTCCAGGGCAGAGCAACCACTCAATATAAAAGTGCACTCGAATCTTCGCTTGACTTTCAGGCGAAGATTTTTACCGTTGGTGTCAAATACAAACGAATTGACCCGAATTTCAAATCCTTAGGCGCCTATTTCTTTAATAATGACATAGAAGATTACACGGGCAATGTGAGTTTTGGCTTGTTCCAAAATGCCATCAATGCCAACCTGAGTGCAGGCGTCCAACGCAACAATTTGGACAATACCCAGCCCTCCCGTTTGACGAGATTCATCGGTTCTGGAAACATCAGTTATTCAGCAGGAAGCTTCAACTTGGGACTCACTTACTCCAATAACAGTTCCGACGTTGCCTACCTACTGGATGAAGATTTGGACAGTTTAAACGTGGTCATCGTCACCCAGGATGCGGGTGTAAATGCAAGCTACAGCTTCCAGGATGGACAAAGCAATCAACACGTCTTGACTGGCACCTTCAATGTGCAGGGAGTGACCGATGATGTGAATGACCCCATGCAGAGTTCTGCTTCCCAGATGTTGGTGGGCAACCTGATTTACAATTACGCCCTAACAGAAAGCCAGTGGAAGTTCAGCATCAAAGCCAATTACAACCAAAACGAATTGAGTCAGATGACGATGAACCGCTATGGAGGCGGCTTAGGCATCTCAAAACCATTTCTGGAGGGCAAGATGAACACCGGCATCGACCTGAATTTTTTCCTGATGCAAAATGAAAATGCAGGCGACCAAACCAATCTGAATGGACAATTCCGAATGAATTACAAGATAGGCGATGCGATGAGTTTGAACATGAATTGGGGCTTGTTGAATACCAACAAGACTGTGAACTCAGTGAAGGAGAGTTTTACAGAGTTGACAGGGACTTTGGGATTCCAATACACTTTTACGAAGAAGCCGAAGGGGGAAAAGGAAGGAGAGAGTGCGGATGGAGAAACGAAGAAATCTAAAAAGGATAGGAAGAAGAAAAATAAGAATTCTGGGGATGATGAATGGTGAATGATGAATGGTGAATGAATTTTTTAAAGTTAAAAGTTAAAAGGTAAAATGTAAAAGTCCAAAGTATGGTAGGTGAATCGTTAACAAGCACTTTTACATTTTAACTTTTATGCCAAGGGCATCCCTTTGGGGCATTTTGAGTTTTGACTTTAAACAAACCAGCACCCAGGAACCAGCACCCAGCACCAAGAGGCAAGAGACCAGAGCCCAGGAAACCAGCACCAAGAGGCAAGAGACCAGAGCCCAGAAAACCAGCACCCAGAAACAAGAAACCAGCACCAAGAAACCAGAACCAAGAACCCAGCACCAAGAAACCAGCACCCAAAAAGAAGCAAAACTCGACATATATGAAACGGCAACTGTTACTGATTTTTGCAATTATTTTACTACACCAGAGCTTAACTGCACAACAGGTGTTTCCGGTTAATGTCAATGGATTTACGATTCCACCTCGGTCATTGGATTTGGCGGTTTACAGTGCGGAGCGATCGCAGGATTTGGTGTTCAACCTGACTTTAAATGATCCAGTGGAGCCATTTAGGGATGTTAGGTTGCAATTGACTTTTTTGAGTGACAATCAGGAAGTGTATCGCACCGATCCGAATTACGCATTTCAGCCGATTCGACTCCATCAGTTTGAATTGGTGACCATAGATGGATCTGCCATGGCACCTTATCTCAAGCCAGAGGCATTGACGGGTGCTTCCGGTTTTGGAATGGGAAGCTTGTTGCTTCCCGAGGGATTCAATCAAGTATGTATCGAGGTGATAGATATCAAAAGAAACGTCCCCATTTCCAAACGATATTGCATATCAGGCATTTTTCAACTCAATCAGCCTCCACAGTTATTGTTGCCGACTTGTGGTGAGCAGATGCCTTTGCCTGATCCTCAAAATATATTGTTTAACTGGACGCCTATGCACATTGGCTCCGCCAATAGTCCTAATCCAGTAGAGTATTTGTTTGAATTAATAGAATTGTTGCCAGGGGTTGCCGACCCCAATGATGGATTTGACAATGCCTTAAAGATATACGAGACGACCGTCATGACACCCTCGCTGCTCTATTCAGTGGCAGAACCTGCGCTTGAGGCAGACAAGTCCTATGCCTGGAGAGTACAAGCTCGTTCGGTGATACATCCGACGAGTTTGTTATTTCAAAATGAGGGCTATAGCCAGGTTTGCACATTTACCTTATTCGATGAAGACGAGGAGGGAGCTAGTTCTGATACAGAAGAAGATGAGCGTGCCATACCTCAGGGATGTGAAGTGTTTTCTACGGATTTTGGTCCGGTCAATAGTGCTGGGGCTGATCCAATCCCATTGGTAGAGGGAGACATTGTAAAAGTGGGTTATTTTGAACTGGAGGTTTTGGACGCAACGCCCTCTGGGGATGGAGTGAGTGGTACGGGTTTCATTATCGTACCTATGTTGAAAGCCAAAGTACAGGTCAATTTCACAGACCTTCGCGTAAAAGGAAACATGCGTGCCTTTGCCGCAGGCTCCATAGAGGCGGCTGCGGAGACCGAATTTTATTTAGATCCGAGCCTTTTAGTGCCTGGCAATTTTCAAAATGTCATTACAGATGATTATGTCGGAAATTTGGACAGTTATTTCAAAAATGGTCAAGGACAAAATAAGTTGCTTTCTCAATTTGATCCAGCAGATCCTAAAATTGTAAACATGCCATTGGGTATGGACAAGGAAGAAAATGGAGAAGCCTTGCCTTTCATCGCTGTAACGGGGCTTCGCTTTACAGAACGCAATGCTTTTATGACCTGTGTAGGATACCAGCAAGTATCAGGAGCCTGGATGCGTTTTGCAGGAGTGGACATCAATATTACACCATTGGGGGTAAAGAGCAATTCTGTATTGACGCTTTTGGATGATGTGACGGCACCTGTTTCGGATTTATTTGAGATGAAAATTGAAGGTGGGACTAATGGATCAGGGATGAGTATGGACTGTGGAGGGTTTAGTGATTATAATTATGATGTGACCATGTTGGTCAGCCCTCAGGTGATGGTCAAGGCTTCAGATGAATCTCAAATTGAGGTAGGTTTGAAAGATGCAGTAAGTAATCCATCCAGTTATTTAGGAGAGATGGATAAATTCGAAGATTTTGTATTGCCACAAATGCCGGGATTTGTGTTTTCGATGAAAAAGGGGGAGTTGGATTTAAAGTTGGATTCCAAGATTGATGAGAATGATTTGGGAAGCATGTACCAGGATTCTCAGGATGAAGAATGGCAGGGTTTGTATTTGAATGATGTATCGATAACCTTACCACCTGAATACGATTTTACGGGAAATGGAAATCAATTGACCCTGGATAAGGGAGATTTGGCATTGTCTGAGCAAGGCGCATGGGGGACATTTAAAAAAGATAACCTGGTAACTTTGGAAGATGGAGAATTAGGGAATTGGAGATACAGCGTGGATACCATGCAATTAAGCATTGAGGGAAGCGAAACAAAGAATACCCTTTTATCGGGCAGAATTGCTGTACCGATTATTGATGAACCATTTGAATACAATTCTAACCTGGATATTTACAACACAAGTACAAAAATGGAGGTTAAGCCTCAACCAGGTTTGAAGGGCTTATCCATGTGGGGTGGTGAGTTTGAGGTAAATGAATTCACAAAAATCACTGCTGAATTAAAAGAGATCAACGGGAAACCCCGTTTTTTCCCCTATGCCCAATTAAACGGGAAATTGAGCATTGATATGGATGAAGATGCGTTTGATAACAAGTTGGCTGGAGATAAAGAAGAGGTAAATAACAAATTAAAAAATCTGCTTGGCATTACGGAAAAACCCTCGTTCAGTATAAAAGATTTACCTATTGTTAATTTATCGATTGACCCATTTGCCAGTGAGCCTAATCGATTTCTACTTGAAAGCCATGGTGGCGAAAAAGACTCTGTTTTTATTGGAGGAAAGGCATTTGAATTGGTAGGTATTAAAATTGAATATGTTCCGGAAACAGGAGATACTTCCGAACAAGTCGGAATCAAGTTTTTCATCAGAGAAGATATCGACCTGATAGAGTTTGATTTTTGGGGTATGGCAAATCCTACAGGAGGTTTTCAGTTTGACCGACTAGAGGTGAAAACAGAAGAAGTGACCTGTGAATGTATTATGGATCAATTTGAAACCGGATTTGACCCAAGAATCAGAGAAAGAAGACTTGAACGCCATTATGAAAAGTACTACAGCCCTGAAGCGCTTGGACTGAAGCCTTTTGACCAAAATGTCAGTTCTCTTGCCAGCGCAAATTCCATTTTTAAAAAGGACGACATTTTACAAAAATTCATAAATGGTGAATTAGAAGGCTATAAAGAATCCGTCATTGAGCACATTGAGGAAAATATGATGGCTGGTTTTATTGTCGAAAATAGCACCATCGAAAATACGAATAATGACGTTGTTAAAACCTTAATTCTCCCCTGGGGAGATGATATCCCAATCAAGCAGGAAATAAGAGATGGCAAAACCGTTTGGGTTGGTCAATTCCATGATGGTTTTGAACGGAAAATAAAAGGAGAAGGTACCGACGATTTAATTATTAATCACGAAAAATATAAAATCGATGTGATTAATAACCTCGATCCTTTGGTTGTTCAATCCACCAGTTATAAACTGCCTATTGATCTGACAGATAAAATACCTGCTATAACAGGGTTCATTACGACTAGCACCGAAGAATATTTTGGTTCTGATGACTTCAAAGGAGATACCAAGAATGTCAAATTATTGCTTACCAAATTTGAAGTAGAAGATGCCTTCATAAAAGCCAGTGGAAAAGCCGCTTCTGGCCAGGATAAGGAATTGAAATCCCAAGCGGCAGGAGATCTCAGTAATCTGGATGCGGATAACTGGGGTGTCACCACTGAGTTTGTCTTATTGGTCAAGGTTCATGATCCAAGTGCAGCAAGTAATGAAAAATACATGCATTATGTTGATAGGAGAACTGATAGGTTGACAGGGGATGGTATGAATCTGACGGATTTCCATCTTTTTTTAGATGGCGATACCGATTACCCTGGTCAATCCTCCAATAACAGGTTGAAATTTGGCGGTGGCGACGAATCAGTTAGTGCATCAACTCAGTCATTTGCAAAATTAGACTGTTTTAAATTCGATGGCTATCAGATTCAGGGACAACTGATTTTTCCTCATGGCAATGGAAAAATCGAGGCAGTTCCCGATCCTAATAATCCAGATGCCAAGAAAGATCTGGTAATAGGTGTCACAATTGAGGGGAAGAGTCTCACCAATTTTATGGTGAATGTTACCGCTGCTGGTAAAGATCAGGAATCTATAGATATTATGGTTCCTGGATCCGAAGCGTTGACCTTTTCGTTAGGGCCTGATGCCAAAATGGTTCTGGATATGAGTAGTACCAAGAATCCTGGAGATGAACCAGATAATCCCGCTGCTGGTGGAGGGAATGATGATGATGATGGCAACGATACAGGGAACAACGATCAGAACAATAATGACCAAAACGATTCTACAAATACTCAGGAAAATGCAGAGGAAACTGCTGAGGAGCAGGAGGAAACTGACCGTTTTCGAAAAGTAATGTTTGGCGGAGATCCAAATGACAAGACCTGGAAAGGTTTGTATATAGAGAACCTGGTGGCAAAAATTGACGGTTTTGAGAAGAAAGAAGATGGTTCTAAAAAAGGACCGGTTTCCATTGCCGTTAAACAATTTGCTATTGGGAAAACGGGGGTCTATGCCAAAATTCTGGCAAAAGATGTAGTCGATGAAAAAAGTGAATCGGACATGAGTGGTTGGCGCTATACCATTGATTTAGTAGAGGCAGAAATCGTGGGCAGTAAGCTGGATGGAGCATCTGGAAGCATCTCTATTGAAGGCCGGGTCAAGGTGCCATTTTTTAAAGACTCACAATTCCTTACTTATACCGGGAGCTTGTCTTATGTAGATAAAAAACCTGTGGCTGATTTTAGTGTAGGTGTCAAAGACTTGGGAATTGATTTGGCAGTGGATGGGATTGGTGGATTGAAACTTCAGTTATTGGAAGGTACAAAAATTGGATTCCGATATGAAAAGGTGGCACCACCAACTACTATGGGAAGTGGCAATCAGCCTCCCCCGATTACTCAAAAACCCAGCATGCAGTTTGTACCCTATGCCTATTTATCTGCAGATGCTTCTTTGTTATTGGGACCACCAACTAAAGAACAACAGGCAGAAGGAGTTCCGAATCCTGGATTTGAACTGGAATATTCTCTTTTAAGTGTTCAAGGTTTAAAACTAAACCCATCGCAAGAAGAACTCGACGCTGGGATAAATGATGGTGCAGTGGGCTCCATAAAGGAATCAGCCACAGAAGTTTACAACGATTCTAAAATAATCTGGGGTTTTTGGGGCTTTGGTTCCAATTCCGGAGCAGGAGGTGATGATACTGCAGCAGCAGATGATCAATCATCCGATACTTCTAATGAATCTACGAATACTGCCCCAGATCCCGATCCACCTACAAATACCAATACTCCACCAACAAACCCGCCGCCTGGTAATACTGATAGTCAAGATGATGGAGCTCCGCCAAAGAAAAAAAGATCTGGTCTGCAAGGCTTCCCCTTGTCAATTGCTTCCCTGGAGTTTAATTCTGCAGCGAATGGAGTACGAACGCTTGAATTGGGAATCACCCTGAATTTAATGAAAAACAAACCTGGAAATAATTCTACCCCTTCTTCCGGAGGTGGAGATGCACCCAAGACTAGTGGTTTATCAGCTACAACTGTCCTAGGCATTAACTTCATGTATAACCAGGCAACGGGCAAGATTACCAACAAAAACCTTCCTGACAATACTCCCCCCGTTCAACTAAAGGAAATCGCTATATCCGGACAATTTGGACCAGTGTCAGTTTCTGGAGCAATGAAGGAATTTGTAAACGATGCAACCTACGGTTCTGGATTTAAAGCGGAGGTCACTTGCTCATTTACTGGTTTCCAGATAGAGGGTCTGGCTCAATTCGGTAGCGTTAAGAAAACAGAAAAAAATACAGCGCCACTTGGAACCGTTTTCGAAGATGAAGAAGAATCGACTGAAACAACCTCAGATGCGAATGCCGAACCAGTGGCAGAGGCAACTGAAAGTGAAGAAGATCCCGGTGATTTTCGATACTTTTTTATAGACATAGCTGTGACTTCCAAAGCTGGAATTACCATTCCTGCTGGTCCGGTTCCCGTTACCGTTCATGGTGGTGGTGGTGGATTTTACTACAATATGGATATGGCTGATTTGGTTGGAGACCCAAAAGTAATGACGGCCTTTTCTGGTGAACCCGATGATATGGATCCCGGTCAAACTTTGTCTGGAACGAAGTATGTCCCTAGATTGGGTGTTTATGGGGGGAAATTGGGTATCAAGACAAGTATTGTCCGGCCCCAGGTGTTAATTTTAAGTGGAAGTGTAGAGATGACGATGGGTACCAATACAGAAGGCAATTTTTCTTTCTCTAAGCTCAAAATCAATATGGAAGGCTATATCCTAGCAAAGGATATTCTGGATCCAGATGATTTCCACGTTGCCAAAGCGACTGCTGAGCTCCAAATGAATTTTGTCGATAAGAAAATAGAAGGGGTCATTGGTTTTTCCATGGCCATGGAGCTTCCGCCAGGAGCACCTATGTTTACAATTGCAACTAAACGATATGACGAGTCCCAAAAAACCGAAACAGATGGACCCGCCGAATGTAAATTCCTGATTGATTTTGGCGAGGGGAAATGGTATATCAAAGCTGGGCGTCCTCCTCGTAGAGTAAATGGGGAATTAATAGATGAAAGAATCGGAGTTGAGGTGAATGTTTTGGATTGGATAAAGCTAAACTACAAAGGATATTTTCAGGCTGGTCACCAGGTGGACCCCTTACCCTTGATTTCGGATTTGGTGCCTAACTGGCAAAATAAAAAAGTAGCTGGCAGTGCTCGATCGAGTTCCCTGTATGAAGAAGGGAAAGGCGTTGCGTTTGGATTGGGAATGTTTATTTCCCCTGCCAATTACGAATTTCTTGCCTTTTACGCCAATCTACAGGCAGGTATCGGTTTTGATATCAACCTACGGAAATATGATAAATCTTTCTGTCCTTCCATTATTGAAAATGTGGGTATGAATGGCTGGTACATGAGAGGCCAGGCTTATGCCTATGTGTCTGGAAAAATTGGGATGAAATACAATTTGGGATTTACGAAGGGACAAGTAGATTTACTGAGTGCGGAAGTACAGGCTGCCGTGCAGGCCAATTTTGTCCATCCATCCGTATTTAAAGCCAGGCTAAAGGTTAAGGTGGAGGTGCTCAATGGCTTAATCAAAGTCAATACGAATTTTAAGATGGTAGCCGGTTCAGATGAAGACAAAGAATGTCTCAAGGAGGCACAAAGCGGATCAGATGTGGCTGGAATAAAAATTATCGCGGATGCAACTCCTGCGGATAATGCAGACGATGTTCCAATTTTTACCGAACCAATGGTTGCCTTTAATATGCGGCCCAACAAAAACATGTATTTCCAGGCATTTGATGACATTACAGGGGAAAGCTGGGAAAACAATTACAGAATTTTTGTGGATACACTCATATTATTGGATGCGGCAGGAAAAAAAGTTCCGTTTAAAAGGACAGATAAGGAATTAACTATCAAATTAACTCCAGACCGAATATTGAAACCAAATTCAAAATACCAGCTCATATGCAGGGTCGTCTGGCAAAAAGAAGATATGAATGGAACCTTCAAAGATGTGCCAGACAGCGAAGAAGAAAAAATCGTAAACTTTACAACAGGAGCTTTACCCACTGAAATCGATAGACGATTACTCGTTTCCCAGGCGCCTGGCTTGAATCAACGCTATTGGCATGAAGGCTATGCGATTCCACGTCTCAATTTCAAACCAGGTGACTGGACTTCTATGTTCCCTGCTTCTGAAGAGGCGGTAATTGACGGAAAGAAAACAACCGTTCATTTTGACTACAAAGTCGTTTTGAATGAAACCAAAGGAGAAGAGATCCTGAATACACATGAGTTTCCAATAACAGAATATCCTGGGGTTAGTGATATTGAGGTTCCGGTCCAGGAATATATCAACATCGGCTCTAAATTTAGATTGCCATATATCACCAAAAAGAAAAAAGAACGTAGAATTGTCGGTATAGATGGATTGGACGATATTGATTTGAAACCACATGCCATTTACGAAATCAGGATATTAAGAATACCCGTTGTACCAGAGGTTAAACTGAAAAAAGAAACTGTAAGTGTGGAAAATATTACTGAAGAGGAAGAAGAATACCGCGGGACGGGCGAAGATGAGACGGCTAAATCTAAAGATTATAAAACTACTATAGAATATAATGTTTCCAAACTGGAAAATGCAGTCAATAATCAATATAGCGCTTTTGTAAAGGAGTTGTATAGTTACAATTTTGCTACCAGTAAGTACAATAGTTTGCATGAAAAAATCGCCGATATGACTATTACGCATAAGCGGGCAGATTATTTCAGAAAAGATATGGGTCATCCCGATGAAGCTGATTTGCCAAGCGTAGGAAATGAAAGCTTATTTGGTGTAAAGGATGATTATTTCCTCTTTTACAACTCTGAAGAAGGCTTCGACAAATACGACCTGACCCGTATCCAGTTGAATATGTCTAAACCCTCCTACTCGGATCTAAATTACTGGCCATCTGGTCAATTGATTTCTGGGAAGATGGGGGTCCCAGTCCTTATTAATGGAGTAGGGAAGTGGCATACAGTAACCAACCTACTCAAGTATGTGTCAGATTTAAGCTTGCCAGAGGCTGCAGAAAATTACTGGAATCAATCCTTTGTGAGTGATGATGAGGTCACAGGTGCAGTAGGTTTTTCTGCTGGTAACCAGAAAAGCTATAGGGACTATTTTAAAGAGGTCTTGAAAAATCCATTTGAAAGTGAGGACAACTGGCTTTCTCATTTTAACCTCATTGATAATGAACTATTTGAATTAACGGAAGCAGAGATCAGTTCCGGGACACTTTCCAAGTCTTGGAGTGGCAGAAAGCTCAAAGACGGGACGACTACAGATGATGTCTTCAGCAATTATACCAACTTCAGTTTGGCCTACCAGGACGTCTTATCTCGTATTTTTTCCCACCAGGGCAATTATATGCGACTTATGGGAGATGCCCTGTGGGACAAGAAAAGTCGATCAGATTCGGAAGTAGACTTTTTGTTAAAAAACCCCATTTTTTCAGCATTCTCCTTTTACTTTGGCGATTATTGGATTAGCCAGGACAGATTGGTAGCTGCTACAGTAGATTTAGTGAACGGAGGAGGGACTTTTTCATTGACTGATATTAACACTAAGCAGGAATTATGGGGTTCTGGTAGTTATTCGGGCAGAATACAACTCAATTTCCCAAAGTTGGAGAAATGGAGCGAAATGGGGCAAAAAATACAAAACCCACAATTCTATCCTCAACTCCAATTGACCTTCTCAGGAGGTGGATTGGGCTCAGGACCAGCCCAGATAGCAGTCACAGAAACACAGACAACTTTTGACGGGACATTTTCTGTCGATGTTCAGAAAACCACAAAGAACAATAACACCTACTGGAAAATTGCTCCACAAGCATATCCACTGGATCAAGATTTCAATAAACTGGTCATCAAACAATCCGGGAAAGTAGTGGCTTTCCTGCAGGACGGCGCACTTGACCTTTACAATAAACAGGGAGGACGAATTATCGTACACAATACTCATTTCCCGCTACCAGGAGAAGATATAAAAGAAATCTTTACGGATGGCAACCCCGAGGGTTTTCAGGCAAAGGATCTTTTTGATGAAAGCAAGTCATACGAATTGATCTATCAGGTTGGAAATCAGGAGCCAAAAGGGAAATCCTTTTCTTCAGCCGGAACTTATGAGCTTACCAATAATGTAAGCCTGCCTGAAAGAGAAATGTATGTACGACTCAACAGAGGGCAGGGAAGTAATGCAAGTAAGCTATATCTACAAAAGATTGGTAGCCTTAATCCAATAGACGTAAGAGTGGTCTTGCTTTTCGATGCTCAGGACAGGGTGCTTTATCAGGCCAATTTTGCGACCAATAAAGCAGTAAAAATTGTCTATAACGATTCTGGATATGAAGTGCAAGAGGTACCTTTTGATCCTGCCGATGGTTATTTGGGGCAAAGAACAAATGAGCAGGTAAAAGCAGAAATTATAACGGATAAAGGAACTTTGGTTGTGGAATTTGACAAGGATTTTTACGCAAGTAATTATGGAAAATCTGTATACCAACCTGTACACGAAAACATAGGCGCTACCTCCTCCAATCCTTATGGATATTACGAAAAAGGTATTCCATTTGATAAACCTGCCATATCAACGACTTGGAGCCATAAAAAAGATGCTGCATACCGGGCTGTATTCAATGAAGAGTTAGGGCATACCCTGCCAAGGCCAGGGGAGTATGGGGCCTCTATAATTGATGCTGAAGCCTTCAATTATGGAGGGAATGGTATCGGCTATTATGAATCCAATCGAGTAGATAAGGGTGGAGAAAGTATCCGGCCCTGGGCGAAATATGCCGATTTACACAAAAAGGTAAATCCACTTAAAACTTGGGAAGAACAAGTGCATTATGGCATTATTGGAGATGGTCTTGTTTTGAATATATCGACTAATGATCGGTTGTGTTACACATTGAATGTTAAAGAATTAGGTCTTTATACTGCCACAGGGATGACCTATAATATGGAGCGATTTAGCCCAAAACACGCGGAAGTCAACTTAAATGTCATACATAATGGCGTTGATCTATATTCCAATACCTTTGCCCCTTCTACATTGGGTAAAAATGTCATTTGTATACAACCCACTGAAGATATAGAAAACCTGGACTATATAAAATTTGACTTTAGAACCCAGATACTGACTTCTTATCAACCTGCTTATAAGACGGCTTCTTATGGAAATGTTACAAATTACATCAATTTTGGAGCGGTTGCTGTAAATGGAGAGGGTGAATATTTAATGGCTGTACGTAACAAATCAGACAAAACAATAGTTTTTCCTGATGATGGACTTTATTTTGAAGAAACCGATGGTGAATTTGAGATAATTGAGGAGCCAGCTTCAAGCATTGGTCCTGGTGAAAAGACCTTCTTTAAATTGAAATTCAGTCCTACTTCTTTCGGTGTACAATTAGCCAAGTTAAAGTTGGGATATCACCTCGCAGGATCTGAACAAAATATTTTTTACGAAACGTATTCTATACATGGAGATTGCAAGCCAGGGGATATAGAAGTTTATCTTGTAGACAGAAATTATTCGCTTGATAAAAGGGATCCTTGGTATAAGCCTATAGAAGAATTGGAAAAAATTACTTTCCCAACAGGACCTATTGATTTTGGAGATATTGAGATTTCTAATAAGTCTGCGGCTAAGAATTTATTTTTTTATAACCCCACTCCAGTAGATATTGAGCTTAAATTTCAAGATGATCCTTCCATTGAGCCTCGATTTGATCTTCCCTATGAGAATATCTACAAAATTACTGGCCATGTTCTCGATTTTCCAGGTAGAAAATCCAATATAAAATATCCAAACAATCCTTCAAGTGTAATTATAAAAGGGTATTCTGGACGTAAAATGAGCTTTAATTTTGAGCCTTCCGAGATTGGAGAACGGAAAGCCAGCATTACCATAAAAACTAACTTGGAAGGTGAAAAAAGTGAGCTGGAATATCAGCTTGTGGGTAAAGCAGTTACTGATATGGTAAAGGTGACCAACATTAATTCAACTATTGAAGAAAGTGGCACTGGGCTATACAGATTTGGTGAAGTTCCGATTCAAGTAAAACCAACAGGGAAATTAAAAGTCTGGAACCCTGAGCCAATTGGAGGAGAGCCACTAACAGTCGTAATTCCAGAATCATCAAGTGGTGGGTTTGATAATATTGGATTTGTACAGGAAGGTACAATAGCACGTTTAGAATCTGTTGTAATCTTACCTCAACAAAGTGCCACCGTTTCTTTTCGGTTTTCTGGAGATTATTTGGAACTTGGGGATGATTACCGTGGCTATGTGAAGTTGATTAGTTCTAAAAGTGGAAGAACTAAGGAGTCGGAATTATTAATAAAAGGGTCCCGCGAACATTTACCTGTAATTGAGGTGACTACAATGGTTAAAGATTGTATCGGATGTCCTTCAGAAAGAGAAGAATCTGTTCCACAGGAAATGTCAATGGATTATCTTTCCAATTTTATAGAATTCAATACTCATAGATTCTTTAATATCAAGAATATAGGACATGAGGAATCTAGCTTAGAGTTATATTCTGATGCTATATGGCTTGAAGGCCCAGATAAAAATGCTTTTAGATTGCACTCAGAAACGAATTGGGAAACAGACATAGTAGAGAGATTTGTTGTGCATTTTAACGTTAAGAATCAAGACCCCGGATTTAAAAAAGCCACTGTGGTCATTGCTTCAGAAGACTATGAAAACCCAGAATATAAAGTTAATGTTTATGGCTATTATGGATATAGTCCATGTCTTGAGATATCGGATGATAAAGAGATGCTCTTAATGAAAAGGGAAACCACTTATGATTTTGGAGAAGTAGAAGTAGGAGAGAGTAAGGAAATAAGTATAGTAATATACAACCGTGATAATGAACATAATATGATTTTTATCAAACCAGAGGATAGCAATACGAATCCGTTGTTTATCCTTGAAGGTGATACAGAAAATCAATTTCACTTAGTAGAGAATGAAACTAATTATGAGAAATTAGCTCCTGGCAGAAGGACGTCGGAACGTAACTATATTTACTTTACACCAACGGGAAATGATCGTGAAGTAACTGCTCAAGTAAAATATGTTTGGCGCTCAAGTCAATATGAAAATACTCTAAATTGGGAAGAAACATATGAAGACATTTACTATTTACGAGGTACTGTTTCAACTAAAAAGAAACGAGAGAAAGAACGACTTGCTCAACTCGCATTGCCGGGTCTAATGCAGGTTACTAATTCTGGTCAAGAAGAAACAAATGTAATCGACTTTGGTAGTCAAGTTATGGGTACTCCTATTAGTCAGTCGCTTACAATAACCAACATCGCAAAATATGACCAAGGGGCAATTACCCTGACTTTACCTGAGACAATGCCAGAAGGGTTTACGGCGACACTGGATCCAGCTAATGGTCATCTTCTTCCCAAGGCAAGTGCAACCTTAAATGTTACTTTTAATCCTTTGTCAGCAAGCCCCTATGTAACGAATCTGGATATTAAAATAAAAGGGGAAATCGCACCAGAGCCAATTAACTATCCTATTAATTTGACGGGTTTTGGCGAACCATCTGCATTTGCCCTGGCAGTTACTGATGTTTCAGTAAGCGAATCCTCTGGTACAGAGTTGACTACGCTTTCTTTTGACAATAATCCGGTAGGTACTTCGATCGAGAAAAAAGTCAAAATATGGAATGCAGGTGATGAGTATTCAGAAGACATGGGTTGGATAGCGAAAGTGACGGGAGGTGATTTTACCATTAAGCCTGCTGATGGCACTGTTACAGATATAAAAACTCCGGGAGAAATTGCAGTTACTTTTAATCCTAGTCAACTGGAGGATAGAACGGGGACGCTGACCGTATATGCAGGAGATTTTGAGAAAGTGATTCAGCTAACTGGATATGGAGATCGGAGTGAGGCTATTCTTGAGGTTCAGCATCTTGTTGGTTCCAATGCAACTGCCCTGCCTGCTGATATCGGTTTTGGGGAAAGTGCAGTGGGAGCGGAAGTGACTCAGACCCTGGTGATTTCGAATCTGGGGGATGAATTTGCCAACACTTTAAACTGGACAGTTACTTTTGAAGAAGAACAAACTGACTTTACATTAAATTCAAGTGAAGGTTCAGTAGAAAATAATGATTCAGAAGAATTGATAGTCTCTTTCATTCCAACGAATCTTAATGAACGTACCGCTACACTCCTACTCAGCGATGGAGCAGGCAATGATAAAAAAATAAGCCTCAGTGGTACGGGTACACGCACTGCTGCTGCCGTGGCAGTCACTAAAATGGAGGCAGCAAGTGAAACAGAACTATTAACGGCTGATTTTATCTTCGAAGAAGAAATTACAGTCGGAGAAAAAACGACCCAGCAGTTAAAGATTTGGAACAGTGGAGGTCCATTTGCAAATGATATGACCTGGGAGTCTCGTGTGGTCGGAAATTATTCGATCAACCCAACAAGCGGAACCATCTCGGGTGGTGAAGATCCCACAGAAATTACCGTGACTTTTTCACCCTCTAGAGTAGGTGAACGCAAGGGTTATCTAACCATATCCAGTGGTGACCAAAAACAGGTTATTAATATGATAGGTACAGGAGGTCATACGGCGCCTGATGCTACCTTGTCTCAGCTCCCCGAAACAGGGCTTGAATTCAATGCAAGTCCGGTGGGTACAAAAGCTAAAGTCAAAAAGTTTGTCATTTCAAATGAAGGCGATAAACATGCCGGACCATTGAAGTGGTCCATTAAAAAAGCAAACAGTTCAAATCAGGATTATAGCTTTAGTCCAAAAAAAGGAACCCTTGAATATGGAGACTCCAGAGTAATCACCGTCACCTTTAATCCGACAGATATGGGAGCACGCAGCGGTACACTGAGAATTCTTGGCGGGTTAGAGGAAAAAACGATCAACTTAAGTGGAGAGGGTACAGCGTCTGCGGCTTTGCTAAATGTGACGAATGCCACCGTTACTGCAAAAACCTCCACTGTTCTGAATCAACTGGAATTTGGTGCCAGTCCGGTAGGAACTCCGTTGCCAGCTAAAAAGATAAAAATCTGGAATAACGGCAACCAGTTTGCTGAGCAATTAAGCTGGACTGCAACGGTAGATGGCGATTTCAGCATCTCTCAATCCAGTGGTACTGCTACCCACCTGAAACCCAATGAAATTGAGGTAACCTATTCTCCTACCAGCCTTGGGGATCGGCAAGGCACTCTCACCATAAAAAGTGAAGAAAGTACCCTGGAGATTGATTTAACTGGAGAGGGATCTTATACCGGCAACAGTATGAATGTTACTGCCGCTTCTGAAAATGTAAAGAATGGAACTTCTATTGGTGAGCTTGATTTTGAAAGCATTCCTGTAGGAAAAACGACAGACGCGCAAAGCATTAAAATCTGGAATAGCGGAGATGCCTTTGCAGCACCTGTTGACTGGACTGCAGAAATAGAGGGACCATTTGCTATAGATCAATCGAGTGGTACATTAAATGGCGAAAAGCACAAAGTGGTTAAAATAACCTATGGCCCCAACGCTATCGGTGACCAGGAAGGTACGCTTATCCTGAAAGCCACTGGTCTGCCTGATCAAAGGATTGTCTTAACTGGTCAGGGAGATTATAATGCTCCCGCGTCTATTCAATTTGTTGGAACTAAATTATGGCTGGAAGAGGATGAAGTCATACCATCAGATTTTAATGATTGGGAACGAATATTTCATGTTCGAATCAAGAATTCAAACAATCCATTTGCTCAACCGCTCGACTGGACTGCCGAAGTTGAGTGCGAAACGATCGATTTTCGACATGCTAAAAATGGTAAACTAGAGGGTGGAAAGGATACATACATTTCAGCTATCCTTTACCCTGAAAACAATAAACCAGGAATCCACAATGCGAAATTGATTATTTCCGGGGCTGGAATAACCGAAGAATTTGATTTTTCTGTAACAATAGCATATGGTCCAGCTTCGGTTAATGTGACAGAATCAAGCGATGAGAGTACCTCTGAAGAAGATAATACTGAAGAGGATATTGCCGATGAGATTAATGCTCCTATGCTGGAGAACCTCAGTCCATTTCCAGCAACTGGGGTGGGAAGTCCTTCTGAACCCAAGAAGGTGAAAATCTGGAACAATGGCGACAACAATGCCGGCCCATTGAATTGGTCGGCTGAGACAACAGGGGATTTCACAATTACTCCATCAAGTGGTACTGTGGCTTTGGGAGAGCATGAAGAAGTTGAAATTATTTGCACACCAAGTGATATGGGTGAGCGTACCGGAAGGCTGACGATTTCTGGTGGTATTGGCAATCCTAAGAGAATCAATCTTGTTGGATTGGGCACCAATTCTCCATCTTCACTTCATGCTACTTTGACTAGCCAGGCTATTACTGATGACGAGTTAGTTACTTTGCCTACATTCGATCCTGTTCGAGTTGGTGAGGTTTCAGCTCAAAAACAACAAATAAGAGTTTGGAATAATGGTGGCACATTTGCTGGCGACTTGAATTATACTGCTGAAATAACTGGCGACTTTATAATTCAAGATGCACAGAAATCTGGCTCTGCAAAGACCAATAAATATCGCGTTGTTACAGTTCAATTTGCTCCCACAGCTATAGGAACCAGGACTGGCACTTTAGTTCTGACTGCTAATGGAGAGAGTCATACTATTAATCTGGAAGGTACTGGAGAAAACACTTTTCCGGTAATATCTGTGACTGAATTTGAATCTGAAGAACCTTTTGAAACTCAAATTAAAAGGGTTGATATGGGGGAAACTATATCTGGACAAAGCACAGGAATTTACAAAGTAAAAATATGGAACAATGGAAACCAGTTTACTGGGGATTTGAATTGGCGAGCGACCATGGAAAATGGCTGGTTTACGTTGGAAGGAGCGACAGAGGGAGTGTTGACAGGAACGCTCAGTTATCAGAAACCAGCGGAATTATCCTTTTCCGCAATACCAACTGTAGCGTTGGGCAGTTATTCCAGAGATCTTACTTTTGAAGATGTCGATGGAAATGCTGAAACAGTAGTGATCCGTCTGACACTTCAAGTAAAGGGTACAAATCTCAAGGTGACAGCGGATAAAAGTAGTCTGTCAGGAGAACCCATTGCGTCTGTTCCTTTTGGAAATGCTGTTGTAGGAGAGACGGACAATGTTCCATTATTGATTTGGAATGATGTGCCCTGGACAACCGAGGCTACGCTGTCCTGGAAGGCTAAAACTACCGGTGATTTTTCTGTGACTCAATCTTCTGGAAAATCAAAAGATGCTGGTTCTTCTCCTCTTAATGTCAGTTTTACCCCGAATGAACTTGGTGAGCGTACTGGTACACTGACAATCACTGGTGGTGGAATGAAAAAAGTCATTCCTTTAACGGGGAATGGCACCAATACGGCTCCTGTACTTGCAGTTACAGGTGGAAGTTCCTCGGATTGGACAGATCCCACACCAACCAAACTGTCTTATATACCCGTAACTGGTCAAAAGTATGCTTTGAGCAAAGACCTGAAAATTTGGAACACGCGTACTTTTTCTTCTAACCTAAACTGGAATTCAGAAATAACTGGTGAATTTGAAGTGAGCCCTGAAAGTGGTGGTGTGGAAGCAGAACAGTCAGGTAAAACCACCGTTACATTTAAACCAACTGGTCTTGGACTAAAAACGGGAACGCTAAAAATCAAACAGGACAATACGGAAGTTGAAAAGGAGATCACTTTGGAAGGAAATTTCCCTGCCAGTTTCCAAAGTACGGGAGATAATAATTCACTGAATTTTGATCGCGTTTTGTTGAATTCTCCCAAAAGCAAAGCGCTGACCATCAGCAACGATGACGATGCTGGTGGTAGTTTTTCTCTGGTTGTCAGGGCTCCAAAAGATCTGCCTTCCGAGTTTACGGTTTCACCCGAAATGCTGGTCATACCGGCCGGAGAGTCGCAGGACTTTACGGTTACATTTACGCCAAATGAGATTAGAGATTATAATGAGGATTTGGTTTTCACCTTCGAAGGTTTGGGCGCTACATTTACAGAGACGGTTTCATTGACTGGAAGCGGCTTTATGCGCCCGGCAATCAGCATGACTGATGGGGCGGCGGAAAGTCCTTCTGGACAGACCATATCTTCCACCGTTGATATTGATCTTGGAACAATCATGACTAATGCTGGTGAGCAAACATTTCAATACAAACTTTGGAATATTGGAGGAGAAGGCTGTGATGACCTGGTATTGACGGCGCCGACTGCCGGAAACAATAACATTGAAATTAAGAGTATTACTCCAACTACTGTTGCCAATGGAAGTGCAGCAATAGTAGAAATAGAGTTTACACCCAGTAGTCAGTCAGAAGGGCTTTTGGAATACAGCAATACATTCTCTATTGGTGTGGAGGGTCTTCCTGATATGGAGCAAATCAATTTAACTGTAACAGGCAGCGCACAGCGACCAGGAGATGCGTCTTATTATCAATACCTGGATGAATTTGATCAATTATACATTGGACAAAGCAGCAATATCCAGGAAATAGAATTCGAAAATCTAGCTCCTGAGAATAGTGCCCCTCTAATTGTAAGCATGAATATAGACGAGGTTACAGGCTTTAAAGTCTGGTGGGAAGCATCTTCCTCTGATGAAGTCACCATCCAGCCTCAGGGAGCAGCTACTCTAAAGGTTCAGTTTAAACCTCCACTTGCAGAAGAAGAAGGCTCAGCTAACTATGATGAAAATATCCTTTTAACAATAGATGATGGTGGAAGCGGAGAAAAAGAAGAGGAGACTATCAATCTGAAGGGATCGGTAGTTGCCCTTGCAAAAGGGTCAATAACTACTACTGATACTTATTGGGCTAAATTGGATGATAAATGGGTAGTGCCGGAATTTACAGATGAGCAATTGGTGTCCCATCATGATTTTGGGGATTTATTTGTTAATGGATGGTGGGAGACAGGTAATCAAAAAGCAAGAAAGGCTGTGCAGGCTTTCAGAATATGGAATTCAGCTCCTGAAGGAGGAGAAACGCTTGAATTTGAATTTTCCCTTGAAAGTGACGATAGCCCTTTTTCTATAGTGGATGATGAATTAGAGAGTTGGGTAGGTTCGCAAGAAGCAGACCCCCAGGATTATTTGGAATTTTCGGTTTTATTCGATATTCCCAGTCAAGACCCATACTATGATAATGGTGATGAAAGTAGTATGGGACAGGAAGGTGTTAAAACCTTTCAGGAAACTTTAACCATAAAAAAAGAGGATGATAATGGGGATTATACCATACCAATTGGCTCCATTGTATTGACTGCAGATGTTCAACGATATCCCATTATCGTACCGACTTCAGAGGAAACGACCCTTGTAGATATTCAAAGTGTAGAATATAGTGATTGGCTAGAATATGATTTTGAGGAGGTAGAGATGTATGACCTTAATTTTGGACAATTGATAGTGGGAGTGGGTGAGGAAGTAGAAAAGCGGATGAAAATATGGAATACTGCCCCTGTAAATAGCCTAACTGCCAATGTAGAAATCATAATTAAAGAAGATGATCCACTGCCACCAGGTTTTAGATTGGAGTGGGACGGTGGGGTTCCAATCACTGAAATAGTCCAAATTCCTCCTCAGAATTTCGCCCTGCTTAAGGTGATATGTGATCCCACAGATGAGACTATAGCAAGTACAATAGAAAAGGAAAAACCAGAAGAGGATCGGTATCCCTACAGTTTTTCATCAGAAATTTCTTTCAATCATAATGAATTGAAAAAATTTATATATAATGATGATAATTATATCAGAGTGAGCTTTATTGAACCAGGAGGCTTTGATATTTCAAAAAGGACCTGGATTGAGAACAAATATGCTTACAAGCCAACTCAGGAACTTGAATTTAGTAATGGTGCTGTTGCTGGAATCACTTTAGAATATGCGGAGAATAGTAATGTTGATTTTTTTAATTTCAGTAGTTTCCCAGAATATAAAAAATCTGTTTATTTAAGGAATGTTCATGGTGATGGAAATATCAGCGTTCATTTACCAGATCCATCAAAAATGCCTGAGCATTTTGACGTTTATTTTAATGAGCCAACAAATGAATTAAAAAGTGTAGAGATTGAAAATGGCGACTCAATACAAATATTTATTGAGTTTAAACCGCCAGTGGATCAAGTTGAAGGGAATAAGAACTACGAAGAGGAATTGGTTTTCCAACTGGAGAATGCTCAGCAATCTACCCATACATTGACATTAAAGGGCTCAGCACAAAGACCTGGTGAACTTGCCATACTTGATGCTGAAGGACATATTCTTGAGCAGGGTTTAAATTTTGGAAAAGTAACGGATGATGGTGTGCAAAAATTGACCTTTAAAAATACAGCTCCTGAAGGAAGTTTACCTATTTATTTTAGACTTTATGAAAATGAAACATATGATCATTTTTATCATTACATAAAAGATTTGGCAGATATACCTAATGCGCTAAAGATACCTGGTGATAACCTTTATCAAATTTCTCTTTCTCCACAAGAAGAGTTTACAACAGAAATTTGGTTCGATCCAGACTATCCGGAAGATTTAAATGAAGAAGAAAAACGGTTTGATAACATTCCTCTTGAGGTTGGAGTGTCTTGGGAGTATGATTCTTATTCATATAGTGGAGGAAATAGAATATATTACTATGATTCTAAAGACGATGAAATTGAGACAAGAACCATTTATTGTTCCGGTATAGGGTTACGTCCTGTAACTATTGGAAAAATAACTGAAACTAATGGAACTATAACTAAACTTTGGAACAGTAATCCAAAATTACGAAAGGCAACAATTAGTGGCAAGGTGTTAAAAGGTGTGGATTTTGAAGATGTTGTTTTTGGTGAAAATGATGAAGAGCAAAGTCAGAAATTCAAAATTTGGAATGACTCCAAATGGGGAGCGGCTAATTTGGATTTTCTGCTCCCCGATGTAACCGGGTTTAGTTATTATGATGAAACTGGTACAGAGATTACAGAGAATAAGCTTTCAATAGAACGATGGGAAAGTGCCTTTCTGGAAGTCAGGTTTCTGCCGGATCCCAATACATTGGAAGAAGGAGAAAATGAACGTACTTTTGAAATAATTAACCAATTATCCGAAGATGGGTCAAAAGAATTTCGAATTGCCGCAAAAATTCAACGTCCTACTGCTATTGCCCATATAACGGAAGGACAGGAATCTGTCATTGGAAGTGATCTTTTGGAACATTTTGATTTTGGCACGGTAGAGATTGAAGAAACTGAAGATAACCCTGCTATTTTTAAGATATGGAATAAAGGTCCCGAACATTGCAGCATACTTCATCTTACATTGCCCGAAGATCCTCAAGGGTTTCAAATAAGTTCAAGGCATGCAGATGAAGATGGAAATATTGCACTATCGCGGAATGATTTTGCGGAAATTGAAGTGAGATTTATTCCGACTTTATCAGATGACCCGTATAACCTTCTGGAGCATTATACAAATGTCCCGATTACCTTTACAGGTGACTTGAGCCCCCAGTTTCTCGTATCAGGGGCAGTTAAACGACCCCAGCCAGAATTGAAAATAACCCTTGGAGAAAACTCTGAGTTTTCCTCAGAAGGAATCAGCAAGTTAGATGTTGGTAACATAGTATTTGAAGATGATACATATACCAAAACCTGGAAAGCAAAAATATGGAATATCGGACATAAAGACAGGAGTGTATTGTATTTGGATCATGGTGTTATTGGTGGGGAAGAGCATCATACATTTCTCGCTGGAATATCTCTTGATGAAAATGAATATGTTAAACATCAACGCCTAAGTGACCAAGCTAATAGAAGGTATTATATTGTAGAACCAGGTGATTTTATTGAAGTTGATATAACATTAGAATTCAACTTCCTGCCATTTTGGAATGAAGTTCCAGAAGATTATTTTCGAAAAGAGTATGACTATTTTGGTACTTATGAACTATGGCACAGGGTCTCGGAAAATGAAATTGTCACTTTACTGGAAATTCCTTACTCTGGTAAAGGTGTTCGAACAGATGCTTCTGCAAGAATTCTACTTCATAAAAAAGGCTCTTCTTGGAAGTATATTTGGGAAGAAACCAAGAATATTGATTTTGGAACTGTAGAGATAGGAGAAAGAGATTATGCCCCTGAGCTACGGAAAATTAGAATAGAGAATACAGGGGGATTCGCAGCGGAACTTCTAAAGATTAATCAACCAGAAGACTTGGTTGGTTTTACATTAACTCCTGTTCATGATAATTCGCTTTTGTGTAGTGGATGTGAAGTATTTGATTGGAATGTTGAAGGAGGCAGTTCTGGTGAATTTTATATAGGCTTTCCTCAAATACCTCCTGAAGATATTAACCAGAACGAGGTTATCTATTCCAATGTAAGACTCAGCCTAACCGATAATCCAGATGAGGATATCTTCTTATCTGGAAAATTAGTGCGACCTGAAGCTTTTTTACGTATCACAGAAGGAGCAGAATCAGTTATTACCTCAAATCGGGTGAGGAACATTTCTTTTGAAGATCAGACAATCGGAGAGCCATCAGGAACACCAAAGGTTTTGAAATTTTGGAATAGGGGAGGTGAAAATGCACAGTTATTAAAAATGACCTTGCCTGACAATTTGAATGGATGTAGTGTTAGCTCAGTAGATGCAGATGAAAACGGTTTGTTGAGCATCCTTCCCAATGCAGCTGCTACCGTTCTTTTGAGTTTTGATCCCGAAGCCCCTTTAAATTATGAAGAAACTGAAAGTGTTTATGAGAATGTTGAAATTAGATTTCCATATTCTACTAGATATGGAATAATTAATTTGTCTGGGAAAGGTATCCGCCCATCAGCTACTGCAAAAGTTACTGAGGGTAAGGAATCAGTCATAACTAATGACCCTGTAACCAGCATTACTTTTGATAACGTGACCCTGGGAGAAGGTAGCGGAGAGGCCCATATTTTGAAGGTCTGGAATGATGGTGCTGAAGCTCGGGGATTGCTGGAGTTTAATCTTCCCGAGAGTCCTGCTGGCTTTACCGTCTCTTCCAAGGATGCCAATCAGGAAGGAGTCATCATTGTAGAACCAGATAATTTTGCGGAAATCGAGGTGAAATTTTCACCGGAATTGTTAAGCGACCCAACCCAAATTGACAACAAGTATATAAATGTGCCGCTAAATATTTTGGGAGAAGGTAGTGATGGGGTATTGCTTACCGGAACGGGTGTTCGACCTGAGGCTTCGTCCAAAATTACAGGAGGGGATCTTGATGAGGATATCAATTCCGTAGCTATAACAAACGTCAATTTTGATAATGTTCTTTTTGGAACCGAAAATCTGCCAGAGCGAAGTATAAGGATTTGGAATGTTGGTTCGGAACAACGGGGTGATCTGACTTTGGACATGCCAAAGAGCCCGGAGGGCTTTGTGCTAAGCACAGAGGATGCAAATGAGAAGAATCAACTGGTCATTGAACCAGACGATTATGCAGAAGTGGTAGTTCAGTTTAATCCAGCGCTTCCGGAAGAAATCACCAAAAATGATCGGACTTACAATAATGTTGCCCTGAGTTTTTCTGATGATGGAGCCAATGATATTTTGCTTTCGGGAATGGGTGTCCGTCCTTCCGGTGAGGTCCTCATTACAGAAGGTGCCACTTCTACACCTTCTTCTGAAAGGGTTGCGGATATCGATTTTGAGACGATTACCATTGGGGAGGATTCGCCAGGTCCCAGAATATTGAAAATATGGAATATCGGTGTTGCAAATCGGGGAACTTTAGAATTGGATCTTCCGACAGCTCCTGATGGTTTTAGTATTGCTTCCACGGATGCGGTGAATAATCATTTGAGTATTTTACCCAATGAACCCGCAACCATAGAATTGGGCTTTGCGCCACAAATCCCGGAAGATATAGAGGATGACGAAAGTGACTACGATAATGTGAGGCTCAGTTTCACTGGCAATGCTGCGAATGATATATTGCTTTCAGGTAAATATATACGTCCTGATGGCAGTCTAAAGATTACGGAAGGTGCTGAATCTACTGTAGATTCGGATGCAGTTCCTACGGTAGATTTTGGTACGATTACCTTTGGAGATGAACCTGCTGAACCTGTATTGCTGAAGATTTGGAATGTAGGGTCCGAAGGAAGGGGTATAGTAGAAGTTCTACTGCCAGTTAGTCCCGATGGTTTCACATTCAGTTCTCCTGATGTGGTAAATAATACGCTCAGCATTGAGCCTGGAGAGCCAGTGGAACTTACAGTAAACTTTACCCCGAATGAACCTTTTGATCCTCAGGATAACGAATCGGAGTACAATCTGGTATTTAGTCCAGCTGAGGATGAAAGTTTGGATGTGACCATTAAGGGAGTAGGAAAGCGAGAGGAAGGTACAGCCCATATTACAATGGGTGCTGAATCGACAATAACTTCAGATGCTGCGACAACCATTGAATTCACAGATCCGATTACTCTTGGAAGTGCTGACTTGCCATCAGAAATCATTAAAATCTGGAACACTGCAGCAGAAAATGGAGCCTACCTGGAAATGGAGCTCCCTACTGAAATAAGTGGATTCAAAATCAAATCAGATGGAAAGGAAGGCCAAACGGTGAGTATCCCGCCTAAAGCATCTGCTGACATTGAGGTGGTATTTGAACCTCAAAATCCGCAAGAACCCACTGAAAACCATGCAATTTATAAAGATATAAAATTGAGTTTGACGGATGATTCCAGCCAGGATATTCTCCTATCTGGAACTGGAGATCGACCAGCTCCAGTAGTCTATGTAACGCGGGGGGCAACATCCAAAATTAATGAACCGGGAATCGCAAAACTCAATTTTGATAATCCGGTAACGATTGGTAGCAAAGACTTGCCCATTGAAACCGTGAAAATATGGAATAAATCTACTGACAATGCAGCCTACCTCGAGATTGACTTACCTACAGATATACTCAACTATAAAGTCACTTATAAAGGAGAAGAAGGGGCAAGCTTGAGCATAGCCCCTAATGAATCAGAAGACATTGAAATAAGCTTTGACCCTCAGGCACCAGAAGACCCGAGCCTTAACGAATTTGTTGTGGATCAGGATAACTTGAGTTTAACTGCAGACGAAACACTGGCTATTCAATTGGTCGGAACTGGTGTTCGACCAAAAGCAGAAATCTACTTTACAGAAGGTGCTGAATCGCTTATTACAGCTAAGGCGGCTACTTTTCTCAGGTTTGATGATCCTGTGATTATTGGGACTGATAAGTTGCCAGAAAAAACTATAAAAGTATGGAATACTGCTCCTGCTACTGGGCAAATTTTAGAAGTTTCATTGCCTTCTTCGATTCCAGGGTTTTCCTTTTATTCTCCTCAAGCCAGCAACGGGGTAATACAAATACTTCCCCAGACTTCGGCAGATATTGTCGTCACCTTTGATCCTGAAGCACCAGAAGACCTGACAAAAAATGACAAGGTATACGATGAGTCCAGCCTTGCACTAACCGGTGACTCAGAGCAAAATCTTCCTCTTTTAGGGACAGGATTGAGAGGAGAAGCTGCAATACATGTTACAGAAGGTAGTAATTCTATTATTCAGGATGATGCCTTGACAAACCTCGTTTTTGAAGAAAATGTAACTCTTGGAAGTACTGACTTGCCGAGCAAACTGATTCAAGTCTGGAACAGTGGGGGGGAAGGCAGCAAATTGCTAAGTCTCACATTGCCCACGGATATCAAAGGTTTCAAATTTACTTCTAATGGAGAGGAAGGAGCTACCTTGTCCATTCCTCCGAATGAGTCGGAAGTTATTGAAGTAACTTTTGACCCACAGCCACCAGACCTTGCGACGAAGAATGAATCAATTTATGATCCTACCAATTCTGTATTGGCGATAGAAGGAATCCAGGTTGGTCTAACGGGAACCGGTATTCGACCTGCTGCCACAGTTCATATTACTGAAGGAGAAACCTCCGGCAAGGAAGCAACTGTAGCTGACGTACTCAACTTTGGAACAGGTACTGTAATTGGGAGTAGCGAAAGCGATCTTCCAAAGAAGATTTTAAAAGTATGGAATACTGCACCTGAGGGACATGCTTATTTGGATCTAACGCTTCCAGTCGGTATCGGGGGATTTATCATAAAAGAAAAGGGAGGAGAAGCTGAGGCAAGCCTGAGTATTGCTCCCGGCGCTTCTGCTGATGTTGAAGTCACCTTTAATCCTGAAGCTCCGACAGAAGCTAGTGAAGATACACAGGTCTACAATGAAACGACAAACCAAAGGTTGCTCAGCCTTACAGATGATGTTGCACAAAACATTCAATTAATGGGGACGGGTGTTCGAGCAGAACCTGAGTTGTTTATCACAGAAGGTGCGACTTCTACCATTGAGTCCTTGGCGGCTACTGAACTTCGGTTTGATGAAGAGGTAATGATAGGAAGTGAAAAGTTGCCAGAAAAGATTTTGAAAATTTGGAATAAAGCGCCAGCGTCAGGGAAATTACTCCAAATTACTCTTCCGACACAAATAGGCGGTTTTGATGTCAAGTATGGAGAAGAAGTAGGCTCGACTTTGAGTATTTTACCAGGAGAGCCGAAGGATGTTCGGGTGATTTTTAATCCCGAAGCTCCTGAAATTGCAGAAAAAGATAAACAGATCTATAATGAAACGGAAAATACCCGGGTGTTTAGTCTTGGAGAAAGTTTTAGTCAAAAGATTCCGCTATATGGAACTGGTGTACGGGCGGAGGCGATTGCTCATGTAACATTGGGAGAAAATTCGAGTAAGGATTTAACTTTTACGGATAAAATATTATTTGAAGGTGCTACAACAATCGGAGAGACGAAGTTACAGGAACATACTTTGAGAATCTGGAATACAGCTCCTGTAGGTTCAAAACTCCTCAAATTAACACTCCCAACTGGCATAGGAGGATTTCGAATCAAGCATGATGGAGAAGAGGGCGCCAGTTTGAGCATTAAGCCAGGAGGTTCTGAAGATGTAACTGTGGTGTTTGACCCAGAAACTCCCGAGGATCCGTATACAAATGGTAAAGTTTACAATAATTCAAATGATGAACGAATACTAAACTTAACAGGTAAAAAAGAACAGGATATTCAACTGGAGGGAACAGGAGTTCGAGCTTGGTCAATTTGTCACATTACGGAAGGGGCGAATTCAAAGAAAGAAGCTTCTGCCGTTACTAAACTCAATTTTGGAACAGGTGTCATTATCGAGGGGAGTTCTCCACCAAATAAGATTCTAAAAATATGGAATACTGTTCGGGAAGAAGGCGCTTACCTTGACATTACGCTTCCCAAAGATATTGGCGGATTTAAAGTAAAACACGGAGAGAAAGAAGGCGTTCGGCTGATGATTGCCCCTGGTGATTCGAAAGATGTTGAAGTTGTCTTTACTCCGGAAGTACCAACAGTGTCGACGGATAATGATAAAATTTATAATACAGAGGAGAATCCGAGATTTCTTAAATTAATTGGGAAAAACCATCAAAGCATACAATTGATTGGAACAGGTGTACGGTCTGAAGCCGTTGCTCATATTACAGAAGGAGCCAATTCAGAAAAAGGAAGTTCAGCTGTTGTCGATCTCAATTTTGCCTCGGAACAAGTGATCGGCAGTAAAGATTTGGATAGCAAAACTTTGAGAATTTGGAATAAAGCACCAGCCTCTGGCAAATTGCTAAATGTTAATATACCTCATGATCTAGGAGGGTTTTTGGTTAAGCATGGCGAGGAAGAAGGTGCTAATCTAAGTATTGCTCCTGGCTTATCAGCTGAAATCCAAGTATTCTTTGACCCGGAAGCTCCATCTGATGATAGAGAAAATACCCAGGTGTATAATAAAGATAACATTCAACGGTTTCTCAGTTTGACAGGAGCTACGGATCAAGGCATACCCTTAATAGGGACAGGAGTACGTCCAGCGGCAATTGTACATGCCACAGAAGGGGTTAATTCGGGAAAAGAAGCTAAAAATGTTCTGGCACTTAATTTTGATAAGGATGTAGTTATTGGAAGCGATGATTTGCAGGAGAAGGAATTGAGGATTTGGAACCTGGTGCCTGATGATGGTGCTTTTCTTGAGCTCAATTTGCCGGAAGATATTGGTGGCTTTAAAGTGATGCACGGAACGAAAAAAGGAGCAAGTTTAGAGATAGCTCCACAAGATTCCGAATTGATAAAGATCATTTTTGACCCTGAGCCTCCATCGGATATTGCAGAAAATAAAAAGGTATATAGCCAGAGTGAAAACCCAAGGACGCTGTCTTTAGGCGAAGGATCAGGCAATGGCATTCAAATGATCGGAACGGGGCTTAGAGCAGAGGCAATACCCTATTTTACAACAGAATCTGAACCGCATGAGCAAACAACTGCAACTACTCAACTTGATTTTGGAACTGGTGTGATAATAGGAAGTGGGACTTTGCCAAGTCAAAAATTGAGGATTTGGAATATTGTTCCTGAGCATGGGGAATATTTGAATCTCCATTTGCCTACAGATATTGGAGGTTTTAAAGTGAAATATCACGGTGCAGAAGGAAGTAGTATAAGTGTTGCTCCTCAAGATTCAGTTGAAATTGACATTCTGTTTGATCCTGAAGTGCCTTCGGATCCTACTCAAAACACTCAGGTTTATAGTCAAAACAATCAGGACCCTGCTCAAAGTCAAAATACTCGTGTACTAAGTTTATCAGGGAATACAGCACAGGATATTAGCCTGATTGGAACAGGTCAGCGTGCAGCGGCAGTGTTACACATAACTGAAGGTTTAAACTCCGCAGTTACTGAAGATGCAGTTGAAGAACTGAATTATGATGTCAATACAATTATTGGCAGTGCTGATCTGCCAAAAAAAGTATTGAGATTGTGGAATAAAGCACCTGAGAATGGAAGTTATTTGACGCTTACATTGCCTACTGAAATAGGCGGTTTTCAAGTAAAACATAAGGAAGAAGAAGGTAAGCAAATAAGTATCCCTCCAAAAGAATCCGAAGATGTTGAGGTCTTTTTTAATCCTGAAATTCCGGCAAATGCAAATGACAATACACAGGTTTACAGTGAAACTGAAAACCCAAAGATGCTCGATTTTGGAGGCGGCGAAGAACAGCACATTCAACTTATTGGGACGGGAGTCAGGGCTGCGGCAATTGCACACATCACTGAAGGGGAAAATTCAGGTAAGGATGCAGCTATTCCAGTACAACTTGATTTTGGTTCTAATGTTATTATTGGAACTCCAGAAGCAGAGCTCCCAAATAAAACCCTGAAAATCTGGAACAAAGCACCACAAAACGGTGCACTGTTAAACATTAGTCTTCCGACAAACCTAAAGGGGTTTAACATTACCTACAATGGGGAAGAAGGAGCTAGTTTCAGTATTGCACCTCAGCAACCAGCTGAATTAATAATAACCTTTGACCCAGAAGCTCCCGCCGACCTAACAGAAAATACGCAGGTTTATAGTGCCACTAAAAATTCACAGCAACTTGATCTAATAGGAGATGGAAAGCATCTCATTCAACTCATTGGAACAGGAGTGCGGGCGAGTGCTGTCCCACATATTACTGAGGGTTCTGATATCAAATTGAAGACTCCCGATGAATTGAAATTTGGAACAGAGGTGATTATTGGCAGCAAAGAATTACCCACTAAAATCCTAACTATCTGGAACAAAGCCCCTGACCACGGAGAATTGTTGGACATTGAGCTTCCTACAGATTTGAAGGGTTTCAAGGTAATGTATAAAGACAAGATAGGGGGAAGCATAAGTATTGCTCCTAACAAATCAGAAAACATTGAGCTTGTTTTTGATCCTGAAGTGCCCGCGGATCCCCTCGACAATAAAAAAATATATGACGGGTCAGAAAATATTCAGATTCTGAGTTTGACTGAAAATACAGCACAAAACATATTACTTAGTGGTACTGGAGTACGTGCAGCTGCTGTAGCTCATTTTACAGAGGGAGAGAATTCGGCTATTGGTGATGGAGCAGCCAAAGAATTAAAATTTGACTCAGATGTCATTATTGATAGTTCTGAGCCTCCCACTAAAATAGTGAGGATATGGAACAAGGCGCCAACTAACGGAGCCTATTTAGAACTAGAAGTACCGGATAATTTAAAGGGTTTTGAAATAAGACATAAAGGGATTAAGAATGCTAAATTAAGCATTGCTCCCAAAGATAAAAGAGATCTGGAAATTACTTTTAAACCAGAGGTGCCTATAGATCCTGCAAAAAATACACAGGTTTACAATCAAGACGAAAATCCACGAATTCTGGATCTTACTGGAAATAATGATAAAAACATCCAGTTGGTTGGAACAGGGGTAAGAGCAGCTGCTTTGGCTCATATAACTGAAGGAGCGGGTTCTACCGTTAACGGTGATTGGCCAGAAGAGTTAAATTTTGGTTCAAATTTCATCCTGGGTAGTGAACCAAAACCGAGCAAAATTTTGAGAATATGGAATAAAGCACCCACTAACGGCGAGTTGTTATACCTCACCTTGCCTACCAGCCATAAAGGATTCAAAATTAAACACAAGGATACCGAGGGTGGAGATTTGGTCATACCACCGGGTCTTCCAAGAGATATTGAAGTTGTTTTTGATCCGGAAATCCCATCAGATGCCTTCAAGAATGATGTGGTTTATGATAAGACTACCAATCCACAGGTACTTAGCCTGACTTCAGATACTAATCAGGACATTCCTCTTATAGGGACGGGGGTGCGAGCAGCTGCAGTTGCTCAAATTACTGAAGGCGAAGATTCTACCATTGATGATTTTGCGGTTACGAGACTTGATTTTGGTTCAGATGTCATTATTAGAGGAGATTCTATGCCCAGCAAAACTTTGAGAATTTGGAACAAGACATCTTCATCAGGAGAATATTTGAACCTCAAGTTACCTGCAAGTATTGGTGGTTTTAAAGTTCTATATAATGGAGAAGAAGAAGCGAGTTTAAGCATCGCACCAAATAAATCAGAAGATATTCAGGTAGAGTTTAATCCAGAGGTGCCTGCCAAGCCTGATGTCAATGAGTTTGTGTATGACGAGACACAAAATATTCGGACACTGGAATTGACCGAAAACGAGGGACAGATCATCCAACTTAAAGGAAGGGGTGTCCGTGCAATGGCTGAAATGGCAATTACAGATGGCGAAGCGGAGAATTTGGATTCCCTCCTGGCGGATGAAATAACCATCGATTTTGGAGACTTGACTACTGTTGCTCCAGCAGGGAAACAAACCTTGAAGATTTGGAACACATCGATTGAAAATGGTCGACTATTAAGTGTAGTCCTTCCCAAGGATAAGGAGCCCTATTCTACACATTGGGCAAAATATCAGGACAATAGTCTCAGGGAAATCACCATTGCTCCACAAAAAAGTGAAACTCTGGTACTAAACTTCAAGCCACCTTTGGCTGAGATGTACAATGATGTCCCGATTAGTCTCAGCCTGGGAGGTTTAAACAATATCAGTAAAAAAGTGGTGACCCTTTCAGGAAAGGGCTTGCGGTCTCCTTTTGGTGGAAATGCTCATTCAATTCCAGGAACTGTTGAAGCGGAAGATTACGATGTTGGGGGTCCATCTATCACATTTAGAGACAAAACGGTTGACAATGCCGGTGGAAAATATCGAGAGGATGATGTTGATATCAGGTTAAAAGGCGGAAACAGGGTAGTGGATGAAATGGAAAACGGAGAATGGTTGGAATATACAGTGAATGTGACGGAGGCGGGGACATATGCTGCTAAGGTTAGATATTCAGCTGGTTCAGCCGGAGGTAAAATTGAATTGAAAGGCAATAAGGGACAGAAGCTGGGCATTATCAATTTAGAAGATACAGGTGGATTGAACGAATTTAATAATCGTAGCAAAAACATTGAACTCGAAGCCGGTGAACAGATCCTTCGTCTGGTCGTCGTGGAAGGAGGGTTTACTCTGGATTATGTGGAATTTAGCAATGCATTGCAAAAACCCTTTAGTGGTCAACCAATCGTGATACCCGGAAATATGGTTCAGGCTGAAGATTTTGACAAGGGAGGAGAAGGCATCGCCTACAAGGATAATACGGTTAAAAACCATGGAGGAAGTTATAGAAAAGAAGAAGAAGTAGATATTTCAAAATTTGGAGATGTATTGGCGCTCAGCAATATTGAAGATGGCGAATGGGTAGAATATACGGTCTCTGTAAAAAACACGAGTAAATACATTGCTGAACTCTGGGTTGCTTCAGATGCAGGTGGAGGGAAGTTTTACATCGAAAAAGGTGGAGAAGCTTTGGCTCAATCCATCAATGTGGGAAAAACTGGCGGCTTAAAAGAATTTGAGAGGAAGGTGAGCAAGAGAATTTCGCTAGAAGAGGGTATCCATGTGTTGAGAATCGTGGCCGAAAAAGGAGGGTTCAATCTTGACAGATTTAGAGTCAAAACGGTACCCCTTGCTGAAATAAAAGCTACCGCCTCTAATGTGAATAGCAATAATTATTTATCTGCTAAAGAAGAACAAACACTGAGTTTTGGAGAAGTGTTAATTTCTGAAAAAACGCCTCCATCGAAAAAAATATTGATTTGGAATTCAGCAGAGGAAGGAAGCGACTTCATGAGGGTACAATTACCTTCTGAGATACCGACTGGTTATATTGTTGATTTAGACAAAGACAATAAGGTATTGCAACCAGGTGAGTTTGCAACTTTAAGTGTTGCATTCGACCCTTCTGAACCCTTAGCCTACAATAATAAGAAGTTAAATCTTGAAGTTACAGGTGCTGCCAATCCTGTTTACACTATCAAGCTCAATGGAAAAGGCATTTTACCGGATGCAAAAATTAAGGTTACGGCTGCAACGGATACCAAAGAGGGATCAGACAAGAATGAAATTAATTTCACCAAAACCATTCTGAAGGATACCAGTGAGGCGATGACACTTTGCATTTGGAATACCAAACCTGCAGGCAAAGTGCTTGGGGTTGAAATACCTGAACAATTTCCAGCCTCCTTTATTGCAAAGTTTAAGGACAGTCCGGATCCGAAAAAAGTAGAAATACCTGGAGATGAATACGCCATGTTAGAGGTTGAATTCAATCCAAAAGATGTTCAACTCTTTGACAAAACTGTTCAATTGAGCCTGACCGGAGCTGGAAATACCACTGTACAAGATATTCGACTGAAAGGAGAAGCCATTCTACCTGGAGAAATCCATGCCACCCTTGGTGAAGACTCTAAGCTAAATGATCAGGCTGTTTCAGACCTGGATTTTGGAGATTTGATTCAAGGGACTAAGGAGCGCATTCTTTCTTTGAAGGTATGGAATAAGAAAGGCAATCGGGCAGCGCTTCAAGTCATACTCCCTGACCCTTCAACATTGCCAGCTGAATTTTCAGCTAACTGGTCAAGTGGGGGCACTAGTTTGAGGCGAACCATTCAACCAGGAGATTTTGTGCTTCTTGATGTGATTTTCAAACCATCTGGTACAGAATCATATACAGGGGTTTTGGATTTGGGTCTCAAAAAAGCAGGAAAAGAAATCCTCCATCAAATTGCATTAAAAGGAGGAGGGGTATTGCCTTTCGCCATTATTAATGTGACTGATGAAGCTGTAAATGATCCAAACGGGGAGCAGAAAAAAGAACTGGATTTTGGAGAGATGATTATCAAGGCAAAGAGTGAGGTCCAAAAATTAAATATCTGGAACAATGAAAGTGGCAGTCGTCCATTGACTGTCAATTTGCCTGACCCCCTTCCAACCGGATTTATCGTAAAACTAAACGGAGACCCTGCAATTAAATCAGTTCAAATTGAACCTAAGGCTAAGGTGGAAGCTGAAATTCAATTCAAACCGGATAAAGTTGCTTCCTTTGAAGAAACCCTGAAATTGATATTGAAGGGGACAGACAAGGTCAAAAACTTCAACATCAAATTGTCGGGAGAAGGAAAAATGTCTGCTGGAATAAAAACTACGGAAGGCAAAAACTCCGCTTTGACAGACGCAATGCTGGATGCTTATGATTTTGGTGATTTTTCAATTGGCAATCCTAAAGAAACAGTTATTATAAAAGTATGGAATAAGGAAGGAGCTAACAGAGCTGATCTTATCACCACAATTCCTGAGGATATACCCGAAGGCTTTACCGCAAAATGGGAAGGAATTGTAGCTGACCAAACCACAATTCAAGCAGGTTCCAGTGCTAATTTAAAAGTCAGCTTCGATCCTAAAGAAGCCATAGCCTATGAGGGAAATCTAACATTGGTTCTTGAGAATATTGGTAACAAACCAGGAGAAAAAGTTATTGCTTTAAAAGGAAAAGGAGTTCAGCCAATTGCCTCGGTCAAAATTACCTCTGGTAATGCAAGCGACTTCAACAATGCAGCTGTAAAAGAAGAACTGAGTTTTGGTGAAAAAGTAGCGGGAAAAGAAACCGGGAATAAGAATTTACTTATCTGGAATACTGGCAATGCTGCGGCCAATGATTTGGTCATTACCTTGCCGGAAAACCCTACTGGTTTTATTCTTGATTCTGATAGGTTGCAGGATGGGAAAGTGATCATCTCTCCTTCGGAATCGGCTACCCTGGAAGTGATTTTTAAACCTCTTAAAGCCAATGCTTATGATGTAAATGTTGAGCTCGCAATAGAGGGCGCAGTTAGTCTTGCTACCAAGGTCATCAATTTAAAAGGTACCAGCAAGAGGGCACCTTATGGTGGACAGCCAATCGCCTTACCTGGAATTGTCGAGGCGGAGAATTTTGATTATGGTGGGCCGGGCATTACCTACAAAGATTCAAATAAGCAAAATATCGGTAAAAAATATAGACCAGAAGAGGAAGTAGATCTACAAGTATATTCCGATCAAAAGACTGTTGTTGGTTGGATAAAAGAAGGAGAGTGGTTGGAGTACACTGTAAACGTTGCCCAATCAGGAAGGTATCTTGTCGAATTTTTGGTTTCCTCAAACACTGATACAGGAGAATTCTACCTGGAATTAGAAGGAGAAAACCTGACAGGAACCATCCATGCCGGAAACACTGGAGCTTGGTCTAGCTATGCTCCAACTGTTGGATTTGTTGATTTACAGCCAGGAGAACAGGTATTGCGTTTGGTAGCTCAAAAAGTAGGCTTCAATATCGATAAATTTGAAGTGAAGCCATTGAACAATGTAGCTACAAATCAACCAGTAATCGCAAGTAGTATTTCTTCGGGAGGAAAGCCTGATAGAGTAGTCGATGGCAATGGAGATGGGAATTGGAAATCCAATTCTGTAATGGCAACAGGTGACCAGCAAGGCTCCTGGGTGATGATAGACCTGGAAGGACAGTATGAAATTTTTGGAGTAGAGATTTATAATCGAACAGATTGTTGTAAGGAAAAACTTGATAATTATTATGTCCTAATTGATGATGAACAGTTTTCCTATTCGATGAATGTCAACGATCTCAATGCCAATTGGAAATCAGGTAAATTATCAGCCAATTTGGAAAATGACAGTTGGATTATTCCTGTTCCACAAGGTACAAAAGGGCGTTATGTTCGATTGCAATTGGCAGAAGATTACAAAGCGAATCTTAATCTTGCGGAAATAAAGGTTTATGGAAACCTCATTTCTTCTGGAACACCTGTCAGTTTTCATGCGTCAGTCAAATCGACTGGAGGTAATGCAAAAAATTTAAATGCAGCAGAAAAATCGACATTGACTTTTGGAGATACGGACAGGGGTGCTCAAAGCAATGAGAAGTCGCTGAAGATCTGGAATGCTGCTCCCGAAGGGGCCAATAATTTAGTAGTTAGTCTGCCGAATGAAATACCTGAAGGATTCAACATCGTTTGGGACAATGAGTCCGTTGAACCACAGAATTTCAAATCTGTAAAAGTGACTTTTGCTCCAACTGCTGCCAAAACTTATGAGGAGACAGTGACACTCATTTTAAGTGGTGCAGGTTCTGTTACAGCAAAAGAAATCAACCTTACTGCAACCGGAGTTTTACCTCCGCAAATCCCCTTTGGCAATACAGCTTCCACTATACCAGGTATTATTGAAGCTGAAAATTATGATGAAGGTGGTCAGGACGTGGCCCATAACGAAACAAGTCCGGGTAATAGTGGAGGTAAATATACTCGTAATGATGATGTGGATATTTTTAAGAAAGGCAACGTAATAGGTATTGGTTGGTTAAAGACTGGTGAATGGTTGGAATATACGGTAGATATTGCAAATGGGGGCATTTATTCGGTCGAACTTAGTGTTGCAGCAGGAGGAAATGGAGGTATCTTCCATATCGAAAGTGAGGGCAAAAATTTGACTGGAAAAGTAGCTACAGGAGGTTCAGGGGGTTGGTATAATTGGAAAAAGATCAAGAAAAATATTGAATTAGAAGCTGGAGAACAGGTACTTCGTTTGGTGGTAGATAAAGCTGGGTTTAATCTTGACCAAATGGAGTTTTCTGTTGCCGTTCAATCTCCATTTGGTGGACAAGCTGCTTCCATACCAGGAACCATTGAAGCAGAAAATTACGACGAAGGTGGTAACGATATTGCTTTTTCTGATACTACTCCTGGTAATAGGGGGGGCAAGTATACTCGCGCTGATGATGTGGACATTTTTGGGAGCCCACAACTGTATGGCATTGGTTGGATGAGCACTGGGGAGTGGCTGGAATATACTGTGGATGTATCTACACCAGGTACTTATAGTGCTGAAATCTGGTTTGCGGCCAAGGGTGCTGGAGGAGATTTGTATTTGGAAAGTGATGGCAATGATATATCAGGGAAAATATCTACCGGTAGCACTGGAGGTTGGGGAGTTTGGAAAATGATCGAACAGAATGTAGAACTACAGGCTGGAGAACAGGTAATCAGGTTGGTGGTAGACAAAGCCGGGTTTAACCTGGATCGTTTAGAATTCAACAAACCCAATATGGCTAAAGGCAAAACAGCCACTGCCAGTAGTGAGGCTTATGGTGGAAAAGTAAATCGGGTTGTAGATGGCAATTCTAGTGGAATTTGGAAACATGGCTCTGTTATGCATACCAAGTCGGAGAACGGCGCTTGGGTGGACATAGATCTGGGAGAAAATTTCGACATTGATGAAATAGAAGTATTCAATCGAACTGATTGTTGCAAAGACAGGTTTGAGAAATATTATGCCATGATCAGTGATAGTCCATTCCCCTCTTCCAAGGATGTTGAACTAGCTCTGCAAATGGCTGATTGGAAAAGTGATTTGCGAAATGACAATGGCAAGGCCAATTGGCTCATTGATTTGCCAGCAGGATCTGTGGGACGGTATGTGCGCTTGCAATTTGCCAATGATTATAATAAGCCCATGAATATTGCGGAGATCAAAGTTTATGGGACTCCCAATGGTACCCCGGGACATGATTCACCTCCACCTGCCTCGATTGTCGTAACTGGTCCAAATGCAAAAAGTCCGAATAACTCCTCGAAGACAGAACTAGCCTTTGGAAAAACGGAGGTTGGAAGCTCAAGTAAAGAGAAAAGATTAATCATTTGGAATTCTGCACCTTATGGCAATGCCAATCTGGACATCAGCTTGCCGGCAATATTGCCAAATGGTTTTAAAGTTGTTTTGGATAAGACCACTCTTGCGCCTCAGGATAGTACCTCTATAAAGGTTACTTTCGAACCTGGGAGCATTCAGGAGTACAACGAAACCCTTACGCTTAATCTTTCTGGGGCTGGTTCTATCCCTACTCAGGAAATTACTTTTTCAGCCATTGGTATTGGAAATGTCGCGCTAAACAAAACCGCCTCTTCAAGTAGCACTTTCCAAAATAAAAGTAGATACAAAGCCAATAAAACAGTGAATGGAAACACTACTGAGGTTGCTAGTTATGGCTATACAGGTTTTGTGACGAAAAAACAAACGGGAACCTGGTTGACGATTGATTTGGGTAGCGAACACGAAATATCAGAAATCAGATTCCATAATAGAGAAGGAAATATAGCAAGTAAACGAGTTAAAAAATACTATGTAATGCTGGGAGATGAGGCATTTCCTGCCTCGAGGGATCATACAGAATCTCTGGCTAAAGCTAAATGGAGCAAAGGACCTCGAGATGATAATGGCAAGCTCAACTGGACGGTAAAGGTCAAGGAAGGAACGACAGCACGCTATTTAAGAGTGCAGTTCGCCAATGATTATCAGGAATTCATGAACCTGAATGAGGTGGAAGTAATAGGGTACGAGAGATAAACAGAGAATTTCTTGAAAAGGGCTCTGATAATGAAAGGGTAATGGGGAGTTGCAATCAGCGTCCTCTCCGAGAGACGCTGATTATTACTCTGGTTATCACCAAATGAAATACAAATTCCCAATACCATAGGGAATTGATTTAATGTTAAACCAGACTAAAAAATGAGATTGAAAAAATTAACAATCATTTTGGGAATATTGACGCTTGGGATAATGCCTATCCAGGGGCAAGATACCTTGTTGATTGAAGCCAGTGCTTCTAAAACGGCTGTTTCCCTCCGATGGTATCCTGCGGATGCCTACCAGTGGCTGGATGGTTTGAATGCAGGATATCAGATTGAGCGTTTTGAGGTAGGTCAGGCAGGAGCCAATAAAATTGTATTGGCTGAAAGACTTCTACCAAAGGATTCGACCTGGTTTAACATCCACAAAGAAGACTTTGATGGTTTGATGGAACCAATTGGGGCGCTACTTTATGATACGACTTTTCAATTTGAGCCTTCCAATGATCTGAACTCCACTGAAATGCGGTATAACTATGTCGTAAAGGAGGCTGAAGACTTTCCCGGAATTGCCAGTGCTGTGGGATTGGCATTTAGAGATTCGACTGTAGTTGAAGGGAAAAAATACAGGTATGTTATCAGGTTGATGGGCGATCAGGAGCAAGAATTGGAAGGGCAATTGGAAATAGGCATTGGTTCCGATTTCTATGTCAAATCTCCTCCAGGTAAAACGCTGAAATTTACCTTTCCTAATAATATATCTCTAAGTAAAATGAATCAGACAGGGCAAGTTGTTTTGCCTGCAGTGAAAGGGATCATAAAGGCTTATGGAGATTCTATTGTACTTAGATGGGGACCGAACAGTGCTAAATTTTGGGGAGAATCAAATCAATTGGGCTATTCAATTGAACGGAGGGCAGGACGCTTTGGTGAAATTGAAGAGCTGGCTATCGTAAAACCTTGGCCACAGGATTCGCTGGAAGGAAATGTTGAAACAGACAGTATGGCTTTGTTGGCAGCGGCTCAATTGTATAGTAAGGAAGGAGAGGACTTGGCATCCGGTTTTGTCGAATCAGCCGAATTTTTTGAAAACAGGTGGGCATTTGCTCTGTTTTCTGCAGAACGTTCACCTCTGGCTGCCGATGTATTGGGATTAAGATTTGTGGATAAAGATGTAAAACCGGATTCGCTATATTTCTATACAGTCAGATCATTGGCACAACCAAGTTTCTTTGCGAGTGCAAGAATGCAAGTCAAAAATGAGAGAGGATTAGACCCTTCTCCTATTGGATTTAAGGCAGAGTCTCGTGATAAAGCCATACGAATCGTATGGGAAAAGGAATCCAACCGAAAGAATTTCTCTTCCTACGAAGTTGACCGTTCTGAGGATGGCAATTCCTGGGAAACACTTCGCAAAGAGCCGATCGTTTTTATGGAAGATCCCGATAATCCGCTTTTTGAGTATGCAATGATAGATAGTGTGGAAGCCAATTACAAAACCTACTATTACAGGCTTCGAGGGTCAACGAGTTTTGGGGAGTTTAGTGAATACAGTGAAATTCAGGGTCAGGCAATCGATCTCACTCCACCTCCCAGACCCATAATTCAAGGCGCCATTTTTAATGATACCCTACAATCTGCCATTATACGCTGGGATGCTGGGGAAATACCGGATGATTTTGATGGCTTTTATGTCTTGTTTGGGCATCAATCTGAAGATGCTCCCTTTGATACGATTAGCCAAAAACTGACAGTGCTTGATACAGAATTTGTATATCAACCCGAAGGTGGCTTTAATGGAGAACAAGCTCACTATTTTAAAATCTCCGCATGTGATGTAAATGGAAATTCATCTACCTCACTGGATAAATACATGCATGTTCCAGATATCGTTCCTCCCCCACCTCCTGAATCATTCACCGGAATAATTGAAGACGATGGTACCGTAAAATTGTATTGGGAGCACAGTCAGGCGGATGATGTATTGGGGTACTGGCTATATTTTTCAAATAATGGGGAGGATGAATATTCACTGATGAACGAAAAACCCTTAACCAGTAACACCTATTCCTATAAAGTTCAGGATGTAACACTCAATAAATACCTGTTTTTTGTTTTGGCAGCTGAAGATGAAAGAAACAATCGGGGAAAAACGACACCCGTTCTGAAATTAAAGCGTCCGGACAAAGTTCCGCCCATGGCACCCAGCTTTTCCAACCCAAGAGGACATAATGGAGCCATTCATGTAAAGTGGGGCAGAAGTCCAAGTGATGATGTTGCCAAATATTATGTTTTCAGAAGGCAATATGAAAGCGGGGAAGAATGGCAGGAGGTTCACATTACCAATCACAGGGATAGTGTACTATATATTGACACTGCTATTGTACTGGATGTTCTTTATGAATACAAGATTCGGGCTGAAGATGACTCGGAAAATGTTTCAGAAGATTCTCCTGTGTACAGTGGAAAATTAAGATTTGAAGTAGAAAAAATTGGTGTGGACAAAATAAGTGCACTGCCAAGTCCAGAAAACAAGTCATCTGTAGTCAGTTGGGATTTGGATATTAATCCTCAAGGGATTCCTGATGGTTTGACCTGGGAGATCTTGATTCTAAAATCAACCGGGTCTGGATACGTGGATCTTTACCAAAAAGTTCCAGGCGATTCATCCGAGTTTATTGATCCCGAACCCCTAAAGCCAAACATCATATACAATTACGCAGTTCAGGTCTTGTTTTCCAATGGTCAAGAAGGAAAAAGAAGCCCGGTAAAATCGGTCATGTTAGAATAACACCCCAATCAGGAGTCCGATAAAACCGATACCTCAAAACACTTAAAAAAAGAAGCTCGCTTTTGATGGCGGGAATAAAAATAGACTTATGAAACAAAGCTACCTTTTCCCAATGCAGTTTGGAAGAAAAATGATGAAAGCCCTCATCGTGCTGGGAATATTGGGACTAAACCCGAAGCAGATCTTTGGTGGAAATATTCACATGGAAGAATCATTTTGCCAGTTCGTTGTTGAAGACGGACTTCCGGTGAATGGGAATAGAGAATTCAATTCCCAGCAACATAACAATTTGATTTCGGATGTTTCAGTAGCTTCTGAAACCTACACAGTGGATGATTTTTTGAGAGATTTTTGTAGCTATAATTTTGGAATGATGGGTGCTATAAATGGGGAAGCACTTGATTTTGATGGGGTAAATGATCATATAATCGTTCCTCATAATACGACATTCAATTTTGGAACTGGAGATTTTACCATTGAAATGTGGTTTAAGACGACTGCTTCTAATTTTGTTGTTTTTGCAGATAAACGAAATGGGACTCCTGTTGGATGGTGGCGTACAACTATTGCTTCGGGTAAACTTCAAATGGAAATAGTTGCGGGCCAATCAGCCGCTACGAATAATACATTTAATGATGGAAATTGGCACCATGTTGCTTTTGTTCGTTCCGGAACAACGCCAATTATTTATGTAGATGGGGTTTCTGAGTCAATAACAATTTCTGGCGCCTGGAATGCAAACATAAGTAATACCAATTCGATATCTATTGGAGGCGGTTTGGAGGGAACTTGTTGTCGTCTGGATGGTCAAATGGATGAGTTGAGAATTTGGAATGTTGCTCGAAGTCAAAGCGCAATACAAGCAGATAAAGATTGTGAATTGGCAGGCAATGAAGCCAATCTGGTCGCCTATTGGCAATTCAATGAGGGAACTGCAGGAGGTAGCAATGGAGGCGTGACCAATCTGCCGGATTTAACTTCAGCTGGTCATGATGGCACGCTCAATAATTTTGCACTTTCAGGTACCTCTTCCAATTGGGTCGAACCAGGGGCAGTTTGCACAGGTAATTCTTGCTCTGGTGGTACTTCCATGCCGGAAATGGATGTTCAGGGAAATAGTACCTCCATTATGGATGGTGACACGACTCCTGATACAGCAGATGATACAGAATTTGGAGATGTCCCTACGGGAGGTAGTCATACGCATACTTTTACGATAAAAAATACGGGAAATGCAGATTTGGAGCTTTCAGGCTCTCCCATCGTAGCTATTAGCGGTAGTTCTGACTTTGCTGTTTCTATGCAGCCATCTGGTTCTACTATTGCCAATGGAGGTTCGGATTTGACTTTTGATGTGACTTTCACTCCAAGTGGAAATACAACGGAGACAGCAACCATTAGCATAGCGAATAATGATTGCGACGAAGACCCTTATGATTTTGTACTGCAAGGAACAGGAGGTACACCAGCAGCAGCCCTGGATTTGGATGGTACGAATGATTATGTCAATATAGATGCGATTCAAAATGAAATGAATGGTCTAACCACCTTTACCATTGAGTTTTGGGTGAAAGGAGACAAAACATTGCAAGGTGTTAATCCTGTATTTATTGGTGAGAACTCTGGTGCTCAACATCTTTTCCACATGCTATCTGGCGCTGGAAACGGTCAATTTTTCATCAATGATAATGCAGGTCCCAATTTTAGTGGGACTACTGATATCGGAGACAATAATTGGCACCATGTTGCTATCTCTTGTAGCAGCAATACCACAACTATCTATATAGATGGGAACCTGGAAACTCCAGCATCAGGTAGTAACCCCTATTCCAGTAGTTTTAATTTTTCTGCATCCAGTAAGTGGAGTATCGGGCAGGAATACGATGGTGCCAGCCCTTCTCAATTTTTTGAAGGACAGTTTGATGAAGTTCGATTTTGGAACACAGCTCGTACTTGTGATGAAATCAATTTTCATATGGGTTGTGAGTTGGTTGGAAATGAAACCGGATTGCTAGCTTATTATGCATTCAATCAGGGAGTAGCAGGTGGCAATAATAGTGGTGAAACGACCCTTAACGACCTCACTTCAAATAGTAACGATGGTTCATTGAACAATTTTGCACTTTCAGGAAGTACCTCGAATTGGAAAGAACCTGGAGCAGTTACTTCTGGTAATAGTTGCGGTACTTTTGTATTTGCTGAAATCAATGTGAAGGGAAATAATATGACCATTGTGGATGGAGATATGACTCCCAGCGCAACAGATGATACCGATTTTGGAGATCAAAGTGTGTGTTCTGGTACAGTTGTAAAAACCTATACCATAGAAAATGATGCCGCTGCTAGTGGTAGTTTAAATGTGACAGCGATTAGCATTAGTGGGACCCATTCGGGTGATTTTTCGGTAGGAGGAATTACATTTCCCGCAGTTGTCTCGCCCGGAAATTCTACAACATTTACAGTTACTTTTGACCCCAGTGATTTAGGCGCCCGGTCTGCAACTGTAGAGATTGCCAGTGATGATTGTGATGAGGATCCCTACGATTTTGCCATTCAGGGCAATGGTATTGATCCTGAAATGAATGTACAGGGCAATGGACAGAATATTGCGGATGGTGATACAACCCCGGATACAGGAGATGATACAGACTTTGGTTCTATTGGACTTGGAAGCAATGATGCGCATACCTTTACCATACAAAACCTTGGAACGGAAACTCTTAATCTTACAGCAAATCCTATTGTGGCTATAAGTGGAAGTAGCGACTTTGCAGTCACTACTCAACCATCAGGAAATTCAATTGCCAATGGTGGTCCGGATTTAACTTTTGTAGTCACTTTCACGCCGAGTGGATTGTCCACAGTAACGGCGACCATCAGCATTGCCAATGATGATTGTGACGAAAACCCTTATAATTTTGATATTCAGGGAACTGGTGCCAATCCCGCCGCAGCCCTCGATTTTGATGGCTCCAATGATTATGTCAATTTGACTAGTGCATTATTGCCAACTTCCAGTGCAAGTGATGCCTGGACTTTCGAAATGTGGATGAAAACGACTACGACTGATCACGATGTCATGTTTTCTCAATATGTATCTAGTAATGGCCATCGTTCTACCTTTGATATCAATAATGGAAATAGTGGAAAAGCTGTTTACTGGAAAGGTTCTTCTGGAAAGGTAGTTACCAGTTCAACGAGTGTTAATGATGGTAATTGGCATCATGTAGCATTTGTAAAAGAAGGTTCTGGAACAAACCAGGTCTCGCTTTATGTAGATGGAATACTTGAAGATCAAGGTACTGACGGCAACCCGATGGGTAATGTGGTTTCAGAAATAGGTCGAATCGTTGGCACTGGCAGGTATTTCCCAGGTCAATTGGATGAGGTTCGTATCTGGAATATTGCCCGAACTTGTTACGAAATTGATTTCTTTAAAGATTGTGAATTGACAGGTTCAGAAACTGGATTTGTTGCTTATTATCAATTTAACCAAGGGGTATCAGGTGCAAATAATAGTGGAGAAACGACCCTTAATGACCTGACCTCAAATAATAATGACGGAACCTTAACCAACTTTGCCCTTTCCGGAAGTACATCCAATTGGGTAGAACCAGGTGGTGTAACTTCTGGTAATAGCTGTGGACCATTGACTGCTCCCGAAATGGATGTCCAGGGCAATAGCACCTCAATAGCAGATGGAGATACGACGCCGGATACAGGAGACGATACTGATTTTGGTACCATTTTAATTGGCAATACCGAAGCCCATACTTTCACCATCAAAAATACGGGAAATGCGACCCTAAATCTTTCGGGAAGTCCCATTGTAGATATTAGCGGTAGTAGTGATTTTGCAGTCACAACTCAACCTTCCGGGACATCCATTGCGAATGGAGGAGCTGATTTAACTTTTGTGGTGACTTATACACCAAGCAGTGCCAGTACGGTGACGGCGACCATCAGTATTGTAAATGATGATTGCGATGAGACGCCTTATGATTTTGTAATTCAGGGGACTGGAGCGGCGGTCAATTCTACTTCAATTGTTTTGGACGGTTCCGGTGATTATGTACAGGTTCAGGACGCTTCAGATTTGAATTTTAGTGGTGATTTTACTTTGGAATGTTGGTTCCAATATTCCGGTGCAGCTTCCTATGAGGGTTTGATGGGGAAAAGAACCGTGACCATTCATACGACCTCACAATACGGAATGTATTTACGAAATAATAATTTGCTATTTGCACGTGTAATTGACGATAGCGGGACTTTTGTTCAGATTACTTCAAATGGGGCGGTTAGTACCAATACCTGGCATCATGCTGCATTAGTGAGAGAGTCAGGCACTTTAAAACTTTATGTGGATGGTGTTCAACAAACTCAAACAGGTACTGTCAATGGCGCTATCAACAGTACGCATAATCTAGTATTTGGTAGAATTTATTCCGATAGTGATTCAAATTACTTAAACGGAAAGCTAGATGAAATCAGGATTTGGAATGTTGCCAGAAGTACTACTGAAATTAATGATAACATGAATACTGAATTGGATGGTACTGATGCCAATTTGGTAGCCTATTATAAAGTGGATGACACAGCAGGCAATGCACCGGATGCAATTGTAGATTGCACAGATGCCAGTCATTTTGGCTGTGTGTTTGGAGATATCACCTACGATAGTGCTTCTCCAACGATTTCAGATGTAGCCTGTGGTGAGGGTGGTGGTGTTGCAGAGATAAATATTAAGGGAAATAACAACTCTATTGTAGATGGAGATAACACACCTTCTACTTCTGATGATACCGATTTTGGCAATCAGGTGGTTTGTTCAGGAACGGTGGTCAAAACTTATACGATTGAAAATACGGGTACAGGATCTATGCCTGTTACTGCTATTAATATAACAGGAAGCCACACCTCGGATTTTACGGTTGGAGGGATTACTTTGCCTGCTTCCATAGCTGGTAGTGGCGCTACCACCTTTACGGTTACTTTTGACCCCTCTGCTCAGGGAACGCGCTCTGCTACTGTAGAAATTTCCAATGGAGATTGTGATGAAGCGCTTTATGATTATGCTATTGAAGGAACGGGACTTGATCCGGAAATGGATGTGGTTGGTAATAGCAATTCAATTGCAGATGGCGATACTACTCCAGATACTGCTGATGATACCGACTTTGGAAATGTAGGCATCAATAGTTGCACAGAAGTACACACATTTACAGTCAATAATAGTGGTAATAATACCCTTAATCTCAATGGAGCAACCATTGTAGAGATAACTGGAAGCCATGCTTCAGATTTTACGGTAACAGTCAATCCTGCTGGTACAGTTAATGCAAGTGGAGGTAGTACAAGCTTTGATATTACATTTAACCCTAGCGCAACTGGTTTAAGAACTGCCTCAGTTAGCATTGCGAATGACGATTGTGACGAAAACCCTTACAACTTTGACATTCAGGGAACTGGATTTGATATCAGTGCCACCTTATCTGGTATAGCAACCATATGTAATGGGGAAAGTACAGATCTGCAGGTTTCAATAACAGGTGGAGCAGCTACTTATACGGTTGTATATAATGATGGAACCAACAATATTACAGAAAACAATTACACGAGCGGTGCAAATATCACGGTAAGCCCGTCTGCTAACACCACTTATTCCCTGGTAAGTGTTACAGATTCGAATAGCTGTATTGCGGGAAGTTTATCAGGAACCCCTCTGGTAACTGTGAACAGTTTACCAACCGCCAATGCAGGCAATGATGTAGCCATATGTAATGGCGACAATACACAATTGGATGCGTCTGCTTCTTCCGGAACAGGTGGCTTAAGCTATTCCTGGAGTCCATCTACAGGCTTGAGTGCCACAAATATTGTGAATCCAGTTGCGGATCCCACCATGACTACGACTTACACAGTTGAAGTAACAGATGGGAATGGTTGCAAGCATACAGATGATGTGATTGTAACAGTAAATGACCTGCCTACTTTTTCAACAGTGGTGACTGATGAGACTTGCCCAAGTGCGAATGATGGTCAGATAGCTTTGACAGTAAATAGTGGCGCTACCCCTTATGAATACAGTTTTGATGGAGGTAGCTTTACTTCTTTTGGAGGCAATACCCATACATTTACAGGATTGGATATGGGCAGTTATGATATTCAGATTCGGGATAATAATACATGTCTTAGCACAACACAATCAATTACTGTGAATACTGCAGCACATCCTGAGATAGATGTGGAAGGCAATAGTACTTCGATTGCAAGTGGTAGCAATAGCCCAAGTGTGAATGATGATACTCAATTTGGAGAAGTGGGAATAGTGGTGGGCAGCAAAGAACACACCTTCACCATTCAAAATGATGGAACGGCAGATTTGGTATTGAATGGAGGAACTTTGGTGGATATTACTGGTGCGGATGCAGGTCAGTTTTCCGTAAGTATGAATCCAACGACTCCGATTAGCGGGAGTGGTAATACTACTTTTAAAATTACCTACTCACCAACTACTGTAGCTACCCATAATGCAACAGTGAGTATTACAAACACCGATTGTGATGAATCACCTTACACCTTTGCTATTCAGGGAACGGGTACTGACCCAGAAATGACTGTTCTAGGCAATAGTTTGGAGATAGAAGATGGCGACAATACCCCGGATACAGGAGATGATACGGACTTTGGCAGTTTGGATATCAATGGAAATACAGCATCTCATACATTTACGATTACGAATACTGGTGTGATGAATTTGAATTTGAGTGGCAGTCCTGTTGTGGAGATTACTGGAACAGGAGCATCTCAGTTTTCAGTAACGACTCAGGCAAGTACGCCTGTTTCGAGTAATGGTTCTACCACTTTTGTAATTGAATTTGCTCCAGATGTGGCAGGAGTTCACAATGCCGAAGTGAGCATAGCCAATGATGATGCAACTGAGAGTCCCTACAACTTTTCAATTACTGGAACGGGAACGGGAACTGCTCCCGATATGCAGGTGGAAGGTCAGAATATGGAGATTGTGGATGGAGATAACATTCCATCTACTACAGATGATACCGACTTTGGCGATGTCTCTGTAAATGGTGGAACAGACAGTCACACTTTCACGATTAAGAATCTGGGAACTGCCAGTTTGACTTTGGATGGTAATCCTCTTGTAAGTATTGGAGGCAGCCATCCTGGTGATTTTAGTGTGACGGCTCAACCAAGCAGCCCTGTGGGTATCAATGGCATGACGACTTTTACAGTTGAGTTCAATCCAACAGCTGGTGGTCTTCGCACAGCAGAAATAAGTATAGAAAATAACGACTTTTACGAAGACCCCTACAATTTTACAATACAGGGAACGGGACTGGCTCCAGAGATGGATGTGAAAGGCAATAATACTTCCATTGTGAGTGGAAGTACCAATCCAATTCCTGGCGATGATACAGATTTTGGTTCTATTGCTTTGGGTGGTTGTACAGAAGTCCACAGCTTTGTAATAGAAAATACAGGAACAGATGTACTAAATCTCAATGGTAGTACGATAGTAGAAATTACAGGTCATGTGAGTGATTTTACCGTAACTGCTACGCCATCACCAACTGTGAGCAGTGGAGGTGGCTTGACCAGTTTTGATATCACTTTTGATCCCACTGCGACCGGCACTCGAAGTGCCACCGTATCGATAGCCAATGATGACCTGGATGAAAATCCTTACACATTTGATATTGAGGGGACTGGGTTTGATATTACGGGAGTTATTTCTGGGACGACTTCCATTTGTACAGGAGACAATACAGATTTGACAGTGACGATCACCAATGGCACCGGACCACATACAGTTGTTTACAATGATGGAGCCAATCACACAGTGAATGGTTATACAAGTGGAGACCCGATTAATGTTTCCCCAACAAGTAATACGACATATACTTTAGTTAGTGTAACAGATGCGAATAGTTGTACAGCGAGTACCTCTGGCAGTGCAATTGTGACAGTAAATGATTTACCAATGGTGACCTTTACACAACCTACGGATGTATGTATCGATAATGGTTTAGTAGCCTTAGTAGCCAGCCCTTCAGGCGGTACTTTTAGTGGTACTGGTGTTAGTGGCACCGACTTTAACCCAGCTACAGCAGGTCTTGGCACTCATACATTGACCTATACCTACACTGATGGCAACGGCTGTACAAATAGTGATAATAAAGACATTGAGGTATTTGATTTACCAACTGTTATATTTACACAACCTATAGATGTATGTATCGATAATGGACTAGTTGCACTTGTTGGAAGTCCAAGTGGCGGAACCTTTAGTGGAACTGGAGTGAGTGGTACGAACTTCAATCCAGCTACAGCAGGCGCCGGAACGCATACATTGACTTATACCTATACCGATGGCAATGGCTGTACCAATAGTGATAATAAAGATATTGAGGTATTTGCCTTACCCACTCCATCATTCACACAGCCAACAGATGTGTGTATTGATAATGGATTGGTAGCCTTGGTAGCGACCCCAACAGGCGGAACCTTTAGTGGTACTGGTGTGAGTGGAACGGACTTTAATCCAGCTACAGCAGGCGCTGGCACGCATACCCTAACTTATAATTACACTGATGGTAATGGTTGTACAAACAGTGATAGCAAAGATATTGAAGTGTTTGCTTTGCCAACTCCATCATTCACCCAGCCAATGGATGTGTGTATTGATAATGGACTGGTGGCGTTGGTTGCAAGCCCAAGTGGAGGTACCTTTAGTGGCACTGGCGTGAGTGGTACGAATTTTAACCCAGCTACTGCAGGTGCGGGTACGCATACCTTGACCTATACTTATACAGATGGTAATGGTTGTACAAACAGTGATAGTAAAGACATCGAAGTGTTTGCCTTACCGACTCCATCATTCACCCAGCCAACAGATGTGTGTATTGATAATGGATTAGTAGCCTTGGTTGCCACACCAAGTGGTGGCACTTTTAGTGGTACAGGCGTAAATGGAACGGATTTCAATCCAGCTACAGCGGGAGCAGGCACACATACCTTGACTTATACATATACTGATACAAACGGCTGTACCAATAGCGATTCAAAAGATATTGAAGTATTTGCTTTACCAACTCCATCATTCACACAGCCAATGGATGTGTGTATTGATAATGGACTGGTAGCACTTGTGGCAACCCCATCAGGTGGCACCTTTAGTGGGACTGGCGTAAGTGGAACGGATTTTAATCCTGCTACAGCAGGTGTTGGAACACATACTTTGACTTATACCTATACAGATAGCAACGGCTGTACGAATAGTGATTCAAAAGATATTGAGGTGTTTGCTTTACCCACTCCATCATTTACGCAGCCAATTGATGTGTGTATCGATAATGGGCTGGTAGCACTTGTAGCAGCCCCAACAGGCGGCACTTTTAGTGGCACTGGCGTAAGTGGAACAGATTTCAATCCAGCTATAGCGGGAGCAGGAACCCATACCTTGACTTATACTTATACAGATGGCAATGGTTGTACAAACAGTGATTCAAAAGATATTGAGGTATTCGCTTTACCCGCTCCATCATTTACGCAGCCAAGTGATGTGTGTATCGATAATGGGCTGGTAGCATTGGTGGCGACCCCAAGTGGTGGAACTTTTAGTGGCACTGGCGTGAGTGGAACAAACTTTAATCCATCTACAGCAGGCGCCGGTACTCATACCTTGACCTATACTTATACCGATGGCAATGGCTGTACAAACAGTGATAGCAAAGACATTGAGGTATTTGCTTTACCGACTCCATCATTTACACAGCCAATTGATGTGTGTATTGATAATGGTTTAGTGGCACTGGTAGCTACTCCAAGCGGTGGAACTTTTAGTGGAACTGGCGTGAGTGGAACAAACTTTAATCCAGCAACAGCAGGAGTCGGTACTCATACCTTAACTTATACTTATACAGATGGCAATGGTTGTACAAACAGTGATAGTAAAGACATTGAGGTGTTTGCCTTGCCAACAGTTACGTTTACACAGCCTGGCAATGTATGTATTGATTTTGGACTGGTAGCCTTAGCTGCAAGTCCAAGCGGCGGAACGTTTACAGGAACAGGAATCAGTGGAAGCAACTTTAATCCTGTAACTGCAGGAGTAGGTGTTCACACCTTGACTTATACCCACACAGATAGCAATGGCTGTACAAATAGTGATTCAAAAGACATAGAAGTATTTGCATTACCCACTCCTTCATTTACCCAGCCAACAGATGTTTGTATCGATAATGGACTGGTAGCACTGGTAGCTACCCCATCTGGAGGAACCTTTAGTGGAACTGGCGTGAGCGGAACAAACTTTAATCCAGCCACAGCAGGCGCTGGGACTCATACTTTAACTTATACCTTCACAGATAGCAATGGCTGTACGAACAGTGATTCAAAAGACATTGAGGTATTTGCTTTGCCAACAGTGACCTTTACCCAACCCACAGATGTGTGTATAGATAATGGACTAGTTGCACTGGTTGCAACACCATCCGGTGGCACTTTTAGTGGAACTGGAGTAAGTGGGACGGACTTTAATCCAGCAACAGCAGGTGTTGGCACTCATACTTTGACTTATACGTATACCGATAGCAACGGCTGTACCAACAGTGATTCAAAAGACATTGAGGTATTTGCTTTGCCAACAGTGACCTTTACCCAACCCACAGATGTGTGTATAGATAATGGTTTAGTTGCACTGGTTGCAACACCATCCGGTGGCACTTTTAGTGGAACTGGAGTTAGCGGAACTGACTTCAATCCAGCAACAGCAGGTGTTGGCACCCATACCCTGACGTATACTTATACAGATACCAATGGTTGTACGAATAGTGAAGACAAGGACATTGAAGTCTTCAGTCTACCCACAGCTGTAGCCGGAAGTGATGTGGATATTTGCGATGGAGCAAGTACCCAACTGGATGCCAGTGTAGGAAGCAGTGGAAATGGAACCTTAACTTATACCTGGTCTCCAACTACTGGTTTGAACTTTAGCAATATTGCAAATCCAGTAGCTAGTCCAACAACCACGACAACTTATACAGTTACCGTAATGGATGTGAATGGTTGTGTTGATACCGATGATGTAGTAGTCACCGTGAATGACAATCCCACCTTGAACATCATTGGAACGAGTTGTGCTCCGAATTTACTAACTTATGATGTTGATTTAACAACCAATGCAGACCAGGTTACAGCAAGTGAGGGAACGGTGAATAATAATGGAGGTGGTTCTTATACAGTAACAGGGGTATTGGTAGGTAACAGTGTGACCATTACAGCTACCTTCACATCTACCAATTGTCAGACACAGCAGGTAGTTAATTCCCCTGTATGTAATTGTCCAACAGTGGACCCACCAATAAGTGATGGAGATAAGGAGATATGTGATGGTGCTGTGATACCCGCTTTGACAGTCACAGTAGGTACTGATGAGACAGCAGATTGGTATGATTCAGCTTCAGGAGGCACGCAATTATCGATGGGTAGCACCTCCTATACTCCAACGATGGCAGGGACCTATTATGCAGAAGCTAGAAATACCATCAATGGATGTGTGAGTGCAACGAGGACAGGGGTGACATTGACAATACATCCTTTACCAAACCCAGTTTTCACCCAACCCACAGATGTGTGTATCGATAATGGATTGGTAGCATTGGTAGCAACCCCAACAGGAGGAACCTTTAGTGGAACGGGAGTTAGTGGAACGGACTTTAATCCTGCTACAGCAGGCGCCGGTACGCATACATTGACTTATACCTATACAGATACAAATGGCTGTACCAATAGTGATAGTAAAGACATCGAAGTATTTGCATTACCGACTCCAACATTTACCCAACCAACAGATGTATGTATCGATAATGGTTTGGTAGCCTTGGTAGCTACTCCAAGTGGCGGCACCTTTAGTGGAACAGGCGTAAGTGGAACTGATTTCAATCCAGCCACAGCGGGAGCAGGAACTCATACCTTGACTTATACCTATACAGATACAAATGGCTGTGTCAATAGCGATAGTAAAGACATCGAAGTATTTGCTTTACCGACTCCTACATTCACGCAACCAACAGATGTATGTATCGATAATGGTCTGGTTGGCTTGGTAGCAACTCCAAGTGGTGGTACTTTTAGTGGAACAGGCGTAAGTGGTACGGACTTTAATCCTGCAACAGCAGGAGCAGGCACACATACTTTGACTTATACCTACACCGATACGAATGGCTGTACGAATAGTGATTCAAAAGACATCGAAGTATTTGCCTTACCGACTCCAACATTTACCCAACCAACAGATGTGTGTATTGATAATGGCTTGGTAGCATTAGTCGCAACCCCAAGTGGCGGTACCTTTAGTGGCACAGGGGTAAGTGGTACGGACTTTAATCCTGTCGCCGCAGGCGCAGGTGTTCATACCCTAACTTATACTTACACAGATACCAATGGTTGTACGAATAGTGATTCCAAGGATATAGAAGTTTTTGCACTACCAAATGTTAGCTTTACCCAACCTGGCAATGTGTGTATTGATTTTGGCTTGGTGGCACTAGCTGCAAGTCCGAGCGGTGGAATTTTTTCTGGCACAGGAATTAGTGGCAGTAACTTTGACCCAGCAAGCGCAGGAGTTGGAGTACACACTTTGACGTACACTTACACCGATGGTAATGGCTGTGTCAATAGTGATAGTAAAGATATCGAAGTATATGCCTTACCTATTGTTAGTTTTACCCAACCGATTGATGTATGTATCGATAATGGATTGGTAGCGCTAGTTGGAAGTCCAAGTGGCGGCACCTTTAGTGGAACAGGTGTGAGTGGAACGGACTTTAATCCAGCCATAGCAGGTGCCGGGACCCATACCTTGACTTATACCTTCACAGATGGCAATGGCTGTACGAACAGTGATAGTAAAGACATTGAAGTATTTGACTTGCCGACTCCATCATTTACCCAGCCAAGTGATGTGTGTATTGATAATGGGCTGGTAGCATTGGTAGCTACTCCAACAGGCGGAACCTTTAGTGGGACTGGCGTGAGTGGGACGAACTTTAATCCAGCTACGGCAGGTGTAGGCACTCATACTTTAACCTATACCTATACTGATACAAACGGTTGTACAAACAGTGATTCCAAGGACATAGAAGTATTTGCCTTACCAACAGTTACGTTTACTCAACCTGGTAATGTGTGTATTGATTTTGGACTGGTAGCCTTAGCTGCAAGTCCATCGGGAGGAACTTTTTCCGGCACAGGAATTAGTGGAAGCAACTTTAATCCTGTAACTGCAGGAGTAGGTGTTCACACATTGACTTATACGTATACAGATACAAATGGCTGTACGAATAGTGATTCAAAAGACATTGAAGTGTTTGCTTTGCCAACTCCTTCATTTACACAGCCCAGTGATGTATGTATCGATAATGGCTTGGTAGCCCTGGTAGCTACCCCATCAGGCGGCACCTTTAGTGGAACTGGCGTGAGCGGGACAGACTTCAACCCAGCTACAGCAGGCGCAGGAACGCATACATTAACTTATACTTATACCGATGGTAACGGCTGTACCAACAGTGATTCAAAAGATATAGAAGTATTTGCATTGCCTACTCCATCATTTACCCAACCAACAGATGTGTGTATCGATAATGGATTGGTAGCATTAGTCGCTACTCCGAGTGGAGGTACTTTTAGTGGAACTGGCGTGAGCGGGGCAGACTTCAATCCTGCCATAGCAGGCGCAGGAACGCATACATTAACTTATACTTATACAGATGGCAACGGCTGTACCAACAGTGATTCAAAAGATATAGAAGTATTTGCATTGCCTACTC
>JBGTQJ010000041.1:0-79553 GCA_041941305.1 Saprospiraceae bacterium
GCTTTCTCTTTTGAAAGCTAAATTAAAATTATTAAAGAACTTTTTGCACGATGTACTTAGTAGCAGTTCAATATTGATTTTTTCTATTTTAGATAGGTAAGTGGAGGCATCGTCACTAGCTTCCAGTTTATCTAATTTCGCATACCAGCTTTGTTCATAAAAATGGTCATTAAGTCGCTGATTCTTGAAACGATAGCCGTAGCGTGCGAATATCTCATTTCGTATCAGGTTAAGCTCCTCTTCTGAGAAGTCTTGCAATTCTTCAGTAGTTAAATACTTTTCTGATGCCTGGGGATATTGTCCAAGGATAATCGGTTTTTTCAAGTTAACTCTACTTTTATGAATATATCCCTCGCTGCCGTCTTGAGTGAAGGCAGGCCACCAATTAGACTGACCGGATTTAAGCACCGTAAAATATTGCCCTTCCAGAATTCGGGTAATTACTTTTGAATTTGAAGACCTGTTTTCTCTTATATTAGTGTAACCATCCTGATCATTAATAACTGCAGAATAACTTCTTATTGCTTGAGAGATTGTTAAAGGAGTTTCCTCAGATTTAGGTTCAGGCTTAATAAAATTGGCACTCTGATTTTGATTTATTTTGTTGATGGATGTTAATTCATCAGACCCTGTTTTAGAAATGAGGTTCCAGCTAAACCATCCAACTAATATAAGTACTAAAGCAGAAGTTGAGATGATACCTACTCTCTTAATCCGGGTTTTTTCGATCTTTCCCGTCTCCTTAAAAAAATCTTGGATTACAGTTAGGAATCCATTTGATTTTTGCTTCATGCCTATTCTTTCCCAAACTTCTTTCAAATTAATCATTGCTTCATTCTTAAAAGCAATTAGTGATTCTGAAAGTTGTTTACCAGTATCATCTTGTGATTGAACAATATCAGATTCAACATATACTGCTTGAGTTGGTTGCTCTGGTACTATTTTCTGACTAGGTTGCAGGCTGGATTTTAGCACTGGCTGAACCTTTGTATTTTCAGAAGCTGGTAAATGCTGTATAAGATCTACAAGCATTGTTATTGCACCAAAAACGGAGGCATAAAATCCAATTCCTAGTGCTTCATGAAAGTCTGTTTCCTTGAAAAGTCCGATTTCGTTTAACTTAACAAAAATATAAATGTGTACAAGTATTATGGTGATTTGGGAAACTTTTATTAGCCTATCGTTTACTTTCTCCTGATTAAGTTTTCCATATAAAACAATACCTGCACCAATAGGGAGAAGCACTAAAAAAAATACGGAATCCCCAACTCCAAGTTTGTTTCCCATTGACATAATATCATAACCAGAAAATGAACCAAGAAAGGTTTTAATCCAAGGCAGAAGAAATCCAATTATCAATGCGATTGCTCCTATAATCGTAACTTTATTTAATTCAGTTTTTCCTAGTGTTGAATTGCTTGAGTCATCTATATTGAACTGATCTGTTTTTTCCTGAGTAGAACCCTCATGCGATAATTGAGGATCCAGATTGGATGGTATTTCTTCATTTTCGGTCAGTTCAGTAAGGATGCCTTCCAAATTTGCCTTTACTAAATTATTTGAATCCCTTAAAGGTTTTGAAATGTTCTTTACAGGCTCTCCTTCTTTTTGGTTATTATGCAGTTCAACATATTCCTCTGGTTTAGAATGTTGAGGCATTGCAACCTGGACAATCGGAGTCTCCCCATAAGTTTCTTTAGATATGGGGGAAATGGTTCGATCTCCAGTACTTCCTAAATGTTTGTCAATTTGTTCCTGTGCCTTTCTTCTTTCAAGTTCCTGCTTCACAGCTCCATGAACACATTTTTTATTTACTGGATTGAAATATGTGCCCAAAGATTTAGCAATGACCAAGGCAACCGGAATACCGATAATAGTGAAAAATAAAAATGCGACCTGAATTATTGCAGCAATACAGAGGAAAAAACCAAAGGGGAAATAAAGAATCCTGACAATGGTTGAATAGGCTTCCCAGACAACATTCTGTTTTTCATTTAATTCTTTTTTGCTAATCATTTCATGACCAAATGGATGAAGTAGAAATTTCCCAAATTCCATCAATCCAAGCCCAATTGGCGCTGCCACAACTGTCAGAGTTAATAATAAGCCTAATAAATAAACGAAAATTGCATTTACAAACCCAAAGAAAGGAAAATGCCAAAGGATGTTTCCCAAAGTTTTCATGATATTGAAATTTTGTTCATGGTGAAAATTCCCTCCTATCCCTTCTATTGGCTTTCTCTAAATATTTCTTAAATTATGCTCTATACAAGCCGCATTTTTAACTTGCCGAAGCCGACAAATAACTACTTTATGATAATTGATTAGTATAGTATGTGCATTTCAGAAAAGTTTGCTATTCAAATCAGTTTATTACACGTTGCAAAGTTTGCTGACCATCTTTACCATCAAGAACAATCATATCATGTGTAAAAACAGTAAATTTATCTACCCCTGCATCTTGCTTATCCCCTGATTTCGCTGAATATATAAACTGATTTCCTACAATATTATAAGTTCCATCGAAAATTTTATTTCCTTGAAACTCACCAAAATATTTACCTTCTTGTTCAAAAGTTATAAGAAACGTATTTCCTTTACTATCTAGCTTCCACTGACCAATGATCGCTGTTGAATATTCAGTTTCATTAACTACTTCTAAATTTGGTTCTCTTAATTCCTTGGAATTATTTGACGTTTTATCCAGTAATTCAATATTTACACAAGAATAGCCCGACCTTAACTTGTCTGCATTTTTCGTTTTTTTGGGTCCGCCATCAAATGATTTGCCTCCAATCAAATATCGAACATACTCAATGTTTTCAGACTGTAATAGACGAATCTGTTCTAATGAAATATCTGATAGCATTTGAACACTTATTAAATATTTATCCAAAAATTCTTTGGCATTTGGAGTTATATTTAATGGCTTAAAAGAAAGGACTTGACCCCCAACTCGAATCGAAAATTCACTTTGTTTTGTGTTATTTAGATAAGTATTATTAGCCGCGCGATAATCATCAGAAGTAAGATTGTCTTTATACGTTGCAGACAAAAATATATTCTGTTCTCCATTTCCTGTCACTTCAATTAAATGAAGTAACAGTTCTGTATTGTTATCACCTATTAAAGCAGAAGGAACTACTATCCCTCCATATCCTGTAATGGATTGTCCTGTCAGTTTATCAGTAGTTTGTATAGCTGGTTTACAATTTTGACCAGGTGCAACAACTATTGATATCAAAAAAAAGCACGTTAGGAAAGTAAATCGTTTCATGAGTTATAATATTTACAAAAAACTTGATTCCATTCTTTTTAAATTTTAAAATAAAAAGAATGGAATCAAGTTTTTCTCTTATATGCAATCATATTAATACAAGTCTATTGCTAAAGACTATAAGGAAAAGGTATGTTGTATCAATTGGTAGGTGGGGGCCTTTTTATTAAAAATAAACGAGATGGAGGCAACTAAAAATGAAATCACTCTGATTTTTTGGTCTTAATCCAAGTATAACGAAAACAAATATAAAAAATGTTTAGTATATTATTGTGTTTTTCTTTGACAATTCCGAATAAATGATATGTCCAAGTAGAAATCATCAAAACAACTTTAATTCAGTAGTAGTTTTCAATGCTGGAATGGATTCTATTAATTCTGGTTTTTATTATTTAAACTAATTCACCTTCAAAACTGCCTTCACACAATCCACCATCCTTTTAGAAATCCTCTCTTCATCAAATGCTTTTCACAAAACCGCTTTAGAAACATAATGGTATTAGCCTTTTCTTCCTCTTTTTCTTTATTGATTGATTATTTGAAAAATCAGAATGTTTGGATTACTCGTCCTTGTTCTTGGACATAGGTGCTATTTAACAAAAGAATATTCAATTTAGATATTTCGTCATCCGATTTTTTAATTTAAGGATTTAGAAGTGAGAACAATTAAGACAGCCTTTATAAAGCAGCAAAACACCTAAACGTTGAACCAAAACCACAAAAGCCTTGATAAACAAATAGTTATATCAAGAATAATTAATTGCCACACACACAAGGACTGAAGGATTAGCATTAAATTCCGTTAAAATTAACTCACTAATGATCAATTTTTTACAAATTATGATGATTCTCATAACTCAATAAAAACTCGGGGAAACTTCAAAATGTCGTACCAAAACAAAAAATGCCCGATACAACTTACTGCATATCAGGCATTTATAGCGCCCCGCAGGGACTTGAACCTTAGGAAGCATGGTGTCACATGTATCTAAATGTATTTATAATCAGTTGGTTATCAGTTTTTAATTCTCATTTAGCACCATTAGAATTCATTTAAGACTTCTATTTGTTGTACCAAGACTATATATTAATTGAGACATGTTTAGTATTTCTCATCTCCTTAAAAAAAGACAAAATTTAGAAAGGTGGATTGGGATTTTGGAAAGATTATTGAGACACAGAATTATAATATTTCATTCGCCATAATTACATTATTCGGCTTTTATGAGTTTCGTTACCGTGTTTCAGTATGACAAAGATAATTTTCTCTTTTTTATCCCGTTGCATGTATAAGTTGCAATTTACCTATATTTTTGAGTAATTTTAGCCCCTATTTATCTTCTATATACTATCCAATCCTTTTACCACTCCCAAAATTAGGTTACCACATATTGTTTCTAAATCATATTAAAGCGTCTCCGTTTTGTTGAAAAAGAGACGCAAGGTTAATTTTTTAGACAAATTGTAATCCTATGAATGCTTTTTACTTTAGAAAGGGCATACCGTTTATTTTAGCTTGTACAATTGTATGTTTTTTAACATTAGATGCACTGGGTCAATGCGATTTAAATTGCAATGTTTTTCAGGATGTCAATGGCGATTTTACAAATGAATTAAGTGTAGAAGCCCCCCCAGGACTGTGTGGAGAGAATCTGATACTTCCCTCCCCAACTGTTATTGGATGTGGAATTCCAGGTCCACTGACGAATTTATTGACTGAAGATTTTTCTGGCGGAAATTTACCAGGTGGCTGGAATTTATCTTTTGAAGGTACTGGAGGAAATACGAATCCAGGAAATTGTGCTGTTGATCTTTTCTCTTTTGATTGTGTTGGAGCTTACCCAAATGCTTCAGCGGCAGGACCTCCTTCGGGTTTTTCAGGAAATGTAGCCTCAATTGATGACCATGCTTCAGGAACTTCGACTGTTGGAACTGCTTGCGTGGAAACTGAGATTGTAGATGTTAGCGGGTTTAATTCTGCTCTGGTTTCTTTCGACTATCAAAATGAGTCAGTCAATTTTAGTGGACATACGAAGGTTGATTATTGGGATGGTAGTAATTGGATAAACATATTGAACACTAAAGGGCAAGGGAGCACGAATGGTAATTTTTCAGCCTTAGTGAATGGAAACAATGCCAATTTTAAGCTTAGATTTTGTTACGATGATGATGGTGGTTTCAATTTTGGGGCTTCCTTTGACAATGTAATAATTGATGGTACAAATACCATCCTGCCAACTCCCATCAATAATTTCAACAATTCTGCCAATGCCTCTGATTTTTATCCAGTAGGAACAACCACAGTTGGCTGGGAAGTGATGGATCAAATGGGAAATCCAGTTTCCTGCAATATGCTTATCACAGTAGAAGATGTTGAAGACCCCGTTTTAAATTCATGCCCTACAAGTTTTACACAAGATACAGATCCAGGTGTGTGCCAAGCGAGTGTAAACTGGACAATCCCCACAATTACAGACAATTGTCCAAATGCAACACTGATGAGTACGCACAATCCAGGAGATATTTTTTCGCTTGGTACGACTACGGTGACTTATACTGCAACAGATGCTTCAAATAATTCCAGCTCCTGTGATTTTGATGTGACCATCGAAGACAATGAACCGCCGATGGCTCTGTGTCGTGATATTACAATTCAATTGGATGGGAATGGAAGTGCCAGCATTACAGCTGCGATGATAGACAATGGAAGTGTTGATAATTGCGGAAATATTTCCTTCTCTTTAGATAAAAGCAATTTCAATTGCAATAATGTTGGTTTCAACACGGTGACTTTAACAACCTCCGATGATTCAGGAAATACGAGTTCCTGTACTTCGGAAGTGGCAGTTATCGCTTCTCCTGTTTGTCCAATTCCCGATTTTGTAAACTTTGGAGGACCAACTATTGCCGACCCTTGTACCTGTCGCGATCCTGATGCTTTTGATGAGGAGGTAGTTGTTCAGGCACTTAAACGACAGGTTTGGGAGGTTTTGACTACCAGTCTGCTAAATCCCTCGGCTGGATTAATACCATTTCCAGCCGCAACTCCGCTCATTGAAAATCCAGTAGGCTCTGGCAATTACACATTGGCTGGAGTTCACATCGAATCTATGGGCTACAGTATAGAAGTTCAAAGCTTTTTCTATCCAGGGCTTGTACTTAGCTTATCGAACACTTGTTTTTATCCAGATCCGGTTATCGAGGGATTGGACGGTCCTATTTGTTTGTACACACCGCCTATTACCTTGATGGGAAATGCTGGACCGGGAGTGGAAGGTACCGGTTCTTTTACCATTAATGGAATGCCGGCAACTATATTCGATCCTATGGAATTAGGATTAGGAAGTCACTTGGTAGAATTCACTTTTGATGCAGGAAATCCTGCTGGTTTACTTGCTCCTCCTAATATTGGATGCGTGGAAACGGTACATATGTTTGTGGAAGTACTTGAGACTCCAGAGACCGTTATATGCAACGACCTCGTTCAAATATCTGTTGATGGCAATTGCGAGGGCAATGTTACTCCTGACCTCGTATTAGAAGGCGAATATCTGTGTTTTGATGACTATGAAGTTTTGGTAATTGATGATATAGACACCCTGGGCTCCACAATTCCTGAATCCTTCCTTCAGATAGAGTTAAAATATTTAGCAATCCATTTACCTTCAGGGAATTTATGCTGGGGACTTATTACTGCTGAAGACAAGCAACCTCCCACTCTGAATTGTATAAACAGAACAATCCCTTGTCACATAGACATTGACAATGCACCCAAACCTTCTGCAACTGACAATTGCGATAATAATCCTACCGAAAAATTAATTGACCAGGTCCTTATCGATGATGAGGCTTGTGATGATGATACGGTTGCTTTCAAGCGCACCTGGATCGCAATTGATGATTATGGAAATGAATCTCCTGCCTGCATGGACACTGTATATATATTGCGTCCACAAGTCATTGATTTTCCAAATGACAGAACCTGGGGTTGTGGTCAATTCAATAGAGCTGCTACCTCTTTTTCTGGTGTTCCAAATCAAGTTGGCTCCAATAAATCTGGCTTGGATGGTATTTACTGCCAATATGGATGGACTTATTCTGATGAAGAGTTAGAATTGTGCGGTGGAGCTCCTGGTGTGAAGAAAATCATCAGAACCTGGACTGTTTTGGATTGGTGTACCGGACAAATCATTCTTGATGGAGCTGGTGGAGAAGACAATATTCAATTGATCAAATTTGAAGACAATATACCTCCAAATATCAATGTCCCGGATGATGTAACCATCAGTGCAAACATTATTGGTTCACACCCAGATGCTTGTAGAGGACGCGCTCAATTGCCGAATCCTACAGCTTCTGATTGTACTGGCATTGATGTAATCAAATCTTTTACGCCTATTGGAGAAGCAGTTGGTGGCTGGGTTCCTCAACCAGGATTGCACATTGGTACATATACAGTAACTGTTACTGCTACAGACAATTGTGGTAATATGAGCGAAGATAGTTACGAGCTGACAGTTGTGGACGACATCGTTCCTTCAGTTATTTGTGATGAAATCACTGAGGTTGATGTTTCTTCTGATGGTCAGGCAACTGTTTTTGCTGAAACTTTTGACGATGGTAGTTTTGACAACTGCTGTGTAGATCGTTTTGAAGTTGCAAAAATGGAAGACCCATGTGGTTTGAATGGAACCGAATTTGGTGAGTCTGTTACTTTCTGTTGTGAGGATGTTCCCAATAACCTGAATCAAGTAATATTTAGAGTTTGGGATTGTTATGGCAACTACAATGAATGTATGGTTCAAGTAGAAGTAGAAGACAAAAAGCAGCCAGTCTTGGTAAGCTGTCCTGGTCCACAAACCATTACTTGTGATTATTTCTGGGATGAAATTGAAGTTCCATTGGCACTTGGCAATGAAGACGTTCTAGACCAATTTGATACTCCAGAATATGCTGACAACTGTAATATGGATGTTGAGCTTACTAATAATGTGAACATTGACCAGTGTGGAAATGGTACTATTATAAGAACCTGGCAAGGAACAGATGCAGCAGGAAATGGACCAGTAACTTGCACTCAAGTTATCACAGTTCGTCATATTTCCGACTGGGTCGTTCAATTCCCGGCTGATATTACAGCCAATTGTACAGATGAAGATTTGCCTGATTTTGGAGAGCCAGAATTGTTTTATGAAACCTGTGAATTATTGGCAGTTTCTTACGAAGATGTTTACTTCAATTCTGTACCGGATGCCTGTTATAAGATTGCACGCACCTGGACAGTTATCAACTGGTGTGTGGTAGGAGATGAGGTAGATCAGGAAGTCGTGGAAGTACCAGAGCAAGCAATGCCATTTGCCTACAATGATTTGGATGGTGACGGCATCGTTTGGGAACCTAGAGTATTTAGAGATTCCTGGAATGGAACTGACTTCCCAGGTGTTGCTGAAGGTATAGCAAATAATAATCTGGCACCGGATACTGATAATGACCTTGATCCATGGGATGGTTTTATCCAATACGAGCAGCATATCAAAGTTATTGATGATGTGAACCCAGTGTTTAATAATGGATGTGATGTATCAAATTACTGTATAGATGACAATTCATGTGTAACTTCAATTGAACTTCCATTACCAATCACTGATGATTGTAGTTCAGATGTAACCGTAACTGCCGAAAGTGATTTGGGAATTGGATTTGAATTTGATGATGTCCCTCCTGGAACCTACACAGTAACCTATACTGCTATGGACAATTGTGGAAATAGCAGTGCTTGTCAGGCTACATTCTCTGTAGAGGATTGTAAAAAGCCATCTCCATACTGTAAAAACGGTTTGATAGTAGATATCATGAATAGCAATCCTCAAATGATTGAGATATGGGCAAATGATTTTGACGATGGAAGTTTTGATAATTGTAGTGCTCAGCAAGATTTGCAATTCTCTTTCTCTTCCAATACTTCGGAAACTTCTATCACATTTGATTGTGACCAACTGGGTACTCAACCTGTAGAGGTTTGGGTTACTGATGAGGCTGGAAATCAGGATTTCTGTTCCACCGTAATCATAATTCAAGACAATATGAATAATTGCCAGATGGGGGATCCATTGGTACAAATTGTTGGTTTGATTGCGAATACAGACAATGAATCCATTTCAGGTGTGGATGTCAACTTAAGTGGAACCAATAATTCAATGTTCACAACCGGGGATGATGGAATGTATGAATTCCCAACTGTACCACTTGGTGGAGACTATTCCATTATTCCAGTGAAAGACATCAATCCACTGAATGGCGTTTCTACTTTTGATTTGGTATTGATGACCAAGCACATTTTGGGAGTTGATAAGTTGGATTCTCCTTACAAAATCATTGCAGCTGATGTCAATAAATCGGAAACCGTAACCACTTTTGATTTGGTTTCTCTGAGAAAGTTGATTTTACATATTGATGATGATTTTGCGAATAATACTTCCTGGAGATTTGTTGATAAAAACTTTGATTTCCCGAATCCGGAAAATCCATTTGAAACTGGATTCCCAGAAGTGTTGAATTTCAACAATATTGATGAAGATGATTTGAATGCAGATTTCGTCGGAGTTAAAGTAGGAGATGTAAATGGGAGTGCCAACCCAAGCAGCTTTACCAATTTGGATGACAGAAATACAACTGGTGAATTGGTATTCACTACAAATAATGCAGAATTAAAAACTGGTGAAATACACACCGTTGAATTCACAGCCATAGACTTTGCGGTTTCTGGCTATCAATTCACTTTGAACTTTGATAAAGATGTTTTGGAACTGGTAGACATCCTTCCAGGTTTGGCAAATGAAGAAAACTTTGGTTTGGCATTGCTTAACGAAGGTGCTATCACTACCAGCTGGCACAATGCCGAAATGATTCAATTGGCTGCTACAGATATCGTTTTCAGTCTTCAATTTCAGGCTAAAGCAGAAGTAGCATTAAACCAGGCATTGAGCATCAATTCAAGATACACCACAGCTGAAGCTTACGGTGCCGAAGGGTTAATGGATGTTGCACTTGAATTTGCTGGAACTACAACATCCGATCAATTCGAATTGTATCAAAACACACCTAACCCATTCCGTCAAACTACGGTTATTGGCTTCAACTTGCCAGAAGCAGGTGCTGCTACTTTGACTGTAACTGATTTGTCTGGAAAAGTAATTTTGGTAGAAAAAGGCAATTTTGCAAAAGGATACAATCAAATTGATTTGAAAAAGAAAGACCTTTCTGCAAATGGCGTGATGTATTACCAATTAGAATCAGCGACTGAAACGGCAACTCGTAAGATGATTTTAATCAAATAAAAAATAGTCTCAAAGACTGCTCTGTTTTTGCTTCCTCCAGCCTTGTGTTGGAGGAAGTTTTTTTTAACCCTACCACGGCTCTCCCGAGCCGTGCCCCATCTAATCCCTTTCTCAACATACATACCAATATACTACCCGGCTCAGGAGAGCCGGGCTACGGCGAAAAAAAAATTATCTTTTCCGTATTACCTTTTTAATGTTCAGGAGATATTAGAATTAAGAAAGTTAAAATGGGCTCAACAATCCTCCTCATTAAAGGGACTTAATTGCCACCCACTACATGCTATACTAAAAGAGAAAACTAATATGAAAAGAAAACTACAAATCACTTCTAACCTACTTCTGGTCTTTCTTTTTTATCAATACTGGGATTGGAGAAATAAAATACGTGTAAAGCTATGAGCACGAAAAATATGCTTAGAAAATAGAGCAATCAGCTAGATACCAACTAAAGATTTATCACAATCAAAAAAGATATTGATATGATAAATAAATACACTTTCATCCTATTATTGAGCTTGTTTTGTTTCGTTTCTTTTGGACAGGAACAAGTTACGGAGACTAAAGAAAAAGAAAAAAAGGCATTCAAAATTACCGGAAATCTTGGGATTAGCCTTGGAGGGTATAAAGCATTTGGAATCGACAATCGAAGAGATCCCTTTTCTTACCAGGTAATGACCAATCTGGGATTTACTGCATTTGGAGTTAATGTGCCCATCGGTGCTTTTTTTGGTCAGCAGGAATTGCCAACACTTCAACCATTCAATCAAATTGGCTTCAGTCCTCAATACAAATGGATAAAATCACACATTGGTTATCGATCCATGCAATTCTCGCCTTATACATTGAACAATCATACCTTTTTAGGAGCAGGAATTGAAATTACCTTACCAAACAAATCAGGACCTGTTATTTCAGTTGCCGGACTTTACGGGCGTTTTCGTCGTCCGATTGAGTCTCTGCGCGCACAGGAAGAAGGAGGTGTTGCGAGCTATAAAAGAATGGGTTGGGGAGCCAAGCTAGGTTTGGCAATGCGGAAAAAAAGTCAAAATAAAATTTCCTTCAGCCTGTTTAGTGCCGAGGATAAGATCAATAGCATAGCTAGCCCGGAAGATCCTCTTGAATTATTGCCACACCAAAACCTGGTAGTGGGTATCACTGCAGAATATGAACTGGTTCCAAAATTGACTGCTAAAATAGACTATGCAACCAGTGCTTTTACCAGAGATGCCAGGGTTGAAGAAGTGGAGAGTTTAGATAAACCCTTACCAATAAAAATATTTGGAGACCTATTTACCCCAAAGGGTTCCAGTCAATACAATGATGCTTTAAAGACGGAATTGAATTATCGGTTTACATCTTCGGTTTTGGGCATTTCCTATGAAAAAATTGAACCAGGATACACTACGCTGGGCTCCTATTATTTTCAGAATGATTTGGAAAACATCCTTGCGAATGCCAGTTTCTCTTTAAATCAGGGCAAAATTCAACTTTCTGCAAGCATTGGAAAACAAAGAGACAATTTGGACAATGCCAAACAAACCGAAAATACGCGCTTCATTAGCTCCCTGAACTACAATCAAAGAGTAAATGACAACTTAAATATCAATGCGAGCTTTTCCAACTTTTCCTCTTCACTGAAAGCAGTTTTGGAAGAAATTACAGATTCAGTGAATCTTTTTCAGATCTCCACCAACATTAATCTGGGTGCAAATTACAGGTTGAATTCATCAGAAAATAATCAAAGTTTATTCGGCAATATTTCTTATCAAATTGGCAATTCCAGAGATGAATACGAAATTTTTAAATCGGAAACCTCCTTTTGGAATTTCTCCGGGGGCTATCGAAGGATCATTGCTGCAAAGAATATGAATTTAGGAGCCATGCTCAACTTCATGTCTTCAGAAACAGAGGGAATCACCAATACCCGAGTAGGACCCACCCTAAGCATAGGCAAGCAATTTTTAGACAAAAAGCTCAGAGCTATATATGCCTTTTCATACCTCTTTACCTATGTAGAGGGAACCCAAAGCGATCATTTGACAAGCAATCGAATTTCTATAGAGTACCAGCTTATGGAGAATTTGAAAACTAGCCTTCGCGGAGCACATTTTTATAAAAACAACAAACTACAGTCTGATGCTTCTTTCTCTGAGCTGCGAGGCATATTTAGTGTATCCTACAGTTTTTAAAAAAATAGCAAAACAAGAAAAAACAGGTCTTATGAATCAATTCTATCAATCATTTTTCCTCTTTTTTGTTTTTGGTTTTTGTAGCCAAAGCTTATTTGGACAACTCTATCCCGTTTCCAATACCCTGGTCATTCAACCACCCGGTTCAATCTACCTAACTGACTATACCCAGGTTGGTTCTCAGAAAATGACCCTGAATTTAATGCTGAAAGATTTTAGCGTGACTTCACATGACGTTGCATTAAACATAAAAATTGATGGACCTGGCGTGCGATTACAAACTTCGGGCAATTTTATACCAGCCCCGATTACCCTATTTCCAGGAATGAATAGTTTTGAAGGATCAGAGATTGCGGATTATTTCAACCCCATCAATATGGATGTTCAAGGCATTGATCAAACGAGCCTGCTCCAATCCAATCAATTGCCGGAAGGGATGTACACCTTTTGCGTAGAAGTGACAGACTATCAAAGAAGAGATGTAAAATTATCCACTCAACATTGCTCTGCTCTGACATTACAAAGAAATTATCCCCCTCTTGCGGTATTTCCAACTTGTGGTACCGTTGTTCCTGCATCTGGTCCTTCAAATGTCCTTTTCCAATGGCAAGCCAGGCACAATTTGTCTGTCCAGGCTGAATATTTGCTGACGGTAGTTGCAGTAAATGGAGACATGAGCCCCAACGACGCGATGATCGCTTCACAAACTCCTATTTTAGATAAAGCCCCAGTGTTTACAAACAGTTTTACATACACACCGGATCTGGTTCCTTTGGAAATGGGGAAAACCTATGCCTATCGGGTAGATGTTCACGACCCAATGATGGAGGTCACCTTTGAGAATGGAGGCATTGGAGAAGTTTGTCATTTTACTTATGGATTTGAAGAAGGGGGAATTGAATTAACTGGTCCAGACGACCAAAGTATTATTAAAATGACAGAACAACCCTTCCTGAAATGGAATGGTCCAGACAAGGTTCAAACCGGATTGGAAATTTATTACAACATAAGAATTGCGGAGGTGGGAGAAGCACAAGATCCAGAACAAGCTATTGAACAGAATTCTCCTATAATATTAAGGAAAACCGATGTCGTTCCACAATTGAACAATTGGAATGTGCTGATTACAGAAACCTTGCCTACCGAAAAGCAGTTCGCCTGGCAAGTAGAAGCCATTGCAGTCGCTCCTGATGGTTCTGGAAATGAACAAAAAATAGCAGAAAGCGAGATCTGGTCTTTTCGTAGAGCTCCCAACGTACCTGATTTTTGGGCTGCAAATGAAACAGTAAAGGTAGAGGTAATTACTACAAACGGTACGAACCCAGACAATCTGTCTGGTAAGGGGTTAATTAAAATTGATCCTGACCAGGACCCGGTCGAAGTTGAATTTTCAAATCTGCGGGTCAGCCTCAGACCTTCCTCAAATGTACTTCGAGAGGGGGTGATTGATTTTAAACTGGATAAGGAAATAGAAGTGCCTTTAAGCTGGAATGAGGAAGTATCTGATAATGGAGACGCGAGTTTTGTAGCCAATCATATTGTTTTGGATAAAGATCATTTTAAGTTGAGAGGGCAGGTGGAATGGCAATATCCTATTGATAAGCAGGATGAATCGACTATTGTCAAATCTGAACCTGTCTTAGTACAATACGATAATTATTTATTGAGAACTGAAGCAAGTGGCCTGCCATTTCAGGAATTTACCATTGACCTTACAGATCCCTGGGGTTTTAGAATCAATTTGAAAAAAAGCTCTGCTTTCTTTATTTATGACCAGGAACTGACCACAAAAATGGATGGTGAAGTACTTGTTCCAAAGAGTGTAAAAAGTGAATCCAAAACCAGGGTCAGGTTTAGTTTTGAAGACACGGATAATCCCTATTTGTATAGCAACGAAAACCTGAAAGGAGCAAATTCGCTAAAACCGGTAGACCAATTGGGACTTACTGTAGAACCGCAATCGGTCGTTTTTGATTTTTCAGAAGAAGAGAGTGTTGGCTATCTGTCTGAAGAGAAAGAATGGAAGGGGATTTCAATAATGAAGTACAAATGTACGGTACGTAAAGATTTTGATGGTTCAAAGAATTTTGTACTCGAGGGAGACATGGTATTTGAGATGACCCAGGATGAAGAAAGTGCTGTGATCGCCTGGATTGATGGACAAGGTCTGGATTTAACTGCGGATAAATCCTGGGACCTGGGATCAGGTCCAAAAGCCGAAGTTTATACCTTCAAGGATGAGATCATCAATTACTTGTTTCAGGTAGAAGACAATCAGCTTGTGGACAGTTGTGGAATTACCGGTTTTATCAAAATTCCAGTTTTGGATGATGATGAGTTGTTTCTATATAATTTACCCTTTACCAGCTATGGGCTTGGAAAAGCAACCCTTGATATGAATGGAAAGCCCGAAGATCAACAAAGAGAATTCATGCTGAACGAGGGTGACCCCAACCAGGAAATTACCATTCGTATTAAAAGTGCGGTCTTTAGTGGCACGGACCACATTGATATGACTATTGATTTTGAATGGTTTGGTCTTTACGCCTATCTGGAAAACTTATCGGGCTTTAAGATTTGGGGAGATGAATCTGTAGGCTTTAATGAAAAAAATGGAAAAATTTACCTTTCTGAACAAGAGAACTCCTTTCTTCCCGGGAGCCAAACGTATGCTTATATCATAGAAAGTATTCGGGCAATTAATGATGGAGGAAATTTTGGCTTTATTACTGAAGGAGGTGTAACGATTAACGGACATGTCCAAAGTATGGCGGGTGATAAGTTTAGTTTGTCTATTCCATCACGTAAGTCGGTAAAAACCCCAGGCGGGGATTTTCCCGCCCTTCCATATGATGGAGATCATGCCTGGAATGATTATCTGGATGGTGGGGTCAGTTATGAAAATGGAACTTATACATGTGCTTTTAAGATGGATGTGGGGATTTTGAAAACGGAGTCGATAGCCATGTATAAGCCTGGTGATGAAACCTGGGGAGATGTATTTTTTGCTTATGCTTTTGCCAAATTTGGATTTAGAGGTATGATGGAATTATTGACTGATTTTATGAGCGTTGAAGTCTTTGTCCAGTTTTTGCTAGGGAAACAATACCCAGGCACAGAAGATGAATTTACGTATTGGTTCGCAGAAGCTGGTCTTGGAGCAATAGAAAGGGGAGAAAACTGGTATGAAACTCAATTTGATAAAGTTGGAAAAAGTTTACCCATGCTTGCAGAGGGCGAAGATGCCAATGCAAGTAACGGGAGTAATGACAATTATATATTTAGTATTATCGCTGAAATAGACCGCCTCTCCGGAGAATTAAAACCTTTCTTGAAAGACCTTTGTTTGGAAGAAAACAGAGATTTTTATAGAAATTGGCGGGGCTCCAGAGTCTACCCGAGGTTAGATGCGATGGAGGGATTTGCAAATTCTGCACTGGAAAAACTAAAGGATGGTAATTATTATATGGGGCTGGAAGAAGACTTTAAGGGAGTGCAAACTAATGTTCAGGAAATTCGGGAAAATTTGAAAGGCAATTGGATGAACTATCGCAAAAGCTTCTGTCTGCAAGGACCTAACAATAGCATTGAATCCAATCTTGAAAAATTGGCTAAGGTTGATAAATTTTCAAAATTAATTTTAAAAGAGCCCCCACAACATTATTTCGATGCGCTAAAAGAAAAATTCAAGAGTGATGGGGAAAAAGATACCAAGAAACCGCCATTAAAGGATCGCCTTAAACAAGGGGCTAAGGAAAAATATGCAGCCATGAAGGAAAGGCTCTCTAAGCTAAGGGAGAAGAGCGATAATAAGGTTTCCAAAAGAGAGCGAATAAAAACAGGGATTACAAAAACATATGATGCTGCAAAACAAAAGGTTGGCGAAGCAGGACAAAAGGTTGGCGAAACAGTCGACAATAAAAAGCAAGAATTAAAAGCAAACATTGAAGAAGGGAAATTAGCATCCAACAAAAAAGGGATGGACAAACTCTCTCAGACATTTGGTCTGGGTTATCCGATACCTCCAGCTTTATGGATTACCGGAATCCAAGGAAGACTCTATTATCACATGAACCGGGATCTTTCAACTGGTACCATGAAAGGAGTCAATGAAGCTGATAGAGCCATTGCAACCGCAAATGAAGATTTAACCGCTAATAAAAATGCTGAAATTGAAGAATTGAGTGCTTTGGCAACCCAATCCTGCAATGACCCCGGTTATTCGAGTAGTTTCCCCAACCCATTTCAGGAAATGCAGATGCCCTATTTTCCTGCATCTCAAAGTTTTAATTACCAGCCAGATAAAAGTACTGTTTTCGGAGGTATGTTGATGGCCAATTTTATAGATATGCCAACGCAGGGGACGCTGGCAGATGGCTATGGATCTTTGGAAATCAGTACATCCGGTTTGAGGGCAGAAACTGAATTGAATCTTGGAAACTATCAGATTCCAATGACTGTACAGGGATCCTTTTTGAATGCTTACCTAAGTGCCTATTTACAATATGATTCCGAAACTATCTCTCTGGGAGGAGATATGTTGTTTAAGACCAATCCGCTCTTCTGCGGAGGAGGAGATGGTAGCATTGGTTTGACATTGGGTACTGATTTTTATGAATTCAGCGAACCCAATGAAAATGGGCTCAAGGAAATGTCTTTCAAGGCTTCTGATAAAAATGAATTAAAAATAAGATTGGGCTCATATGATCGCCCCGTTTGGTTTCTTCCTGGATGTGCAGGGGTGACGGGGATGGCTTATTTAGACTTCCTGGTAAAAAATAATGAATCGTATTTAGAAGGTGGCTTGGGCGTTCGATTCTTTGCTGGTTTACAAACCCCTGAAAAAACGAGTTTGGCTGATTTTGTAACTATAGATGCCTATGCAGGAGCCAACCTTGATTTGCTTTTGAGTGCAAGGATTCAATTTCAACCCAATTTTAAGGTGGAGCGCATAGGCTTTGATATAGAGGCATGGATGGGAGCCTGTATAAGTGGTGAAGTGATAGATATTGGGGATTATGCCGGAAATGTGGCAGAGGAAACGTTTGATTCCATTGGAAGCTTTTTCTCCGGAGATTTTGAAGAAGCTGCGGATTGGGATGCAGAGAAAAATCACATTACTTTTTTCGAGGAGTTTGGTACCACTGTTTTTCTCAAAGGGGAAGTTTATACCAAGGATGATGCAGGAAAAGAATGGGCAGCCAAAGGTAGTGCTGGCATCTCAAAAACGGTCATGGGAAAAGAGTTTACAGCAGATCTGGAATTTGATATAGATTTTTAATGCAGGACATTTAAAATGGCAAATTTTGAAAAAGCCTTAGTCACATTTATCCATTTTAAGAACTATCTCAATTATGATTTTAAGAAATAGACTTTATTCCAAAATAATTTGTTTGGCAAAAATTTGTCTTTCGAATTCAGGCACCCCATCCGCAAAGCGGTTCATTCGCATGAATATCCACTGGACATTCACCCTTTGGGATTGCTCATTCATTATCAAAACCTTGCAGCCCTTTGGGGATGCGGCGGTTTTGATGCCTCGATTGAATTCAAAACCCAAAATTTTTTCTCATAAAAACCATCTTGGAATAAAGTCTAATAAATATTTTCAAATTTTCCTTCCTCTTTTTATGCTGTTCCTGTTGAGTCATTCTTCAAGTTTTGGACAGGAATTACCTGGTGTAGTCGCTATCCGCAATGCTCCGGAAGGTACCGTTGAATTAAAATGGATTTCCGATCAAATCTTCACAAAAGAAGATATCAATATCTATCGAAGAAAATCAGGAACAAGTGAAAATAGTTGGGTCAAAATCAACGAAAATCCCATTGGGAAAAGCCCTGATTTACATTCAAAAGCCAAACAATTGATTGATGAATTGGTGAATGCCGAAAATCCTTCCAATACCGCATTATTTGTCATGCGATTACTAGATGCCTTTTTCCAAAATAACAAGGCTGCCCAAAATGCCGGTATGTTTTACGTAGATCGTTCAGCTGAAACGGGAAAACGCTATGATTACAGAATAATGACCATTGGAAATAATGGCAAAGAAAACTTATTTGCGCAGAACAAAGACCCTTTTCAGGTCAACGAATACAAAACATTGGCTCCTCCCGACAGCCTAATAACTTCAGGCGAGAAAAACGCCTATAGAATTGGTTGGAAACCAGAAGTATATCGGTACCTGGGAGTCAACATTTATGGTAGCCTTGAAGAAAATGGTCCTTTTGAAAAGCTCAATGACAATTTGATTTTTCCAGTTCAAAATTCTTTTGCTGAAGAAGGTACACCAAGGAAATTTGCATTGCATCATTATATAGAAGAATATCAAAAAACGGGAGAAACCAAGTATTTCCGTCTTAAGAGTTATGGCTTTTTTGCAGATAGCAGCGATTTCTCTGAAGTCTTTCCAATTACGATTTTACCCAGTGAAGGTCCTCCAGCAATTGATTCTCTCGCCATACAGGAAGTACAGCCTGAAGCCCGAAAAGTAAAGTTAGTTTGGGCTTCCTTGCCGGAACCAAATAAGCTGGCAGATATTCCTGTGGGCTTGCAACTTTATCGCTCTTATGCCAAAGGCACATTTTCGAAAGTGGGGGAAGTCATTCCTTTAGAAGAAGATGTCAATTCTGTGGAAGTCGAAGCACCTTATTATGGTTTCATCACATACAAAATAGCTACTATTGGAAAAAGTGGTTTGCAAACTTTTTCAAAGACTGTTGAAATAGATATACCGGATAAATATCCTCCAGCAGCCCCAAAGAATATCAAGGCAATAGCAGATGAAGGAATGATAACTATCAGTTGGGACTCCAATGAAGAAGAAGACTTCAGAGGTTATTTTCTATACGCCACTGAGACCTCCTACGATCGTCCAGCTTTTTTTGAGATTACTCCGCAAATGCTCACCGAGCCCTTTTTTATTGACTCCTTCCCTATGGAAGCTAAAAATGAATTCGGCTATCGGGTGATGGCGATTGATTCCGTAGGAAATGAAGGGGAATTTTCAGAAATCGCTTACGCCCAATTGCCAGATGTGCTGGCGCCACCCGAACCCCTTATTTTGAGGATTGTGGAGCAAAAAGATGCCCTGCAAATTAATTGGGTACCAGCCTATTGTGATGACCTCCAAAAATATGAACTCTATCGTTCCAACCAAACAGATTCGAGCAATTGGCAGCTAATCGCTTCCACCGAAATACCAACAACAGACAAAAGCTATCTGGATCAAAACTACAGCCCGGGTGAGCAGTATTACTATAAAATGTTAGCAGAAGATCAGGTGGGCAACCGCTCTGCTTTTTCTAATATTCAGCCCATTACCACCAAAGAACCCATACCGGAGGGATTTCCGCCAAGCAATTTTTCCTCAAAATATCGCAAAAAAGATAAAAGCGTCACGCTGACATGGGAATTGCCAAAAGAAGCAAAACCCACGGGAATAATCGTGTACCGACAGGAAAACGACAATCGCTTTTTCCCCCTGAGCCCCTTGCTCCAAAACAATGAGTATAAAGACGAAAGCACCGAGCCGGGAAATACCTATGCCTACAAAGCCAGGGTTTTTTATGACAAGGGTGTGAAGGTGGAATCGGAGGTTTTGAGGGTGAGTATTAAGGGGGAATAGGTTATTTATTTTTTGGTAGATGGTTTTTTTTGGTGGATGGTAGACGGTTTTTTTTGGTGGATGGTAGACGGTGGACGGTTGACGGTTTTGCTCCCGCTGTAAATGTTTGATTTTCAGAGGGCGGCTACTCCTCCTTTTCCCAAGGGGACTCCTTTGGAGAGGAGGTTGGGAGGTCTGCGATGGCAATTTTTGACAGAACGCAATAGCCTTGCGATAGAAGGTTGACGGTTTTTGGTAGACGGTGGACGGTTGATGGCTGTGGTGTGATTTGATTTGCTAGATTTCGCCAATCTGGTAAATCTTAACGAGCTGTCAATCAAGGAACTGAGATTTACTAAATTTCGGAGATTTTGCAAATCCTAGGTTCAATCAGAAAAACCAGCAACCAGCCAAATAATGAAATAATGAAAGAATGAAAGAATGAAAGAATGAAAAATGATGAAAAAAAGATCAGAAAAACCAGCAACCAGCACCCAGCACCCAGCAACAAAATTTTCAAAAATAAAATCTAATAAAATGAAGGATTTCTTTCAATTGACGATCATGAAAAAAATAAGCCTTATCAGCTTGTCCCTGCTTTTTTGCCACGGCTTATTGGCACAGGAAAAGGGGGTGGGCATCAATACGACGACGGTCGCTTCGGATGCAGTATTGGACATCAATGGAGCAGTGGGATCTGCCAATAAGGGCGTCCTGATACCGAGGATGCTGACGAGTGAACGTGATGCAATAGGGGCTAGCTCTAATGGGCTGCTGATTTATAATACGGAGTCCGATCAGTTTGAATACAATAGTGGTGGAACATGGATGCCAATAGGGCAATGGGATAGAGAGAACAACGAAACACTTAGCTTTATGGATAAAGTTAAGGTGTACTCTGAGGGTCCTGCCACCTTTGCTGATGGTGGACAAATAAATTTGTTGAATGATGATAATAAAAAATCCATTGAAATCTATGCACAGGATGATGGTGGACAAATGGAGTTTCGAGGTGGTACTGGACCTAATAATGGGACTTTGTTAGAGCTGAGGTCTTCAGAAACCTTTGGTCCATCAGTATGTCTATTTACTAATACTTCAGATGCCCTCCGCATAAATACAGATAATAATGGGAATGGATTAATTGCATTTACCGATACAAATCCGGGTTCTCCAAATCATGCGTTGAGATTAACTGCTGATAGTGGAAATGGTATCATAGATTTGAGGAATAGTAGTGATATAAGTACAATAAAATTAAATAACGACTCAGGCGGGCATGGTAATCTAACTCTTTATGATGTAAATGGTGCTAAGAAAACATTTTTTGGGCTAAGTCCATTTGGGGGTGGAATTGCAGAATATTATGGAGGAAATCTTAACTTAAATGTTAAGATTGGTAATGTAACTAATAGTGTTGCTGATGGTTTTGTGGGAGTTTATAATCATGCCGGAGTTGAAAGGGCAAGTATATTTGTAGATATGAATGATCATGGGGTCATAGCTGCTAACACAAAGAATTTTAGAATGGACCACCCCCATCAACCCGGCAAAGAGATTTGGTATTGCAGTGTAGAAGGACCAGAGGCAGCTGCCTATGACAGAGGAGTCGGTAAATTAAAAAACGGCGAAGCATTCATCTCATTTTCTGATCACTACGGCATTGTTGCCAATCCTGAAACCATGACGGTAGTTTTAACGCCACATTCTGCCGACACCTATGGTTTGGCGGTCATTGAAAAAAGAGCGGATGGATTTTTAGTCAAGGAACTGAAAAATGGAAATGGCAATTTTGGCTTTGACTGGGAGGTGAAATGTGTCCGGAAGGGATATGAAGATTATCGGGTCATACGTGATGCTCGAGATAGTCAACCAGCACCAATATCTTCGAATAATGACGAGAATAAATAACTGCCAAGAAGTAGATAAGCTAGCTTTAGTGCTGGATGACTTTAAGAAGCTGTATCACAAAAGACCTTCGGCGGAAAAAACCGCCGAAGAAAATTCTATGTAGGCATTTGTTTTTTAAATTTTTCTAGAAAAATTTAAAAAACAAATGCCTACAAAAAATAATATTCGCCGCCGCTTGCGGCGGCGTGACCGATGATACAGCCCCTAATAACCCCAACTTTCCTAATCCTTTTTGCAAATACCAATTCGGTCTATCATGAGAAAATCGAGACTATCTTCATCATTTGTCAAAGATCCAATGAGAAAAGCCTGTTTTCTGGGCTGCTTATTCATTTGGATTTTTGGGGTTCCAGCCTTTAATCAAACCCCGATCCTGTATATCAAGGACGTATCTGTAGCAGTCTGCAACGATGTAGATATCACCGTAATGGGGGATGTAGAATCCGATGTAAACGAAGCCGGTAAAGGGCTTTTGTTTTCAGTGGATTATGATCCTAATTCGGGTAGTTTTATTGGGCTACCCGGTAATTTCAGGGTTTCGGGGAATATCACCAACACAGGCGCAGAGCATTTCTTCGATGATTCAGGAGATTTTAGCAATACCATTCTGAATGGCACGACCCAACAAACCATTAGCGGATCCGGAGACGTCAATTTTCATGGTTTGACCATTGACAATCCCGCTTCCGTTTTACTTCAAAGAGAAATCAGCTTTAGCGATAAACTGGATTTTTTGCAAGGCAATCTCGATTTGAACAATCATCATTTGAACGCTGTCATGGAGGTCAACGGATTGTGGGGAACGAATATCTTCGGTGATTCACACGATGATCCGATAATTCTCAATGAAGATCAAACGAAACGCATTTTTGGATCGACAGAAGTGAGATTAGGATCAACCGGCATGCTGGCAAGCTATATGGATAGCAATGGTAAAAATATTATCGGACTCGGCGCTACTTTGTCACAATTAGGTATGACGAATATTTCCCTTGACCGAGGTCATACAAACCAGGCAATGTTTGGAGGAAATAGCATCAGTCGTTATTTTGATATTCGGTCAACTGGTGTTGGACAGAACCCGTCGACTTTTGATTTTCAATATATGGATCAGCACGATCTGAGCGGTAACGCTGAAGATGATTTGAGTTTTTTTAAAAATACAATTGGAACCGACCCCAATTCTGGTGTGACCGGCAGCTGGGAAAGTGAATCGATAGACAATCTCGATATCGCCAATGATTTGGCGACAGATGATAGCGTAGATCCCCTGACGGATTATCGCCATACGCTTTATCCCTGTGAGCCAGCTACTTTTGTTGTAGAAGGAACCATTGGCAACAATCCACCCCAATCAGGAGTCATGGACGCCTGTGTCGATCAGCAAGTGGTGTTGGATTGTAGCAATCTCGTGGTAAACGGGACACCGACTTTTTTATGGAGCACTTCAGAGACGACTCAGATGATTACGGTTGAAAGTAACAGTCCGGGTATTATTACGTATTCAGTTACGGTAACAGATGGGAATGGATGTACAAGCCTTGGAGCAATAGACATTGACTGGAGGAGTTTGCCGACAGTTCTATTCGATACCAACGTTTATCCAGATACTACTTTTCTTTGTGAAGACAATGTGTTAACCCTAGTTCCTATAGTAAGCCAGGACGTGGCTACTTATCTATGGAGTACTGGTTCTACTTTGAATACACTGGCTATTACTGGAAATGGTTCAAATTTGCTTGAAACCTATTCCGTAACTGTTACCAATGATTTTGGTTGCTCTGCATCTGCTTCCGTTGATGTTTTTCAGGTTCCGGAGCCTGAAGTAGATCTTGGACCAAATGTTACACAATGCGATGGAGGCACTGTAACCCTTAGCCCTGGTCCACAACCCAGTGGATATACCTATTTATGGTCAAATGGATCTAATGCCAATTCCATTACTGTTGCACTTACAGGAGAATACGGAGTGACCATTACTACTCCAACAACTCCAGCTTGTAAAAACAATGATAGCCTTGAGGTTTTTATAAGTGATATTAATTTGGCATTTAGTGTGGACGATGTGGACTGCTTTGGCAATTCAAATGGCTTCATTGACCTAACTGTCAACGATGGTATTGAACCCTATCAGTTTAATTGGACGGGTCCCAATAATTTTTCTTCTAATAATGAAGACCTACCAGGCTTGTCTGCTGGGAATTACAATGTTACAGTAACAGATGCTATAGGATGTACGGAAAATGGACTATCACCGGTCCTGGAACCAGATGAACTGGTATTTGCCTCAATTATTGTGGTTCAGGATTCTTGCGGAATGGGTACCGGAGCCTTAACTGCAATTGGAGATGGAGGAACAACACCATATTCCTTCTCCTGGTCAAATAACCATAATGGTCCGTCTATAACCAATTTAGCTGCCGGAACTTATTTTGTGACTATGACTGATGCGAATGATTGTGTGAAAAGTACCGTGGCTACAGTGACTGGTCCAGGGTCTTTATTGGATGCCTCTCTGACCATAACCGAAATTTCCTGTAATCTGGCAGATGATGGCAAAATAGAGGTAGTCGCAAATGGTGGAACGCCACCATATACTTACCAATGGTCTAAAAATTTCCAAGCTTTTGGTGGTACTGCTAATGTCATTGAGAATTTGGCACCTGGCTTATACGGAGTAACGGTAACAGATATGTACAATTGTACTTTTACCCTCTCTCAGCAATTAACTGAACCTGATCCCATTATTATCCTGCCTGATGGACCTGAAATAGATGTCACTTGTTTTGGCGGAGACGACGGCGCCATTAATACGACCATAACTGCATCCGATCCCTTCGGAATATTATGGTCCAACGGTTTAACTACAGAAGATATTTCCAATTTGACAGCGGGTATTTATACGGTCACAGTTACTTATAATGAAAACCCCAATTGTACTGAAATCAGGGCTTTTGAAGTGAGTGAACCTTTGGAAATACACATTACACAGGAGAATATAGTTCATGATTATTGCCTCGATAACAATGGGTCAATCGCTATCAATGCTGGAGGAGGTACCGGGCTCCTGTCCTATGAATGGTCAAATGGAGAAATTACGCCCACGATATCCAATCTTGCTCCGGATGATTACACGGTTACAATAACTGACGAACATGCCTGCACCAAAGAATTCATATATGAAGTAGAGGGCTCATTGACTGGACAGCCATTACAAATTGATGAATCCATCAACCATATTTCCTGTCATGGCGAAGATGATGGACAAATTCAATTGACAATCAATGGCGGAAATGGCTTTAATACATTCAACTGGTCTGGTCCCACTCCTCTAGGAAATGTATCGACCGCAAATAATCTGAGTCCGGGGACTTATGATGTGACGGTTACGGATTCGAGGAATTGCACAGCTACAGGCAGCTATGCTGTAACCGAACCTCTGCTTTTAAATATTGAAGGAATTGTGCAAGCCACGACTTGTAGCGATACGGACGACGGGGAAATCGATCTTACTATTACTTCTTCCAATCCCTATTCAGTGCTTTGGTCAAATGGTTCGACCGATGAAGATCAGACTGGCTTAACTGCTGGCATGTATACGGTTACTCTGACTTATAACAATAACTCCAATTGTATCGCTGAAAAATCATTTGATGTGACTGCTTCCGCCCCTATTGTCATCAATCCCCAGGTAATGCATGATGACTGTGGAAACAATATGGGGCAAATAATCCTGAATGCCAGTGGTGGAACCGGGACGCTAATGTTTGAATGGAGCAATGGAGCAAACACGCCAGATATTCAAAATTTAGCCGGAGGGGACTATACGGTCACCATTACAGATGAAAATTCCTGTACAAAATCAGAAACCATTCAGGTCACAACACCAGGCAGTGGTTTGGGGCTTGTTGGAGTCGCACAAAATATTTCCTGCTTTGGCTTTGGTGATGGTCAGATTTCCCTTTCAGTTTCGGGGGGGACAGGTCCTTATTCCTATAGTTGGGATAATGGTGCCGCCACCAGCTCAATTATGGATTTATCAGCCGGAGTTTACCAGGTGACCATTTCTGATCATAATAATTGTACCATCACCGAATCCTATACGATTGATGAACCCGATATTATTATTATCCAAGAAACGATACTAGATGTGCTTTGCTTTGGACAAGAAGATGGTTCCATTCAATTGAATGTGACCGGAGGAGGAGTACAGACTTATCAATTTAACTGGTCCAATGGTGCGACCAATAGTACTATTTCGCAATTAAGCGCCGGTAGTTACGATGTAACGGTAACCGGAAATATTGGATGCACCGCTACCGGAACTTATGAAATAGCAGAACCAGCAGCACTGGCTGTTGATCCAGATGTGACAGAAGATTCCTGTTTTGAAGGTGTGGGTCAAATTATTTTGAATCCTTCTGGAGGAACCGGAAATCCTTTGAGCGATTTTTCCTATACCTGGAGCAATCAGACCAATACTCAGGACAATCCCAATTTGACCCCTGGTGATTATTCTGTCACTGTATCAGATTTGAACAATTGTACATTAACAGAAACAATTTCAGTGGGTGGTCCTTCCCAGCCCTTGGCAATCACTTATACGACCACAGATGCGAGTTGTCTGGATTCAGAAGATGGTGGGGTGATGACCAATGTATCCGGAGGAGGCGCGCCTTTTTCTTATGAATGGAGCAATGGTTCATCTGATCAAAATTTATCAAACGTACCAGCGGGTACTTATGCTGTAACTGTTACGAGTTCTAACAATTGTGTGGTTATGGAGGACAATATCATCATAGGAGAACCTCCAGCCATTAGTGTAATTGGAACCGAAAATGATATCTCCTGTAATGGAATGAATGATGGAAACATTAGCCTTGATGTCAGTGGAGGAGGTGTTCAAAGCTATCAATACAGTTGGTCGAACGGGGCAAACACTCCAATTTTATCCTCATTGTCTGAGGGGAATTATACGGTGACGGTTACAGGAAATATTGGCTGCACCGCAGTAGCCTCTTTTTCAATAGCCGAGCCACCGGCTTTATTGGTCAATGGAACGCCTATTCACGGAACTTGTGGATTAACTGATGGCGCAATTGATTTAATGGTATCCGGAGGTACGCCAAATTATTCCTTTAATTGGAGCAATGGTTCCAATTCAGAAGATCTCTCAAATCTTCCTGCCGGAAATTATTCGGTAACGGTTACCGATGATAATCAGTGTAGCCGTACTTTAAGTTTTGATATTGATGGACCGAGTTCTGAGTTGGATTTATCTTTTATTTCTTCAGATATCAGTTGTGCTGGTGATTTTGACGGCAGTATTGATGTTTCGGCTACAGGTGGAACGATGCCCTATCAATACAACTGGTCTAATGGCGCGACAACCGAAGATCTGGACAACCTGCCACCTGGTTCTTATTTTCTAACAGTTACAGACGCATCGGGATGTACAAAAACAACGACCGTTTCAATTACAGAACCCGATTTTCTGGGTATTACCGCCAACATACAGGATGCTTCAGTACAAGGTGCCAGCGATGGTGCCATAGACATAACCATCACCGGAGGAACTCCTCCCTATTCTGCTCTCTGGATTTCAGGTCAGACGACTGAAGACTTAAACAATGTCCCAAATGGGATGTACTCCGTCAGGGTAACTGATGCCAATGGTTGTCAAAAACAATCTTCCTTTTTTATTTCCTATCCTTCGGTTATTCAGGTTATGGTTGATAAAACAGATGAAACCTGTGCCGGGCAAAATGATGGTTCAATTGACTTAACGGTTAGTGGAGGAGTCGCTCCTTATACTTTTATGTGGGAGAGTGGCCAAAGCTCAGAAGATATATCAGGTCTAATGCCTGGCGTATTTGAAGTAACCATACAAGACAATGGTGGAAATCAATTCATACAAGGCGTATTTATTGAAGCTGCCAATCCTTTTAACATCTTTTCTTCTGTGGTCAATAGTACATGTGCCAATCAGTCTGATGGTGCAATTGATATAACCATTTCAGGTGGTGAAATGCCTTATTCTTTCAATTGGTCAAATGGAGCAAGTAGCGAGGACCTGACTGATATTCCAGGAGGAAGCTATGCCGTAACAGTAACAGATAATAACAATTGTTCACATACAATTACCTCTACTGTGACTGAACCTCAAGAATTGGTCATTTCTTTTGTACCCACCCATGTCACAGGGTTTGGTTTATTCAATGGAGCCATCGATTTAAGCATTGATGGTGGCACTGGACCTTATTCATTTGATTGGTCTTCCGGACAAATTACTGAAGATTTAAATGGCTTAAGTGCAGGAGACTATACGGTCACTGTTAACGATGGAAATGACTGTACAGCTTCCCAATTGATTACAATAGATGAGCCTCAACCTTTAATTATTGAATTTATAGTCACAGATATTTCTTGTTTTGGGCAAACTGACGGCGCAATCGACCTGACCATCTCAGGGGGTGTTTCCCCATATGAGTTTAATTGGTCAAATAGTTCTACATCAGAAGACCTGACCAATTTGGACAATGGGGTTTATCAGATCACGGTGACAGATACCAATGGGAATACCGCCGTTGAAGTTATTACAGTTACTGAACCTGACAATATCAGTTTACAGGGTTTGGCACTGGATGTTCTTTGTAATGGCGGCTCTGATGGCGAAGTGGAATTGACCGTAAATGGAGGATCCGCTCCGTTTTCTTTTTCCTGGAGTCATGGTGATACCAATCAAAACCCGGGAGATTTGGCGCCGGGCACTTATTTCGTAACAGTAACTGACGATAACGCTTGTACTGCAGAAGCCGGACCTTTTGTTATTAATGAACCACCTGGGCTTGCATTGACCGTGGATGTGACTGATGTGAGTGGTTTTGGATTGTCAGATGGAATTATAGACTTGACAGTAAGCGGAGGGCAGGCACCAATCACCTTTTTATGGTCTTCCGGCAATATTTCTGAAGATTTAAATGGCATTCCTGCCGGAACTTATGGAGTGACGGTCTCAGATGTCAATTTGGTCTGTACCATCATTGATATGATTGCTGTCAATGAACCACCACAATTGTTGGTAAACACTGATGTCAACAATATTTCCTGCTTTGGGGAAAGTGATGGAGCTATTGATTTAACCGTTTCTGGCGGAGTACCTCCTTATGAATATTTTTGGAGCAATGGTTCTACAAATGAAGATTTGATGGGACTGGCAGCGGGTAGCTATTCTTTTACAGTGACTGACAATAATGGAGTTATTTTTATGGAAACAGTTGAAGTTGAAGAGCCTTCAGAGTTGCAGATCTCCGGAACGCCATCTGATGTGCTTTGTTATGGAGAAGATAACGGTATGGTTGTGCTAACGGTTCAAGGTGGAACTACTCCTTACCAATTTGAATGGTCAAATGGCACGAATAATCAGGATTTGCAAAATGCCAATGCTGGAAGTTATACGGTAACAGTGACTGATGGAGGCAATTGTACTGCTACAGCCGGGGCATTTGATATATCAGAACCCACTGAAATAAATCTCACTTTGGACACAGAAGATGTTACTATAAATGGGCTGTCAGATGGTTCAATCAATTTGACCGTTTCAGGTGGTTCCGGAACCTATACTTATGATTGGTCAACCGGCAATATTTCTGAAGATATCAACAACCTCTTTGCCGGAATTTACACAGTCACGGTAACAGACAATAATGGATGTACTTCTGTGGGCAATGCAGAAATAACGGAGCCTGCTCTGCTCGATCTGTCTGCTGACGAATCTGATATTTCCTGCTTCGGATTAATGGATGGAGCTATTGATATAACCATGGTGGGTGGGACACCTCCTTATAACTATTCCTGGTCAAATGGCGCAGATTCTGAAGACTTATCCAACCTTTCTGTTGGGACTTATTCTCTAACAGTAACAGATAATGCGGGTAGTACTTTGACTTTCAGTACCACAATTGAAGAGCCTGATGAATTGACCGTTCAGGGAATGGCTACAGATATTTTATGTAACGGGGAAATGACAGGTTCAATTGCAATTGATGTTTTTGGTGGTACGCCCCCTTATACCTTTAACTGGAGTAACGGGGAAACGGCAGAAGACCTCAGCAATTTGGGCATAGGGAATTATTCAGTAACCGTCACAGACGAACGAGGCTGTACAACAATGGCAGGTCCATTTAATATTACCGAACCAAGTCCCTTGGACCTGACTTTTACGAAGACAGATGTAAGTACCAATGGTGGAAATGATGGAACCATAGACTTGACCATAAGTGGTGGAATCCTTCCTTATTCATTTAATTGGTCAACGGGTCAATCTTTCGAAGATTTAAATAGCCTAACTGCCGGAACTTATTCTGTCACTGTAACTGATGATAATGGATGTACGATTACGCAGTCCATTGATATTACAGAACCTCAATTATTGACACTTGATGCGTTAATATCAGATGTTTCCTGTGGAGGAGCTATGGATGGAAATATAGATTTAACGATTAGTGGAGGGGCTGTTCCATATATTTTTGAATGGTCAAATGGAGAAGATACCGAAGATATAACCAGTTTATCAGGAGGTATTTATGAAGTCACCGTTACGGATGATAATGGCAATAGCCTGACCGATGTCTTCCAGGTGAATGAACCAATGCCGATTCAAATCATTGGAGATGCTATGGATGTGTCCTGCTTTGGGTTAAATGATGGAAGTGTGGATATTACAGTGACCGGGGGTGATGGTTCCTATCAGTTTGATTGGTCAAATGGGACAACAGATGAAGATTTAAGTGATGTTTCTGCAGGTGACTATTCTGTAACTGTTACAGATAATAATGGATGCACCGGAACCAACAATTTTACAATTAATGAACCTACTGAGATAACTATTTCTGGAACTACGAGTCCTGTAACTTGCGCAGGCAATGCAGATGGAGGAATTGACATCATAGTCACGGGGGGAAGTACACCTTATAATTTTGCCTGGTCAAGTGGTCATGCGACCGAAGATCTGATAAATGTTATTCAAGGAGACTATACGGTCACAGTTACAGACGATAATGGCTGCTCTGTATCGGAAATCTTTACAGTCAATGAAGCCAATCAGATATTATTGAATCCCACTGTAACGGATGTTTCCTGCCAGGGGCAAGATGATGGCTCCATCAGTCTAGCGATAAGTGGTGGTACCGATCCTTTTTCCATTCTTTGGTCAAACGGACAAATAGATGTTTCACAAATTACAGATTTGGACGGTGGGAATTACGGCGTTACGGTCACTGATGATAACAATTGTGTGGAAGAAGAATTGTATATGGTCATAGAGCCCGATGCATTGATAATCAATGCGATTGTACAAGCCTCGGGGTGTTCTGGCACGAATAACGATGGATTTATCCAATTGAATACAAGTGGAGGTACTTTGCCATATGCCTACATGTGGTCAAATAATGAGACTACTGAGAATGTAGGTAATTTAACTGTGGGCGATTATTCGGTTACCGTTTCAGATGCGAATCAATGTACCCAGAGTTTCAGTTTCAACGTTCAGGATTCTGAAGGATTTGCCATTGAAGCCCAATTTTTGGCTGCGACTCCTGCTTCTTCAGAACAAGATCTTCAATTTATTGATGTTTCATTTCCAAAACCTCAAGGCTGGTTCTGGCATTTTGGAGATCCGGCTAATACAACCAGAACCAATCCAAACCCTGTTTTTGCCTATCCAAATGACCCGCTGGAGTCCATTTCATTCTACAATGCAAAATTGGTAGTAGAAAATTCATTTTGCCGGGATTCCATGATTAAGGTCATCGAAATCATCAATCAGCTTGAACTCAATGAAGAGGAGAATGATGAACAGTTTATCGGGTTGAAACCGGATTTCCTGAAATGGAAGAGTTTCCCAAATCCAACAGATGATATTTTGTTTGTTGAAATCAACTTGAATCAACCCAGCCCCGTTCAAATTCGATTGTTTGATATTTCCGGGAAAGAACTATACAGGCAAGATTTTGAAGGAAATAGTTTTTATTCCACCTATATAGAAACTGGCAATATACCTGAAGGAAGTTATTTACTCAATGCAACAATTAAAGGCGGACCACAAAAATCAACGTTAATAGTCATTAGTCACCCAGGTTATTGATATTGTTATTTAGAGCCTTTAGTTGCATCTATCATGTACCAAAAAACAAAGCCATGATAGACAAGTAATTCCACCAAGACTTTGCGACAAGAATACCACAAAGACATTAATTGAGTTTAATAAACACCTTATGTTTAAGTAAATTGATAATCAATCGATTATCAATTGCAACATTTATGAGAGTAATTTAAAAAGTCAGCAAAGACTTCCATTTATTGTACCCAAACAAAAAATGCCCGATACAACACAATGTATATCAGGCATTTAGAGCGCCCCCACAAGGACTTGAACCTTGGACCTACGGATTAACAGTCCGCCGCTCTAACCAGCTGAGCTATGGAGGCTAATTGATGGTTGAAATTCAACTATCTTTTATGTAAATGATGCTCCTTCTTCAAAAAGCGGTGCAAATTTATACTATTCGAAATAAAAGTGCAATCTTTGGGCGAAATTTTTGAAAAAACATTTCATTTTTCTTTAATCGTATTTCTAATCAACTGACAATCAACTCTTTACATTTACAGATTTATTCGAAAAAATTGAGCATATGAGCTTATTGACAGTAGGAACTGTTGCTTTTGACCAAATTGAAACGCCTTTGGGAAAGGCTGAGAAAATTGTTGGAGGTGCTGCTACTTATATCGCACTGGCTGCTTCCCATTTTGCACCTAAAATAAACCTGGTTTCTGTGATTGGGGATGACTTTCCTCAAGAGGAATTGAACTATCTTACTTCCATCGGAGTAGATTTGGAGGGTCTTCAGGTCAAAGAGGGAGAAAAATCTTTCTTCTGGGCAGGTCGCTACCACAACAACATGAATGAACGCGATACGCTAGATACTCAACTCAATGTTTTGGCTGATTTTGATCCTGTACTACCAGATAGTTATAAAGATTCCGAATTTCTGATGTTGGGCAATCTCACGCCTTCTGTTCAAAAGCGGGTTATAGAACAAATGAACAAACGTCCAAAGCTTATTGCAATGGACACCATGAATTTTTGGATGGACTCCGCTATGGACAGCCTGAAGGAGGTCATTGCAATGATAGATGTCTTAGTCATTAATGATGAAGAAGCAAGACAGCTTTCCGGAGAATATTCTCTGGTTAAGGCAGCTAAAAACATCCTGGATCTGGGCCCAAAATACCTGGTCATCAAAAAAGGAGAACATGGAGCCCTTTTGTTTTATGGAGAAAAAATATTCTTTGCTCCCGCCCTTCCACTAGCTGAAGTTTTTGACCCAACAGGAGCTGGAGACACTTTCGCTGGTGGATTTGTAGGCTACCTTGCTCAGTCTGGGGATACTTCATTCGACAACATGAAACGTGCAGTCATTTTTGGCTCCGCAATGGCTTCTTTCTGTGTGGAAAAATTTGGAATTGAAAGATTGAAGGGATTGACGCATATTGATATTAAGAATCGCGTGTCGAAGTTTGTACAGTTAGTGAATTTTGATGCCCGAATTTGAGAGTTGAGGCCGCTTCGCTTTGGAGACCACCTTGTTGTCGGATCGCTTCGCTGTCAGACTTTAGACCATTTCATTGTCAGACCATCTGACAACAAAGCGATCCAAAGTCCCAAAGCGAAGCGATTCTTAATCCTTATTCGCCAACTGCCCACAAGCGGCATCGATATCTTTGCCTCTACTCCTCCGCACAGTCACCATGACCCTTCTATCTATCAAATACTTCGCAAATTCATCAATGGCATTTTCAGAAGATTTTGTGAATGAAACGCCCTCCACCGGATTGTATTCGATGATATTGACTCTTACAGGAAATGATTTGCATAAGCCGACCAATTTGGCAGCATCTTCCAAACCATCATTGAAATTCTGGAAAGCGATGTATTCGTAGCTGATGCGATTGCCTGTCGTTTTATAAAAATATTTCAAGGCATCCATCAAAATGGCGAGGTTGTTTTGCTCATTAATGGGCATGATTTCATTTCGTTTTTCGTCGTCAGCAGCGTGCAGTGACAATGCAAGATTGAATTTCACTTTATCATCTGCCAGTCTTTTGATCATTTTTGCAATCCCGGCTGTGCTGACAGTGATGCGCTTCGGAGACATATTCAATCCTTCTGGAGAAGTGATATGCTCTACACTTTTCAATACATTATTATAGGCCAGAAGTGGCTCCCCCATGCCCATGTACACAATATTGGTAAGTGGATGGTCAAAATGCTCCAAAGACTGTTGATTGACCAAAACGACTTGATCGTATATTTCTGCTGCATCCAGGTTGCGCAGCCTTTTCATTTTTCCGGTAGCACAAAATTTACAAGATAAACTGCACCCAACCTGACTGGAAACACAAACGGTGAATCGTCTATCCCTTGGAACAGGAATTAACACGGATTCAATCAAATGCCCATCGTGTAAAACAAACCGCGATTTGATGGTGCCATCCAGACTTTTTTGCACTTTATCTGTCTGTATACAATTAATCGTAAATTTTTCGGAAAGTTGCTGCCGCATACTCTTGGAAAGATTGGTCATTTCATCAAAACTACGGGCACTCTTTTGCCAAAGCCATTCATAGATCTGCTTCGCGCGAAATTTCTTTTCCCCCAACCCAAGAATCATCTCTTCAAGCTCTGCTTTTGACAATTTTCGAATATCCTTTTTGGTCTCTATTGCAATCATGCTGCAAAAATAGGAAAAGAGGAAGATGGAATTTTTACTTTTGCTAAAAAACAATTTCCAATGAGATCTCATGCTTACCTATTGCTCCCTATATGCATCGTCTGCTTTTTTAATTGTAACAATACCGTAGAAAATAAAACTATTAATGAAGCCTATCAAAATTCCATAATGGAATGGAGATCCAAACGCGTCAAAAATCTCACCTCTGCCAATGGCTGGATCTCTCTTGCAGGATTATTCTGGCTTGAAGAAGGAGAAAATACTTTTGGAGCCAGCGATGAGAATCAAATCGTCTTTCCAGCAAAAGCACCTGAACATATGGGATCTTTTTTGTTGCAAGGCGATTCCGTTGTTGCATTAATTCATCCAGAGGTAATAATCAATGTTGATGATAAGCCAATATCAGAAATGACTTTGGTTCCAGATATAGCAGGCTCTCCGACCATTCTTCATCATCAATCCTTGAATTGGAACCTCATCCAACGAGGAGATCGTTTTGGCATTCGGCTGAGAGATACCCTTCATGAAGCCAGACAAAATTTTAAAGGCATCGAATATTTTGACATCAATCCAAACTGGAATCTGTCTGCCACTTTTGAACCTTATGAAGGAGGTAAACAAATGAAATTTAAAAATGTACTGGATATGGAAGTGGATCAAAAAATAGAAGGTGCACTGAAGTTTAAAATTGAAGGAAAGGAATATGCATTAGATGTCCTGAACGGTGGACCAGATGACTTTTTTGTCATTTTTGCAGATGAAACAACCGGAGACAACACCTATGGCGGAGGTCGCTACCTATATGCCCCCAGACCTCAGGAGGCCAATCTCACCGAAATTGATTTCAATAAAGCATATACTCCTCCATGCGGTTTTACGGATTATGCAACCTGTTTGCTACCACCTGCCCAAAACAGGTTGGATGTTGCTATTTTAGCAGGAGAGGAGTACCATGGTGATCATTAAACAACTTTTTTTGTACCTCCGGTAGCATAGCATAATTGGATTTTATAAATTATTTCGGTAATAGGAGCACGGCTTTGGAAAGCCGTGGTACGGTTTAAAAAAAATCCTTCTGCAGTTTAAACCACAGAAGGATTCAGCGTATGTTTATCTACCAGCCAATTAATTTTTCAAAAACTCAAGGCTTTTTGTAATAAATGAAGTCAATCCTGCTCCTTTCAACATATTTTGATTGAGCAAAGCCAGGTTGTACAAGTATTCTGTAAACTCTTGCTTTTTCTCCTCTTTACGCATTTTCAATAATTTTTCAGCAATTAATGGATGGTTGGTATTGACTACCAAATTGTAGGAATCCGGAAAATCTCCCATGCCCATATTGCCACTCATAGCTTGCATTTCCTTCATTCTACGCATGAACTCGGGTTTGGTTACGACAACAGGATGCTCTTCGGGAGATAAGGGTTTCAATGTTACAGAAGCCCCCATATCCGCTTTCTTTTTCACAACCTCCTCAAAAAGGGACTTTACTTTTTCCTCCTCCTTTTCACTCAATACAGATTCAGTTTTTTCGTCCTTTTGAACCAGGTTATCTACTGTATCTGAATCTACTCGCACAAAAGTCAGTTCCCCAACTTTATACTCCAAGTGCTGCATGAAGTGGTTGTCAATCATAGGATTGTCCATCTCCAAAACATCATATCCCTTATTTTGTGCTGCTTTGATGTAGCTATCGTGTTCTTTTGGGTTCGTTGTGTAAAGCAATACCGTTTTATCATATTTGTCTGTTTGCATCGCCTTTACTTTCTCCTTATAGTCATCAATGGTGAAGAAGTCACCTTCTACATTTTTCAATAAGGCAAACTTTACCGCTTTTTCATTGAATTTTTCATCAGAAATCATCCCGTACTTTACAAAGACGCCTAAATCCTTCCACTTGGATTCAAATTCTTCTCTTTGATTTTTGAATAAATCGCTCAACTTATCGGCTACCTTTTTAGTAATGTATCCAGTGATTTTTCTTACATTGCTATCACTCTGTAAATAGCTTCTGGAAACATTCAATGGGATATCCGGAGAATCAATCACACCATGCAATAAAGTCAAAAATTCTGGAACGATTTCCTTTACCTCATCCGTAACATATACTTGATTGGAATAAAGTTGAATTTTATTTTTTTGAAGCTCAAGTGAATTGTTCAGTTTTGGAAAATACAGGATACCCGTCAGGTTGAATGGATAATCAATGTTCAAATGAATCCAAAACATGGGTGGTTGGCTGAAGGGATGCAATTCATTGTAAAAATTCTTGTAATCATCATCCGATAATTCAGAAGGTGACTTTTTCCATGTTGGATGCGTATTGTTGATGATGTTTTCTACTTCAATTTCCCTGGACTCTTTGTCTTCACCTTCGCCTTCCCAAATGGTTTCTTTTTTGGTTCCAAATTTGATTTCAACTGGCAAAAACCGGCAATACTTATTCAATAGTTCTTCGATACGTCCCTTCTCCAAAAATTCCTTGCTATCATCACTTATATGTAATACGATGTCCGTACCTCTATTCTCTTTTTCGTTTTCAACGATGGAATATTCCGGGTCACCCTCACAAGCCCAGGTCACTCCACTTGCTCCTTCCTGCCATGATCTGGTAATAGCTTCCACTTTATCTGCAACCATAAAAGCCGAGTAAAAACCCAAACCAAAATGACCGATGATGCTACTTTCATCTTTATATTTTTCCAAAAAATCCTGGGCACTTGAAAAAGCAACCTGATTGAGATATTTTTCCACTTCTTCCTGGGTCATCCCAATCCCCTTGTCTCTAATGGTTAGTGTTTTTGCCTCTTCATTTAAAATGATTTCAATTTTTGTATCTCCGATTTCTCCCTTAAATTCTCCTCTTGAAGCAAGGGTCTTGAGTTTTGTGGTGGCATCAACAGCATTGGAAATGAGTTCTCTTAAAAAAATCTCCTGGTCGGAGTATAGAAACTGCTTGATAATTGGAAAGATGTTTTCCGTTTGAACTGAAATATTACCTTTTTGCATATCTAATTTTTTTGTTGTAAAAATTTATGCTTTGGCATTTTCAAAGGATGTGCCACCAACAATTTTCTGACAAAATGGCGGAAGGCTTCTATTTTTTTGTCAAAAGGGAAGGAAAAACAGGTCTTATGTTCAAATTTTGGCTGATGTTATCCATGAGAAGCTTTTTATAGATTCATGGATTTTAGTATTCCCATTATCAATTTCCTTATCCAGTTTTTTACAATTATTTCATTTTTGCCTGTCACAGATTTAACAAAAAATAAAGCCTAAACAAAAAGCGCAATTTTATCATTGCAATCTGATACAGTTGTATCAATAAAATGAAATGCTATGAGTGAAAGACGAAAATTAAAAGGTGAGCAGGTAAAAGATTTGATTACAAAATTTTTTTACCGGGATAGCTATTTGTGCTTTCAAATAATGTTGCACTTAGATAGCAATGAGACAGTAGTATATAAGGAATATCTTGATTATACAGAATATAAAAAAGCGTTTAAGGAATTACAACAAATTAGAACAAAAAATCAAGTATTCATTATTCCAAATAAAAGTTTAAAATTGGAGGTTGAAGGAGTGAAAGTGGCATGATTTTGGCGTTTGGTAATACCGTCCTTGAAATTAAATTTTGAATCGTCTTAGTTTCCCCCACTATCGGTTTTACCCTTTTATACTCCCCCTGCATTCCCATCAACCAGGCAAGTTGCATAAGCAATTTTGACTGACAATGACACCAGACCGACTACTAAAGATATAGTGTGACCTTTATTAGGTTTCAACGGACTGTGAAACCCCTGTTATTTTTCGCTGTCCGGCTAAAGAGGTCTTTTGGGCAGAAGTGCCCTGGGACAGTGAGTGAGACCAGTTCATTTGGGGGGTAGAGCTGGTCTTAAACTCACTTTATTCCCAAAAGAGGGGCAATCAACTGTACGTTGATTGCCCCTCTTTGTTATTTATGAGGATAAGCAATCATAACTTGAATTAATTTTTTTCTTCCTATCTTTCCTCCTCATATTGAGATTCTTGATTAACCCTTTCACATGAACCCTTTCCTTATAGGTTTAGCGATTCTTCCTGGATTATTTATTTGCTATTATATCTTTAGAATGGACAAGTATGAAGCAGAGCCCAAAATTCATTTGGTGGTATGCTTTATCCTTGGAATTGCAATTATTTATCCCACCATATGGATAGAAGAATGGGTCATTGATACCGGTTTAGAAAACTACGGCAGCCTGCTCAGCACTATGGTGTATGCACTAATAGGTGTCGCATTAATTGAAGAAGCGGGAAAGTTTATTTGCCTAATGATATACCCCTATCCAAGAAGGTTCTTCAATGAACCGATGGATGGCATTGTTTATTCCGTTATGATTGGAATGGGCTTTGCCACTTTGGAAAATGTTTTTTATGCAGATACCTATGGATTTAAAACGGCATTGGTCAGGGCTATTACCGCAGTACCAGCCCATGCAGCTTTTGCCATTTTAATGGGATATTTCGTTGGTTTGGCAAAATTTGACAAAAAAAACAGAATCAAACTACTGGCATGTGGATTCTTGCTGGCAGTATGGGTGCACGGTTTGTACGATTTCTTTTTATTGCAAGAAATGTATGACTGGCTTTCCGGCTTTGCAATTGTTACACTTTTTTTAGCCATTAAATATGCCCGAAAAATGGTCCAAATGCATCAGGAAAATTCTCCATTTAAAGAAACAGTTTCGACCTTTCCCGAAGAAGATAATATTTAAAACCGCAATATTGGCAGGAGGGAATATTGCCCTAATTGATCTTGAGTTTTATTCCAATCGTTGGTGATTCCCAAAATAAAACCGCCACCACCCGCCCCACAAATTTTCAATTTATGGGTATTGGACATTAAACTTTCTCGCCAAATATGCTGAAACTTCTCTGGAATCATTTTATTAAAATATTGATATTGAAAATTGCCTATTTTCTCAAAACAGGAAATTAAATCAGACCAATGATTTTCTCTAAATGCTTCAATTGCCCGCTCATTCCATGGAATCAATTCTTTTCTACATCGTTCAGAAAAATCTTCATCTTCACTTTGTTTTAGAAAAATTTGAACAAATGGACCAGTATGGCGAGGGATTTTTGTGTCTAGTAAAAAAACTGCTCCCATTCCTGCTGGATTTCCTTGCGGGATTGATGTCACGCTTAACAGCCCTTTTCCTTCCATTAAGATGGGTTGATTGACAAAACAGATTAGCGGATCAATGCCAGAACTAGAACCATGAAAAAAACTTTCAAGGACACTAAATACCTTTTTTAAGTTATTGAGGTATAATTGATCTTTTTCAAAATTGAATTTGCAAAAAATATCTAGAAAAGCAGCACATAATGCTCCTGAACTTCCAACCCCATAACCTACCGGAATATTGGAATCGAAAAATATCCCCTTCTTTAGCGCATCCTCAAAATGAGCATAGTCAACTTCAAAGAGCGATTTTTTTTCAGGCTCTAAATCTTTTAAATATTTCAGAAATCCTGGCAATTGCTGCTGTAGTTTTAAAAGTTGATTTTCTTGGGCAGAATTAGCATACTGCCATTGTCCAAAAAAGTTGGGAAAAGGAATGGCGAGCACTTTTGAACCAAATATGACTGTATATTCTCCAAAAAGGAGCAATTTCGAATAGTACTTCTTTGATTTTTTTTTGTTTCCTATCATTTCTCCAAAAGCATATCACTATAAGAAATATCAATTAATTCATGCTGCTTGATCTCAAATAAATCCATGTAGTATTGGCATTGGTCTGTCAACTCCGATTCTTCAAATTTATCCTTATCATCAATTGCTTCAATTTCAACAAAAGAACCCAATCCTTCCACTTCATCTACATGAAATTTGACGTTTTCAATAAAATATATTGATCGATTCTTGTCAACTACGACTAAGATACCCACAGATTTTATCAGAATTTCCTTCAGGGAAGATTTTGGCTCGGACTTAAATAGCAATACCTCAGACTTTTTTGGTCCAACCCGATTGCTCCTTATATAATGAATCAAATGATTTTCGATATTGCCTTCGCGAAGCTTGAGTCGTCCATTATTTACTTTGAAGTAGGTATCAATTTGATGATCTACGCCAACAAATCGAGCTTTTTTTTCTTTTAATATCTGATGAATGCTTTCAGGATTTGAACAGTATGCTTTGATTTCAATATTTAAAGGCATATTATCACGAGGTGAGTAATCAATTTATTTTTTAGGCAAAGCTAACATTCCAGGGAAATTGAAAAAACTGAAGGGAAAAATCTTTGAGATTTTTTTGAAATTGGAAAAAATGCTGAGAAATAAAAAAGTCGCACCTATAGTGCGACTAGCTAGTTAACAAATTATAATCTCATGAAAATAAACGATATACAAAATTAACGGAAAAAATCTTAAAAATGTTCGGTGAAACCTCAAATTAGCCGCTTTCTTGGGCAAAATGACTGCGCTTTAACAAAAATTTATGAAAATGGAAAACATTTCGATGGTAAAAATTCAAAAAATTGGTAAAAAAATAGCCAAACAACAAGATGATTTTCTAGTTGTCGAAGAGCCTTTAGAGATTAGGGTGGCTTTTGGAAGCCTCAAAAACCGAAAGCAAAAAAGTATTTCGGTGACCATGCGCACCCCTGGAAATGATTTTGAATTAGCAACAGGATTTTTGTTTACTGAAGGCATTATTGAACGAAAAGAAGATATTTTGAAAATAGATTTTGTTCAAACTTTCGATAAAGCTTCTCGGGAAAATATCGTAAAACTGGAGTTGAGTCCAGAAGTTGGTTTCGATATCGATAAGTTGGAACGACATTTTTATACCTCCTCTAGCTGTGGTGTATGTGGCAAGGCTTCCATTGAAGCAGTTCATGCATCCGAAATTCCAGATTTGGAAGACAATTTTCCAAATGTAAAAGCCGCTCTTTTTTATCAACTCCCCAAACGGCTCAAAGAACAACAATCTCTTTTTGAACATACCGGTGGATTGCATGCTGCCGCTTTATTCGATCAGCATGGCAACTTATTATTACTTAGAGAGGATATTGGAAGACACAATGCGGTCGACAAACTAATTGGCGCTTTACTTTTGAAAAAGCAATTGCCGCTTTCCAAATATATCATTTTGGTAAGTGGAAGAGCCGGCTTTGAGTTGGTTCAAAAATCCCTTATTGCAGGGATCCCCATTATGGCAGCAGTTGGAGCGCCTTCCAGTTTGGCTGTGCGCCTGGCTATGGAATCGGGTATGACCTTGATAGGTTTTCTGAAAGAAGAAAAATACAACATATACACCCATCCGCAGCGAATCATTTATTAACCGATGATTCAAACTTTTTTATCTTTGTGCGCTAATTTGATTAATAAACATTAAAAATATTGAGTCATGGGTAAAGGAGATTTAAAAACCCGCAGAGGTAAACTCGTAAAAGGTACTTATGGAAAGACCCGTTCAAAAAAGAATAACAAGATGGTCCGACCAAAAAAGAAGGCTAGTTAAATTTAATAATTAACGCAGCATTATTCTGAAAAAAGCGTGGATGCAATTTGGCCTTCACGCTTTTTTTAACCCAATTCTCTAACCATGAAATTAAGAATCAAAGGAAACTCCATTCGACTTCGATTGTCACAAACTGAAGTAGCTACCTTTTCACAAAAAGGAATTGTGGAAGAAAAGATTGCTTTCGGTCAGCTAACAAAAGATGCCATGGTCTATTCTTTAAAAAAGTCAGAATCCAACACTTCTTTTGCTACCTACTCATCTGAAGGAATAATGGTTTTTGTACCAAACAAGGAAGCTGAAAATTGGGTAAATACTGATCAGGTAGGAATTGAAGGATCATATGATTTAGGCAATGGTGATGTATTAAAGATTTTAGTGGAAAAAGACTTTCAATGTTTGAAGGTGAGACCTGGAGAAGATGAATCAGATAATTTCCCAAATCCAGATGTAGGAGTGATTAAATGCTAAATATTAAATTCTTTTGACCAACAGTGGTCTCATTTTCTGATCAAAATAACAGCGCATCCAGGAAGGTATTTCATCCCCTTCTTCGGAGATAAATTGTATCAAACCATTGTCCATGGCACGGTAGGTCCAAATATGTTTTTTGCCCTCTCCTGTGACATAAGAACCAAATTTTAAAATGTAGTCAATTTCCCAACCTTGACCAATGCGTTTTATAGAAATATCATTTCCTCCCACTTTTGGAATTCCCAAATCTATTTCGGAGACCCCTTCTACATTGTAAAATTCATTTGCCAAAGCAGCCATATTTAAAGGTTCTTTGGATCGAATGGTAATGGCATCCTGAGTATCATTCCAGTTGACGTGCTTTTCGATAATCAAGTCAAATTCATCTAATAAATCATTGATGTCATCACTGGTCGTTTCACTAATACCGGCTCTCAGTGGAGCCGCCCAAGCTACTGTTTTCTCAAAAATAACCACAAAATGATCGATTGACGGATTTGGAAATGTGTGGACATTGCATTTGGCAATGGATCTGGCTGTCTCATTCTTTATATAAATACTGGAGAGAATATTGTAAAAGTCGTCAATGTTACTTCTGGGAATAGCAATGCTTTGGTAACGTAAATCTTCTTGTTCTGCATTGACTCTTAAAGCAAGCCTTGCCGCATCTCGTTTAAATTTTCGCTTTAAATTATTTGGAATTTCTGTTTGATTGTTGGAAACTTTAACTGTAGCAACAGCAGTAGCCTGCCCAAAGGATGGACTTCTGTTTATGATGAGTAATGTCCCTATAATGAGATAAATGCTGAATCCAGTTAATCTTCTCACAGAAATGTTTGCTTTACAGGGTTTTAAAGTGAGGGGTTGGATTTAAATAAGCTACCTAAATTTTTTGCTGATAATAAAATTCAACCATACGCTTAGTAAAAGAAAATAGTCTTTACTAATAAAAAGTATCACAAAAGCAATTATTTGTGACATTAATAAAACAAGCTAAAAGTCATAACACTTAATTTTCTTGCCCTTTGTTCTTTTCCCAAACTTTTTGCCGCCTCCATCTAAACCTGCACGAAATGCATTGATTTTCAGTGCAACATAAAAGTCTGTCCCAGAATAATTATTATCACCAAAAAAGCTGCCAAGGTTATCGCTTCCAATTGTCAAAAAAGCCAATCTTGCAGCAAGACCAACACGGAAATCCTGCCAGTTGTATAGGACTACGGGAATGGAAGCCGAAAACCATCTATGTTCAAATCGAGGGCTCAAAGCGAAAATATTTCCGCGTTCTACAGCAATACCAGAAAGTAGAATTCTCTGAACAAGTGTAGTGTTAAAAAAGATATTCTCCGTAAAGGAATAATCTACCTGAAGGCTAAAAGCTGTAGGCAGCCACAATTTGAAATTGTCATCGTAGTACGAAGCATTGGGATCGCTTAAAGCCTGGTTACTAAATAATTGTGCCATATCGTCAAGCTCACTTAATCCTGTAAATTGATTGAAATCATTGCCGCCTAACAATCTCGTACTGTCTGTTCGAATGATGTGAGCAGTGGCATTTTCATTAAAATTGATGTATCCAATATCCAAAATTGAAAGCCCAATTTTAAAAAGATAGTCTTCCGTATTTCCTTCTATGATATTCAATACCCCAATATCAATTGCAAAGCCATGTCCATTTTTTTGCACTTCAAAATCATTGGAATTCTCCACCAGATTAGAATTAGTATATCCAAAATCGACCAATACATCTTCTACAATTGCCGAGTTTTGAGTGTTTTTGGCGTATTGAGTGCTCCCACTATGTTGAAAGTAAGCCGCTTCATATCCTGTCAGGAACTTAGCATTGATTCCAAAAGCAAAAGCTCCGTTATTGGCAGGAGCTTTAAAGGCATAATTGAACCCTAATTCACGCCAACTCATTGCTGCAATTTCAAATGAACCTATTTCAAAATTATCCAGAAATGGTCTGGAATCATATTGATAGTAACTAAACTCATTAGGTAGCCCTTGCCCGGAAAACATTGTTCTGGCTTTTGTAAAAATGCCGGCAGAATGTTGTTCTCCAAATCTAATCGCAACCGATGGCCCCATTATTTCTGTTTGAATAATGCCAAATCGCTTTCTGGCATTGCTAAAAAAGTTGACAATGTAGGCATCCGCAGGAGCTTGGGTTTCTACCAAATCTGGAGCATGATAAAAATCTCCATCCGAAGTATTTTTCAGTAAATCTAATGTGTTGGTGTTTTCTATGTAGGTATAGTTATTCTCTACAAAAAAATTGACTGTAGCGATATTGACATCCCACCTCAAGTCGTTGGTTAGATTTCCGGCTGGATTGAGACCGAGGCTATTTACTCCAGCATAGTTTTCAAGGCGAAGACCAAGTTGCTCCTGTCCAAATAAATTTTGAGCAAAAAATAACAAAACGATAATTGGATATTGTTTCATGGATAAAAATTTATTTCTCTAGGGTACTCTTTTGAAATTGCCGCGCCCAGGGCGCAAAAATTTCTTTTGTAGGGGCTTTCGCCATCATTGATGGCATTTTCCATCACTTTCCAAAAAAAATACAGTAGAGAAAAATTTATTGGTTTTGAGAATGACCAAAACAGTAAATTGAAAAAAAACTTAGGAAGGGATTTAGGTGATTAAGGATAGATTTTTCGGGTGGTTGATTAATACGATAAAAAGGTGCCAATTATTTTTATATCATGCTATAAAATTATTGCCAGTTTTGGCAAAAAGATAAATAAACCGATTGCAATTGCAGTGACGGCAGCTATTAAAACAGCTCCTGCTGCTAGATCTTTTGTTTTTCCAGCTAATTCGTGATATTCCGGAGAAACCAAATCAGTTAAAAATTCAATGGCCGTATTGAATGCTTCAGCTGCTAAAACAAATCCTATTGCAATTACGACCAAACACCATTCCACAAATGAAATAGAAAAAAAACAGCCTGCTCCAATTACTAAAACTGCACAAACCAAATGAACCTTAGCATTAACCTGAGTTCGAACCAAAGTAGCAATTCCAGTAAAAGCATATTTGAAACTATTGATTCTCTTTTGCCACATAATTGGTTTTGGTTAATTGATAAAAACCAGAAATTCCGATATGATTGGCCTCGCTTCCATTTAAGTTTTCAAACTCAAGACAATCAAAATGTTCTGAATAAAAGATATGATCTAAAGGCACTTCAAAAAAAGAAATGGTTCCATCTGAAAAAGAAGGCATAAAGCCACTTCTGCTATCTCTCAAGTTGGTACTATCGCGAAACGCTTGAATTTCCATTGACCAGGAAACAACATTATAATCTCCAAAAGCCAATAGTGGCATACTGGATGAACGAACAAAGTCTGTCAGGACTTGGAGATGTCCACGCAATTTTTCGAAGGAAGAAAAGTTAAAGGCTGGATAAGTGTGGGAGCTAATAAATTGTATGGTATCAATTTGGTTACTCAATAAAAATCTGCCTGTAAGGTTTGGAACATCTTCAAAATACAGGGTATCAATATCTAAAAGGACATATTTAGAAAAGATCGACATTCCAAAAATCCCAAGATCTAACATCGTGTGGAAATAGGGATAATTTACACCCAACTCATTTTCTAAAATCAAATCCCATTGAGGGGTAACCTCCTGTATGGATACTATGTCAGCTTCGGTTTCCAGTATTTCTTCAATCATTCTATCCGCTTCTTCATTTGCATCCGATATATTAAAATGTGCTATCTTGATCTTAGGGAAAAGAGCCTCAGATTTTTCAGCAATTAGTTCTGGAGTAATGGTTTTTCTATTGAGGATTTCAGCAGGAATTTGGGCATACTTCAGATAGATGGCCAGAGCAGCACAACATCCAAAACTTGCGAACATCAGTCGAGGTTGCTTCAAAATAAGCAAGCCTAATCCAGCTACTAAATAGCTAATCATAATCTGAGAGGCATAATTTTCGGCAAACCTCAAAGAGGAAGGTAAGTATTCTGATAAAATGCACAGGCCGACTCCCGCTATCATTATAAAATAAAGAGCGGATTGAATAAATTTTTGATGGAGTATTTTGGCAAGCATTTTTAGAACCCTTCGACGCTTAACTTAGTCAGGGTATGTATCGGTTTGTTTTTTGTGTTGAACTTGTCTAAGGTTTTTGGATGAGGAGAGTTGTAAGTGCTTGATTTTGAGGACGAAGCTTATTTTGAGTTTCGTACCTGCCCCGAAGGGATCCCTTTGGGAGAAGGTACGGAAGGAAAAATAGCTGAAGTATTCAGAATCAATGACTTGCAAGCATGCCATTAAAATAACTTTAGACAAGTTCATTTATTTGTTAGGCAAATATAAGGTCTTGGCAATTAAAAAAGTCTATCATACAAACCTGGTTCGTTCTGTCTTCTAACGCTTAGATTTAAAAAAAGCTTTTAACAACAGTGAACAATCACTATTTAATATACCAAACTCTACTTTTGATTTAGGATGTAGCAATCGTTTTCCAAACCTCATGAATCCTTTCGAATCATCACTTGCTCCATAAACTATCCTCCCAATTTGAGCCCACGTCAGTGCTCCGGCGCACATTATACAAGGCTCAAGAGTAACATAAAGGGTACAATCGTTTAAGTATTTGCTACCCAAATTCTCAGCAGCTGCAGTAATTGCCAGAATTTCAGCATGTGCGGTTACATCGTTAAGCTTTTCGGTTTGGTTATGAGCTCTTGCAATTATTCTATTTTCACAGACTACCACCGCCCCTACCGGTACTTCTCCTTTCTCAAAAGCGATTTGAGCCTCCTGAAGGGCTTGTTTCATATAATGTTCATCAGAAAAAACACTCAACATAAACCCAAATGTAGATGAAAATGTTTAAACCTGCTGATTTGTTCTAATGCAGTATTTTGAAAAGGTGGCATTTTATCATAGCTTCTATAAATGCAAATACAAAAACACCATAACATCGATCCATTCCATTTTTGAACTTTAAACATATAACCTTAAAGGATTTCCCCAATCTTTTTACCTTTGCGAATGGAAATAGTAAAAACACCACCGCAGAAATTTTTGGGAGAAGCCCTCACCTTTGACGACGTTCTGCTTGTCCCTTCCTATTCAGAAGTCCTTCCCAGAGAAGTTGACATTTCTTCGCAACTCACATCAGATATAAGACTGAATGCACCTATAGTCTCCGCAGCAATGGATACCGTAACGGAGAAAAATCTGGCCATCGCTATCGCCAGGCAGGGTGGCATTGGCATCGTTCACAAAAACATGACGATAGAACAGCAGGCTGAGCAAGTGAGAAGTGTCAAACGTTCTGAAAGTGGGATGATCATTGATCCAGTAACGCTTGGCGTGGATGCATTGGTGGGTGACGCACAGGCTTTGATGAAGAAGTTTAGTATTGGAGGCATTCCTATTGTGGATGAACGCAATAAATTGATCGGGATTTTGACCAATCGCGATTTGAGATTTGAAAAACAACTGGAACGCCCTGTTAAAGCGTTAATGACTTCTGAAAATTTAATAACTGCACCTGAAGGGACTACTTTAGAACAAGCCAGAGACATCCTTCAGGAATATAAAATCGAAAAACTGCCGGTCGTCGACAAAGACAATACGCTGGTTGGTTTAATTACTTATAAAGACATCATAAAAGTTGAAGATTACCCAAACTCTTGCAAAGATTCTTTAGGACGCCTGGTAGTAGGAGCTGCAGTTGGGGTTACAGCAGATACCTTGGATCGGGTTGAAGCACTTGTCAACGTTGGGGTCGATGTAATTTGTGTAGATACTGCACATGGTCATTCTCGTGGAGTTTTAAATACGATAAAACTAGTCAAAAAACACTACCCTGATTTACAAATCATTGGAGGGAATGTAGCGACTGGTGAAGGGGCTAAAGCCCTTGTAGAAGCTGGTGTAAATGGAGTAAAAGTAGGAGTTGGCCCAGGAAGTATTTGCACCACCAGAATTGTGGCTGGGGTAGGTATTCCTCAATTATCTGCAATCAACAATGCTTTTAAAGCCATCAAAGGTACAGGGATTCCAATCATTGGTGACGGCGGTATTCGCTATACTGGAGATATCGCAAAAGCACTCGCTGCAGGAGCAGGGACCATTATGGCTGGGGGGCTTTTTGCCGGGGTTGAAGAAGCTCCGGGAGAAACTATTTTATTTGAGGGAAGAAAATTCAAGGTTTATAGAGGGATGGGGTCTATTGGCGCTATGCAATTGGGTTCTAAAGACCGCTACTTCCAAGATGTAGAGGATGATATCAAAAAGCTGGTTCCTGAAGGGATTGAAGGGAGAGTGCCCTACAAGGGAACTTTGGCAGAAGTGATGGTTCAGTATTTAGGTGGCTTGAGAGCTAGTATGGGTTATTGTGGAGCAAGCACCATAGAAAAGTTACAAGGAGCCAAATTTGTTCAAATGTCTGCCGCAGGAGTTCATGAGAGTCATCCACATAATATTACTATTACGAAAGAGGCACCGAATTACAGCCGACATAAGAAATAGTAAAATCCTGGAGCCTTTGAAATGCTCCAAAGGTTAGCATAAAAAAAAAGTCCTGCTGTATCCCAGCAGGACTTTAAAGTTTAAAAACTTCACATCAATATTATCGCTTAAATTTTCATTGTAGCACCTATTGTAAGAACGGATATACCGTATCCAAGCTCTCCAAACAATCCCCACTTTTCGTTTAAGTGATATCGTGCACCAGCGAAAACTGCCCATCCAATACCACTTGCAGAAGCTGCTGACAAATTAGCGAGATACGGGTCATTGCTAGTCATATCGGAACTTACGACGATGTAACCTAGTGTTAAACCTGCATACGTATCCATTTTGCTACTAATATCGAAGTGGTAAGCACCTCTGGCACCAACCAAGATGTAGGAGTATTTCCACTCAGCATAGGTTCCATCGAAGAAACTGATTCGATCAGACTTTCCAGTAGAAAATCCTACCAAACCACCAATAGTGATTTTATCCGTTATTGCATAATCTGCAGCAATACTCAATGGAGGAATTGTAGAGCTTACTCCAGCTCCAGTGTATACATTCAATAAACCAATGCCTGCGTTAACATCGATCTGTCTTTTGGAAATGTTTTGTGCGTTTAAATTGGTCATTGCAACTAAAAGTGTGAAGAAGAACAATACTTTTTTCATGATTCAAATGATCTTAAGGGTTTTGTTCAGTAGGCAGTTTGCAGTGGACAGTTTGCAGTTTTTTGGCGCGCTGTTGCTACATTCTGACAGCTGAAAAAGAAATGTTTGTTTTTGATTGCGATGCAAATATGGGCTTGGTGAATAAGGATTTGAAAGCCGAAAGCAGTGAATTGGACTAGTAATCCCGTCAAATAGAAATTTAAGGTAGTGAGGTACAAATGCTTGATTATCTTTGCGCTCTTCAAATTTATAAATCAACATTTATGCGCGTTGTCATTCAAAAAGTTTCCAAGGCATCCGTCACCATTGAAGGAAAAGTGAAATCCCAAATTGAAAAAGGCTTACTTATCCTTTTGGGCATTGAAGATACTGACAATCAAGAAGATATAGATTGGCTTTGTAAAAAAATAGTGAATTTGCGCATTTTCAACGATACAGAAGGCAAAATGAATTTGTCTGTTCAGGATGTGAATGGGAATTTACTTGTGGTTAGCCAATTTACCCTTCATGCTAATGTCAAAAAAGGCAATCGTCCTTCTTATATTCGCGCCGCCAAACCCGATTTCGCCATTCCAATGTATGAGCAATTTGTAAAAACTTTGGGGATGATTTCCGGAAAAGAAATTGGAACAGGGGAGTTTGGAGCTATGATGGAAGTCGCTTTGGTGAATGATGGCCCCGTTACCATTTGGATAGATTCAAAAAATAAAGAATAGGAATACAAAAATATGCAGCAAAAACAACTAATTGAATGCGTCCCCAACTTCTCGGAAGGGCGTGACATGAGTATTATCAAGCAAATCACCGACCAAATAGAAAGCGTTGAAGGCGTTAAGCTTTTAGATGTGGACCCCGGTAAAGCGACCAATCGCACCGTCGTTACTTTTGTCGGTGAACCTGAGCCTGTGACTCAAGCAGCTTTTTTAGCCATCAAAAAAGCATCCGAGGTGATAGATATGAGTAAACATGGAGGCGAACACCCTCGTATGGGGGCAACAGATGTTTGTCCTTTGGTCCCCATTGCCAATATCTCAATGGATGAAGTGGCAAAATGGGCTCATAAACTTGGTGAACGGGCAGGGCGCGAATTAGACATTCCCTTCTATATGTATGAATATGCCGCTACGAAACCTGAGTGGAGAAACCTGGCAACAATTCGGGCTGGTGAATACGAAGCACTTCCTGAAAAATTAACCAAGCCGGAATGGAAACCAGATTATGGGTCTTCTCATTTTAATGCTCAGGCAGGAGCAACAGCAATTGGTGCCAGAGATTTTCTCATTGCATACAACGTCAATCTAAATACAACTTCCAGTCGTCGCGCTAATTCTGTAGCTTTTGATGTGCGAGAAAAAGGACGTGTGAAACGAAAAGGAAATCCTATTTCGGGTGAAATCATCAGAGATGAGAATGGCGAACCACTGCGGGTAGAAGGAGCTTGCAAAGCAGTAAAGGGTATTGGTTGGTACATTGAGGAATATGGCATTGCACAGATTTCCATGAATCTGACCAATATCAATATTACACCACTACACATTGCTTTTGAAGAATGTTGTAATAGTGCCAATAGAAGAGGCTTGAGGGTTACTGGTTCCGAGTTAGTGGGTTTGGTTCCATTAAAGGTCATGTTGGATGCAGGGCATTATTTTTTGAAAAAGCAAAAGCGATCTGGTGGAGTATCAGAAGAAGAGGTCATCAAAATTGCGGTAAAAACACTGGGATTAGATGAATTGACGCCTTTTGATCCAAAGAAAAAAATCATCGAATATCAATTAGCTGATGAAGGTTCTACACCTTTATTGAATATGAATCTTCGTGAATTTGCCAATGAAACGGCTTCGGAAAGTATAGCACCAGGGGGTGGGTCTATTTCTGCCTACGTGGGCTCATTGGGCATTTCCCTGGCTACAATGGTTGCCAATTTATCTTCGCACAAAAGAGGCTGGGATGATCGCTGGGAAGAATTTGGTGAATGGGCAGAACGAGGACAACAAATTAAGGATGCCCTTTTGAAAATGGTGGATGAAGATACCAACTCCTTCAATGCCATCATGACCGCTTTCCGTTTGCCAAAGGGAACGTCTGAAGAAAAAGCTGCCCGAAGCCAAGCCATTCAAGCGGCTACCAAATATGCCATTGAGATTCCTCTTCAAGTTATGGAATTGGCAATTGCCTCCTTCGAAGTCATCAAGGCAATGACAGAATTTGGCAATCCAAACTCTGTAACCGATGCTGGAGTTGGAGGGCTTTGTGCTAGAGTCGCAGTACATGGTGCTTTTATGAATGTGAAAATCAATTCCGGCGATTTAAAAGACAAAGATTTTGTAAGTGAAGTACTTTCAAAAGGGGAAGCGATGGTTGCTCAAGCAGACAGTCTGGAAGCAGAAATACGAAAAATTGTAAATGAAAAGATTGATTAATGTTACCATACTATGTAATGGACAATAAATAAGTTCCCGATTTTGATTGAGAGAAATTTTTATCATATAAGGCATTTTTTAAAGTCATAGCAGCGCTATGGCTGAGAAAAATAACGAAAGCTGATGAAAATTGATCCAATAAAAATGAGGAAGTTATTCTTTGATCATTACTAAGATCCTGCAATGCTACAATTTTGTGATGATTTGTTAATTTCTTTGGTTTACAAGGAATATATTTAATTCCAAAAAGAAAACTACCATATATGAAACACCTAAACGTACTCCTTTTTTGTATTTTTTTCTCCTTCCTCGCAGAGGCGCAATATGGTTATACCTATATCTCAGATAGGAGGTTTTACAGAGTGGAAGACCTGGTAGGGTATGACTTTCGACCGCATAAAAAAGAAATCCCAAATGTAGGTGAGGAAAACCTGAACCCTGGAGAATATTCATTTGGTATTAGTTTTAATAATCTTTACGTAGAGGGGGAAGGCATTCGAGGGGTTTACAACATAAATAATATCTCTCCCACCGAATATGGTTACAAGTTGCTTTTGATCAATGCCCGGGACGCTCGTCTTCAGGGACATCTTAAAGTAATCATGAACAAATACAATATGGTGGAAGCTTTGATCTTTAAGCGTTCACCAAAAGATCAGGAAACCATTTATTACCTGGCTCCTATACCAAATAAACTAAACGATCGAGAAAGAGACTATTTTACCGATAGGGGTGAGCTGATCATTGAAAAGACGGATTCGCTTTGGGGAAAAACCGTTTATCCTTTTTTGCGAATTCATTTAGATAGAAATGTTCAAGAGCCTTTGGATTTGGGAGATAGTACAAGTATTTCCTTCGTTCAGGAAATTGTCATAGAATTGAAAGAAAAAGAAAAAAAGAAAAAAGGGAAGAAAGGTGAAAAACAGGAAGGGGAAGAGGAAGAATTGCTTTTAACCGCCAAATCAGTTGAATTGGATACATTGCCCCAGGAACAAAAACCTTATGAACCTCCTTTGGGCGTCGTTTTGCACGAAATCAATGAGAAATACATCGATAAATCCAAATATAAAATCACTAAAGAATACTTTGTCGTCGTCCGCTCTATTTTACAATATGAAGACGGTATGAGAGAAGATAAAAGCTGGAAATATCCAATAAAGAAGGTAGTTGAGCGAGAAGATGAATTGGCAAAAATGCATGAAGAACGATTTCAAGTGGAGTTCTCAAGCACCAAAGCTGAAAGCATTTATTTATACCTAACCGGAGATAAGGCTGTCAGCACTTTCGAAATCGACAATCAAATGTTTTTAATGCGGGGATTCTAACATTTTCTGTTATATCATGGGCTTCAAATCAAAAATAGTCAAACCATTTGCCAAGAAAATTGCCAAAGACATCAATCGCTGGTCTAAAAAGGCAGTAGCAGCTCAGGAGGGGATTTTAAAAAAGTTGGTCAAAGAAGGCAGGAAAACTGCATATGGTAAAGACCATGGATTTATGGATATAAAGTCCTATGATGACTTTAAAGCACAGGTACCCGTACGGGATTATGAAGGCATTGTGGATTATATCGAAAGAATAAAAAAAGGGGAGGCAGATGTATTATGGAAAGGGCATCCTCTCTATTTCGCAAAAACTTCTGGTACTACTTCTGGTGTAAAATACATTCCCCTCACCAAAGACAGCTTACCAAATCATTTTGGAACAGCTCGCAATGCACTGTTTAATTTCTTTGCGAGAACTGGAAACGGTGATTGGCTGGATGGTAAAATGATATTTCTTTCAGGAAGCCCCGAATTGGAAAAAGTGGGAGGTATCAATACGGGTAGACTATCAGGTATTGTAAATCACCAGATCCCTTCCTGGTTGCGTACCAATCAATTGCCTTCTTATCAAACGAATTGTATTGAAGAATGGGAAGATAAATTAGATGCAATAGTAGAAGAAACCATCAATGAGGATATGCGATTAATAAGCGGAATTCCGCCTTGGGTACAAATGTATTATGAACGCTTGTTAGAAAAAACAGGTAAAACATTCATTAAAGACATCTTTCCCAATTATTCCGTTTTTGCATATGGCGGTGTAAATTTTGAACCCTATCGAGCAGGATTAGAAGCTTTGGTAGGGAAAAAGCTAGATACAGTAGAGACTTACCCCGCAAGTGAAGGATTCATCGCTTTTCAGGACAATCCAAATGAAAGAGCACTTTTATTAAATGCCAATTCAGGTATCTTTTTCGAATTCATCCCGGTTGATGAGTTTTTCAATGAGCATCCCACCAGAGTTTCTTTGAAAGAAATTGAAGTAGGTGTGAATTATGCTGTGATCTTAAATAATAATGCCGGACTATGGGGATATAATATTGGCGATACTGTTGAGTTTGTCTCCAAAAACCCTCCACGCCTCTTAGTCACGGGAAGAATCAAACACTTCATCTCAGCATTTGGTGAGCATGTGATTGCAAAAGAAGTCGAAGAATCAATGCTGGCTGCCGCAAAAACTGCAAATGTAAAAATCGTCGAATTTACAGTTGCGCCAGAAATTACTCCATCTAATGGAAGCCTACCCTACCACGAATGGTTTATTGAATTTGACAATTTACCTGATGACATTGGAAAGTTTTCGAAGGCAATTGATGATCAAATGATTCAACAAAATATCTATTATGAGGATTTGAGGAAGGGAAAAGTCTTACAAACGCTGAAGGTCACACCACTACAAAAAGATGCATTTCGCAACTATATGAAATCTCAAGGAAAACTTGGTGGGCAAAATAAAGTGCCGCGATTATCTAACGATCGAAAAATTGCGACAGCACTTGAAGCTTTTAGACTTTAAATAACAATTATTCACTCTTTGCCATGACAGAATTACCACACCCACAATCATGTGTGGAAATTTTATTTTTTCTACATTTTTTCAGTTTTTCTTTTACAACAAAGCATCCATTAGTCCCTTCAATAAAGTCACAGCATTGACAATCACAATTTGAAACACAACCGGCACTAACAAAACCTATTGCGCCAAGAGGATGAACTACTTGATCTTTTACAGATATCTTTCCAATGATTTTTTTACCTTCTAAAGTAATACCCTCAACATACAAAGCATTGGTAATAACTACTGTATCATCATCATGTGGATTTACATTATAAAAGGGCATTTGTTTTTCCTCCCAATGTGTAATTTTGGAAACTTCATAGACCAAATTTTCTTTTACAATATCCCAAACCCATTTAGGCGTTTCAGAAGTCGAATTGTTAAGGAATAAAAAGGAAAGCAGCAAGAAAAGAGAAAGAATAGTGTTTTTTTTCATCGTATTTGATTTTTAAAAACAATAAAAACACTAAGATAATACAAAAAAAGAAGTCGCGACTACACACGCGACTTCCTCTACTAACAAACTATAATCCCATAGTTATAAGGTAAGTGAAGAGCAATCTCTTATGGGTTCAAAATACTGAACGCTCAGTTAAGTTTTCTGGATAGGTGTTTATTAGTAAAAGAAGCTTTTAAGGATCAATTAAAGAATGAATAATGAAGGAATTAAAAATTTCATTCCTTCATTAAATAAGTTTGGTTTTGAGGGGCGATTGGATAGGTTTCATTTGGTCTTAAGAACAAAAAAGCGTCGCACCCTTTGGCGCGACACATTTAAGGCGATTGAATTGTACTGTATGTATTCCTACTTCTTTATGATGGAAGGGGCTATTTTTAATAACTCCATTTTCAATTTAAAAAACGAGTCGCACTCTTTCGTGCGACTCCGGATTACTAGCAAATCATAATCCCTAGTTATGTAGCAAAGACAAACACTGTTATTCGATACTATTGCATTGCTCCATAGACCTAATACAGGCAATGAATCAATGAAGCCATGAGATCTGGAAAGTTTGGAAAAAAGGTCGCACTTTCCGTGCGACCTGGAAATAACAAACTATAATCTCATGAATATATTTTTCGGTAATAATGGGAACAAACTCACTGAACTTGTGAAAAGTGTTTGTTTTAGATGGGTTGTTAGGTGTAAACTTTAAAGGTGTCTGTTTAGCCTTAGGTTAAAAAGGCTTTCGCGTTGGCAGCAAGCCAAAACAAATAATTGCTGCCAACAGTCGATTGCCCGCTGATTAATCGGGGCGAGTGTTGTTTGTAATCGGTTTCAAATGAGTCTGTAATCGGTAATCAGGATGTTTTTGTTTTTTACTCTTTAGGTTTCTTTTGGGAAAAAAAGCGGTCGCACCTAAGTGCGACACGTGCTTTAACAAATTATAATCTCATAAAAAAACGAATATCTTATGTCCCGAAAATCGGGAAGGAATCATCTTTTAAAAAGAGTCGCACAGCTCGTGCGACCCAACTATTGAACAAATTATAATCTCATAAAAAAAAACGAATAATTCAATTTGAATAGTGGTGCTTTTACCACCTAGTGACAAAATCTTTCGACCTAGTCTTTCATCACTATCACTTGTTTTTTCAAATAGAGTAAAAGCGCATTAAGAATCCACAACCATATTGGGCTTACATTTTAAAAAAACGTTCCCCGCGCTTTTGCGGGGAACCCAATATGGTCATGGGATAGTTTACGTTCATGGGATGATTAACGATAAATCCCTGTCAAGTCGGCGATTGAGCGGTTTCACATTCGGTTACAAGTTTGGTTAATTACTTTCAACTATTGCTCAATCGATTTTCATAGAACTTTTGATTCTTTGACAATTTGGGTGATTTGAGTCAAACAATAAGGAAAATCAACGATTCCTTTGGGCTCTTTTGACTTTCCTTATTGCTTGACCACCCAAATTGTCAAAGAAAGGCACTTTTTACAAAGCGATAATTTTTCCGCTGCTTAGCAATTGCCCATCAGCCACTATTGAATAAATGTAAGTGCCAGCAGCTAAGCCATTGCGGTTGAATTGAATTTGATTTCCTAAGAACTTTTCTTCGCGGATGGACCGTCCCATCACATCAAAGAGGTGAAGCGTGACTTCCTTGAAATTGCCCCCTGCAATCTCAATTCTTGTGGTTTCCAAAAATGGATTGGGGTATGCTTTTATATCAATATGCTCTACAATCGGGTCGTCCAAGCCTGTGATAATCACAAATTGCTCAAGTGAATCACCACCAATAAAATGTGTCGTGGTGGCTGACTGAAGAGGCTCATCATAGCCTAAAAAGATAGCAGCGCTATTGTCTATACGAGTTCCTGTTGGGTTGTTCGGATTTTGGGAAATCTTGAATTTTACAAACCCAAAGGAGTCATCAGCGCCGCTATCTGGTAGAAGTTGAATTCCATTAAAGGTGAATTTCAGGATACCATTATCGTAAATTTGAAAATCGTAAGGATGACTACTTGCGCCCGGACGAACTGAAGTTAAGTCCAGATGTGACGACAAGGTATCCCGAATCACCACTCTCGTTACAGTATCAGTTCCGGTATTCTGGAATAATAGGTGGTACTCTATGTCGGTATTGGCTAATATGAATGCACTGTCGTTCTGAATATAGCCTTTGGGATAGCCTCTTAAATTGAGAACGGCATCGGTAGAACTGATACTTTCCTGTACTTCAATGGATATAAACGAGTTATTTTCATCTTCCTGGAATTGGGTTACCTGCCCTGTAGAACTTCCGCCAGCACCATCGTCACATCCTTCAATAGCTATAGTTGGATAGCTGTCTCCAGGATGCCCTTCAGATTGTTCAACTACAATTCTGTAGGTGGCGCCATTTGCTTCTTCTACAAAAGACTGTTTTTCACCTGCATTTAATTCGACCGTTTCTGTTCTTCCAATTACAATGTCTTCAATGATGACAAGGTCCTGAGGCTCATCCATATCACCAAGCCCTATGTTTTCTACATCAAACCTGACAGAATCACCATCACAGTAACCAGTCACTTTTAAAGAAGACATATCCCAATTGGGATCTATTGCCGTGCAAACTGTATCGGGCAAAATATGAGCAGAAGCAAAAACAGTTTCTCCAGCGGTAGCAGCACAATCTAAAGTTACGTTGATTAGGAATGTGCCACATTCGCCCACTTCCAGGCTGTCCACATCAAAAATGTAGAGACTGTCGTCAATGATTTGGATAGGGGTGATCGTAGCAGAGTTGAAAATTAAATCTTCATCCAAAACTACTTCAACCACGGCAGTATCCGCCTCAGTTGGTCCGTTATTGCAATAAGTCACAACCAAATCCTTGGTCGTACAAGGCAATAAAAACGGTACAGAAATATCTACATCCAGAAATGGACAATCAATATTTTTCTTAACCGAGAAGTCAATGAACGTTGTGTCGTAAAAGACGTCTATAGTAACATCGGTTATGGTATCTTCACAAATCTCCCAATATGGATTTTTTGGGAGCAAAATAATGTCATAAGTTCCTGTATCAACTCTAATGGAGTAATTTCCTGCTGCGTCTGTGGTTCCAAAAAATGTTTCTGCACCTTCGGCAAAAACCAACCAATCTTGTAATGCCCTTTCATCAGAGTCAATAAAACAATCATTATCTTCATCAAAAGCAACTTTCCCTTGCACGTAATTTGTATGGATGTTGCCTCCAAAATCCGTTTTGAAAAGGGATACATCGTTGATGAGATTGCCACTGAAAGAAGAATTGATTCCTGCCATTGCGAAACCGCCATCTTTGGTGGCTACTATTGATCTTCCTTCGTCCCAGTGTGTGTTTCTTCCTATTGGATTTCCAAAAATCTCATCTCCATTTGGAGCCAATTTTAGAATTAACAAGTCTGGGTCAGAAGCACTCAACTCAGTGGCACCAGCAATTACATAGCTTCCATCTGCCAACTGAATGATGTCATTTCCTATGTCTATCAATCCCGCATCTCCATCAAAGCTTTCTGAAAGTTCAATATTCAGGTTTTGATCAACTTTCAAAAGCAATGCATCGCTGTTGTTGCCAGTTGAACCAGTCATTGCCAAGCCGCCATCCAGTGTTTCGATGATTGCTAGTCCCTCATCCGCTTCAGCTCCACCGAAAAGCAAACTGTCTATTTTGTTGCCATTGGCATCTGTAAGGACTAGAAACAAATCATTCAAGATGGGAGGATTTCCGCCTGGTTCTTTATACGCTCCCACTGCTGCAAAACCTCCATTGAATGAAATAGCGTCTTCGGCTTTGTCGTCATCCGTATTTCCAAAAGTCTTACTCCATTCTTCCACTCCGTTTACATCAGTTTTGATGAGGTACATATCTTCACCTCCTGCACCAAAACTTCTGGTTCTTCCGGAAAGAATATAACCTCCATCAGGAGTAGGAGAGACTGAAAAGACCTGGTCAGAATCAATTCCACCATATTGATGGCTCCAAACGACATCTCCTTTTTCATCAATTTTCAAAAGATAAGCATCAAACTCGTCTGTTTGACTCACTTTTATATCTCCAGCGATGACATATCCGCCATCTGTTGCTGTAGTAATATCATAAGCATGTTCAGTAACTCCGTTATTGTAAAATCTTGACCAAACTTCGTCACCGTCCACATCTGTTCTGATAACATAAATGTCAAAATTATTTCCTGGTCCTCCCGTTTGGCTATATCCGGCTATGATATAACCAAGATCTCTGGTTTGAACTATCGCTTCTCCAAAATCCTCTTTGTTCGTTCCGAAATAAATTTCCCAACCTTGTGCCTGTATTTGAAATGAACCCAAAAGGAGCAGCATGCCCGCTAAATAGCGCAGCGCTGGAAATCGGTTATAGATTGTATGGGTCATATCCATGGGCGCAAGTTTGCTGTAGTCATCTTTTTGAACTAAATACATTACAAAAGTCAACATATCATATTTTGAAATCAAAGACAAAAAATGGCATTTGTTGAGTAAAATTGGCAAAAAATTAGCTTTATTAATCAAGCAAATTCCTTTAAAACCCTTTATTTTTAGGCATTTCATAGAAAAATGAGGTTTTTAATTTGTTGAGGAAAAAAATATTTTTTTGCATGAAAAAAAGTCGGTTAATACGCATTTTAAGAACATTTAATAAAAAAGAGATACGTGAATTGCGCAAATGGCTTCAATCTCCAGCCCATAATCAACGCAAAGATGTGCTTCATTTATTTGAATATTTGTTTGAAAGCAATCACTTAGACAAGGAAAAATACCTCGAAAAAGAAAAAATATACAAATTACTCTTTCCAAATGAGTCTTTTGATGATGCCAAAATCAGGCAAGTCATTCACTTCTTATTTAAAGCAGTGGAAGGCTTTTTGATTTATCAGGAATTGATGGAAGATGAAGTACGATCTGAAATTACACTCGCCAGTGTTTATAGAAAAAGAAGGTTGAGCAAATTGTGTGAAACAGCGCTAAAAAATTCTGAAACGCTACATTACAAACAAGAACACCGAAATGCCCATTTTTTTCGAAATGATTATTTATTGAGGCTCGAACAATACAATTATTTGGCAGGCTCTCAAAGAAAAGAAGTAAACCTCCAAGAGGTAGCCCACTCACTGGATGCTACCTATTTTGCGGATAAACTTCAACAAAGTTGCTTCATGTTGGCACATCAGGCTGTTTCAAAAAAAGATTATGAGCAAGGGCTTTTGGAAGAAATCTTAAAACATGTAGAAGAAAAAGACTTTTTAAAATATCCAGCTATTGCTGTTTATTATTTTGGATACAAAGCGCTGACAAATCGAGATGAAGAATCCTACTTTTATAGCCTAAAAGAAGAAATCCAGGAGTTTGGAGATGCTTTTCCTCAAGAAGAATTGCGCATTATTTATTTATTGGCCATCAATTATTGCATTAGCCGAGTAAATACCGGCAAACGTAGCTTTTACAAAGAAATGCTTGATTTATATAAAACAGGGATGAAAGAGCAAATTTTGTTTGAAAATGAACGCGTTACTCGTTGGACTTTTTTGAATGTAGTAACGACCGGGCTTATCATAAAAGAGTATGAATGGATTGAGCAATTTATTGAAAATTACCAACAATATTTGGAAGAAGAGCATCGGGAAAATATAGTGCACTATAGCCTGGCTCGATTAAATTTTGAGAAAAGAAATTATAAAGATGCCATGCGTTTGTTAATCCAATACGATTCCGATGAAATTGTGATGACGCTAAATGCTAAGCTCATGCTTTTGAAAATGTATTATGAATTAGATGAGTTAGATGCTCTCTCTTCAGCTATTGATAGCATGCGTGCTTACCTGAAACGAAAAAAAGGTATGGGTTATCACCAAACTCCGTTTACCAATTTTATTAAACTTTTGAAAAAACTTGTCAATGTGAACCCATTTAACAGGGAACAGAAAAAGAGTCTTAGAATTGAAATTCAGGAAACCAATCCCCTACCTGATAAAAATTGGTTGAACGAGCAACTAGATCAGCTCTAAAAAATTTCCGAAATTTGCCAATCAATTAAAATTCACCTAGGTTTTTTGGCTTTAAGCGTTTGTTTGCAAGGTGATTTTTGGGTAGAAAATCCTTAAATATCTTTATAATTAATTAGAAATGAGCCGGCGAAATAAGCTCTTGAAATTTGCAGAAATACTTTCGTTTCCAAACGTCTTTGAAAATTTTGACGCAGACAATCCAGCTTTAATTGGAGAAAATGGGGAACCCATTGAATTAAAAGGAAGATGGAATGAAGAGGTTTTCAAAAATGATAATCCAATTACTTTAGAACTAGCTTGTGGAAAGGGGGATTATACAATAGGTTTAGCCCAAATGTATCCCAATCGAAATTTTATCGGTGTAGATATCAAGGGTGCCCGGATTTGGCGAGGAGCCAAAACAGCTTTAGAGCATAACCTCAAGAATGTTGCTTTTTTGAGAACTCGTATCGAGCAAATCAACTATTTCTTTGCCGAGTATGAAGTTGCCGAAATATGGATCACCTTTGCTGACCCGTTTTTAAAAAAGCCTAACCGGCGACTCACCGCTATTCCTTTTCTACGACAATATTTAAAATTGCTTAAACCTGGTGGTTTGGTACATTTGAAAACCGATTCTGACGAACTGTATGAATTTACACTGGAAGAAGTAGTACCCAATCAAAAACATTTTAAGCTCCTTTATCAAAATTCAGACATTTATGCCAAACCTTTGCTTTTGTCCGAATTGGAGATTAAAACTTTTTATGAGAAAAAGCATTTGGCAAACGGCAAGACCATTAAGTATGTCCAGTTACAGTCAGAATAGTAATTTTCTTAACTATACTTTTCGCTTAAATCAAGCCCCTCGATTTCAATTCCAGGTATTTATTTATCGTATTAAGCGATAACTCTTCTGGGCGGGTCAAAACAGCTTGAACACCATATTGTTTTAATTTTTGAACCATTGCTTCCTTCTCAGCAATAAATTTTTGTGCAATTGTTTGCGTATAGATGCCTTCTACAGTCTCTACTTCTTCATTTACAAAATCTTTGATTTCGGTGTTTTCAAAAAAAATAGTGACCAGCAAATGCAAATTATTGATACGACGCAGAATTGGCAGGACTCTATCTAGCGCGTACATACTTTCAAAATTTGTAAATAGCAAAATCAAACTACGCCCTTTAATTAATTTCCGTGCCACATGGTATAGTAATTCATAATTTGCCTCCAGATCCCTTTCCTTTTCATTATAAAGCGCATTTAATATTTTGTTCAGTTGATTGGCTTTCCTATCTGCTTTGATTGTCGTACCTATTTTATCAGAAAAAGTAATCAAGCCTGCTTTATCATGTTTTTGTAAGGCGATATTCGACATGGCCAGGCTCGTATTGATTGCATAGTCCATCAAACTCAAATCATCAAAAGGCATTCGCATCGCCCTGCTTTTGTCAATAATACAATAAACCTGCTGTGCCCGTTCGTCTTCATATTGATTTACCATCAATTCACTCTTCCTTCCTGTTGCCTTCCAATTGATACTGCGATAATCGTCGCCCTTTACATAGTTTTTGATTTGCTCAAATTCATAACTATGACCTATTCGCCGAATTTTTTTAATGCCCCTTTGATTTGAAATTTTATCAAATGCCTTCAATTCAAATTGCTTCATCTGAATAATGGAAGGATAGACGGGAATATCCATCTGGTAATTATGCCTATATCTTCGTTGTATTAACCCTAAACTTGTACTAATGAATACATTTACTGAACCAAAAGAATAAACACCTCTTTTCGAAGGAACGAGCTCATAAGACAGTCTTTTTTGTTCATTGGGTTGTAAGACCAGTCTTTTTTCAAAATCTCGAATTTGAAATTGAACCGGCAATTCATCGATCACTTCAAGGAATAATTTCCGGTTACTTCGATTTTCTATTTCAATGGAAACTTTATTGGGATCACTGAGGGAAAATATTTTTGGCAGCCTTCTTCTTACTTTTAGTATTATGGAATCGTTAAATAACAATATTAAATCAACTAAAACCAAAGCAACGCCTAATACAAAACAAGTTAAGGCAATAGGAAAAAGGAATGGCAGCAAATAACTTCCAATAAAGAAAAGGATAATGAATGCAAATAATCCAAAAAAGCGATTTGTCAGAAAGAGGTTTTTCACAAGGATATTATAACTATTCGAATGATTGAATGTGTGAATGTAAAAAATGTTGTTCAATAGCCATGCACACCATCTTTCTAAAATAAAAAAAGGTTTCAAACCCTAGCAAGAGGGCTTGAAACCTTTTGTAATAACAATTAAGTCATTACTATAAATCAATACGACCATAAATCATGTTCGAAATTGAATATTTCTTGTTTGATCTTGTCTGCTTCTAACAAGAGATCAACTCCTGAAAGGTAATCTTGCAAACGACGATCAAGTACATTTGATTCCTTATAAATATAGCTGGCAAAATAGCGCATTTCCATCAGATCTTCCCAGGTATTTGGGCTGGCATCATTTCCAGGATTAAACACGCGCTCTCTTGAAAGTACTTCGCGAGCTTCTGGATAATAAACCCAAAACATTGGTTTTTCATAACGGAAATTACCATTCTCATCTTTTACATCAATCAGTGGTGCAATACCTAAGATCCGTACCTGCATGGTAGAAGTTTCTTCATCAAAGAACCAAATTTCTTTGAGTCTGAATCTTTTAACGTCTTCAGGATTCAAATCATTTCTTACAATTTGAATCTGCTCTTCATACGTTTCAGGATCGAAAGTAATAACAGTATCAATGGTAGCTCCCATAGAAGCGACTTCATCGGGAGTAAGTGGTGCGGTAAATTTATCATCTTCTGTACTGTAAACGGTAATTTCTTCATTTACAGCAGCATCCATGATGATAGAGAAAAAAGGACGCTCGGGATACGCAAATGGAAGATTCATTTTCTCACGTACGTCAATGACTCTCCAGATTCGCTTTTCCCAAAAAATATCAGCTTCGCGAATGTGGTCGTATGGCAACAATCGTTTTTCAAAAATTATTCTTTTTTCAACGATGTCATCCAAGGGGCGATCTGCATTCGGGTCACTGGCCTCCGTCAGAATGTTTCCAGGCTGTTGTGCTATGGCTGTATTGGAAAAAAACGCCAACAACAAACCCAAAAAAAGCAGTTTAAAAGCGAATTTCATGACTTGGGAGTTTTTTGAATGGAAAAATGAATTGGATAATAAATGCTTCTTTAAAACTCAAAAACCAAAGCATCTATTATCCAATCGCAATTCTTTATTTAATTTTATATACCAACGAGTTGATTCTTCGTCCTGCTTTATCACCTGGGCACCTTGCTTTCACATTATCAAAGTAATAAGTGTCTCCAGGTTTTGCTTGTTCTACTAATCGTTTTGATTTACTGTTGTAGGATCCACCTTGATTGGTAGCTTCTACAGGGTCTTGACGCTTGGCAACCCGAGTTAAAATATAACCTTGAATGTTACATTTTGCATCGAAATCGAAGTTATCAAGCCATGCAATCAATCCTTTTTGTACTTTAAATTCTCCATTACCCATAGAGCCATCTTGCTTATTACCTAGACGTGCTACAGGGTCAGGAATTCTTTTTACACGGAAATCAAATGGAGTATTCGGTAATCCACCACCTGATACATTTATTTTTGCTTCTCCAGGTCTATCCGCCGTCACAGTATATTTTCCATTTGCTTTATCTGATGGTCTGATGGTACAACCTGAAGCATTTACTTTCACGTCAAAACTAGGAACCCCTGCTACAGTTACAGATACTGGATTCTCAACACCTATGTAAAATACATTCATTTTATCAGCAGATACAGTCGCTGAACGAACACCTACCTCATATTCAAAAGTGGATTGTTCTGTAGAAACTTCCCCTGTAAGCGGGTTTTTAACTGTAGCTGAAAGATTTAATGTCTTTGTTCCAGTAGAGCTTGTACCAGTGGAAAATTTGGCAACACCATCATCTCCAACCGGAAGGCGGCTACCATTAACTGTAAGTGTGATATTTTCAGGTGGGATATCTGAGCTATAAGCTCCTAGAGAAATATCTGCCTCAAAACTTTCACCTTTAATTACGTATGCTTTCTTGGCATTGATTACAGGGAAGAAAGTATTGAATACAATCTCTCTACCACCTGCCAATTCAGCCATTTTACCTACTGCAAGCGCCTCTGCGTTTTTAGCATCTGTCTGGAATTTAGTAAGCAGGGGCAAAACAGAAATTAATGGCATTTGACGGAAACGGAAATCCGCCCAGCTGCTCATTTTTTTCCCTTTTTGAAGCTTTTGAGCCCAATCTTTATCCGTTTCTAAGGAGATATTGTTGGCGAAGGCACGGATGTTGCGATTTACAGCTGCTGTATCTACATCTCCTGAAGGAGTACGAAAACCAAATGCCTTGGCATTTTCAGGCTCGCTAATTACTTTTTGGTAAGCTTCTTCAATTTTTCTACGAACTTCTGCAACACGCATTTCCAATGTATCTCCTCTTCCTTCTTCTACCATCAATCGTGTTGTTACGTCTTTATTCTTTTTACCTTTTACGATTCTCTTAATCGGATCATCAAAATACATGTAATCTTCAGGATCATCTTTACCATTCCCGTCACGGTCTCCTGCTTCATCTATCAATTCGTATTTAATATTTTCAATGTAGTCTGAAAATTCACTTACAATAGCTCGGATCTCCTTTATAGCCCCATTTAGTGGGCGAAACTTTGCTTTAGACTCATCAGCAAGTAGGTCAGCCAGACCTTTTTGTTGCTCGTCAATTGCGCTATTGGTAATTGCGTTTGATTTTAATAAACTATCATCAATAGTTTTAAAGGCATTCATTACCTCTGCCGAAACATTTAACGCCAGCAACGCTGTCAAAACCAGGTACATCAGGTTAATCATCAGCTGCCGCGGTTCCTTTGGAATTGCCATACGATTTAATTTTTTAAGTTAGGAAATAAGTTAAAAACAGGTAATTTACTGATTAGTCGTGGCGGATGTTCGCCATAGCAGACAATACATTACCATAAACCGCATTTAAAGAACCTAGATTCTTATTGAGGACAGTCAATTGATCTTTATAAATTTTGGTGTCTTCCAAAGAATCACCTAAATCAGCCATCGCTTCATTCAACTTTGTGTAGAAGTTGTTCATTGTTCTGATTTGTTCACTAGTACCAGAAAAATCAACTTCTTGCAAAGCTTGAAGTGAGGATAAGTTTTTCGACATCGCTTGTAACTCGGTCAGCATCCCTCCTAATTGTTGCTCTACAACCTCACCATTTAATGCTGGAGGAGTATCTTCAATTTCACCTTGTGTTAAAGGCGCAATATTAGAGTGGTAATTTTCCAATCCTGGATATAGTTTGTGCCAGTAGTAATCTGGTTCTGGTCCAATAATTCCAAGAAAAGCAAATATGAAACATTCCGTTAATAGTCCAATCGTTAGATAAACACTAGCATTTGGATAGTTTTCAAGTTTTGCCAACGCTCCAAACAATACTATCGCTGCACCGATACCAATAATAAAGTTTTTGAAATACTTGAAACCTTTAGTTTTTACAAAACTCATTTTTACTCGTTTTAATTAAGGTTAGTTAATTTAATTTACAATAGTGGGTATCCAATTTCCCACCCCTTAATAATGCTCACACTCTGAAAGGTTACACCTTGAAGAAAACAAAAACTTGTTTTTTGAATTTTCTTGGAAGGGGAAGGAAATAATAACACCTTTATCTTCTCTATTCCTTATACAAAAAACGAAATGGATAACATCTTTTCAATCAGTTGTTATCCATTTCGTTTTTTGTATTTTAGAAGTCGTTGATTGATCGACCAAGGAAGGTAAGTGCACATCTAAAGCCGATATAACATTTAGTTGTATCTTGGTATTCCCAATGGCGAGTCCCTGTTTGCAAGAACCATGCTACATCTTTCCATGAGCCACCACGAATAACTTTTCGTTTATAAGCTTCAGGCTCATCATCTTCTGCATCATATCGAATATCAGGATTCAAATCATGCTGAAAAGCATAAGCATTTGAATAATACGCTGTAGAAGTCCACTCCGAAACATTACCAGCCATATTAAACAAACCATAGTCATTAGGGAAATAGGCATCAGCCTTTACAGTATAAAGACCACCATCTTCTGGATAATTTCCACGACCAGGCTTAAAGTTAGCTAATAAACATCCTTTTGCATTTCTCAAATACATACCACCCCATGGAAATGGTGCCATATCATGACCGCCGCGGGCTGCATATTCCCACTCGTGCTCGGTCGGCAACCTAAAGTCCTCTGAATTGATTCCATCACTACGGTATCCCTGGTAAGCATCCCATAGCTTGGTTCTCCAGTAGCAAAATGCATTCGCCATATGCCAATCTACTCCCACAACTGGATAATCATCGAATGCAGGATGCCAGAAGTAGTTACGAGTCATTGGCTCGTTGTAGGTATAGGCAAAATCGCGAATCCAGGCAAGCGTATCTGGATAAATATTGTATTTATTGCGTCGGATAAATGCTGTCCGGGGAGAGCGGCCATAATCATGGGCTGCTTTTTGCCAGTCATACCACTCATACTCAAAAACCATTTTACTGACATCCAATTCTTTTCTGCCAGCAAAACGATCGTCGCCCTGGTAGTATAGATCTTCCAGCGTTTCATCAGAATAATCAATCTCATATTCCCAATCAATGCGCTCCTCTCCGGTCACTTCATCTTCGATGTAGTGGTCCAGGTAAGTATGAGCCAGAGAATCCTTTACCCAATATACGAATTGACGATATTCGTTATTGGTGATTTCTGTATCATCCATGTAGAAGCCTTGAATAGAAATGGATTTCGGTCTTTGGACGAAGGTATTGGAAATGTCTTGGTCACTAGGTCCAATGTGAAGTGTTCCAGAGGGAATATAAACCATTCCATAAGGATTGATTCCTTTCCAAACAGGACGGTCTAGTACACCTGTCAACTGTCCACTTTGTTTCGTTCCACAAGAAGTTACAATCGTTGTTAGTAGAAACAACGCAAGCGAAGTTTTTAGTAGTCTTTTCATTTTAACACCCGAGTTTTCCTTCAGATTTAAAAAAGCGAACGTAAATATAGATTCTTTGGTGGTTATTTTTAGAATAATGTTTTCATTTTTTGCTTTTGGGCACGCAAAGTTAACAATTTAGTGTAAAAACAACGCAATCAATATTGCATTAGTGCGATTTATTCCAAATTTTAACATGAGCACCAACCATTTTCACATTCAACACATAATAAATAATCATCATTCATATCTCTACAGAAATCTAGGATTATAAATAATTTTTGGTGGCTTTCCTTTTCCTATTGGTTTGCCCAAGTTATAATTCAACATAATTTCATGAGAGCCATTACTTACGGTGTTTAGTTTGGAGAGCGTTAAATCGTAAGCATAGGCGAGCGTGATTTTTTCTGACAGTTTGAAACCTGCCATAAGTGCAATAGCATCATTGCTATCAGAATTATATCCTCTGAACGAGGCTCCTCCGAAGATATTGCTGTTGTATTTTACAATAACAGAAAAATCCATCTGCGTTTGTTGAAAGGTGGATTTTAATAAAGTCGAAGGGTTTATTGTAATACTTTTCCCAATATCAAAATTGTACCCCAAATATAAAAAATAACTTCTTTCGGGCTTATAAGCTAAACTTGTCAGTTCAATTGCTTGTTCAGTTAAATTCATTGCAGAGATACCTATTTCCAATTTTTCATCTTGGTAAAACGCACCAAAATTAACCGCCAAAGTATTTCCTTCTTCACTCACAACTGGTAAGATTGGATCCTCATGTTCTGGATCTGGCTCATAAGCGCCTTCTGGAGTAATAATTTTTGTACCATCTAGCCTTCTCTGAATCAGCCCTGCACTTAGTCCTAATGACAGCATCCCAGTTCGGCTTATCGGTAATTGAAAGTTGTATGCCAATAAAAATTTACTTTGCTCCCAATTTCCTAAAGTCTCACTTTCAAATTCCAAACCAACGCCCCCACTAAAAACATACAATGGCAAATGAGCATTTACATTTTGAGTTACTGGCTTTCCAGGTATGCCTCCCCATTGAGAGCGATATACTCCGGTAAGACTTAAAGAGTTGTCTAATCCAGCATAGGCAGGATTGAAATTAAACTTGTTAAAATTGTAAAGACTGTATTGGGCAGGCTGTTGGGCTGTGGCAAAATTTACAAGGACAATAAAAAATAGAAGGGTATAGCTTTTTTTCATAGGCTTACAAAGTATTCCCGTCATCCAGACGGAGATGTTTTCTATTATTTCGGATAACTCAATCTAACTATAAGGGCTATATAAACTCAAAAATCACCCTACTAATTGCCTAAATTCTTCAATTGTTTTGACAGGCTTTTGGCAGGTGTAATTTCTACATATATATATTAATGTGTCAATTTCCACTTTTTTCCCCTCTAACAAAGGAAAATTGTCATTGTTTTCGGTTGTTGCCATTATTAATTTATTGGGGATAAATTCCAAATTAATTTTTTTGGCAATTGAAATAGCGTTTTTGCCCACTACAGCAACCTCATTTAATTGATATACTTCATTCATTAATCCCACACCCCATTTACCAAAAGAAGAAGGATACTTTTCAATTGAATCTCTTAAACTCATCAACATTTCAGCTGCCAGATCCCTGTACCTTTCTTTTCCTAAGAGAATTCCCAGCTTTTGCAAATTATGCACCATCGTCGAATTTCCGGAAGGAGTCGCAGAATCATACAAGTCTTTTCTTCGTACAATTAAATCCTTTTGGTTTGAGGAGGTAAAATAAAACAAATTGGCTTCGCTATCAAGGAAGTGTTCTAAAACAAATTCAGTATAGCGTTCAGCTTGCTGAATTAGTAAGTTATCAAAGGTGATTTCATAAACATTTAAAATGGTTTCTATTAAAAAAGCATAATCATCCAGGAAGGCATCGTATTGCGCCTTTCCATTTTTATAGGTGTGAAAAAGTGTAATTCCATCGTCTTTCAAAAACTTACTCAAGAGAAAATTTAAATTTCGGATGGCAGTTTCCTTGTACGCTTCATTTCCCAATGACGCATACGCTTTGGCATACGCTGTACATTGGAGGGCATTCCAACCCAATATTATTTTATCGTCCAGACCAGGGCGAATTCTTTTCTCTCTCTGTTCCAATAGATTCTCCCTTGCTTGTTTCAATTGGGTTTTTAAGGCTTCAACATTTTCTGCATTGATAAAGTGGGCAAATTCATTCACGTCCATTTTTCGATTCAGGATATTCTTTCCTTCCCAATTACCCTGTTTCCAAATATTATAATATTGTATAAAGGTTGAAGCAAAATCTCCCAAAGCATTTTTAATCTCTTCTTCCTGCCAAACATAAAATTTACCCTCTTCTCCTTCAGAGTCTGCGTCTAAAGCTGAATAAAACCCTCCTTCCTCGCTGGTCATTTCTCTTTCTATAAAAGTCAATGTTTCCTCTATTGACTCTTTGTACAATTCTTTCTTTGTTATTTTATAAGCTTCTGAAAGTAGGGACACTAATAATGCATTGTCGTACAACATTTTTTCAAAATGAGGTACCAACCACTGAGCATCCACCGAATAACGGGAAAATCCACCTCCAATTTGATCATATATCCCTCCCATAATCATCTTATCCAAAGATAACTCTACATGATTACGAGCAAGCTCGTCCTTGAAAAAGTGATAGTAATTGAGCAAATACTCCAGAGCCATGGTTCCTGGAAATTTAGGTGCTCCACCAAAACCTCCATTTTCTTTGTCAAAACGATCTTTTAAAGTGTGAAAAATATTTTGAAGAATAACTGGTGTAAATACTTGCGCTGCCTCCAAACCCTCAATTTGATTGCCCAACAGTGCAGCATCGGAATTTTGAATCACTTCAACCAAACGATTCGCCTGACTCTCAACAGTTTCCCGTCGATTTTGAAACGCATTGGATAGGTTCTGCAAAACCTGCATCCACGAAGGGCGATTGTAGGCTGCCTGAGGTGGGTAATACGTTCCAGCAAAAAAGGGGCGACCATCTGGTAAGAGAAAACAATTCAAGGGCCAGCCTCCTGAACCACTAATAATCTGACACACTTCCATATAAATTTGATCCACATCGGGACGCTCTTCTCTATCCACTTTAATGTTAATAAAGTGCTCATTCATGAAAACTGCAACTTCCTCATTTTCAAAAGATTCTCGCTCCATAACATGGCACCAGTGGCAGGTGGAATAACCAATGCTCACCAAAATGGGCTTGTTTTCTTTTTGTGCTCTGTCAAAAGCCTCTGGTTTCCAGGCGTACCAGTCAACAGGGTTATGGGCATGTTGAAGGAGATAGGGGCTTGTTTCGTGTTGTAATTTATTCATTCAAACTTATTTTGGTGGCAAAGTAAGGAAAAGAGGAAACTTTAGGATGGTAAGCCGTTTTTGAAATTTGAAAAAGCTATGAATGGTGAAGATAAAATGTGTTGTAAGTTCCTGTTCATAATTATTGCATGGTTATTTCGAGATTATTTTTTTATCAAGGGAGGCTAAAAACGCAGTCATAGCATAGCTACGGCGAGTATTTTCCCCCAAAGGGATGCCCTTGGCAAACGATGCTTGATTAGAAAAGAAGCCGAAATAGCCATGCAATAATTGTGAACAGGAACTTATATTAAAGATTATTAGGAAAAAAGTTTGACCGCGCGTACGCACGTGTACGCGTGTGAGAAGAGATTGAATTCACTTTTTTTGTTAAGCAAAATGATTTATCATAAAAATTGACTAAGTTGTAGAAAAATCATCAAGGATAAAGATTTAGAATTGCTTTCTAAAAACAAGCCTATCTGATTCATTCATACACACTAAAATGAGTTGTCATTTGATTATTATTTCTACAAAAAATATCATTTTCAGGAAATAAAACCGTGAGACTCAAGCCATAATATTCCCTCTTAATTTTGAAAAAAATAAATTCTATCTTTGCGAACCTTTTTTGAACCCTATGGGGTTTTTTGAAAAATTGTCCCAATGGAACCAATAATTTTTGAATAAAAATCCTAGATACACGTGAAGGTTTCTTTAAACTGGCTAAAAGATTATCTCGACATTGACTTAAGTCCTGAAAAGGTATCTGAAATCCTTACCGACATTGGACTGGAGGTAGAAGGAGAGGAAGAGGTGGAAAGTATAAAAGGTGGATTAGAAGGCATAGTAGTCGGTCATGTCAAAGAATGTGGAAAACACCCAAATGCAGATAAATTATCGCTCACCAAAGTAGATATTGGAAATGGAAATGGTGATTTGCAAATCGTTTGTGGTGCGCCCAATGTGGCAGCAGGACAAAAAGTCTTGGTTGCAACTGTAGGAACTACACTCCACCCTGCCGATGGTGAGCCCTGGAAAATAAAAAAAGGCAAAATTCGGGGTGAAACTTCTGAAGGAATGATTTGTGCAGAAGATGAATTGGGCTTAGGGGATGATCATTCTGGCATCATTGTTCTGCCTGAGGAGGTAGCTGTTGGCACTTTGGCCAAAGATTATTACAATATTGAAAAAGATGTCGTTTATGAAATTGGCTTGACACCTAATCGCTCAGATGCCACTTGTCATTTAGGCGTAGCCAAAGATTTGGCAACTGCACTGAAAATCAATTATGGTGGAAATGGAGAGGTTAGGGTGCCTTCAATAGATGACTTCAAAGTTCACAATAATGACTTACCTATTGAAGTGATTGTTGAGAATGAAGAAGCTTGTCCAAGATATGCTGGTGTTTCCATCAAAGGCGTGACCATTAAAGAATCTCCGGACTGGTTGAAAAATAAATTGAAGGCGATTGGCGTACGCCCAATTTCTAACATCGTGGATATTACAAATTTCATTTTGCATGAATTGGGACAACCACTTCATGCTTTTGATTTAGACCAAATTTCTGGAAAAACCATTCGGGTTAAGACTTTACCTAAAAATTCTAAATTTCATTCTCTTGATGAAGTCGAGCGAACCTTATCCGATGAAGACTTGATGATTTGTGATGGCGATTCTAAAGGCATGTGTATCGGAGGTGTTTTTGGTGGCATTAAATCCGGAGTTAAAGATGCTACAAGGAATATCTTTTTGGAATCAGCTCATTTTAATGCCCAGTGGATTCGGCGGACAAGTACGCGTCACAATTTGAGAACAGATGCTGCTAGAGTCTTCGAAAAGGGAAGCGATCCAAATGTTTCTGTTTATGCCCTTAAACGGGCGGCCATGATGATGGTAGAATTGGCGGGCGGCAAAATTGCCTCAGATATTGTAGATATTTATCCAAACCCAATAGCTAAAAAAGAAATAGAAGTTAGCTATGATTTCATCAATCGCATGATTGGCGTCAATATTCCAAAATCAGAAGTGAAAGAAATCTTGACTTCTATGGAAATGGAATTTGTGGAAGAAACTGATACAAACTTTACTGTTGCTGTTCCGACTAATAAGGCAGATGTTTTGCGTCCAGCTGATATTGCGGAAGAGGTTTTGAGGATTTATGGCTTCAATAAAGTTCCAATTCCTCCTAAAATCAATACTTCGATTGCGTTGAGTCAAAAGCCAGATTCGCAGTTAATTCAAAATACGGTCAGTGACTATCTCGCTTCCAATGGTTTTCATGAAATCATGGGGCTATCGCTCACGGAATCAAAATATTACGAAAATTTCTTGCCATTTGAAGTCAAGCAATTGGTCACCATCAATAATACATCTAATGTCAATTTGGACGTAATGCGCCCAACGATGTTGGTGTCTGGTTTGGAATGTATTTTGAGAAACCAAAATCGTCAACATGGTGATTTGAAAATATTTGAATTTGGGAAAACCTACCTCAAAAAGGAGGAAGGAGGTTTTAATGAACAAAGGCATTTAACCTTGTTTATGACTGGTGAACGTTGGGGTGAAAGCTGGCTAAACACTCAAAGTCCAAAAGTAGGTTATTATTCACTGAAGCGTTTTGTTTCCAATATATTGAATCGATTGGGTTTGGGTGGATTTCAGGAAACTGTCATCCAAAATGAAGTTTTGTCTTACGGAATGAAATACCATCGAGGACAGCAAAATCTTGTAGCATTTGGAAATATCAACTCCACCGTTTTGAAGAAAATGGACATTAAAAATGCTGTTTTCTATGCTGACTTCAATTGGGATACTATAATCAAAGCATTGAGAAAACACAAAATTGAGTTTGAGGAGTTGAACAAATACCCAACGGTACGCCGCGATTTGGCTTTGGTGATTGATAATACCGTGAAATTTGCAGATATTGTGGGAATTGCTCGAAAAGTAGGCAAGAAGCTTTTGAAAGATATCAATTTATTTGATGTCTATGATGATGAAAGCAAATTGGGCAAAGGAAAGAAATCCTATGCAGTGAGTTTTGTTTTTGAGGATCCTACAAAGACGCTGAAAGATAAAGAAATTGAAAAAGTGATGAATCATTTAATAAGAGAATATGAGGGAAAACTCAATGCTAATATTCGTAGATAATTTTTAGTTTAATAAAATAGCATGAAAAGCATTCAAGCCGCCAAAGCACATCATGATACTGATAGTATTCAGGATATCCCTGATTATCTTGTCTATGAAGTGATAGATGGGAAACCCATTTATTATAAAGGCTGGCAAGAAGTACTTAATAAAACCAAAACCCTTGAAGAAATAATTGCTTCTAGTGGAATTCAAAGCTATATTCTTTACTATCTAAATATCATACTGTTTACAAAATTAGGGACAAATAATTTCCTTTTTTTCTCGAATGAATCAGGTGTCCATATTGGTCATAAGAAAAATCTAGCATCAGATTTAGCAATTTATTCGAAAGAAATATTATCAGCAGAAAAAATTACAACTAAATATGTAGATGTCCCTGCTACGGTTTATGTCGAAGTAGACATCAAAGCAGATGTAGAAGATATGGGAGAAACTGGTTATATTTCTTTAAAAACCAAAAAACTCCTTAATTTTGGGGCAGAAAAAGTGATTTGGATTTTATCCAAGCCAAAACAAGTAATTGTAGCTACTGAAGAGAAGCATTGGGAAGTGGTTAATTGGGATGAAGATGTAGCATTGATAGAAGGGCACGTTTTTAATATCGGGAAGCATCTGGAAAAAGAAGGTATCGATCCCGATAAATAGCTATTTTAAATTTAAAATTTTACATTTTAGATTTAAAATTTTTCACTATGAATCACACCGAACAAATTGACATTATCAGCCAAAAAGTGCAGCAATTGGTGGCTAAAACGGAAAGCCTCCAAAATGAAAATGCAACACTTTTGGAAGAGAATAAATCGTTAAAAGCTGACCTGGAATCGCAAAAGGCGATGGTTAGTGATTTGACAACCAAATTAACCGATACACAGCGGATTTTGGAGAAAAACAGGGAAGAAGCGCCAGAGAGTTCGCAAAAGTTGAGGGAACAGATAGATCAATATATTCAAGATATTGATAGTTGTATTGAGTGGTTACAAAATTCCTAGGATATGGGAGCCATAGAGACAAAACAGATTACTGTCACGATTGCGGGCCGCCCCTATCCTTTGAAAATAAGTACACGCGATGAATCTGCCATACGAAAACTCGTAAAAGAGATCAATGAGAAAGTCAACCGATTTCAGTTAAATTATCCAAAAAGGGACAAGCAAGACTGCCTCGCAATGGCAATTTTGACTTATGCGGTTGATTTGCAGGTCGCTAAGCAAAAGGATATTACTCCACCTAATGACGACAACCTATCTGAGCAACTTTCCCAACTTGATGCACTACTGGACTCGCTTTTAAGGGATCCTTAAAAAATCACTTCATCATTTAGTTCGGCATAACGCCTCATGAATCTTCGATTTCGTCCAATAAGCGAAGACTGAATGTCTGGTAAGAAATGAAGTTGAGTTTATTTTACGAAATCAAAAAAATGAAGTTATTTTTTAATCACTACTAAAGTGATTTAGGAGCTTGTTTAAAAATTTAAATTTTCTTTCTTTTCGACGAGATTTTCCAAACCTGTTTGTGTACAAATTCTATGAAAGCATAGGATTTGAAGAGCCATTTTTTAACTAAAAAAAATTAAAATAATATGGACATTGGAATTGGATTAGTAGGAGGGTTAGTAGCCGGAGCAATTCTTGGATTTTTCCTTGTTCGAATTTTTATCCAAAAACAAAACCAGGGAAAATTAGATGAAATCAATACGAAGGTTGATTTAGAAATTAAAGAGGCGAGATTAACAGCCAAAAGAATCATTAGCGAAGCAGAATCAAGTGTCGAAAAAACAAGAAACAAGGCAGAACGGGAGAATGAGCGAATCAAACAGAAAAAGATTCAGGAAGCCAAGGACCGCTTCAATCGCCTAAAATCTGAATTTGAAAGTGAGAAAGCGGATAAGATGGTGGCATTTAAAGAGCGCGAGATGGAGATCAAAAGTCTTGAAAAAGATTTTACTCAAAAGGAAGATAAAATCAAAGAGCGCGTCCAAAAATTAGATGATCGCCAATCGGATATCGAATCAAAAGAGGCTGAAATCAAGGCTGTACGTGAAAACTTAGAAAAGCAATTGAAAATTGTGGCAAAGAAAAAAGAGGAATTGGATAATGCCAATGAAAAACATATCAAAGCCCTCGAAACAGTTGCCAAACTCTCTGAGTCAGAAGCCAAGGAACAATTATTGGAAGCCATTAAAGCCAAAGCAGAAACTGATGCAATGGCCTTGGTTAAAGAACAGATTGGGCAAGCTAAAGCTACCGCCAACAAAGAAGCAAAGAAAATTATCATTCAGACCATTCAGCGAATGGCTGCTGAATACACTATTGAAAATACCGTTTCGGTTTTCAATTTGGATTCTGATGATTTGAAAGGACAAATTATAGGTCGGGAAGGAAGAAATATTCGTGCTCTTGAAGCTGCAACTGGTGCAGAAATTGTTGTGGATGATACACCAGAGGCAATCGTCATTTCAAGTTTTGACCCAATCCGCAGGGAGGTTGCAAGGTTATCTTTGAAACGCCTCGTCGCTGATGGCAGAATTCACCCTGCACGTATCGAAGAAGTTGTGAACAAAACCAGAAAGCAACTTGATGAGCAAATTGTCGAAATTGGAGAGCGCACTGTCATCGAATTAGACATCCATGGTTTGAATTCATATCTCGTAAAAATGGTTGGACGAATGCGATTTCGTTCTTCTTATGGTCAAAACCTTTTGAAGCACTCAATTGAAACTGCTAACCTGTGCGCATTGATGGCTGCCGAATTGGGCTTGACTCCCAAACAAGCCAAAATGGCGAAAAGAGCTGGACTGTTGCACGATATCGGGAAAGTTTCTGAAGAAGAAACGGAACTTTCTCACGCCATTTTAGGTATGAAATTGTGTGAAAAGCACGGCGAAAGTGCTGTAGTCTGTAATGCAGTAGGCGCCCACCACGACGAAGTTGAAATGAACAATATCCTCTCTCCAATCATTCAGGCTTGTGATGCCATTTCTGGTGCTCGCCCAGGTGCTCGTCGAGAGATCCTGGAAAGCTATTTGAAACGAATTGGTGAATTGGAAGAACTCGCAATGGCTCACGATGGTGTACAAAAAGCCTATGCAATGCAAGCTGGTCGAGAATTGCGGGTCATCGTAGAAAGTGAAAAAGTGACTGACCAATATGCGGATGATTTGAGTTTCATGATTTCACAAAAGATTCAAGACGAAATGCAGTATCCTGGTCAGATAAAAGTGACGGTAATTCGCGAGAAAAGAGCAATTACTTATGCAAGATAGTGTGTTTATGTGTTCAGGTGTTTATGTGTTTATGTCTTGAAAATGAAGACATTAACACATAAACATGCGAACATCGGAACACAATATGAAAGCATTTTGAAAAAAATCATTTGTTTTCAGCATCCTTTTAAAAAAGTATTTATATTTGCAACCCTTTTGAAAAAAATCCGTTAAAAAGCTAACGGAAGAAGGAATTTTATTAATGACGAATGAATAATTATTTCATTTATTAATCATTATTCATTAAAATGGTCGGGTGGCCGAGCGGTTAGGCAGTGGTCTGCAAAACCATGTACGGCGGTTCGAATCCGCTCCCGACCTCCACTTCTTTTTTAAAGCCCTTTAATTCACTTTATATCAGTGAGTTAAAGGGCTTTTTATTTTCAATACGTTCTAAAACCCGAAGCTTGATTCTTGTCCTAAATCAATTTGCAACAATTAACTTTATTACTTTAAATCCATTTCTGTTTTTCGTCCTCAAATGCAAAAAATAAATTCCAGCTTTTTCTAAATAGAATGACTTTTCCAGAGATAAAATATTTTTCTCTAATTGAGCATACATTAATACTCCACTTACATCAAAAATTTCAATGTTTAAATCTAGTTGAGTCAACAATTCAACTTCGAGCTTGAAGTTTCCATCATTGATATTTGGCGTCAGTAATACAGAGCCAAATACTG
>JBGTQJ010000042.1:0-64557 GCA_041941305.1 Saprospiraceae bacterium
TTTTTTGTGCCATTTCCTTTCCAACTTTTTGGAAAGGGTCATATTAGAAAAATTTATTGCTCAGTAGAATATCCTGGCAGTTATTTTGTTAAATTCAATAAGATAACCGAATTTGGAACAGACAATATATAAAGCATAAAAACTAAATTCTGAAAGAGACATTGCTACCAATTTGATTATGAAAAAAGAAACCAAAGACAAGCATTTTATCAAAAAGCCGGAATATGTGGGGGGTGCCAAAGCAATGAAACAATTCATCAAGGAAAACTTGAAATATCCAAAAGAAGCCTTGAAGAATAAAATTGAGGGCACCGTTTCGATAGATTATAAAGTAGATAATCAAGGCAAAGTAATGAGCGCCAAAGTAATTTCTGGTTTGGGTTATGGATGCGATGAGGAAGCCCTAAGATTAGTCAAGTCCTTAAAGTTTAGCACTGCAAGAAATCGAAAAATGAGGGTCACATTCAACAAAAAAATACAAATCCATTTTCGCCTGCCAAAAGAAAAACCATCTGCTAAACCAGTCCAATCCCCTAGCCAACCCCAATATACCGGCATTCAGTACCAATACATTCCCAAAAAGAAGAAAAAACAGACAGCTAAAAAGAAAGGGAAGAGCTACACCATTACCTACAATTTCTGACCTAGTGATAAAATACCTTTGTTCTTTAATACTGTATTTATAGCTTTGCAGCTTTAAACCAAATGTCCTTTCGATTAAACTACGTATTGTAATGAAGACCTTATTATTCGGGCTCTTTCTATTAATCGCCTGCAGCCTTTCAGCACAAAACCCTGTAGATGCAAAAACCATTTTTGAATTATACAATCTTCCCAAGGAGGGATGTACTCCCGAAAACGGCATTTTTGCTCCTTCCGAACAACTCAGTGAAGACGACGATATCGTTTTTGAGGATCAATCAATTGACGAAGGTGATTATGGTGACAATCGGCCAAAACCAGATCAACAAAAACTGCAACTAAAGTTTCAGGAAACACTAAACAATCTACCTGCTCTTTTGCAGACCAATTCAAAATGGTCAGAACAATTTGAAAATCAGCGCAATCGACAAGATTTAAAATCCGGGAATTATTGCTTTCGTGAAAACGGATTATGGGGTCTGAAGAGTGCAAAAGGAAAGATACTCATTCCACCAACTTTCCGATATATTAAAACAGATACCATTCAGCATGGCTTTATGGGTTTTGCCGAAACCACCTGCAATTATTACAGTGGCAAAAAGGGAAAAAAGCTGTTAGAGTCGGACTATTTTCAGGTTCGTCCCTTACCAAATGGGCATTTTATTGTCCAAACTGCTTCTGGTTATGGCTTAATTTCCGCCAAAAACGAGTGGATTATCAAGCCCGAAAATGCACGTCTTTCGAGTTGGACAATGAACGACAAGCCCTTTTATACCGGTCAGACTCAGGATGGTCGTTCTTTTCTTCAATTCGAAAATGAACAGGAGCCGCTTTTCATCAAAAACATTGCTTTGTTTTCCAACCCGGTGAAGTTCCTGAATGATGAATTTATGGTTTTGCGAAACTTGGTCATCAATTTAAAAACCAAAAAGCAATTGCTCTGTGAGCCAGGTTTTAAAATCACACCACTTGGTGCTGATATTCCTCTGGTTACCATTAGGAAGAATAATGGGAAAAAGACTTATCTGATTGATTTAAATGGGAATATTATCAATCAACAGGAATTTGCTTTCCTCAAACGAGTAGATGGAAATAAGAATATGATCGTCGAGATATATGTGGATCCAAACAATCCAAAAAGATGGAAAACGCATTCTGGTCTGATTAATTTAAATGGTGCCGTTTTGATTGAGCCTATTTATAAGAAAATCAATTACCAAAAAGGCATCTACTGGCTCCAAAATGAAAAACTGGAGCATGCCATTGCAGATGCCTCTGGCAATATAGTGCTGCCTTTTAAAAAAGCCACTTTTATGGTGATGGATGAGCATTTGGTATATGAACGAATAATTGAACAGGGCACTCAGACGGACAGAATCATACAAGTACCAGAAGGGAACATCCTTAAAGAAGGAACAGGCTATTTTTCCATGCAAGAATTCAAATGCGGAAATCAGAAATACTTCTTAGCTATAAAAAGGAATGCAAGCAATCTGTATAATGCACAATTTGAAGAAATATTTCCAAAGCCGTTTTATGGAATTCATCATGACCGTGAGAAAATCCTGGCGATAGAAAGAACAGAAAATAAACAGCGAATCCGGCATATTTACGATTGTGATTGCAAAAAAATTGAATTTGAAATTGATGGGAAAAAAACAGACCGATTTCAGCAATACAGGGAATTGCCCAATGATGTGACTTATGTGACATTGGAAAATGGAAGCAGTTGGTTAATTACTCCAGATGGTACAGCAGTAACACCAAATGAAACCTTGCAGGCATATACTTTTCCGCTTGATTTTAAAGATTTTTACGTAGTACAAAGCGCCGAAACTTTTAAATACGGCCTTGTGAATCTGGATGGCCAGATCATTCTACCGATAATTTTTGAAAATATTAGTAAAATGAAAGGAGGTGAGCACATTTACTACCGCTTTGATAAAAATAACCACGGTTTCTTCACCCAAAAAGGGAAAGGCCTGCTAAAAAACAGGTACCGCGAATATGGTTTGGTGAATAATGAATTGATAAAGGTGAGCAATGGTGGCCTATGGGGAGTAATCAATATTAAAGAAGAAATAATTGTTCCTATGACCTATCGATGGATCATTATTGATGGCGGTTTGATTAAAGCAGGCAACAGAAACACCATTACTTTTTTTGATTTTAGTGGGAAGGAAGTGTATTCTGCGTCTATGCCTGATTAAATATTAAAGAGGGACGTTTTTTGATGATTTTTTCGACGAAAAAATCATCAAAAAACGTCCCTCTAAAGAAAAATTTAGGTGGTATTTTTTCATCGCTGGAGGGGGCCCACAACTTACTTACTTATCAAACCGTTCCCGAAAAGGAGTAATAAATCGTTCATTGCGAGCATAAATAGCAAAAACAATTCTTTTAAATTGTCCGGCATATTTCTCCCTCAAAGCCTCCTCAAACCAAAGCGCCGCTTCCCTTGGATCGTTTTGAAAAACACCGCAGCCCCAGGCTCCCAGTACCAATACCTTGTGTCCATGTTTTTTTGAAATTGCCAGGACCTGGTCTATTCGGCGGCGCATGGTGGGTTCTATTTTATCGATATTGGAAAATTCCCGACGCTTAACTACACCGGTATTGACCGCTGGAGCAGTGATGATGGAAACCTCCAAAGCTTTTTCTAATAGATCTCCTGCTTCATTTTTGATTAATGGCACTTTTGGAGAGTAGATCATATGGTCGGTATATAGGCAAGTCTTTGTTTTTCGGTTGGTTTCGTAATAATTACTTGCTTTTAGCTGACATGGATATAAACCTGTTGCCCTCGCGATACTTTCTTCCTGAGCCTGAGCACCACCGAGAAAACCGCCACCAGGATTTCTGGCAGAAGCGAAATTGAGGCAAAGGACATTTTTCATGCCTTCCACAACTAACCTTCTTACCGCATTAAGTGTGGTTTCACCTGTTACCTCAAAAATGGTTTCTCGACCTGATGTAGAAAGGTTTTGAGTCTCAATCAATTCTAACAATTCCTCAGGCGTATAGAGGTAGGTATTTTCTTCAGAATAGGTTTGGGTCTTTTGAATATCAATTTTCGTCCCTTCCTCATTGATATAATAGCCTCTTTTTAAAATCTCCAAAGTGTCTTTTGCTATAACAGCGCGTTTTGATTTACTCATGATTAATTATGATTTGGTTTTTCAAAAAAGGATTAATTTCTTTTTATGAAGGAAAGTTCAAAAACACGATTTTTTTGAGTAAAATTGCTTCTAACAATAAATTAGGGATAGGAAAAATGCTTCCTTTACCTCATTCAAATCAATATCGCTTTATGAAAAATAATCTCTCTTTAGGTTTACTACTCACATTGTTCATCGCAGGTTGTTCACAAGATAAAATCACTCCTCCTCAATTGGCAAAAAAGATTTTGGAAACTTATGAAAGCCATTCTTCTATCTCTTACGACATCAAATACAAAATCAAATACTTCAGTGGAGTGGATGACACGACTAAAGTAAATGCCCGAATTGATTTAATAAGGATTCCTGAGGATTCCATTTTTGGAGGGCATGTTTGGATCAGTAGCACGGATTCGGTGGAACGGTATTACGATACAGAATACACCTATTTCATATCACATCCTCAAAAGTCGATTACAAGATATCCCAAAGACAAACCCTATAGCATCAAAGGAAATTCAGCAAGTGAAACCATTCGAGTCTATTTTCTGAAGCCTTCGAGGTTGGTAAGGGGAACAGAAGATTCTACCAACATAATTGAACTAACAGATACGCTCCTGAACGAATTGCCAACCTGGCATTGGCGATATGTATTTCCTGACGGGGAAGAAATGGCAAACCAAAGAAAAACCATTTGGATTGATCAGCAGGATTTTTCCGTTCCTAAAATGACTTATACTGTTGATTTTCAAGGTGAAAATCAATACAATGAATGGAATTTATCGAATATAGTGTTTGATCAGGTAACAGCAGCAACGCTGAAGATTAGGTTTGCTGAACTCGAAGAAAAATATGAACTAAAGGATTTTCAGGAAAGACCACAAGAAGAAACAGAGCCTTTGGCAAATGGATTGTCTATTCCAGAACTAAAAGGAGAATTATATTCAAGCGGTGAAGCAGTAGCATTGAAAGATTACCGAGGGAAATTGTTACTGATTGACTTTTGGTATATGGACTGCTACCCTTGTATGAAAGCCATCCCCCACCTCAACGAACTACATCACAAGTATTCAAACCAAGGGCTGCAAGTCGTAGGAGTAGACCCTTATGACAATACAGAAAAGAACTTAAAACGCCTGCCAAATTTTCTTGAAAGAAATACCCTGGATTATCCAATCATGTTTATTGATCGAGAGGATACTGAAAAGTTTAAGATCTATGCTTATCCGACTTTTTATCTAATAGATAGAGCAGGAAAGATTCTGCATTCCCAAGTTGGATTTGGTGAAAGTATGGCTAATGAAATTGATAGTCTGATACAAGTACACATATAATACTTCAATTATGAAGCTGCCATTAAACTGCGAAGCTACCTATATAGCGCATTTTTTAAGCAGAGAAGAATCCAGGGATCTCTACCAACATATTTTTTCACAATTTGATATACAGCCTTCCAAAGTTAAAACCATAGATGGGAAAAGCTATAAAGTAGAATATGGAAAACTTATGTTTATTGATACAGAATTATTCACAAAAAACATTTTTCCAGAGGCGCACTGGGGAAGGACGGCTATTTGGTCCGAAAAAATGACTTCTATAAAAAATAAAATAGAGCGTTACATCCAAAAAGAATTTCAGGTATGCGTTTGCATTTATTATCCCGATGGAAATTCTGGAGTCGATTATCACTCGGATTATATCGCTTTTGGCGACACAAGTCTAATTCCTTCCTTAAGCCTGGGGGAAGAAAGAAAGTTTCATTTGAGAGAAAAAGCTACGGGGAGCATACACGAATTGATTCTTAGAGATGGTAGTCTGTTGGTAATGGGAGAAAATTGTCAGGAAAATTATGAACATGCCTTACCAGTAGATCCTATATATCAGAATGGGAGGATAAACTTAACCTTCCGACAGTATGGCTTCCCAAAACAATAATTTACGCTATCTCGTCAAAATAAACCGAATCATCAATACAAAGAATAGAATAACCAATACAATCAAAAATATAGAAAGTGCCTGATCGCCCAACCGCGAAAGTCCAACATTAAATTTATAACCCAAGGAAACTAATAAACCAATAAACAGCACCGTTCCTAAAACGCGTTTTATAGTCATGTGAATTTTTATTTTGACAATAATGGCAAGCAAATCAACAATCTAACCTGCCATTTTGTCAATCTTCTTCTAATAATCCTGCCAAATTTCTCCAGTCTTTTTCAAATCTTCGAACAAAAAGTCAGGTTTTTTGTGCCAATCCTTGCAAAATTGGCATTGGCATGTCCATTGATTAGAGAAAGGGGTAAACTAAAAAAATGTAAAACCCGCCTGCTATCAACGGGCAGGTCAAAAAATCAGTAATATGAGCAAAATTATTGGAATTGATTTAGGAACAACTAACTCTTGTGTCGCTGTTATGGAGGGCAATGAGCCAGTTGTAATACCAAATGATGAAGGTAAAAGAACGACTCCCTCTATCGTTGCATTCCTCGACAATGGCGAACGAAAAATTGGTGATCCTGCCAAGCGTCAGGCAATTACCAATCCTACACGTACCATTTCTTCTATTAAGCGGTTTATGGGACAGCGGTTTAGTGAGGTAGGCAATGAGGTAAAAAATGTACCTTATAAAGTAGAAAAAGGAGACAATGATACTGTACGGGTCAATATTGACGGAAGGCAATATACTGCCCAGGAAATCTCTGCTATGGTGCTTCAAAAAATGAAAAAAGTTGCAGAAGATTTTCTAGGACAGGAAGTGAAAGAAGCGATTGTAACTGTACCTGCATACTTCAACGATTCTCAACGCCAGGCTACAAAAGAAGCGGGCGAAATTGCAGGCTTGACTGTTAAAAGAATCATCAATGAGCCTACAGCAGCTGCCCTGGCTTATGGTTTGGATAAAAGAGATAAAGACATGACCATCGCAGTCTTCGACCTAGGTGGTGGTACATTTGATATTTCCATTTTGGATTTGGGTGATGGTGTCTTTGAAGTAAAATCTACCAATGGTGATACACACCTTGGAGGAGATGACTTTGACCGCGTTTTGATTAATTTTCTTGCAAATACTTTCCAAAAACAAGAAAATATGGACTTGCGCAAAGACCCAATGGCCTTGCAACGTTTGAAGGATGCTGCTGAAAAAGCAAAAATCGAATTGTCTTCTTCAACTGAAACTGAAGTGAATTTGCCTTACATCACCGCAGTTGATGGAGTACCCAAGCACCTTGTAGTTAAAATTTCAAGAGCGAAATTTGAGCAATTGGCAGATGATTTGGTAAAAAGGACTTTGGAGCCTTGCCGTCAGGCATTGAAGGATGCAAGTCTGACGACCAAAGAAATAGATGAAGTGATTTTAGTAGGTGGTTCTACCCGTATTCCTAGAATCCAACAAGCTGTAGAAGAATTCTTTGGCAAAAAGCCAAACAGAGGTGTCAACCCAGATGAGGTAGTTGCTATTGGAGCTTCTATTCAGGGAGGTGTATTAAGTGGAGATGTACAAAATGTATTATTACTCGATGTCACACCACTTTCAATGGGTATCGAGACTATGGGTAATATGTACGATGTGGTAATTGAGTCCAACTCTACCATTCCTACTAAAAAATCAAAAATATACTCAACGGCATCTGACAATCAGCCTTCTGTAGAAATTCACATTTTGCAAGGTGAACGTCCAATGGCAAGAGACAACAGAACCGTAGGAAGATTCATTCTCGATGGTATTCCTCCTGCACCACGTGGTATGCCTCAAATCGAAGTTACTTTTGATATGGACGCAAACGGAATTCTTTCTGTTTCTGCCAAGGATAAAGCAACTGGCAAAGAACAAAGTGTGAGAATTGAAGCATCTACTGGTCTTTCCAAAGAGGAAATCGCCAAGATGAAAGCAGATGCTGAAGCCAATGCTGAAGAAGACCGCAAAGCACGTGAAAGAGCGGAAAAACTGAATACGGCCGATTCTTTAATTTTCCAAACGGAAAAACAATTGAAGGAATATGGCGATAAAGTTCCAGAAGAAAAGAAAGCACCAATTGAAGCTGCATTGAAAGATTTAAAAGAAGCACATGCTGCTCAAGATCTTGACAAAATTGAAACAGCTTCTCAAGCTTTGAATACGGCATGGCAGGCAGCAAGCCAGGAAATGTACCAGGCGGCTCAGGAAGCTGGTGCCAATGGTGCTGGTCCTACCGGAGAGCCAGGTGAAAGTGCAGCTGGAGAGCCAGGTGCCGAATCTGGAAATAATTCAGAGGACGTCACAGATGTAGAATATGAAGAAGTTGCAGACGACAAAAAATAATTGATAGATTAGATTACTTGTTTTACAAAGCCCTTTCGAAATATTTCGAAAGGGCTTTTTTATTGCAAGAATGGTTAGAAATCAAAAATTGCATTTTTTTATTTTTATAAAAACTTGCTTTCTAAGATTTTATGAAAAATTCATATGCTTCTGGAAATTCTTTTTTGATATTTGTAGGTTATCCTGGCACAATTTCATTGAAAATAATTCATATATGAAATGAATTTGGCTAAGATTTTGCTTTAAACTGCCTGGTCTCATTTTAAAAAGAAAACAAACTAGATTTCATGTCAGTCAGAGCATCTGCACAATGGTTGACTATGGGCTTGTATTACAATGAGCCCTGGGAGGAATTTCTCATTAAAGCAGTCAAACCTTATGTTGATATTGTGATGCAAACAGGCATTGCAGAACGCTTCTACTTCCAAAGATGTTGGGAAAGAGGTCCACACATTCGATTGTGGTTTAAGGGCAACCCGACAGTCCTAAAGGATATACTCCAACCAAACATAGAAGAATATTTTACTCACTTTTTCGAATCCCGCCCTTCATTCAGAATAGATCCTTCCTATCCGGATTCTTTTCCAGAAGTATCCAAGTGGATAGCCAATAATTCCCTGTATCATTTCTCTGATCATTTGCATATGAGTTGTTTCAGTGGTTCTTTGGGACATTCAATATGTGAAAAGCAATTCCAGGCATCCTCTGAAATCATCTTAAAAAGTATTCAAGATAAAAAAGAACATTGGACCTATGATGATGCCATTAGCACTGCGAATAAATTACATTTAAGTTTTGCCTTTGCCATAGGAATGGATATGGAAGAAGCAAGGTTATTTTTTGCTCAACTTTTCGATAACTGGAAGGCAGGAAATTTACACCACAACAAGATTTGTCAAAAAAATGAACCAGCTCAAAAAGAAGAAAACATCATCTATTTCCAAAAAGCTTATGAACTACAAAAACATGGCTTATCTGCTTTCAACCAGGCATTGTGGGAGTCCCTGGAAAATGGTTTGAACACAGGAGATACCTTATTTGAGGATTGGATTCAAACAAATATTAATGTAAATATAGAATTGGGGTTAGTTCAGGAAGCTGGAAAATTAAAATTGGAGACTACCGAATTGGTTTTTGACCTTCCTTTCAATCTCTCTAAAGAAAAAGAAAAATCATGGATCATCCATGCTCAGTTAATCCATCTAACCAACAACAGACTGGGGATAATGAACAAGGACGAGGGATACCTTTTATTTTCTTTGATGAAAAGCCTTGAAAAACAGGAAGTTACCAATAGTATTGAGATGCATCAGTGGATAGCATAACTACTTTCTTAGTCAGGGATTTAAAAAAACAATCGGAAAAATCTACTTCACCTATAGGCTTTAGAGTTTGTTTAAAAATTTAAAGAATTGTGCCAAAGGGATGCCAGTGGCACAGGAAGTTAAAATTTAAACAAGCTCCTATTTATTTATGAACAAGTCTAAAGATGATGATATTTTAGTATCATCCATCCCTTCTTTTACCTTTATTTGAGATCAAAACTTGTTCTTTAGAGCCTTCATTAATAACAGGTTGAGCACCACGGGAAGAAATTTTCTGGATATATTCAGAAACCTGACGGCGATTGTCTTCTTGTCGATCAATGATGACTAAATCTTCTAATTCCACATTCGTAGGTTGAGTAGACTTCAGAGAAGAACTAAAAACTGAAATCATAGCTACTAAAGCAACAAGGGCTGCTGCCATTGCCATATACCGATACATAGAAACGCGGTACCTGCCACGACGACCATCCAATTTTCTTTCCAATTTTCGCCAGGCATTTGAAGAAGGCGGTTCACTCAATTTATGCGAACTTTCTTTAAATAATGCATCAATATCTCTTTTATTACGTGTCATTGTTAATTTTTTTCTCGACGCGTATCTCGACGTCTTATCGGTTTATCAAATTGACTACCAGTTCATTAGTATTTAGAGCATGTTTAAAATTAATCCTTTTGTTAATATGAACGCCTTTCTTCGCTACTCTTCAGCTATTTTGATCCGCTTGCGGTTCACGCTGTCAAATGTCCACTGGACATTTGGTTTTGTTGAAACAAAACTGCACGGCGTTCACGTACATTCCATGTATGTGGTGAAAAATGAGCTTCGATTAGCTGTGAAATACATTTCATATTACTCAAAAAACTAAATTTAAACATACTCTTAATTAGATTAACTTTTCAACTGTTTTGGCGTATTAATCCCATTGTTTTTAATAAAAAGTTTTTTGTGGTCTTTGTTTTTGTGTGTAAACAAAAATACAGGGTTTTTTCCAAATTACTTTTCCGATTACAGGGCTGATATTAGGTACAAGAATGATTTTGAAAATAATAAGCGGCATACGACATAAAAAAAATGCACAAATGGACGCCAACTTATTTTTCTATTTGAAAAATTCGCGCCCATTTGTGCAATTAAGTCGCTCCTGAGCCACCCGGCAGAGCCAGGGCAGTTATCCTCAATTTGAATTAAGTAGTTCTTTTTTAACTTTCCTTGATCGCTCCAAACTCTTCATCAATGTATCGATGCAATTCATCCACATTGCTAAACTTGGCAAAAATCTCCTGCATTTTACTCGATTTCTTGGCACTGGAAGGCACTACGTAGGCCAATACATCCTCATCAGTGATTTGTTCTCCACTCAAAATTATGAGTCGCTCTACTACATTTCTCAACTCGCGAATGTTTCCAGACCAATTGACATTTTGAAGAGCAACCAAAGCTTCCTTTGTGATTTTCTTGGGGCTAATACCATATTCATTGCAAATAACATTGATGAAGTGCCCAACCAATTGAGGAATGTCCTCACGTCTGTCATTAAGTGGTGGCACCTGAATAATAATTACTGCCAATCGATGGTATAAATCTTCGCGGAATTTCCCCTGGGCAATCATACTGCGCAAGTCTTTATTGGTTGCTGCCACTACCCTTACATCTACCTTAATTGGCTTATCTCCTCCAACGCGAACAATATAACTTTCCTGAAGTGCTCGCAAAACCTTTGCCTGAGCAGAGAGACTCATATCTCCTATTTCATCCAGAAACAAGGTTCCACTATTGGCTTGCTCAAATTTTCCAATTCGCTGCTTGTGCGCAGAAGTAAAAGAGCCCTTCTCATGTCCAAATAATTCAGACTCAATGAGCTCTGAGGGAATCGCCGCACAGTTTACCTCCACAATAGCACCTTTATTTCTATGGCTTTTTTCGTGTATCCACCGAGCAACCAATTCTTTTCCAGTTCCATTATCCCCTGTAATCAATACCCTGGCTTCAGTAGGTGCCACTCTATCAATGGTTTCCTTAATTTTGGAAATTGCACCTGAATCGCCAATAATTTCCTGCACTTTACTTTTTGATACTTTTCTTTTCAAAACTTTTGTTTCTGTGATAAGGCTAGATTTATCCATCGCATTGCGAATGGTGATGAGCATTCTATTCAAGTCCGGTGGCTTAGAAATAAAATCAAAAGCTCCTTTTTTTACTGCTTCCACTGCGGTATCTATATTGGCATGACCCGAAATCATCACTACTGGCGTATCTGGAGCGAGAAGCGCAACTCTTTCAAGAGCTTCCATACCATCCATTTTTGGCATTTTGATGTCCATGATAATTACATCAAACTTGTCTTTTTTCAATTTTACAAGACACTCTAAACCATCTCCTGCTTCTTCTACTTTGTACTTTTCAAATTCAAGAATGTCTCTTAATGTCCTACGGATACTTGATTCGTCGTCAACGATTAGAATTTTTGCCATATTGTTTTATAATCTTTTGATTATTGCTAATTTATTTATTAAAATATTTTGATATGTGTCCTTTCAATTATTGCGCCAAAAATAGACATTTGAAAACAATTGCCTAATAATAAATTAGAAAAAATAATAATGGATAAAATATTGAAAATGTTGGATCACTCTCCACAGCTAATTTAAAACCTCAAATTAATTGTATATCAGACTGAGTCCTTCATATTATTTTATCCATAAAATGAATTTCCACATAACTTCATTTAGTGCTTGTTTTTAAGAAAGGTAAATAGTTGAAGGCTGTAATTTGGGAGATAGCCAATGATTGGGTTATTTCTCAGGTGTTTGGTTGTTTTAAGATACTAAAGTACAATAATTTAGAGATAGATGGGGCTTATGAATGATTTCTTTAAGGTAAATGTATCAAAACTTTAGCAGGATTGAAATTCAAACAAGCGCTCCCCTAGAAATTCCGATCCGATTGTTATTCGATTAAATAAGAAAGAATAATATCCTTTCAACTGGAAGAATTCACAAAAAAATGTATCTTTGCAGCCCCTTAGAAGAAAGGGCTTAAAAAACAGCAAAAAATGGATGCTTTAGCTCAGTTTAACATCCCTGTTTCGGGATTAGGAGATGGCGTCCACTCCTTTGATTTTCAGATAGATAACTCTTTTTTCAAGCATTTTGAATCTTCTCCGGTAAAAGAAGGTCAGTTTGATGTAAAAGTACTCTTTGACAAGCGACCTGATCTTTATGTTTTGAACTTTGATTTGAAAGGAAACATCACAACTACCTGTGACAGGTGTTTGGATGAATTTAATTTGCCCGTGAATTCTGTTCAGGATTTAATGGTCAAATTTGACGAAACAGAGCATGAAGAGGCAGATATTGTTTATATCATTCGAGGCTCTAAGCACTTTAATGTAGCCAAATACATTTACGAATTTATGCTCTTGGCTATACCTATTATCAAGACTCATGACCTGGCAGGAGAAAATTGTAACGAAGACATGACCAAGTATCTTGAAAATGGGGCAGAAGAATCCATAGAAAAAACTGAAAATCCGGTTTGGGACGCTTTGAAAGATTTTAAAAATAATTAGTCTTTGTTCCGGTAGAAGTTCAACAAAAGGTGACATGATCTTAGAGTATGTTTAAATTATAATTGGGAATAAAGTCTATACTATAAATTTTTTATAAAAATAGAATTCAATGGCACATCCTAAAAGTAGAATATCAAAGCAAAGAAAGCGCAAGCGTAGAACGCACAAGAAATTGGCTGTTCCAAATTTATCCACTTGTTCCACTACTGGTGAAAAGCATTTACGTCACCAGGCTTATTGGGATGATGAAGGCAATATGTATTATAGAGGTAGAGTATTAATTCCAGTTGAAGAAGAGGATATTTAGTGGACGATGATTGAAACCATCAGGAGTCGTTCTTTATTTGCGAAAAAGATATAAAGCTCCCATTCGATAATACGAATGCGGGGCTTTTTGTGTTTTCATTACTTCTAATGATTCTTTGACAATTTTGTTTGACTCAAATCACCAAAATTGTCAAAGAAGGATACTTGTTTACCATGAAAAAAATCATTAACGTCGATACCGCTCCAGCCCCCGTAGGTCCATACAATCAATCTGTAGCTCACAACGGTACCCTATATATATCTGGACAAATTGCCATCGATCCTTCTACAGGAAATATAGTTCAGGATAACATCGAAGCAGAAACACGCCAGGTTTTGAAAAACATTGGAGAAATTCTGAAAGCGGCTGGTTGTTCTTATAATGATGTTTTAAAGTGTTCTGTTTTTGTATCCGATATGCACAATTATGGGCGAATCAATGCCGTCTATGCAGAATACTTCCAGGAGGACAATGCTCCTGCAAGAGAATTGGTGGAAGTAGCCAACTTGCCAAAATTTGTAAACATTGAAATTTCTGCAATTGCCGCAGTGAACGTTTAATCGCTTTCGATGGTTGATGGTTATATTTTGATAAACCATACATCCATTTACTGAATTTGTGAAGCAATGAAAAAACAAGTTCTTTCCTGTATTCAGCCAACCGGAACCATGCATCTAGGCAATTATTTCGGAGCTGTAAAAAACTGGGTAGATTTACAAGAAGCCTATGATTGCATTTATGGCGTTGTCGATTATCACGCCATTACGATGCCTTACGATACCAAGAAACTTAGAAATAATGTATGGGATTTGATTATCAATTTGATGTCCGTAGGCATCAAGGCTGAAAACTTATTTATCCAATCCCTGATTCCGGAGCACGCTGAATTGGGCTGGATCTTTAATTGTTTTGCTAGCTATGGGCAATTGACCCGCATGACTCAATTCAAAGACAAGAGTAGTCAAAGCAAAGAGCAAGCAGACAATTTTATTTCAGCGGGATTATTTGATTATCCGGTTTTACAAGCTGCTGATATATTGATTTACAGAGCAGATTATGTGCCTGTAGGGCAAGACCAATCGCAGCATTTGGAATTCACCAGAAATATTGCCCAACGATTCAATCATCAAGTTGGAAAAGAGTATTTTGTGCTACCAGAAACCTTGTTTACACAAGTACCAAAAGTTCAATCTACCGCCGACCCTTCCCGAAAAATGAGCAAAAGTGCAGGAGAAAAGCATTTCATTTCAGTTTTCGGAGAAGAAGCAAGAATTCGAAAGCAAATTAAATCTGCTGTCACTGATACAGGTGAAGGAGGAGAAGGTATGAGTGCCGGAGTAGCCAATTTGTTCAGTTTGCTGAATGCAAGTGGTAATAATGGCGCCCACGATTCTTTAATGGATGATTACAAATCAGGTAGTTTGCGATATTCAGATTTGAAAGAAGCAGTAGCAGATGGCTTGATTGAAATGATAACTCCATTCCGAGAAAGAAAGGCAGCATTAAACGCAAATAAAAAAGAAGTCAAAAATCAAATTAAGGCTTCTTCTTATGAGATTAGAAAACGGGCTCAGGAAACGATCAAGGAAGTAAAGGAGTTGACAGGTCTTATGAATGTTAGATTTTGACCGTTTCATTGCCTCATTGTTTATGGTTTCATTCTCTAACCAATGAGACCATAAGCCGCTAAAATCATGTAGTCTGAAACCATGAAAATAATTTGCATAGGCAGAAATTATATAGATCACGCGAAGGAACTCAATAATCCAGTTCCAAAGAAGCCGATGGTTTTCATGAAACCGCCTTCGGCTCTGCTCGTGAATGACAAACCTTTATACTATCCGGATTTTACGGAAAACCTTCACTATGAAGGAGAAATCGTTTTAAAGATTTGCAAAAACGGACGCCATGTTCAGCCTGAATTTGCCCACAACTACTATAATGAAATTGCCTTTGGCATAGATTTTACAGCGAGGGATTTGCAGTCAAAGTGTAAGGAGAAAGGTCATCCCTGGGAAATCGCAAAAGGATTTGACGGATCTGCGGCTGTGAGTCCCTTCGTTTCCATTGACAATGTCAATCGACAAGCCATTGAATTTCAGATGAAGAAAAATGGTGAAGTCGTGCAACATGGCAACACAAAAGATCTCATCTTCACTTTTGAGCACATCATCACTTATGTTTCCAAATTTTTCAAATTGCAAATGGGGGACCTGATTTTCACAGGAACTCCTGCTGGAGTTGGTCCAGTCGTTATAGGGGATGTTTTGGAGGGTACTATTTTTCTCAAGGATCAGGAAAGACAAATGATCACCTGCGAAATTAAGTGAGTAAGTCACAACTAATATTATCCATTTTGTGCACAAAAGCCACCGTTTTCAGGAAACCACAATGAGTAAAACTTCAGATCCTAATTTAAGTTTCTCTTTTTAGCTATTCGAAATTATTTTTTCAATACAAGTCCTTTTTTCGCTCTGCTATTGGTAACAACCTCTATTTTTTGGGGATTGCTATTTAGAATGTAGTAACCAGCATTGGTTATAATTTGCCTCATTCTATTTACAAATTCCATAAAAAATGAAGCCTAAACCCCACGGAATTAATAAAAAGAGCTACAAAGAGAAAAGCTATTATATGCCGATTGGCACTATCAACTTTTTCCCAAATCTCCTATTTTTTCTTGCGACCTCAATAATATTCCCTCTTGTACTGGAAGCACAACCTTTCATTAAAAATTCCGTAAGCATTCAAAGACACTCAGTTCATTTAAAAGACCAAGACTCTATTCTGTTTGGAAAAATAAACTCCGAATTTGTTCAAAATACCCAAAACTTGTGGGTCATTTCAGATGGTATTGAAAATACAATATTTGTAGGAGGTGCTGGTTTTAGAGGAAAATTCAATGAAGAAAGAGCTGATTCCTTCTTTACACACAACCTGATTATGAGGCACTTGAATATTTTTGATGGACATGAAGGTTACCATACTTCCAGAAAGAGTAAAAAATTTCTGGGATTTTTGTTCAATAGCACTTGGTCTATCAAATTTGGAAGAGATAGCATCAAAAATTTTAAAAGGAGAAAACACCGGGCCCTTAGAAGAACTTGCCTGGAAATAATAGACGAATATAAAGCAGCGAGAGAAAGCCATCCAGATCAAACGATCCCTCTAAATTTGGTAGGGTCAAGTTATGGAAGTGTTGTAATAGGACAGTTGGCATTAAGACTTTTGAGGGACAAGGACAATGGCATAGATAAAATTAATACCCTTACCCTATCAGCTTCTCCAATTAGCCCCAATTCAAAACTTGGTAATCGTTTAATAGAGTTGGTTCTAAAAGATAAAATAGATTTGCTCATCTGGCATCCAAACTCCAAAGACAATGTGACCGGAGCAAAATCTATTTGGAAACTTATTTGTCCTGGTGATAGTGCTGAGTTTTCAATTTTGAGTCGCCATCATCCACACAATGTTGCCAGAAAGAATACCAATCGAACAAAAACCATTATACAGTTGACTTTAATAGATAAAGTTTCGGAAGGCCCTGTTATTCAAGCAGCTGCACAGGCAGAATTGGATTCCATTCCTGAAGAAAACTAAATCACTCAATTGCTCCACCTCAAAAGCTAAAATTATGAATCGCCTTTATTTATTTCAACTACTTATGGTTTTCGTCATTGCATGTTCAAACAGCCAGGCTCAGAATGATTCAATTTTGGTTGATTCTATCATAGTGGTTTTGGACACACCTTTTGTAGCAGACCCACCATATGGAGATGGTGAATTGGATTATTTTCCAGGCAAGGGGGCATTTGGAATAGAACTGGGTTATCGAATAAATGAAAGTACAGGAAAACCAAAATTTGATTACGGAATCAATTGGATTTTTACCAATATGCGAAAAATTGGAAGTCCAGATAATCCCCAAAAAAATCGAATAAAAAAAAGGGGCATGTATCAATTGGGTGCATATATTACAGCAGGTGGTATTTCCGGAAGATTTAGTAACCTGAATGCAAAAAGCATAGATACCGGATTAATTTTTAATTGGATTTTTGGCTTAGACAATAACGGTCTAGGGCTTGCCACCAGAATAAATACCGATTTTTTATTGGAGAATGGAAATTTGTTTACCAACACTTCTGAAATCAAACCAGAGATCGGAATAACATGGCTTAGTCTCATCAATGTTTATCTTGGGGGTCTAACTACTCAATTGGATGATTTATCTGATATAGGATTTGACAATTTTACAGCTCAAATCAATCTTAAACTCAACCTTTCTATTTTTAAATATGGATTACAGGGATTTTGATGATGGGAATGAACTTAATGTAGAGAGTCTTTCAGAAAAAACGCGTAGATTTTTTCTGAAAGACTCTCCACAAAAGAAATTTTACTCTACCCACTCTGCTACAAAAACATTCGTATCTCTGGTGCCTCCATTATTTCTGTTGGAAGAAAAAGCAAGGTGTTTGCCATCATGAGAAAACATCGGAAATGCATCGAAGGCTTCATCAAAAGTAATTTGTGTCAAACCACTGCCATCCAGATTGATTGAAAAAATATTGAACTGGCGTCCACTTTTGGAGTGATGATTGGTGGAAAACAATATTTTTTCGCCTGAAGGATGAAAATAAGGTGCCCAATTTGCTCCGCCCAAATCTGTAATTTGCTGCAAATCAGAACCATCGACATTGCAAACATATATTTCCATGTCGGTAGGCTGCACCAAGCCTTGAGCTAATAAATCTTTATAGGTTTTGACATCCTCTTCAGCGGTAGGGCGTGAGGAACGGAAAACGAGTTTTTTACTATCTGGAGAGAAAAATGCGCCCCCGTCATAACCCAATCCAAATGTAATTTGAGTTTGATTGGAACCATCAATATCCATTGTCCATAATTCCAGATCACCACTCCGAGTGGAAGTAAAGACAATTTTTTTGCCGTCTGGAGAAACGGTAGCCTCTGCATCATAGCCAGGTGCATCTGTCAACTGTTTGGTAATATTTCCCTCCAGATCAGCTACAAAAATATCATAATCCGGAAAAATAGCCCAGACATACTTGCCATTCAGTGTGCGTGGTGCTTCGGGGCATGCCTCATTGCCAAGGTGGGTAGACGCATAAAGAATTTCCTTATCACCTGGCATAAAGTAGGAACAGGTCGTTCTTCCCTTCCCAGTGCTTAATAAAGGAGGCTTTTGTCCTACGGATCCTTTAAAAGCATCCATATAAAATATTTGGTCACAAGGTGCATCCCAATTGTCATTGGCTGCCTGAAAAATTAATTGGGTATTGTCAAAACTCCAATAGGCTTCTGCATTGTCACCACCATTCGTAAGCTGAATTAAGTTTTTAAGGTGTGTTTCCTGTTCATACCGTAAAGTATCTACTATTTGAGTAGTCTCATCTGATGCAGTGGATGCTTCTTGATTTTCAGTAGGAACGTTTCCACAAGAAAAACAAAGTGTAAGGACAAAGCAATAGAATAGCTGTTTAACCATGATTGTGTTTTTGCGGCAAAGGTAATTATTAGAAGGTGGGCGCTTGGTAATGGTTTTGTAAAAATTTATTGTTGAGGGAAAGTGAATTGAACTGGCATAATTAAAAAGAAGAAAATGCCTCGGGATAAACCACTACACCAGCAGCATTTGCCAATGCACCTTCCTCTAACTCTATTGCCATAAATACTTCATCAGGGACTTCAAAAGGACTTTGAATACCCCAATTAGAGGCTTTTTTAAAACCAAAACGTGGATAATAATCTTTATGTCCTAAAACGATAACCGACTTGAATCCCATTTCCTTTACTTTTTCCAAACCCTCTCTAATCAATAGGCTTCCAATCCCCTGATTTTGAAATTCAGGCAAGACTGCCATTGGAGCCAAAGCTATAGAGGGAGTCCTTACTTCTCCTTCAATTCTAATTTTGGAAAAAAGGATATGCCCAATGAGTTCTCCACCTTTTTCAGCAACAATCGAAAGCTCAGGAATGAAATATTCCGATTTTCTCAATTTTTCTATTAGTAAGGATTCCGCTTCTTGTTGAAAGGCTTGGGCATTGATTTCAAAAATATGTTGATAGTCTGAAGGTGTTTCAGGTCGAATATGTATCATTTATTTTTTCTTTTTAATGCCCTAAAACCAAAAATCGTTTAAAAAAAAAGCCAAATTTTCAAAAATGAAAATTTGGCTTTTTTTAAACTACAAAGGGTAATCTTTAGTTAACTACCAATCTTTGAGTAGCACTTTGATTATCAGCCTGGAAGCGAACGAGGTAAACACCTTTCGCCAAACCACTGATGTCCAGATTTTGAGTAAACTCACCTGCAAATTGAACACCATTCTCAAAACGCTTCACTTCTTGTCCAACCATATTGACAATACTAATGGTCGTTTGAACATTATCTGTCAATTTGTAGGAAAGATTCACATTTCCATTTGCTGGATTAGGAGCTAGGTTCATTTCGAAAGTTTCAGGAACCACAACCTCTGTATTGCTGATTCCGAAAATTTCTTCAACATCTACAGCAATGTGGTAGATGAAATTAGTCTCAGCAGGATCGGTGTCTCCACGAACTGAAAGACCAGGCTCAAAATCCAATTGGTAAGTAATATTTAGAAAATCACCGGTGACGTTTCTTGCAACTGATGGGAAAGTAGCTTCCATAGCAGGAATCAAGTCATCATCATCAACTAAACCAGGAACGATAATGTCTACTGGATCTTCCAACCATGTGGCACCACCATCTTCAGAAGCCGTGAGGAATACATGGCGATAGTGCTGCAATTCAGGATTGGCATCTTCTTTCCAGTTATCTTCTGTCAAAGCTGCATAGGCAATGTATAAGCTATTATTAACATCAACAGCAGCGCTAATAAAACCAGTAATTCCGGTAAAATAGTTTGCAGCAACACCTGTTGCCGTACTTTGTAGATCGTAAGTACCGTTACCATCAGCATCTACCAATCCAGCTACCACATTCGTAGAATCCTCACCATATGATTCATTCCAGTATCTAACACCTGACCACAATGGGAAGAAAGAGAAGTTACCATCTGTGAGGTCTTCATCGAGGTAAAACATTTCTCCATACCATGCATGGACAGTTCCATTATTGTCAATCAATACATCTCCAGTTCCATCTGAGGTCATGATAGCTCGAAGTCCGGAAGTTCCTTCTGGTCCTCCTACTGTATCCTGGAAGCTTAATTGGTCATTAGTCCAACCTTGATCAGCTGCATAAGCATCAATTGGGAAGTCTCTCAAAACGTGAGTTGTCCACGTCTCTCCATTATCCGTAGATTTAGAAACGACAACATCTCCTAAGTCATCCCACAAACCAACTGCAACTATATCACCAGAAACATCAATGCTGTAGGAATCTCCATCCAAAGCAGCATATTTTGTCATGTCGATACCAGGAAGAGCAACATCAGTCTTGTCCCAAGTCACACCTCCATCAAGGGAACGGAAATACAACAAATGACCATCAACCCCATTGAATACTTGACCGCCATTTCCAGTTGGAGTCGTTACACCAATTACGTGAATGGTATTGCCATCTGGTCCACCTGTAGCCATTCTTGGCCACAACATACCACCTGGAGAAGAAGAAGGAATGTTAGTTTCAATCCAGGTACCGCTACCAGCATGCCATCTTGAAACGTGCAATGCATTTACAGGAACCGCGGGATCAGAAATATGGCAGACAGTGACAGGAGCATCATCAGCTGTGTGAGCGATAGCTGGCCAGCCAGTACGCACAGTAGCTTCAATTCTAGCTACTGGAGGAGGTCCCCATCCAGACCCATCATTGGTATTTACACCTGTACCTCTACCAGGATAACCAGCAGCTGCATCGGTACCAAATGTCCAGGTAGCAGTCAAATCACCATTGCCTTTGTCATCAATTCTATTCTGACAAGACCCATTGGTTTGCAAGTCATAAACAGTAGTACCTATCGCCTCAGCGGGTTCTGTGGTGCGATTATTCAGGGGTAGGTTGGAATTTAATTGATGTGGCAAATCTTCCATACCAGTCAAAAACTGTTTGGTCATTTTCATTGACTGAGAAGCCACTTTCTTATCCACTTTCACACCTTCATAAGTCTTGGTGGTTTGCTGCGCGAACATCATGGTAGAGAAGAGCGCACACATAGTGAAGAGTAATAATTTACGCATAAAAAACGATTTTTAATTTAGTGAAACATGAAGCATCCCGAATTTTCGTAGATGCGATTTATAGGAGCGAAGATGAAATAATTTTCGAGAAAAACTATTTCATTTTCGCTCCCTTAACCCATTTATTTAGTTTTTGGTCAGGCTTGATGCCAAATAAAAAACTAATTACGAAAATTCGGGATGGCTTATGTTTCCAAAAATTGAATTAGAATTAATTTATTTAACCACTAATTTCTTAGTTGTTATTTGATTATCAGCCTGGAAACTTACGAGATAAACTCCATTTGCCAAATTGCTTACATCCAAATTGAAGTTGTATTCTCCTGCCAACTGATCACCTTGGTCAAAATGCATCATTTCTTGTCCCACCATGTTTCTGACACTTACAGAAGCATTAGCACTAGTTGGCAATTCATAAGATACGCTTACGATACCATTAGTTGGATTTGGAGCCAAGCCAAATTTGAACGTTTCAGGAGTGACCACCTCTTCGGTAGAAGTAACCAGGTCTGCAACATCCAAAGCAAGGTGATAGAAGAAATTCGTTTCAGCTGGATCTGAGTCTGTACCTAAGCTTGTACCAGGTTCAAAATCCAATTGATAAACAATGTGAATTTGATCATCTACATTTCTTGCCATAGAAGGATAAACTGCTTCCATCGCGGGAATCAAATCATCGTCATCTACCAAACCAGGAGCAATAATATCCATTGGGTTATCCAACCAGGTTTCTCCTCCATCTATTGATGCAGTTACATAAACATGGTGGTAGTGTTGCAATTGTGGGTTGGCATCTTCTTTCCAATAGTTCTCAACCAAAGCTGTATGTGTCAGGAAAATATTGTTGAATTGATCAACGCCAGCACTCATCATTGAGGTAGCACCCTGGAAATAGTTTCCGGCTATAGCAGCACTTGCAGCATCTTGTAAATCAAAAGTTCCATTTCCATCAGAATCCAGCAAACCGGAAACAACTCTTGTAGAATCATTTCCATGAGATTCGTTCCAGTAACGAACAGCCCCCAATAGTGGGAAAAAGCTAAAGTTCCCATCGGTTAAATCATCATCCGCATAATACATTTCACCAAACCAACAGTGAACCATACCATTTCTGTCAACCAGTACTTCTCCAGTATTGTCCGTACTCAAAATTGCATTTGCGGCAGGTGCTCCAACCGTATCTTGATAAGTTAAATCAGCAGCAGTCCATCCCTGGTCTACAGCATATTTGTCAATTGGGAAATCACGAACGATATGAGTCGTCCAGGTTTCCCCATTATCCTCAGATTTGCATAAAATCAAGTCTCCTAAATCATCAAAAACAGCTACTGCAACAGTTTCTCCGTCTGCATCAATATTATAGGTATCGGCACCTACAGAAGTGTATCTTGTACTATCAATTCCTGGAAGGATGACATCTAATTTATCCCAGGTAGTACCACCATCTGTAGAACGGTGATATAACAAATGTCCATTGAGTCCAGCGTATTGCATTCCTCCATTTCCAGTAGGTGTAGTGATTCCAATCGCATGGATTGTATTGCCATCAGCACCCCCAGCTACTGCACGTGGCCATAGGTTACCACCAGGAGAAGCAGAAGGAATATCAGTTTCAATCCAGGTTCCACTACCCGCATGCCAACGAGCAACATGCAATTGGCTTATCGCTACTGCAGGGTCAGAGATATGAGTTACAACTACTGGCGTTCCATCTGCCAAAGCACATAGTGCAGGCCAGCCAACACGTACTTGAGCTTCAATTCTTGCTACTGGAGGAGGTCCCCATCCACTTCCGTCATTGCTGTTGAATCCAGTACCACGATTTGGCCAACCAGCAGCTGCATCCAAACCCATTGTCCAGGCTGCGGCCAAGCCAGTATTATGGTTAGTGATACGATTCATACAAGAATTATTAGATTGCAAATCGTAAGTAGAAGTGCCTATTGGGGCGGCAGGGTCTGTACGGTCATTCAGAGGTAAATTAGGATTCACATGAGCCGGAGCAGGTTCGAATCCGGTTAAAGCAGGTTTCACTACTTTAATAGCTTTTACTGAAGCATGGTCTCTCATATCCACTTGTTGAAATTCGGTGGATTGAGCCATAAGTGCCATAGTGAGAAAGAAAGAACAAGTGATAAGTAGTAATCTTCGCATAATCCAAGATTTTGAAAAGCCTTTAGATCATTTTTTGTTCATTGGTTCAAATTTGTTTGATGTCCAAAATTTAAACTATGAACCTACGAAACCACGGCGTTGGTTTTCGTTTTTCAATTTTCGTTTAAGGTTTTTTACCAAAGCCTATAGGTAAAAGGTCAATGAGCAAAAGGCTTACGGTTTCAAGTTTCGAAAAAAGGTCGGTAAAGTTAAAAAAAGGTTAGTGAAATTATATATGCTTTCTTTTTAAGGATGTTTGGAAGGTTATTTTTGTATTCCAGAAAACAAAAAAGCAGTCGCCTAAGCGACTGCCTCGATATAACAGGACAAATATGGATATTTTTTGAAAGTACCTGGTTTAGGGTTATCAGCCAGGACTGATATTGTATTTTAATCGTTTATAAACTCTACTATTTTTTTAACAACCAGGGAATCTTTCATGATTCGATAATGCCCCATTCCATCCGTTACAATCATGGTGGCATTATCCCAATTTTCATAAATTTTTACAGCAGAACGAAATGGCACTACCGGATCTTTTTTGTCATGAACGACCAGGACATCTTTCACATTCAGGTTTTTATAACCAGTTGCAACGTCTATCATTTCCAAGGGTCGATTATTGACTTTGCTCTGTAATATTCTTTCAAATTCCTGAGCCGCTTTTCTCGGCAATCTCATTATCCTGGCAGTTTTTTCAAAAACAGATTTCAGTTTTCCAGGAACGGCAATAAATACCAGTTTATTTATCTGATGCGTATTCTCTAAATAACCCAAAGCATAAGCTGTAGAAGCACCACCAAAAGAATGAGTAATAATTCCATACACATCCCCAACCTGATTCATAATTGCTCTAATAGCGCCTGCAAAATGGGGTAGATTGGTTCGCTTCCCGTCTGAATTTCCATGAGCAGGGCCATCAAAAGCTACAACCCGAAACCCAGCAGCTACCAATTCAGGAACAAAACTTCTTAAACCTGTTCCTCTTGACTCCCAACCATGTACCAGCAAGACTGTTTTCTCTCCTTGCCCCCATTCATAACCTTTTAATATTTGCTTGCCATAGAGAAATTCAAATAATCGAGCACTCTCCAAAATTTCATCTGAAATAGCATGTCGCGCTCTTCTGAGGGGCGTCGTAAAAAACTTGTAAGCAAGTTGCCCAGCTTGTTTTGGAAATAATCTGCCAAGCGTCTGAAAGCCAAATTGAATAAACTTAAAGACTGGAGGGTAAGGTCTGGCACGCTCTGGCTTAGATTTTTTAGGATTATTTTTTATGATATCGAGTGATTTGGTAGCTACCATGGAAACAATGATTTTTTAATTTTTGGTTCTCTGACGTTGGGTAATTTTGATAATCTATAAATGACAATAACCTCTCCTAGATGGTGTATTTTTAATCAAAGTGTTTTTAAAAATATCAAATGCTGAGATGCTCGACAACATCCTCTGTGGTTCGTAATTTCTCAATCATCTGAATCAGTAAATCAGCCATTACATTAAATGCATTGATGTCGTTGTAAATCCTGGATAGTAAAATACCTCCTTCTATTGTTCCTATAAATCTTATCGCAAATTCCTTCTCATTGACCTCTTCTTTAATTTCTCCACGCTGTTTTCCTTTTTGTACAGTATATTCAATGCGTTCACGCCAATAATCAATTGCTTCTATCACTTTTTCTTTCAGCATCGGGTTATTATCATCTGCTTCAACCGCTGTATTTTGGATAGGGCATCCTCCTTCTACCGGAGGATTTAAAACCCGCTCTTTGTAGAAATAAACGACTGCTTTTAACTTATCCAAAGTATTATCAATCACTCGTGTTCGATCCCCAACTTGATAGGTTACCTTCTTAACTGCATGTTCAAAAGCAGCTACCGCAATTTCATCCTTAACTCCCTTTTTATCCTGTCCATTCTTTTTAAAATTGCCATAAATGCCACCTTTTGTTAAACCAGTCGCATCCATAATATCAGCCATCGAAGTACCATGGTATCCTTTCCGGTTAAAAAGTTCAGCTGCTTTTTCAATAATCAGCTTTTTTGTTTTTTCTGCTTTTGACATTTTTACATTTTGGTGGATTCGATGAAAAAAGTTGAATAATTAACACCATCAAATTATGCTGGAATTATACAATCTTCTTTATCGCCCTCAAATGATGATAGGTATGAAAGATGGTAAAGAACAGAATCTCGCGAATGGTCATCTTCCCCAAAACAGGATGCTTCACCACGTATTTATCTAAATCCTTTTCGCTCCATTTTTCCAATCTTTCTGCCAGACGATTGCCCACTGAATTCCAAAATTCCAACATTTCAGTTTGGTTCATTTCTGATTCAGGAAGAAAAGGACCTCCAGCTTTTGCTCCATTCTCCAATTCATTTTGATACAATTCTAAAAGCACCTCATAAGATCGTGATGGACCATTCGGTTTTCCAAACATGCGCAAACCCATTTTAGGTGCACCTAGCGCTTTTACGATTGGTTTCGTGGAGCGAATCAAATGATCCAGGTTTTGAGCAATAGACCATTTTCCATCAATTGTTTTTGTAAAACCTTCTTTTTCAATAGGTTTCACATAATCACTAACAACAGAAACTGCCTGTAGCCAAGCTGCTTTGATTTCTGTTTTTAAAAATATTGTAGTATCAACTTTCATAATTATTTTATTATTTCGGACAAAAATAAACCAATCGGTCTTTTATGCAAAATTTTAAGGATATTATTTATTCATTCCATGAATTCAAGCCTTACTGAGTATCAATTTGGCGCTTCGTAGCAGAATGATGAATGCCATTCGTTTAATATCCCAAAAGCCATCCCTCCGGTGTATCGCCTTATTTAGGAGTTAATTTCAAAATTTCTAGCTTTGCTACACTAACCAAATACCACACTTTATGACCAAATCAACTCTTCTGACTTTTCTTATTTCTGGCACCATCCATCTTCTTACAGCTCAAGTCACATTTCAAAAAATAAATGACTTTGCATTTCAAGACCAAGTGGCCTATCTACGAGGTATTTCCTGGGTTGATGTTGACAATGATTATGACCTGGATGTATGTATTACCGGCTCTAGTGGTCATCCTCAAACCCCGACAAATGAAACTGCAATTTTCTTGAATGATGGCTTGGGTGATTTTACAAAAAGTTCTTTACTGGTTTCCAGTCAGAAAACTACTTTTGGGCATGGTTGGGCAGATATCGAAAATGATGGAGATTTGGATATTTATATTGCAGCCACCTGGGGATTTGGTGGTACCAGTGAATTTTGGCTCAATGATAATGGCACTGGCTTTACACTGGTTACTAATAGTGGTCTTACACCTGGAAATGCCAATCCCTTCGAAGGCACTGTCAGTTGGGGGGATTACGATGCAGACGGTTTTGTAGATCTTTTTCTTCCCCGTTGGAACCAACAGAGCAATATTGTCTATCGAAACAATGGCAATGGAACTTTCTCTAACGCCGATTTAGGGATCTTGACTTCTGATCAGGGATGGACTTCTGGAGGCATATGGGGGGATTATGACAATGATCAGGATTTGGATTTGTATGTGTTCAATTATCAAATTGGCAATAATCCTGGAGCGAATGATTTATTCGAGAACAATGGGAATGGCACCTTTACCAAAAATACTACAGCAGGAGCAATTGTAACAGATGCACACAATACCCGAACTGCAAATTGGGTGGATGCCAATAATGACGGATGGATGGACATTTATGTCGCCAATCAGAATGCCAATAATTTTCTTTATTTAAACCAAAAAGACGGCACATTTTCCAAAAACACCATTTTTGGTAGCGAAACTACCTGGTCCTCCAATTGGGGAGATTTTGATAATGACGGGGATGAGGATTTATTCATTATTGGCTTTAGTGGAACCGAGTCGGCTATTTTTGAAAATACGGGGAATGGAACAATGGTCAACATTTCCAGTAATTACCTGAATATATTGCCATTGCCAACCAGTGGCTCTTTATCGAATGGAATTATGTTTGTGGACTATGACAATGACGGTTGGTTGGATTTGCACATTACACAGCCCAATACCGCAGAAGACTATTTATTCAAAAATGAAGGTCTGGACTGCGTGTCATACATCAATATTAAATGTACAGGGATAGCCTCCAATTGGGCAGCCATTGGAACGACTATTCGTGCAAAAGCAGACATAAATGGAACAGAGGTCTGGCAAATGCGCCAGGTATCCGCTCAAACTTCCAAACCAGGACAAAATCCCATGTGGGTTCATTTTGGATTCCAGTATGCTGATAATATTGATTCATTGGTATTTGAGTGGCCCTCTGGTGAAGTCTGTGTTTTTGAGGATGTCGCTATTAATCAATTGATTGAAGTCACCGAAGCCTGTGAAATGCTTGAAGTCCTACCACCAACAACCATTACCGGCGAGACTTCCGATACCACAATTTGTGTAGGTGATGAACCTCTTCATCTAACAGTTCCTTCTGGGTCAAATGACGGAGAATGGTTTGCTACTTGTGGTGATTGCATTGATGGAACGGGCGTTTTTTCAAGCGATGGATTGGCACCAGGAAATTATCAGGCTTATTATGGACTTTCAATGGGGGCATGCGGTTATCGCGATACTGTTTTGATTACCATAGCCCCAAATCCGAACCTGGTAATTTCCAATGATACTACTGTTCTGGAGGGAACTGAATTGCCTCTTTTTGTCAATGGCGCCAATAATTATCTATGGGAACCAACTTCCAATCTGAGTTGTGACAATTGTTCCGAGCCAACTTTTACTGCCAATGAAGCCACTACTTTTCTGGTAACTGGTTTTTCTGAGTTTGGGTGCATTGATACCGCTTCGGTCACCATTTCCATCAACGAAAAGCCATCCTTCGATATGCCTAATGTATTTACTCCAGACAACGACACCATGAATGACCATTTCAATGCTGTTTTTGAAGGTGAAATATTTACCAACTATTCCCTATCTATTTATAACCGCTGGGGAGAAAAAATCTTTGAATCTACTGATCCAGATCTGGGTTGGGATGGGACAAAGGATAATGACCCACAACCTTCGGATGTCTATGTCTATGTTTTTGAATATCAATTGATAAATGGAGAGGCAGGGAAAGCGTCTGGGGATTTGACTTTATTGAGGTAATTAAGGTAATCGCCCAATTTATTGGGCTGATTGAAAAATAAAAAATTGACAATCAGCCCAATAAATTGGGCGACCACGATTAGTTATTTAAAACAAACTCCTGTCCCAATTCAGGAATCTCTACATTTCTAAAACCATGAGGAAACAAATATTCCCTAAAACTTTCCTGGCGTTCAATTTCACCGTGTACTAAAAAGACTTTCCGCACCCTACCCTGTTGATTTTTAATAAATTCCAGAATTTCATTTCTATCTGCATGTGCTGAAAAAGAATCCATGATTTCAATGTCCATTTTCACAGGTTTGTATTCACCAAATAATTTAAGGGACTCTACCCCCCTTCTCAAAATACCTCCCGGCGTATCCGGAGAGCAATAACCTACAATCAAAAGGGTATTTTTCTTTTTGTCAATGCTGTTAAATAAATGGTGTCGTACCCGTCCTGCGTTCATCATTCCTGAAGAACTGATAATGATACAAGCTTCGTCAGTATTATTCAACGATTTGGATATTTCAACATCCCGTACATAGGTTAAATTATTGAATCCAAATGGATTATCATCTACCAATAAATATTGGTGCAATTCAGAATCATAACATTCGGGATGTGCTCCAAAAATAGTAGTCGCATTGACCGCCAGGGGGCTATCCACGTAAACGGGAATGTGCGGTAGTACCCCTGCAGTCTCCATTTTATCCAGCATATAAACAATCTCCTGAGTACGCCCGACACTAAATGCAGGAATAATTAGTTTGCCTCTTTTCTCAACACAGGTTTTTTTAATGACCTCCAAAAAGCGGTCTGCCTCTGCTGGTGGCGCTGCGTGATCCTTATCCCCATAAGTAGATTCGCAAATCAAAAAATCTACTTCAGGCATTGGTTTGGGATCCCGCAAGATGGGTCGATTGGGTCTGCCAATATCTCCGGTAAAACCAAATATTTTAGTAGCACCGTTTTCTCGTACCCTCAACGTTACACTTGCACTACCCAAAATATGTCCTGCATCTCTAAAGAATACATCCACATCCGGGTGAATGGAAAGCCAGCGGTCATAAGCATGACCCTCAAATAAATCCATAGCTGCTTTGGCATGTTCTTCTGTGTACAATGGCTCTCTCAAAACGGCATTTTTGCCTTTTCGTTTGAGTTGTCGCTTATTGTGCCATTCTGCATCGCGTTTTTGAATAAAAGCACTGTCCAGCAACATAATGGCTGCCAAACTCCTGGTCGCATGTGTGCTATGTATGCACCCATTGAATCCATCCTTTACCAATTTCGGTACTTTTCCTGTATGGTCAATATGTGCATGAGATAAAATCATGCAATCAATTTCGGCAGGCTTGAAGAACCAATTTTCATTAAAGTCCTTCATATCCTTCGCCCTTCCCTGATACAAACCACAATCCAACAAAATTTTATACCCATTATCTAAAGTGAGGAGGTGAGAACTGCCCGTTACGACTTGTGCTGCACCACAGAATTGAATTTTCATAAAAGTGGAGATTATTAGTTTTCCCAATTAAACAGTGGCAAGGTACAAAAAAAGTAAGCTTAAGTCGGGCAACCTAAGCTCACAGTGTTAGCGACATTGGGTTGTGGCGAGAATGATTATTTTTTGAATCATCTTCTTTCCGAAAGAATCCATCACAAAAGTCATTTTCTGACTTGAAGTAAAGTTTAGAATCTGTTTGAGTTTAGGATTTTGTTCATATGAGAGTTATTTTTTTGACATGCAAGGCGTCAAAAGCGGAGTTTAGCAGAGCTAAATGAGTATTTTGACTACGAAGCATGCCGGGAAAATAGACTCATATGAGAAAAAGGTTAAATTCAAACAGCTTCTTAAGGCTGTATTAAGAAAAGATTAAGTTTGAAAAGAGGGAAAAGGTGAAAACTGTTAAGGTACGATATGGATCTTTCTGTATTAGAATGTAGGATTTTAACAAGTCCTTTAGTCCTATTTCTTATTTAACAGGACTTTATAAAAAATACTTTTGAGTTCATGAAAATTGTTGTGAACTTCATGCAGGATTATGGCAGAGTCTCACATTGGAGTTTTATTTAGCCACTATATTATCACATCCAAATTTCTTTTCTATGAAAACAGTCACAACTCTTCTAATTTCTTTTTTATTTACCCACATATCTTTTGGTCAGGAAGAAGAACCATATTACTATGATCCCTTTGCCACTTTTTCACCAGCCTTTTTTTTAGGTGTGCCTGTCAATGCTTTTGCTGAAAAATTGGACAAGGTGGCAGTGGGGGGAAGTTTCGATATTTTGTATAGATTCAGGCATATGCCAGTCTCAGCAGGTATTCAGGCAGGTTTCTCAAGGTATGATACAGAAAAGTTGAAATTTACAGATATTGTAGATGGAGAGGAAGTCGAATTTGAATGGAAAACCCGCAGTAATATCTGGTTATTTCATGGAGTCATCCGGCTTGAGCCTCCCTTGAATATTAATATCTACCCCTACCTCGATGGCATGATTGGTACTAAAAGAATTTATACCAGAACGATACTGACAGATGAATTTTCTGACGATGAACCAATTGAGTCATACACAGACAATTCAAGATGGGTATTCAGTTTTGGGGCAGCTGTCGGTCTTCAAATTCCACTTACCAAGCTTGGCGACATCATGCTCGATTTTCGTTGCGCGTACTTACAAGGCAATCACGCGGAATACTATGTCAGAAAAGAGGATGCAGGTGTCATTGAGGATACGATTGATGCCTTTGAATTGAAAAGCTCCCCTACTATGATGTTGATTCCTCAAATTGGAGTCACGCTTTATATTTCTGACGATATGTAGAACAAGTCTATAATTTGGAGCACTAAATAGGTTTGTGAAAATTCCTATCTTGCTTTTTGATAAATACCTGGACATTTTCACAAAATCAACTACAAAATGAAAAACTCAAGACGAACTTTCCTGAAAAAATCCACAATTGCCGGTGCGGGACTTGGTGCAACCTTTTTCATGCCTATAGAAGCGCTCGCTGCACAGCGAAAAGCCGTTGCTGCCAATGACAAAATTCAATTTGGTGTCATTGGCATCAATGGGATGGGTTGGGCGAACATGCGTTCTCATTTTAAGATTGATGTGGTAGAATGCAAAGCTATTGCAGATGTTGACCAACATGTGTTAGATGTTCGTGCAGGGCAAATTGAAAAAATTCAAGGCAAAAAACCGGATACCTATAAAGATTATCGCAAGTTATTGGAGGATAAGGAAATTGATGCAGTGATTATAGGAACACCTGACCATTGGCATTGCCTGAATATGGTAGACGCGGTGGCTGCCGGAAAGCACGTCTATGTAGAAAAACCACTTGCCAATTCAATTGAAGAATGCAACGTTATGCTCTCAGCAGCAAGACGATCTGGCAAAATTGTACAGGTCGGACAATGGCAGCGAAGTGGTAAACATTATCGACAAGCCATTGACTTTGTACAATCAGGCGAAATTGGCAACATTCGACTGGTCAAAGTGTGGGCTTATCAGGGATGGATGAAGCCAATCCCTACAAAACCTGATACAGATCCGCCCGAAGGAGTTGATTACGATATGTGGCTCGGACCAGCTACAAAACGTCCTTTCAATCCAAATCGCTTTCATTTCAATTTTCGTTGGTTTTGGGACTATGCTGGAGGTTTGATGACGGACTGGGGGGTTCACGAAATTGACATTGCTTTGTACGCTATGAATGCGACAGCTCCCAAATCGATAATGGCTTCCGGAGGAAAATTGGCTTTCCCAGATGATGTTTCTGAAACACCGGATACCTTGCAAACTGTTTTTGAATATGAAAATTTCAATATGCTCTGGGAACACGCAACGGGTATTAATAATGGTTGTTACAATAGAACAGAAGGCATTGCATTTATAGGCAATCGAGGTACCGTGGTTCTAAATAGGGATGGCTGGGAATTAATACCAGAATGGGAAAATAAGGATGGACTTAGTCATTACAAAATGCCCGCTATCCCTGAACGAAAGAAAAGAGGCAATGACAATTATGTAGAAGATCACGCCAGAAACTTTGTAGAAGCTTTACAAAAAAATGATGCTACTATACTCAATTGTGGGATTGAAACTGGAAGTATAGCAGCCATCAATGCACATATGGGGAATATTGCCTTTAAAACAGGAAGAAAAATTTATTGGGATCAAACAAATGGGATGTTTAAAAATGATGAGGAAGCAAATAGACTGATCAAATCCAATTATCAGAATGGTTGGGAATTACCAAGATAATGAATGTACTTTGACTAGGGAAATTTTACAATAAATAATTTACTTCAGTCTTATGTGGGGTATGACCCTTTCACTGTCAGAGGTCGGACTATTTCTGACAGGTTCTGTCGCCGCGCTACCATGTAAAGTTATTTAATATACCTTCTCTAGAATTAGTTCTCAAGGTTTTATTTACCACTCCCCTATTAGTCTACATTTGTATCATTATGCTCTTGCTAGCAAAAACTGAATAATTATTTCAAATTACAGTTATGAACACAATACCAAAACTCAAATTACTCATTGCTTTGTTGGCAATAGGTCTATTTCTAACGAATTGTCAAAACAATGATGAAGCTGCTTCTGATTCAGCCACATCCGAGGAGATGTCTGTTGATGAAAAGATGGCAGCTGAGGTTCCAGTCAAAGAAGTCAAAGTTTCCAATTATTCTGATGAAGCACTTATTAAATTAGGGATGGATGTTACCCAAACTATACCTCGTGGCTTGGAAATGGGTACCAAAGCACCTGTTTTTCGTGGAACTGACCAAAACGGAAATACGGTTACCTTAAAAGAAAAACTTGCAGATGGCCCCGTGGTATTGGTATTTTACCGTGGATATTGGTGTGGTGTCTGTAATCGATATCTGTCTGCTTTTTCAGATTCTTTAAGCATGGTACAAGATAAAGGTGCATCCGTAATAGCTGTCGCACCCGAAGTTGCAGAAAATGCCAAAAAGATGATTGACAAGACGGGGTTTGACGTACCTGTAATTTCAGATTCGGATTTGAGAATTATGAATGCCTATGGGGTCAATTTTCACGTTACACAAGCTTACCAGGACAAAATCGTCAATTATGCTGGCTCCAGTATTCCAGAAATGAATGGAATGGAAGACGCTTTTCTTCCCGTACCAGCGACCTATATCATCAATCAGGCAGGGATGATTTCGTATGCACAGTTTGATCCCAATTATCGAAAACGGGCTAGTGTGGAAGACATTTTGGCTGCCCTCTAAATTACAATTTCAGGCTTTCTTCTTTAACCCCATTCAATTCCATCCACTCTGGTATTTTGGAGTGTGCTCTTGCCTCTCCTCTGTTCATGACAGCATCTGAAATATATTAGACTTGTTTCTAAATAACAAATTATTAAATCCTGAATGATGCTATCCATATTGGCTGTTGTGGATGGATTATTGGCTTTAAATTCTTCAATTCTTTCGTTTTTTATCCCTCAATACAACCAATGATTATCATGCAAACTAACAAAATTAAGTTCATGCGAAAATCCAGCTGTTTATTCCTTCTTTTATTTCTAAGTTCCTTTTGTATAGCTCAAAGTGACTTCCCCAATTTACTTTCAGAGAGAGATCGGGCAAAAGTGGTCGATCAAATTTTAGAGGACAGATTAGACAACCTTTTGCCTCAACTCATGCGCCGTGCCAATATCGATATGTGGATATTGATATCAAGAGAGTACAATGAAGACCCGGTCATGAAAACCATTTTACCCAGTACCTGGCTCTCTGCACGTCGCCGCACCATTATGGTATTTTACGACAAAGGAAGTGAGGAAGGAATAGATAAAATTGCCATTGCCCGCTACAATGTGGGTAAATTATTGAAGGGAGAATGGAACCTTGACATCTATCCCAACCAATGGGAGGCTCTAATGAATATCATCGAAGAAAGAAATCCAGGAAAAATCGGGTTAAATTTCTCCAAAGATTTTGCTCTTTCTGATGGCTTGGTACATTCTGAATATGAAGCCTTTATGGAGAAATTGCCGCAAAAATATCACGAGCGAGTAGCATCCGCTCAGAATCTGGCTATTGCCTGGTTAGAGACCAGATCACAAAAAGAATTGGAAATCTACCCAATGATTTGTCATATGGGGCATCAAATCCTCCAATCGGGATTGTCTGAGAATGTGATACATCCGGGCATCACCACTACGGACGATGTGGTCTGGGCATTGCGACAAAAAGTACGCGATTTGGGCTTGGATACCTGGTTTCATCCTTCTGTCTCTGTGCAACGAGCAGATATGGGCAATAATGAATTCCTGCGTTCTTTTTCCCGACGCCCAGAAAAAGATGTTATCATCCCGGGTGATTTATTACATGTAGATTTTGGCATCACCTACCTTAGATTAAATACAGACCAACAACAACATTTTTATGTCTTAAGACCGGGTGAAAGGGAAGTACCTGAAGGTTTGCAAAAAGCATTCAAAAATGGCAATCGCCTTCAGGATATTCTGGTAGAGCAATTCCAGGCTGGAAAAACCGGCAATCAAATTTTAAAAGATGCACTGGCTCAAGCAGAATCAGAAGGAATCACTGGTTCTATTTACACGCACCCAATCGGCTCCCATGGCCATGGTGCCGGACCTACTATCGGGCTTTGGGATCAGCAAGGTGGGGTGCCAGGAAGGGGAGATTATCCTTTGTATCCCAATACCGCCTATTCAATAGAACTGTTTGCTGCTACAGAAGTGCCCGAATGGGGGAAATTGGTTCGCATCATGCTGGAAGAAGATGGCGTATTCACTGAAGATGGTTTTTATTTTCTGGATGGAAGGCAGGAGGAGATTTTGGCGATTCCAAGGTAGTATTTCTTTTTGAGGCAAGGCCTTTTTGCTTTTCTCATGGCTGCACTTCAAGGCAAGGCCTCAAAAAGTCTAATATTGTTCATGTTGTCATTGAACAATGCTTTGATACACCAAATTTTGAAATTTCTGATGCACCTCGGGATTCCAGTTTGGGACCATTTGCAACATCAATACTGCTGTTAAGTCCTCGGAAGGATCAATCCAAAAACTGGTACTGAAAAAGCCACTCCACCAATAACTACCCGGGGAACGACCATCTCTGGCAAAAGATCGTTCATCAGATATACCAACTCCCAGACCGCATTGCCAATCATCAGTGATGTGTGCGATTTGATTGGTCAACATCAATTCTATCGTTTTGGGTGACAAGATTTGGTGACCATTGTAATTTCCACCATTGACCATCATCTGCATAAATTTGGCATAATCCAGAGCCGTAGAAAAGAGTCCAGCTCCGCCTGAATAGTAATTTTTATTGGAATTAGTCATTGGTAAATCATAATCAACAGCAGATTTTTTCACCCCTTCTGTACTACTTTCATAAACTGGAGCAATTCTATCATATGCACTTTCTGGTGGATAAAAATAAGTTTCTGTCATTTCCAGTGGTTCAAAAATTCTTTCTTTCAAAAAAGCATCAAATGATTTCCCGGAAATAACTTCCACCAAATAACCCAACATATCTGTACTCAATCCATAAGTAAATTTTTCCCCAGGCTCATGTAACAAAGGCATTTTAGCAAGCAGTTTCATTTTCTCAGCCAAAGTCTCTCCATCGCCTGGAATAGCATCTGGTATGCCTGCCTTGCCATAAATGATAGCACAATCAGGAATTTGAAAAGAATAACCAATCCCTGAAGTATGGGTGAGCAAATGTCGAATGCTCACTTCCCTGGAAGCTGGTTTTGATGTATATGAAGAATCTGCCTTATTCACGGCAAGCAATATCTGTGGATCCTTAAATTCCGGAATATATTTGGAAACAGGATCATCGAGAAAAAATTTACCCTCCTCGTAAAGCATCATCGCCGCAACTGCCGTAACAGGTTTGGTCATTGATGCAATTCTAAAAACATCAGAGGTATGCAAGTCATCCTTGGCTTCAACGTCCTGATAGCCAAAATTTTTGTGGTAAACGATTTTGCCCTTTCGAGCAATCAGGGCCACTGCTCCAGGTATTAGTCGTTTATCTACATATTCCATCAAGGTGGAGTCAATTCTAGAAAGCCTTTGAGTAGAAATACCCACCGATTCTGCATCCAGCTCAGTCAAAAGGTCTTTGCTCTGTGTATCATTAGATGAATTTTGAACAAGACAGGAGCTGAATAAAATCAGAAGCGTAAGCGTAAAGAGTTTTTGCATTTTGTCTATTGGTTTATTTCTTTTTGTATCAATTGTTCAACTTTTTGCCTGTTTTCAAATTCTTGAGCAATCATTTAGCCCTGCGCTTTAAAATTACTCCCGCCTTCTTATCAAAATATTCTTCACCCTCTACAACTATCTCCCCATTCACAATTACGAAGTGAATTCCGACAGGATATTGATGCGGATCTTGAAAAGTCGCTTTGTCAATAATCGCATTGGGGTCAAAAATCGTTATATCTGCCCAAAATCCTTCTTTCAATAAACCCCTGTCAGTCAACCCCATGCGTTTGGCAGGCAATGCGGTCATTTTGTAAATCGCCGTTTCGAGATCCAGTACATTTTTCTCGCGCACATAATATCCCAAAACTTTAGGAAAAGTACTATATGCCCTGGGATGAGGATGTCCATGTCCCAATTGACTCAAACGACCATCCGAAGCAACCATTGTTTGAGGATGTTGCATAATACGCTCTACATCTTCTTCATTCATCGCGTGAAAAATACAGGCTGCTCCCCGGTTGAGCTGTGCTTGTATGACCAGCTCTGCTCCATTTTCAATTGTTGGTTCCAAACCTTCCTGTATCGCCCAATCCAAAAGGGTTTTGCCTTCCAATTCTGGTTTATAGTTAAATTTTGAAAATTGGACGCGTTTCAAATCATTGCCCCCACGGTCATTGATTAAATTATGTATAATGCCTTTCTTGATGCTGTCTCTCAAAATTGGATCCTGACATCGCGCTGCAAATTTCTCATAAGGGTCCCCTTCTTTTGCCCAATTGGGGATCAAAATTGAAATTCCTGTATGGCTAGCCGTGTAGGGATATTGGTCAATCATGACATCCAATCCATTCTCCCTTGCTTCATCTACCATTGCCAAGGTTTTATTACTGGAACCCCACATCGGCTGTCCAACTACCTTGTGATGCGTTAAAACGACCGGAATTTTTGCTTGTTCAGCTATGTTAATCGCCTCCGCGACTCCTTCAAGCAGTTGCAATCCTTCCTCTCTGAGATGGGAGGTATAAATGCCTCCATAGGCTGCAGCCACCCTGGATAAAGCTACGATCTCGTCCAATTCAGCATAAGTCCCAGGCAGGTATTTTAAACCTGTGGAAATACCAAAAGCCCCATCTTCCATGCCCGCTGCAATGAGTTGTTCCATTTTTGCGAGTTCTTCCTCAGTTGGTGCACGATCTTCCAAGCCCAATACTTCTGCTCGCACGGCATTGTGTCCTATCAGGTAAGCTACATTCAGTCCTATCCCAATATTTGCCAATGAGTCCAGATACTTTCCAATCCGCAAAGGGCTGGAGCCATCTGGTCCACCCAAAGCGGTCGTCACTCCCTGCCGAATATGGCTTTCGGCCTTGGGATGAATGGGCAATGGCTCCAAATGGGCATGAACATCAATGAATCCGGGGCTGATTGCCAAGCCTGTTGCATCTATTTCGCGCTCAGCAGTTCCATTTAGATTGGGCTGAATTTTGACTATTTTTTTGTTTTGGATAGCGATGTCGGCCGTGATAGGAGCATTACCATAACCATCATAGATAGTTCCATTTCGAAAGATGAGTTCGTAATGGGTGGGGGTACAATTGGCTAAAAGAAAAAGGAGCAGAAAAAGTCTGACCATATCGTTTTGTTTTGGGTAAAGATATCAATATCCTTATTCCCTCAAAAACACCAATTCTGCCTTTATTGGATCACTTAACTTCGCAATTACAGAAGGTGAGCCCATCGTCTTGTCCCCCTGGCGATGTTTTGCCACAAAATCGACTCCCTGAATGATTTCCGAACTGATCTCACCAAAATATCTGGGGAAAGGTTGATCGCTCACATTTGCGGAAGTTGCCACCAAAGGTTTTCCAAAATCTTCCAAAAGGTTTCGGCAATAGGCATCCTGTGGAATGCGAATGGCTACTGAACCGCCTGGTCCCAGGACACTGGAGGGTAAGTTTTTGGCTTTATCGTAAATAAATGTAAGGGGTTGGACATGGTGAAGCAGCAGGGTTTCGACCCTTGGATGGACATGCTCAACAAAATTTTTGAGCATTTCTATTGAAGCGACAAGCAGCACAAAGGGTTTGGATCGGTCTCTATTTTTTAGTTCATAGACTTTTTCAACCGCTTCTGCATTGGTAGCATCGCAGCCAATACCCCAAATGGTATCTGTCGGATAAAGAATGAGACCACCGTCTGATAAAATTTGCTGTATGGGATTTAGTTTGTAGTCGTCTGTCATGCAGTCCGTTTCGTTAGCGAGCGCAAACATAGGGTTTTAGTTATTTATTTAGGAGATTTTTTCGGCGGCAACTCCACCGGAAAAATCTCCTTTCCAGGGTATCGGCGGCGAAAGCCACCAGAAATTCGTTTACAAAAGATAGATTTAAAGTCCGAAATATTGCTGAAATTTAAATTGGGCAAAAAGCCCAATTCACATTAATAATTCCTGCTTTTTGTTCTATAAATTGCACTTTTGCAATATAAGCTTTTTAAAAATTGTTCTAGTAAGAACAAAATTAGATATTAGTTATTGAGTATTTGATATTGAGGTTGTTCTTTGCAAAAATGATACTGAAATTTTAAGCAAGCTTTGCGAAAAAGCATTTACCCTAATATCAAATATCCAATGTCGCTTTATATTTCACCAAAACATAACTACTTTTCATTTATGCGTATTGTTTTTGGTGTTAAAGAAAATTTAAATTCAAAAGCCTTGAAGATATTAAAACTCATAGTCACCCTTTGTCTTTTTTACTTTTGGACCTCTACCAATCTTTTTGCAGCCCATATTATCGGAGGAGTCATTACTTATGAATGTCTCGGAGGAGATAATTACAAATTTACCATGAAAATCTACAGAGATTGCCTGGGGGGAGGGGCTGAATTTGACTCCTTTGGCTCTTTGATTGGTACCGTTTCCATTTTTAGAGGCAATTCGAATCAGGAATATAAAAAAGTATTGCTGAATCCTCCTGCGATTACCAATATTCAACCAAATATCAGCAATCCATGTTTGCAGGTACCTTCTGGAATATGTGTGGAAGAAGGGGTTTATACCTTTACCGTCAACTTGCCGAAGAGTACGGATAGTTATCACATAGCCTATCAACGATGTTGCAGAAACAATACAATCATCAATTTGGCAGCTCCCGGAGACAGTGGAGCCACTTATTATATAGAGCTCACTCCTGAAGCACAAAATGCTTGTAATAACAGCCCTGTTTTTGACAATTTTCCTCCGATTGTAATTTGTGCCGGGGAGGAGATCCAATTCGATCATTCAGCTACAGATGCAGAAGGAGATCAACTACAATATTCACTCTGTCAGCCTTTCTTAGGTGGTGGTACCAACATGACAGTACCTAATGCGCCTAATGGAGTAGCTCCAGATCCAGACCTTCCTCCACCCTATTTTGGGGTGAATTATGTCGTGCCTTATGGCTACAATAATCCTCTGGGCAGTGCCCCTCCAAACACGCTAAATATTCATCCAACTACCGGTTTTCTGAATGGTATTCCAAATGTTGTCGGACAATTTGTCGTTGGGGTTTGTGTAGAAGAATTTAGGAATGGGGTTTTATTGAGTCGGGTATTTCGGGATTTTCAATTTAATGTGACGACTTGTGATCCAACCGTAGTAGCAGATATAGCCGAAGATAGCATTGTGATGCAAATGGCAGATGAAATCTATTATGTAAAAGCATGTGGACCTGATGGCGTATTTTTTGAAAATGAAAGTTTCCAACTATCTAATATCGAATCCTTTAAATGGGTATTTGATATAGGAGCTACTCCCCTGGTTATTGAAGGACCCGGACAAGCAAATTGGAGTCCTACTATTGATTTCCCAGGTTTGGGTATTTACAATGGGCAATTGATTCTTAATCCTGGATTTCAATGCAATGATACGGCTGATATCATCGTGGAGGTTTTTCCTGAGGTACACCCCAATTTCGAATTTGATTACGATACCTGTATCGCCAACCCGGTTGTTTTTACAGATTTATCTTTTTCAGATGCCGGACCCAATACTATTATTGATTGGCGATGGGCATTTGGAGACGGACAAGGTTCAGATGAAGTCAATCCAATTTACGAATACCAGATGCCTGGAAGTATGCCCGTAACTTTGACAGTTACAGATATCAATGATTGTGAAGATCAAATAGTGAGAACTGTAGATTACTTCCCTGTACCGGAAATACTGGTCATTGCACCCAGCGAATTCGTGGGCTGTAATCCTGCGGATATCTTTTTTGAAAACTTATCCATTCCAATTGATGAATCCTATGACATTATTTGGGACTTTGGAGATGGAGAAACCGGGACAGGCGTAAGCCCTACGCACACTTATGATGAAACCGGGGTTTTTACTGTTTCTGTAGATGTGACTTCTCCTATAGGTTGTCAGACAGACACCACCTGGAAAAATTTAATTACCATTTTAGGTAGTCCAAGGGCTCGATTTGATTATACACCAGATCAGCCCAGTAATATTGAGCCAACGGTTCACTTCCTGGATGAATCAGAAGATGCTATACAGTGGCGGTGGGATTTCAGCGGACTCGATGTTTCCCTGCAAAGAAATCCAGTTTTTACCTTCCCGGATACTGGATTGCAGGTAATAGAACTGGTGGTAACGCATCAAAGTGGTTGCCGAGATACTACTTTAGAGCTTATTGATGTGATTCCTGAAGTGCGTTATTTCCTCCCCAATGCCTTTACGCCTAATGGCGATGGGAAAAATGATCTTTTCAAAGGACAAGGCAAAATGGTCGGGGCTACCAATTTCCGGATGACCATCTGGAATCGCTATGGCGAAATGCTTTTTGAAACCACGGATCCATTTGAAGGATGGAATGGGAAGAAAAATAATTCCGGAAAACTTGCACAACAAGGTGTGTATTTGGTTCAGGTTACTTATACAGGTCCACGGGGAGAAAGGGTTGAGGTGAAAGGGTATGCGACCCTTATTATTTAATGCGCATTATTCTATTAAAATGGAAATGAAAATGAAAATAGCTCAAGTGCTACATTTTCATTTTGATTTTAATTAAATCCAAAGATTTCAAGTTATTCCAATTACCGCATATTTAACTGAATCCATATAAAACTTCAAGTTTGTCGCCAACCCGAGCAGCTGTTTTAATAAAAACATTGTAAGAGTTTGGCAGACTTTCTAACTTCACGCTTATACTATTAAAATGGCATTTTAAAACCTTAGAATGCCATTTTTGTTTGACTACGTCACTGACATAAAAATGAAACCATGAGGCAATTACCAAATTGAATCATTCACCGCGAACCATGAACACAATCACCACGATTCTCTCAACTATTAAAGGAAAAAAAATGAAGCACCTATTACCTCTGGCTTTTTTAATGCTTATCTCCAGCCCATCTTTTGCAAAACACATCATTGGGGCGGTTCTTTCCTATGAATGTTTGGGTGGAGGAACCTATCGATTTACGATGAAAATGTACCGGGATTGTACAGACCCTACAGGTGCTGGCTTTGACAATCCTGCCCGATTCTCTATATACAAAGGAGACTTCCAAACACATTTTGACGTAATTGACGTGGAGTCTGCCAATTATGACGTCATTACAGATATTGAACCAGACGTTGACAATCCATGCCTGATTTTACCTCCAAACACTTGTGTAGAAGAAGCCATTTATGAATTTGTCTATACCTTTCAAGACTGGCCATCCAACGAAAGTTATCACATTACTTATCAGCGATGTTGTAGAAATGCCACGGTTGTAAATATTCAGACACCGGGAGATGTAGGAGCAACTTTTACAGTAGAATTGACACCGGCTTCTCAACTGGTTTGTAATGATAGTCCAACATTTGAAACGCTTCCACCAATTGTCATTTGCGCTGGAGTAGAACTCGAATATGACCATTCGGCAGTGGATGAAGAAGGCGACCAATTGATTTATGAATTGTGTGAACCGCTGATTGGTGGTGGACAAGATGGATTAGGAGGTGGACCCGGTACACCTGGTTTTCCTTGTGATGATGTAGTCCCCAATCCTTCCTGCCCTCCTCCTTATGAGACCGTGCAATATGTTGCGCCCTTTAGCGCATTAAATCCCATGGGTGGGAATCCTGCGATTACGATAGATGCGATTACCGGGATGCTAACAGGTACACCTGATGCTCTGGGGCAGTATGCTGTGGGCATTTGTATCTACGAATACAGAAATGGACAGTTATTGAGTGTAATTCGGCGTGATTTTCAATTCAATGTAGCCAATTGTGAACCCCTGGTAGATGCTGATATAATTTCTGATGATTTTGAAAACGAGGAATACATATTTGAACGATGTGAAGGTCTCGAAATTCATATTGAAAATTTGAGCCCCACCACAAACGTGAACAATTTTGCCTGGCAATTTATGATTGACAGTCAGTTGGTCACCAATACTACTGACTGGGATTTGGACATCACTTTCCCGAGTACAGGATCTTATGAAGGATTGTTGATGCTGAACCCTGGGTCTATGTGCGGAGACACGGCTGATATTCGCGTAACCCTTTACCCTGAAATTTTTGTTGACTTTGAATTTGATTATGACACCTGCTTTGCTGGTCCGGTTACTTTTTTACAGGATGTCAGTATCGATGCACCTGGCAAGATCGACCATTATAAATGGGAATTTGGAGATGGAGACACTTCTGATGTATTGAACCCTGTTCATGTGTATGAAGAACCGGGAAATTATTTCACCAGCCTGATTGTCTCAGATACTTTTGGTTGCCACAATAGTTTCATTCGGCAAGTTAATTATCAACCTGTGCCCGCAGTATTAGTGGTCGCTCCCAATGATACGCTGAGCTGTCCACCTGCCGAAGTTATTTTTAACAATCTATCGAATCCTGTTGATCTTTCTTATCAGGTCAATTGGGATTTTGGAGATGGACAAACCAGCAAAACACTCAGTCCCACTCATGTCTACCAGGAAGAAGGATTGTATACTGTCAGCTTGGAAATCATCTCACCAATCGGCTGCGTGACGGATACCGTTTTTGAAAACCTCATCGAAATCGTGCCCCCACCGATGGCTGACTTTTATGTCGACCCTCCACTATTGAGCAATTTACAACCGAATGGTAGTTTCATAGATCAATCTATAGATGCCGCTCACTGGGAATGGCATGTCAATGATGAATTGATTGCACATCGTCAAAATGTTGAAAATTATACTTTCCCTGATACGGGTTTACACAAAGTAACGCTTTACATCACCCATCCAGAAAAATGCCAGGACACCCTCACCAAATTTGTTGATGTAGTCCCAAAATGGTTTTTCCATCTGCCCAATGCTTTTACCCCTAATGAGGACACAGTGAATGACCTCTTTATCGGTAAGGGACTTATCCCCGGAATCACCAATTTCCGAATGCAAATCTGGGATCGTTGGGGTCAAATGGTTTTTGAAACTGATAACCCTTATGAGGGCTGGAATGGGCATGTAGACAATGTGGGCAGGAGTGCGCAGGAAGGCGTGTATATGGTTTTGGTTTCGTTTGTTGGTCCGAGGGGTGCTCCTTATGAATACCAAGGTTATGCTACTGTGGTGAGATAGTTTTCAACAAATCAGAAATCTTAGCCGTTTTTTCCAGCTCCGTCAGCTGATGTACGTCATCTATTTCCAAATCCTTTAAAGTATTATTCAAATCAAGCTCCCCAGCATCTGCATAAAATCCATACAAGGCACTCAATAAACTTTTTCGAACAGAATGACACATGAAACGCCTGCTAATATCGCCCCAGGCTACAACCACCTTACCATCTTGTATCAGCATAAAAGCACTGGAACCAATGGAATCTGCAAATGCTTCGGCTTTTTTTAATTTTTCAGAAGACCAGCCAGCCAATTCCGGACTTGCATATTTCTGCCACCTTTCTGTGGGATTTTGGCTATGGCAAAAGCAGATTAAAAAGAAAAAAAGCAGGAAGGTGAATGGCAATTTTTGCTTGATCATATTTGTCGGATTTAAACAACAAAATTGTAAAAAAATTAATAAACCAAACCATTAGATGCCAGGCTCCGTCTTTATCAAAAAATCTCTTTCTTTGACAGTGGGTGGTCACCCGTGGTTAGCGAACCAAAAATCATAACATGAAAAAAATATCTCTCAAATTCATCGGCTTATACCTTTTTTACCACATGGCCTCAGCATTTTCCTGCAACCCTTGTGGAGACCTTAGTGAAACCTTTTTTGAAGTAGAAGCTATTCACTTACTCAATTTTCAATCCGGAGAGAACAGTTTTGACTTTAATTTTGAAGCTTTAGAAGAAAATAGTTTAGTTGAACGTTCCAAGTTTGTACTGGGCGTGCAAATTGATGCCATTTATTTTTCCGATGCCACACCTATTCTTGAAGTCCGGCTCATTACAAGTGCACTTGCCTGCTCTCCTGAGCCTCCCAAACCTACCGAATTGATTACCGACCTTACATTTACTTGTGATCAGGATTTAAAAAACTCAGATGGAGAAACCCTGGCGGCCGGAACTTCTCTAAATGATTATTTCTTTAAATGGAATACGACCTTTTCAGTTTCCACGCTTTTATTTACCGGCAATTGGGCGCCATTGGAGTATGGAGAACATTTTTTCCTGAGTGCAAGTCCAGTCAATGACACCATTCCTCATCAATTTACGATTGAATACGAATTGGATAGTGGAAATAATTTTTCGGCGACTTCCTCTAAGGTTTTTCTTTATTAATTTTGGGGTATGAAAAAACTTCTTTCAAAAGCAATATTCCTTTACGCCTGCTTCCATATTGCTTCAGTGTTGAGCTGCCAAAAAGCGGATGATCCCGATTGTAATTTTGAGCAACAATATTTTAAAATTCAAAGCCTAGATTTAATTGCTTATGATGAACCAAACAACCATACCATGCCTTTGGAAGCATTGGAAAATGGAACATCTATTTTAGCCGAGGACTTAGCGCTAGCCATGATTTATCAATCAGAACTGTGCTTTAATACCCTCCCAAAGGTTCCTTATTTCAATTTCTTCTTAAATAATGCCCTTGCCTGCTCACCACCACACCCTTTGCCAAAAGATGAACTCACCAATTTCAAGATCTCAAGTGATGCAGATTTTATCACCGCTTCTGGAGCAATTTATCCAGCGGGAAGTTCTTTGAATGCTATTTTTGACGTTTCCTTTTTATTTGGAACAAACAGGGAGCCATTAGAAGAAAGATTGAATACCGGTGAAACCCTTCTTTCTGCAGATGCAAGTTATATTTTGTTACTAAATGTAGAACCTTCCGACAACCAAATACATACTTTTGCTGTTGAGGTAGAGTTGAATGGACAATACACCATTTCAGCTGTCTCTACAACCCTTACTTTGAGGAGAGATTGAGAATTTGAGTTTTTGAGTTAAAACCCTCGCTAAACATCTCAATTTCTCACACTCTCAATTTCTCACACTCTCAATTTCTCAAAATCTAATTAATGTTAGAAGTACAAAATTTGACCAAAACCTATAATTCCGGAAATAAGTCCTTAACCGTGTTAGACGATGTTACTTTTGAATTAAAAGAAGGGGACACATTTTCTATCGTTGGACCTTCTGGAAGTGGAAAAACAACATTGCTTGGATTGTGCGCTGGATTGGATCGGGCTACTGCTGGTTCTGTTAAGCTCAATGGCATTCAGCTGGATGATTTGAATGAAGATGAACGCGCGGCTGTCCGAAACAAATACGTAGGTTTTATTTTTCAGAATTTTCAGTTGATTCCTACCCTAACAGCACTGGAAAATGTCATGGTTCCCCTTGAACTAAGAGGCGAATCCGGAGCGGCTGAAACTGCAATGGAACTTTTAGACCGGGTTGGACTTGCAGAACGTCATGACCACTACCCTACCCAACTTTCAGGGGGTGAACAACAGCGCGTTTCCTTAGCCAGGGCTTTCTCCAACCGCCCAAAAATTCTATTCGCAGATGAGCCTACCGGTAATCTGGATGCTGAAACCAGTGCAAAAGTTGAGGAATTGATCTTTGAATTGAATAAGGAAGCGGGGACTACTTTGGTACTTGTGACCCACGATTTGGAATTAGCCAAGAAGACCCAAAACGTGATGAAATTGAAGGGAGGTAGAGTGGATTTGAATTAAACTTTTGATGGGTGATGGTTGCTGGTTGCTGGGTTGGTTGCTGGAATTCAGGGGTTGTTATTTAGGTTGCAAAAATTTGGTCAAAGTTTTTGAATGATTTGAATTCGATGGCATTTCCGCTGGGATCCAGAAAAAACATGGTGGCTTGCTCTCCAACTTCTCCTTTAAATCTCACATAAGGTTCAATAATGAAGTCCGTGCCATAACTTTTGAGCTTTTCCGCCAATTTTTCCCAGGCTCCCATTTCCAGGATAGCACCAAAATGTTTAACTGGTACATTCTTGCCATCTACGTGATTGTGTGGCCCACCTGCATCAGGTTCATCTACCAGATGAGCGGTGATTTGATTTCCCCAAAAATTAAAATCTATCCAGCGATCAGACGTTCGTCCAACTGAACACCCAAGCAAATCTTCATAAAAATCCCGCGTTTGTTTCAGATCATTTACAGGAAAAGCCAGGTGGAATGGTTGCATATTGATGTTATGATTTTGTGATGCTGTGATGCTGTGATGCTGCAATTTATTTGTCAATTGACTTGGGCAAAAATAGTGGGATATTTGAGGAAAGGAGCATTTTATGGTGCTAAAATGCTGCGATGCTGCAATTCTGCAATTTCAGGGAGGAAGGAGTTCTATTGGATATTTGAGGCGATGCCTTTTCTTAATCTTTCTAATGCTCTAATCACAAGCATCGCCTCAAAATTGAGTTTTATTTTCTTACCAGCCCTACTGGCATTTTTTGGTCAAAGGTTCCGGTCAAGGTAGGTGATTGTGCACCTGCGGTATAACGCCGAACTTTTTTATATACATAGTCATAGAGTTCTTGAACAGTCACAATTTCATCGTAATTGGCATCTGCTTCGCCATTCAATCCTTTAATCAGGAAATGACTAAAAATACCGCTGCGCAATCCTCCATCTTCCAGAGAAACTTCTTCTCCACGGGAAGACATCATCAATGCCATTCCCCCTTTTGTATTTTCAAAAGCCTGGTAATATTTTTTCAGGTTCGACTCGAATGGTGCCTTTGCCGCCAATAAATCACCGCTCTCTTTAAGTGCTGTCAAACTACCAGAATGGCAGGCATCTCCCAATACCAACTTATGTTTGGCGCGGCTGTCTTCCATGATTTTTTTGATTTCTTCATGGTACAGGCGATTGTTCAAACCATCAAAATCTGAAGGGATGAAAGAGCCTTGCAGACCATGCCCGGAGAAATAAAACATCACCACATCGTTTTCATCTGCTTTCAAAATTGTAGCGCGCATAGTGTGCAAAATATTGTCACGTGTTGCCTCCTCATCGATAAGCACTTTAATTTGATTTTCCTTTAATGCACCTCCTTCCGGGCTTTTAAGGAAGGCATAAAAGTGATAGGCATCATCATCCGTATATCTCAAGAAAGGCATGTGTTGATAGCGACCAATACCAACCACTACCGCCCATATCTTTACATCTGTGGTTCGGTCTACTTCGTAAATTTCTTCTTCCTCTACATTGCTTCTCGTAGCGAATGTCTCGATAGCCTTCCCATAATACCATTCGGCAGTCAAGACACGACCATCTGCATAATGCAAAGTTCCTTCTCCATGCGGGGTATGGTTTTTCCAGGCACCCTCATAGCTGTTTCCATTTGCATAATTGACCCTGCATTGCCCTTCGGGATTGCCATATCTGAAATCCCCCACATATTCTGAGCCATCGCTGTAGGTGAAGGTGCCCAGACCACTTTCACAATATTCTTTATTGCAGTTTCTCAATGTAGGTATAGTGCCCGATGTAGGCTCCCCCCCTTCCACAATTGCTTCATGCTCAAACAGGTAAATCTCTTCTTCTACCATCTTCCCCTGCTCCCATTCCCCACTGAATATCTTTCCATTGGCAGCATACAAAGTTCCAGATCCATGCTTCTTGTTGTTGGACCAATAACCGTGAAATTTTGCTCCATCTCTATAGAACATTGTCCCTTCTCCATCAAAACGACCATTCCTGAAGTTTCCTTCATAGCGATCTCCATCCTGAAAGGAATATTTTCCATAGCCATTGGGTTGATTGTTTTTGAAATTCCCATCGTACCGATCTCCATTCGCATATTTCATGACTCCCTTTCCATGGAATCTGTTTTGGCGGAACTGCCCTCTATACTCATGCCCTTCAATGAAGACATATCGCCCTTCACCTTGCCGATCATTGTTTTCCCAATGACCGATGTATTTATTACCATTGTCAAAATAAATAATGCCGCGACCATGGGCCTTGCCATCTACAAAGTTACCAATGTATTTGGCACCATTGGAAAAGAGGTAAGTCCCATAGCCATTGAAACAATCTCCTTTAATGCAATTGGCAGGAAGATTTTGGCTTGTTAGCAGGAAAAAACAGACTACCACTACTAATTGGAATTTGATCATAGTTCCGGGAATTCTTTGGTTCAGTGTTCTCGGTTCCTTTTCCCCAGTTTCCCATTTTAATCTCAGAACCGGGAACTGGGGGCGGTGAGCTGAGAACTTTTAAGTAGTAGTAGGCTATAGGTAGTATTTTAAATTGTGGAAGTGAAAAAGAATACTGATATAAACTCCTTTGGAAATTCAATATTGCCTTTGTTGATTTTTTTTGAGAAAATTTAAATTATAATTCATTTACCTTTGCATCCCTAAAAACTTACCCTTGCGCATTTTAACTCAAAAAACACTTCATGAAGTTGTTTAAAAACAGATAGATGGTTTTCTTGCAAGCCATTGATTACCAATACTTCAGCTTTTTTTCGCTCCATACTTTCTCACAAAGTGATCCCTTTGGGACAAGTATGAAACTTAAAAAGAGCTTCGTTTTGACAATCAAGCACTTATAAGAAAATTCAACCTCCATTTTTAAACAACTTCCATAAATAAAAAACTCAGATATCATGGCAAAGAAACTTTTATTTTTTGCGACAATCATTTCATTATCAATCGCTTGCAGTAGCGGGGGTACTGAAACTTCAGATGCAGCCAAAATACATTCTTTTGGTGAACAAATTACTGCTGAAGGTGCTATTGCCTATTCAGATTTATTGGCAAAAATGACTGGAGAAGAAAACGTAGATGCCAAAGTAAAAGGCACCGTTACCTCAGTTTGTCAAGTCAAAGGCTGTTGGATCACCATCACCCCTGAAAAAGAAGGCGATCCTGAGCTTTTTGTCAAATTCAAGGACTATGGTTTCTTCATGCCAATGGATATTGCGGGCAGAGAAGTGATTATGGATGGTTACGCTTTTGTTGAGACGACTTCCGTTGAAGAATTGAGGCATTATGCGGAAGACGAAGGAAAATCAAAAGAAGAGATTGAGGAAATTACTGAGCCAGAAAAGCAATATAAATTTATGGCATCTGGCGTTTTATTGTTACCTGCAAACTGAGAAACTATCAAAAAGAAGAACCAAAGCAGCTATCGTTTAAATAAAGCGGTAGCTGTTCATCCTCATATTTTAGACCAAACCAGCATATCAAAAAATTTATCCCTAATTTTGAATTTCTTTTGAGCATTATCCAGGCTTAAGGTACCAACTTGTCATGCCCGACAGAGAAAACAACATAACTTTCTTGCTAAATACTTGGACAGCCGCCCTGTTGTTGCTTGTCTTTACCTGCCACCTAAATGCTCAGGAAAATCCCCTCCTGGATAGTCTTACCCAAGTTTTAAATACCGCTTCTGAAGACAGCAATAAAGTCATTTTGATGAACGATATTGCCTGGGAGTTAAAATTCGAAAACCCTCAACAGGCCAGAGTTTATCTTGATTCGGCATTATCCCTCGCTCAGGATTTGAACTTTAAAAAGGGGGAAGGAGACGCCAACAACTTTAGAGGTGTCGTTGAAGACATTCATGGAAATAGTGAATTGGCAGTAAAATACTTCCAGCATGCATTGGCGATTCGACAAGAATTAGGGGATAAAAAAGGCGTGGCAAGACTCTACAATAATATTGGGAATGTCCAAGACAATTTGGGCAACCAGGAAGAGTCGCTGAAAAATTATTTGGAAGCGCTCAAACTGTATGGTGAATTGGGTGATTCAGTTCGATTGGCAAGGGCTTCCTATAATTTGGCAATTTTATATGAAAATTTTGGCAACTTTCAGGCTGCCCAGGAATACATCTTGAGGTACCTGAATCTGGCGGAAAGGAACGCAGATAGTACCGGCATAGCCAACGCGTTTAACGTAATCGGCAATATCAGAACAGAAAAAGATGATTTGGAAGCAGCCCTTGAAAATTACCAAAAAGCGCAAGTGTTACACCAATTGCTTGGCAATCAATGGGAATCAGCAACAGTTTTTAATAATATTGGAAACACCTACGATGCCATAGCAGAATCCAGAATGGACGAAAAGGAATATGAAGGGCTCCTGCCTTATTTTGAGAATGCTATTGACAACCACATCCAGGCAATGAAGATCCGGAAAACGCTGGAAGATAAGGACGGGGAAGGAGAATCCTTCAACAATATTGGCTTGGTCTATAAAAATATGGGAAGCTATTTTCAGGAGACCGGAGCCATCACACAATCCGCTTTTTTTTGGCAAAAAGCCCTGAACTATCTGGATACCGCGTTCTATATTCGCCAGGAATTAGGTGACCAATTTGGTCTAATGGAAGTTTATAATGGATACGGAGATGTGTATAGAAGACAAGGGAAATTGCAAAAGGCATTGAATTTTACAAAACAATACCTGAAATTGGCGGAAGATTTGGCAAATGAGAAGTTTTTGCAAAATGGATTTAAAGACCTGGCAAGAATCTATTTTCAGTTGGGTGATTATAAATCGGCATACAATTGGCGAAAAGCTTATGACGAATTGAGGTATGACAGATACAATGAACAAAGGCTCAAGGAATACGAAAGTCGAGAAGTTTTTTACAGTGACCGTCAAAAGCAATTTGAAAATGAGCGGACTTTATTGCTTCGAGATGCTCAATTAAAACAAGCAACTATATTCAGGAATTCCCTGATTGTAGGCGCTTTCGGTTTGCTTTTGTTAATCGGACTGATATACAATCGCTATCGAATCAAATCAAAATCGAATCAGGAATTGGCAGAAAAAAACGAAATCATTGAAACTGAAAGACATCGTGCAGAAGAGTTATTGTTGAATATTTTGCCATCAGAAACGGCAAATGAGCTAAAAGAACACGGCAAAGCGGCCGCAAAGAAATACGATTCGGTTACTGTATTATTTACTGACTTTCAATCTTTTACCCAAATAGCCGAAAAAATGCCACCTGAAGCCCTGGTGGCTCAATTGGATGAATGTTTCAAAGCATTTGATGAAATTGCAGAGCGGCATGGTATTGAAAAAATAAAAACCATTGGCGATTCATATATGTGTGCGGGTGGCCTACCAACACCAAATGATACACATGCAGAAGATGTCGTAAAGGCGGCAATGGAAATGCGGACATTTATGCAGCATTTTGGAGCAAAACAACGTACAAAAGGATTGCCGGAATTCAAGACCCGATTTGGCATTCACTCTGGACCAGTCGTAGCAGGAGTTGTTGGAAGTAAGAAATTTGCATACGATATTTGGGGAGACACTGTAAATCTGGCAGCTCGAATGGAAGAAAAAAGCGAAGCGGGAAAAATCAATATTTCAAAAAATACTTACGAGTTACTCAATAACCATTTTCAATTTGAAGATAGGGGAAAGCTCATGGCCAAGAACAAAGGAGAGGTAGAGATGTTTTTTGTGGAAGAAAAAAATTGAGTAATCAAAAATTAGATCACTTTGTTGTCAGACGCCAGGTTGCTTCGCTGTTTGACATGTTCATCATTTGAAAATCAGATGTAGAGCAGGTCTGACAGCGAAGCGATATGACGCCTGACTTCTAATAAAAAAAACCTTGGATTACAGGGCAGCAAAAAAATTCATATTAGACAAACTAAAGAGGGAACTGCCTGAGGTGCTCACTTATCATTGCCTGGAGCATACCCTTGATGTCTTTGAAATCACTTCTGAACTTTGTGCTGCCGAAAATATTTCTCGTTACGAAACCAGATTGCTCAAAACAGCTGCTCTATTTCACGATTCAGGTTTTACAGAGACTTATAAGGAGCATGAGGAAAAAGGTTGTGAAATTGTCAGAAAAAATTTACCCAAATTTGGATACACTGAAACCGAAATTGAAAGAATTTGTGGGATGATCATGGCTACCAAAATCCCCCAATCTCCTAAAAACAAATTGGAGGAAATTATTTGCGATGCCGATCTGGACTATCTCGGCAGGAACGATTTTCATCCCATCGGCTCGACACTTTTTGAAGAATTCAAAGCCCATGGCGTCATAAAAAATGAAGAAGGCTGGAATCGCCTGCAGGTTGGCTTTTTAGAATCCCACCATTATTTTACTCCTACCAATATCAATCGACGGAATCCTCAGAAACAGCTGTACTTAAAGGAATTGAAGTCTATCGTTGCCAGTTATTAGTATTTCGCACTAAAAAAAAAGTTAAAAAAAATTTAATAAGATGGCAGCGTTTCCGAACGGTAGTTCGTATTTATTCCGGTTTAAAGAAATAGGCGTTAAAATCAGAGAGCAGCCTTCGATTTACTCTCACTAGTAGAAGCAATCACAGAATTGCTCATGTTGGACTTAAAAAGATTCTGAAGGCTGCTCTTCTTTAAACATCCATCCACAACTTTTTGATTTCCATAATCTTACCTATGTTTTAGAGTTTTCTGTGTGACAGTTTTGTGACTGTTTATGAGAAAACTTACAATGACAAGGAAAAAAAAATTTATTCCTGCCTTCCTGCCTGCACGCCTGGTTAAAGGAAAAAACAGATGGTACATCGAGCTTTATCAGCGGGAAAAACGCTTTCAACTCACTTTTTCATTAAACAGGATCCACAATTTGCCACTCAGAGAAATGAGGGGAAAAGAAATATGTGAGAAAATAAAAAAAGATCAATCTCAAAAAATTCTGAGGGCAACCAAAAATCTTTGATTGCCCTTTAATCAGAAATACGGAAATAATTACAAATAGAGAATTTAATGGTCTTTTGGTGTTAAGCTTACTCTGATTATGAGGTTTTTCAGCATTCACCTATAAGGAAGTTATTCTTAAATCGAATTTTCTATTCAAATCTATACTGTATTGCCAAAAAAATGAAGAATGAAATGAAGGATGGTTGAAAGGAAGTGATAGATGGTATATTTGAAAAAAAGATGAATTAAAATTATTCATGGTAGGGCTTTATTCATCTATTTTATTCTGGAATAAATAACTTAAGAATCACTCTTGTTCCAATTGCTTTTTGGTTTTCGTTCTTCAAATCGATAATTTTTAGTTCAGAAGAGATACTATATAGTTTTTCCAAAATTGCAATTCGATCTTTGGTAATGTTTAGTCCTAGTGATTTGTGTTTTGGAACAAAGCGACTTTTAAGTTTTTGGGATTCTTCTCTACCAACTCCATTGTCTTCAATTGTAAACTGCAGGAATTGAGGGAATTGTTCGACTTTAACAATTAATAACCCTTCTCTCCCAGTTTTATGCCTTAATCCATGCCAAATGCTATTTTCAATAAATGGTTGTAGAAGCATAGGAGGTACTTCAACAAAGTCAATTTTTAAATTTTTCGATAATATTATTTCATAATCAAATTTATTTTTGAATCGTAATTTTTCAATTTCTATGAACAGCCTATTTGCTTCAATTTCTTTGGAGAGTTTTACTTTTTTTGATCTGGAATTATTCAAAATCACTCTAATTAACGAAGCAAACTTGGTTAAGTAGTCTGTGGCAGTTTTTGCATCATTTTCTAACATATACCCTTTTATGGAATTGAGACAATTAAATAGAAAATGAGGATTCATTTGAGACCTTAATGCAGTTAATTCTAATTCTGCAATTTTTTTATTGAATTCAGTTTTTAACGATTCGGCTTTTCTAATTTGTTTAATTCGGTACCGGTAAATTCTCCAGCTACTGCTGAGGAGTATTAAAATAACTATAGTAATGAACCATCCAGTCTTCCAAAACGGAGAGGTTATTACAACATCCAGCTTGATAGATATATCATTAGAACTTTCAATTTGAGTTCCAGTTTTTACTACAAAACTGTACTTTCCAGGAGGCAATTTTGAATATGTAGCTTGATGAATTCCCTTCGTTTCAATCCAATTCGGATCATGTCCTTCCAATGAATAATAAGATTTGTTTTCAGAAGGATTGATGAAATTTAGAATTGCCCATTCAATTGTGAAGGAATTTTGGTCATGTTTTAATTTAATAGCTTTGGTATGATTAATAGTGTTTTTTAAAATGCCTCCACCCACCTTTAAAGGCTTTTCAAACAGTTTAAAATCAGTAAAACAAAGGTTAGAGAGGGTCTTCTTTCTGATAATTTTCTCAGGATTAAATTTGAATATATTCTCTTTTGTGGCAAACAAAAATTCTCCACTTAAATTTTTTACCATTTTAGTATTAGGAGTTAGTCCTGATAATTCTGGCACGTTTAAAAAACGCTTGCTCTTTATATCAAAAATAGTGAACCCTTTTTCAGTAAGTAGCCAGAGGTTTCCTATGCCATCTTCTAAAATTTGCTTTATAGAATTATGGGGTAAGCCATTTTTATCTGTGTAAGAAGCTTTTATTTTTGGGACTCTCTTACCAGCTTGCCTTTCGGTAATTTTAGTTGAGCCATCACTATTGGTTTTTGTGGTTGTTATTTGAACATTCTCACTCAGAACATCTATTAATAACAATCCATTTTTCCTTGTTCCTGCCCAAATTCTTTTTTCAGAGTCTCTATATAAGTCTAGTATTGAATAGCCAAAAAGGTAATTCTCTAAACCTAGATTATTTTTTTCGTCTAATACATTAATTCCATTTAGATTATGTCCGGAAAAAATAATGTTTTGTTGTTCAATTAAAATATCATTTGGATGTGAAAAATATAGTCTTGGAAAGCTTGATGCTCGAGTACCTTTGCCCTCTTGAGTGTTTGGATTATATCTATAAATTGCTTTACCATCTAAAAACCAAATAATCCCACTCGAATCAATATCAAAAATATCACCTCGGAGAAAAGGATAATACTCAATAAATCTGTCATTATTTTCTTCAAAGGCGAATAATCCTTTATTAGAAAGAACCCATAGATTACCACTATTATCTATAGACAATTTTTTAAAACTTATAGTTGATTGTGTACTATATTTGGAAATCAAACTTGGGTGATTAGTATAATCTTTAAGCTTGCCCTCTTCCTGATCCATCCTATACAAGTTTCCAAATTTGTTAAAAAACCAAATGAAATTATACTTATCTACCCCAATATCAACAATCTCATTTGAGGTCATTTGATCGGAATACGGAGATAAATTCCTCACATTTTTATTATTTAAATTTATCTTTATAACACCTTGGTTATTAGTGCCTAGCCATATAGATCCATTACTGTCCTTTATTATATCAAAAACGCCAAATTCGGCTGTTTCTTCTGAAATATCGAAATTTGGAATTAATTCAGATAAAGTGAATTTTTCACTATAACTTAAATTGTGAGGAGGAATTGAAAGGTGATAAATCTCTCCTTTTGGGGAACTGATCCAAACTGATTTTAAATCAACTTGAAAAATTCTACTTTCATTTAAAGATATTTCTAGTTCCTCTGAGATTCTTACTGAAACTTGTGTATTTGAGTTAAAACTTTCAAGATAAACCTTATAATTATCACTTTTACAAATTAAAAAATTACCTGGATGATATTCAAAAATGGAGGATATCCCATTTCCAAAGCTTTCAGGAAATGCAAAAGAAACATTCATATTCTCAAAACTTACTAGGTTACCTTCTTTATCATTACTGGCTATAAGTTTTTCTAAACCTAAATAAGATGTAACCCATAATTCGTTTTTGTTATCCGTATAAATTTCTGTTATTGAATTATCTACATTCCCTGGATCCAATCTATCAAATTCTTTTAAACTATATCTATCATATCGTTTAATTGATACTTCATCATCACCATAAAAAAATAACCTAAATAAACCATTGTTAGTACCGCACCAAATATTATCGAATTTGTCCTCATTTATTGAGGTAATCCTATCAAATGCTTCTTTATTATCACGTTGGAAAGTAAAATCAATAAGGTAAACAGAAAATTTTTCAGTTTTAGGATTAAATTTTATTAAACCATGCAAAAAAGTTCCAATCCATATGTTCCCTTTTCTATCAATAAATAATGATTTGATTTCTAAATTCTTTGAAAATACCTGATTATCTACAGGAAGGGGATAGTCTTTAAATTTAATTCCATCATATCTAGCCAAACCATTCTTGGTACCAAACCACAAGAAACCGTGATTATCCTGAACTATCACTTGAACATTATTACTTGGAATTCCATCATGAACTGTGATATTTTCAGAGTAGTAATAGTAATGTTGTCCAATAGCAAAAGGACTATTAAAAATTAATAATAACCAGAATATCCATTGATTAATTTTCATATTTAAATCCTCCAAAAAAGATTGGAATTGGATGGTCAATAGAATTTTTATTATTTAATAAGGCTTAAGATTTCCTCCTTTTTACTGCGTGAAACATTAACCTTATCGCCATTACTCATCACCAAATATCCCCCATCTGATTTTACATACTCGCTTACTTCATTCAGGTTGATTATGTATTGATTATGGACTCGATTGAAATGGTAATTACAAAGTGACTCTTCCAGCTCAATAAGTGGAATAGAGGTATAAATCCGTTTATTATTCTTTAAAAAAACCCTTGAATAATTTCCGTCAGATTGGCAGTAAATAATATTTGAAAACTCAGCAAGGATTAATCTGTCAGATGAGGGCAAAGCGATCCTTTTAACATTATTCGTTTCAACATCTTTCAATTGACCTAAAATGAATTCTATATGTTTTGGAGCTATTCTTTTCCTGCCTTCAAAGTAAACTTTGCTCACTGCTTCTTTAAGCTGTTTTTCATCAATAGGTTTCAACAAATAATCCACAGCACTAATCCTAAAAGCCTCAACTGCATATTTATCATAAGCCGTAGTAAATATGACATCAAAATTAACTGGTTGGGCTAATTCAAGCATTTCAAATCCATTCATATATGGCATGTCAATATCCAGGAATACTACATCTGGTTTAAATTGCTTAATTGCTTTCAATCCGCTTTTACCTGAGTCGCATTGACAGATAATCTCAATTTCAGGGCATTGTTTCTGGATAAGTAAAGCAAGTGTTTTTATGCAATCTACTTCATCATCTATGATTATGGCTTTTAGCATTTTGAAATATTTAAATCGATTCATTCAAATTGAAGAATTAATTTATTACCAAAATATGGGTCAAACAAATATAGTTTGAAGAATGGAGGGTATAAAATGATAATTAGGTAGTTGTGAAGTTTAATTTGAAAGAATTGAATGTGGTAAACGGAAAATCATATTCCTTGAAAACGGATATTTCTAATCACTTTTTATACTATTCTATTTTATGGCGGTTTTGATAATTCCTATTTTTCAATCCACCATCAAAGGCGGCGGCAACGCCATCCAAAAAGTAGCTCCAGGATCCTCAAACTTCATCTCAAAAAGAGCAAAGAGCTTTTTCGTGCTATTTAACACGCCAAACTTCGGTCGAAAATTCGGATCGGCACCTTTATGAAGCAAGTTGTTTATTTCTCCAATGGCTTTCAAGCCTTCTTTTTCAACAAGCAGTCGCAGTTTTTCATTGAGCTGGGTTTGAATCTGGTGTTTTTTTAGTGTGTTTTCCATGAATCTTAGTTACGTTTTCATCAATGGAGCATAACGGGCACGGCTCGGCGGCGTGCGAGGCGAACCGCCGTATTCGCGAACCAGCCTGCCCCCTTTGGGGAACGTACGGTGGTGTAGCTTGCCCCTTTGGGGCAGGGGTGATTGGTTCTAAAAATATGCTCTGTGATTTTTTTCAAATTCAAGTTCAAGACCAAGTTCAAGCCCAAGAATTGAAATTGAACTTGGTCTTGAACTTGAACTTTCAGGAATTTAGAAGAAAAAAACCTGCATAATCCTTTAGCACATCATGAAAATAATAGAACCAATCAACCCTGCCTTTGGGGAGAGCTCTGCTATAGTGAACGACACCTTTGCCCGTTGGGTAGGTTTAAATGTCAATCGCTATTCCTTGCCACTCGATTATGGGCTGGTTTTTTTCTTTTTCAAATTCATATAATATTTCTTCGTCTCTTTATCAAATTTCTCAACAGCATATCTCAATGTCACTCTTGGCATTGTTGAAGCATATTTATCAAGGAATGTTCTTAGCCTATTTTCATCTCTTTTCCCTGCTTCTCTAATCCAACTTCCAACGGCTTTGTTTATTAGTTCATGTTCATCATTTATCAATATTTCGGCAATTTTGAAAGTATCATCTAATTCATCAGATTTAATAAAATGATAGGTGCTGACTATTGCAGTTCTTCTTTCCCAAACATTATCCGATTTGGCTAATTTGTATAAAATTTCTCTCGGTTTATTTTCTAAATATCGACCGATTACATTGTATGCAGCTCTGTCAACAAAATCCCAATTATTTAATCTATCGTGCCGATTTAGATACAATTCGTAAAGTTCTTCTTTTCTCTTTTCTGGAATTTTACTTTCTCTTGCTTGAAAATCCATAATACTTACTGCACCCATTCTTATTTCGTAAAAATTGCTATCAAGTAATTTGTCTATTTCATCAAGTGGCATATTCTTAAATTGTTTTGCCGTCCTGAATACGTCTCCGAATTTGACCCCAAACCCTTTTGTTTTCTTATCGTTTCCCTTGAAAAAATTTTCGACTTTATCCGACCGTTCTTCAGATTTGAATTCTGTCAATTTTTCTATGAATTGATTTGCTGTCATGATTTATTTATTTATTTATCAATCCATGCATATCCAAAAATTCTGAGTCTGAATCCTTGAATACTAAATATAGAGGTTGAATCTCTACATTCATTATTTTTTCTTTAACTGCGGGGTCATTAACTGCTACTTCCTTTGCTTCTTCAAAACTGTCGACCTTTAATATATTTAATCCTTCATCGGTTCTAATAAAAGCCCCTCCAAGTAATATCTTACCTTTTTCAAGTAAGTTTTGGTGGTATTTTCTGTGAGCAAGTAAATTCTGTTCACCAATTGGTTTACCTTTTTGCCAGTTATTCCCTGGGGTGAATTTTAAAGTATAGAATACTCTCTTCATTTTTATTTTTTTACTTGCCCATAACGTCCCCCATAAATGGCGGGCACCCGCTTAGGGCGGCTGAGCATTTTATGCATTGTGTGTGCCTCGAATGGGCATCATCTCTGGCGAAGATAACACTTCCCAGTCAGAAGAATTCTCTAGGGAGATGAAAGTTCTCCTCACGCTGAGTAAGCAAGGCGTGTAGCAAGCCGCAAGGGCGTTTGGGGTGACCCAAAGTCTGAAGTCCCAAAGGGATAAATAAGCAGGACTGCAAAAGTTGGAATGCACCCCCACATCCTGCCCAAAGGCTTCAGAAAAGTCCGAACCTTCGGTTTTTTATCCAATGCCTCCAAAGCCAAATCTTTGAATATTGCTCGAAATGCCTTGCAGGGGAAAATCAAAACCCTCCTCACTCGAAAGGAGCGAAAACAACTTGCAATGACTCGACTTTTTGGTCAAAAAACCAATCTGTGCCAATGCTGTAAAATAGGAAAAATGGTTCTGATTCGAAGTTGGGAAAGGAACAAGTCACCGCCCAGTTTTTTAGGCATTCTTGTAAAACAAAATGATCTTAAAAAACGCAGACTTTAAACACCTTTTCCGTTTAATGTCCTGATACAGATTTGTAACAACTTGAATAATTAACTGAAAACCAATTGTTTATTGATGAATATCTCGAAAAAAAACTCGAAACTGACCGTTAATTGAAAGATTATTTGCTCCGTTCTCTTTTACCCCGCTTCGGGTAACCTTCTCTCTTCTAAGGCTTTAAAATCCAAAGTCCATAGCTCTTATTCCAACACGCTTCACTTGCCCCTTTGGGGCAGGCTCTGAAGTAAAGACCAACTCCTTTGCCAAACGGTAGGTCTAAAAGTTAGTCTTTACTTCTTGCCACTCGATTCGAGGCATTGTTTCTTCTATCTATTTTTCAGTAGCTCCACAAATTCTGCCGTTCGTATGATTTTTACACTTGGAAAGTCAATTTTATTTAGTACCCTGAAGTGTTTGTCATCCGTAACTATAAAATCTGCTGAACCATTTAAAGCGCAATCCACAAATTTGTTATCATCGACATCTTGTTCAATTAAATGCCAACGGAAATAAATTTCAACTTTTTCTACATTTATAGACTGGATTAAAAACTCACTAATATTTACTGCAACCTCATGATTTGTTTTTCTTTCAAGGATTTCTACATATTCATTTAATATCTCATTGCTTATCAATACCCTCACTTCACCATTTATTAATGCGTCAAAAATTGGACGATAGGGTGATTTCCTTGGAATGCTCACCAGTAATGAATTTGTATCAATTACTATCCTCATCTCTTAACTTCCCTTTCCACTTAACCAATCTTTCATGGTTTGCTCGGACCAATTATTTTTTTCCCATAATTCATCCATGGAGTCTGAAGCTTTGTCAGCAAAATATTTTGCTAGTAAGTCTTTGATTTCTAATAATTGTTCCTCCTTTAAATCAAAGCTGTAGATTTTTAAAATCTCTAATTGGAGATTGGATAATGGTTTATCTAATACTTTCATTTCTGTTATTTTTCTTTACTCGCAACTTACACTTTAATCGGTAAATTTGCAAATCGCACTACTTACAAGGTTTTAGATTCTTTCATTGCCTCGAACGTCCGGTATATATGGCGTAGCTGGCGGCGCGTCAGAGTTGAGCCTTGATTTCACTGCCAGCTATGAGCATATATACTTTGTGTGTGCCTCCCTTTTTCATGCTATTTAACAGTGTGGACGGCGTGCAAACAGAAGACCTTCCCACCTACCTCAACACCCACTGGGCTCGGACACGAAAGGAACTTTTGGAAGGCAGGTACCATCCACAACCTGTACGGGGAGTGGCAATACCCAAGCCCAATGGTGGAAGCAGGCTGCTGGGGATTCCTACTGTGATGGACAGGCTGATACAACAAGCTATCCATCAAACCCTAAGTCCGATATGGGAAGCGGAATTCTCTGCTTACAGCTATGGCTTTCGCCCCCATCGGAGTGCGCATCAGGCACTAGCACAAGCCACCGAGTACATCAATGCAGGCAAACAGTGGGTCATTGATTTGGATTTGAAAAGTTTTTTCGACCGAGTCAATCACGACAAACTGATGAGCCTGCTACGCCGTAAAATTACCGACAAGATGCTACTCCGGCTCATCCGTCGCTATTTACAAAGTGGCATGATGCAGGAAGGCATAGTGACCAAAAGAAATGAAGGCACCCCGCAAGGTGGTCCCCTCAGTCCCTTGTTATCCAATATCCTACTCCACGAGTTGGATAAAGAACTGGAAAAGCGAGGACATGCTTTTGTGCGCTATGCTGATGATTGTAGCATTTTCTTAAGTTCTAAAAGAGCAGCACAAAGAGTACTGGCAAGCATCAAACGTTTTCTTCAAAACAAACTCCATCTGGAAGTACATGAGGAGAAAACGAACATTTGTCGTCCAGTCCAATTTGAGTTGTTAGGACATGGCTTTGTGCCAACATATAAGAAGGGCGAGCGCGGCAAATACCGCCTGCGTATCGCTCCCAAAAGTTGGAAAAGGCTAAAACAGAAAATCAAAATCATCACCCGCAAAACCACACCCATTTCTTTTGAAGAACGTATCCAGAGGCTCAATCGCCTGATGACTGGATGGGTCAATTACTTCAAAAATGCCACGGGCTACCAAAAGCTGAAAGATATGGATGCGTGGGTGCGCTGTCGCCTGCGCTATTGCATCTGGAAGCAATGGAAAAGACCAAGGCGGAGGTATCGAGCCTTCCTGCAATTAGGCGTCGAGCCAAGCTGGGCTCGTAGATTTGCTTATTCTCGTAAAGGGGGTTGGCATCTAGCTTGTAGCCCAGTTATGGGCACCACAGTCACCGAAGCAAGACTTCGACAAAAGGGATATATTCCATTTTTGGAATACTATCTCAAGACTAAGTATGCTTCTGAAAATTGAGTTGTTCTGTGAACCGCCCAGTACGTGAACCGTACGCTGGGTGGTGTGAGTCCGATTGCTATCGGACTGAAGTAAAGACCAACTCCTTTGCCAAATGGTAGGTCTAAAAGTTAGTCTTTACTTCTTGCCACTCGATTAGTATCCGTTTTTTTTAATTTATTCGTTTAATTCAGCTTCAACCAACTTTAAAAGTAAATTGATATTTGATTCTAATTCAGGGTAAAAAACTTCATCAAGCACATATCCAAGTATTAAATAATGTATTAGTAAATTTTCGAAAGTCTGAGATCTTAAAAGTGGTTTATTGCTCCTATGCTCTTTTTTAGAAATATCAACTTTAGCCCAACTTGAAATTCCAGATTCATCCATTAAAGTTCTAAGATCTCCAAATTCTATCACATAATTTATAATCGATTGCCTTATAGATTCAAGTTCTTTTTCTTGCTTCTTTACATTTACCATTTTTCCTTCCCATGATGCGATTTGATTTTTGATGCTATCATTTGAAAGATCATTAATTCCACCTGAGTTTAATAATTCAACAAAGACTCCGTTTTGGTAATTCAATATTATCTCTTGTGACCCAGCTTGGTTGATAAGAATAGAAAGGTTCTCCTCATTTATAGTGTCAGATTCGGAATCAATTAATTTGATAATTTTTCTTTGCCCGTCTAATGAATTTATCAATCTATCCTGTTCCTCTTCTAAGACTCTGAGATTATTATTTAGTTCGTTTTTAATTGCTACCAAATATTTCTGTTCTCTATCTCTTGTTTTACCTTGTTCATTCAAATTATTTACTTGCAAAGCAATTAAAATCCCTATGACAACCAAAAGAATTTCACCTACAGCATAGATAAGGTATTTTGAAAAACGATTCTCGGAGAGCAGTTTCTGGCGAATTTTTCTAAAGAATTTGATCATTGGCTTTTGTTTTCTTCAAGGTGGAAACTTTTTTAAAGAGCCTCCCAAGGTTTTCGACTTAAATGGAGTTTTTATGTATAACTCTCACGCATATGAATTTTAATGGAGACTAACGGTCGCGTATGGATGCCGTAGCGCGCGTGTTTGCTGCCCTTAAATTTACAAAAAAGGGCAATGCGTTTGCAACCTATAAGCTATGGACAGCCATACAGTGTTACATGCTGTACTTTTTGCGACGCATAGGAGCAAAAAAGACCGACCGCATAGGGAGGTGCCGTTTAGGCTATGGC
>JBGTQJ010000042.1:65257-79232 GCA_041941305.1 Saprospiraceae bacterium
CGTACTTTTTGCGACGCATAGGAGCATAAAAGACCGACCGCATAGGGAGGTGCCGTGTAGGCTATGGCATGTAACTCCTAAATCTGTTAACAAGTTAATATATCTCGGCATTGACTACTTTGAACTTTTTTATAGTTTTTCACCTATAAACCAAAAGCCTATAAATAAAACCAAGATATCGAAAGCAGATGTTATTTTAGTAAAAATCATGTATTGGCTTTTAGCTCCTTTTCTTTGTAAATATATTGCTTTAACTGAAGAAAAACTAATGAACTTTTGATTTGGTTTATGCATTTTAAAAATTACATAATTGGAAGGATTTATAGATTTTTGTTCCTAATCCATAAAACCTTGAAAAAATGCCTACTCCCACCACCGTCCAAAACCGAACACCTAAACTTCATTTCCGAACAAAGAAAACTCATCCAACAGACAGTAAGTAACTGAAAGTCAAACACCTATGCAATTGGCACAGCCCTTGAATCTCATTCTACAAAAAATTATAACATGTTCAAAAACAACCTAAAAATAGCCATACGGAATCTTCGGAAATTCAAAGGATATGCAGCCATCAATATCGCTGGTCTGGCGATTGGGGTGGCAGCTTGTTTATTGATTTTGCAGTTTGTGACGGATGAGTTTAGTTTTGACCAACACCACAAAAATGGGGAGCGACTGTATCGGGTAGATACCGAATTTACCATTAGTGGAGAGACGCGAAAATCAAGCTCTACGCCTTCTCCACTGGCTTGGGCATTGAAAAAAGATTTTCCAGAAGTAGAAGAGGCAGCTCGTATATACAAAGTGCCGGATGTAGACAAATGGCTGTTGAAGTATGAGGAAAATTCCTTTTACGAAAAACTGGGTGCTTTTGCAGACAGTAACTTCTTCGAAGTGCTGACCTTCGATTTTTTGAAGGGAGATGCCAGTACTGCTTTGGATCAACCCTATTCGATAGTTATTTCGGATAAAGTGGCAAGCAAATTATTTGGTGATGAGGAACCAATAGGGAAAACCATAGAAGTCAATTGTTCCTGGGGAGAAAATGATTACCAGATAACAGGTGTTTTTGATAGCGATAAATACCAATCTCATTTAAACGCCAGCCTCTACATATCGGGTATGAGCGCCAATATTGGACGCCGATTTTATCGATTGCAGGAATGGGGAGGCAATAACCTGTTTTTCACTTACATCCGCTTACAGGAAGGGGCAGATCCAAACTTATTGACTGCCAAATTGCCCAAGTGGATGGAAGGATATGCTGGTGAGCGATTTCGGGAATTGGGTATTCATAAGGAACATTACCTGACACCCGTTTCAGATATTTATTTGCGCGCAGAATCTGGAAACTGGTTTGGAGGAACTGGAGACATCACGTTTATCTACATTTTGATTTCTGTTGCAGCATTCATATTGTTGATTGCCTGTATCAATTTCATGAATTTGGCAACTGCCAAAGCCACCCTTCGGGCAAAGGAAGTAGGCGTGCGAAAAGTCACTGGCGCCAGCAAAACCATCTTGATTCAACAATTCATGACGGAAGCTCTGGTATATGCTTCTGTGGCAGTGGTAATTGCATACGTTTTGGCAGAGATGTCTTTGCCAGTGTTCAATGCTTTAGTGGAAAAACAACTTACAATTCAATTGTTGGATGGACAAGTATTGGCTTGGTTGATGGCTTTTATCGCCCTTACAACTTTAGTGGCAGGAAGCTATCCCGCCTTGTATTTGTCTTCTTTTAGCCCTGTGAAGATTTTCAGAAATAATTTTGGCAATAAGCTCTCTTCCAGGCAGGTGCGAAAAGGACTTGTGGTCGTACAATTCATCATTTCCATTGCTTTGATTCAAGGCATTTTGGTTATCAATGAACAAATGAATTATGTGCGCAACAAAAACCTGGGCTTTAATCCCGAGGCGAAAATCGTGATGCCTGTCAGTACCTGGGAGACCTACCTAAATTTTGAACCGTTGCGCAATGAATTGCTACAAAACAACCAAATACAGCAAGTCGCTGCAGCCAGTAGCTACCCCGGAGAAATCAACCTCGAAACCTATTTCTTTTTCAAAGAAGGACAAACCCCAGATGAAGGCTTCCACGCTTTCAGCACCAATGTCACTCCCGAGTTCATGGAAATGATGGATTTTGAATTGCTAAAAGGACGTTTTTTCGATCGCGAACGCTTGTCGGATACGACGAGTACAGTCGTGCTTTCGGAAACGACGGTAAAGGGAATGGGTTTCACTATGGACAATGTGCTGGGACAAAGAGTATTTCGGGAATGGCAAGGACAAAAATTTGAATGGGAAGTCATTGGTGTTGTAAAAGATTTTCATTCTGCCTCCCTGCATCGCCAAATCCGGGGGCAGGTATTCGAATGGAATCCTCAATGGTTGTACAATTATTTCCTCACTTCCGTAGAAACTCAAAACATTCCAAAACTCCTGAAATCAATGGAAAATACCTGGACGACCATCAATCCAGAAGTACCTTTTGAATTTCAATTTATGGAAGAGCGCTTACAGCAAAACTACCTCGCAGACCAACGCATGAGTGGCTTGATTTTCTGGGGAACCTTACTAGCGATATTTATTTCCTGCCTCGGTTTGTTTGGCTTAGCTGCCTTTGCCGCCGAGCGCCGTGAAAAAGAGATTGGCGTCCGCAAAGTATTGGGTGCCTCTACGACCAGTATTGTAGCATTATTGTCCAAAGATTTCATCAAATTGATATTGGTGGCCCTGGTAGTCGCCATCCCTGTGAGCTGGTATAGCATGAACCAATGGCTCAATGATTTTGCCTATCGCATCAACATTGAGTGGTGGGTTTTTGCCTTATCTGGCATCCTGGCTATAGGCATTGCCCTGTTGACCGTAAGTTTTCAGAGTGTTAAAGCAGCCATTGCCAATCCAATTCAGTCGTTAAGAAATGAATAAACCACAAAACTGCAGCGAGCCACACAGTGGCGATGCTGCAGAATACAAAAACCAACCTTTATGAAATTTTTTTTCCTTTCCATTTTTGCTTTTAGTTTCCTAGCTTGTACTTCCGCTCAGATAGATATTTCGGCTACTGCCTGGCAGGAGGATTTGCGTTTTCTGCAAAAAACGGTGCATGCTGATTATCCTTTTTTGTTTAAGAAAACCACATCTGAAAAATTTGATAAGATGGTGGAGGAATTGTACAACTCCATTCCTCAGATGCAGGAACATGAAATCGTGACCGGCTTTGCAAGGATTGTTTCCTCCTTTGAATATGGACATACGGTATTGGGCATGCGGGGCAGCAATTTCAAATACCATACATTGCCTTTAAATTTTTATTTATTTAATGATGGACTATACATCGAAGGGGTGCATAGGGATTACGAGACCGTATTGGGGGCAAAGGTTTTGGAAATTGGTGGTAGGAATGTAGAAGAAGTGATGAAAATGGTCCGCCCAGTTGTACCGGCAGAAAATGATCAGTTTTACAAAGCTTATGGTTTGGGTTATATGCGCATTCCCGAAATTCTACATGCTCAGGGAGTCATTGATGAATTGACAAATGACTTATCATTAAAGCTGGAAAAAGAAGGAGATACGTTCGAGCAAACCATTACCGCAATCCCTGTTCAAAGAACGCCAGGTGATTATGGCTTTTCAAAAAATGAAGGAGATTGGCTGGGTGCAAGAGACCAAAGCGAAACGCCTTATTATTTGAAGCATTTGGACAAGATCTATTATTACGAATATTTACCGGAAGAAAAAGCAGTATATGTACGCCAAAGCCAGATACAGGACGACCCCTCTGAAAACATCCCTGATTTTTATGAAAAAGTATTCGATTTTGTAGAAAACAATGAGGTGGAGAAATTGATACTGGATGTACGCTTGAATGGTGGAGGCAATAATTACAAAAACAAACCAGTCGTCACTGGCATCATCAAAACAGAAAAAATCAATCAGACAGGCAAATTATTTGTCATCATCGGTCGCCGTACTTTTTCTGCCTGCCAAAACCTGGTCAATGAATTAGACAATTACACCAATGCCATCTTTGTCGGCGAACCCACCGCTGAAAACATCAACTTTTATGGCGACAATCGCGGAGTGGAATTGCCCAATAGTAAATTATCCGTCTATCTCTCCTTTGCCTGGTGGCAAGACAAACCCCAATGGGAAAATGACGATTGGTTAGCACCCCACATCGCAGTGGATATGAGCTTTGAAGAATTTAGAAGCAATCAAGATCCTGCTTTGGATGCTGCTTTGAATTTTTCGACAGATAATTTCATCCTCGATCCCATGGCTTATTTTACAGAATTATTCATGGCTCAAAAGATAGATTTATTGCAAACGGAGGCAGTGAGAATGGTCAATGATCCCAATTATCGCTTTTTTGATTTTGAAGGAGAATTCAACAGTGTGGGTTACCGACTACTGGGTAATAATCAAGTTGAAGAAGCGATTTATGTATTCACCATGAATTCCCAACTATTTCCTACATCTGCAAATACCTGGGATAGCCTGGGAGAAGCCTATTGGAAAGCCAATCAAAAAGAAAAAGCAATCGAATATTACAACAAAGCCATTTCCTTGGATCCAGATGGAGGGGTAGGTGACAATGCCAGAAAGATGTTGAAACAAATTGAAGCAGGAAAGTAAAAAAGTCTCCTTAGGAGTTACAAAGGTGATGTGAGGTGGAGACTTCCAAGCGTGCTTTGAACCAAAGTGTTTGGCAATAAAATGTTTATAATCGGTAACTTCTTCCTGTATTTCATCATTTGGTAAAAGGGCAATTAGAAAAAAGGTATCTTGTATAAGAGAGATTGAGAGATTGAGAGATTGAGAGATTGAGAGATTGAGAGATTGAGAGATTGAGAGTTTGAGAGTTTGAGAGATTGAGAGTTTGAGAGAATCCTTCCTGATTAATTCGCAAACTATAAACAATATTACCGAAGGTAAGGAAGTTTTAGTGTTTTGAAGGTTAAAGGAAATAAGTTCTGAGGTATTCAAAAAGATTGCCTAGCCTCAAAAAATAGCCAGAAGTAAAATAAGAAATAAAAAAGGGGGAAGTTATATTTTATCCCGACTTATGTGTATTTTCGCACAACCACCAAAATCCTGCCCGTAAAATGAGAAGCGGGTGAGACTCCCAACCTTGTATTTCAACAACTAAATTATCCCACAAGAATTTTGCACCAGATTATTTACAACATTTGATTGTTATAATTGCTTGATTGCCAGTACGATATTATCTGAATAGTACTTTTCGTATTAAGTTGTCCAACAATTCTAACTATCTAAGAGTTTGTTTAAATTTTAACTACTTGAAAATCAAGAAGTTAAAATTTAAACAAACTCTAAAATCATTAAACAAAGTCAAATTGTATGAAAATCTTAAAAATTGTTTTGGGCCTTGTTGCCGCTCTTTTGGTTATTTTCCTTGCACTTGGAATGATTACACCTTCTATCGAGTTTTCAAATGAAGTAGAAGTGGATAAACCACTCCAGGAAGCATGGGCAGTTTACATGGACGAAAGCAAATTGACGGAATGGTTACCTAGCATTGAAAGTATTGAACTACAAAGTGGAAATCAAAATGAAGTTGGAAGCACCTATTTGATTAAAATTGATCACGAAGGTCAAAAAATGGAAATGACCGAAGAAATCACTGCCTTGAAAGAAAATGAGTTGATGTCTATGAAGTTTTCGGGTCAAGGCTTTGACCAAACCCTTGATATGAACTTTAGCGAAAAAGATGGAAAAACCATTATTTCTTCCAGTGGAAATATGACTGGCAAGGGGATGTTCATGCGATCCATTTTTGCATTGAATAAATCAGCCATGGCCAAGCAGGATTTGGAAGTTTTGAATAACCTGAAAGGCGTTATCGAATCCAACACGACGGATTATTTTCCCGAGCCTGAAATGGAAGCTGCAGTAATGTCCGAAGACGGTGCTGTGGAAGCAACAGAAGAAGCAGCTGACGAGTCAATTCAGTAATTGAACCAAAAGATGAGACCTGCCAGGTTTTCTTGATTGAAATGTGGAAATGGATAAATGAGGCTGACTTTTGTAAAAATGAAACCTGGCAGGTCTTGTCAAGTTAAAATGACCTGCCCCAAGCTTAATTTGATGTACTTTGTTTTATGCAATAAGGATCCTCTTTAGAAAAATCAATAAGCCACACACCACTTCCTGCCAATACTCAAAAAAACGTCAAAAATCAATACTGACTTCCATCTCTTCCCATTTCACTTCGTAATCTTTTTTTTTGAAATTGGAAAACCAAACCTTTGCAGTAGGATTTATTCCAAGAACCCCATTTGCTCAATCTCAAAAAAACAAAATCATGAAAACAAAGGAACGGATTTTCTACTGTGGCATTTTTCTATTCTCCTGCCTAACTACTTTTACCATAATTCAAATTGCCCTGAGGATCAGCTGGGAAGTATTCTGAACCTCTTACTTTAGAAACTTTGATATCATTTGCGCAAGCATTTCCTTGTTCACTTTTTCAATAGGGTGAGGGAAGTTCTGAATCATCATCAAATCTCCATACGGTAAATTATCGGCAATGATTCTGGATTCTTCCATGGTTACCATATTGTCCAGTTCACCAACAGTAATCAAAACCCTTTTTTTAATCAATTTGAACGTCTCGGATTTCCAGGCATCCCCATTCCCAAGGTTGGTCATCATATTAGCAGTTTTACGTAAGAGTTTTTTCCAATCTAGCGGCTCATGTCTTTGTTTCAGCATTGCAGCAAATTTGGGCACCTTCTCCTCAATTTTTTCTGGATTCAACATTTTGACTTCCTTTGCCGCAGATGCTGGTGTCCATTCAAATTTGGTTCCCAAGGTCATTATTTTCCTTGCTTTTTCCGGATAATGACAGGCAAAAACCAAAGCCGCATAACCGCCCATGCTATAACCAAAAAAATGGCTTTCCTCAATAGCATAGGCCTTCATAAAATCTGAAATGTCATCCGCAAACAAGTCCATCGAAAATGGCTCTGAGCTTGGTCGCCCACCATGACCCAAGAAATTGAAAGCATGAACCATAAAGTCGTCAGCCAACAACTCTTTCAGTTCATTAAATTGAGCTTTACTACCCAGCGCCCCGTGTAAGAGAATCAAGTGTTTTTTTTCATTCATTGTTTGGATGGTTTATTTGAATTTGGGTTCATAATGTATTTGTCAAACTTTGTCAACCATCAACCCACTTACTTCACCTCCTGCATCAACTTCTTCAAAACAGGATTCAATGCTATGATCAACAATCCAGCAGCAAAAGGAACAATGGTAAAAATCAAAAAGAAAGAACTAAGTGAATATTCTGCTGTAATTCTATCGATCATGCCACCGGCTGTATGAGCCAGTTTGTTTCCGGTCGCAATCGCCAAATACCAGACACCGAAGAGAAAAGCAATCATCCTGGGTGGTACCAATTTACTCACGAAAGACAATCCAACGGGCGCGACACAGAGCTCTCCCAGTGTATGGAAAAAATAAGCCATAATAAGCCAGAACATACTCACCTGTGCTGTCAAAGCTCCTTTAGCCACCCCACTGGTTCCAATGACCAGGAATAAAAATCCAGTTCCTAGTAAGAAGAATCCTAGTCCATATTTGACGGCGGGAGGAGGGTTGAACTTGGTTTCCCACAATTTTGAAAATAATGGAGCAAACATGATGATAAAGAGCGAATTCAAAATGGCAAACCAGGTGGCTGGAACTTCTGTCTCTGTATTCGAAAATTCCCGATTTAATTTGTAAATAACGATGCCCCAGATAACCACGAAACTAATGCCTAATATGACATTTGAAAGGGTGATGCGGCTGATGGTTTCTTTGAATAACCTGAATAATACCCAGGTGATAATTAATAATGGTACTACAGTCACCACTGTATCTATTACTTTGAATATGTTTGCCGTATCGCCTGACAAAGCACGTGCAGTATAGTCTTTTGCAAAAATTGCCATAGAGCCTGCCGCCTGCTCGAATGATGCCCAAAAGAAGATGGTGAAAAAAGCAATAATGGCCACTGCTCCCAATCGTTTCATTTCACCAGGAGAATATCTTAAAAGACGGCTAAGGAGAATGACGACGAATATGCCAATGGCTGTAAGAATTACAGAATTGGCAGCAGTTTCACCTCCTGGAATGATGCTAATTCCTGCTATTTTGGACATTGGATTATCAAAAATCCAGAGAATGGCAAGGACCGCAAATACAATAATCAATACTTTATCTAAAAGGGTAAAAGGATTTAATTTGACTCCTTCCTGAACCACTACCTCTTTCTCTTTTTTTGGTTTGGGCTTATCTCCGATATCTCCAAAAATTGGCGTAGCTAACCAAAATTGAAGCATCCCTAGAAACATAAAAATACCTGCCAAACCAAAACCCCAGCTCCATCCTACTTTTTCTCCCAAATATCCGCAAAGCATAATCCCCAAAAAGGCACCTCCATTTACTCCCATATAGAAAATGGTAAATGCCCCGTCTTTTTTCTCCGGATGTTTTTCATACATCTTGGAAATGGTAGAAACCATGTTGGGCTTGAAAAAACCAGTGCCGACTATCAACAAACCGAGTCCAACATACAAGAAGAAGGGCGTATCCATAGCCATTGAAGCATGTCCAAGGGTCATTAAAAATGCGCCAATGATAATTGCCATTCGGGAGCCAGTAAAATTATCAGCTATATATCCACCCATTATTGGGGTCAGGTAAACCAGCAGTACATAAGTTCCAAATAGTGCCAGGGCATTTTCTCGTTCCCAACCCCAACCTGGGTTGGTTACATCTATTGCCTGTACTAAAAATAAAACCAAAAGGGCACGCATCCCATAATAGGAAAACCGTTCCCACATTTCAGTAAAAAAAAGGACGAATAATCCAGAAGGATGCCCCAATACTGAGCCTTGCTCCTTCAATAAATCGAATTGTTGGTTTGACATTTTTTTTGTTTGACGGCCAAAAGGTTCACTGTGACCGTAATTAGGAATACTGCTGTAATTTGATAAAGGCCAACCTGATCATTTGATCACAGAAATACCTTATCACAGCAAAAAGAAGGGCACAATTTAGGAAAATCCATTTATACCTTTTTAAAAATATAATTCTTTCAAATCTCCAAATTATAATTGAAAATTCGCTTGACAGTATCTGGTACTGTATATTTACGAGCACAGTGAAGGCAACAATCATCAAATTAAAAACCTAATACCAACTTAAATGGAACCTAAACCTAAAAAACAACGACTCGCCGTATTCCTCGACGGAACCTGGAACACACAAGACGACAGCACCAATGTTCGACATGCCTATACCCTTACGAAGGAAGGAGAAGTGAGGGATCCCGATGGGACAGTGGTTATTCAAAAAAGGTATTATGACCCTGGAGTAGGAACAGGTATGCTTGACAGTGTCACTGGAGGGGGATTTGGTTTGGGCTTGGAAGCCAATGTCCGGGAAGCCTACAATTGGCTGGTCGATAACTATAATGACAATGAGGAGCACGAAGGGTTGGGACCGGATGAAGTATACATTTTTGGATTTAGTCGGGGTGCCTATACTGCACGTTCCCTGATGGGCTTCATTTCTTCTTGTGGTTTGATTAAGCGAGGCTCGCCGCTAATGATTAGTCAACTATGGCAAAGTTATATCTATATCGCCCAGCATCGAAAAGAAGGCAATCCCTGGTGGAAAAAAGCTTTAAATAAAAAAGGAAATAAATATAAATTTAGACGAATTGACAAATTGAGGAAAGACGGCGATCCAGAGGATTACTTTAACGAAGCCGAACAAATTCTGAAAATTTGGTCAAGGCGAATCAATATTACTTACATGGGAATATTTGATACGGTAGGTGCGATGGGTTGGGAAGCATTGGGTATTCCCGGAATTAGTAGCAAATTAGACCAACACCACAATCCTTACCCAAGCAGAATTTTGCAAAATTGCCGTCATGCCCTCGCCATTGATGAAAATCGGACGAGTTTTAGATTAACCCCTATGCTAAATTGGGTTCATCACAAATCGAGCATAAACAGGATGCATACATGGGTTCATCAGAAAAAAGAATCAGGTGATAATCATAAAACCTATGAAATCATCAGCCAAAGATGGTTTGTGGGAGCACACTCCAATAATGGTGGTGGTTATGAAGATAATTTGCTTGCAGCAAAACCGCTTCATTGGATTTTGGAAGGAGCAAGAAATATAAAAGGAAAAAAGAATAATGGTTTGCAACTGCTTGATGTCCCTGATCTGGGTATGGTTCCTGAAGATATCCACATTCGAGATTCTTATGCTGAATTTTCACCCCCATTCTGGGTACATATTATTCGGGCAAAACGACACTTCCGTCCAATTAATAGACCAGACGATATAAGAGGTTTTTTTTCATTGCTACCGATCAATGAAAAGGTAGATGAATCCGTATTTGAATTGGCTAGAAGCTGTAAGAATTATGCTCCCCCTAATCTAATCACCTACGCCAAACAATCTGATGACGAATCAATTAAAGAAATCTTCAAAGACCGCGTACCAAAAGAAGAATGGCCAGGTGGAAATACCTTGAAAGCACGGGTAATTTTGATTTGTTGGTGTACCCTCGCAGCAGTTGGGTTTGGTGCATGGGCGCAACTATTCCTTGAAAATTATCCTGCTGTCCAATGGATTGGATTTCCCATAATTGCTGCCTTATTGGCATTTATTGATTGGAAAGAAGCTAAAACCAACCTAAAAAGTGCCATGAACCCCAAGGCTACTGTGGCCCGGGTTATTCGGAATATCTTATTGTGGTTAAGGTTAATAGGAATGCTTGCATTTTTCACAGGTGCCGTGGCATTCCTTACCAAATTTATTAAGATCGGCTGGTATTCCTCTTTTTGGGTTGATTCTGTTATTGAACCAATGAGTCCCTGGTATTTAGTGCCTTTGGCAGCTGCAGGCATGATGCTTTTGTTGAGCGCTTTAGGTAAAAAAGACCGTTTAAAGAACCTGGGTTTTACCTTACTGGCAGCCATCATTTCTTTAGTAGCTTTAGTTGGTATAGGAATAATTATCTCCCTTGCTGCTGGATTCCTGGAACATATGATTATTGGTGCTAATGATGTTGAAGATTCCAAGATTATCCCGCTTACGGGCACTGAAATTCTGGCAGGCAAAATTCTACTGATGCAGCTTGCAATGTTTGTCCTGATGTTAGCTTTCCAGTGGGTTGGAAAGCCAATGAGTGAACTTAGATCAGATCTGGGTTCTATTGTTCGTCTTCAGTTTGCTTTTTCAAAAAACCGTGTTGTTGATTTATTTGAACAGTGGTCCAGGAAATTGTGTAGACATTGGGCTGGTGAGGACAAATTAACGCATCTTGGTTGGAATAATGTACAAGCAGTGCTCAGAGAATCACTTTGGCGAGACCTTATTGGATTTACCCCAATTTATACGATTGTATTTGGTACCATCATGTGGATTGGTTCTACTGTGCCTGGTCCAAATTTTTGGTCTTTTCTGTATGAAAGTTCATTTGTTCCTGGTGTACAATGGTGGGTATTGCTTATCGCCGTCACTGCTATAGCAGACTACATTGAGAATACCATTCATCTCAATCATATCAGGAATTATACAAAAGATAAAATCTCATCCGTTCTTACCGGCTTCGGATTTTTAGCGACATTGATCAAATTTGCTGGATTCATCCCTTCCTTCTTTCTTTCTCTAGGCATATTTGCTACCTTGTCCTGGAGGATTTTGGATAAAGGTGATGGAGGCTGGCGGTGGGTGATTGCTTCCTGCGTTACCTGGATTATTGTTCTGGTTGTTTTACCGGTATTGGGGCAAATTGCCAAATCGGTTTTTGTTAAGAGTAAATCTGACTAAGTGTAATATCAAAATTTTGAAACATATTTTTCAATTCAGATGGGCTGGAGGTTCATCTGAATCGACTCCCACGCGTAAAAAATCATGTCTCCGATAGGGACGTGGTTTATTAGGTGTTTTTAAATTCCTTTCCGAATAATCCTACCTTTGCGCACATTCAAAAGAAATTCAAAACATACTTGAATGAATACGTATGATGCCATTATCATTGGAAGTGGTTTTGGAGGCACAATGACGGCACAAAAACTTGTCAACGCAGGCATGAAGGTGTTAATGCTGGAACGTGGGGATTGGGTCTTCCGAAGTCCAAAAAACTGGGATATGCGAGGCTCAGTTGATTTGACAGAGCATTATGACAAGAGCAGTCCTTTAAAGGTTATCAAAGGAGGGAATAAAAAAATCATGGGTTTGTATTCCTGTGTAGGAGGACCTTCTGTTTTTTACGGAGGGGTGTCTTTTCGCTTTCGTGAACAGGATTTTGAGAAAAACGAAGAAATAGTTGGCAAGGATGGTGAAAGTTGGCCAATCAGTTATTCCCATTTGGAACCTTTTTACACAGAGGCAGAAGGATTGTTGAATATATCTGGAGAAGCGAATGTGGATCCAACAGAACCTCCTCGCAGCGCCCCTTTCCCACAGGATCCTGCTCCACTAGCAGGTATTTCTCAAAAAGTAAAATCTGGTGCCAAAAGCCTGGGATTTCATCCCTTTCAATTGCCTTTGGCGATTAACTATCAGGACACCAATCGCCAAACTTGCCAATCCTGTACAACTTGTGACACCTTTGCCTGCGCCATCTCTGCAAAAAACGATTTGGCGACTTTGCGTTTACCGAAATTAATAGAAGCGGGTCTGGAATTAAAACCAAATATGGTTGTAACCCGATTGAACCTTGCAAAAAGGGAGATTTCGTCAGTTGAGTGCATTTCCAAGGGAACTGGTAAAAAATTCATTTTCAAATCCAAATTTCTTATTCTTTCAGCAGGGGCTCTGGGCTCCCCACATGTGTTATTGTCTTCTGGTTTGGGAGAATTAAACCCAGGAGGGAAAAACATTGGTCGTTATTTAATGCGGCATATCAATACCATCATTTTTGGCATTTTTCCAGGTGTAGCTGATAAGGAAAGTCGATTTCACAAGCAATTGGCAATCCTTGATTATTACCTGGGACATCCAAGTATCACTAGTCCTACAGGGAAATTGGGTAGTTTACAGCAGATGCCCACTCCCCCTATGGGTTTGGTCCAAAATGAAGTACCTGGTCCCTTGGGGAAGATGCTGAGCCAAGGAGTACGATTGCTGACTGGTTTGCTTGCCATTGCAGAAGATCAGCCACAGTTTTCCAATTATCTAAAGGTCGACCCTAACCAAAGAGATAAATACGGAATGCCACAACCCATCATTAGCCATGAATATTCAAAAAGAGATGTGCAAGCTGTAAAGGCTTTGATCAAACCCGCAAAAAGAATTCTTTCAAAAGCAGGGGCGATTGCACATTATGTGCATCACATTCGCACTTTTTCACATGCGGTTGGTACTGTACGGATGGGAAAAAATCCCGAAACTTCTGTTTTAGATGAATTTTGTCAATTTCGGGGATTGAATAACCTTTTCGTGGTAGATGGGAGCTTTATGCCTACTTCGGCTGCTGTGAATCCCAGTTTGACCATTGCGGCGAATGGTTTGCGGGTGGGGGAGTTCATTGTTTCGAAAAATTAAAGAACTCATAAAGTCTATTAAACAAAATCCATTTAAAGGTTTGGGTAAGCCTGAACCACTAAAACATGGACTCAAAGGATATTGGTCAAGAAGGATAAATCAAGAACATAGATTGGTCTATAAAGTAATGGGAAAGAAAGGAAAAGATCAAAAATGTTTAATTCTTCAATGTAGATTTCACTATGATGACTAGGTATCGTGGCAGAGAGTTTAAGGGCATATTCCTCTTCAGCTCCAATGCTGTTAAGTCCTCCTTACGCAACCCCTTTAATCTAGGCTTAATGTCTACTGGACAAGGGGACTCCTTCGGAGAGGAGGCTGGGAGCAGGGCTGTTAAGTTCTACTTGATTTTAAAATAATGAAAATCAAAATGAAAATG
>JBGTQJ010000043.1:0-77138 GCA_041941305.1 Saprospiraceae bacterium
CCTTTGGATTTTCAAACAACTGCAAATCCAATTTTAAAAAGTGTATAGTAACTTGGGGTTTGCAAGTAAATATGTAGCTTTTTTGATATATATTGAAATTCGTAATTTTCGGATTTAAACTTTTCGAAATTCTAAACCAATTTTATGAATCAATCATACAACCGTAGAAAATTTCTTCAAACAAGTGCCCTGGCAGGGGCGGGCTTGGCAATTCCTGCAACTTCTGCAAAAGCAGCTTCTGAAACCAATGTTCAAATCCTGAAAGACCCTCCAAAATCAAAAATCAACCTGGGTTTTATCGGTGTAGGACTGAGAGGACAAAGTCATATTTCTCTTGCGCTTAATCGGGATGACTGCAATGTGGTCGCTATCAATGATATAGATGATCACATGATAGAGCGGACAAAAAAGATTTTTGAGAGAAAAGGCAAGCCAATGCCAAAAGTTTATAAAAATGGAGATAGGGGTTATCTGGAATTATTGGAACAGGAAGATATCGATGCAGTTATCATTGCCTCTCCCTGGAGATGGCATTCGGAGCAGGCAATTGCTGCCATGAAAGCAGGTAAATATGTAGGGACAGAAGTCTGTGGCGCTTTTTCACTGGATGAATGTTGGGAATTGGTGAATGCTCATGAAGAAACTGGTTCGCATTTGTATTTCATGGAGAATGTATGTTTCAGAAGGGATGTAATGGCTGTGCTGAATATGGTTCGTAAGGGGATGTTTGGGGAAATGATGCATTTGGAATGTGGCTACCAGCACGATTTACGACATGTTAAATTCAATAGTGGTACAGACCCTTACGGCGGAGGAGTAGAATTTGGTGAAAAAGCATATAGTGAAGCAAAATGGAGAACGATTCACTCTGTCCATAGAAATGGCGATTTGTACCCTACTCATGGCATTGGTCCAGTAGCTAATTATACAGACATCAATCGTGGAAATCGTTTTCTCTTCCTGACCTCTGTTGCCTCAAAATCAAGAGGATTGCATGAATATATTGTAAACCATCCAAAAGGTGGAGCCAATCACCCGAATGCAAAAGTTGAATTCAAATTAGGTGATAAGGTCACTACGATGATCAAAACCAATAATGGCGAATCTGTAGTTATTCATCATGACACGAACTTGCCGCGACCCTATTCATTGGGCTTCCGTGTTCAGGGAACCAAAGGGCTCTGGATGGCAGTCAATAAATCACTTTATATAGAAGGCTTGAGCGAATCACACCGTTGGGAAGATGCAGCGGCTTATCTTGAAAAATACGATCATCCACTTTGGAAACGCCATGAACAAAAAGCAGTAGGAGCAGGACATGGTGGTATGGATTTCTTCCTGATGCACTCTTTTATCGAATGTGCCAAGCGAAATGTTGCGCCTCCTTTTGATGCCTATGACGCGGCTACCTGGCTGGCAATTACACCCCTTTCAGAACAGTCCATCGCCATGGGTAGCATGCCGATGCCATTTCCAGATTTTACAAGGGGAAGATGGGCGTTTAGAGAGGCGGATTTTGCATTTGGAGATGAGTATTGAATTCAAATCATCAGAGTCCCTTTCAGGAAACTCTGATGGAACTCGAAGTTTACAAGAACACTGCGATATCGAACCTTTGGACGGAAGACAATAGATCGTCCATTTCATGGACTGTCGGAAGTCAGCGTAAAACTGGGTATTACGCTGACTTCCGACAGAAAATTTCAATTTTCGGTCTGTCCTCTGGCTTGAGGGGTGCTGTCAACTATAAAGTACATCAAAAAAAATTCACAATAAAGTTTTCAAGTATGATTAAAACACTTCACACCTTCCTTATTCTTTTCATTTCAATTTCCCTTTTTTCACAAGATCAAAACCTATTCCCACCACAAGCAGATGCTCGCCTCTATGAAATTGCCAATGCGCCATCTCCGGATCGGATTGAGCAAGACATACAAAAATTGGTCAGTTTTGGTACACGCCATACACTCTCTGATACGACTTCAGAAACCAGAGGCATTGGAGCTGCCAGAAGATGGATAAAAGAAGAATTTGACCGAATTTCCGCTGAATGTGAAGGTTGTTTGGAAGTGTTTTTTCAAAAATCCCTTGTGCCTGCTGAAGGCAATCGTCGGATTCCGGAAGATACCTGGGTAGTCAATGTAGTGGCTATTCAAAGGGGGACTTTATATCCCGATCGTTACGTCATTATGAGTGGAGATATTGATTCCAGAATTTCCAATCCCAATAATGGAGAAGACGATTCGCCCGGAGCCAATGACAATGCTTCAGGTATGGCGGGGACGATAGAAGCAGCAAGGGTATTGAGCAAGTATCAATTTCCTACTAGCATCATTTATACGGGTCTTTCAGGTGAAGAACAGGGCTTGTTCGGAGGTAAATACATGGCCAAAGTGGCAAAGGAGGAAGGCTGGGACATCATCGGAATTTTGAACAATGATATGATTGGCAATATTGAAGGCATTGATGGAGTCATTGACAATACGAGTTTCCGGGTTTTTTCAGAACCAACTCCAGCTACAGCCGATGAACGAATGCGCACCTGGCATCGCTTCTATGGAGGAGAAGTAGATGGACCTTCTCGCCAAATTGCCCGCTATGTTGATAGGCTTACCGACCAATACACCACCAATCTGAATGCCATTATGATTTATCGCCTCGATCGATTTGGTCGTGGTGGTCACCATCGTCCTTTCAATGATGAAGGTTTCCCTGGAGTTCGTATCATGGAAACACATGAACATTACGACAGACAACATCAGGATCTGCGGGAAGAAGACGGCATCAAATACGGTGATGTCATCGAAAAAGTCAATTTTGAATACGCAGCCAAACTCACTGGTGTAAATGCCATCACACTGGCTGCACTTGCCTGGGCACCTCCTCCTCCTCAAAATGTCATGATTGGTGGGGCAGTTCGTCCTTCCACAACATTACAATGGGACAAGGCGGATGACCCCAACTTGGCTGGCTACAAAATTTATTGGAGAGATACTACCTCCCCTCAATGGCAATACTCGCGATATGTAGGAGATGTGACCAAGCACACTTTAGAGAATATTGTGATTGACAATTTTCTATTTGGTGTAGCAGCAGTTGGTAAAGATGGGAACGAAAGTTTGGTGGTTTTTCCAACGAGTTTGATCCCTAGGAGGCGGAGATAGAAAATTATTCCAAACGCTTGATTTCTAAATCAATCTCTTGAATCAATTTTTCGATCCTCGGCATGATTTCATCATATTGATTTAAAATAAAATAGCGCCATAATTTATCATTTTCCAGAATAATCAAATACTCTTCGTTGGTTTTGAGGGATTCATAGTCCTTCGGTTCAGCAGTTCTTTTGTAGTGGGTACCTTTTTGAATCCCCGCATTGTAATTTTTGAAATGTTTTTTGAAAAAAGGAAAGAAATGCTGGAATGCTTGTGCTGGATAAAATGATTCTTCCAATTTTTCCAGGGTTTCATAATCAAAATCATAAGTTTTGGTAATCTGAATTCTCAAAGAATCGTTAGAAATGATGTCTAAACCCCTGGATTTCAGTGTTTCATAAGCAGCCGTATTTCGAATAGCGACAAAGGTTTTTTGTTGATTCGGGAAATGGTATTTCAAAGAATCTTCATAAGGGCGATCATTTTTTAGGAAGTCCAGAATGATTTCATCACTTTGTAGCACCATTGCATGTCCAGTAAGGTTGTTTTGCAAATCCCCCAGGTCGTGTTTCAGCTCTGCATGAAGTTCTTTTAAGGTTTTTATTTCTACCCGATGCTTTTGAATATTGTCTTTCCAGTTATCTAAAGCAAAAGCGATTGAAATGCCAATAACGATAAGTATAATTTCCAGTAGTGCTGTTTTCCAGTTTGTTTTTCCCATAGGGTTGATTTTTGGACAAAATTAAGGTTTCAAATTCTTTTTATCTTCCCAGTTTCAAATAGTAATTGTTCAGTGTCTCTCGAAGAGGACGCTGAACAATAAGATACTCAAGATTACTTTTCGTACGAGTAGAGCCCTTCGTTCCATCAGAGTCTCCTGCAAGGGACTCTGATGCCGGTGTATCGCAGAGTCCCCACACTTAGCCAACTCATAGGCGGGAGACTCTGATGGAACGAACGATGGGAGGTGCAGCGAGGTATGCGTCATAGATTGTCAAGAATATTCATTTAATGCCCGAAACAGCTTCCATATCGCTATACAACGAAACCTTTCAAAAGGAGCTAAACCGCCTGAATGAGGCGCAACGGGAAGCTGTGGATCACATCGAAGGACCTGTATTGGTGATTGCCGGACCGGGTACGGGAAAAACACATATTCTCACTGCTCGAATAGGTAGAATTTTGCTGGAAACAGATGCGCAAGCGCACAATATCCTGTGTTTAACTTTTACAGAGGCAGGGGTATTGGCAATGCGGGAACGATTGCTGGAATTTATTGGACCAGAAGCACATCGGGTACACATATACACCTTCCATTCTTTTTGCAATAGCATTATTCAAGACAATCTGGAGCTGTTTGGCAGACAAGATTTAGAGCCATTGAGTGAGCTCGAAAGGGTTGAGATAACTAGACGGATGTTGGATGAATTGCACATCAATCATCCACTGAAAAAGGGACGGTCCGATATTTATTTTTACGAAAAGCATTTGCAGGACTTGTTTCAAAGAATGAAGGCAGAAGATTGGTCAGTGGAATATATTCATGAGAAGATTGATGAGTTTCTGGAGGATTTGCCAAATCGTAAGGAGTATATCTATCAAGTCAATAGGGGAGATTTCCGAAAAGGAGCATTGAAAACTGCCAAGGTAGATGATGCCATTTTGAAAATGGAACGCCTGAAGGCTGCAGCTGCTTTGTTCCCAAGGTATGTTCAATTACTGCGTGCCTATCGCCGATATGACTTTGAAGACATGATTTTGTGGGTGTTGCGTGCTTTTGAGAAAAATGCAGCCTTGTTGCGTACTTATCAGGAACAGTACCTTTATTTTTTGATAGATGAATACCAGGATACCAATGGAGCACAAAACCAGATTGCGCATAAATTGATTGAATATTGGGACAATCCTAATATCTTCATCGTAGGGGATGATGACCAATCCATTTATGAATTTCAGGGGGCGCGACTGAAAAACCTGACAGATTTTTATGCCAATTATGAACAGTTCCTGAAGTTGGTACTGCTAAAAGACAATTACCGCTCATCTCAACATATCCTGGATGTATCAAAAGGATTGATTACCCAGAATGAAAAGCGCATCATTCACAACCTAAAGCACCTGGGTGTAGAGAAAATACTAAAAGCCCGGCATTCCCAATTTTCGAAATTAAAAGCCCAGCCCCAAATTTCTGAATACCCCAATCGACTTCAGGAAGAGGTAGATATTGTCAATCAAATTGAGTTGTTTCAAAATGCGGGATTCCCATTGAATGAAATTGCCATCATTTATGCCAAGCATCGGCAGGCGCGCAATTTGATTGAATTATTGGAGAAAAAAGGGATTCCCTACAATACACGCCGTAAGGTCAATATCCTTGACTTGCCCATTATCCAGAATTTGAGGTTGTTATTGGATTACCTGAATATGGAACTATCGAGACCATTCAGCGGGGAGCCTTTTTTATTCAAAATCCTGCATTTCGATTTTTTCCAAATACTGCCTGCTGATTTAGCGAAGCTGGCAATGCATTTGGCAAAGTACGACTGGCAAAAACGACCCAAATGGCGGGAGGTAATTGGTGATGAAAAAATACTGAGTGGTCTTAATTTGAAAAGTGAAGCTGCCATGCTTCAGTTTTCTGAAGTTTTGGAAATGTTGCTTGCTGAGTTCGCCAATTTGTCCTTGAATGCCTTTCTGGAACGCTTGATTAATCGCACGGGCTTGTTAAAAAAGTTGATCGAAAATGAGGATAAAATCTGGTTGCTTCAAGTCTTAAACACCTTTGTCAATTTTATCAAAAAGGAAACTGATAGAAACCCTCGCCTAAGCCTCTCCCGATTGTTGGAGATTTTGAAAAATATGGATGGCAATCGTTTGCCTATTGAAATCAACAAGGTAGTGCAGACAGAAGAAGGGGTGAATTTGCTTACAGCTCATAGTTCCAAAGGATTGGAATTTGAATATGTTTTTTTGCTGGATTGTGTGAAAGATCACTGGGAACCAAGGCGCCGAAAAAGTGGCAATCAGTTTTCATTTCCGGATACCCTCACATTTTCAGGCGAAGAAGATGCTTTAGAAGCTCGAAGGCGACTGTTTTATGTAGCAATGACTCGTGCTAAAGCCAGACTGCACTTGTCTTATAGTCGAACGGATGAAAAGGGAAAAGAAAATCAAAAAACGCAATTCCTGGACGAAATTCTCAAAGGTTCTGAATTGAAGGTGGGTCAAAAAACACTGCCTGCAAATGAATTAATAGAGGCACAATCCATATTGCTTCTGGAAACTGCGCCAAGATTGCCCGTCCAGGATAAAGCCACTATTGATACACTTCTGGGAGGATTTTCCTTAAGTGTTTCATCCATGAATAAGTTTCTGTATTGCCCCCTCAATTTTTACTATGAAAATGTATTGAGCGTTCCCACCACAATGAGCGAAGCGGCGAGTTATGGCACGGCTATGCACAATGCACTGCAACATGGTTTTGGAAAAATGTTGCTTTCGAAAAGCAAACATTTTCCCTCAGCAAATGCATTTGCTCGCTTATTCGAAGAAGAAATGATGAAACTTCAAGGCAATTTTAGCAGGAAGGAATTTGAAAGGCGAATGGAAATAGGCAAACAAAATATATTAGCCTATTACAACCAATTCGCCGCCAAATGGCATAAAAAAGTGCGCCTCGAGTACGACTTGAAAAATGTAGAAATGGAGGGGGTTCCACTGACAGGCACTATCGACCGTTTAGAGCTCCATGACCCAAATGAGGCGCATATTGTAGATTACAAAACAGGTAGTCGCGATGGCTCCAAACTAAAACGACCCAACAATGCAGATTGGCAAACTGCACAGCAGAATACAGGGACGTATTGGCGTCAGTTGGTTTTTTACAAAATCTTGTATGAGAATTACCGTCATCATGGCAGAAAAGTTAAAAGTGCTGAAATATCCTATCTCGAACCGGATGCAAAAGGTGTGTTCGGAAGCAAAACCATTACCTTTCGAGAAGAAGATGTCATTTATGTAAAAGCGCTTATTAAAGATACTTACCAGAAGATCATGACGCAACAATTTTATGAAGGATGTGGAGCGTGCAAGTGGTGTGACTTTGTGAGGAAAAATGTGGTGGTGGATAGTTTTTCGAATGAGGAGGTGGAGGGATTGGATGATGGAAGGTTTTAAGTAGTAAAGCTCTACTACTGAAAACTAAAATATCCCCATTCCTTAACCTTTCCTTCCCAATCTATCAAAAAAATAAGCCTATAATAATTGCAATAAATAACATAGCCATCCTTATGAGGTGAGATCAAGTGCTGACCTTTTGTATATTCTTTATAAATGAGGAAGGCAGGGCTATCCAGTTTTATCCTTTCAGTGCTTTGTTCATTTGGATTTTGAGTTAAATAAAATTTAAGAAAGCTTCCTGGGATTTTCTCAAATGCAAAAAGAAAATGCTGTTTTCCTTTTTGCCAATAAAAAGTTTGTTTTGAAAGGGATTTCTTTTTTACCAACACTGACTGTTCAAAGTCTGTGTTTTCAAAAATGCTCTTTCCCGCTAATTCTTCTACATAAGAATAGCCACTGTGATCGCTGGAAGATTGAATTTTTTTCCCTTGTAAAATATATTGGTTGTGTATTGCAATTTTTTTAATGAACTCTTTTGGGGATTGTGCTGCTTTTGAGAAAATTAAAGAAGCCTCTTCAGTGTTTCCTTTTTTTGCCATTAATATTCCTTCGACAAGCTGAATTTCTGACTTGACAGTTGAATAGTTTATTGACTTTTGAATTATATTTATTTGTTCTTCTGCTTTTAAATATTGTTTTTGAAAAGCATAAAGACAGGCAAGGCTCAAAGTTGTTTCTGCTGAATAATCAAATTCTAGCGCTTTTTTTAAGTTTTCTTCTGCATCAATAATTAATTTTTTTGGGTCTTCATCTCCAGGTGCCCTTAAAGGCAACTCCCAATTTATTATTAAAGGATACCTTAAATCTTTGTGGCGTTTACTCAACTGTAAAATAGCTGCTTGTAATTGATTGGTTCCCAAATTATGATAAAGCTCTTTGGTTTTAATGGTATTTAAAATATAACTGTAACAAGAAATTGCTGAATTATGCTCTCCTACGACACTGAGATAGTTGGCTGCTTCATACAGGGCTTTCAATGTTTCTGTTTTTTTACAAACATCATATATGACCCCTTTTCTCATCTCCAAAGAAGGATAACCCTTCATATTCTCGTTGAGCTGGTAGGTCTCATACAATTTATCCAGAAGTTCAGGAAGTATTTTAATCACCTGATAACCAGCTTGATGGGCGATATAAGTGCCAAACAGATCCGCTTCATATTCTTCTTGTTTTACTGCTTCATATTCTTTTTTTTGCAGCTTAAAAGTTGTAGCAAATCCTTCTACTTCCGAATTGTTTTTTTTGTAAAAATGATCCAACTCATGTCCAATTAAAAAAGCCAGCGCTGCATCTGCGTCCTTTCCAAATTGCTGGCAGATGTCAAATGCTTTTTTTTCTAGAATAATTTTATTGTTTGCCCCTGAATGTTTTGCAATGTTTTTCTCGGCTGAATGGATTTCTAATGTGGGTAAATGGGGACTGGAATCTCCAATTGTTTTCTTTATTTTTTGATAAACCTTTTGGGTTTGGAGCACTGCTGGGTCATTTTGAGGCAGATGGTACTCCTCTTGGGCTAAGACCGACATCGTTAGCCAAACTATTAAAAGTAAGGTCAGACATTTTTTTTGATACATCACATTGAATTTTAGCTATGCCTTTTTGGCAAGATTCCTGAATTTGCTTCCACAAAGGCTCAAAAACCCAATCCTTGCCTTAATACCCTAAAATATTTTTGGTTATCATCTGATTACTAAAATATAAAAGAGGTATTAAGACTTGTCCGGGTTTCCAAAGACCTTTCTCCCCAATATCCAATATTATTCATTGTAATTATTTGTAAATTTAGCGCAAATCAGTGAAGGACAAAACCTTATGAACCATAAAGACCCGGAAAGCGATCATTTAGAATTGCTCAAAAAAGGAGATCACAAAGCGCTTCGCTACCTTTATGAAGTTGCCTTTAAAAAGTGTGAATCTTTGGTTTTGAAAAATAGTGGAACCAGGGAAGATGCAAAAGATATCTTTCAGGAAGGGATAATCGCTTTTATGAGAAATATTCGGAAAGAGGACTTTATTTTGACTTGTAAGGTGGATACTTATTTGTTTTCAATTGTTCGCAATCAGTGGTTGAAAAAAATAAGTAGAAAGGAAAAAAATTTATTACCCTTGATAATTGATTTGCCAGATGTAGAATTTGTTTCACTGGATGAAAGAGAGTGGATAGAGAAAAAACGAGAACAACGAGCATTTGCCATTAGCGAGCTTATGGAAGCCGATGATTTTAAAGATTGTGAAAAAATTTTGGAAGCCTATTATTATAAAAAAGTAAAGCTGAAAGACATTGCCAAAGAAATGGGCTATACGTATGATTTTATAAAGGTCAAAAAGAAAAGATGCCTGGATATGTTGAAAAGAAGGGCAAAAAAACTAATTGAAAGCACCCAATAAAATGATGGTATGAGATGGATTTTACTCAAAAAGACATAGAAGATTATTTGCAGCAGAAACTAAATAGTGAACAGACTGCTGCTTTTAAAAAACGTTTGGAAAAAGATGGCAAATTTGCCGACGAGGTTAAATTGCATCAATTGGTGTTGGATGCAATTGAAATTCGAGGCGAAAAAAAACTGTCTCGATTCATCGAAGAAGTAGATGAACAATTAGAAGACGAAGGTTTTTTTGATGATGCTTCTTCCAATAGTGCACAGCCGCCTTCTGCAATAGGCCGAAAAATGTGGTCAGGCAAAATACTTTCTATTGCTGCAGCAGTTTTGGTTATGATTACTGTTTCCCTTTTCTTTTTTTTTCAGAAAAGTGCAGAAGAGAAATTAGTAGCTGAATTTTATGAACCTTTTGAAGATGTAATAATGGAAAGACTTTCTGTAGCTATTAAAGAACAGGGTATGGCTCAAACAGATGTCGATCTTCCAACACTACAAAACGGAATGAATTTTTACAATTCTGATAATTATCCACAAGCTATCTCTGAATTTGAAAATTACCTACAAGAAAGCCCCGAATCAGAATTTTTACTCGAGACGCAGTTGTATCTTGCAATCGCTTACTTAGAAACTGATAAAACGATTGAAGCTGCTGAGGTTTTAATGAAATTAGCCCAACAATCGAATTTTGAACTGCAAACCAAAGCCCAATGGTATTTATTGCTGTCTTTCCTGAAAATGAATCAAACTGACCAGGCATTGCCACTTTTAGATGCATTGGAAGAAAATCTTGAATACAGGGAGAAAATAGCTCGCATTCGAACCACATTAGGAGAATAATTGGATTTTCAAAAGTAGTAGAAGTTTATGAATGTCACTGCTCGTGATTTTACTGTTAAAATCACAGCAATCATTTTGATCAAGCATTTCATTCTTACAGCTATTTCCAGAAAGTAATGATTGCTGTGACTTAAATTTTTAACCAAAAAAACTTCAGATATGAAAAATCTAATCTTGCTAATTGGTTTTTGTTTTTTCTCTTTTTATGGATATGGACAAGTGGATAGTATAGAAGAAACGAGTTTGAAGAAGATGACCTTGGAAGTGTTAACCGAAAAAATGACTGCTTCTTATTATAAAACCGATTTCGAAAATTCTTTAATTTATGCTATTCAGATTTTGGAAGTAATTAAACGAGATTCGGGCGAATATCACATTAATTACCCGGAGAGCCTTGTAAACGTTGGAACAATGTTAATGTATCTTGGGAAACTTGAAAAAGCAAGGATCTATTTTTTGGAGGCAATGGCTAAACTTGAAAAAATTCAAGAAGTGGAACAAGAGATATACGGTTTAATCATAAATAATTTAGCCGTATTGTATGAAAAAATGGGGCAATATGAACAGAGTTTACCGTATATGCTCGAAGCAATGCAAGTTACTGAACATGCAGTCGGTAAGAGTCATTTTAATTTTGCCGTAACTAAAATTAATCTCGCACGATTGTATGTTCATCTTGGTCAACATGAAACAGCTTTACATAGTTACTTAGACGCATTAGGCATCATAGAAGCCCAAAAAGGTGAGGAACATCCCTGGTATCCAGTTTGCCTTAATCATATAGGTTCGGTGTATTTAGATACACAGCAATATGAGCAAGCAGAAAAGTATTTTAAAAAAGCATTAGATATTATTGAAAAAAACAATGGAAAGGAAAGCACGAATTATGCGGTTGCTTTAAATAATCTCGCTATGGTGAAAGATAAGCAAGGACAATTTCATGAAGCCATAAGGTCATATCAAGAATCAAAAAATATTATCGAAAAAATTCTAGGGAATGATCATACTCATTTTGCTGCTGTATTAAACAATTTGGGCATTATGAATCGGAATCTTCATAATTTTGACCAGGCTATTTTTTACTTCAAAAAATCTATTGAAGTAAAATCTAGAACTTTAGGCGATGCTCATCCTGAATGGATTACGACTTTTATGAACTTGGCTGGAATTTATCATTGGCAAGAAAAAATTGATTCAGCAAAATTCTTCTATAATAAAGTACTAAAGAATTATGCTGAACAACTCAACAACTATTTCCCTGTGCTGAGTGAAAATGATCGAATTGAATTTTCTCAAACACTGAAAAAAAACATTGCTACAATTTTATCATTTGCTTTCAAACAATCCAATTTATCAAAAGAAATTCAAAGTTTTAATCTTCAACAAAAGGGATTGGCTTTAAAAAACAGCTTAGAAACCACCACCACAATTCTTAATTCTCTGGATAGCAATCTATTGGAACAATATTACGATTGGAAAACCTTGCAAAGAAAAATTGCAAAGGCATATACTTTATCCAATCAACAACAAATTAATCAGAAATTGAAACTCGATTCTTTGCAACAAATTGCTAATAGACTCGAAGGACAACTATCCCGGGCTTCCGCTACGATTTCTTTTCAATTAGAATATCAAAAACGCCGAACCACCTTCCAGGATCTAAAAAAAGAGCTAGCTCCTAATGAAGCCGCCATTGATTTTCTCAACTTTCAATATTACAATGGCAAAGAATGGACTGACAGCACTTTATATTGTGCTTTACTCACTCGTAACAACTCAATACAGCCCGAAATGTTTGTGCTAACAGAAACCAAAGAACTTCAAAAAATCCTTCAAAATGCCGTGACGGATATTAGTGATAATTTTGTGACCAATCCTCAAAAGGGACAATTGTTGTATGAGCTTCTTTGGGAACCATTGCTGCCTTATCTGATTGGAATTCAAAAAATTCATCTTTCACCAAGCGGTTTACTTCACAAAATTGCATTTGATGCGCTTCCTACCAACAAAGAAAATTCAAAAAGGCTATGTGATGAATATGAAATTGTTTATCACAGCACTCTCCGAGATTTTGTTTTGAAAAAAAACTATGGCCAGCATGGCAAAAACATTACACTTGTTGGGGGAGCCCTTTTTGATTTGGATTCTATTTCTATGACAGCGCTAGCTCAAAATATTGAAATGGAAAGTTCTCAAAAATTTTCATCTGCTTTAAAATTTATTTCTCGAACTCGTGCATTCCCTCAAAACCCCACTCGATATGCAGAATACTTTGGGGAACTTCCTGACTCCAAAAAAGAAGTGGAAAATATCGCTCAACAATTTCATCAACATGATTGGGAAGTGGAGGTTTATACAGAACAGCAAGCCCTTGAAGACAAAATTAAAGCCCAAAGTGGTGTTGAAGCACCTGTGATTTTACACTTGGCCACTCATGGTTATTTCTTTGCACTTCACAATAAAAAACAAGACAATACCCTCCGTGAACGCATCATCACTTCTAAAAACCCCTTTCTTCGTTCCGGTTTGGTTTTCACAGGCGTAAACCATACCTGGCAAGGCGGTCAGCCCGTACCTGGAATGGAAGACGGCGTACTTACCGCTTACGAAATTTCCAATCTGGATTTGTTGAATACCAATCTCGTCGTATTGTCAGCCTGCGAAACGGGTTTGGGTGATGTACATGATGCCGAGGGTGTTTTTGGCTTGCAACGAGCTTTCAAAACAGCAGGAGTGGAAAACCTAATCGTTAGCCTTTGGAAAGTGCCTGATGAGCAGACTTCTGAATTGATGCAGCTTTTTTATAAACATTATTTAGGAGGGGATTCTATTAGAACTGCTTTTAGAAAAGCGCAGAAAGTGATGCGGGAGAAATCGCCTCCCTACTTTTGGGCAGGATTTATTTTGATAGAATAAAGAGGGTTGTGTATGAAAAGTGAAAGGTTCCCAAAATCTTTCACATTTTAAATTTCTAGTAGCGGAATAGCATAGCTGTTCCGCTATTTTTTTTGAAAGCAGTTATTAGTGGATGATTACCTTCTTAAAAAGTAAGTATAAAGAGGTGTTCAAACGATTTTTAAACAAAAAAAAATACTATCATGAAAACAAAAGGAACATGTTTAACTTTGAAATCACGATTAATTATCCTTTTTTCTCAATCATTGTTTGGGAAAAGAAATAACTTTATGCTACTTCTTTTTCTGCTGGCATTCTCATCGAACATAGGACAGACACAGATAAATTTTGGACAGACATCTACGATTAGCTTGGGAACAATTGGTGGCGATACCTTTGGAAATACCATTGCCACAGGAGACATAGATAACGACAATTTCTCTGAATTAATCGTTTCTGATCCTTATAATGGTACCATATCCGTTTTTCTGGGTGGTGAAAATGGGATTGCCAACACGTCGTTGATTACGCTGAATGTTATTCCTCAACCCAACCCAGCCGCCATTCCGCAACCTGTAATAGTGGCGGATGTCAATGATGATGGTTTTGCTGATATCCTGGTCGGACAACCTCAGGCAGGCTTAGGATTAGCCACAAATGCTGGGCAAGTACGTATTTTTATCAATACCGGCATCGCTCCTTTTTTTCAGCAAGCTTTGACTACTGTTCTTTTGCCGAATCAATCCTTACAAGGTGGGCGATTTGGTTGGTCTATTGACGTTGGAGATTTTAACGGAGATGACATTTTAGATGTTATTGTAGGGGAACCCCGCGTTAATCTTTCTTTTTTCGGATCCGGCGCAGCTGTTATTTTCAATGGTCCTTTAACAGGTGGATTTCCGATACCAAACCAAACTCTGTTCGGCAATCAAGGAGATGATTGGTTTGGTTATGTCGTGAAGTCTGCCCAAGTCTTGGGAGACTTTCGGGATGAGGCTATAATTGGAAGCCCCGGTTTTGACATTAACGGAAACCCTAATATTACTGGTAGAATCCAGGTTTTTGCCGGAACTCCAGGTGGACTCAATGTTGTTCCTGCTGTAACTTTTACTGATCCTTGCCCTGCAGGATTAGAGTTTGCTCGTTTTTTTGATGTAGGTGATGTTGATGGCAATGGATTTGCCGATTTAGTTGTCGGGAGCAGGTTCATGGGTATCAATTGTGCCATTTCTTTTCCGGGTTCAATTGAAAACTTAATTTATGTTTTTCTAAGCAACGGAGCTACTGTAAATACTATTCCGGCTTCCACTTTGACTGTGCCTTCCCTGAGCGGAAATGCAGCCGCCTTTGAACGTCAAATAATCCTTGCAGACGTTAATAGCGATTCTTTTGAAGATGTTATGGTCGGGGCACCTTTGGCCTATGTAAATGGTCAGGGAAGTGCAGGTACGGTTCATTTATTCACTGGAAATGATACACCCCCAGGCGTTGATACTCCGGCTGCTCAGGTTTTAGAAGGTTCGGGGGCCTCTGCTTTTTTTGGAACTTCAGCAGCTGTTGCCAACATCCAAGGTTCAGATGATGTGGAGATTCTTATTGGTGCACCACAAAATGCATTTGGTGCAGGGGAGGTCATTCTATTTGGAATTACAGATTGTCAAGGTGTTCCAGGTGGTTCTGCATTACCTGGCTCCGCTTGTAATGACGGCGATCCTGATACCATCAATGACGAATATGATAACAATTGCAATTGTGTCGGCGTTCCTGCGGTTTGTAATAACTGTCCTGATGCTTTAATATGCGACAATTTCGAAACTTATATTGATGATGAAATCAGCCCACAATCAGATCATTGGACTCTTTGGAATACCAATTCTTTGGATGGTATTATAAACTCCGACATGGCCTCAGAGGGCTCTCAATCGATGGAAATCGCTCAGCAAAGTAGTTTTAGTCAACAGGATGTACTGTTGCTATTGGGAGACAAAACGCAGGGTAAGTACCGACTCTCATTCAACATGTATATACCGGATAATCGACAAGGTTATTTCAATCTTCAGAAATTTCAGAATATTCCCGGAGCAGAATGGGGATTCGAAATCTATTTTTACCACAATACGTTGGCGAGAATTAGGGCAGGTGGAGGAAACGGGTGGTTTTTGTACCCCCAAGACGATTGGATTCAAATTGAACTCTACTTCGATATTGATAACAACATTGTGCGGTTTTACTTAAATGGTATCTGGTTATTTTACTGGAACTTGAGTTATCAGGCTACGAATCCTTTTGGAACTCTTCAGGTAGGCGCAATCGATTTTTATGGCGGCGATATTGATTTTAATTCGAATACTGCGGTTGAATATTATATTGACGAAATTTGTTACCAACAAGTCAATGCCTTGCCTTTTAATGGAGATTCCTTAGATGATCGAGAGGTAACTGCTCAAAGCATTACACCTAACCCTGAAGAGATGGGTAATGTGGTGTACAAGGATGGAAGAGTGTCAATTAATGAATTCCAACCTGATTTAATGGTCTGGCCAAATCCAAGTTCCGGCAAGTTTACATTAAACATGAACTTAGCAAATTCAGAATCGGTCATTTTGGAAGTTGTAAATTCCTCAGGTCAACAGGTAAAAAAATTCGATTTGGGCAGGATAAATAATATCGAAAAAGAAGTTGATTTGACCGGCATGCCCCCCGGGTTATACTTTGTGAAGGTACATACCTCAAATGCAGTGTACCATAAAAAATTGATTCTGATCAGATAACAAGCCATTCTATTTTTCTTTAAAGTTGATCGAATAAGTTTCTTTTGGCAAAATGAACTATAGCGACAATGGATAAACAGAATAGTTTTTCCAATTTTGGAGTAAAAAATAGATTCTTTATAGCAAATTCTTGAATATGTGTCTGATTATCAGTAACTTACTGTTTGGTGCAGAGCCTGATTTTCTAACAAAAAATACATCAACTATGAAGAATCTATTTTTATTTACCGTTTGTTTTTTTGTTTCTTTTTTGGTGTTTGGACAGGTGGATAGTTTGGACTTAGAGGAGATGAGTTGGGAGGAGTTGAATAGAAAATTTGAAGAATATTATTACCAAGATGATTTGACAACGTCACTCTTATTTGCCAAAAGGGCTGTTTTAATTTCCAAAAGGGAATTTGGAGAAAAACACAAACTTTATTTCAATAGTATGGGAAATCTAGCTCATGTTCATGCTTTGCTTGAGAATTTTGATGCTGCATTACCCATGTTTGAAGAAACTCGAAATCTAATTCAAGAGTCTCTTGGAAAAAAACATAAAATCTATGGAGATTTAATGGTCAATATGGCAAGCTGCTATGAAACAATTGGTCAATTTGAAAAAGCGCTTGAATTTTATAATGAATGTTTGGATAACACATTACTTACCATTGGAAAAGACACTTCAGAGTATGGTTCTAGGTTAAATAAACTAGCTGTTTTATACCTAAAAATGGGAATAACTGAACAGGGGTTACCCTTACTGTTAGAAGCAATTGAAAATGGAAAGAAATACTTGGGAGAAGATTCTTTTGATTTTGGCATCTATTTGAATAATCTGGCAATATATTATCTTATGTCAGGAGAATATGAAAGGGCTTTACCCTTGATATTAAAAACGCTAAGGATTACTGAGAATACAGTAGGAAAAGACCACCTCGAATATGGGATCAATCTAAGCAATTTGGGATTGCTTTATTTTAACATGGGCAAGTATGAAAAAGCGCTTCCAGTTTTGTTAGAGTGCTTAGCGAATACAGAAAAAACATTAGGGAAAGAACATTCTGAATATGGAATCAGTTTAAACAATTTAGCTAGTTTGTATCAATCATTAGGGCAATTTGATAAGGCAATAAATTTTTCTAAACAAGCACTTGAGATTACTGAAAAAGTATTAGGTAAGGATCATCCAGAGTACGCAAATATTTTAACTGGGTTAGGCTTTTTTTATTCTGAGACCAAAAGTTTTGATGCAGCAACTCAAGTATTAAATGAAGCATTAGAAATTATTGAGAATAGTCTTGGAAAAGATCATTTAAGCTATATAGACGCCTTGCAAAGATTAGCAAGGGTTAATTTGGAAATTGGTAAATATGAAGTGGCGAACAGGCTGTTTTTAACAGATTTAGAAATATGCCAGAAAAAATTTGGAAAATTTCACGATCAAAATGCCCAAATTTTACTTGGACTTGCTCGTTCTTACCAAAAAATGAACTTAAAAGATAAAGCTGTTTCAAGCTATTTAGAGGCTTTAGAAGTAATTGAAAAAGTAAATGGGAAAAATCACGAAGCTTATGGAATATGCCTGAATGATCTTGCAGGGTTTTATCATTCTCAAAAGAATTACACTAAAGCAAAGCCATTTTATATTCAAGCATTTAAAAATTATTCCCTCCTTATTCATCAATTATATCCTTCTCTAAGTGAAGGTGAAAGGATCAAATTTCTTCAAACACATAATCAGAAACTAAACCAAGGTTTTTCTTTTGCAATAAAAAATCCAACTATTTCATCATACATCCAAGACATTCTCTTAACTGTTAAAGGTATGGCTTTAGGAGGAAGTATTGAATCAAAGAAAACCATTTTTTCTCTAGTAGATAGTTCCTTGATAGAGAAGTATTATGATTTAAAAATTTTGAGAAGAAAAATGAATTGGATATATACATTATCCGAACAGGAAAAAATAGAACACAACGTCAATCTCGATTCACTTCAAAATAGAGCCACTTTGCTCGAAGGCGAACTCTCCAGAGCCTCCTCCGCTCTCGCCGCCCAATTCGACCCTGACAAAAAACGACAAATCACTTTCCAAGACCTAAAGGAGGAACTTGCAGAAAACGAAGCAACCATAGAATTCCTCCACTTCCAATACTACAATGGCAATGAATGGACAGACAGCATCCTTTACTGCGCCCTCCTCACCCGCCCAGGTTATGAAGAACCCAAGTTCATCACGCTCACCGAAGACAAAACTCTCCAAAAAATCTTGAAAACTTCGGTAGCGCAACAAAGTGACAATTACATCACTAATCTTCAAAAAGGATACGAACTCTGGCAGCTCCTGTGGAAACCAATCGAGCCTCACCTTGAAGGCATAACTAAAATCCACCTTTCCCCAAGTGGATTGCTCCACCAAGTTGCTTTTGATGCACTGCCAACTCAAAAAGAGGGAAAACAAATCCTTGCTGATGAATACGAACTCGCCTACCACGGTACCCTCCGCGATTTCGTTTTGAAAAAAAGCTATGGTGACCATGGAAAAAGCATCACATTGGTCGGTGGAGCGGAATATGATTTAGACTCAGTTTCCTTGTCTGGGCTGTCACAAAATTTTGATACTGATTTGGCAGTTCTGCCAAGAGAAGAACCTCTCGAAATCGGCGGCATCAAAATCGCCACTCGCTCCATTCCGGAAGATTCTACCAGAAATGCAGTACATTTTGGGTATTTGCCTGGCACAAAAGAAGAAGTCACCAATATTGCCAGACAATTTCAACAACAAAACTGGCAGGTAAAAACCTATACAGATAAACAGGCACTTGAAGATAGGGTGAAAGCAGAAAGTAGTGAAAAGGCACCCGCCATTCTTCACCTCGCAACACACGGTTATTTCTTTAAACCCTTCGAGGGTGAAGAAAAATACGACAATACCCTTCGAGAACGCATCATCACTTCTGAAAATCCCTTGCTTCGTTCAGGTTTGGTTTTCACAGGAGTGAATCACACCTGGCAAGGCGGTCAGCCTATTCCCGGCATGGAAGATGGTGTCCTCACTGCTTATGAAATTTCCAATCTGGATTTGCTGAATACCAATCTCGTCGTGCTGTCTGCCTGCGAAACTGGTTTAGGCGATGTGCACGATGCTGAAGGCGTTTTTGGCTTGCAACGGGCTTTCAAAACTGCAGGAGTGGAAAACCTAATCGTTAGCCTTTGGAAAGTACCTGATGAGCAAACTTCTGAATTGATGCAACATTTTTACAAAAATTATTTAGAGGGCGATTCCGTGAGGACGGCTTTTAGAAAAGCACAACGAGTCATGCGAGAGAAAGTTCCACCATTTTATTGGGCGGGCTTTATATTGATAGAGTAATGCTGCACTCTGTATATAATTTTGATTCCACTGATTACCTTTTATAAAAATCGGTATTTAGAGATAATTTGTACAGAAACTATATCTAAATCCGACAAAGAAGAAGATGGTCAAGAAGGATTTATCAGCTTGATATTCCCTCTCTTTTCCGTGGTCTTCCACGTCAAAAAACCAAATTTCATCATGAAAAATTCAATTGGCGTATTATTTAAAAAGCTATTATTTATTGTAGCATTTGTGAGCCTTCTGAATACTTACAATTTAAATGCACAAACGAGTATTGGCGTTTTAGGAGGAGTCAATTTTTCCAAGTTCCAATTGGAAGATAAAGAATGGTCTTGGGAAGTTCCAGAATATTCTAGAAGTAAGGGATGGAAAGCAGGGGGACTTATTGAATTCGGTTCTAACAATCTTCTTTCTCTACAATTGGAACCCATGTGGGTGCAGAAAAAATCTGTTCTAACTCTTCAAAATATGCATGAACCTCCAACGCTTCCATTCCCACAATTCAGTCAGACTTTAAACTATTTTGAATTACCAGCCTTTGTGAAGTTATCTTTGGGCAAAGGCAATATTCGACCCTATCTACTTGGTGGCGGTGAGTTTGCTTTCCTTATTAGTGCTACAGAAAAAGACTTGACCTGGAATAACGAAACTTACGACATCAAAGACCGCTTTGAGCAATTTGACTATGGCTATACTTATGGCGGAGGTATTGAGTTTCCAATTTTCAATAAGGCTTCTTTTTTTGTAGAGGCGAGGAAGAGTGTTGGCCTTGCGAATATTAATAAGGGGAGTTTTGAAAATGCTTCTGTTTCGACGAGTGGCCTTCAAGTGATGGGAGGGGTGAAGATTCCTTTGTTTGTGCAGGCTGAACCTTGCGATTGTGAAAACCTAACAGTTTTAGGATATAATTTTCATGTTAATAAGCCAGTGACGAATGCTGGAAACGTTGAAATAACCATTACCCTAATTATTAACTACAAGTTAAAGTGTGAAAAGGGTGCTGTTCGAAATGAATGTTCAGGAACCCTTGAATGGTCAAGGGTTGGGGCCAATGCTATTCCAGTAATTCCGCCTGATCCTTGGAATGGGATAGTTCCAGTGGAATTAATTAATGATGATTCGAAAACAGTAACTGAAAAATGCACTAAGAAAAATCCCCAAAAGAAGGTTTGGATTTCAAATTATAAAATTAATATTCCTGGTACAGCGCTCCCTGTTACAGGGACCGTAGAGTTTGAATTTGAGGCTTCTTGTTTAGGTGGTACGACAGGTGTACCCAGAACAATAAAATTAGTTGTTGATACAGGCAAACCTGGGAGAATTAATCAATTAGCTTCAGATTTAGATGGAGATGGATTAACAGGAGCAGAAGAAAAGAATAAAAAAACAGATCCTAATAACTGGGATACAGATGGAGATAAAATAAATGATAAGGATGATCCAAATCCTCTTAAAAAAGATAACTGATCAATTGAGCATTTTCTTTCTTAAATCCGAAAATTTAAAAGAAACCAAAACCTGTTTGTTTGAAAACTGATATTCATAAAAATTCTAAAAAACTGCAATTTTTATGAAGTTCAAAATTAGACTGAACAGGCACTTATTTGGCTAATTAAAACTAAATAATCATGAAAACCAAAATTCAAAAAACTCTGCCAAAATTTATTGGAATATTCCTAATTTCTTGCATCCTAATCAATTGTTCATTAGTGGAAACTGATCCGCCTCCTTTTCTACATTGCAACGTACAAGATAACAATTGCATTGACATCAACTACGACGGCAATGGAGAAAGCATTGAAGAAAATGATCAATTACCTCCAGGTAATTCCGAATTGACAGATACCAATGGGGACGGCATTCCTGATAAAATCATTCTTGGGACAAAAGGAAATGTTACTCTTAGTGAAGATACAGATATCGAAGATGAGGGAGAGAAAGAAATTATCATGTTGGACTCTGGTCGTCCGCCTGGGAATTTCATCAGCATCGATCTCGACAATGACAAAGACCCGGACATCATAATTATTGGAACAGGACCGACTGGTATTCGTAGTAGCAATATTGATATGGATGGTGATTGTGACCCTGAAATCGTAATTGAAGACCCAACTCGCCCTCCCGAGAGTTCTTACACCGTAGATCTGGATGGTGACGAAAGACCAGATGTCATCGTTTTGGGAACTAGTGGTGCTGCCATACGAATAGAAAACATAGACGACCAGCCAGATGATAAAGAAAAAGAGATAGTTGTATTTGATCCAACTCGCCCCAAGGGCTATTGCAATCCAGTGTCTTTAGATGATGATAATCTTGATGGTCATATTGATACCAAAGACGACCCCGATATTTTTGTTAAGGGACAGCAATAATTAGAGCTAATTTCGCTGAACCATGAAAAGATCAATATAAAATAATAGTGGTTGGGATTTCCAGAAAGTTTCGACCGCTTCTTTTATGTCTACATTTCACTCAATTATCATTATTTGTTATTAGTTCTGATTTTCAGTAACTTACGATTGATTATCAATCTTGATCTTCTAATAAAAATCACATCAGCCATGAAAGACCAATTTTTATTGCTCGCCTTTTGTTTGGTTTCATTTTTTGGATATGGGCAGGTGGATAGTTTGGGAATAGAAGAAAAATTGAATGAATTAAGTGGATTAGTAAAAAAATATCATAAGGAAGGAAATATAAAAGAGGCAATTATTTATGGAAAAAAAGCTTTAGAATTTAGCAAAGAAAACTATGGAGCCAAACACAAGCATTACAATTCCAGCCTTCATGATTTAGCATATCTATATCACCTTAAAGGACTTTATGACATAGCACTTCCTATGTATCTTGAATCATTAAATTTGACTGAGAAGATATTTGGGAAAAATCATATTGAGTATGGAATGCGATTGAATAACATGACAGTATTTTATTATGAATCCGGTAAAATTGAGAAAGCTTTAACTCTATATCCGCAAATTTTAAAAATTCTTGAATTAAATGTTGGGAAAAACCATGAATGGTATGGTTTAGTTTTAAATAATTATGCCCAACTATATAAAGAAATAGGAGATTATTACAAAGCAATTCCATTGCAACTAAAGGCAACCAAGATTATTGAAAGTGTTTTAGGAAAAGAAAATAGCCAGTATGCTACCCATTTATATAATTTGGGATTGATTTATCATGCTATTGGACATTTTAATAAGGCACTTTTGATGATCCAAGAAGCATTGGTCATTACTGAAGAAAGTCAGGGAAAAGATCATCCAGAATATAGTTTTCGGCTAAACGGTTTAGGAGTATTATATCATGATATGGGTCAAGCTGATAAAGCTCTTCCATTTCAATTGGAAGCAATAGAAGTTTTAAAAAGAACAATAGGGAAAGAGCATAGGCGATACAGTTTGTTTTTAAATAATCTTGCCTCTATTTATCAAGAATTATTTCAATATGACAATGCAATTAAATATTATTTAGAAGCCCTCCATTATGCCGAAGAGAATCTAGTCAATAATCACGTTGAACGAGGGAGGTATTTGAACAATTTAGGCACTATCTATTTGAGGAAAGAAAATTATAAAAAGGCTCTTTCATTATACTTTGAAGCTTTAGAGGCTTTTGAAGATTCTGAAATAATAAAACACAAAATACAAAATAAAACATTGTTGAATATAGGGCGTGTATTTCAGTTGTTAGGGCAGGATGACAAAGCAATTCCTTATTATGAAAAGGTAAGTAAATCTCAAATTAAGCTCCTGTTTGAACTTTATCCTTCTTTAAGTGAACTTGAGAGAATTCAATACCTTAAAAGCTTGAATATTGATTTTAAACAAATTCTTCATTTCTGTTTGGAAAATCCAGAAATTTCAAACTCAGTACAAAATCTTTACTTAGCTTTTAAAGGACTAGCACTGGAAGGAAGCATTGAAAGTAGGAGTAATATCCTAACTTCTTCAAATAGTTTTTTGTTGGATAAACATTTTGAACTAATTGCAATACGAAGAAAGATTGTAGAAGCATATTCTAAATCATCACAAAATACAAAAAAGAAAATTGAAATAGATTCGCTTCACAACATTGCTGAACTTCTCGAAGGCGAACTCTCCAGAGCCTCCTCCGCTCTCGCCGCCCAATTCGACCCTGACAAAAAACGCCAAATCACTTTGCAAGACCTAAAGGAGGAACTTGCAGAAAACGAAGCAACCATAGAATTCCTCCACTTCCAATACTACAATGGCAATGAATGGACTGACAGCACCCTTTACTGCGCCCTCCTCACCCGTCCTGGTTATGAAGAACCCAAATTCATCACGCTCACCGAAGACAAAACTCTCCAAAAAATCTTGAAAACTTCGGTAGCGCAACAAAGTGACAATTACATCACTAATCCTCAAAAAGGGTACGAACTATGGCAGCTCCTGTGGAAACCACTCGAGCCTCACCTTGAAGGCGTAACTAAAATCCACCTCTCCCCAAGTGGCTTACTCCACCAAGTTGCTTTTGATGCACTGTCTGCTGAAAATGAAGGAAATCAATTCGTTGGCGATAGTTACGAACTCGCCTACCACGGTACCCTCCGCGATTTCGTTTTGAAAAAAAGCTATGGGGAACATGGCAAAAGTATCACACTGGTCGGAGGAGCAGAATATGATTTGGACTCAATTTCAATGTCTGGCTTAGTACAAAACTTTGATAACGATTTGACTGCCCTGCCAAGAGAGAAACCTTTGGAAATTGGCGGCATCAAAATAGGCACACGTTCCTTGCCTGAAGATTCTACTCGAAATGCAGTGCGTTTTGGCTACTTGCCCGGCACAAAAGAAGAGGTAACCAATATCGCTGGGCAATTTCAAAACCAAAACTGGCAGGTAAAAAGTTATACAGATAAACAGGCACTTGAGGATAGGGTGAAAGCTGAAAGTGGTGAAAATGCTCCTGCTATCCTTCACCTTGCTACTCATGGTTATTTTTTCAAACCCTTTGAGGGCGAAGAAAAATATGATAATACGCTCGGGGAACGCATTATCACTTCCGAAAATCCGCTGTTGCGCTCGGGTTTGGTTTTTACAGGTGTGAATCACACCTGGCAAGGCGGTCAGCCTATTCCCGGCATGGAAGATGGCGTGCTCACTGCTTACGAAATATCCAACCTGGATTTGCTGAATACCAATCTCGTCGTGCTGTCTGCCTGCGAAACTGGTTTAGGCGATGTGCACGATGCTGAAGGCGTTTTTGGTTTGCAGCGAGCCTTTAAAACAGCTGGAGTTGAAAACCTCATCGTTAGCCTTTGGAAAGTACCGGATGCTGAGACTTCAGAACTGATGCAACTTTTTTACAAAAATTACTTAGAGGGCGATTCCATTAGAACGGCATTTAGAAAAGCACAACGAGTAATGCGCGAGAAAGTTCCACCATTTTATTGGGCAGGCTTTGTATTGATCGAATAATAATTGGCTCTTCCAAAATGGCGTTGTATCAAAAGTCAAATTCCTGAGAGACTCGCAAAACGATATTCGATTATTCGGAGTTCATTTTTACTTATGAAACAGCTTAGAGTATGTTTAAATTTTTCCTGCCTGAAAACCTACACTTTAAGAACCTGGTTTCTAATCAAATCGGTCATTTATCTTGATAAATTCCCTCTTTGATTTTTCACCAGAACCCTAAATTGCTGATTTTCAGTATGTAAAATTTTTAAACATACTCTTAAGTTGAATTTTCACAGAAGCGGAAGGGCATGGTTAATTCATTTTTTTTGATTTTTTTTCATAAAACATGATCACTATTTTCAATAATGGGTATTAAGAGCCAAAATCTACTTTACAATCTATTTTAAAGAATCAAAACCATAAATCATGAATCAAAAAAAGAAGACTTTTGAATTGAATTTACTTTTGTTTTGCTTTCTTTTTTGCATTACGATTCAAGGGATTACTCAATCTGTTCAAAATACATTAGATGTAATGAGTAGTGGAGGGGAAGAATATGAAGGAAACGGAATAATTATGAGTTATTCCATTGGTGAACTGGCTACTGAAACTTTTTCTAATTCAGGAATTATCTTAACTCAAGGATATCACCAACCTGAAGACATTTTTTTGAATGTGATTGGAGCACCACAACAGTCTTTGGTCATTACACCCAATAATGACGGGCTCAATGAAAACCTCTTTTTAGAGGATATTCAAAACTACCCTAACAATGAAATTTTGGTGCTAAATCGATGGGGAAGTCTTGTATTTCAGGCTCAACCATATTTAAATGACTGGAATGGAACTCATGGCGGAAAACCGTTACCAGAAGGTACCTATTACTACATTGTCAAATTAGATATGGCGAATGCAGAAGTGCTTTACGGCTCTATTACTATTAAAAGATAATTAGATGGTTTAATGGTTAAAGTGTTGGATTACCATTACAGGCATTCTCAGCGTCTGATGCTTTAACAAAAAATACATTTAACCATCAAACCACAAAACCATCCATAACCTTTAACTCAAAATCAATTGATCATGAAAAACGTAATCACAATTTTCATTCTGGCATTGCTATGCCAACTCGGTATTTCTCAATCTTCACCTGGCTTTAAGTACCAAACTGTTCTTCGGGATATGAGTCGGCAGGTGTTAGTCAATCAACCAGTTAGTTTTTTACTAACGATTCATGAAAGTAGTCCAACTGGAACGGAAGTATTCTCTGATAGCTATTCTATCGACACTGACCAAATGGGACGTGTAAGTATTAATATCCAAAATACTAGTACTTCAACTGGAGATTTGGAAGATATTGATTGGGGAAATGGGGACTATTTCTTAAATGTAAAAACTGACGTTGGAAATGGGCTTCAAGATATGGGAACCTCAATAATACTAGGAGCACCTTTTGCTTTTGCTGCTTCTACTGCATTAGATGATGGTGACAAAGATGCCACAAATGAACTACAGGACTGGGCGGATATACCTGATAAACCAATAGGGTTTTTAGACGGTATTGATGATGTAGAAGATGATGATGCAGACCCTGAAAATGAGTTAATTGAAGACCTGATACTCACGGGCACTACCTTGGAAATTGAAGAGGGAGGATATAGTATTTCTGTTGATTTAAGCGCATTGCAGGATGGAGTCATCGATGATGATGCTAATCCAACTAATGAAATTCAAACACTTTCAAAAAGCGGCAATGAAATTATATTATCGAATAATGGAGGTTCGATTACTTTAAATGATGATGATGCCACGAATGAACTTCAATCATTAGATTTAGATTTGGGCACCAATACACTTTACTCCAGACTGCCTAACGGTCAAGCTTATTCTTCAATTGATCTAAGCACCTATTTTTCACTTTGGAATGTCAATAATAATTTTCTTTCAACCAGTTATCCCAGGGTAGGTGTCGGAACGGGTAATCCGGGGGCTAAATTAGAAGTTCGTGGAGCGGATTCAAACGAAGAAGAATTGTTGGCTCTATTTAGAAAAGATAATGCAGATGGTGCCAACAGGCAGTTAATGTTAAGGATCAATCCCACTATCCCTGAAGTTTCATTTTTGACAGATGGTAGTGGTGGAGCAAATCCTAGATTGAGTTTGCATGCCGGAGCAGGAGATAACCCCCAACTAGTACTCACGCCAAATGGCAATGTTGGTGTAGGTACTAACACACCAACCGCAGGACTGGATGTACATGGAACCGTAAGTGCTTTTGGTGAATGGCAAACTCAATCTTATCCAGTATATGTTGCGCCACAGGAAGCAAATTCAGATGGTTTTGTAGTAGTTCACTATCATGCACCTTCTAATTGTAGCATAACCACCGTTTGGGGTTATACTGGAAATTCTGAAGATTTGGGTGAGGATGATAAGAAAATGGGCATTTCAATTGACCCTCCAAACTTCACTACTAATTCTTTTATGATGCCTGTGAGAAAAGGTGATTATTGGATGGTGAACACCGTTAGCGAGCTTTCTTATATATGTATAACAGTGAATTGGATGCCTTTGGGGAAATAATAAAACCAGATTCATATAATATCATCTGAAATAGTCACATCTAAATCACAAAATCATGAAAAAGATTAGTCTAATAATAATTGGCTCGGTTTGGTTATTGATGCAGGGCTTTTCACAACAAATTCCTCTCTTTACACAAAACAGTCAATATAATGCTCTTCTGAATCCGGCAGCTTTGAATATGGATGCAATTGTATTTCAATCTGAAGCTATCAACCATCTAGGGGTTTCATTTCGCACTCAATGGGTTGGAATAGAAGATAGCCCCCTCACAGGAATGATTCGCTATAACCGCCATTTTCCCAATCAAAATATGTTGGCTGGAATTGCATTAATTATTGATGAAACTGCTCCAACCAATAATTCCGGAGGCATTCTTCGATATGCCTATCAAATGCCTATGGCGACGGGAACATTATCACTTGGTTTGGCAGCTGGGTTTTTTCAAAATTCCTACCGAGGGGACGAAGTCAATATGCGCGATGCGAATGATTTTATTGCAATGGAAACAAGGAGAAGATGGTATGCAGATTTTAGTCTCGGAGCATTTTATTATACAGAATTGTACAACAGTGACCTTTTATTTGCTGGTGTTTCTATTCCTCAATTGGCTGGGATAGAAGTTGCTGCCGATGGTCAATCAGCAGATTATTATGATTATCGAAAACAACACTACCAAGCGCGAATTGGCTATCTCAAGTTTTTAGGGAATAGTTTGATGGCTAGTGAACAAAACTTTCTGGAAACTTCTCTTAGGGCAAATTTTGCTAAAAACACACCTTTAAAAATTACAAGCCTTATTAAATATCAAATGCAAGGGACTTTTTGGATAGGCGGTGGATATGCTGGAAGTTTTGGGAGTCCCGGATTTAATAGCGATGATCTTCGTTTTGAAGCTGGCGTTATCCTGTTTGGGGCAGGCAATACGGAACAGGTTTTTAAAATTGGCTATGCATTTGAATTCAACTTGAGTGCTTACCAAATGCAATTGGGAAACACACATGAAGTAAATCTGGCTTATATGTTTTAAACATTTTTTGCTGGCTCCCTTATCCATGAAACAAAATAGACATTCCAAATCGGACTTTTGGCAGAGACAACTATAAAACATTTTTTTAACCTCCTGTAGCCAAGCTACAGTACAAATCTTTTGTGCTATGAAAAATTCAGTTCAGAAACCTGAACGGACAAGGAATTCCTTTGTCCAATTTGAAAGGATTGCTATTTCCTCTATCAAAATGAGCAAAGTAAAAGGCGGCATTATTGGTATTGAAGATGTGATTGATGTTTGATGTATGAGGGTAATCGAGTTGTCAAATTTGCCTGTTTGATGACTCGATTTTTTCTGCTAGCCAGGTTTTTGAAACAATAGGAGTAATTCCATTTAGTTTGGATAGCCATAAGGATACTGTTTTTTTTGACATTGAATTTTGAGAAAGATAGTTAGCCAGTTTTCGAGAAAAATGGATAAAATTCAAATAGGCCAGTTCTTTATTTTTGGAAACCCCAGATTTTCGGCGAATATACCTTTCGAAAGTTTTTGCGTGATTTTCAAGAAACTGAAACCAGCTTTTTTCTATTAAAAAAAGCTCAAAAGAGGCACGAAATAACAATGATCTTTCATTGATTTGAAAAAAGGTTTTTTGTGAAGAGTGGTCTTGCAATAAATCCACTGTCTTTGAAAAATTTTTATTGAAAAAATACCAATACGCCATAGCAAGGATATTGACGTCCTTTTGGGTATTGGGATTGAGTAATGATTTGTATTGTTGAATAAAATGAAATGCCCAATCGAGTTCATTTAATTTAGCACTACTAATGACAATATTGATAAATGTGCTGTCCGACATTTGCTGATGATGGGTTAGCAAATCATATTGAAGTCCATAGCGATACAATTCAAAACTCTCATCTGCAAAGCGCATGTCTTCTTTTTTGGATTGGCGAATGGCAAAATTTTGTAAGTGACTCAGTATCAATTGACTATCATGTTGATTTAGATATTCAATAGAATTGAGGAATTGTTCTTTTATTTCAAAGTAAAGAAGTTCATTTTCTGAATCATATAATTCTATGATTTTCAGATAAATACTACAGATTTGGCAATCACACTTTTGGCTTGCAAAATCCTTGAGTTTTGGAATAGAAACAGATTCACCCAATGTAGTTTCGCGTGCTTTCATTTCAGCAATCAATCGAAGTTTAGCTTGTATGTAAAATGAATCTATATGTTCGGAAGCAAGATAAAGATGGGAATGAGCCTCCTTTTGTTTTGGAGTATTTGGATGAAAATATAAATCGTGGTGAAGTTGGAAAAGTTCAAGAGATTCGTCGAGATTAAGCGTAGTTTTTGATTTCTGATGTTGAATCCTTTTTTGTGTATTTTTTTCAAAAAAGGTATAGAGGTTTTGTTCATTGTACGCTTGCGTCAATGCTTTTTTGCGAAGTGATACATTAGAACGGATTGTTTTTGAAATGAGAAAATCTTCTAATAGCACAGTCAGGTGATACATTAAATCATCCAACTTTTTTATTCGAAAAGTCTTATTGGAAAATATCTTTTGAAAAACAGATTCTTTTGTAAGCGAGGGGGAATCAAATGCAGGATGGAATTTTCGCAAATGCTCAAATAAAGCAAGGATATTTTTATTGGAATTGAAAAACGGTGATTGCAGAAATTTGTAAAACCACCGCAGGTCTTCTGCATTTAGAGATTTTAATAAATTGATCAGTTTGGTGTTTTTCATAGTTTTTTTTGAGGTAAAAATAAAGATATGAAATTATTATAATGATTTGATAGTCAGCGCATTGAATTTTTTAAATGCGTCATTTTTTTGACGAAAAAAGATGGAAATTGTCCGAGAAAAAAAAAGGCGGAATTTGTAGCTTGTTGATGCTTAGAGGAAAACTCATTTTTTGAAAAAAAGGTTTTAGCACTAATCCCATGTCATTTTATTCAGACTTCCACTTTGAGACATCAAAACAAATGCCTTCACAACAAAAAAAGTTGAGTTTGTAACTGTAGTAATAAATCGAAGTTACCAACCTAGTTAAAAAGAATAGTCTGCTTTCGAGTTTGATAAAATGTCAAATTATTTCAAACTCAATTCAAGACTTTCTCAATTTAAGAAAACCATGAGACAAATTCTTTTTACGGTCATTGCATTATTTTTTCTAACGGCATTGTGTTACTCACAATCTGCCTCAATTGTCATCAATGAAATACTTTTTTTTCAAGATGTAAATTCGACAGAAAAGGACAGGGATCACGAATGGGTAGAAATTTTCAACAAAGGCAATGAAGAAATTAATTTATCTGGATGGACTCTTACCAATCGAAATGCTTTCCCCTTGATGATTTTTCCGGATATTGAATTGCCTCCCAATGCGTACTTAGTCATTCACTTTAGACAAGGAAACAGTGATTTGGATTTTTCAGATGGAATGGGAGATTTGTACACCCAATCCGATCATCTAATTATGGAAGCGTTCTCTAACAAGATAGATGAGGTTGCTCTTTTCAGTGGCACCCCTAATTCCGCTAATATTATTGATTTTTTAGGCTGGAAAGCAGGTGATGGTGAATCTGTAGGAGGTATAGCATATAACTTTGCTGTGGATGCGGGTATTTGGGAGGAGGGTGATTTCTTTGAGATAGAAAGTCAGGCTTCTTCTGTTCAAGGAGATTCTATTGGAAGAGGTAAAGATTCTCTCGATTTAAATAGTCCTGAAGATTGGGATATTACAGGAGGACCTAATGCCATTGATATTACTCCTGTAGCACAAAATTTATCATCCCTTAGTCTTCTATCAGGTGCTCCTTTGCCAGTACAAAACAACAAAAAGTGGACGGTTATGGTGTATTTAAATGCCGATAACCACAGGGAAGCACTTGCCTGGATTGATTTTAATGAAATGGAAGAAGCAGGGTCAAATGAAAATGTAAATGTGGTAGTTATGATCGATTGGAACATTGCGAATATTGATGTAAAAGCAAGTGTTGACGGCGGAGCTAATTTCTTTCCCACGGATCATACCTGGCGAGGGTATTTAAAAAAAGAAACTACCAATCCTAAAAGGATAACCTTATTCCCTCCACAAGGAGAAACGACCTTTCTGGATGAACGAAATATGGGTAATCCAGACGAACTCAATGAGTTCATCAACTATGGACTTACCCATTTTCCAGCAGATAATTATGCGCTGATAATATGGACACCTGGAGGTGGTTGGAAATGGATTGCAAAAGATGAATTAGCTCCTGGATCTTTTCCGCAAATAGATGACGAATTATTGATTGGCGAATTAGATCAGGCCTTTAAGCAACCACAACCAATCAACAAAATATTTGATGTTGTGGGGTTCGATGCAGATTATATGGGAATGATAGAAGTAGCTCATCAGGTTTATGATCATGCTCGAGTGTTTGTAGGTAGTCAGAATAGAAAAAGTAATGATGGTTGGCCATATGAAGCAATCATCTCTAATTTAAAATTAAATACTTCCTGGAATGCCAATCAATTTGGAGCACAAATCGTAAGTGAATATGAAAAGCATTATGAAAATAAAATTTTCAATCCATTTACTACTCTAAGCGCTGTAGCTTTAAATAATCAATTTGAAAACCTGGTGGAGACTGTGAGTGGCTTTGCAGATGATTTGGTTACGGGGCTAGAAGATTACAATTTTAACTTTGGAGTTAATTATAATCAAAATGATAATGTCCAAATCAAAATAAGGAATGCTCTACAACAAACCGAATTTTTTGGAGACCTTAATTATATAGACCTTTCTCACTTCGCAGAATTAATTTGGGACAATCAAGAAATTCCAAACAATTATAAAGGAAAAGCTCCAACTATAGTCAGTTTAATAGAAGGCGGAGATATAATTATTGCAGAGAGCAATGCAACGAAGAATCAGGATGTACATGGTCTATCCATTTATTTTCCAGAATATCAAACGAAACAGATTTTTGACATGGACGCATACGATGAACCCTTCATTCAATATGAGATGCAACCCCCTTTTGAACCTTTGGAAGAAAGATATTCTTATGACAAAAATGATTGTATACCGCCACCGGAAAACCACCCACATCCACCTGCTTCAAATTTCCATTTTCCGAATGAGACCAAGTGGGATGAATTTCTCCACCGCTATTACGAACCTGTAGCAGATGCAGGAGAGGATCTGACAGTTTTTGTAGGACAAGTTTTTAATTTAGACGGCTCAGGGTCATCAGATTCTGATGGTCAGGTGACTCGATGGATTTGGGATTTAGATGCAAACATAAATAGCATTGAAGCAGAAGTTGACTGGGACAAAGATTGCGTAGATGAATCAAATGATGATAATGATAAAGAAGGTGAATCCATATATCATTCCTATGCTACTCCCGGTGTCTATACGGTGACGCTTACAGTTTGGGACGACCATCATCAACAAGAGGAACACGAAGAGCATAAAGAAACTGATCAAGATGAGGCTATCATCATTGTCCTTCCTTTACAATTTGGGGTATTAGATATAGAAAAAGATGTGGTAGGTAGTTCCTGTCATGCTTTCGACGATGGCCTGCTCACTTTAACAGGTACTTTGGGAGAATGGATGGTAGAAACGCTTGATTCCAATGAAACATTCGTATGCCAGGGTTTTCACCAAGGAGGGCATGTGACTGTTTATTCAAGCGAAGAATTTGAAGAAGTTGATATTCAGGTATTTCCCAATCCAACTAGCGCATTGGTTCAAATACATTCGAGTTTTGCTGAAAATCTGAAAATAGTATTATTCGATGTTTCTGGGAAGGTATTGATAAACAAGGATTTACCTTATTCAATTGATCAAGAGGTTTTAGACTTAAATACATTACCAGCCGGGACTTTTTTCCTGAAATTTCTTGACGAAAAGAACAAACTAATTTCCATTTTTAAAATTCAAAAAATATAGCCTTATGAGAGTTTCCAAATTATTTGCAGGTGTTATTCTTATATGTCTGGCAGCGATGCTATCTGCTCAAAATAATGTTCCCAATATTTTCAAATATCAAGGAGTCGCAAAAATTGATGGGGAGATTGTAACCGGAAACATTGGAATTCAAGTCTCCATCATTCATGGAACTCCAGATGGAACGGTATTATTTACCGAACGTCATTTTCCAAATACAAATGACGAAGGAGTTTTTGCCATAGCAGTTGGCGCTGGTTTATTAGTAACTGGCAGTTTTTCGAATATTATTTGGCCAAATGGTCCATTCTTTCTAAAAGTCGAAATAGATCCTATGGGTGGAGCAAATTATTCAAATGCCGGTACTGCTCCACTGGTTAGCGTTCCTTATGCTTTATATGCTGAAGATGTAGGCAATAAAGACGATGCAGACCCTAATCCAACAAATGAATTGCAAAATCTTCTTTATGATTCCATAAGTGGTGATTTGACCATTTCTGATGGAAATACGGTCACGATTCCTACCGGAGGAAATGACAACCAGTTTCTTTCACTTATTGGAACCAATTTGACTATTCAAAATGGCAATTCAGTCGATCTTTCAGGAATCATTCCACCTGGGGGTACCGATGACCAGAAACTTTCACTTTTAGGAACCAATCTTTCCATTGAGGATGGCAATTCCATTGACCTGAGTGTTATTCAGGATGGTGTAATTGACGGAGATGCCAGCAGCCAAAATGAAATTCAAATATTATCCTTTAATCCGGACAATGACCAATTAAGCATTTCAGGAGGAAATTCGGTGGATTTGGGTAGCCTTGATGGCGGCACAAATTTAGTAGGAGGACCAGGGATCCTTATTTCTGGAGAAACTGTAACCAATACAGGTGATATAAACCCAAATGACGATATTACCATTTCTACAATAGCCGGAGGAGATATCTCAGGCACTTTTTCAAATTTACAAATACAAAATAACGTAATAGGAAGCCAGGAAATAGCAGATGGAAGCATTAGTGCTGGCGACCTAAACCAGATGGGGGCGGCTGCTGGTCAGGTTTTAAAATGGAGTGGAATGGATTGGATTCCCGCCAATGATAATGGAGAAATTTATACTCCTGGTAATGGAATCAATATTATTGGAAATACCATCCATAACACAGGTGATTTATCCAATGATAATGAAACAATCGAAATTGTAGATTTTGATGAATCTACGATGACCTTAACTATTGTAGAAGCGGGAGAGACTAAATCCGTTAATCTCATTTCCCTGTTGAATGATGCTGATGCAGATCCTCTCAATGAAACAATAGAATTTATGGAATTCGATGAAACGGATTATACACTGATAATTACCGAAGCGGGAGAGACAAAATCTGTTAACCTTTATTCACTTTTGAATGATACTGATGCAGACCCTCTTAATGAAACAATAGAGATCCTTGATTTTGATGAATCTACGATGACCTTAACTATTGTAGAAGCGGGAGAGACAAAATCCATTAATCTCATTTCCCTGTTGAATGATGCTGATGCAGATCCTAAAAATGAATTGATAGATAATGCCACTCTTAACAATACGATATTAATTATCAATGAAGGAGGAGAAACCACAGCCGTTGACCTTAGTTCCCTTAAAGGACCATGGATTGAAAATACCAACACCCAAACCGTTGAATATACAGGTAAAGCTAAAACTGGGGAATACTGTACCACTCAAGGAGGGGTCGTAATTACAGACGATGGAATCAAACGATACGACCCAATTACAGGTCAGCATGTCTCCAATATTTGCAAGGTTACTTACGGAAATAAAGCTTATGGAGTATTTGAGGTCAAAAATGATGAACAAACCACCACCATCATGCAATCCTGTACCCATCAAGCTGGAATCCTCGATGTAATAGGATCGAATGGCAATTTTAATACCCTAATCGGGCATGTTCAAAATTACCCAAATCATGGACTAATGGGGGTCGTTGATGCCAATAACGTTCTAAAAGCCTATTTTTTCATTGACCAAAATGGAAATGGCACAATTGCAGCGAATGTTAAAAACTTCAAAATGAATCACCCAAGCCAACCAGGCAAAGAAATCTGGTATGGAAGCCTTGAGGGTCCTGAACTCGCCGCCTATCTCAGGGGCACTGCTAATCTGAAGAATGGAAAAGCCACAGTTTCCTTTCCCGAACATTATCGAATTGTAGCCAATGCAGCAACCATGACAGTGGTTCTTACACCGCTTTCCGGCGAATCCAAAGGTTTGGCAGTTGTGAAAAAATCAGCGGATGGTTTTGAGGTAGTAGAATTGCTAAGCGGTCTTGGCAATTATGCCTTTGACTGGGAAGTGAAATGCGTAAGAAATGGTTATGAAAATTATAGAGTCATTCGAGATGCTTCAGAAGCAAGGCCTGCTCATGTTGATAGAGATTTGATTCCAGACCCTTCGGAATTTCCTAAAACGGTACCTTCTGTGAGAGATGATAGACATTATTGAGAACACGGATTCTAAGGCTTGGACACTTAATTCAACGGTTCAAAAAGCTTGGAGTTTTGACAAATTTGTATTTGAGGTTTTTTAAATGCTGATTCTACTGATTGCTGAAAATTTAGCCGAAATCAGAGAAATTAGCTCTGTCGGCGTTTAATATCCTATTGTCAAAACTTCCCAAAAAGCAATCCATGAAATTAATTATTTCTCATATCTTCTTTTTTATTCTGACCATTTTCAGCCAACAGATTTTTGGACAAATCGACTCCATGAGCAATCATGGTGAAAATGAACCAACAACAAGCCAGTGGAAAAAGCCCATCTTAAAAGGCAATCTATCTGCACGCCTATTATATAACAATACTAATGGAATTGAAAACAGATATGAGAACCCAACCTGGCATATTTCGGGCTTGCCTCGGTTGGAATGGGGTGATTTCAAAATGCCTGTCCGGATCAATGCAGGGAATCGCGAAAACCCTTTTGCCCAGTATTACAATAAAATTGGCATTAGTCCGACTTATAAATGGGCGACATTGCATTTGGGATACAATAATGTTCATTTCTCTCCTTTTACGCTAAATGGCAGAACTTTCGTGGGAGCAGGCATTGAATTAACGCCCTCCTTTTTGCGAATCGGCGCAATTTATGGCAGGTTTCAAAATCCGGAAGAAGAAAAGTTTGATAGCAACCGCCAATTGATTATTCCGCCTCGTTTTGAGCGAAAAGGCTATGCTTTTAAATTGGGTTTTGGAAAAGAGGAAAATTATGTGGATTTGTTGTATTTCCACGCCGAAGATGATTCCACCTCCATCAGTTTTCCTGATAGCAGTACTACTTTTCCGACACAAAACACCGTCATCGGCATTAGCTCTCAGCAAAAATTGTGGCGGGTGCTGCATTTCGATATAGACGGTGGGCTTAGTGCTTTTACTCGAAACCAACGCTCAGACACGGTTACTTTAGCTCATGATTTTTGGGAAGACCTATTCCGAAAAGTAATCACCCCACGATTGTCCACACATTATCATTATGCCTTGCAAGGGAGTTTGGGACTCAAACTGAAAAATTTTGGAATAGAAACTCGCTATCGGCGGATTGATTCGGACTATCGTTCCATGGGCATCTGGTTTTTGTTGAATGACGTAGAAGACATCACTGTTTCGCCCAATTTCAATTTGTTTGATAGAAAATTCAGACTCCGCGCTCGTTATGGCTGGCAGCGAAATAACCTGTCCGGTTTGCGCCTTGCCAATAGTTTTCGGCAAATCAGTTCGGTCAATCTCCAACTTGCGCCCAATCGAAACTTGAATGTCCAATTCAATTACGCCAATTTTCATTTTGACCAAACCAAGCATCGTGAGTGGTTGTCGGACACTGTTCTCATTAGTCGCGTTACGAATCGCTTTAGTGTGGGTTTTCGCATTCTATTTCCAAGCAAGCGCATTGGCCAGACTTTATCAATGAATTATACCTACCGCCAACTGAATAGAGATACCGAAACCGACAGTGAACGTTTTCAAGCCAAAGGTTATGCCTTACGCTACAATCTTCGATTTACAAAAACAGGATTGACACTGACACCTGGTTTGCAATATTTTGAATACAGTTTTCCAGAAAGAACGACCGAGCGATTGAATGCCAATTTGAGCATTAATCAGTCCCTTTTCAATCGAAAGCTATTTGCAGGATACCACTTTTCTTACAATTTACAATTTCAAAACAAAACCCTGGATCGAACCATATGGCGGTATCAGTTGAATGTGCAATACCGGTTGACCGACCAATTACAGTTTCGATTATTTGTCAATCTGATTCGAAGTGAAGCGGAAATGCCAGGGATGATTTCTTTTAGAGAAACAATTGGGTCTTTGGAGTTGGAGTATCGGTTTTGAGTATGATGCTTACTTCGAAAAAAGTTATCAGATACTTTGGAAGTAAGTAGGTTGACCTGTTAAAAACCATTATTTAATAGGTCTACCTGCTTAGCTGAAAGTTTTCTACCCAAAAACCTGAATTAAAAAAAATTACAAACCATGACAACCCTTAAATTTCAAAATCAAAAGGTATTTCGATTCAAGCAAACAGGCTATGTCTGGCTTCTTTTTTGCCTTTTCTTTTGTTTCGGAAAAAAGCAATTTGCACAGGAATATCCCCTCATCCCGACACTGGAAGTCAATCCCGATATTACAGCTTATGTGGAAGATTGGCTACATGTGTATAGCATTGTATTGCATGTGCAAAATGAAACGAATGCATCTATTGAATTTTGCATCCAGGCAGAAATGTTTAATGAAACTGGAAGCTTGGTGGCAGAAACAGGAAGCAGTCCGACATTTATAGCATTTCCAGGGCTGACCCCCTTTTTACCTGCCCAATTCTTTATCCTTCAACATTTCAATTTTTATGAAGGAATTGATGTATTTGTACAAAATGAAGGGCAATTGCCGTCTGGAGTTTATTTTATGTGTTTTCGCTTGGTGGATAAAAATGGACTGCCTTTGTCAGATGAACATGAGGGCTGTGGAGATGTAGTAATCAATGCCTGCCAAAATCCCATCCCTGTCTATCCTGAAGGTGGACTCACCGTTTCTACAGAAGAATTGCAATTTATAGATTTCCAACTTTATTGGGATGGACCACAAGACCAGGCTATCGAATTTATTTTTGTCAAAAAAGAGCCTGGTATGACAGATGAAGAAGTATTTATTCAAAAAGAACCGGATTTCAAATTGAAAGTATTCGGATTTGAAATTATCAATATACCAGCTCATTTTGGATTTGAAGAAGGGGAGTACTTGTGGGGAGGGAGGGGGTGTGATGACTTTATTCAAGTTGATTTGACATACTCGAACCTAACTATCACTCAAGACCAACAAGAACCAGAACCGCCAATTATTGTGGGTTATAAATTTAACGACTTGAATGGAAATGGTAGTTGGGAAGGGCATCCCCCAACTCCCGGAGAAGAACCCGGTATTGAAAATTATGAAATCAAACTGGAAGGTCCAAATGGTACGCAAACAACAACTACTAACAAAAATGGAAGATTCGAGTTTGTAGTAACGGAACCAGGACAATATACTTTGTCGGAATCATTACAGGCAGGTTGGACGGCGACAACGCCTACTTCTTATAACATTATTATTCGATTGTTTGAGGGGGAGACCTTTCCGGAATTTTTGTTTGGGAATCGAGATGTTGAAATATCTTTTTGTAAACTTGAAGAACTCCCTACGGAAAAAGGAGAAGATATTGTTCTAAGAGTCGACGCTTTCCCAGAAAATGAAATAATCGAATATGGAGCTCCTATTTTATTACATGCTCAAGCTTGGGATTTTGATTACAAACCATTCAGATGTAAACCAGTCAATGAAATAGATGGAGTAGAATATTCAAATGAAAGTTATTTATTTGTCCCTTTAAGAGATGAAGTTTATTATAAATGGGAAGTTGTTCTTGATGAAATTAGACTCACTCCTACAATTGAAGAAAATACTTGGGTAGATATTGGAGCTAATCCTAACACAAAAGGGAACTTGATAAGTAAAGGCGGGGCAGCAGTTTATTTCCCTCCCTATAAATCAATGATACATTATTTAATTCGGAAAAAGTTTGAATTCCCAAAAACTAAATATGTTTGTTTTAGTCGAAAAATTATTATCAAGTGTACAGCTTACAATAATGATTCAGAAAAATTTAAAGCTGAATCAAATGAAAAGTTAATCACTATTATGTTTCTTTCAAACAAACTACCTTTTGATTTAAAATTAAAAATTGATATAAATAACCCTATCACGCCAATTTCATTGCCTGAAGTTAAGTATAATAAAAACCAGTGTAAAATCTCTTATTCTTGGGAGAGAAAACCAAAGTTAGATAAAAAGGGGCACGATATCTCACGTGTTTTTAAAGATAGTCCCTCTCATAATAGTCACGGTATAGTAAGACCAGGCGAGCTTTTATTCTACACTTCGAAAGAGCGTGATTTTGATGAATTAATTGTAGAATGTGATGGGGATGTCATAAGGAAAAAATATGAAGATCCCATTGAGACAAGTTGGGTAATGCTTCAATCTGAACCACAATTTGACTACAATTACTCCAGTTTTGCATTAAATAAAGATGTCATATTTAAAATGGCGAATGCAAGCATTTCCACAGAAAGCAAGGCTTGCTATCGAGTCTCTGAGTTCCCTAAGCCCGGAGAGGAAATTGTTCGAGTTGAACACCTAGCAAAAGATAAAATGGATTTTTGTGTTCAAGGTAAAGATTCTCCTCCAGAAAAATGGTGGGATAATGTTTTGGTAAAAGAATGTGAAGAAACTTTTGACTCTGACCATAAACACTATGATTACAGTTTTATGTCCCCTCCCAAAAAATGTGGAGTTCACAATGTAAAAAGGTATCTATTTTTTCCTGATGACCCTACTATGCGAACTTACAAGATTTTTGATAATCTTGAAGAATTTTTTTGCACTTATGATGGATATTGTTTTAATAATTATGTTTCTCTCGGGGATTTAACTCTAGTTGCACCATGTTTTAATAAGCACGTTGGAACACCTCCTCATAGCTATGACCACGAGATATATATCGACCCTGAATATGCGAGAAGCCAGGGTGCCAGCGCTTTATATATAAATGGCTTATTAAGTCCTTGGTTTAAGTATGATAGAGGGGATATTATTTTTGAAAAAAAGATTGAGGATACTGATGATAAAACCATTTGGCACGAAGTAATTCATGCGCTCCAAGATTATAAAGGATTACACCCTAAAAGACACCTTGAAATTGACACCTGGTTTATGTCAGAATCCATAAGCACTTTATGGATGATAAAATCTTTTGAAGATTATTTACGAAAAGGATGTAACTCAATTGATGCAGGAGAAGCCAGACTTTTATGGGATAAAGCTATGGAATGGGTTTATGATTTAAATAACAACTTAAATTTTGATTATGATGGGCAAGATGCTTCGACTCCAATATATGAAGTTTGGGTAAATGACTTTTTTAATTATGCTGGATTCAAGATAGAATGGGAAAAAATATTCCAAGGGTTTCTCGATGGTATGTGCCACGATGTCATTGAGGGAATTCCAATTAGAAGATTACTTCCAGAACCTCCCGAAGAAATATTTCCTTTAAAAAAACAACCAATAAGCGACCATAGGCACAAATGGGACAAAGATTTCCGAGGAATGGGACCTTGGTTATGGAAATGCAAACTCTGTGGCGAAAAATCCTGGAACCCCAATGAATAGTTAATTAAAACTACTACCAACTTAATCACTCAATAATATGATAGTTTGGATTTCATGACAAGTCATTCATAACTATAAACAACAACCATGAAACAACTCACATTCCTAAGCTCTGTCCTACTAGATTTCTTGTCACCATTCCTTAATCAAAATTTTATCATTATGAAAAAATATCTTTTTTTCTTACTCCTAATCGCTATTTCCATAAACTGCTCAGCTCAAACTTCTCAAAAGAAAATTGATTTTTATGGCGGGTTTGGTTTTCAACAGTATAATGGTGATTTAGGCAATGGCTTTTACAAATTCAATAGCACAGAATATGGTGTAGGTAGCTTAACACTGGATTATTCGCTGAATAAATTTTTTGACATCAAGTTCTTTACCACTTTTGGGGACTTGGGATATTGCCAGGTAAATGACCATGAAGCCAACCATTTTGAAGAACACCATGGACATGACCATCACCATGAAAATGAGGACAAGGAGAACGAAGGGCACGGGATAAATCCCAAAACTGAAAATTTAAATTCTTTTATGTTTTCCGGAAATCTGGCCTTGCAAATAGATTTTGCCAATGGTTATATCTTCTCCGAATCAAGCAAATTTCAGCCATTTGTATATTTTGGTATAGGGTTAAACCGGATTACCGACAGAATGAAAATGGAATGTGTAGTGCCGGGTTTTTACACCTCCATAAACATGGGTACCGGGTTTAAATATTATTTGTCCGAATCAATTTTTGCAGGATATTCCCTGAATTTCGGAGTTTTTACTTCAGATAAATTAGATTTCTTTGACCAAGGCAAGAATGATAGATTTATGCAAAATTCTGCGACAATTGGTTATAGTTTTTAATGTCGGCATTCTTAAATCCGCTTTTGCCAAATTGATTTTTAAAATGCCTTCTTCCTAAACAATCTTAAAAAGTGGAACGGATATTTTCCGAGTTACTTAACCGAGTCTTAGGATTTTTTTACGCCTCGGTAGCCATTTTTTTGACTTTCTTCATTCAAATTTAAACATGAAAAATCTAATCGCCCTTTTTCTAATTCTTTTGATTAACACTGCTTTTACTCAGGAACAAAGCAACTCAGCTACTGCTCTATATGCAGTCGTCAACGTAGAATCAAAAGATGTACTCAATATCCGCAGCAGACCAGGCATCTCTTATGACATTCTAGGCACCATTCCTTCTCATGGAATCAATATCCAGATCGATGCAACGTCGGTACCTTTTGGAGAGCTATGGGTGCCAAAAAGGTATCAAAAGATTACACAAGAAATGGTCAATAATTCTCAATCGGCTTCTCAAAAAAGAATCGCAGCTTATGAACCATGGATAACCATACCTGATAACAATGAATCTATCAAAGCAAAAGAATGGTTGCCGATTCGATATAAAAATATTTCAGGCTGGGTGAATAGCCATTATTTGGCACGCCAATTTGGCTTGCTTGAGGAAGAGGCGGTGAATGTAGCCCAAAAAACAGTTTGGGCAATCAAGGAAAAAAATTACGAACAACTTGCTGATGTAGTGCATCCTGAAAAGGGAATTTGTTTTTCTTTAGAAACCGTTTTCACGGAAAGCGAGCTGATTTTTTCGGCTGACCACATCCGGCGATTTATGCCTCAGTTTGGTGACCGGGCAATATATAAATGGAGTCCACCTTTTGATTTTGAAACTGATCCGGATTTTACATTCGAACAATATCTCAAAGAAATATATGATGCCAATTTTGTTCAACCTCATGCCATTGGATTCAATACTGTTTTAAAAGGAGGTACTAATGCAGTTGATAATATGTCTGAATTTTTTCCGAAAGCAAGTTTTGTCTATTTCCATTTTTGCGGATTTGACAAAAGCCATGGAGGCATGGACTGGTCAGGGCTAAGACTAGCATTGAAGCAGTTTGAAGGAAAATGGTATGTGGTAGGTATAGGGCATGGGCATTGGTCTATTTGAATATCTGGTAACTTATGGACTATCATCTCCTTCCCATTCTTACTTTTCGCAATCAGCACCTTGTGTCGTGGCCACGGAGCATCTTTTTATATTCTTAATAGTATCTAAATCACATCCTGATTGGATTGCTGCAAGAATGCAAGCGGTAGAGAAATCTCGTGTAAGAGCAATGGTTGATATCAAATCTGCTATTCAAAAATTATCTGGATAACTTGTTTTTGAAGAGTTGTATAAAAAAGAAGACATAGAAATCAAACGACAGCAAATAAAAAGAGAGGCACTACATATTTAGCGCCTCTCTTTTTATTTGCTGTCGTTTGAATCCTATCCCCAACCCTTCTTCTTCGCCCCCTGCTTCTTCAAATACTTTCTCACCTTCAAATGCTTGGCAGCTTTGCAAATGGACTTCCCCTCCTGATTCACTGCATTAACATCTGCACCGTTTTCTACCAAAAGACGAATCACTTCAAGATTTTCTTTTCCAATGGCAACTGCCAGGTGTAGTGGAGAATTCTTCCTTCTGTCATATACATTCAATTCAACGCCAGCATCTACAAGCGCTCTAATTACTGGATAGTTGTAGGCTTTGAATGCAGCCAGGTGAATGATGGTTTTGCCATCTGAAAATCGATGATTCACATCAGTTCCGGCTTCTGCCAAAATGGTCACCAGGCGATCATTTTTCTTATTCACGGCCATCTTCAGGAAATCAATTTTGCTTCCATCAGCACCATATTTCAAAAGGGTTTTCACCATTTCGATATTTTCCTTTTGCACTGCCAGGAACATACCCTCATTTGGGTTGGCGCCTGCTTCGAGCAATAACAATGTCATTTCTCGATTGTTGCGAGCTATAGGCGTTTCAATAAAACCTTTGGCTCTTGCGCCATGAGTTAATAGCATTTCTACGATTCTAGTTTGATTTTTATCAACAGCAGCCTGCATACCGTCATTCGGATTGGCGCCTCCAGCTAATAAAATCTCCACCATTTCGCGATCCCCTTTTGCTGCAGGACTAGCCAATTGACCATTGGTATTCGCACCATAATCGAGCAACATTTTGACGATTTCAGTACGCTCATTTTCTACTGCTTTGCGCATCGCCTCATCCGGATTGGCACCGTATTCCAAAAGCAGGAAAACCATATCTTTCAATCCTTTTGCTGCAGGAACAGAAATATAATTACTTACCAAAGCACCTTTCCATAACAAGTATTCAGTAATTTCAAGGTGGTTGTTTTTTACAGCACAGGTCATTCCGTCATTCGGATTGGCACCATTTTCTACAAACAATTCCACCAACACAAAATTTCCATTTTCGGTAGCTTGATTGATCAAGTCACCGTCGGTTGCGGTTGCTCCTTTTTCCATCAAGTATTTCACCAACTCGGTGTTATTAGCTTTCACAGCTCCCAACATGGCTGGATTTGGATCTGCTCCATAATCAATCAACATACGAATCATCTCTTCATTATTCCTATCCGCTGCGTATTTGATGTGCAAACTAGGATTGGCTCTGCCAGTTCTCAGTGCATCTTCCGCCATTCTGATGTGGTTTCCCTTCACTGCTGCTGCCAAACCATCATTTGCATTGCCATTGTAACGGTACAACAAGTCATTAAAGAAGTACAAATCGTTGTTGTGCACTGCAAAAGGAAATGCCAAATTTGCATTTGCTCCTCTATCCAAACAAAGCATTACGATGCTTCGATTGTTTCTTTTGATGGCATAATTCAGAGCCTCATTCACGTTACCTCCATGCCTCAAGCCCAGATTGATGATTTCATAATTGTTGAAATCTATGGCTTTGTTGATACAATCGTTATTGTTCAGATAGCCCCCATTGTCAATCAATAGAGCAAATAATTCATAAGAATTTTGGTTAGCAGCTTCCATCAATGCATAGCGATCGGGCTTCATTTTTCTCAACAAACAACGAGTCATAGCCACATTTTGATCAGCAACGCAACCTACCAACATTTTAGAGGTTGGGCGAATGCCTTTATTCAAAATCAAATTCACTAAATCGATATCTCCCTGATGAAGCGCCAGCTCCAATATGTTTTCAGACAATGGCGCACCGTAGTCTATCAATTTGTAAGCAATTGTTCGTTGATTCTTTTTCAGTGCAGTTCGCAAATTCTTTTCAGTAGGGCAAGCGCCATTTCTCAAAAAGTAATGGACCATATCCGCCTGATTGCATTCAATGGCTCTTTGCAATTCTCTATCCCCAGGCACAGCTCCCAAACCAACCAATAGCTTGACTGCTTCCTTGCTGTAATTGCTTTCTCTCATGATTTCCTGCAAGTCAGCAGCTTTGGGCTTTGCACCATAGTCCATCAACATGTCAATCATTCTTTCATCACAATTTTTTGCAGCATAGGCCAGCAAATGTTTTGCATGAGGATTTCCGCCTTTGTGAATCAATCTTTCTGTATGGCCCACATTTCTGCTACAAACAGCATCCAACATTTCCTTGTCAGAAACCTTCTTGATCAACTCAACTGTGAAAAATACAGTGATGACTTGCTGATTATCTGAAGTGCTTAATCGCTTTTCGTATTTTTTGCTTGTGCCTGAATCCCAGTTCCAGTTGCCCACCTTAACATCGTAATGTGCTGCCTTAAAAGGCTCATCTTTGGTTCCTACTTTATCATATTCCAGCAAAGCAAATTTTAGTCTAAAGCCAGCACCACTCAATTTATCATTTCGGATATAGTAATCCTTAGTGCGATTCACTCGGGTTTTTTTATCTAAATGAGCAGTAAGAAGGCTGGTACCGTTGAGGTCACGGCTAAAGATAATATCATTGCCGCCATCTCGTTGGCGATAATTATTTTTTGAACTAAGCGGAGAAATCGCAATCAAACCCATGATTTCCAATTCATTGCCCTCTGGAAATTGCTTAACTTTTTGCACAGCAATGCCATTCACTTCATCACTATGTGCATTTTCTCCTTTAGGAATTGCATCACAACGAATGCTGTTAATCGTAACCCGATAATGCCTCATTTTGTGAGAAAGAAAATCTGGCTTTCTTCCATTGTGTGAATTGGGTAAATCTTTCCCGTCATAGGCAGCCAATGCTTCTTGCGACATCTGGGTGGCGGATTTGTGAAAATATTTACCAGTGAGGTGAACCAAATCTCCTTCATGGCCATGACCTTGAGCTAAAATATTGGTGGTCATGAAAAGGGCAACTAAAATTGCCAAAGGGTGAAAGCTGTTTTTTCGATTTTTCATAACGCTAGAGTTTTAAGGTTGACAAAACTTGTTTTGCGTCGAATAGGAATAAAAGAAATGAGCTGTTGGCTATTTGTTATTGGTTTTGGTCTTTTTTGTCGAAAAAGCTAAAAACCAAATGCCAGTGACCAAAGGCTTTCTTTTTTATAATAAAGTAGGGAAGAGACGAAGGGTATTCGGGAATGTTTACAGCCTAACCGCTTCCTTATTTTTTCTTTAACGAAAAGGAAGGTTTATTGAGAAATTTTAAGATTTCGTGTAGATTTTTATAAAAAACCTAAATTTCAAACCTATAATCTGTCCTTTAATCATGAAGTTGTTGTGGTTTTCTTAAAAAATAAACCGAAATGTCACAGGCAAGGTTATCTTTACAGTACTTGATAAAACATTTTAGATGAACCCAGAACACAAAAACAGAAAGCAGCAGGCAGATCAACTCATCGAAGCAATGGGGCGTATGATCATGATGATGCAGGAAATAGACGATACTTGCTTGCGGCTTACTGAAGATATTTCAAAAAAAGATCTAATGATTGTCTCTTTTGTTGGAGACAACGAAAAAGTGATTATGCGAGAAATTGCAGGTTACATGCAAATTCCAGTAAGTACTACCACAGGTTTGGTAGATAAATTGGTTCAAAAAGGCTATTTACAACGGCAATTTTCTCCAGAAGACAGGCGCTCCATTTCTATCGTTTTGGATGAATTGGGGAAAAGCACGCATCAATTGATGACCGAGATGAAAAGTGAAATGGCAAATAAAATTTTGGACGATTTAAAAGAATACGAAGCCAATAACTTCATTGAAATGTTGGAGAAAGTGACCAACAATTTACACAAATATGTCCCTCATGGCTAGTGCGCTGCCATTTGGGCGGCAACTTAGAGTTGCCTCGCAAATTGGAGAAAGCCATCTATAAGTCGCCAACCAAAACCTTGGATTTTCTTTCCTACTCTTTTACCTCATCCGGAAAGTACTGCTCCATCAAGGCTTTAATTTCGGCATCATTGCGAATGTCATCGTATTTCAATATAAGATCCTGAATTAAATAATATTGAGCATACCCTTTTTCAATCGCTTGTTCAAGCCATTTGATGGTTTCTTTGATATTGGATTGAGCGGCATAAAAAACTGCAAAATTGAAATAATGCCTATGGTCATTTGGTGCAGCATCCAGTGCTTTTTGAAATAAAGCTTTTGCCTGTTCATAGTCTTTATTAGCTAAATAAATAAATCCTAAACACCGCAATAGGTAAATATCTATTGTCTTATTTTTATTCGAGTCCTGAGCTTCTTTAAAATATTGCTCACCTTCTTCCGTCCTGTCAGTAGCAATAAATATTTGAGCCATGAAAAAGTGGGAATTATAAGGAGGATATAGGGTCAATACTTTTCGAAAGTGTTTTTCAGCTTCAGGATAATTCTTCATTTTGAAATGAATTCTCCCGAGCCTAAATAAACAAGCGGCAAAGGAATGCTATGAGTAGTCCTGGTTTCATTCTATTTGATGCAGGGGTTTTGTAAATGGTTTTTTGAATGAAAGTAAAAATAATGATTTTTCCCGGTTGTACTGAGTGGTTAATTTGTTAAGAGAAGGAGTGGTTACCTTAGAAAAAAAAACCAGCATATTTATTAGCCATTTTCAAATCGGTTCAAGTTTGTTATACATAAAGCGATGACTAATTCTGAGTTGGTTAAATGGATGAACTAAAGAAAAGAGAAATAGCCTTTAAGAGTATGTTTAAAATTTTTACAAACTGAAAATCAAGAGCTTATGGTTTTGGCGAAGAATTAAGGCGGGAGTTTATCGAGATAAGTGACTGCCTTATCTAAGTCCAAGTGGTGCACGTTCAGGGTAAATGAAAAATTTATACCTTGTGGTAATGGATCGTATTACCTACATAAGTTCTTATAGTGAGGAACTCACGTCCGAAGACATCGAAGAAATTGGCAGAGTTTCAGTAGCAAACAACAAGAGGGACAATTTGACCGGTGTATTAATTTGCTTGAGAGGCAATTTTTACCAGATAATTGAGGGAGATAGCAAACTATTGTCCGATTGTTTCAACAGGATTCAGCAAGACCCAAGACACAGTAATATCTTCATTCTAAATATCGAAAAGAATATTGAGGAACGTCAGTATGGTCAATGGAATATGAAAACTATTCTTCTAGAAAACAATACCAATGACTTGATATTACCCATTCAAAACCTCTTAGATTCTTTGACTGGTACGCATCAAATCTTGGAAAAATACACTCCTGTAGAAGTTCTAGATGGAATCCAGCAGGGGTTGAATCCCGTGTATTGGAAGTTTAAGCGCGATGAATTAGTGGTTTTGTTTTCGGATCTGGTCTCTTTCACCACGATTACAGAAAAAATTAATCTGTCTGAAATGAAAATTCTTCTGGATACATTTTTCGAATTAGCATCCAATGCTATTGAAAAATCGAATGGTAGAATTACCAAATTAACCGGTGATGGTTTTATGGCTTATTACCCACTTGAAGCCGCTACATCTGCCTTGCGGGCTTCGATTGAAATTATTAAAGGACTTAAAAAGCAACGTGAGATTTCTGATTCCGCATTTCTCAGCCTTGCCTATTGTGGCATAGGACTTTCAGCGGGAATAGTAGTGAGAGGCAATATTGGTTCTACAATTAAGAAAGATTATACTATTTTGGGTGATGTCGTTAATTCTGCCTCGCGATTGGAGTCCCTGACAAGAGAAATAGGTTACTCGATACTTTTTGACCAGCGGTTTATGAAATATTATGAAGCGTCATCTGATCTACGTATTTTGAAATTGGGTGAACATACGCTCAAGGGAAAGTCAAAAAGGCTGAAGGTATATACCGTTGAGGATCCTGATATTCTTTTTGATCGAACTCCAGAGGAAATTGCAAATGAAATAATGGCAATTCAGGTTTAGACTTTTTAGTTGATCCATTCAATCGGTAGGTCGTAAGTCAACATCACTATCCAATCTGATAAGTTGCATTTCGAGACGAGTAGTTATCTAATTGAGCTTTTTTAATCTTATGTCTGGAGCTGAAATAAATGATGAAGAACATTCAATTACTTGCCGATATAAAGGGTGCCAGTCTTTAGGTAAAATTTGAACCTCAGCACTGGCATCATAAAAAAAATAATTTTTTTTCTCCCCCAGAACTTAACGTTTTTATGTTATTTGTATGTTTTTAAATGATTGATTACGAGGTGCTTGTATGATATTTTTGCATACTCAATTCTAATTTTTCTTTTCATAAAATTTACGATTTCCAGAATTTACGAAAATAAAATTATACGATTTTCGAACAAATTTGCTTTATAGATGTAGTTTACTACGAATTTCGTACTATTTGAATTTTGAAATAATAAAAACATCAAAATATCACTCGTTTATGCAAGAACAAAAGCAATCAGAAAACAAAAAAAACGCATTCACGGTAAAATGGGCTGAATGGGTTTTGAAAAGACGTTGGGTGGTTTTGTTTGGAACCATCATGCTGGCAATGGCAGCAGGGTATGGAGGACAATTCCTGGGTTTCAATACGGACTACCGCGCCTTTTTTGGAGACGACAATCCACAACTGCAAGCTTTTACAGCACTACAGGAAAAGTACACGAAAGACGACAACGTATTTATTGTAATTAGCCCGGAAGATGGCGATGTTTTCAACCCAGAAACATTAGCTGCTGTGGAAGCATTGACAAAAGAAGCCTGGCAAACACCTTATTCTACAAGGGTGGATGCGATTACCAATTTTCAGCACACCAAAGCAGAAGGCGATGATTTGTATGTAGAAGATTTAATTGAAAATGCAGAAGAAAAAACACCGGAAGAATTGGCTTATATCAAAGAGGTAGCGGTTAATGAACCTTTACTGGTCAATCGATTGGTGAACGAAGATGGAACTTTGACAGCTGTAAATATAACTGTGCAAATTCCCGGAAAAGAACTGACGGAGAACGACGAAGTCACAGCTTTTGTTAGAAACCTGACAGATGAATTTGAAGCCAATAATCCCGGTTTGAAAACCTATTCCTCTGGGATGGTTATGCTCAACAATGCTTTTCAGGAGACTTCCCAAAATGACATGGCTACCCTGATTCCGCTCATGTTTTTGGTAATCATTTTTACGATTTGGTTAGCTACAAGAAGCCTGAGTGCTACCTTTTCAACGATAGTCATCATTATGCTATCCATCATGGCAGCCATGGGGATGGCAGGTTGGATGGGTATTAAACTAACGCCACCTTCTGCCTCAGCCCCTACAATTATCATGACTTTGGCGATTGCGGATAGTATCCACATACTCATTTCGCTTATACAGAATATGCGTGGTGGAATGGAGAAACGAGCAGCAATCGTTGAAAGTTTGCGGCTGAATTTCATGCCGGTTTTCATTACCAGTATTACCACAGTCATTGGTTTTTTGACATTAAACTTTAGTGATACCCCTCCATTTCACGATCTTGGAAACATAACGGCTATCGGCATGTTGGGTGCATTTTTATTTTCTGTGACCACTTTGCCGGCTTTGATGTCCTTGCTTCCCTTGAAAGTAAAAGCAGTTGCCAAATCCAATGCAACAGGTACTGGTTTAATTGACCGATTGGCAGATTTTGTCATTGCCAACAATAAAAAGTTGCTTTGGGGATCCGCTTTCGGAATTGTACTGATTTCCTTGCTGGCACTACGCAATGATTTGAATGACGAGTTTGTTGAATACTTCAGTGAAAATGTAGAGTTCCGCACGGATACCGATTACATCAGCGACAACTTAACGGGTATTTATAATGTCGAATTTTCTTTGGGAGCAGGTGAAAGTGGTGGCGTAAATAATCCTGAATATTTGTCAAAACTGGATGAATTTGACACCTGGCTTTACGAGCAACCTGAGGTCGTTCATGTAAATAGCTTTTCGGAAATTGCCAGCCGAATCAACAAATCCATGCATGGTGACGACCCCACTTTTTATAAAGTTCCAGAGAGTCGGGATGAAGCTGCACAGTACCTTTTGCTATATGAAATGAGCCTTCCATTTGGTTTGGATTTAAACAACCAGGTAAATGTAGACAAATCAGAAACCCGCTTTACAGTGACTACGACTAATCTATCAAGCTCCGAAATGATTGCTTTTACGGATCGTGCTGAAAACTGGCTAAGAAACCAGGCTCCGGATCATATGTTTACGCATGGGACAAGCGCGGCGAGTATGTTCTCCCATTTGTCCAAGCGTCAAATCAGCAGTATGATGACGGGAACAGCATTTGCTATCGCGTTGATCTCCTTCATCCTGATTTTGGCATTGAGAAGTTTCAAATATGGAATACTCAGTCTCATCCCAAATTTGACGCCTGTAACAGTAGGATTTGGTATATGGGCAATGACCTCAGGATACATCAATTCAGGTATTGCCATTGTATTTGGTATGACGCTGGGAATTATCGTCGATGACACTGTCCACTTTATTTCAAAATACCTCCGGGCAAGGCGTGAGCAAGGTAAATCACCAGAAGAAGCTGTTCGATATGCTTTCTCGACCGTAGGAAGAGCATTAATAGCTACCACCTTGGTACTCACAGCAGGGTTCCTAGTTTTAGCACAATCTGACTTTGGTATGAATTCAGGTATGGCAATGGTTTCCACCATAATCATCATCGTAGCACTGGTTATTGATTTCTTGTTATTACCAGGCTTATTGATAGCGATAGGAGGGAAGCAAGTGAAAAAAGAAGTTCAGCCTATCCCGGAATTGGTCAAGGCATAAAAAGAATTATCTAATGCCCTCGCCGCCTGTGGCGGCTCGGGAAAGAGGCTTGGAGGTAGAACACTATCGAAAGCATTTCGATAGTGTTCTACCTCCAAATCCCTCCCGTTTTCGCGGCAACGCCGCGAAAACAAAACAAAATCATCAAAAATGAAACTATTAAAAATCATTCTTCCAGTCTTTGTTTTTTTAAGTTTTTCAGTATCTGTTTTAATAGCACAACCTTTTGAAAATAAGGGTTTGCTCATCGCCAAAAAAGCAGAACAAGCTGATTTGGGTTTTGAAAGCACGACTGTCAACCTGAAAATGCTTTTGCGCAATAAAAATGGTCAGGTTAGTGAGCGAAGCCTTAGCAATAAAATTTTAGAATTGACCGAAGATGGTGACAAGTCACTGATCGTTTTCAATAGCCCAAGAGATGTAAAAGGCACTGCCACTTTAACCTATACACACAAGGAAGGACCTGATGATCAATGGCTCTACCTGCCAGCTATCGCCAGGGTAAAACGCATTTCTTCCAACAATAAATCCGGACCATTTATGGGTAGCGAATTTGCCTATGAAGATTTGTCCTCTCAGGAAGTAGAAAAATACACCTACAAATATTTGCGAGCAGAGCAATTGAATGGTTCAAAAACTGAATTGGTTGAGCGGGATCCAGTAGATGAAAAATCAGGCTATACCCGGCAATTGGTTTGGTTCAATGTAGACAAAGCTTATCGAATCGAAAAAGTGGAATTCTACGACCGGAAAAATGCACTGTTGAAGACATTGTCCTATCACAATTATAAGCAGTATGAAGGAAAGCACTGGCGTGCTGGAAAAATGCATATGGTGAATCACCAAACTGGAAAGGAGACGGAACTGGTTTTTGAAAATTATGCTTTCAAAACGGGTTTGACGGAAAATGATTTTACTCAAAATAGTTTGAAGCGAGCGAAGTAATGATTTAGGCTTTAGGCTGGCATTTAGCCGGCCTAAAGCCTTTGCTCCCTCACTTAAAATCCATTTTAAAAAATGCTAAACCACTTTTTCAAATCCCTTTTGATAGTCCTGATTTCTTCGGGAACTGCTTTTTCTCAGGAAGAGCGCAAGCTTTATTCTGAATTTGGACTGGATGTTATGTTTGATCACCGATTTTTCCCAAAAAAAGGACTGTATCCTGGTCAGCATAAACATTACACCGGAATTGCCATCGAGCCGGAGTATTATCTGGAATGGGCTAATGGCAATCAAAGGTTCCAGTTCAAAGGATTTGCCAGATTGGATCAGGATAAGAATAGGACACATTGGGATATTCGGGAGCTTTACTGGCAAGGCATCAAAAACAATTGGGAGCTGAGCCTGGGAGCGAAAAAGGTATTTTGGGGAGTCGCGGAGTCAGCACATCTGGTAGATATTGTCAATCAAACGGATTTTGTGGAAAGCTTTGATGGAGAACAGAAATTGGGGCAACCAATGGCACAATTGAGTTATGCTGGGAACTTTGGTACGCTTGATTTCTTTGTGATGCCTTTTTTTAGAAAGCGACAATTTCCAGGGGAAGAAGGTCGGTTACGAACGCCTTTTCTGATAGAAAAAGACGATATCCAATTTGAAACAGATGCCGAAGAATGGCACCCGGATTTTGCGTTTCGATGGTCTAATTCCTTGAGTGTCTTTGATCTGGGACTGAGTTATTTCTATGGCAATGGAAGAGAACCTTTGTTTGAATGGAATCCCGATAACAATGTTTTTGATCTCTACTATCCACTCAGTCATCAAATAGGATTGGACTTCCAGGCGATTACAGGTGCCTGGATTTGGAAATTCGAAAGCATATACCGAGACAATGACTTTCAAAATATGTTCGCCCTGGCTGCTGGTTTTGAATATACCTTTTCCAATATTAAAGACAGTGGCATCGATGTAGGGGTCATTGGAGAATATTTATTCGACAATCGCGATGAATTGGCACTAAGTGGTTTGGACAATGATCTATTTGTTGGAAGCCGGCTCGCTTTCAATGATGTCCAAAGTACCGAGATTCTCTTTGGTGGAATTTTGGACTTGAACAAAAGCAGTAAATTATTGAGCCTGGAAGCCAGTCGAAGATTTGGGGAAAGCTGGAAAGTAGAATTAGAAACTCGTTTTTTGATAGATATAGCTGAAGAAGAATTCTTGTATTTCCTCCGAAATGACAGCTTTTTACAATTTCGATTGGTCAAGTTCTTTTAGCTTCCAAAAAAGAACTTGAGATGGCAATAGCCGCCGCATGTTCTTAAAATATTTTCGTTTTTTTGTTGCTGTTCTAAAAAAAACATCAGACAGCACCTTCAAAAACGAAAAAATGGCGGAAACACCATCCTTTCAGCATGTCGATTACCTCTGGGATGACGCAAAAGCAAAATCTTTGGGCGATGACCAAATTGCCCTATTCCTTTACCGTTCCAACCTTCTTGGAGCAGATCTTCGAATTACCAATTTTGGCGGTGGAAATACTTCCTGTAAAACGATTGAAAAAGACCCATTGACAGGTGAAGACGCTGAAGTGATGTGGGTCAAAGGATCCGGAGGAGATATTGGAACGCTTACCAGGGAAGGCATTGCAGGACTTTATGTCAATCGTTTGCACAATCTCAAAAATGTTTATCGAGGGCTGGCATTTGAAGATGAAATCGTTCCCCTTTACTACCATTGTTTGTACGATTTGGATAGCCGGGCTCCTTCCATTGATACTGCTTTGCATGGTTTATTGCCTTTTAAGCATATCGACCATTTGCATCCAGATGCATTAATTGGAGTAGCTGCCGCTAAAGGGAGTAAAGAAATCACCAAAGAAATATGGAGAGATACAATGGGTTGGGTACCCTGGCAACGTCCCGGCTTTGATTTGGGCTTGCAGTTGGAAAAATGCTTGAATGACAATCCAGGTATCCGGGGAATTGTTTTGGGTGGTCATGGACTATTTACCTGGGGAGACACTGCTTATGAATGTTATTTAAATAGCCTGGAAGTTATCGAAACTGCAGCAAAATTTATCGAGGAAAGAGTGGGGAACAAAAGGGCTGTTTTTGGTGGAATGAAAATAGAAAGTCTTTCAGCCGAAGCGCGAAAAAAACAAGCCGCACAACTTGCTCCAATTCTAAGGGGTTTGTGTTCCAGCCACAAAAGGATGATAGGACATTTTACAGATGATAAGCGGGTTTTGGAATTTATCAATAGTCAGGATCTGGAAAAACTGGCGCCATTGGGCACTTCCTGCCCCGATCATTTTTTGAGAACAAAAATCAAACCTTTGGTATTGAATTTAGCCTCCGGAGCAGATTTGTCTGATAGTCAGGAAGTAAAAAAACGTATTGAGCCACTTTTTAAACAGTACCGGGAAGATTATTCTGAATATTACGAAAGCTGCAAATATCCCAATAGTCCTGCCATTCGTGACCCCAATCCTGTGGTCATTCTCTATCCCGGAGTAGGCATGTTTACGTTCGCCAAAAATAAGCAGACTGCCAGGGTTGCTGCTGAGTTTTACATCAATGCAATAAATGTGATGCGGGGTGCGGAAGCCATTTCAGAATACACAGCATTACCGCGTCAGGAGGCTTTCAATATCGAATATTGGTTACTGGAGGAAGCAAAACTGCAACGACAGCCACCAGAAAAACCGCTATCTAGAAGCGTTGCCCTTATTACAGGAGCAGGAGGGGGGATTGGAAAAGCCATTGCAGAAAAATTGGCTGCTGAAGGTGCCAATGTGGTTTTGACAGATCTAATCGAAGATCGTTTGAAAGCAGCCAATACAAGTTTCAAAAGAGATACTTCCACCTATGCAATCTGTGATGTTTCTGATCCTGATTCGATTGAGCAGGCTTATGAAACTGCATGTTTGGAATTTGGAGGTGTAGATATCATTATCCACAGTGCAGGGCTTGCCATTTCAAAACCTTTGACAGAAATGGAATCCAAAGATTGGGACATTTTACAGGATGTGATGGTTAAAGGGCAATTCAATTTGGCAAAAGCTGGGGTGGACATTCTCAGAAAACAAGGATTTGGAGGAGATATCGTAAATATTGCAAGCAAAAATGGCTTGGTGTCTGGACCCAACAATGTGGGATATGGCACAGCCAAAGCCGCTCAGCAACATATGACGCGTTTGCTGGCAGCAGAATTGGGCAAGGAAAAAATTCGAGTGAATACCGTCAATCCAGATGGCGTAATTATTGGAAGCAAAATATGGGAAGGAGGCTGGGCCGAAGGACGAGCTAAAGCTTATGGAATTACCGTAGAAGAATTGCCAGCCTTTTATGCCAAACGCAATTTGATGAATGAAATCATTAGACCTGAAGATGTCGCAAATGCGGTATTTGCACTGGTTTCAATTTTGGATAAAACTACAGGGAATATGATCAATGTGGATGGTGGAATGGCGAGTGCATTTGTGAGGTGATTTTGTTTTTTAGATGTCAGACCGCGTTGTACGGCAAATACGTACAACGCGGTCTGACATCTAATAGTTATTTTAACCAGTTTTAGAAATAATGGAATTATGAAAGTGAAAAAAGAAATACAAGTCACTGACTATCAATTGATTAAAAGAATACCTTTTTTTGCTCTTATTGTCATGTTTGGTTACCTGGTGAGTTGTTCGCCTACCAAAAAACTACAAACTTCCCTTCCAATTCAGCTTGAAAAATCATTTGTTTTCCAAAAAAGCTTTACTGGATTTGCACTGTACGATCCGGATAAAGAGAAAATGATTTATGAACACCATTCCGATAAATATTTCACACCCGCTTCGAATACCAAGATTTTCACGCTATATACTTGCCTCAATGTGCTGGATGATTTTATGCCTGGCATCCAGTATGTCAAACAAGGAGATTCCCTGATATTTTGGGGTACGGGTAATCCCGGTTTTTTACATCCTTATATCGAAGATAATGGTGCAGTGTTTAATTTTTTGAAAAACGTGGATGAAGATTTGTACTTCTGCCCAAACAATTTTCAGGATAAGCGGTTTGGCTCTGGATGGGCTTGGGATGATTTTCCTTACTATTATCAGCCAGAGCGTTCTCCATTTCCAATTTTTGGCAATGTCGTTTTATTTAAAAGAGATACCTTGAATAAAGGCTTTACAGTGCAACCTCCCATATTCAACAATTACGTAAATTTTGATCCCGATTTGGGTGGAGCTAAGCCCCAATTTAAGCGTGGAGAAGACAACAATGATTTTAAATACAATGCTCAGGCTTTTTCCGGTACAGGCTATTTAAAAGAAATACCCTTTAAGTATTCAGATGAGCTTTTTATTGATTTGCTGGAAGATACCCTTAAGCGGGATGTTCATTTGTTGGATGTCGATATTTTGCCAGATGCCTTTCCCGATAGCGAAGAACTCTATAGTGGTGGACAGAGCGAATTGTATCGCTTTTTGATGCAACACAGTGACAATTTTATCGCGGAGCAATTGATGTTGATGTGCTCCAACCGTCTTTTTGACACCCTCAATGTTTCTATGACTATCCAATATGCCAAGGATTCATTATTGAATGATTTGCCTGATGAGCCCTTGTGGTACGATGGTTCTGGGCTTTCAAGGTACAATATGTTTACACCTCGGTCAATCGTGAAACTGCTTCACAAAATTTACCAAACCATTCCCCAGGAACGCATTCTCGCCATTTTTCCATCAGGAGGTGTTTCCGGAACCATCAAGGACTGGTATAGTGGCACAGAAGGAGCATATGTTTTTGCCAAAACGGGCACCTTGCGAAACAAGCATTGCTTGAGTGGCTATTTAAAAACCAAAAAAGGTAAAATCCTGATTTTCAGTTTTATGCATAATAATTTTAAAGGAAGTTCCAGACCTTTAAAAATTGAAATGGAAAAGATCTTGCGAAGTATTTATGAAGAATTTTAGAACCTTTGAGTTGTCTTTGGGAAGAAACAGTGAAACAAACCATCAATGAATCTAGGAATCGCCGGTACTTTCACATTAATCATTCTGATATTGGCCATTGCATTCAGTGCCTTAGTTGGAATGGCTTATCTTTTTCGAAGAAATGCCAGGAAAAAGGGCGACTTGTCCTTTAGTTTGTTGTTGTTTGCTTTTGCTTTTACGCTGGTTCATCAATTACTGATTTTGTTGAACCTTTATGATACTCGCCCGGAATTGTTGTTTCTTCCTATCTATTTTACCCTTTCTTTTGGACCCTTACTGTTTTTTGCCGTTAAGCTATGGCTGTATTCAACGTATCGGTTTGAGTGGTCTGATCTGAAACATGCCATTTTACCAACTTTACAGTTTTTGTATTTTGGTTTTTTCTTTTTTCAGGACACCGAATTCAAATTGAGCTGGAATCAAGAACGCCATTTTTATTCTCCTTTCTATGGCGGGATGGAAATGTTGCTATACATCATAACCTTCTACGCATACCTCTATTCTGCCTGGCGTTATGTGCGCTACAAAAATGCTTCCTTAAGGCATTCCAGAAATGAATCTGCCAAACGATCGGTATTGTTACTAAAGCGATTGGTACAGGTGCTTTTTGCCCTATTTTGGATAAACAGTGGTTACATCATTACCGACTTTGTGGTGTATGAATTCTTGAAATTCAATTTACATTCCATCAAGGGATTTACCAGGTTTGGTGATTTGTCATTTGCAGCATTAGGGCTATGGACAGCCTGGTGGGGAATGAGAAGCTTTGTAAAAAGATGAGCAAGAATATAGGGTGGAAAAATTTAGAAATTTTTTCCACCCTAAAAAACAGGGAACACTGAACTCCTAAAGGTGCCTTTCTGCATGATAAGAAGAACGTACCAAAGGTCCACTCTCTACAAAAGCAAATCCTTTTTCCATCCCAACTTCTTTATATTTAGCAAAAACATCGGGATGTACAAATTCTGCAACTTCCAGGTGCATCCTGGTTGGTTGTAAATATTGTCCCAGGGTCAATACATCGCAGCCATGTTCGCGCAAATCGTCCATCGCTTTGAAAATTTCCTCCTGGGTTTCGCCCAAACCCACCATGATGCCGGATTTGGTTCGTTTGCCGTATTCTTTGGTTCGCTTAATTTGATCCAGGCTTCTTTGATATTTGGCTTGTGGACGTACTTTACGGTACAATCGCTCTACCGTTTCCATATTGTGCGAAACGACTTCCTGACCAGCACTGATCATCCTTTCCAAAGCTTCCCATTTGGCTTTTACATCTGGGATCAAGGTTTCAATAGTCGTTTCAGGTGAAAGCTCTTTTGTCAGTCGAACGGTTTGATACCAAATTTCTGCTCCTCGATCTTTTCTTTCATCCCTATTTACAGAAGTGATGACTGCATGTTTGACTTGCATCAATTTGATTGCTTCTGCAACGCGGCGAGGTTCATCTTCGTCATATTCCGGCGGTCTACCCGTCTTTACTGCACAAAAGGAGCAAGAACGCGTACAGGTATTCCCTAAAATCATAAAAGTGGCAGTACCTGCCCCCCAACATTCGCCCATATTTGGGCAATTGCCACTTTGGCAAATGGTATGCAGGTTGTATTCATCCACCAATCGACGCACTTTTTTGTACTTCTCCCCAATCGGCAATTTCACTCTCAACCAATCTGGTTTTCGGCGACGTGGTTCTTTTCTTTCAACTACAGGAAGTTCAAGCATATTTGGTAGTGCTTTTTTATTCAACGCCCTTCGCTGTTCGCTACGGGCTTATTACCTTTTCAGAAAGTGAAAGAATTTTGAATTTTAAAATTCAAAATCCTTTCACCCTCTGAAAGCATCGTTCTGTTTTTTTGAAAAAATGGAACGGAATTATTTAACTGCAAAGATAAAACTTTGTATTAAGAAGGATGCAAGGTCTTAACACCTTTAGGTCAGTTAAGTTTTAGAAAAGATTCAGGCGGAATTTGATCTAAAAACAAATGGAAAGTTCAAATAATCCAATAATAGATCATCCTTAATTATTTCACCCACCCATCATCCATCATTCACAATCACCACCGCTTGCCAAATTGTACGTTGAGGAACAGATTGAGGAAATAGGCTTTGTTTTGAATGCCGTCCACTTCTACCATAATTGGAGCTTTTTTGGAGAAGACATCCAGCATGATACCTGCCTCAAAAGCTTTGATGTATTCGTCGAAGGCCCCCCAATCAAAGTGAATCGCAGCTTTAATATGTCCTCCTGGAATAATGGACAATTCATCCAGACCTTTGGTCCAGGTAGAAGCGCCGTAGATGGTCCAGATATTTAGGAAACGATCGGCTGATTCTTCAGAATATTTGGTACTGATTGGGAATCTGTTTGGATTGACATCGTCAGGGAACAATTCGAGATAATAAGGCTTTAATAAACCAATGGTTGCCCCTACTTGATAAGTGATGCCGACTGCAACACCTTTTTTCTTTGCTTTTTCAGAAAAATACCTTTTTTGTCCAAATCCTCCTCTCAGGACATATAAATTATTTTGCTTGGCATACTTAAAAGCACGAGACACTTTACCGTTCAAGCTACTTGGAAAATCAAAACTTTGACGGGCTTCTCTGGAATGTTTCAATTCTCCTATTTCAAAATGCAAATAGCGCGTGAGGTAGTAAGTTTTCAATTTTCCAATATCAACCCCAACTGCAAAACCATTGGTGTGGATTCGTAATCCAACAGCTAATTCCTGATTGTAAATAATGCCCTTACTGTCTGAATCAATTTGTTTAGGTTGAAATGTTTCCTGAGCGGAAATTGAAAAGGATAGAATCAGTATTAAGAAAGAATAGAATGTTCTAGTCATAACTCATCGCAAATTGTAAAAGTGTCGAATCTGGTTGCCTAGGAAGCAGTAACCCTTAAAAAATAACGTTACTTCAGTATTTTTTAATCTCTACTGTAACACATAAATTTATAGAGAATAAAGGACAAATGCTCGAAAAAGTTTAGATATGCCTGAAAAAGCGTGAAATCATTTATCCTATTAGGAGTTTTTGTGTGAAAAAAGACTTTTGAAAACGCAGCTTTGAAAAAAAATACGAATTCCTTTCAAACCGAAATTGTGATAAATTTGCCAACTGCCAACTGCCAACTGCCAACTGCCAACTGCCAACTGCCAACTGCCAACTGATAACTGATAACCCATCCCAAAGGGATTCTTTGAATTGGTCAAGGGGTAAACTGCCATTACCTTCCCATATGAACCAAAAGCACAGAAATATCAGAAGGAGAAACCCCACTTATCCTGCTTGCCTGTCCAATTGTTCTGGGTTTGATTTCCATTAATTTTTCTCTGGCTTCAGCAGATAAGGAAACCAATTCACGGTAATCAAAGGACTCACTTAAGCGAACTTGCTCCAGGCGATTCATCTTTTCCACCATTTCCTGTTCTTTTTGAATGTATCCTTCGTATTTCATTCTGATTTCTGCCTCATTGGTGAAGGCCTCTTTATAATTGGAAAGGAATTCATCTACATGTGGTAGGATGGCTCGAAGATCCGAAAGATTCACATGAGGGCGGAGTAGCACGCTATGCAATTTTACTTTTTGTTTGAGTGGGGCCGATCCTTTGCTTTCTAAAAAGTGATTCAACTCATCGGGACCAACGCTTAGATTGCGCATGTACTTTTCGATTTCTTGAGCAGAATTTTCTTTTTCATGAACCCGCTCCATGCGTTCTTCAGAGCCCCTGATACCCAGATTTTGTGCAATGGGGGTCAATCTTAAATCGGCATTGTCCTGACGTAATAGAATTCGATACTCTGCACGTGAAGTGAACATTCGATAGGGTTCTTTGGTGCCTTTATTGACCAGGTCATCAATCAAAACTCCAATGTAGGCTTCTGATCGCTTCAATACCAATGGTTCTTCTTCCTGAATGGCTTGATGCGCATTGATACCCGCCATCATACCCTGACAAGCAGCTTCTTCATAACCTGTCGTACCATTGATTTGTCCGGCAAAAAAGAGATTTTTGACGAATTTGGTTTCCAGATTAATTTTTAGCTGGGTAGGTGGGAAAAAATCATATTCTATCGCATAGCCAGGGCGAAACATTTTCACATTTTCAAATCCGGGAACCTTCTTCAAGGCTTTGTATTGTACATCCTCTGGCAATGATGAGGAAAAACCATTCACATAGATTTCACAGGTATCCCATCCCTCCGGCTCTACAAATAGTTGATGACGATCGCGTTCAGCAAAACGATCAATTTTATCTTCTATGCTAGGACAGTAACGAGGTCCCAAACCCCTGATTCGACCATTAAACATTGGAGAGCGATCAAAACCTGTTTTCAAAACCTCATGAACTTCCTTGCTCGTATAAGTAATGTGACAAGGGATTTGTTTTTCGGCCTTCGGCGTATCTGTAAATGAAAATTTGGATGGATTTTCGTCACCTGGTTGAATTTCCATTTTGTCCCAATCCAAAGAACGACCATCGACACGGGGTGGTGTTCCCGTTTTCATCCTTCCAGACTCAAAACCCAATTCATGTAATTGCTCCGTAATACCCGTAGCTGCCCGTTCACCAGCTCTTCCTCCGCCAAATTGTTTCTCTCCAATGTGGATCAGACCGTTCAGAAAAGTGCCATTGGTTAAAATGACCGTTTTACTTTCAATTTCCAAGCCCAAACCTGTTCGAACTCCTTTTGCCATTCCATCTTTCACAATTATCCCATTCACCATTTCCTGCCAAAAATCAATATTGGGATGTTCTTCCAGCATTTTTCGCCATTTGGCTGCAAAAAGCATCCGATCGCTCTGCGCCCGAGGGCTCCACATAGCTGGTCCCTTTGATTTATTCAACATCCGAAATTGAACCATGGTGTGATCGGTTACAATTCCTGAATAACCACCCAGGGCATCTATCTCTCGAACAATTTGCCCTTTTGCTACTCCTCCCATCGCGGGGTTGCAAGACATTTGTGCAATGGTATTCATGTTCATGGTCGCCAAAAGCACTTTGGAACCCAAATTAGCTGCTGCTACAGCAGCTTCACAACCACTGTGCCCGGCACCTACTACTATGACATCGTATTTTGGAAACATTTTTTATTTCTTTGACCCATATAACCCAATTTTTCGAAGAAACATAAAAGGCGGTAAAATTACGAAAAAAGAGGCGTTGGATATTTTCCTGCTTGAGTCACCTCTAAAAACGCTTTTTGTACGGTAGATTTATCCTCTTGATAGGTAATCCCGTACCACCTTTCTTTATTTGCTAAAACAGAAAGGGTTATTTCTTTTTTTTGAATTAAGTCATTGATTGCAAAGGGAATATAGAATTCTGCTTTGGGGTTTTGATAGTTATTTTGGATAAAGTCTTTGAATTGAGTTTTTAAGGAATTGAAAATATGGGGATGGCAGCCCCAAAAATTCATGGAAACCAATTCATTGCCAGTTAAAGGATACTTCTGCTCATTTTCTTCGAAAAAGTATGCTGGGTCTAGATAGAAGGCATTTTCAAAACGCCTCCTATCTGTTTTTTCTACCTTACCTATTTTGGTTCTTTCTATCACGTTTGTCAATATAAAATTTTCATTCATTTCGCATACCCCTCTGGACACCATCCCAAAGTCGGAAACTGTATTTTTTAAATAATATGCGACCATAGCATAATGATTTTCCCGACAATCATTTTTTAAGAAATTTGCCATTTTTTGAAAACCTACACTTCCATAATAATCGTCTGCATTGATAAGCGCAAATGGCTCCTGAATCGCTTTTTCAGCTACCAAAACGGCATGACCTGTCCCCCAGGGTTTGGTTCTTTCCGGCAAATTTGTAATCCCCTCAATTGGCGCATTTACTTCCTGAAAAGCATAATCTACCACTATTTTTCCTTCCAGTTTTTTAGCAAATCGTTCCCGAAAATCTGCTTCAAAAGATTTTCGAATGACGAAAACGACTTTGCCAAAACCAGCCTGAATGGCATCGTAAATGGAATACTCCAAAATGGTTTCGCGGTTTGGACCTACACCGTCAATTTGTTTGAGTCCGCCATATCGCGAACCCATTCCGGCAGCAAGAATTAAAAGCGTTGGTTTCATGATTCAATTTTCAATTCTGGATTCCAGGTGAATTTTGGAGTGGAGGAAAAAAGATGGAATCTCATAATCTTTAATTATTAATAATTCTTACAATTCCCAAATCATCTGTTGGTTTAAGCCCAAATTCAGATTCCAAAACAAATAACTTTTTTTGAAGCAAGTTTTCACTTTCCGTTCCTTCCTGATTTATCAAAAGGTAGTTCAAGACATCTACGTTTTTGCTTGCTTCAAAAGTCAAAATACCATCAGTTGAAAAACTAACATCCCGAATGGTTGGAATCTCTAAAAATTGTTGTTGGGCTGAAAACCAGGTTTCAAAATCTTCAGAAAGATGATAGCCCAAATAATCCGGCTGATTGTCTTGCTCAAATTCTACGATTGTTCCATTTAAGCAAACCACTCCATCTCCAATTACTAAAACGGATCCTTTGTCGTTTTGAAAATCCAGGGCGGCCAAGATAAGGGTAGAAAGTAATTCATCTCGTTCTAGTTGAAGTTGATTTTTAATGAAAATCAATTCTTCAAAAAGGCAGTTGAGCATTTGTTTTAAAATGACTATTGGCATTAGGCTTTTAGAGTGTCCAATGAACTCTTTGAAATAAAACTCCCTGGCGATCTTTCTCAAAATTTTCCCAAAAAGCGTAGCTGCAAAATAACTGTCCGTACCCATGGTACAACCATCCATGACTGCACAAAGCCATTTTTGGGTGCCTAGTTGAGCTATTAAGGTAAAATCTTCGCAATGGTGGGTGTGGAACGTGCCGATTTGAGTGATTTGGTATTTTTTCACTCCCATCTTAACTCACAGGATTAACATTTGGTTCGAAAAACTCATCTTACTGGGATTTAATTCATAGATAATTTCACGATCAGCATCTTCAATTTCATTTTGCTCATCAATAAAAGTTTCAAATGGTATTATTCGAAAATACATTTGGCTGTTTCAAAATCTTTTGCTCATCTATGAGTTTGTTTAAAAATTTAAACAAGCTCTAAACTCTATTATCATGAATGACAATCTTATTAATCAGAATACTCCCGCCTGGCGATTTCAGGTTTGGGCAGTTTTTGTACTTTCTTTTCTCGGAATGCTGATTGGAATTTTTGCTATGGATGGTGATACTTGGATAAAAGCCTTTCTTGGAATGGGCTTAATATCAACGGTGAGTGCTTGTTTCACTTTAGCCAAAACCATTCGGGATGATCATGAAGCTGAAAGATTAATCAATCGCGTCAGCAGCGCAAAAACAGAGAAGATTTTAAATGATTATGAAGAACCTAAGATTTGAGAGATTGAGAGATTGAGAGATTGAGAAGGTGAAATTATCTCAAATTCTCACACTCTCAATCTCTCAAATTCTCAACCATCTAAAACCACTTAATCGTCAAATCAATCATCTTCTGTTTGAAATCATTATAAGGAGGCATCAGCATCTCCAAAGCGCCTGGGATATTTTGTTTGTAAACACCTCGAGGGTTTGAAAATGTTTCAAAACCGAACCAGCCACCCGCTTTGCCTACCCCGCTGTTATTGACTCCGCCAAATGGCAGGTTGCTGTTGAAGAAATGAACGGCATTTTGATTGATGCAAGTTCCTCCTGCACGGGTATTATTGATGATGCGATTGATGTTTTTGCGGCTTTTGCTGTAGATGTAAAGTGCCAGTGGTTTTTCACCAGCATTGATGTGATTGATGACTTCTTCCAAATTGGAAAAAGTACTAAGGGGAAGGACCGGACCAAAGATTTCATTTTCCATTAGAGCAGAATCTTTTGGAACATTGGTCACTACCGTAGGTTCAATAAAATCCTGACTATCATCTACCTTTCCACCTATGGCAATATTGGCTCCTTTGTCAACAGAATCTTCTAGATATCCCTTCACTCGGTTATAGTGGCGATTGTTGACCATTCGGGCGTAATCCTTAGATTCTGATACTTGCTCTCCATAAAATTTTTGCACCATCTTGGCAACTGCGTTCAAAAATTCTTCCTGCTTACTTTCGTGCACAAAAACATAATCAGGGGCAATGCAAATCTGACCATTATTCAGGAATTTTCCCCAGGCAATTCGAGCGGCAGCTGTGGTGACATCTGCAGTCTCGTCAACAATGGTTGGTGATTTACCACCCAACTCCAGGGTTACTGAAGCCAAATGTTTTGAAGCAGCTCCCATGACAATTTTCCCGACGGCAGGTGAGCCTGTAAAGAAAATATGGTTAAATGGCAATTTCAATAACTCCTGTGCTACCTCTACATCTCCCTCAAAAATGGCGATTTCACTTTCATCAAAAGTTTCTTTGACAATTTTTGACATCAAAGCTGAAGCATGTGGCGTGTGCTCAGATGGTTTAATGATTGCACAATTGCCGGCTGCAATCGCGGAAACCAGTGGTCCAAATGTCAAATTTACAGGAAAGTTCCAGGGAGAAATGATCAGAACCACCCCTTTGGGTTCATAATGGATCCAGGAGGAAGAGCCCATTAATGAAATAGGAGTTTCTACGTGCTGTGGACGCATCCAGCGGCGAAGATTTGCTATTGCATGTTTGATTTCGCTTGTGATGACGTAGACCTCAGTCATATCAACTTCAGAAGGATGTTTACGAAAATCTTTGTACAGTGCCTCTTTAATGGCTTCCCGATTGTCCAGAACTGCATCCCGCAGCTTTTTCAAAGTGGCAATGCGCTCTTTTGCTGAACGATTGGCAACTTCGTATTGATGTTCCTTTTGCAATTGAAAAACGCGCTGAATATCAGCAACATTTACAGTATGAGTTTCTTGTTCTTTTGTAGCAACCATAATTGTTAATTCTGCGATTCTAGAATGCTACCATCCTATAATATTGCAGCATTGTAGAATTATTTTGATTATAACATTGCAACATCAAAAATAAAAATCTTTCCACGACTTTGTTCTATCAAGCCCTCGTCTTCCAGTTCATTAAGGGTTAAGGAGGCAGTTTTTCGGGAAGTTCCTATGAGCGTAGCGATTTCACTTTGAGTCAGGTTGTGTTGGATCAGTGTGCCACCATTGTATGGCTGCCCTTTTTCCAAGGCAAGGTCTTTAATGAATTCTACGAGTCGCATTCGGGCATCCTTAAACAATAAAATTTCGATTCTTCGTTCCAGTTTTTGAATGCGTTGACCAATTCGCTTGTGAATTTCCAGCTCAAAATTTTTGTAATCGCGGGTTAGTTCCTTTGCTTTATTTACATCTAGTCTGCAAATATAAGTTTTATCTTCAATGACTTCTGCAAAATCTTTACGGTGTTTGGTGCCCAGGAAAGCCGTTTCTCCCAACAATTCACCTTTCCCCAGAATGGCTTTTACAAATTCATTTCCCTGATCGTCATAATACCCGATCTTTACTTTTCCTTCTGCAATCAAATAGATCTCTTTTGCCAAATCCCCTGGAAAAAACAAAAAATCCATTTTGTTGTAACAATCCATTGGATGCATTTCACAATGATCCTTGAATTTGTGAGGGCAAAGGATCTCATTGAGGTCGACCTCCTCCAAATACCAGATTTTTTTCATTGTCTTTTTAGTTTACTCTCCAATTGCCATTGATCCCAAGCTTCTGGTAACAACAAAAGTCCAATTAATAAAATTGCCCGATACATGACATGATCCAAACTCCAAATTCCTTCCTGTAGCCCATGTCCAAAAGACACGATAAGCAAAACACTGCCTAAAGCATATAAGGCATAATTTCTAAACAATCCAACGATTAACAATAAACCAGCAAAAAGCTCCACATAAGAAGTGTAATAAGCAGTGAATACTACCAAAAATTTAGGCAACAATTCTTCATACCCCTTGAAGGCATTTTCATACATCCCGGAAACGCCCCATTTAAAAACTTTTGTAAATCCTTGAAGGCAGAAAATCAGTCCAAGCAAAGTACGAAGTAGGAAAACGGCAACAATTTGATTAAAAGTTGGGTGGTTCATTTGAATAATGTGTTATAATTTTTTGAATTCAGCCATGAGCCAAGGATGTAACCAGAAAACCGCTGGAAAAAATTCTAAGGAGGTATTCGATTTTCATTGCTGACTACTTTGGCAAAATGAATTGATCGTCTATTTTATTGCATTAGAAAAGCATTTTTTCTGAGAATTCCAGTTTCTCTGCAACCTTTGTAGATTCAGTCTCGGGTAATAGGGCAATCAACAACCAAGATTACATTTGCCACAACAATTTTAAGAATATTATCCATTAATTTTAGTATCATCGCGGAAATTGAAAAGTTTTGAACTGGTGTGTATTTAGTACAAAAAAATCATTGGTTCAGAATATTATCATTCAACACTACTCAATGCTCGAATTTGCTGGAATCATTATTCTTGGAATTTCTGCTCAGTGGTTAGCCTGGCGAACAAAAGTACCTGCAATTTTGCCATTAATTTTGATAGGACTTTTAGTTGGGCCACTATCCACGTTATGGACTGCTGATGGACAAAAATTGCTTGAACCGATTTATAATCCAGCAACAGGAAAGGGGTTATTTCCTGGACAATATCTTTTCTATTTTGTTTCCTTATCTATTGGTGTTATTCTTTTTGAAGGAGGGTTAACGCTTAAACAAAAAGAAATTAAAGGCGTCGCTCCTGCTATCGGGAAATTGATAACGCTGGGCTCATTGGTTACATTTATTGGAGGTGGTTTGGCAGCGCATTGGATTATGGGATTGAGTTGGTCAATTTCTTTCCTCTTTTCAGCATTGATTATAGTGACTGGTCCTACAGTTATTGCACCAATACTCCAAAATGTTCCTTTAACGAGAAATGTTGCCACCGTTTTAAAATGGGAAGGCATTCTGATAGATCCCATTGGCGCATTGGTAGCAGTTTTGGTTTTTGAATTTATTGCTTCCGGGCAGGGGCATATTGGTTTTACCTCTCATGTACTGAAAGGCTTTTTTCAAATTATTTTAATAGGTACTTCTCTTGGAGCTTTTGCAGCTTATGCCCTGTATCAGTTCATCAAAAGAGAATGGATTCCACACTATCTTTTGAATGTGTTTACATTGGCAGTGGTACTTGGAGTATTTGTACTATCCGATGAATTAGCGCATGAAAGTGGCTTGTTGGCAGTGGTGATTATGGGGATGGTGATGGCAAATCTGAATGTCCCAAGGATAAAAGAGATCCTTTCTTTCAAGGAATCTTTGAGTGTTTTATTAATAGCTGTTTTGTTCATCTTGCTGGCAGCTCACATTGAAATGAAGGACTTGCTATTGCTTTTGGATTGGCGATGCTTGTGTCTATTTGGAATAGTCATTTTAGCACTAAGGCCCTTAGGCGTTTTTTGGAGTTCCTTCGATTCTGATTTGCAATTTCGCGAAAAAATATTCATTTCCTGGGTAGGCCCTCGCGGCATTGTAGCAGCTGGTATTGCTTCCTTATTTGGAATTAAACTTACTGCTGATGGTGTGCCTGGTGCCAATTATATTACTCCATTGGTGTTTATGATAGTGATGGGAACCGTATTATTGAATGCTACCACAGCAAGAATTTTTGCTAAATTGTTAGGGGTAATCCAAAAAGCTTCAAATGGCATTCTAATCATTGGCGCAAATAATGCTGCAAGGGCAATCGGGAAATATTTGCATGACAATAATCGACATGTAGTGGTACTCGATGCGAATGAAAGGAGTGTAGAAAAGGCTAGAAATTTAGGTCTTGAAGCGATTCAAGGCAATATTTATACAGATGATTTGGAAGACCATTTCGAATTGTTGGATATTGGTTATTTGATTTCTATGACGAGCAATGCAGAAGTAAATGAATACGCCATTCACAAATTCAAAAATATTTTTGGAGAAAATGGAGTATTCCGTTTATTATCCCAGGAAGAAATGGTCAAGGATAAATCAGAATTGCCTGATCAAGGTATTTTTTCATATACAGATGACTATCTCAACCTAAATGAGGCGATACGTGATTATCCTGAATGGCATCAAGTTGATCTTAAATCCAAGTCCCAACTCAAAAAGTTTTTGGATAAACTAAAAGAATATCCCAAAAGCATCCCGATTTTCCTTAAGCATTCAGACGGGTTCATTGATGTGATACCCTACAACTTGGAAAAGTTAAAAGTAGAAGAGGGTGCTCAACTAATCTACCTGGGGCAAGAAGTCGATCAGAAAGTTTAAGTTCTGGCAAACAAAAAATGGGATATTATTTTGACTATGCCCTTATGTCATAGCAACTACATCTTTTAAAACCAACCGTTTCCTTTCAGGGCCGGTAGAAACCATGGAAACAGGAATCCCTAAATGGTTTTCTAATTCACTGATGTAAGCTTTAAGTGTTGCAGGCATTGCCTCATATTCGGTGACTTCATCCAATGATGATTGCCAGCCCGAATAACTTTGATAAATGGGCTTTGCTGGAACAGAGCTTAAGTCATAAGGCAATTGATTTTGCTCTTTTCCATCATAGGAGTATCTGTTGGCCGCTTTGATTTCTTCAAATTTATTGAGTACATCAATTTTTGTAATGGCAAGTTGAGTTACACCATTGAGCATGATGGTGTAGCGCAATTGTACCAGATCAATCCAGCCACAACGGCGGGGTCTGCCAGTAGTTGCACCAAATTCCAAACCTTCTTTTCGCAAAAACGCTCCAGTTTCATCAAATAATTCTGTTGGGAAAGGGCCTGCACCAACCCTGGTGCAGTAAGCTTTGGTAATTCCAATGACTTCGCCAATTTTGCTTGGTGCAATACCCAGACCATTGCAAACGCCTGAAGTAACCGTATTTGAGGAAGTTACAAAAGGGTAGGTTCCGAAGTCAATATCCAGCATTGAGCCTTGTGCCCCTTCAGCGAGCACTTTTTTGCCTTCTGAAAGTGCCTGGTTGATATAATATTCACCATCCAGCTGGATTAAGCTTCTCAATTTGGCTAAGCTGGCAAACCATTTTTTCTCTTCTCCTTCCAAATCAAAATTTGATTCCGGGTAAATTTTTAACAATCCTAAGTGTTTGTCTTTTAAGGTATTGTATTTCTTTTCAAAATCGGGGAGCATAATATCTCCTACTCTCAGCCCGTTTCTGCCAGTCTTGTCCATGTAAGTAGGACCAATACCCCGAAGCGTAGAGCCAATTTTTTCTTTTCCTTTTGCTGCTTCAGAAGCCGCATCCAATGCTCGGTGAGTTGGTAAAATCAAATGCGCTTTTCGGGCGACCAATAATCGCTTTTGGTAATCCACATCAACTGCCTCCAAACCTTCAATTTCTTTTTCTAATGTAATGGGATCTATTACTACGCCATTACCGATCAGGTTTATCAGGTTGGGACGGAAGATTCCCGATGGAACGGTATGGAGTACAAATTTTTGACCACCAAATTTCAAAGTATGTCCTGCATTTGGTCCTCCCTGAAATCGTGCTACAATGTCATAGTTTTCGGCAAGATAATCTACAATTTTTCCTTTGCCTTCATCTCCCCACTGTAATCCAAGTATTACATCAACTTTCATATTTCTGAATCAGTTTGGTTTAAAGATTCATATTTCAGGTAAATGTCTCTTTTAAATATTAATCCTTAGACCATTATTTATTATTGCTTCCCATAAAATTGTAAAAACCTAGAGGATGGTTAAATCCACTAGGTTTTTACAAAATAATTGGACTATTAAAATCTGTTTTTCATGTAAATATCCAATAGCGCAAAACTACAATAAAATTAGGAAATCAAGAGAGGACTTTGGCTTTCTTTCTTTCACAAGCACCGTTACATTCTCCATATAAATTGAGGGAATGTGAAGTAACTTTGAATTTGAGCAATTCTCCCATCATATCCTTTATTTGTTGAATACGCGGATCGCAAAACTCAATCACCTCCCCACAGTCCTGACAAATCAAGTGATCGTGCTGTTTGTAACCAAAGGATTTTTCGTATTGCGCCAAATTTTTTCCAAACTGATGCTTCTTCACCAAATCACAATTCACCAACAACTCTAAAGTATTGTAAACAGTAGCTCTACTGACCCTGTAATTTTGATTTTTCATATGGATGTATAAAGCCTCTGCATCAAAATGATCACTCCGTCGATAAATTTCCTCCAGAATGGCAAATCGCTCCGGTGTTTTGCGAAAACTATTGATTTCCAAATGCTTCGCAAAGATGTCTTTTACTTTCTGAATAATAGATTCTTCATTTTTAACCATAATGCCACTGCGTTGATTGTAATCCAAAGGTATGGAAAAGTGGTGGAAATATATCCAACACTTTATAGAACAGTTCTCTTGATGAACAGTTTTCTAAACTTTATACATCTTCTCAATCTCTTTTTCTCTGTGTTTTAAAATTTTATGCCTCGACAATTTCAAAGTGGGTGTCACTTCGCCACTTTCGATAGTCCAATCCTCGTATAGCAAGGTGAATTTTTTAACTTTTTGATGGTTTGAAAATTGTTCATTGCAGCTATCCACAATGCCTTGAAACATTTGAGTCACTTTTGGATTCAAAACCATGTAGCGAGGCGCTGTCCAATGGACGTTATTTTCCAAACACCAGCTTTTGAGCATAGGAAATGAAGGGACAATGAGTGCCGTTACAAAGGGGCGTTTGAATCCCAAAATCATACACTGCTCTATAAAAGGAGATGTTTTTAGCTGATTTTCAATGACTTGCGGTGCTACGTACTTCCCTGAAGAGGTTTTGAAAATATCTTTTTTTCGGTCTGTGATTTTCAAAAATCGCTTGTGCACAAACTTGCCAACATCCCCAGTATGAAACCAGCCGTCTTCTTTTAATACACGCGCAGTTTCTTCAGGTAAATTGTGATAACCCATCATCACATTGGGCCCTTTGACCAAAATTTCCCCTTCTCCCGCTTCATCTGGTTGATATATTTTGACTTCTACGCCGGGCACCGGAATACCTACTGTTCCAAAACGGACCAAACCAGGCTCAAAGCGATTGGAGGACACAACCGGTGAGGTTTCAGTTAAACCATACCCTTCTCTGACAGGGATGCCTGCAGCTGAAAAAAGCCTGCCGAGCTTTGGTCTCAGAGCGGCAGCACCCACCATGATACCTTCTACCTTATTGCCCAGGGCTTTTCGCCATTGCCTGAAAACCAGCATATTGGCAATTTTTAGCTTGAACCAATAGAATAAGCCAATGTTTCTGGTGCCCTTATATTGTTCTCCAATTCGAATTGCCCAGTGTAATATTTTTCGACTTATTGCATTTTTCTCAATGCCTTGCTCTAAAATCACGTCATAAAACTTTTCCAGGAGCCGTGGTACGCTTGTGAAATAATGTGGACGGATTTCTTTCATTAAATTAATGGCTTCATCCACACGTTCTACGTAATAAATAGAGGCGCCTACAGCTATATAGGTGAAGGTAACCATCCGCTCGAAAATATGGCTCATGGGCAGGAAGCTGATTACTCTTTTGTCACAATTGATGGGCAATAATGAAATGGTAGCTTTAATATTGCTCACAATGTTTTTGTGAGAAAGCATTACCCCTTTTGGTTGTCCGGTAGTCCCGGAAGTATAAATAATGGTTGCCAGGTCGTCTTCGTGGATGGCTGCTCTGAAGGTTTGAAATTGGGCAAGATGATTTTCAGTTGGCGGTGTTTTTATTGTTTGCCAATGTGATGCTTCAGGCAAATTTTCAAAAGTGTAAATGTGTTTTAAATTTAGTGCACTGCCTTTGATGGAGTATACTTTTTCATACAATTCTCTATTTGAGGCAAAACAAATTTTAGCTCCAGAGTCCTTTAAAATAAAAATCAAGTCATCATTGCTCACTACCGAGTGAATGGGTACCGTGACCACTCCAATTTGTTGTAATGCCAGGTCAACAAAATTCCATGTGGGACTTCCACAGTGCGCGACAATGGCGGCTTTATCTCCCTTTTTGAATCCTAAATCCAAAAAACCTGCACTTAATTCATTGATATTTTGAATACAATCCTGAGTGGAGTGGGACTCCCAGCGAGGGCCATTTTTAATGGAAAGTGCTTTCTTTTGCGGGTATTTTGCCTCTTGATAGAGGAACAAATCGAATAGCCGCCGGAAATCCATATTCAAATGAGGTTTTTGTTTTGTTTTAGTGATTTGTATTTTGAGCCTTCCAAAACTAGAAAAAAAATACTTAATATGAAAAAAGGTACATTTCAAATTGCACTATTTCTACTTTCCACTTTTGCTTTTTTTACCAATTGTGATCAAAAAAAAGCGCAATCAAGTTATGACACATTCCATTTAAATGAGGCAGCTAATCTGGCTTATGGCAAAATGGCTAATCTCAAAGGAGGTGATTTAAGCATTCACTTTTTGGAGGTTACCGAAGACTCTCGCTGCCCTGAAGGCACGGAATGCGTTTGGGCAGGGCAAGTCAAGGTCAGCCTGAAAATCACTACAGGTGGATCTGATCACAACATTGAGATGCTCAAAAAAGGCAAACAAAAAGGAGGGGTGACTGGAAATGTAGGAGATTATACGGTAGAAATGATTGAAGTCAATCCCTATCCTAAAGACGGAGTAAAGACAGAAAAGAAGGACTATGTTTTCAATTTTAAGGTGAGTCAATAAAAATATCGTCCTGTAGCCTTGCAGGGGAGCGCTATCTCTGTAGGAAACAATTTGTCTAATAGGATTGTGATTACTTAATTAATCAGATAAAAGACCGCGATGCTATCAGACGCCAGAAGTTTTGTGGCGTCTGATAGCATCGCGGTCTGACTTCTCCAAAATGATCACCCCATTTAAGTATACATACAGCATGTGCTTCTCTCCTTGTTACATAAATGAACCCATTTGAGACATAACTTAACGCTTTGAATGTCTGTTGTTCACAGTTTTGTAGCACTATAATTTCTTAATCAAATGCTACAATTATGAACAGCCAAAAGAATGCTACACACTTAAATGCTATCTTCAGAATTCTCTGTCTTTCCTTATTTTTTTCTTTTTTCATTACCCATATTTCAGCTATTACTATCACAGTTTGCCCTTCTGGATGTGATCATACCACAATTCAGGCGGCAGTAGATGCGGCTGCAGCTTCAGGGGATGTTATTGATATCCAAAGCGGTACTTTCACAGAAGCGGATATTGATATTTCTATGAAAGACCTAACCATTCAAGGGCAGGGGCAAAGCAATACCATAATACAGGCAGCCGCCACCCAGGTAGCTGCTACAGATGAGGTATTTCACATCATTCATTCTTCCGTTGCATTCCTGGATTTGACCATTCAAAATGGCAATGCAGATCCGAATGCGGGCCTCAGTACTGAAAACAATGGAGGTGCGCTATTCATTTCTTTCAATACCCCTACAACCATTTCTTTTACGAGAGTCACTATTACCAACAATACTTCATTAGGAGGAGGTGCGATATATGCAACGGGAGACAATGGAATATTGCTCTTCACTGACTGTTTACTTACTAATAATTCAACAGTTCCTACCAATACTTTGGATGGCGGGGGAGCTGTTCAAAACCTGGGGGCGGACGTGTTTACGATGATAAGATGTACGGTAACCGGGAATCACAGTGGACACCACGGAGGCGCCCTATTGCTCAAAAAAACAGATGGTATTAATAAATTGATCAATTGCACCTTCGCCAATAATACAGCGGGCGGTGGCAACTTTAGCAATATAGAGGGCGGAGCTATGGATTTTGAATTTGGAGTCAGCTTTGATATCATCAATTGTACCATTGTAGACAATAGCTTGATTACCAGCTCAACCAGGGAAGGTGGAAGGATATTGTGGAGTGGCGGAGACTTGAATATCTTAAATTCAATTATTGCCAATAATTCAGGGGCTTCTGATGCCAGCCGTGGCGATGATATTTATTCAGAACACAGTGGCACATTTACGCAAACAAAAAGCATTGTAGAAGATTGTGATAAATTCTTTACTTCAACTGATTGCCCAACCTGGTTCTCTACCAATGATCCCAATTTGACAGCAATCACCACTTGTGGGATCCAATCTTATTACGCCCCCCAATCTCCCAGTGATGCCTTGGATAATGGAGAAGCCCCTTCAGGAGATATTCCTACCAACGACATTTGTCAGGCAACCCGCCAATCGCCACATGACATAGGAGCTTATGATGTATCGGGTATACCACTTCCCGTAGAGCTAATAGATTTCAAAGCCAGGCTTGAAAATGGAGAAGTTGTGTTGTCCTGGCAAACTGCTTTTGAACACAATAATTTAGGTTTTGAAATAGAACACAGTAGCAATGGATTGGAGTGGCAAACGGCTGAATTCATAAGTGGCAAAGGAAATAATACGCTTATTCAGGATTATTTTTTTAAACATCAAAACCCAGTTACAGGATTGAATTATTATCGGCTCAAGCAAATGGATTATGATGGACGGATTGAGTTTTCGGAAGTGGTATCGATAAAGGTTATGCAGGAAGGATATGAAAACGAAGTCTTGATTTACCCAAATCCTACAACAGGTGTTTTTGAAATTAATTACGATTCTTTTGAAAGAAGTAATTATAGTATTAGAGATGGGTATGGGAAAATGCTTAGAAAGGGCTCCTTTTATGATGGTCAAATTTTGGATATTTCAAATCTTCCTAATGGAATTTATTTGATGAGTATTTTTGAAGAAAGACGAGTGATGACTAAACGCATTGTGAAGTTCTAAAAATGATAGAAGAAAAAGCTATGCTTATAAAAGGACATTTGATTTTTATGGAATGAAAAGATACATCATCCCTCCAAAGGGGCAAGCTGAATTTTGGCAATAAAAAACCTTTCGTTCATCTTTTTTTACTTAATCTATTGATATTCAATTTGTTGCGGGGTGCGAGTTGCGGGTTTGACCAA
>JBGTQJ010000044.1:0-73226 GCA_041941305.1 Saprospiraceae bacterium
ACATTATTTTATTTTAATTTTCATTTTGATTTTCATTTTTTGAAAAAAATGATAGAACCAATCACCCCTGTCCCAGGGGGAGGTGCCCGAAGGGCGGAGGGGGAAAAAAATCCCACCACCTACCTAAACCCAAAAGTATCCTGCGGATTCTTCCCATATGGGATATTGATGAAATCCAATCTTCCTGGCTTTACCTTGATGAAGAAATTATAAATACTGTATTCAGGTCGCCAGGAAACGCCCATTTCCCAACAGTGGAGATCCCTCGAAAAGCTGAAATCGGGGTAAGTCAGGCGCTTGCTTTTAAAATCGTAACCGATGTTGCCAATGCGCACATTCCAGTTTTCAGTGATGGGTATATTTCCTGCGGAAATGGCAATAGCGTTTGCACTAACGATGGCGGTGTCCGGGTTCCAGTTTATGCGGAAATTATGACGAATAGAGGTATTGTCAAAAAGTTGGAGTAAATCGTCAGGTCCCTTATCTTCTGTTTGCCTCCCCTCCGTACCTCCTCCTGGTGGTGGGGCTCCCCCGAATCCTGAACTTCCAGATGAACGCCTTCCACCTGTCATTACATCAGAATTAACGCCTTTAAATAAATCTCTGATTCTTTTTACAGTCAAACTAGTCGCAACATTGATTGAACCCTCTACAAAACGGAGGACGTTGCCCGTCTGATCATACCAAAAAGTGTTGATACGGCTTTTGTGATTAGTTGGAGAGCTGGGGGCATAAGGATCATAGGTTAAACCAAGGGTCACATTTGTCATGCTGTTGAAAAAGCTGGTTGTACCTCCCATCCTCAATTGGCTCCATTTTAAGGTATCTCTAGCAAAATTGTGGCTGATGCTCATGGAAAAACCACGAAACAGCGTCAATTTTTTGTCACTAGAATCCTTTTTGGAAAAATACTTTGCTTCAAAATCGTGAACCATTCTGAAACTCACATTCATTTGTTTTCCAGAACTGGAGGGTTTTCCAAAAATTCCTCCATCAAAAATGGAATACTCATCAAAATCGGTCCCCTCAGCATTGGTTTGCACTTCTCTGAAATAGCCCCAGCCTGGATTAGTATAATCAGGAGAATAATTAAAGGAAATGTTGGGCGTAATAACGTGACGTACGCCGCGTAGCCAACCTTTTTTAAATTGAACCATTCCATACAATTTGGTTCTCATACTTACTCCAAGGCTAAACTCTCTAAAGGAAGCAAAACCAAAATCCTCAGAAGTAATTACATTTCCAAAACTTGTGGTATCCGCAATGATTTGTAACTCATTGGAGTCTTGGGGATTGATGAGCGTGTCAAATTCAATCGTTAGGGTAGGATCAAAAGTCTTGTTAATGGACTCCATGTACCAGACTTCTTTGTAATTGACATTTGGCGAAACATTAAAGAATTTAAACAGATTAAAATTGACAGAAGAATTAGCACTATGACGAATGCCATACTCTGCATCTCTTAAGGTTTGAGCTGTAAATAGGGTTGAATCCTTTGCAGTCATTTGGTTCCTGGCTTCTCCCGAGTAGCGCAGAGAAATTTCCTCATACCATTGCTTTTTACCAGAAGGTTTTTTCCTTTTAAAGGGATACATGGTTTGAGACTGGACACTCAAATTGGGGAATTGAATGCGGACATCCCGGGTCAGGGTATTTTGCGAATGATTAAAACTGGTAGAAATGGTAAAAGGTCCTACTGATCGCCAGTTCATAGCTACATTGGAACTCAAGGAACTATTCAACTGAGACTGGGCATCAAATTCATTATTCCTCGCATAACCATTGGTTTGTAGATTCAGACTTCCTCTAAAGGTTCGGTTGGGATGTGCTTTTGAGTCCTGATTATGACTCCAACGAATGCCAAATGAAGGGTTGTATTGCAATTCTCCTCCTGCATTTTCCTCCCGCAAATAAGCAATGTTCAGATTGATGCCACCTGAATATTTGTAACGTTTATTATATCTTGTATTGGCATATACCCTAAAGGTTCCTTTGAAATAAGCATCTCCTGTCAATTGCAAATCCCAATTATCATTTATTGGAAAATACCAACCCAAGCCTCTCAAACCAAAACCAAAATTCCTGGAATTTTCGTAACTGTCAAACAACAAGCCCGTTCGCTTTCCTTGTTTAAGCGGGAAAAAACCAAAGGGTAAAACCAAAGGTGTAGGGATACCCATAATTTCAATATTGGAAGGTCCTACAATCGCTACTTTTTCGGGAACCACCTTTTGCTTCCGGCTGCGCACACCAAAATGAGGATGGCTGTGCTGACAAGAAGTTATGAGTGCTTTAGAATTATAGATAACATCATTTTTTGTGCTGTCTACTGCACTGATAAATTTCGCTTTTTCACCGTGTACTTGCATTCCTTCCTGCTCTGAAACCGCATCGTATATAATACCTTTTCTAGTCTTGAAATTATATTTCATTTTGCTGGATGAAAAGGTCTGACTGCTTTCGGTAAACTTTGGTTTTCCAATAGTCTTCCCAAGCTGTTTTCGTCCTTCAGCAGTAATGGTATTGTCATTCCAGTCAATAATGATGTATTCTGCCTCAATGGTCATGGACAAATATTTCACAATAGCCTGCCCATATAAATGGATTTGCTTGTTTTTTACGTCAAAAAACATGGAATCCTGTGATTCATATTCAACATTTTCATCCACTGCTTCTTCAGAAATTGTGATATCCGAAAGATTACCCAAGGGAGGAACCAATCCTCCGCTTCCTCCAGCTCCAGGAGGAGGATCATTTCCAGGGAAAGTCCTTGTATCAGGAGGAGCAAAAGCTGGTCTTTGATCCTGAACATTTTGGAGAGAATCCAGGATAGAAGAGAGGGTATCTTTGGCCACAGGCACTGTATCCAAAACCGAACGAAGGGTTTTTCTCAAGGAATCCGGCAAAGTTTGTGCAGGTAAACTGCTGATTGCCAGTATAAAAACAGAAATTATTATATAATACTTTGTATTCAATTGGATAATGCCTTTATTTGTTGTTTTGGTTGCTGGTTAATGGTTTCCAGACTGCTTTTTCCTAACTTTTTTAGTATAATATAGCTTCCGAAAATAGTAGCAATCAATAATTAACCATCGATCAAACGCAAAAAACAAGCCCCCAGCATTTAGAACATCACTAGACTCCCTTGCTATGATGAAAGCTTATATACTCTTCTCAACGCTCGCCTTTTTGGTATCTACGAATCATTTACCAAATTTTAACAAGGATATGGTGAAAGGGAAAACCCAACCAACCAACCAGCAGTTAGTGAAACAGCCAGAGCAGGTGGCAACCATACCATTTGGTCGTTTTTTTAAAAAATCTGATCCGATCCCTTTTGGCTCGAAGATGGGCAAAGTTATCAAAAGCAAGCAAATCGAAGAAGGAGGATATAAATTGAGGACAGTGGTGATAGATCCGGGACATGGAGGCTTTGATTCCGGATGCCTTGGGGGTGATTCTCAGGAGAAAAATATTGCTTTGGCAGTCTCCAAAAAACTGGCAAATGAAATTCAATATGCCTTTCCAGATGTCCAGGTTATCATGACACGTTCAAGAGATGTCTTTATCCCGCTGCACAAAAGAGCAGACATTGCTAATAAAAATAAGGCAGATTTATTTATTTCCATTCATTGCAATGCCATGCGCAATGCAAGTTATATAAAGGGTTCTGAGACTTATGTTTTGGGGCTCCACCGGACCCAGGAGAATTTTGAAGTGGCGAAACGGGAAAATGCAGTCGTGCTATTGGAAGAAGATTATGAACAGAATTACGATTTTGACCCCAATTCCGATGAAGGTCACATCATGTTGTCTATGGTTCAAAATGCTTTCCTGGAGCAAAGTATCCTTTTTGCTTCAAAGGTCGAAAATCAAATGGCTACAGCTGCAGAACGTCATAGCCGCGGCGTAAAACAAGCTGGCTTCCAGGTACTTAGACAGACTGCCATGCCTGCTGTTTTGGTGGAGACTGGATTTTTGACCAATAGTTCTGAAGAACGTTTTTTAAGCACTGCCATGGGGCAACAAAAAGTAGCAGTCGCTATTTTTGAGGCATTTAAAGATTATAAAGCTGAGGTAGAAACCGGTATTGCTGTATCCACATCCAATACCCTTGCAGATAATCCGCCCAGAGCGGAAATAGAAACCATTAAAAAAGCACCTTCCAAAGCTTCTAAACCCAAAGCTCAGCCCCGTGAAACTTTTACCAAAAAATCTGTTTCTCTTGGAGAGCCCTTTCCCTTGACAGCGGAACAGAAAAAAAAGAAACCTGTCCTATCTCCCATTCACTTTAGGGTTCAATTGGCAGCTTCTCCCAAACCCATAGACATTAAGCACGGCAAATGGCGAAAATTGAATCAGACTGTTGAAGTCATTCGGGAAGAAAAAATGTATAAATACCAAATTCCCAGATTCCAATCCTTTGAAGAAGCTGACCGCATTAAGATAAATGTTAGAGCCAGAGGGTTTAAAGATGCTTTCATCGTAGCTTACCAAAATGGAAAGAAGGTGAATATTCATCAAGCGAAAAAGCAGGCAGCCAGAAAATGAAATTTTGCTGAGTTCGTTTCGTTTGATAAGTTTGCGCCTCAATTAGCTCATAAGTAGTGATTAAAAAATTACTTCATCCTTTTGATTTCGTCAAAAAAGCTCAACTTCAATGCTTATCAGACTATCAGACTTCGCTTATTTGAGGAAGTGATGAAGTTATTTTTTAAGGGTTACTTACTAAGGAACTTTTCTAAAGCTATTTTAGAGTATGTTTATATTTTTCCTTCTTGAAAAACATAAACATACTCTTAATAAATTAGACAAGTTCAATTCAATGTTCATATGAAAATAAGAAGGGAAACCAAAATCGGATTACTCGCTGCAGTCTCTATTTTTCTCGCCATTTGGGGTTTTCAATACCTCAAGGGGGTAAATGTGCTCAGTTCTTCTACTATTCTATATGCGGATTATGATAATGTTATGGCTATCAGAGAATCTACGCCCATTTATGTAAATGGATTGCAGGTTGGCTTGGTGGTAGATATTTATCAAAGTAAAAAGAACGGAGAGAAGATAACAGTAGAAATGAATATCAATACAGATCGACGTATTCCAAAAGATGCTATCGCAGCAATTACCGTCATCAGCCTGATGGGGGATAAAAGTATCGAAATTTTGTTTGATGAGCCTTGTTCAGGTGACAACTGTGCCCAAAATGAAGATTGGCTGGTTGGAGAAACTAGAGGAACACTAGCTTCTATGGCTAGTTTGGATGATGTCAAATCCTACCTTGGTGCTGTTAATGAAAGCATGGAAGGCATTTTTGAAGAATTGAAAAATCAGATTGCAAAAGACGAAAAAATAGGACAAACATTGAATGATTTATCCGCCACAGTCGCTAATTTAAAATCTGCTACAGGAAAATTGGACAATCTATTGGGTACTTCTTCTGGTTCCATCAAAAACGCTCTGGCTAATCTGGAAACGATAACAGACACATTGGAATCCAGCAGTGCACAAATCAAAAGCCTCATTGCAAATGCAGACAAATTTGCAGGCAATCTCAATGAATTGGAGCTGGCAAAAACAATGGACGAAGCAACACTTACCTTCCAAAAACTACAAGCCACATTGAGTTCTGCAGATAAAGCAGTTGAAGAGATGAAAGACATTATGGCCAAATTCAATGGCGGCGACGGTGCTTTGGCAATGTTGCTAAATGATAAAGCGTTCGCGGATCAATTAAAACTCACTGCTAAAGATGTTCAGCTTCTTTTGCAAGACATTCGCTTACACCCTGAGCGATACCGAAGGATTCTTTCAAAGAAAAAAATGGAATACGAAGCTCCCACAAAAGACCCGGGGCATTAGTTGGCGGTTGGCGGTTGGCGGTTGGCGGTTGGCGGTTGGCGGTTGGCGGTTGGCGGTTAAGAAAGACGTTTTTTTTTGGAAAAGCGATACTATAAAAAATTTCCTGATTTTTCGTGGAAAATCCCTCACTTTGTCAAATTGCTCTGTTCCAGTACTTGGATAGCTGCTCACCCTCTTCTACAACTGTGAACTCCAATGGAAAAAAAAGAGAACTGCCAACTTCCCACTGCACACTGATTACTGCACACTGCCTTCCGCCAACTGCTACCCTCGATCTAAAAAAATATGTATATTTGTTTCAAGCATTATGAAACGGTGCATATTTATTTATTGTGATGTCCAGAAGAAAAGCAAATACAGAAGATATCGAGCATTTATACCTCCAGGCAGTGAACTACACACAAAAAGGGGACGTCTATAATGCCGTAAAATTATCCAAAAAAGCAATCAAATTATCTCCGGATTGGTCTGCTCCATTTTCTCTATTAAGTATGATTTATAAAACACGTAGTGAGTGGCATCCCTCCCTGTATTACAGTCGAAAAGCTATTGAAATAAATCCTTTTGATGAATCAGCCTGGCAGAATCTTGCGATTGCGGCTACTGCATTAAAGAAGTGGCTCATTGCTCGAAATGCCTGGAATCACCTTGGGTTTGAGTTTCCCAAAAATAACAAAGCCATCAAAATGAATTTGGGAAGAATTCCCGTGCGAATCAACTCCAATAGTAAACCAGAAATCATCTGGGCAACCCGAATAGATCCTGCCAGAGCGATTATTGAGAGCATTCCCCAACCTTCCTCTGATCGAAGATTCCAGGATGTAGTATTGGTAGATGCAACAGTCTCAGGGTACCACATAAAAAATGGTAAAAAGATTCCAGTATACGACGAATTACAACTCCTCAAACCTTCCAGAAAATGGACATTCGTCACCCTGTTAAAAACCTCAAACCCTGCTGATATTTTAGCACTTGATCGTCTATGCGCAAAAGCCAGGTTGGGTTTTGACAATTGGTCAAATGCAAGCCGACAAAGCCTTTCTCCTCTTAATAACTCCCTTCCTGAATATTATGACAGATCCCATACAAAAGCTTCAGAAAAAGTGACTTCTTTAATTGCCATTGCAGGTGAATGGAAAACCGAAGTACGAGAAATACTCGAAGCCTGGAAAATAGTGACTTTAAAAGATTATGAAGGACTGAGATGTGTATTAAAATGGTAAATGTTGGCAGATAATAAGATTCTCAGCAAACATGGTCCGAGCAAAAGAAGAAAATACTTTACGCTCCTGTTACAGGGATATTTATTCGGCTCTGATTTGATTTCATAAATTATTTAGTAATCGTAGCACGACTCTCCCTAGCCCTGCCCACTTGTATGCTAATGCTGCACGGCCAGGGAGAACCGTGCTACGGTCTAGTACCGATTTAATTATTGAATCCAAATGAGAGCTGAGCTGGGCTATGATTCAATATTTACTTGGTTTCAGACCATGTGCTACACAGTTTGTCAACCCAAATTGACTCAAATGATGAACAAAATGCTTGAAATGAAAACGCCGCCATTGTTCTTCTGATAAAAACCCAAAAACGGGATTGGGTGTTAACGATTCCGGGTTTTCATGAAAATGTTTTTCAAATTTCTCCCATTCTTCCCAAAAGGAAAACTTGGCTGCTTGTAAACTTTCGGTGTTTAATGGTGGCAAATTTTCAGGATCCATCACCGGAGATTTAAAAAGAATAGGTGAACCCCAAAGATTGTATAGATACCTTTGCAACCTGGGTAGTTTTTCTTCTGGATTTTTGATTGGTAATACTACTCTTCCGTTGGACATCTGTACACTCCAGACCAGATGTTCCACCATATGCTGCGGTGTCATTTGCCCCCAAAGCGGTTTCATATCAGGCAAAAGTTTTTGGAATAGTGGTTTAAAATCGTTCTCTAAAAATTGATTTACATGAGCAATCGTGAGGTTTTCCATGAAAAATTTGATTTAAAGATTTTTGGAATAAGCGTTATTTTACCAACCTCAAAACTTTCTTCACAGAAGGAATAATTACAACAGAATTATAAAGATTATCATTTATGACCAATACATCCGATATTTTCAAAATTAGAAAGATACTTCCACTAGACAATAAGATTGTTGCAAACATCATTCGGGAGGTCATGACCGAATTTGAAGTAACCGGGGAAAAAACCTCATTTTGGGATAAGGAAGTGGATTACATGTTTGAGGCTTATGACAATGAACAATCAGAATTTTTTGTCTTAACCAATAATAAAAAAGTGATAGGTTGTGGGGGGTATGGACCATTGGAAGGAGGAGATAAAAAAACATGTGAACTGAGGAAAATGTATTTCTTACCTACAGCACGGGGAAAGGGTTTGGGAAAACAATTGCTAAAGCTCTGTCTCGAAAACGCCAAAAAACTGGGCTATCAAAAATGCTATTTAGAAACAGCAGGGAGCATGTGGCAGGCTCAAAATTTATACAAGAAAATGGGCTTTCAAAAACTGGAAGGACCAATGGGTGCAACTGGACATGGAGGTTGTTTGGATTGGTATGTAAAGATTTTGTAATCAAAAACTTTTCAAACTTCTCTTCAACGCAATTTCTTTTTTTTGATTTTTTTCTCAAATTTTTCTTTTTGAAACAATTGGAATTAAGGCCAATATTTTTTCAAATTTGCAAGTATGAACTTTTACTCATACTTTTGCATGAAGTATGAGTATTTATTCATATTAACATAAGTTCATACTATGAAAAATATTGTTGGCACTCCTGTTTCAGGAGAAAATTTTTTAGATAGAGAAAAAGAAATCAGGACAGCACTACGGCTAATGCAGAATGGTAACAGCTTCTTATTATTAGGACTTCGCAAAACAGGGAAGAGTTCATTCCTAAAACAAGTTGCCTATTTTTTAAAGCAAGACTCCGCACAGATTGTTGTTGAAATTGATTGTTCTACGTTTAGAGATCTCCTGGACTTCTATAAGGCCTTACACAATTACCTACCTGATGGTTTAAAGAAGCGATTTCGAAAAACCTTGAGTGACAGTCGTCAAATTCCAACTCGTTTGATGGAATACATTGCAGGAGCAACAAGAATATGCCTTCACTTTAAACATATTAAGAAACTGGTGGATCAATAAAAGAAATCTCGAATAATGTTCAATTACATTTCCACATTCAATCCATACAACATGGATGATGAAACCGTTCTTGCACTAGCAACAGGACGGCGAAAAATATTGGCTCAAGCACTTCAAACTTTAGAAGACAATTTTCAATCTCCCAATAGTAAATCGCATTTATTGATTTATGGTCCCCGAGGTATGGGTAAGTCTTTTTTTCTAAAGTATCTAAGTATCCACTTTGCACAAACGCCGATCTTTGAAGAATGTAGATTCGTTTCTTTTCCTGAAGAGCAAAGCAACATTAAATGCACTTCAGATTTCATCAATATGGCTTTAGCCGGTGCCAATAAAAAAGGCTTCGAAACAATATCAGCAGTTTGGGAAGAAACAGATGAAATATGGGAAGAGAGCTTGCAGACATTTCAAGATTTTTTGGCAGAAAAGAGAAAAGGTAATCCCAATTTTATCTTGGTTGTCGTCATGGAAAACCTAAATGAATTTTTGGACAAATTACGCTCCGATAAAAAATCGGCCAAAATTAAGGAAGCAAGATTTCGACATTTATTAGAACGACAAGATGGTTTTGTATTAATAGGTGCCAGTCCACGTGCTGGCATAGATGGTGATTATGATAAAAGGATATTTAAAGCATGGAAAAGGCTTTCCCTAAACCCCTGGACCTCAGAAGATTATCAGAATTACTTCGACCGCCGCTATCAGTTAGAGGTAGAAAGAACGGGAATTCATTTGACTGAAGCTCAGTTAAAGTTGCGCCAAGACAAATTACGCGCTATTAGTAAATTTACCGGGGGAAGCCCTCGAATGGCGGTAGTTTTATCTAATTTGTTAATGACTGATGATGTTATTTCTACTGCAAAAACTCTTTATGGTTTAATTGAAGATCTGACTCCTTATTATCAAAATCTGACTTCCGCTATACCTCCACGACCACGACAATTATTCGATACCCTGATTCGCCTGGAAGAAAATAAATCTCAAAGTGAGATTGCTGAACATTTAAAAACCACTCAAAACAGCATTTCTCGTCATTTTTTGTGGTTACAGGAAAATGGGTATGTGATAGGAACCAAACGAAAAAGTTCACGTCATTTTAGTTACAAGGTTACTGATCGTATTTATGTACTTTACTACAAAGATCGTGAGTTATATCACGGACAAAATTATACTCCTGTATGGTTGCTTTCTGATTTTTTGGTGGTGTTTTATCAGGTACGGGAGTTTAGAGTGCTTGGTGTAAAATTATTAGAGAAACAACCTTCTGCAGATGCTTTTGATTTTGCAAGGGTGGGATTGAAAGCGGCAGGCATGCCACAAGATATGTGGCCTAAGCATCAGGATACAAAAAAGTGGATTGAGGTACTTTACAAGGCGGAGGAGGAGTATAATTTGAAAAAGGAGGTGCAGGATTTATTAAATGAGATTTATGAGGGTACAAAATTGGAAAATGAAGAGGATGTTTTGTTACATATTCAGGTTCCTTTTGAAAAGCTAAAAAAAATGAAGGGGACTTATCCACAGGAAAAAGGAGCAATGGTGGTTTTGCGTCAGATTGGAGGGCATTACATGGATAGCGATTATTACAAAATTTCAGTGACTATTTTTGAACACGTTCTATCAGTTGCAAAAGAGCTAGATGATTCTGATAACATTAATCGTACCTTATTTGGCTTAGGATTTTCCCATAATAACTTAACCAATTATTCTAAGGCAATTCATTTTTTTGAAGAATCATTACCCTATTGGGAATCTTCCAAAAATGTTGATGTGTATGCTACTACACTGGAAAATTATGGCAATTCTTTCAACCTAAAAGGGGATTTCTTACAGGCAATTGAAGTTTACAAAAAAGCACTTGAAATTCGGACACAAGAAAATAATCTACCTCTTATAGCTAATATAGAATCAGTCATTGGTTGGTGTGCTCAAAACCTTGGACTATTCGAAATGGCTATTGAAAATTATCAAAAAGCTAATATTAGGTTTCTGAAAGAAAAGAAAATTATTAACCTGGCATCGAATTTACAGAATATAGGATTGTGCTATGAAAAACTCAATCAATTTCATGAGGCTATTGAAATGCATCAACAAGCTGCTAAACATTGGATAAAAGAAAACAATACTGCTGAGCATGCCTGGAATTTAGGGCGAATTGGGTGGTGTATGCAAGAACTCAATCAATTCCAAGAAGCCTTTAAAGTGCATCAGCAAGCTGCAAAACTTTGGAAAAAAGAAAAAAATATTGCTGAGCATGCCTGGAATTTAGGACAAATTGGATGGTGTCTAAAAGAACTCAATCAATTCGAACAGGCTATCAAAGCTCATCAACATGCTGTTAAACTTCGCAAACAGGAAAACAATATTGCTTCTCAAGCCTGGAATTTAGGACAAATTGGGTGGTGTCTAAAAGAACTCAATCAATTCCAAGAAGCTGTTGAAATATATCAGCAAGCTGCAAAACTTTGGAAAAAAGAAAAAAATATTGCTGAGCATGCCTGGAATTTAGGACAAATTGGGTGGTGTCTAAAAGAACTCAATCAATTCAAAAAAGCAATTGAAGCCCATCAACAAGCTTTGGAGCTCCGAAAACAGGAAAACAATATTGCTTCTCAAGCCTGGAACTTAGAAAGAATCAGTTGGTGCTGGTTCAAACTTTTTCAATTTCAAAAGGCAATAGAAATTCACCAACAAGCTTTAAAATTTCACAAAAAAGAAAATAATAAGGTTAAACAATCATGGAACCTAGGGCGAATCGGATGGTGTCATAGAGAACTTGGGCAAGACAAAAAGTCTTTGAAAAACTTTAAAATTGCAGTAGAATTTACTGAAATTAAAGAAGAATCATTCTGGCTGTATGGGCAATTAGCAGTACAACATTTTCTCCTTCATCAGGAAGAAGCAGCATGGAAAATTCTAGAGGATTATCAATATTCCAAAGAAAAAATATTTAAAGAATATGGGGATGCCGTAATATTTACCGAAAGAAGGCATGGGCTAGCCAAAGCATTTGCTATCGGCAATGAAATACTTAATGAGTTAAAAGATCGAAATATTGATTTTGATTATCCATTGGGTTTATCTATGTTTTTTGCAGATTTGTTAGATATGAAATGCTCAAATGAACTCTATCTTGAACTCTGCGAGGCTGCTTTGGAGATTTTTTCTGATAATAAGGAGCAAGTAGTACTCACTGCTGCCTTGAGAACAGTTGAGTATATAGCGGGTGGAAAAGAAGAAGCCTTTTTGGAACAATTGTCTCCAGACATGGCAATTGCGATCAAAGCCATTGTTGAAGAAGGAAAACTATAAGAAGCTGTTGCAACATCTCCTTTCGTTTTTCAAGGAATCTTTTTCTATCTCTCTAATGATTCTTTTCCCGTAGGGCTGCTATGGACTTCTACCTCAAGCATCCATTCGGGAAAAAATAATAAAAGAGAACAAAAGATCTCTTATAAAAAATTCAAAACCGGGTTTTACAACAGCTTCCAATGAATTCGAGTATTTTATAAATTTGCCAGTATAGATCAAATTAAAATCCGAATGGCAACTACTGCCCGCATACTTTTAATTGAGGAAACCATTGAATTTACGGTCAGGGCTATAAAAACCCATGGTGTAAAGCGCATTGCCTTGATCGGGTCTCTTCCTACAGATAAAGCCAATCCAAAAGATACGGATGTCCTCATCACTATTTCAGAAGACATAGATTTGAAAGATTTTGCAAGATTATCCAGACGGCTACAAGGTCGCTCTCAGGGTTTCAATCGATGGGCAAATATTTTTTTAGTATCTGAACAAGGAGAATATTTGGGTAGAACCTGCCCCTGGAGAGATTGTCGATCGGGGGCAAGACCAAGTTGTCAGGCATTGCATTGTGGATGGCGCCCTCACCTTTATGACGATTTACAAAACATCGTCTTGGAAAATGAGGTAATTGAACAACCTTCGATTGAGTTGTGGCCAAATTTGATTGTTCGGATACGCATTCCCGATGATTTGAAAGAATACCTGGAAAAATTTCAAAAAGAACACCTGCCCAAAGAGAAGATCAAATACTGCTACCCTAAAGACGCTGACACCAATACCATAAAAACAGACACCTGGTCAAATCCCGCAGCAGAAGATTGGTTTGATAATAAATGGGAAGGAGAACCAGAGATATTAAATTTATTTGAAGAAGGAAGTCGCTGCATCCGATGTGTTCACTTTCAGGCATTTAACGAAAATTGGGGACTTTGTTTCCAAAAAGCGTCAAGACATTATTTGGAGACGATATTTAATAGCTTCACGTGTGCACATTTTAAGCATAGATAGTGGTAAAATGCTGATACCAATGAGAATATTTTTAATTAAAATTTAAATGAAAATGAAAATGAAAATGAAAATGAAAAAGTCAAATATTCATAAAGTCATAGTGGGAATTTTTAATTTTCATTTTGATTTTCATTTTTTAAGGCCGTGGGTAGAAGGATATCAGCATTAAACTCAAAAAATACTTTCATGATTGCTCGCTATTGGAAAGGAACCACCTACTCAAACATGGCTCAGGAATATATTCACCATCTCAAAAAGGACACATTTCCGAAGTTAGAACAACTCAATGGTTTTCAAAAAGTGGAGTTATTGAGAAAGTCTACTCCAATAGGAACTGAATTTTTGGTCATCACTTATTGGGATTCCCTGGAACATATCCAACAATTTGCCGGAGAAAATATCGATGTGGCTGTTGTGCCTCCTGCAGCAAGTCAACTAATGGTTTCTTTTGACAAAACCGTTTCTCATTATGAAGTCATTTAGAAACGGTTAAAAAATAAATTATTATGGATTACAATTACGACATCAATCTGGACACAAAATTTGGATTCCTCAATCTAATTGACATTCCCAAAATGGTAACCGAATGTGAAGAAGACTGGTTCAATCAAACCTTATGCGAAGTCAATGATTGCGTGATTCGCCTTGGTATTGTAAAGGGAGAATTTCATTGGCATAAGCACGATGAAGAGGATGAATTCTTTTATGTCATTTCAGGTGAGCTATTTATAGACCTGGAAGACAGAACTGTGTCTTTAAAACCCAATCAGGGATTTACCATTCCAAAAGGCGTAATGCATTGTACCCGAGCTCCTGAAAAAACGGTCATGTTGATGGTCGAAGGAAAAGGCGTAATGCCAACAGGTGATTAAGGGAATTTAAAGACCGCAGCGTCCTCTTCGAGAGCCTCTGCTTATTACTTAATCAAAATGAAAATGAAAATGAAAATCAAAATGAAAATGAAAATGAAAATAGCCCAAGTTTTACATTTTCATTTTCATTTAACAAGCATCCATATTTTACCCTGGCTACGCCATTTGAACTTAACCTTAAACTTAAACTTAAACTTGAGCTTGAACTTATTAATTACTCCACCTCCACAATCATCTCAATTTCTACTGCAATATCCAAAGGCAGGGATCCCATTCCAACTGCTGCTCTGGCATGTTTGCCTCTATCGCCAAAAATTTCTACCATAAAATCTGAAAAGCCATTGATGACGCTAGGATGTTGTGTAAAGGAAGGATCTGCATTCACCATTCCTGTCACTTTTACGATTCTTTTGACTTTATTAAGATCTCCAATTTCGGCTTTCAATGCAGCCAATTGAGCAATTCCGGTCAACCTTGCTGCTTCGTAACCTTCTTCAATTGTCAGGTCACTGCCTAGTTTTCCAGTCACATATTCCCCATCTTCTTTTTTAGGTCCTTTTCCAGCCATGAAAACTAAGTTGCCAGTTCTGACTGCGTTTACATAGTTGGCAACAGGTGGAGATGCTTCAGGAATGGAAACGCCCATTTCAGCTAGTTTGGCATTGACATCGTGTCCAGAAGTTTGAGCTTTAGCGACTTCTGGAGCATCTGTTTGATTTGAATTGTTGCAAGCGAATAATAGAACACTTAAAAACAGGAAGAAAATGTGACGCATTTTGGTTTCGTTTTGTATTTGTAGCCGCCTGTCTGAATGAGCTATTTCAATAGCTTTAAAGCCAGCCCATTAAAATGGGCGGCTACCTACTTCAAAAAATTATACTCCAAAGATATTTGAAAAACGCTGTTTTTATGCACATCTCTGGAAATAACTTCTCCATTGATATCCGTATAGTTGGTCTTGAAAAGTGCATTAAAGCTGTGGACATAACTTCCGGAAACAGCCAAATGTTCCAGTATATGAAATGACATTCCAGCTTTACCGCCAATGTCAAAAGTATTATCAATGAAGCCTGGCGTAAAATCTTTTTCATTTAAAAGGAACCCAAAACCAGGTCCTAACTCAACAGACAATTTTGAAAAGACATGGTATCGAACAAGCAATGGTACATGAATGTATTTTAAATCAATTTTTGGGGAGCTCAAAGGATCTGGAAGCAGCCCAAAACCAGTACTGACGGTAGAATTGGCTCCAAATAAATTGTAAATTGCTTCGATTTCGACACCAAACCTTTCAGAAAGGTCTCGATTCCAAAAAAAACCTGCATGCCATCCCGTTCGATAGCCAAATGCATCATCTCCTTCATTAATTCCGTGATATTTACCCGATAATTCTGAAAAGTTGAGACCAGATTTGATCCCAAAGTCGGATTGAGCTTGAATAAGTATTGGAAGAAGGAATGCGATTAAAACGAGATTTTGTGTTTTTTTCATTTTTAAAATTTAATGGTTGAATCTAGTTGAATAGGAAGTACTTTCATTAAGATATACCATTAAACTTTAGAGGACATCCCTTATTGCCTGATAACCATTTTATAACCCACTCCGTGCACATTTAAAATCTCAATTTTGTCGTCTTCCTTTAAGAAGGTGCGTAGCTTGGAGACATAAACATTCAAGCTTCGACCACGCAAAAAATCGTCATCACCCCAAATTCTTTTCAAAGCGAGGTTTCGTTCTATCATTCCGTTTTCATTTTCACAAAACATTTGAAGCAATTTTGCTTCTATTGCAGTCAGTTTGATGATGTTGTGATTCAAGGTAAGTTCTCTTGTTGTGGCATCAAAGTCATATATACCAACACGATATTTGGATTGTTCTTTTCTGGTTTGAGCTTGAGTTCCTGCACGTTTCAAAATATTCCGGGCACGAAGGAAAAGCTCCTCCATGCTAAAGGGCTTCGTAATATAGTCATCTGCTCCCAAGGTTAAGCCTTTAATCCGATGCTCTTTCTCAGTTTGCCCTGTAAGAAAAATGATGGGCACATGCTCATTCAATTCGCGAATTTCCTCAGCCAGGGTAAATCCATCCTTCATTGGCATCTTGACATCTAAAATGCACAAATCAAAATCCTGCTCTTTAAAAGTTGTCAATCCCTCATCGCCACTGTGTCTTAAAACAACTTGCAGCCCTTTGGCTTCTAAATACTCTTGAGTCATGGCACTAAATTGGCGTTCGTCATCTACTAGTAATATGTTGGATTTCTCAGCCATTTGGTTCAGGTTGGTCGGTCTTATTGTTAGATGGTTTTTCTGTTTGATGTTTTATGGTCAGGAAGCAGTAAAGCCATTTAACAATAGAACAAGATAGCGATATATTCTCAGGCCAAGGTATTTAATTAAGTTCAGACTCTGAACCCTAAATCCCTGTCTCAATATCCCTTTTAATACTTTTTTACATTTTTTAAAATGCCCTTGAAAATTCAAAAGCCAAATTGCCTTCATTTTTGAGCCATATTTTATGGGAGACGTGGATAAACAAAATAATACCCTACATTATCATGTGCAGTAAATTCCTACATACGCTTCATCGAATCAGCTCTTGGCGAAACGTGATTCTCCTTGGTACCATGAGTCTCTTGCTCATTGCAGTAATTTTGCCGGAGGCAGAAGGTAATTTGGAAGAATTGTCGAACGGAGTTGGAAGATTGGATAACGAACTTTTTTACACCCCTGATTCGGTTCATAAAAACATATATGCCTATGGCGAAGCTGGGCGGGAATTGTACATTTTCAGCAATCTAACAGCTGGTCTCATTGCTACACTGAGCTATACATTATTTGTAGGACTCTTGTTAATTCTATTGTTAACGAATATTCGTTTTCCCCATAAAAACAAACTCCTTTTTATTCCACTAGCTATTTTCATTCTGGATATGACTGAAAATATAGGATTGAGTTTCCTGTTGTATCAGTTTCCAATCGAATATCCACTATTCACAAGAGTATTGGCCTTGTTTACTTTCTTTAAATGGTTGTCAATAGCACTCTCCTTATTATTGGTACTCATTTTAGGTGGAATATCCATTTATCATTATGCAAAAGAATTGATAGTGGACAAAATGGAATGGACCAAAGGAAATTTGGACACGAAGGGTCCTTGAAAACCATTTTAGGAACCCTGCATTTAATTTTGAATTGCATATTCTTTTACCTTCAATGATTTTAAATTGAACCCAATTTTCAATAGCGATAAATCTAAACTCACCTTGCTATCCTCCTGACAAACCAAGCCTTTCCTTTTTTGTAATATTGCCCATCAGTTCAAAATAATTAAAAAGCAAAACCCATAGATATGAGAATAACGATACTATTTGCTCTTTTTTCACTATCTCTAAACCTTTCTGCTCAACAATACTCCAAAGTAAGGATTCAATTGGATCAAAACCACAAATTGATGGATTTGGCAAAGTTGGGATTGGAAGTAGACCATGGTGAATATGCCCCACACAAGCACTTTATCAATGTTTTCTCAGATAAAGAAATTGCTCAAATCAAATCAGCTGGCTTTCAGATGAAGATATTGATAGCTGATATGGAAGCATATGTGGTCGCCCAAAACCTTTCTCCGGAACCTGAAAGCAATGACCATTGTGATGAGGCAGCTCCCCTTTATGATTATGAAACTCCCGAAAATTACACCTTTGGAACGATGGGCGGCTATTATACTTACCAGGAAATGCTGGATATTCTGGACGATATGGTCAGCAAATATCCTGATTTGATTTCTGCAAGAGCACCCGTAGGTAATATTTTGACCCATGATGGCAATCCAATTTACTGGCTTAGAGTGTCAGATAATCCAAATGTAGATGAAGATGAGCCAGAAGTACTCTACACTGCCTTGCATCACGCCCGCGAACCAAATAGCTTGTCCCAAATGATTTTCTTTTTGTGGTCCATTTTGGAACAGTATGACAGCAATCCAGAAATCCAATATTTGCTAAACAATACAGAGTTGTATTTTATGCCTTGCCTCAACCCCGATGGATATTTGTACAATGAATTGACCAATCCAGATGGTGGGGGCTTTTGGAGAAAAAACCGCCGCGATAATTTTGATGGTACCTTTGGAGTTGACCTGAACAGAAATTATGGATTCGAATGGGGTTTTGATGATCAAGGCTCATCTCCCGTCACAGATGCACAAACTTATCGTGGACCAGCACCTTTTTCAGAGCCGGAAACACAGGCTGTTCGCGACTTTTGCAATGCTCACAAGTTTCAAATTGCACTTAACTATCACACTTATGGCAATCTCTTAATTTATCCATGGGGTTATTTAGACACTCCAACGGATGAGCACGATACCTTCGGCGCCTTCGCAGAAATCATGACTCGTGAAAACAATTACGTTTTTGGTACCGGAACGGAAACAGTTGGCTACACTGTCAATGGAGATTCTGACGATTGGTTCTACGGTGAGGCGGTGACCAAACCTCCAATTTATGCAATGACTCCCGAAGTTGGGCCAGCTTTCTGGCCATCCCAGGCTCAAATTGATGAATTCAATAAATCTACCTATCTGCTAAACATCACGACCGCCCATTTAGTGCATAATTATGGACTGGCAAAAGATTTGAGCCCTGAACTCATCACACAAACCCAGGGTGAGATTGAATTTAGTTTGAAAAAATATGGTTTAAAAGTAGGTGCATTATCCATCTATTTGGAGCCTGTTTCAGATAACATTGCATGGGTTGGTTCTCCACTCAATTATGGCTTAGCTTCCTATGAAGAAGTAGAAAATTCCCTGCCCTATGTGCTTGATTCTGATATCGAGAATAATGATGAAGTAATTTTCAATTTGGTAGTGGATAATGGCGTTTTCACCCACAAACAAGAAATCATCAAAATCTATACAGACGGTACCAACTCTGGTACAACTGAAATTTTCAATGACCCTGCAGATGATTTGGCAAATTGGTTTGACCCCACAGAATGGGCGACCACTACTGCATATTTCTTCTCTGAACCAAGTAGTATCACCGATTCTCCATTTGGGCAATATGAAGCCAACACTATCAATGAAATCATTTTGGACAATCCAATTCAACTCTTGGATGTGGAAGCAGCTTTTTTGAGTTTTTGGGCAAGTTGGAATATTGAAAATGATTATGATTACGTTCAAGTGCAACTATCGGTTGATGGCGGCAATTTTGTTCCGCTTTGCGGAAAATATTCCAATTTGGGAGTTGATCCATTTCAGCCCCTAGATGAGCCACTTTACGACGCAGTTCAAAATGATTGGGTTCAGGAGGAAATTGATTTGAGTGAATTTTTAGAATTAGAAAATGATCCCTGGATTCAAATTAGAATCGTATTGTACGCTGATGGAGGTGTGGAAGCAGATGGTTTTTATTTTGATGATATGATCATTTCTGTAGTGCCCGAAGAGATTAGTTCCACTACCCTATTTCACTTGAATGATTTCGTTTACAAAAGTCATCCAAATCCAGCAAATGATTATACCATTATTGAGTTTTCTGAAAATCCAGCTGAATTCTCAAACGCTAGTTTGCTTATTTTCAACACTTTAGGGCAACAAGTATTTGAAAGTGGAGTAAGCGGGAAACAGCTTAGAGTAAATACTTCGGGCTGGGAAGCAGGGGTCTATTATTATCAATTGCAGATAGATGAAGAGATTTTGGAAGCGAAAAGATTGAGTGTTGCAAGGTAATACAAATTCCCCTATGGCACTGCCAATTGGTTTTGCAGTGCCATAGGGGAATCTATAATAAGTTATTTTTTCAAGCGGTATTCCAGGGACAACTGAAAAACTCTGTTTTTATGTTTTTGCGTTCCTATATCATTTCCATTGATATCAGTATAATTTATTTCCAAAACAGAATTGTAAGCATAGATATATCTAAAACTGGCTCCGAGGTGTTCTCCAAAATTCCATTGAATACCAGCCAGGGCAGCCAAGTCAATTTCATTATCTGCTCCTAACAAATCCAAATCTTCGCTAAGCAAATACCCTATTTGACCTCCCAGCAAAACTTTAATATTCCATTCCTCTATAGGCATAAAAGCAAGAACAATTGGAAGATTTAGGTATTCAAAGTCCTGGGTTCCTTCTGTGTAGTTATTTTTAGCCCCTTGTAAACTGTAAAGTAATTCAGTTCGAATTCCAAATTTGTCCCCAATGGTATATTCCCCAAAAATACCTGTATGGTAGCCCACTCGATAATTATAAAAATCAGCAGTCTCATTATTGATTTGAAGGGTAACCTCATTTTCTGACAAGGTGGTATAATTGAGCCCTGCTTTGAGTCCAAAGTTGAATTGCCCAAAAGAAATCGTTTGAATGCACCAGAAAATTAAAATAAAGAAAAACGTCTTTTTCATTTTGTTGATGTTGAAGTTGGGGGTTAATAAATTAATAAACTACGCAAAATTGGCGAAGTGATTTTTTTCTCAATCAAGGCAAAAAACGTAGATGATGCAGCGCATCAACGAGGCTTTTCCCCCATCCCAAAGGGAGTCCCTTGGACAAGGGATGCCCTTGGCAAACGCAGAGTGAGAAAAAAAGGAGGGGTTCAATTGCGTAGGTTATTATTTGCTAAAGCCCTTGATTTAAAAAAGAATCCCAATATTAGGATACTCAAAAAACCAAACGCCATCCACCAATACTTATTTCCAGTGTTAAAAACCTTGTCTGTGTTCCCAAACTGTACGAATGCTCCCCAATAATAGGGATGTGATTGTTTGATGTCAGCTTGCTCTAGGAAATCATATTTAGTTTTTCTCAAAGCCTCATTTTTAGGCAATCCCTGCAAAAGGTGTTTATAAAATTGAATGATGAATTTTGATGTAGCACAATCATCAACAGACCAAAGCGTGGTGACCGTACTTGGGCAGCCAGCCAGGGTAAATCCACGAGCCAAACTCATAATCCCTTCTCCTTTTACCAATTTTCCAGAACCTGTATTGCAGGCACTTAGTACGGCCATTTTTGCATTTAAAGCGATGTTTGTTAAATCATAACCAGAAAGAAATCCATCTGAAAGGAAAATTTTGTTGAGCATCGGATTTTCGTCATTCACACATGCATGTGTAGATAAATGCAGGATTTCATAGTTCGAAGCATTTGATTTAAAATTTTCCAAATTGGCATTTGCGCCAAATAGAGCATCTCCATTTAGTAAGTGGTTCACTTCCTTAATTTCTGGCTGATTGCAATGTAGATCATAAACCTCTCCCGAAACGCAATCTCTATTTGAGGTGCTTTTGTCATTTCCAAAAGTAGGTGCAAAACCCAAAAAAGATTTTAGAGCGCCTGATTTTCTCTTTTTATGTTTTTTTAATAATAGGGTACCCGAAAAACCATAACTCAACCGGTATCTTTCAAAAAGGTAATCCAGGCTTTCCAAATTGAAGTTGGAAACACTTTCATTCGGTTTCTGAGTTAGTAAGATTTCAAAAGGTAAGTAGCTCAAAATATCATCTGGAATTAGGATTAATTGATTAATGTTTTCTGGCAAATCCATTAAGCAATCTTTTAGAAGTGTCTGATATAGTTGATAGGCTACTTCTTGAAAGTCAATCAAGCTTGCCTCAAAATTCTGACTATTTGGTTTATTTGAAATAAGTTGTCTAAAGTTAAGTGCAGATTGGAGAAAATTTTCCCTGGTGTCTAGATTGTAAACTCGAACATCATCTTTAGAAATACAAAAAATGTAGGAGGATTCTTCTCCAACAAAATATTCTATAAGTGCATTTTCTGAGTTTAAAAGCCCCTTTTGAATTTCAGGAAGGGATACAATGTCAAAATCGCCTTTCAACTCATTGTATTTAGGATAATTATGAACCAGAAATTCATTGAGCTTTCGCTTTTCTTGTTTTAGATCAAAAACTTCCCCTTCCCATCTTTCAACTTTTTCAGTCTCCCCTTTCTCTCCCTTCTGCTTTTCTTCAAATAGCTTGGTTTCATAAAACGCCAAATTTGTTGCCAACTCCTTATCTTTTTTTAATAAACTATCTGGAATCCCACTTAAATCCTTGGCTGATTGTTCCGTAATGGACTCTAGCAAAACCAAAGCCTTATTGCTTTCTGCAAATCTCCATGCTTCTGCCAAATACTTTTCTTCTGCTGTAATTTCGAACAATTCTAAAGCTACCTTAATAGCCTTTTCAAAATACCTGACTACTTTGCCAGATAATAAAACCTTAGACCCCTGGGCAAAATAACTTTTCCGAACTTCTTTTATGAGTTCAGTTAGCAATTGGTAACTTTCATAAGAAGCTTTCAATTCCTTTATCCCCTCTTCATTCCCCTCGTAATTAAGGTATAATGCATCCGCTTTTTCTGCTAGCAAATCAATCGCAATCGCTTTGTTAATATATTGATTAATATCAGGATTTTTTAAAGGACTTTCAATGACATAATCCTTTGTATTTGTTTTAAGGGCAGAATTAATAATTTCAACAGCTTTCCTTGAATCTCCTTTTTCCAGATAAGTTTTCCCTTGCCACATCAAAGCTTTGGCAATTTCGGGATGTCTTTGATAGCTTTCATATTCTTTTTTGACTGCAGCTTCAGCTTTTTGAAATTGTTCCAATGCTGCTTCATATTTTTGTTCCTTCAGGAAAAAATTTCCGTAAATAACATGAGTTTTGTAATCGTCGAGAAGAGTATATTCTTTTGAAGCTTCTAAGGCCAAATTGATATAATAGCTCGTACTATCAAAATTATTTTGTTCATGATAAAGATCAGCAAGATTTTGATAACATGTTAAGGCAGGTTGTGTCAAATATTTTGAAGAGGGATGTTTTTCTACCAGAGAAAGGGCTTGATGAAAAAGAGATTTGGCAGTTTCAATCTGATTTTTTTCCTTATGAACTTTTGCCATAAAAGTTAAATATCCAGGCAAATCAGGATCCATAATGCCCATTGCAGCTAGTCTGGAATTATATGCTTTCATTGAATAATCTAGCGCAAGTTCCAATTCTCCCAAAGTTTGGAAAGTATAAGCCAAATTTGAGCAAATGTTTCCCAAACCGTATTCATCTCCCTGTTTCTCAGTTGCCGTCATTGCCTTTTGTCCATAGTAAATAGCATTACTATAATCTCCTTTTAATTGATAAAATGGGGCTAGGTTTGAAATAGCAATCGAATAATATTCACTATTTATTCCAAAATGCTTTTCTGCAATTTCAACTGATTTTTTTGATGCTTCAATGCCTTTTTCAAAATCCTCAATCAAATAATTTCCCAAAGTGAGCCAAGCTAAACATTTATAGTAATTAACCCAGTTTTGAGTTTCCAAAAAATAAGGAGAGGCATTAGAAGCATATTCTATTATCTTCTCGGGTTGAAGTCGGCTATAAATTTTTGATAAATTTTCAAAGGCATAAATGGAATCTTGCTTTGTTTGACCAACTAGGTTTGAAGTAAAAAACAGGAAAAAGCCAAAACAAGCTATTTTGTAAAATATATGATGGTATGCATTCATTATCTAGGAGATTCGCATTTTTTTAAAAAAATTGACCGAAAAGGTATAAAAAATCAACCTGAAAAGAGGATTATTCAATAATTCCATTCCCAAATTAGACTCACAAAAATCTATACACATATAAAAATAGGGATTGTTCAAAAAACTGTGTCAACTCGATTCTAACTACTTGATTGTCAGTTTAACATTGAACATTCTCAAAAAATATTAAAAGCGACAAGGCTCTTGACCTTGCCGCTTAATTAAAGTGTATTTTTATTGTTGTAAATTTATTGGATTTTTACAATCTTTCTCATTATAAAATTATCTCCAATTCCAAAACTCAAATAATAAATACCCGGAATCCAATCTTCTGTTGAAACCACAATCTTGGTTTCAGAATACTCTAATTGCCTATATAGTATCTCCTTACCTAAGGCATCTAAAATGAATAAGGATAGACCTTCTTTTCCTTGATTATCAAATTCGATAGTAAAATCACCTTTAAAGGGATTGGGAAAAATGCTGGTATTTTTGATTCCAGAAACAATAGACTTTTGCTCTAAAACTGCTGAAGAATTGATATGGATCATTGATACTTTGCTTTCTTCCAAAGACTGGGCTTCTCCTTTTTCATAAACTTTTCCAAGTTCATCATTTGAGTTTCCTATATATGGGTCGAAAGCATCATGACAGCAGATAAACTTGGTACCAGATACAATCCCTGTACTGGGTGGAAATACCTGAGGGGGAAAAAGGCTAGGATGTGCTGTAACAGGATAAGGAATATACCCTCCATTACCATCATCTGTTACCAATTCAAAAGAATAATCTACTTCTAGTATTGTACCTGGCGCACATTCACTACTTAAATCAAAGGTAAAAATGATTCCTCCTGAATAAAAATTCTGCTGAAATCCAGGTATGACGCACTCGTTCATTTCGACTCCAAGCTCGGAAAAGGAATTGGTTACTCCTACATAAGTATCGTCAAAATTATAGGCTACATACATCTCTGGATAGTTATGTATTAATGGATCTGCAGTTGTAACATAAAATCCAATATAAAGATGGTTGTTTTCCTTCAGTTGAAGACACATGCCTTGTGAATTTCCATTTCCTGACTCTTCAATTATTGGAATTCCGCCAACCATAAGATTTCCCCAATTGGTTATAGAGACTCTTGCCACAGATGTGTCTGGAGTTGTAGATGTACCTGTAGTCGTAGGATTTGCGAAGGATTGAATTTGAAAGCCAAATAATACGAATATCACTCCCCAAATAGCGAAAGATAGTTTTGTTGTGTTTAACATGATTGTAATTTTAGATTTAAAATAGGTATTTTTTTAAACCTAAAAACAAAAATTCAGTCTGGTTTTGCTCACCCCGACTTTTGTGTTTTGTATAAAATAGAGAGTGGAATTCTAAATGATTGAAATTGGATTTTTCCAATTTTTTTTGGAGATGGAAGGCCTTCCTTAAAATCCATTTTTCAAAAATTAGAGTGCGTGTTTCGATATACTATTCCAGGTGCCCAATAAAAGGTAAACCAAGGGGGACTTTTTTTTTTGAATTTAGGAATATTTGAATGGAAAGAATATGTTTCATTTGATTCCTGTGCTTTTTTATAATTTCAAATTTTGGCTTAAAACAATTACGCTTTTTTGATTTGATAAAGGTAGCGTCCTGCGGCACTATTTTCAATTATGAACCAATAAGTGATGGGGTTTTGGCGATAAGTGATGAAAAAAAATGAATAAATGATGAATTACTTTCTTTTTATGAAATCCTAATTTTAAGTTTACCTTTCCTTTCGATATAAGAATCTATAAATAGTAGCTGAGTTATGCCAAAACTTTATGACGAGGAGCTGATTGAAAAAATAAAATCTGTTAATAGTCGAGACAATGAGGAAGCCCTTTCACAACTCTATCGAATCATGTTTCCCAAAGTGCTGGGTTACGTACAGAAAAACAGAGGAGGATTTAGTCAGGCGGAAGATGTCTTTCAGGATAGCCTGCTGGCTTTTTATAAAATGGCAAAAAGGGATCGATTACCCGAAAAAACCAGGGTAGAAGCTTATTTCTTTACCATCTGCAAAAACCTGTGGCTGAAAACGCTCCAAAAACAAAAAGATGTAGTCGAAGTATCAGAATCCGAAAACTCGATTGGCGAGGAAGATCTAGGCATTCAAACCATTTTTACTGATGAACGAAAGGCTTTACTGGATATGCTTATGCAGCAACTGGGAGAGCGATGCTATCAGATACTTACATTTTATTATTTTGAGAAACAATCTATGAAAGAAATTGCTAAGCTAATGAGCTTCGCAAGTGGAGATGTAGCTAAAACTCAAAAATCCAAATGTTTAAAAAAACTAAAGTCTATTGTATTGGAAACCCCAAAATACAAGAGTTATTTTAGATGAGATAAGTAGAGCTTGAGAGTGTGAGAGTATGAGAATTTGAGAGACGAATTTAAAGCAAAATTCTCTCAATCTCTCATTCTCTCAATCTCTCATACTCTCCAATGCGCAAGACATGAAACCCATTGATGATCAAAAAATTGACGACTTTATCATGAATAAGTTAATAGGATCTGAATTGGACGCTTTTACAGCACAAATGGAAAGCGACCCCGAACTCGCCTCCGAGGTAAAATTGAGGCAACAGTTACTCGCTGAATTGGATGTCTTATCTGATTATAAAACCCAACAAAAAATCCAAGCTGTCCACAAAACAGAGATGGCACGATTTCGGGGCAAAAAACGGAGAATCGTAGCGATATGGAGATTTGCAGCAGCTGCTATTTTTGGCTTGTTGGCATTTTCAGTCTGGTGGTTTACAGATGAGGCTACTCCAGCAGAATTGTATGCCAGCAACTATAGCCCATACTCCTACAAATACGGAGTTAGAGATGTGGATACTATCAACCCGGCTCTAAAACAGGCAAGTGATTATTACCAAAATCAAAATTATGAGCAAGCTATTCCACTTTTGATTAAAGGTATGGAAGAAAATCCAGACGAAACTGAATTGTATTTGGCACTGGGGATTAGCCTTTTTGAAACAGGCGACGCTGAAGCTGCACTCCAACAATTTGATTATTTGATCCGAAAACAGGACAGGTTTTATGCAGGGGAAGCACTTTGGTATTCTTCATTGATTGAACTCAATCGAGGAAACATTGACAATACAACCACATTTTTAAATCAAATAACCACTAGCAATTCAAATGATTCCCTTTATCAAAAAGCTCAAAATTTATTAAAAAAATTAGGTTAGTAGGTTTTAGTAAAGCGCAGTTTGCCATTTGGATTACGAATTGTGTGCCTCAAAATCTCTATTATTGAATTCTTATAGCCAGGCATTATATCAATAAACCAAGCAAGAGTTTAGAATACAACTGGCGTTTTCTCTATCAACGACATAGCATCTTCTTTAGCCATGTCATTGACGACTTGTATGAGTAGTACCATGCTATTCAGCAAAAAATACTATTAACAGTTATTTTTTTCTTCTAAAAAGAACTCAATACTAAAAAGATTATGAAAATTTCAAACGCTTCTCTATGGCTTTATTTTTTTGGACTATTTGCTTTTCTGTACCATACATCAGGTTGTTTCCTTGAGGAATCTGTAAGTCATTCCAGCTATCCCAATTGTACAGGGTATGAGATTTCAGCTGACAAAAATTGGAAATACACTTTTAGTGTGGAAAAAGGTATCATGGCTTTTGAAAATGAAAAAGACTTTTATCAAACATTGACTGAGCTGGAGAAAAATAACTTTAAAGACCTCAGAACTATTGAACGACAATTCAAATTTGTATCGCTCAAAACCATTATTGATGAAACTTTTAAGGACATCCATTTAGGTTTGACGGTAAAAAACGCTTATCTGGATTATTATTATTTTGATACAACTACTTTTACCTATACAATTGATTTTCCTTTCTACATGTTGAGTGCTTTATTGAATAAGGATGGATTAGTTAAAATTAAAGATCAAATCTTCAAATTTTCCAGAAACCAGGTTTGCCAAATCCTGGACGGAACCATTGCCAGTTTAAAAAATCTGGCAAACTATTCTGAAGACAATCATCCTTATAATATCCATATTTCAAAGGTAGTTCAACATTCTTTTATTCACTCAGACATGTCGCCAGTAAAAAAAATGCCTTACCCTGCTCACGGGCATGAATCCAAACTGCAACTTTTCCAAACTACCTGGACGACAACAGTTGGAAATTCTGTGCAAGACCATCATTTATTATGGGCAACTGTCCAAAACTATTTGAATTCGGATGATAACTATTCCAATTATTACAATAGTACAGCCACACTAAATGGGAAATTAGAATTAGCCATTTTTAAGGATGGTTCTATGGATGTGGTTGTGCTAGATACCATTCATTTTTCTTCTACCTTACTGGGAGCTATTCACGGTTTTACAGTTTATAGCACCCAGCACCAACCTCCCAAGCGCATTAAGAATGATGTATTGTTCAATCTTCAACCTGGAAGCTATCTAATCGGTACGGGAAGATTTTATTATCCAGATCTCGATGAACCCATGTATTTTGTAGAGAGTGAACTTTTTTTGGAAAAAAGTGAGCTTTGAGGTTTACCTTTTTTTGATTCCCTGGAATATCCTAATAAGAGCATTATATTTAATTAAAATTTCTGAAAGCACTGGTTGTTTAGCATGATGTATGATGCCTGCTTCGCCAAACCGCGAACAATTCTCGTTATACGTTTTTCTAAACCACCACTGACAAAAAAACACGCAAAATGAAAATCAGATTGAAACCTGTAAATGCACTGGCATTTGCCCTAACCTTTATTTTTGGAAGCCTTTTTTCTCCTAATTTCCTATCAGCAGAAGTAGAACTTCCTCTTACAAATCCTACTTCAATAGAAGAACTTCATCTGTATAACAAAATTATTGCACAAACATTTGCTCCTGAAATCAGGCAACTTATTAATGACGAAGAGGGACTAAATGGAGTATTGGATACGCCTGTTCGTGTGGATTTTGACGGAGATTGGGATCATACCAACAATTGGCAAAACGCACCTGCAATTCCATATCTGGACAATAAGGCTTCTCCTGCTGCATACTACATCGTCAATTGGACGGAAAATTATTGGTTGATAAAATATACCTTCTATTATCCACGTGACTATGCAAAAGATATTTCAATAACTATTGGAAGTATTATTGGAAACCTAGTCTCCCCATTTTTGCCAAACCCCATATTAGCATCTATTTTGGATGAAGAAATACATCCATGCAAAATCGATACTCATGAGGGAGATGCAGGTGGGTTATTCCTCATTATTGAAAGACCCTTTGAAGAGGGGTATGTACTCTCTGATCTTATCCGGGGAGTAAACACAAATGCGCATCATTCGGGAGACAATACGAACTGCCTGCCAAATAGCCAGATCAGCTTTATTTCAGAACCTCCCCCCGCCGATCCACCAGTACCTACATCAATTTTTCTATTCGCAGAAGGTGCTCATCCCATTGTTTATTCAGCTGCCGGGACACATGCTTTCTTTTTTCATGAACTTCCTGCTGATGAGGACTGCAACAACCCTTGCAACCCGGAAGTAACTGGTGAGGTTATTTATCAACCAACGATATTGCCTCCAGGAAGCAACACTGTAACTTCATCTAATTCAATCGGATATTCTTTGATTGATGCATTCGATCCCTCTTCATTTGGGTTGTATAATCAAAAATACAATCCAGATGTTTTTTCTTTCACTCAAATATTTGCGACAGACGAAGAAGGACGCGGTGACCCTCCCGGTGCCCCCTGGAGAAGTTCAAAAGGACACCACCCAATTTCATTTATAGGCAAACCATTTTACGATCCATTTCCATCAGCGGGAGAAATTAGCACCTACGATTGTGTAAGTCATAACTGGGAAGGCATATTTGAGAATATTGCCTCAGTAGATGTTCATTTTCCAGCTCCAATTGATCTTAGCTCAGAAAACCCTTACGTGCAATTATCTGTTGGCAATTTAAATTTAACACCCAAAGTAACTATTCCTGGGTTTAGCAGTTTCCCTGTCTTGCCAGAGGAACAGCTGGGAAAACCATTCCATTGCCTTTGTAAAACGCCCCCAACTACTTGTACCACTAATACCTTTCAGGATCATGCTTATGTAATCAATGAAGCTGCATGTGATTATTACAAATTGACCTTTTGTAATGGAACACTAAATGGGGGAAATATTGAAATAGAATTGAAAAACACTAAAGTTCTTTATACAGAGGTTCCCAGCGTAACATGGAATATTGACACTAATTTTGGTTTTGATTGTCAGGGCTGCGATGAAAACAAAACCAAAATCACCTTGATTCCATATAGCTCAGTGCCCTATGATATGGATGTGGAGGTGACTGCCCAATTATCATCTCTTAGTTGCCAAGATCACATTGTTTCAAAATCTTTTTCTACCAGCGAACTGTGTGATCATCCTTTTGTCGAATTTATAAGCGATTGCGGTTTTGCAAGTTTAACCTTCGAGGGAAATTTTGCTTCCGGATCCACTTTTTCCTGGGATATTGAAGGATTTCCACTCTCTGGAGCAAATAGCCCACAGGTAACTCTTTATCCTGAATTATTACCAGATCCCCAATTGGTTTCATACGCTGTAACCATTACAAGTCCTGATGGAAACACAACAACCATAACCGGAAATGGAACAATTCCAGCATGCGACGATGATAATCCTCAATATCCAATAATCGTCCCTTTTCCCAATCCAGCAACAGATATTATTAATGTACAACTTGAAAATTTCGAAAAAGAACTGGAGGAGGACAATGGAGTTGAACTTTGGTTGGTAGATGAAAATTTCCACCAAATACAATCCATGTTAACTTTTGAGTCAAGTGCCACAATTGAGCTGTCTGAAGTAAAACCTGGGGGATACTTTGTTTACTCTATGGTAAATGGAAAAGAAGTGATTTCCTCAAAAGTTGTTGTGCTGAAATAACAATTTAATTTCCAGATTAATTAGAAGGACAATTTTCCGAAGTGTAAAAAAGGGTTTTACTAAATCCTTAGTAAACTAGCATTTATTCTGAGGACTTTTACCCCTGCCTCAGCTCCGTCGAATAGCTCTCAGTTTGTTTACTCATATGCTCCCATGGGGGCTATCCACAGGACTGAGGGGGAGTAATTTGTCAGTTCACCAAAGTAGTACATATCCTCCCTATTAAGCCAGGAGTTTGACTCTATATTTTTTTTCAACATTTGGCGGTTGCTGAAAAGCCATAAAAGAGTAGGCATAATTCAAAAAAATTAAGTTATGAAAACAAAATTTTCAAATTCAGTTTCCCTTAGACAAAAGGGTGTTTTATTAGGATTTTCCATCCTTTTAGCAGGATTTATTTTAGCGTCGTTCTCATTCCCAAGTGAGTTCAAAGACGAATGTCTTACAAGCAATTGCACCCTCCTATTGAGTTATGATGCGACTGAAATCACTACCTATAAGTTGCAAAATGGAGTATTTGATGATTTAACAGCCCTCGAAAAGGTGAAGTTAAAATCAAGACAAAAAGAACTACATGTAGAGGTATGTTTAAACAAAGCAGGAGATATTATCACTGAAATTTTACTGCTAAACCCGGAAGAATATTTTGAGGATTGGATGTCTCAGATAGCAAAGACAGTTATCACAGAAAAATCGGTAAAAGTCTATGACGACATGGGAGTTTTGTTGTTAGACCGATCCAAGAGTGCCAAATCTTTGGATGTTAGCAAAGGCATCTATCAGGGTTTATTTGATGGACTAAAACCAGCACCTCAATTTTTGAAATTAACTACTGAACACTATAATCAATTACAACAAGCTGGATTTACGGTTGAAACCCTTCCAAACGGGGCAATAAAAGCAAATAATGGATCCCTAGAATTAATTTATGACACTGAAAACAGGCTGTTGACAAAATCTTTTTTCAAAGATGGAATTTTGCAAAGTTCGATTACCGAGCATTTTATTGAAGACAGTTCCAAGGAGTTGGTTCCAAACTACAAATTGGAGAAGTCTTACAAAACTTTTCCCAGCGGCGTCTGTGTAGAAGAAAACAGGTTAACTGTTTACAAAAACTATTTCGCCAACCGGGCAAAAAACAGAAGCTTTGAAAATGAATTTGAAGCCTCCAATAATACATTGGAAAATAACAATTCAATGTCAGTTTATCCCAATCCCGGAAATGGGCTTATCAATATTCGCATTCCCAAGTCGCTGAAAGGAAAAATGATAAAAATCCGGGTTTTAAACGCCATCGGGCAAATCATATCAGAATTTGAAAAAAAGGCAAATCGGCAATTCCAGCTTGACTTAAGCAATTTTAACTCTGGTATTTATTCAATTAGCCTTGAAGGCAATGGAGAAAGGTATTCCAAAAAAATTATCAAGCCATAGTTGGCTGGTATAGGTTTCTCTATTAATCAATAATAATTAGGACTTCAAAATATTTAAGTTATGAAAACAATAAAATTAATTGCGCTTTTTCTCGTACTATCCAACTGGATGTACAGCCAGGTTGAATGCAACTCAAATTTCAACAATCATGTAAAAATTTCAAATGACGAAACTACAGAGAGCTTCAATCCTCCGCCACCCTCAAATCCACCAAATGCGATGCCTCCGGTTTTTCCTTCAGATAGGATTGTATTCTGGGTACACGGACTTTCTGCCGAACCTGAATTTCTGAGTATAATTGGCGATGCAACAGAGTATCAATCTCCTTTCAGCACAATCCCTGATTACCCTGATCGGAAAGTAACTTCCCTTTATCCTGATTATCATGAGAATGCAGGTGGAAATATGGACGGTGCAGCTACTTCTCTCTATAATGAAATTGTTTCAATTGGTGATCCGCATTGTGATGCCAATAATATTGAAGACAAAACCATCAATTTTGTTATTGGGCATAGTCAAGGTGGTCTGGTAGCAAGAGCTGTTGATAAAATTATTTCGGAGGAAGGAGATGATGAAGATAAAAGATTTGGTGGGATTGTAACCTTTGGCACTCCACATCAGGGAGCCAAAGTCTTAGAAAACATCGATGATACGGGACCCAATCTTGCTGTTGAATTCGCCCAGGATGCCTGTGATGTTTTGCCAGAAGGTCCTTTAGAAGAAGCTTTGGCTGAACTTCCTTTTTTCATTCAATTATTCATCGACAATCCGACATTACAAGAGACTGTTGATGGAATTTGTTCAAATATTGTTGAGACATCTATTCCGATGGTATTAAAAAGTCAAACTACAGGAGTAACAGATGACTTCCACGTTGGTTCCCCTTATTTAAATGCACTTAATGAATACGAATCAAACATTCCCATGATCAATTTTTGGGGCGTTGAAGATGAACCAGTAGCCTGGCGTATTGCGTCATCCTATTCTCTAGACAATCCAGATGAGGAAGATGCTTTTGAAGGAGATTATGATGAATCTGTCATGAACCTTGTAAACGATGCAATAGAACATTACCAATCAAAAGCCAATGAATGGTATTTCATTTCAGAAAATTATTCAAATGGTGTCAATATCTGCAGTTTTTTTAATTGGATAATTGATCCTGTGCATTGCGGAATATTTCAAGTGATAGATGGAATAGTTGGAGAAACAGATGCACTCGCAGTTAGAAATGCCTACATCAAAGGTTCCCATTGGCTTCAAAATGCAAATAACAGTTTCAAAACTATAATTGGGGCATATAATTATGTGGAATTGACTACATCAGTTTGCAATTGCATACTTGTAGATAATCAGGGAAATTTTATTGATGATGTTTTTCCTCCGGCGGGCTGCATTCCACCTAACCCAAATATTATCTGTGACCTGACAGAGACCATCATAAACGCACCTGTATCTAAACCAAGTGATGGAGTCGTTTTAGTCGAATCTGCGTCCAACCTGCCTGGAGCTTCTTTCTTTTGCACCACGGAGGAAGATTTTTGTCTAGATCCTGATCCTCCTTCAAGCCCAACACCAAATTTCGCATGCTTTGATTTGCCAGGAAGCAATCACGGTCAAATGCGAAATGACTCAAACACCAAATTTGCTTTAAAAAGGCTATTTGATGGAGAGTTTGGATGCTATTTCAAAACAGAAGAAAGAGATTAAACTCTTTTTAAATCCCCATATTCTTCAAAGAATATTCAAATATTTCCAGCCCGAATTATTTGGATATTCTTTGGGGAGTTAATTGATGTACTATTCAACAGTTATCATACTAATACTCTCTCAATTCTTTTAATATCTCTATGAAAGTTCAATGAAAACAATTCAGCTATGCATTTTTTCAAATATCTATTCATCATCCTTATTGTTCTTATCTCAAATTGTACTTTGACTAAGGTAGAAGTATTGAAACCAGAAACATCATATATTTCCAGCAGCCAAGGGGAAAAACTAAATATTGTTTGGCAACAACCGCTTCAAAATGACACCTTTGAAACCACTTCTTTTACACCTATTGTTGCAAAAAACAATGTCCTATTTAGCGATGAAAACTCAGCAAGAGGTGAAAGAATAATAATGCTGAATGGAACCTCTGGTGAACAGTTATGGGAATGGCAGGAGCATCTGCGCCCTTCTATCAGTTCTTACTCAAATTCTAAATTTCTGACAAAGAAACAGCTTGTTTATGCTACTGGAAATGATACTTATTTGGTAAACCTGGCAACAGGAGAAACGGAAAAACAATTTGAAATTGAAAATGATTGTGGGTCCTCACGAATAACTGTTATTAATAATAATTTTTTTCAAGGTGTCCAGGCTTGCAAAACTGCAAATTCAATTTCTCAACTAACTCAAACGAATCTAAAAACAGAAAAAAGCCGAACCATTTATTCCAGGAAAAAAATAAATAATTATTCCCCAAGAATTGAACCACCGGGTTTTTGGCTAAATCCAAATGGAGATACCATCCTGATTTTTCAAATACGCTCTTTTGATTTCTCAAAATTATTGGGAAAGGTTGATCTTATAGCATACAATATAAATCAAGACTCAGCTCTTTTTGAAATTACAAACCTGGAGGCTAATTCAAATGTCAGCACACCCTTAATTTGGAACAATAAAATCTATTTTCAAGGTGCCCAAATGTTATTCTGTATCGATAACCAAACTGGAGCCACTATCTGGAAGAGAAGATTTTTTGATTCAGGGGAGAACCTACTTACATCAAATTTATTGATCGAAGAAAACAAACTATTTGTCAATCCCGGGAATAGAAATCTTTATGCCCTGGATCCGCAAACAGGAAGAATGATTTGGAAAATTCAAGACAGTGGTTCCAACTGTTCAGATATGGTGTATCATCAGGGAATCATTTATTTCACAAGTTTGGGAAGGGGTTTGCTTTATGCAATTGAGGGAAAGACAGGCAAACAATTGTGGGCAGAGAAATCACCTAATAGAAAATCAGGTTTTCAAAAAGCAGTATTTGGCAGAGGAGGGATTGCTGTTAATGAAAAATTGGGGTTATTATATGTTTCAGACGGCTTTTTTGCCTTAGCAGCCAAATTAGTTGAGAGCCAGAACCAGGATCACAACAGCTAGAAATTATATCCGCTAAACAAGCACTTCATCATGAAAAATAAAAGCTCTAAAACACGTCAGGAAATTGCAAATGAATATGATTTCAGTACAGTAACACTGTGGAGAAAACTGAAACGAAACAACATACAATTGCCACCAGGGTTAATTAGTCCCAAATTTCAAAAGAAAATTTATGACGTTTTGGGATACCCAATTGGAATTTCAAAAGGAGACTTTGAAAACTGAAATATCATGAACGACTATGAGATGTTTTGAAATAGTTTAATTCCTCAAACTATCGGACTTTTGCCAAAGTATAAATTATTCAATCACAAGAAGTTAAACCTAAAAAGACAGCTCTTTTTTGATTTGACTCTCTCTTAACTTTAAATTCAATGAAAAAGAAACTATTGTTCTTATGCTTTGCATTTGTATTTGCACTTACCACGTTTGCTGTTCCACCGAAAAACAAAAAGGTATTTAAGACCTGTGTGGAACAAGGTTGGCCTAATTGTGCAGTAACATACCTTGAGTGTGAATATGGAAGAGGTGATTGCTTCTTTGTCGTAGATCCAGAGGAGTTTTGTCAAGCTCAATGTGATGATATTTAACATTGGAAATTTTTCATGAAACAGGAGGTCTTTTTGACATGAAAATTGGTTCGAAAAGGCCTCTCTTTTTTCCAAAAAATCAATAGACAATGGACTTTATTTGGTTGATGGTTTTCCAAATAAAATCTTTTCAAATAAAGTCTGGAAAAAATAATTTTTATAATGATTAGTCAGAAAACAAAAAAACAGCTCTTGAAAAAATTTTCTCATTCTATTGTCCTTTGTTTTGGTTTGTTTTTCCTTCAATGTCAGAAATCAACCTACCAGGAACCTCAAATTGACAATTCTACAGAGGTTATTTTTTCCAAGCCAGGGAGTGCTAACATTTTCAGTACAAAGGAGATTTTTGAGGAAATAACCTACATACAGCTGAAAGGAACTAATAATAAACTTGAAAATAGTCTTACAAAACTCCAGGTAACGAATGAAAATATCTTTGTCTTTAGGGATGATAAAGAGGAATCACTGAATGTCTTTGACAGAAATGGAGCATTTAAATACGGCATTAGTAACGTTGAAGGCAAACATGAACTATATCGCGTCCATGACTTTTATGTAGATGAAAAAAATGGGTTCATTGAGATGGTAGATCTTTTAACCAAAAACTTTCTTCGCTTTGATGTCAAAACAGGATCGCTAATTGAACAAATCCCAACTTCTAACCCTTATCAATATCTAACAAAGCTAAAAAATGGACCATATGTCTTCAGATCTGCGGATGAATGCGATGACCCCGTAAAAGGAAAACTTCATTTCTCTTACTATCCAAAGGAATTTACAAACTCTTTTATAAAGAAGCCTGATAATTTATGTGAATACATTCCATTTGGAATCATGCCCTTTTCAAATCAGTTTGGAGACAGAGTCCTTTTTACAGAAGAGTTTTCTAATATCATCTATGGTGTAAATAAAAATGGAGTGCAACCAGTTTATAAATTTGATCCAAATGGTTTTTGGGTACCTGAAAACCTGATTTTAGAAATTGAGAACGCAGATGATCCTTATGATTATATGGATCGATTGAGAAGCAATTATATCACCCAAATTAGATTTATTCGGGAATTTAATAATACAATATTCTTCACACACTTTTCAGGAGTGGGAGCCTTCTGGAATTTTTACAACAAAAATGATAAATCAGTAACCACCTTTGATTTACCACCACACTTTATAAACAAGCCAAATGACTTAGATGGTGGGAAAATGTTTGGAATACCCTTAGCAAACTACAACGATCAATTAGTCTTCATTTTACAAGCCCACCACATTTTAAATTATTACCACCAATACTTATCAGAAGAAGAGAAAGAGAAAATTCAATCAGATAAGAACAACAATTTCACAAAACTCATCAATGAGATAGGTTATAATGACTTACCAATACTGGTTTTTGCAAAACTAAAACCAAAGTTTTTATAACAGATTAAAAAAAACGCTCAAGCAGGTTTACCTTTTTTCCAGTCAGGTAATATTTAAATAGACGGTTCAATAGAGTAAGTTTTGAATTCTCAAATGAATTTCTTAATGCATATTCAAAAAGCTCAGAATAAAAACCAGAAATCAAATATGAATTTTTCGACATTCAAAACTGAACTCATTCTGAATAAGGTTACAATCGAAATCCATTCAGGTCAATTCAAACAAGTGTAATATAACACTGTAATTTCGAATGACATTTTCATAACAACCTCAATTCTGTAAAGCTGTCACTGGGCGGTAGCCGAAAAGCCCAAAGCTAAAAGAAAAGAGAGTAGGCATTGAAACCATAATATTTATCAAGGAGAAAGAAAAACCTTTGAGTCCTTTATAGTCCCTACAAAGGCTAGAACCTTATTTGATTTTTCTACTCCCACAAATCAAATTAAAACAATTTATCATGAAAAATTTCGCAATTATTTTCACACTCACATTAGTATTAGCAAACATGAATTCTATCTTTGGTCAAACAGAATGGTCAAAAAGCGTTTTTAACGACCCATATGATCATTCCTATAGATTGGGGAATACGGTTGTTGGAGATAGCGACCTTAGTATTCCTTCAGCAGGAATTCTAAAAGTTGTCAGCAAAAAAGTAAGTGGCTCTTGCAAATGTGAAGGCGGTTCTCGTCCAGTTCAAATTATCGCCAGTAAAGTAGACAAAGCTTTTACGATTTTTGAAAACGAGACTTTAGGCGATTGGCAAGCAAATGAAAACACTGTTTTTCAGGTGGGAAAAGGCGGTCGTACCTTTATCGGAATCAGCCAACATCAGGTTGGGCAAATTGCTCCTGGTGCAGCAACGAGTGCAATGCTTTATGTCAATGGCAGAATACTTTCAGAAGAAGTAAAAGTCGATCTCTCACAAAACTGGCCAGATTACGTTTTTGATAAGTCTTATCAATTGATGCCATTAAATGAACTGGAAGCATATATTGCTAAAGAAAGTCACCTACCTGGCATCCCATCTGCTCAGGAAGTTGCCGAAAATGAAGGGTTTGATTTAGGTGAGATGTCAAGAAAACTTTTGGAAAAGGTAGAGGAGTTGTCTCTTTATGTAATTGATTTGAATAAGAACCTGGAAACGATGAAAAAGGAAAATGAAGAATTACAAAAGGAAATAGCATCGCTTCGTTCCAACTAGTTTAGCGTTTTTGGTAATCCCACTTTCCGTTACTTTTTATTCCGAACTTATTTAAAAACTCCTGCTGTTACCGAGGACAAAGGCTTGTGGTTGCTGGCGAAGCTCATTTTGAGTTTCGTAGCCAAACAGGGTGACCGAGAACCTAGGATTTGCGAAATCTTCAAGATTTATTAAATCTCAATTCCTTGATTTACAGCCAGTTAAGATTTACTAGATTTTTAAAATCTAGCAAATCAATAATTTCCGGTCACCCTGCAAAGCTACGGGACGAAAAATAGCTGAAGTCCAACGGGCACAATGCTTTGTGCGCAGGTAAGCAAGGAGTTTTTAAACAAGTTCTCCTTAATGATTTAGGTTTTTGGCAAATACCCTAGAAACAATAGACACATACTCCAACAAGTATGACTGGTGAGCTATGTTTTATGCCCATACAAAAAACAATAGCTCACTACCTAAATCTTTTAAATTATTGATTCGAGATTTGTCAAAAAACCACAACAAATTGTCAACATGAAAAAGTCATATATAACTGTAATGCTTCTTCAATTTGCTTTTTGGTATGGCCTTACAGCTCAAAATTTTCCCAACCTGGATCTATCATTCTATGCGACAACAACCAATATAATTCTGGATCCAGATCCCATAGCAACGAATCCAGCCATGGCACCGTGGTGGTTAACGCATGGTTCGCCGACAGCCTGGCGTGCTACTTCTAACCCGGAAAGGTATTCAATGCTTGTTTTTGGAGGAGAAAAACTTTCTAATGCTTTTGCCTCTGCTGATCCTTTTAGTGAAGGTGCTTTTTATCCTACTTATATTGAAAAAGATCACACATACAATATTAGTGCAAAAATAGGTGGATGGGGAGGATCAGATAACAAAGTAGATAAGGCATACATCTATTTTGCAAGTGATGTTCCGGATGAAACAGATAAACCTGATGATGGAACCCGATCCTTTGATTTCCCAGATGTGCCAAACAAACAAATTATTTTTTATGAAGAAGGATTCGAAACTGGTGGCAGCTATAGTGGACACCAGGATTTAAATGTAACCATTACTGCAGATGACAATTATGAGGGTATCTGGATTACAATTAAAGACAATGATGGAGGAACTGATAATCTACCCGATAGCAGAGCCTCATTTTCAGTAATCGGTTTAGAAATCAAATGTTGCCCGGATTATGAGGAGTTTCACACAACCGAAAATCCTACACACATTCCTCTACCTACTTTGACACATGTAAATGATAAAATATTAGCGATAGCAGATGATGGAGATATCTTAGTCAATGATGGAGAAGACGTTACATTTAAATCTGGTGGAGAAATAGAAATCGTTGCCCCCCTGGAAGACGCTTTTTTCGTGGAAAGTGGTGCCAAATTCTTCGCAACAATTGAAGACTGTGAATGTCCAACATCAAGTAAAGGAGTATGTAATAATGGAACCACACCAAATCTTCTTCAAATTCAGAAGACTCAATTATCTACGAATCAGAGTAAGGAAGAAAATTCATTCCCACTCAATTTTTGCCCAATGACCATTAATTTAGAAGTGGATATTGGATTCACAAACTTGATTGCTTCAACAGCCATTGGGCAAACTACCTCAACCCTTTCCTCCTACCCAAATCCTTTTGAAGTTGAAACGACTATTGATTTAAAAGTAGATCAAATAGATAATTATGACTTAAAAGTCTATGATTTACGTGGAAAGAATATTTTGACCATTTTGCATTCAGAGAATCTCCCGGCTGGAACCTACTCCTTCTCAATTAGGTCCACTGATTTACCAAATTCAGGAATGTATTTTTTAAAGTTGACCAATTCCAATGGGGAGAGCCAGATCCAAAAGCTAATATTACAATAGTCCTTTCTCGATGAAAATGATTAATGTTTTTGAACCACAATTCTCCCTTTGACTCTTGGAGGTGATGCATTGAGCTTGTGCTCTATGTAGAGTAAAAGGTGTTGCTTCCAAAAGGGTTTTCGAGGGAAATCAATGATTTAGCTGAGAAAAAAGGTTGTATAGGCATTAGTTCCAAAATTAATCAATAAAGAAGTTTTCTTAGGAGCAAGTTGGACAGTCAACTTGCTCTTTCCCATTTATTAAAGTCCAAAACCAAAATTCTCCCTACCTTTGCCCCACCTAAAAGCAATACTTCAAGCTGAAGTTTGCTCACCTCGACTTGAAATGATTTTAGGTGCCTTCTGGATTTATTCAGAAGGCTTTGTTTTTTAGAGGCAAATCCGTACTTTTGCGCCTCTTTTTTGAAAAGCTATTTTTGTTGAGAATAAAGCAGTGAGAATAGAGAAGCGAGACAATTTAAATTTTGTTCATTTCTCACTTCAAACATCTTTGTTCTACAAAAGAAAAATCTGAATCAACATGTCAATGTTCGCAGTCGTAACAATAGCCGGTCAGCAGTTCAAAGTGACAGAAGGTCAGGAGATCTTTGTCCACCGGTTAGAAGCCAAAGACGGGGACAATGTTTCTTTCGATCAGGTACACCTGGTTGATAGAAGCGGAGAAATCCTCTTGGGCACGCCGGTGCTGGACAACGCAGCAGTTGGTGCTACCGTTTTGGGGCATCAGAAAGGCGATAAAGTAATCGTATTTAAAAAGAAACGTAGAAAAGGCTACCGCAAGAAAAACGGTCATCGCCAGCAATTCACTAAAATTAGAATTGATTCTATTAAGTCGTAAAGACGTTGAACGGTTGATGGTGGACGGTTGACGGTTCAAAAAAAATTTAAGTCCAGTTTGACAATTTGGATAAAACATTAAAAGAAGATTTGAATCATCTATTTAAATCTGATTATGTTCGATACGAATGATTCGTAAATCCAAAATCGTAAATCGTAAATCAAAATATCATGGCACATAAAAAAGGTGTTGGTAGTACGGATAACGGAAGGGATAGCAATCCTAATAGACGGGGAGTAAAATTGTATGGTGGCCAGTTAGCCCTTGCAGGAAATATCATTGTTCGCCAGAGTGGTACAAAGTATCATCCTGGAGAAAATGTTTATATGGGTAAAGATTTCACACTTCATGCAAAAGTGGACGGCACGGTTGCATTCCGCAAGCGAAGGTTGAATCGAACTTTTGTGAGCATCATTCCTTTTGAAGAAGTAGCTGAAACCAAAGCCAAGGTTGAAAAGCCAAAAGCCAAACCTGCTGCTAAACCAAAACCAGCTGTAGAAGAGCCTGTAGCGGAGACAAAAGCTGCAGTTGCAAAAACTCCAGCTCCTGCGGTCGAAGAGGCAAGCGCTCCGGTTAAAAAAGCTGCTGCTCCGAAAAAAGAGCCTAAAGCAGAAAAACCTGCCAAAGCTTCCGGTTCTGAAAAAATCACCTTACCTTCCGGAAAGAAAATCAAGCAAGATGACTTGAAGATGATTGAGGGAGTTGGTCCAAAGATTGAAGGATTGTTGAATGATGCAGGTTTTACAACCTGGAAATCAGTTGCAGAAGCTGATATTGAAAAATTACAAGCCGTTTTAGACGCAGCAGGTTCTCGTTACAAAATGCACCAGCCTACTACCTGGGCGAAGCAAGCGAAACTAGCAGCTGAAGGAAATTGGGAGTTGTTGGAGAAATACCAGGATTGGTTGGATAAAGGAAGAGAACCAGAGGGTGAAACATTCCCAGGCGTGTAATTCACTACGAAATAGTTTTAGTTTTCATAGCTTTATATTTGGAGTCCTGCCCACAAAGGCAGGGCTTTTTTTTATCTTGATTTTTAAATCTCCTCCAATGCCTCTCCAAATAACCAGCCTTCTTCTCCATTAGTCAATTTTACTTTTTTCCAGGTTTCAATTTCATCTATCAATTCAACTTTGGTCCCCTCGTGTAGCAAATAGATCTCTCTGCTCCTTACATCTGCTGCAATCCTTAAAGCCACTTCTTTTTCTAAAATAATAGCTTGACCGGAATGATATTCAAAGGCAGAACGACTCGCCGCCAGGGCGAAAGGCAAAATGGAAATCAAAATTAAAATTAGTCCTGCAAAAAAACCTTGTTTCCTTTTAAGTCTATTTCCGGAAAATTGCCAAACAATCCATCCAATTATTCCCGAGCACAATATCAATAGTGCCACAATACTCCAGGTGGTAGATGAAGCACTTTGTCTCAAGGAATCCCACCATTTTTTTAAAAAGAAAGGAGAAATTGTTTCCAAATCATCAATTAACATGGACCTAGCATAGGAAAGGTTGTTTCTGGCATCTTTATATCCGGGTTTTTGAAGCAATGCCCGTTCATAATTCAAAACAGCATTGCCAAGGTCTTCAATTTTTAAATAAGTATTGCCTAAATTGTAATACACTTCTTTGGAAATAAAACCTTTGGTTAGCAAGGAATCATAAGCTTGAATTGCTTGAATATAGTTGCCATTCTGGAAATGTGTATTCGCCTTATCGAACAACTCTTGGGGGTTTTCGGCTTTTAGATGATTATTGGCAAGTCCCAAAAAAAAGATAAGCTGCAAGAAGAAGGAAGTAAGATATTGGCGTTTTTTATAGACGCTAAAAATTGAAAGCTGCCTCAATGGAAATGTTGATAGGTTAATCATCTTAAACATCAATCCACTACCTTTCATCTTAAAACAAGTTTTAATATAAACAAGTCACCAACACTTTTTGGACGGTTGATGACTTCCCAGGTAAATCCAGACAATTGAAGAGCAGCATGATCTGCTTTCTCCATCGGAAAAAGAGTAGCCTGAGGTTGGGCATAAAAAATAATTCCTTCCACTTCATTATTCCCAAAATGGATCATCATTTCACTACAAATCGCCTGATTTACTCCAATATAGGCGTCATCATCATCCAGTGCATAATACACTGATTCTGCATTGCCCTCTACAAGCATTCTTCGAAGCTCTCCTTCTTCAAAAAAGGCAGTACTGTTTTTTCCTTTGATCTGGTTGAAAAATATTTCATCAGGGGAATTGACCATAAAGGCATTATTGTACAAAAAGATACGATCTATTTTATCATTGGCCAATTGCATAAATACCGTATCTGCTTTAAATTGAGTCGTATCTGACCAAATAATGGGATTGTAGAACATTTTGAAAAGGGAATCCGTAGTACTATAAGCCAAGGAATCACATAATGCCTGCAGATCGCTTTTAAAAATTCGAACATCATTATACCCCAATAATATTCGGCTACTATCTGCCTCAAGAGTATCCTTTTCGATTGAAACCAAAGTATCGGAGACCATATACAAAGAATCTCCATCGATCTCGGTAATGAGCAATGGACGATTATTTATGGTATTACCTCCACTGGCTTTGATGTAATTTTGACTTTTATCATAATCTGCCAGATTGCAGAGAATGGTCAAGTTTTCAGCAGTGTCACGCCAGATCACATTTCCTACAGCAACCCCTATCTCCCGTTCTTTATCATAATCTACTTGATTGGCTTCCAGAATTTGTGGTGGGTCAGATATATGGGATCGTCCACGGGTAGAATAGGTCTCGTTTTTTGAATCATGCATGATGGTATCTGCAATTACCGTCTGTGTGCTATCCTGTGACCAGGCATTGCCTTCCAGATAGGAGATTTCTGTCTCCTCCTCATAACGTATCCGATTGGCCCTTGCTACCCTGTCTCCTTCTTCGAATCTCGCATTTCCGTCTAAGGTTACTTCTTTCTTATTTCCGTCATACCGAATAACATCTGCGGTTGCTTGCTGATCTCCTTTCACATATTGGGCGTTTTCTGTAAATTCTGCCAATTTGGTTCTTGTATTGTAAAATCCCGCCTCGCAATAAATTCTACTGGAATCTTCAGAGATTAAAGTAGGACCTAAAAAGGTAGCGACCCTGGACTCTGTATTAAATAATAAGGTATCAGAGCGCATGGCAAAGGAAGAATCAAAAACCACCACACTATCTTTAAAGTATATTTCGTCCTGATTTACGTAATAATATCCCCTAATGCTAGTCAGGAAGGTAGTATCGTTGGTAATCGTCGCTCCAGTAAAATAGGTGGCAATATCCGTTTTCATATTGTAGGTAAGATGCGTCGTAAATAACTTCTGTCCTCTATTTACAAGTACCACATCGCCAAATAAATCCGCAATTCGGGTATCGCTGAAATAAACCAAAGAATCTGAAAAAACACTGATGGAATCTCCCTGCCGAATAATGACATTACCAAGGGCAGTCAAATGGGTACTGTTTTTCATGAGTGCCGAATCACAATACATGTACACGGTATCCTGGCTCAATTCCACGTTTCCCAATAACCGTTGGATGGTATCCTCTTCCTCCAAGATGTAAGTAAATACATCTGCCCATTCAATGGTGATAATTTCACTTTTGGAAGTATCTTGAGGTGATTCCTGATCCAGGATCTTGTTGGGCTGGGTTTGTATTGGTCTTTGACTTAACAATGGTTGGGCGAAAAGAAAGAAAAAGCAAATTGACAGATAAAAGAGCTTACTGTTCCAAAAGAAGCCAGTAATATAAACAGAAAATTGAATTTGGAAATTGTTTGTATTAATAATTGAAAAAATTGACTTAACCATTTCTGCAATGTTTTGGAAATGAAACGCGTGGATTTCAATTATTGCAAAAATCTTTGCCAATCATTAACCAAAACGAGATTTTCCATTCGTCGCAAAAATAGCCAATTTCCCATATCCTCTTTTATCTTTGCCCTTTTAAAACAAAACCTATTTTCATGATTCAGAGAATTCAATCTATATTTTTATTTCTAGCTGCAGCGGCTGCCTTCGCACTGTTAAAGTTGCCTTTTGCGACAACGCCCACGCAGATAGAGGCAACTTTTTTTGCAGATGCTGCTTACAATCTAAATGATCATATAGCCCTTTTGATTTTCTTTATTTTAGCTGGGCTATTAGCGCTAGGCAGTATTTTTTTGTATAACAATCGTCAATTGCAATTGAAACTCACCCGTTTTGCTATCATCGCTAATGTGGTAGGTTTATTATTGGCTGTTTTACTATTCGTAAGAGCTAGTGGTGGAATTGGAGAAGTCCAAATTGATGATGGGCTGGGTGTTTATCTTCCGGTGGCTTTTGTAATTTTTGCTTTGTTGGCTTTAAGGTATATTCAGAAAGATGAGAAGTTGGTGAAGTCAATGGATAGGTTGAGGTGACTGTTCGCACTTCCATAAAAAAAGGTCATTCAGAAACATTCCGAATGACCTTTTTTATTGAAAGGCATAGTAAGACTACAGATCTTTTGATCGTTTTCTTGCAGAATAATTGATCCTCAATTGCCCTGATTTGCGCAATTGGGTTTTCACATCCTGTACAATGCCCATTGTGACTGCTCCATCAACACGAAAAGAAGTGTTAATTCTACCGTGCTGATTTTCAGGAACTTTCAATTTATGTCTTTCTATGAAAAGAGGGATTTCATTTTGAATATTATTCTCCCTCACAATTTTATCCCCAAGCTGAATGGTAGGTTTGGTACCATACACGGCTTGATATTTTTTCAATGGCTTGCCTATATAAATATAGTGCACCAAAGACTTTCGCTCTAATTTGGTCAATTCGGTAGCATCTGGAACGACCACCCGAACTTTCAATTCAGCATTACGCAAAACCGTTACAACCATAAAGAAGAACAATAGCATGAAAATAATATCTGGAAGGGAGGCGGTAGAAATTGCCGGAGTAGTTTTGCCTCTTTTCTTTGAAAATTTTGCCATAATAACCTTGATTGTGGATTATTGAATATTGATATAGCATCAAAAATTTAATAATCGCAAATTATCATCCTTCTTCACCAAAGGCTGTTGGTTCTGCCTCTGAAAGAATCATTGGTATTTTCGCACGAACCGCTTTCCGTTTTGCAATCTCCATATCATCACTGTAATCGTGACCATACATCTTATTGCATTCTTCATTCCAAAGCTCATTATAGGCTGCCTTTAGCTCATTATACACTTCGAGATAGGTGTTATAATTGGTTCCCCTATCATTTTTAAGCATAATAACTGCAAGCCCTGGTCTTTCTGATAAATCTTCCCGTTTGGTAGGATTAATAATAAACTCCTTAACGCGTTCTCTAAGCTCGCTGACCCGGGCTTCTTCATTTCGCACCAGGAGTTGATTTTGAGCATTGACCAAAACTGCAAAGACGTTTCGTTCGTTCAATTTTTTAATGTCTGGCTCTTCTTCAGACCATGGTGGCAATTTCACCAAAATTCCTTTGTCTACATCAATTGTGGTAGTCACAAGGAAGAAGATGAGCAACAAGAACGCAATGTCTGCCATAGAACCGGCATTGATTTCATTGCTTAGTCTGTCTCGACTACTTTTCTTTGCCATGATTTAATTATTTGAAGAAGTTACGAATTTCAGAAAATACAAATGACACTACCGCCAGTAAAGCCAAAATTCCAGTAGTGGAAATAGCCGCACTGATATATTTACTCACTCCTTCTGAAATTTCAAATTGTTGAATGACATCTTGTATTGGAGCATCGTCTGCTGGATTGGCCATAGAGTAGGTGGCAAAAAAGATAATACCAATAACTACCAAACCAATGAGACTATTTTTAGCTGCTTTAAGATTGGTAGCTGTTTGGATCAATCCAAAAATGATGATACCTGCCCAACATAGAACCATTAAGAATACAGCCGCATATAATCCAAACAGGAAAATATTGCCTTCTTCTGATCCAGGTCTCTCCTTCTCTGGAACTGCATCAAATGCTTCCATCCCACTTGTAGCAATCAAGTAAAAAACAAGCACTAATACCAACCCTAAACCGAAAGCAACAAGCTGTCCATTTTTTGTCAGAAACTTATACATGATTGTTTCTCTTTTAGGAGAAGAGTATAGGGAACCTAAGTGTAGAACCGCTAACTATTTGTTGTTCAAATAATTATCATTCAAGGGAATGGTGTTCAACTCAAAATCCCTTTACTCAGTCTGATTATTTTTTAAATACATTATTTGCTGCCATGATATCTACCAAAGCGATAGAGGCATCCTCCATTTTATTCACAATACCGTCAATTTTTGATACGATATAGTTGTAGAAAATTTGAAGGATAATGGCGACAATCAGACCAAATACGGTAGTCAAAAGTGCTACTTTGATACCACCTGCAACAACAGTTGGAGAAATATCACCGACTGCTTCGATTTTGTCGAATGCCTGAATCATACCAATTACAGTACCCATAAACCCAAGCATGGGAGCAATTGCGATGAACAAAGAAATCCAAACAAGTCCTTTTTCCAATAAGCCCATTTGAACGCTTCCGTATGAAACGATAGCTTTTTCAACAGCTTCCGGTCCATCACCAGCATTTTTCAATCCTTCATACAATACACTTGCAGTGGGTCCTTGAGTAGAACGACATACTTCTTTTGCGCCTTCGACATCCCCTGATTTGAGATTTTCATCAATGGCGCCAAGCAATTTGTCAGTGTTAGTGGTGGCAATGTTTAGAGTGATAATTCTTTCAATACAAAAGGCGAGACCCAAAATCAAACAAACGAGTACCAAACTCATGAAAGACCAGCCACCTTCGATGAATTTTTCTTTGATGACTTGAAAGCCAGTAGCATCACTGGTTGTTCCGTCGGTTACTTCTTCAGTTTGATCAGTTGTTTGATCTTGTGCATATACGTCATTTGCAGCAAATACTGCTAAACCTAGTACGAGCAAAAGTGCCAATAATTTTCGCATAGCCAATAAGGTTTTACGTAAAGTGTTAGTTAATTAGTTTTTCGCGACAAAGTCAAGTAATGATGAATGATGAGAGAAAGGCGAGAAATTCAGAAGATCTTTCGTTTTGTTTTATCTGAGTATTCTCATCCATTCACTGATTATTTTCACTACTTCACTCTATAGTTCAAAATTCAGTTCAAATTATTGATGCTGAATTAAAACTGCGGAGAGAGAGGGATTCGAACCCTCGATACCCTTTTGGGGTATACACGCTTTCCAGGCGTGCCTCTTAAGCCACTCGAGCACCTCTCCTAGTTATATTTGTCAAAATATCAAATGCAAATTCTATTGCAGCATTCGTATTCTAAATCATTGTCAAAGCCTGGGAAGTCTATATCATTCCGCGATTCAGCAGGATCCTAATCTTTTTCAGGACAATATTCCTTTATCTAATTTTCTGATCTTTAAAGGATTATATGAGGATAGGAATTGTTTGGATAAGTTTTTCCTGCCCTGTTTCTGCCTTACTCCCTTTTTTACACTAAGCAAATATAGAAATTAAGACGTTTTTAACATTCTAGTTATGCGCAAAAATTATAAAAAGATGTTACAATTCAAAATTCACTGGTTTTTAGTTTACAGTTTTCAAGATGCGCATGCAAGTCAGTTTGGCGTCTGAACTTTTACTTTTTCAAAAATTTTCAATGCATTTTCAGAAGTTTTACTGGCAATTTCTTTAAATGGAACTCCCTTAACCGCTGCCAGTTTTTCTGCGACCAACCGAATATAGGCACTTTCATTTCGCTTGCCCCGATATGGTGTCGGTGCCAAATAGGGAGCATCCGTTTCCAATACCACATGATCTAAAGACACCACTTCCATCGTTTTATCTAACCCCGATTTTTTAAAAGTCAATACACCACCTATGCCCAAATAAAAACCCAGATTAATAATTGCTTCTGCCTGCTCCACACTGCCGCCAAAACAATGAAAAATGCCCCGAAGCTTTTCATCATTGACCTCTTTCAAAATTTCAATGATGATGTCCGTAGACTCTCTTGAATGAATAACGATGGGCAAATTGAGTTCCTTTGCCCACTCAATTTGCTGCAAAAAAGCTAATTTTTGAATATCAAAAGTGCTTTTATCCCAATACAGATCAATCCCAATTTCTCCTACTGCACAAAAAGGTCTTTTGAATAACCATTCCTTAACTATTTCCAATTCCTCTTTGTAATTCTGTTTGACAGAGCAAGGGTGCAATCCCATCATAGCAAAACATCTATCGGGATATTTTGCCTCCAAATCCAGCAGTGCTGGAATGTATTCACTATCGATATTAGGCAGGTAAAATTGCTCTACACCACTCTCAACAGCTCTTTGAATCATTTCTCCCCTATCATGGTCAAATTGTTTGACGTATAGGTGGGCATGTGTATCTATCAGCATCAATTCAAGTTCTGAAAAAAACGTAGCACGGCTTTCCCAAGCCGTGCCAAGTTAGAAACATGTTTCAAAGACACGGCTTTGGAAAGCCGTGCTATGTTTTAAAAGTCATTAAACAATCTTCTTGCGCGACGCCCCATATTGTCTTGCATTTGGGTACCTCCAAAATAATCAGTTCCATCAATTTCTCCAGGAGATTGGCTATACAAATCAACTTCCCAACGAGGATTATTGATTTCACCACGTGCGTTGGAATGCAAAAGAAGGTAATTTCCGGCAGCCAAGGAAGGATTGAAGAAGATGAATTTTACATTTGACTGTTGTGTCATCGGAAAATCATTGTAAGACCAGATTTCATAAGGTGGAGCAGCAGGGTCATCTTCAACTGTTACAACATCCGTGGGACGACCATACCTAATAAAAATCCTTCCTCGATCAGTCTCAAAACCATAGCCAAAGCCAGATTTGAATACTTTATCAGCATAATCTGCCACTTTCATAAATTCGAGATAAGCTAGATGAGGATTGTTGGGATAATTATTTGCCCAATAGCTAAATAAATAGAGCCGCATTGCCTTTTCCTTCTTCTCTTTTATCAAAATATTGATCAGTTCTACATCTCCATCCGGCACAAGTGGAGCTATTGATTTCAACGCATATCTTAATTCATCGTGATTCATTTGATTCACGAACTCTTCTTCCAAAGGCATGGTAGCCATCGTTTCCGGATCTACATTCAAATATGGATTGCTTCTTTGAAAGAAAACAGATTTTTTATTTAACAATGCTTTTGTTCGATCTCTAACCTCAACCAGTAAATTGTAATTGCCTGATGGCAATTTACCAATATCCATTTGTAATAAAACTGCATCGATGGCTTTGGGCTTTCGGCGTTTATGTCCAATCATTACAGTCTCATATCTGTTGTTCCCTTTGTCTTTTTCAATTGAGTAACTGATCATATAATCCGCTCCTATCTCTTTGTCTGAATTGTAAATTTCATTATAAAAAATTAGGTGAGAAGCATTTTTCCCATAAAAACCGAAAGGCAAACTTTCCAGAAAATAACCATTTTTTATCAATGGGCTATTTTCTCCTTCACCTGCTTTATGATAAGAGGTGAGTAATTGAATATCAGACTGTTGTAGTTTCAAATCTGAATAGGTCAATTTTACTTCTGATTGGATTGTGACGGTATTTTCTTCTTTATTGGCATCAGTTACTATGACTTCCAAATCGTATTTCCCATTCTCCAGGCTATATCTTTTTAAATCTATAAAATTAATGGGATGTACAGCCACTGGACTATTCAAAAGAAACTTGTCGTACTTCACTACCTTATCACCCTTTTTGAATAAAATCATAAACTCAACTGCGGCTTGAAGACTAGAAGAATCTATAGGCATAAATTCTACTGTTTTTCCAACTACATGAAGGTAAATTTCGACATAAGCCTGTTCTGGGCTTTTGAAGGTAGCATGAGTTACACTGACATCAATTGCCAAAATGCGCTGGATAAAAAGGAAACACAGTAGAAAAACAAGGTTCATTTTTTTCATAATTCAGAGAATTTGGAACCCTTGTGGGTGATTTGCAAAATGGGAAAATACAGTTTTCTGACCTTTTTTGCCCGATATAATTTTTGATTAGTCAGGATTCAGACCATGGAGAAAGGATTATATAATTTTTATTCTTGATCAAATTTTAAATCAAAACGCTTTCGCATTTCATCCATCAGCGGATTTTGCTCTTTCATTTTCCAATATTTCTCACTATCCGTCATGGGTTTTGCTTTTTTGGGCAACTGTTTCGCGAGGGCTTTTTCCGGATCTACTTTGATATTCAATAATAACTGTGGAGCATTCAACTTTTCTCTTAAAAAATCCATCATACTGCCCTCCTGTCGAATGGTATTCACTGCTAAAGTAGAACCTGCAGTGACCACCAGCTCTCCTTTTTCAATTTTAATGGAGGCACTATTAAAGATGGTCTTGGTAGTCATTTGGTTAATCGTATCAATAAAAGCCTTCCAAGCTTTCCCTACCGCTTCCTGGGTCAATTCAAGAGCCTGATTTTCGAGCGCTTCTGAAGAAGGTTCATTTTCTTCAATTTCATCATCCATTTCATCCAAAGACAAAATTTTTCTGGTACCCAATTTAGAGTGATTTCGCAGAGAATGAGCTGCTTCTTCTACTTCAGCAGCAGCTTCTGGAGTAGCAGCTGTTTTAACTTCTTGTTCCGAAGCCGATTCGGCTGGAGGTTTTTGATGCTCAGGATGGGGAGGCTCTGCTACTACATCTGGATCTCGCTGAGGATCAATAAATGTGGTCGATTCTTCTTTTGTCGATGATGGCTGCTCCTTGCCCACTGCCCACCCCGAAGGGGCGGGCTGCCTACTGTTCACATCGCTTTCATCAGTTTTTTTTTTTTCAACAATACTGGCATTTTGTTGTGCCAATTCAACCGCCTGGCTGATGTAAGCCATTTTGATTAAACATAACTCCACATGAAGTTTTTTGTCTCGGGCCTGCTTGTAATTGATATCGCAATCATTGGAAAGATTAAGGGCTGTCAAGAGGAAATTAGCCGGAACCAACTGGGCTTGTTTCAGATAGCGCTTTTTCAGGGAATCACTTACTTCCAATAATTTTAAGGTTGCCTGATCTTTACATACCAACAAATTTCTAAAATGGGCTCCCAACCCATTGATGAACAAATCGGGTTCAAAACCATTTTTCAATATTTCATCAAAAATCAACATCACTTTAGAAAGATCCTGAACCACTAAAGCATCTGTAAACTTGAAGAAATAATCGTAATCCAGGATATTCAGATTACTAATAACATCATCATAGGTTATTTTTTTTCCTGAAAAACTTACAATTCTATCAAATATCGAAAGTGCATCTCTCAATGCTCCATCTGCTTTCTGACCTATAATGTGCAGTGCATCTTTTTCAGCCTCAATGCCACTTTCCTGACAGATTTTTTGTAAATGCTTCACCATACCAGGCACCTGAATGCGCTTAAAGTCAAAAATCTGGCAACGAGAAAGAATGGTAGGAATTATTTTATGCTTTTCTGTGGTCGCCAAAATAAAAATCGCATAAGAAGGAGGTTCTTCCAACGTTTTCAAAAAAGCATTAAAAGCAGATTGCGAAAGCATATGCACCTCATCAATGATAAATACTTTGAACTGACCTTGTTGTGGCTGAAAGCGAACTTGCTCCACCAAAGTTCGAATGTGCTCTACACTGTTGTTGGAAGCAGCATCCAGTTCCATGATATTGAAAGAGGAGTTACCATCAAAGGATTTACAGTTATCGCATTCATTGCAGGGTTCGCAGTCATCCGTTTTATTTTGGCAATTGAGCACCTTTGCCAAAATTCTAGCACAGGTCGTTTTGCCCACTCCACGAGGTCCACAAAAAAGAAAGGCATGCGCCAGATGATCATTTTTCAGGGCATTCTTTAAAGTCTGACCAACATGCTCCTGTCCCACGACGTCTTCAAAACGTTGAGGTCTGTATTTTCTCGCTGATACGATGAAGTTGCTCATAGAAGGTTTTAGAGTAGGAGAATTTGAGAGATTGAGAGATTGAGAGATTGAGAATTTGAGAATTTGAGAGAATAGCATTCACATGCTCATACTCTCAAATTCTCCTCAAAGAGTCCAAAATTACGAAATCAAACTAGAAAAGGTGATAGAAATTTTCCACAGGTCGATCACATTCTTTAATGATGTAATTCATGTAATCCATCGTCTCTTTATAACGCAACCAGGCAGATGGATAAATAGCACCACTTTTACCCTTCCTTATTCGAATGGCTTCTTTGAGGATGTTTTTAAACTCTCCAGGAAAGTTTTTCAAGCAGTATTCACCAGCTTCCAATTTGGAGGCAATCTGATGGGTTTTTAACGTAAAATATTGTCTCGACAATCCCAAAACACCCCACTCTACCAATCTGGGGAAGATAACCAGTAACCAACTCTTATAAGACCACCAGATGGAATGAGTTTTTACCCAATCTGCCCAGTAGCTATGCATATTTTCGTGGATGTAATCCACCAATAGATAGGAATCCACCTCAAAGTCCATGTTTTCAGGAGGTCTGCCTACCAGGCTAATTGCATGATTTTTCAATTGCCACCAGGTAACAGGATTAATTTCAAAATGACCTGCTCTATGTAATTTCCCTTGAAAAAAATAGGGAATTGCCGGAATTGCTTCTTTGGTTTTTCCCAAATCCTCCCAAGTGAGGTAAATTCCATTTAGGTTTGGTTTTCGATACTTCCGCTGAATCTTCTTATGAATCTTTCTTAATTCCTGAAATTGTAGGTTGTTTATTCTTTGGGAAGATACAGTGATAAAATCAATATCACTTTTTTTGGGATGAAAATCACCGAGCGTCAATGAACCATATAGATACAATCCTTCTAAAAAACCAGGTATTTTTTGGTCGACTTCATTCTGGTAAAGCTCAAGGATTGTTTTTGCAATTGGATTCATTAAGTATAAAAGTAATTTATTATCAGAAAATTTCTCTCAGCATTGTCAATGCTTCATAAAACCTTCTCTGAAAATTTAGGTGGTCAAACCAAAAGGGAAGGCAAAAGTGCCCGAAGGAAACGTTGATTTTCCTTTTGGTTTGACTCAAATCACCTAAATTTTCAGAGAACAAAATAAAAAAGTGTATCCCGACTGAAGCGTCGAAATACACTTTTCTGAATATCTTGTAAACAAATATTCAAAAGCTTATTAGCCCAAACCTCCTACAAATCGAGTAAGCTTGCTTTTTAAATTGCTTGCTTTCTTTTTGTGCCAGGTATTTTTCTTTGCAAGGCGGTCAATCATACTGATTACCTTTGGCAAAAAAGTTTCGGCTTCTTTTTTATCTTTCATCTCCCGCAATTTTTGAATCGCAGAACGAGTAGATTTTTTGTAATAACGATTACGCAAACGACGCTTGGCATCTTGTCTGATTCTCTTCTTAGCTGATGCGTGATGAGCCATAAAAATATTATTTACTAGTTACAATTTTTGATAAACGATTTCAATAAACATCGAAGCTTTTCGAAATCGGGGCGCAAAGGTAGTTATTTGTTTTTAAATTTCACCTTTCCTTTTTAAGCTTTTTTATAAAAAATTTGAAATATAATTCAAATATCCTTGCCTGCCTCGTTCTTTATTCCATTTTTTGGCTGATTTTTCAAGACGACGAAAGCAATACAAATATTTTTCTTCCTCGGTTTCAGTTTTGAAAGCTGCACGGCTGAAACGCTTTCGAGGTTTTTCTGGATTTTTCTCTTCTAATCCCCTCAATTGCAAAACAGCTTGTATAGCTTCTAATAATTCACGTTGGATTTGGAGCATTTCCGGCAATTCGGGAGTTCTTCTGGTTACCAGGCTTCTGTAAAAATTAATTAAAGCTTCATATACCTTTATGACATCTAAATCTGTCATTTTGGGGTACCTTTTATATCCTTCCGTTACAGCAAATTCAATATTTTGTAGAATGTCTAAATGTTTTGGTTCTCCTTGCATACTTATTGTTTGTTAGTGAAAAGTTGTTTTTTTAGCAGACATTGAAATTAAAGAATCACAAGGGGTGAATTTCGCTCCGTATTTCTCCTTTAAATCGTTCATAATTTCAACAACTTTATCTACTCCTAAAAAGTCCATATAACTAAATGGTCCTCCGGTAAAGGGCAAAAAGCCAATACCAAATACAGCTCCCAAGTCCCCGTCTGTTGGATTTGCAATAATGCCCTCTTCCAGACAAATTGCAGCTTCATTGAGCATTAGCATCAAAGCCCGATTTTGAATTTCTTCTCTGTCAAGAGATTGATTCCCATTTCCATTGAAGAATTGATAAGCCGATTTATCAGCTCCTTGTCTTTTTCCTTTTTTATCGTATTGGTAAAATCCTTTTTTATTTTTTCGGCCCAATCTACCAGCATTATACATGTTCACTACTCCCTTACTGATTTCAAAACCTTCCCGGTCTTCCACAATTTTCTCACTACTCCCTACCACATGAGCGGCAATGTCTAAACCAACCTGGTCAAATAGTGTTATTGGTCCTACAGGAAATCCTTTTTTCTTTAAAGCTTTATCAATCGCAGTAAAATCAATTCCCTCATCAATCATTATCAAACATTCATTCATGTATGGTGCTAGAATTCGATTGACATAAAATCCAGGGCTATCTTTCACCACAATGCAGGTTTTACCCTGACGAATACCAAAATCATAACAGGAAGCAATTACCCAATCAGCTGTTTTGTCTGTTTTTACAATTTCCAATAGGGGCATTTTGGGAACGGGTGAGAAATAGTGCATACCTATCACGGTTTCGGGACGTTTGGCATGATTTGCCATTTCAGTGATAGAAAGAGAAGAGGTATTGGAAGCGATTATGACATCTTTCTTACAGTGTTTCTCAATATCCTCAATGATCTTTTTCTTCAAATCCATTAATTCCAAAACAGCCTCAATAACGATGTCTGCATTTTCATAATTATCATAAGTCAGTTGACCTGAAACCCTTCCAATAATTTCCTCCGCCTGGGGTTTGGTGATGGACTTGTATTTCAACTTTTTCTTTAAGCCTTTCCAGATTTGTTTTTTTGCACCTGATATCGTTTCCTCTTTAATATCTTTCAACAACACATCAATCCCCTTTCCTACACTAACTTCTGTGATGCCTGCTCCCATAAAGCCCCCTCCTATCATTCCCAAAGTTTTCAGCTTTTTAACTTTATCGGGCATTGGATTTTTCTTATTGGCGCTCATATTGAAAAACAAACCCCTCATTGCTTTGCTTTCAGGAGTAAGCATTAATTTTTCAAAATACTCCAACTCTTTCTCATAACCTGCCTTGATTCCTTTTTTATATCCAGTTTCTACGGCATCTAAAATCGCCGGGATGGCAGGATAATTTCCCTGCGATTGTTTCAAAGCCATTTTTCGGGCCTGTTTAAACACAATCCCTCTTCCAATTGCAGTATCCTCCAGGAACCAATTCACAAAGCCTTTTTTTCGCTTCTTTCTTTTGTATGTCCCTGCCACCAACCGCTTTGCAACTTGTATAGCTGCATGATGCAATTTATTTTTATCTACCAATTCATCTACCAGCCCCATTTTTTTGGCTTGCCCCGCATAAATATTTTTGCCGGTCAACATCATATCCAGCGCTTTCTGGATGCCCACCAATCTGGGTAACCTTTGCGTTCCCCCTCCTCCAGGTAACAAACCAATTTTTACTTCCGGCTGCCCCATTTTTGTGGAGGGATGATTGGAAGCCACTCTTGCATGACAAGCCAATGGCAATTCGGTACCCAGTCCAAATCCAGTTCCATGAATGGCTGCAACCAAAGGTTTGCCATTTTTCTCTTGTTCTGCCAACATCTCCAGGCCCCGAGCCTGAATAGGTCTAAAGTCTCCTTCCTTCTCAATAGCAAAAGATTTAATATCGGCACCAGCAATAAAATCTTTCTTTTTACTAATAATCACGGCAGCCTGAACCTCATCATCCTTATTCAAATCTTCGAAGACTTGTTCAAATACCTGCATCAGGGTTGGAGAAATCACATTCATTTTTTCGTGCTTCACATCCAGCCACAATGTTGCGATTCCATCTTTTTTTTCTACGGTTAGATAATCCTGAATATTCATGCTTTGTTATTTTCGAGCAAAGAAAGCAAAAAAAAATGGTCGCTAACCAAAGTCAGTGACCATTTTATGTTGGGTTGTATGTTTCAGATTATGCGCACTCTTCAAGCAATTCAGCTGCTTTTTCAGACCCCCTTTCGGCAGCCTCCTTAAAATCATTGACAAATCCACTTTCACCAGCTTTTTGCTTGGCAATACCCCTGTACAAAAATTGTTCTGCCTCTATTTTTGCTTCCTTAGCTTCTATAGCCAATGCTGCATTAAACGCATCGATTGCCTCACCATATTCTCCAATTTCTATGAGTGCTTTTCCATAATTTACAAAAGCCAATTCTCTCCATTTGAAATTGGGATCTGTTTCTTTAAAAGGACGCTTTGTAACCAATTTATATTCAAAAACAGCTTTTTGATATTCACCTAGCTTCAAATGGCATTCACCTTTCAATCTCCTGGCACTCCAGTAAATTGGTTGATGAGGGATGGATTTTTTGGCACACAACTCTAAATCTGATATCGCTGACTTATAATCGTTATCCTGTAGCTTTACATGGGCTCTACCCCAATATGGTTCAGGATTATTAGGGTTGATGTCTATACTTTTTGAAAAATCGTAAAGCGCATCTTTGAAGTTTCGTAAACGAAGATTGATATAACCTCTTCTTTCATAAGCCAGGGCATGGCGCTCAAATTTCTCAATCGCACGATTCAGAGCAATAATCGCTTCATTTTCCATGCCTGCTTCTTCCACCAATTCACGACCTTTCAAAAAACTTTGTACCGCTGCCTTGTCACTATCTGGTTCAATTTGAACTGCCTCAATCAATTTTCCTTCAGAAATCACCCATACTCTGAAATTGCCGGCTATTGCAAATTCATTGATGTACTTGAGAAGGTTAATTGTATTTTTCCAGCTTTTTTCTGCCGATTGGGCAATCATGCGTGGAACGGTGAGGGAATAGGAGGAATCTTGAAAAATTTCTTCCTCTTTAAGAAGAATATCATTTCGGTAATAATTGAGTGTGCGGTGCTGAAATTGTTTCAACACCTGTTCATAGCTCCTTTCGGAGCCGAATTCCAGATGACCGGAGAAGATAGTTTTGTAAGTGCTCATTTCGCTGCTGATTTGAGGATGTTAACAATTTGAATCTACAAACTGTGTGCAGTTCCTCTGCCAAACGGTTTTTGCTTCTCATTGATCGTTTGTTTTTCGGTTTTATTCGCAAGGTTGTATACTACCTTTGTGCTTATCCATGGGTTGAGATATATTTACTACACGCAGTTTTCTCTTAAAGTATGTAAGTTCCCAGATAAAACCCTCCCGGAAAAGATTGTTTTTGTTGGGAGTATGCCTCAGTAAGAAGATAAATGCAAAAATCTAAAAAAAGTTTGTATAACCAAAGGGTTTTTTACAGTTTCGCACATTTTTTTTGCAATTTGCTTGTAAAATCCAAATATTCTTATATAGAAAAATTCTAATGTGGGTAGTTGTCAGAAAAGCATGTTTGGCAAATGCTACCAAATTCAACGTAAGATTTTGATATTTGTTCCAATTATCATATATAAATCGCTGATTATTTTTTAAAAGGTCATAACTATTTAGGATACGGAATCATTTTTTAAGGAAGTGGTCTACTTATTTTTTTAAATTTATGCCCACACCTTACAACCTTCAGTACAATTTGTACAAATTGCAATTTGATCTCTCCCCTTCAATAATTGCTTTCGAAAATGCTGATACGCCTGCCCAGTCCATATTTCATTAAAGTTTTTTTGTTTTAAATCACCTAATTGATGGCTGGCGTCTTTATCAAAACAACAGGGTACTACCATGCCATCCCAGGTAATTACGCAGGCATGCCACAATTTCCAACAATGATTGAGCAATTCGTTTTTTACCCTCCATTCCCCAGTTGAAAGTTTTTCATATCGGGCATATTTTGAAATGGTGGGGATTAATTCGTTGCCATTCTCATAATCATATACCTGAGCTGTCTTCAATTTTACTTCATCTATTCCTATTTCCTTTGCCAATTGATGTATTTCTGGTATTTGATGTTCGTTTGGTCGCACCACCAAAAACTGGAAAATGATATGAGGCGTTTTTGAATTCAATTTCCGCTTCCATTTCACCACATTTCTCGCACCATGAAGCACTGCTTCCAATTTGCCCTGTTTCCGATAATTTTCATACACTTCCTGAGTGGTTCCATCAACAGAAATGATCAGCCTGTCCAATCCTGATTCAATCGTTTTTCTAGCATTCTCATCATTGAGGAAATGCCCATTGGTCGAAGTGATGGTATAGATTCCTTTATTACTGGCATAATTCACCATTTCCAAAAACTTAGGATTGATATATGGCTCGCCTTGAAAATAGAAAATAAGATAAAGCAAATGTTGATGCAATTCGGCTATGGTCTCCCGAAAAAAATCTTCTTTTAAATTGCCAGTAGGTCTTGTAAAAGCACGCAAACCACTTGGACATTCCGGACACCGTAAATTGCACGCTGTTGTAGGCTCAAATGAGACCGTAAAAGGTTTGCCCCATTGGATTGGTCTTTTAGTCCATTTGGTCAGATAAAAAGACACAAGCACTTTAATAGCATTCCAGACACGTGCTAAACTAAGCTTAGAAATAAAGTTAATTGCGTCATTGAGGTATATGCTCATTATGATAACAGGTTTCCTGGCAAAGGTAGCTTTTTGATATACTAAAGTGTAGGTGGAGAATTAATTAATGTGTTTTTGAATTTAAATTACTTAGAAATTGAAAGTACATTTACCCTTCAAATTAAATACGTTAATAAGGCATGATTATCAACAGTTCTTCTCCAAACAACACCATCAAAGCATGGCAAACTTTTCTGTATAATCAAGGATATAAAATAGTAGGAACCCCCGACGGAATTTGGGGACCACATACAGAATCCGGTTCCAAAGCATTTCAGCGTGCAAATGGACTAGCAGCAGATGGAATCGTTGGACATGATACCTTAAAAGCTGCAGAAATTAAAGGTTTTGTTATTCCCACTGCCCAACAGTTCAAGCCGCCAGGTTATTTAAACGCATTATTTGATATTTCTCACCTCAATGGAAATGTAGACTTTACAAAAGCCAAAGCCTCAGGTATGCTGGGTGTATTTCACAAAGCCACTCAATCTACAACATTTCAGGATCCATTATACGCACACCAAAGGCTTTTGGCGGAACAGGCTGGATTAAAATGGGGAGCTTACCACTTTGGTGCAGGAGGAGATGGAGTTGCCCAGGCCGACTTCTTTCTAAATACTGCCAATCCCGATGGAAAAACATTGTTGGTTCTCGATTTTGAACAGGATACTACCCAGGGGCAAACAACCATGACGCTTCAGGAAGCAAAAGACTTCATCAACAGAATAAAGAGTAAAACCAATAAATATCCAATCTTATATGGCGGGAGCTACTTGAAAGAGCTGGTTAGAGCAGCACCAGATCCGGTTTTAAGTCAATGCAAGCTATGGTTGGCTCAATATAGTTCCCTATTGCATTTACCAAATGGTTGGAGAGAAGCCTCTTTTTGGCAATTTACCGACGGCAGCTCAGGTCCGGGAGCCTTACCCATTGATGGAGTAGGCAAATGTGATCGGGATTTATTTTATGGAACTACAGACCAATTAGAAGCTTTTTGGAAAGCACATAGTTGTTAAAAGTAATGACATATAAACTTGCACTTGAATTTGACCTTTTTCACATTTTCACCAATTCCTTGATTGTCCCTTGCTTATCAACTTTTACTAAGCGGGGACCAATATTTCGGCGATCGTAGCCAGCTTCGAGTATATACATATCCTCATTTTTAATAGCTATCCCAACCGGAAACCATGGCGCAGTCGAATGGTAAACATGCTCTCTATAGTCATTTGGATAAATCCTTGTAATACGGCGATCACTACTATTGGCCATATACATAACTCCATTTTTTTGGATATTCATTCCATACAAAATCTGATGATTCTTTTCTTCAAAAGGAGGATTTACAGGATTTTCTTCTTTGACATTGGAATAAGTTTCACAAATACTTCCATCATAGGTATCCAGTTGAAAAATTGTCCCGTTATTCAAGCGGTTATCCACTACATACAAAAAACCATCTTCACCAATTTGCAGCGTAGTAATTCTTTGAAAGCTGTGTTCAGAGAAAGGTTCTACTGGTCCAGCTGGTTTTCGTTTGTAAATCTTTTTTTGATAGCTGAAATAAATCCAACCATTATTGTCAATTGAAAATATAGCTCCCGACATTTCCTTAGGATTACGAGTAGGAGGGATAATCATTTCCAATTCTCCTCCAGGTTTTTTACGCCAAAGGGTATGTTCATTTTCCTTTGTTTCTGATAAGTATTCATCATTGGTTCCCCAGATGTAACCACGGTCATCCAGGAAGAGGGTATGTGAATGTTGACCTGTTTCCCATTTATTAAGCTTACCCTTTGAGTACCTCCAGATGGTTCCAAAATCATGAAGGATATCTGCAAAGTAAACATCTCCATTGTCTGAAACAACTATCCCCCAAGCCGGATGGCTGCTGGTTTTTGGTATTAAAGTAAAGGAAAGAAGACAGATAATAATTGAAAAAGCTTTCATGTATCAGAAATGTAATATTTTGGATTGGTTACGTTTGAATAGTTCTCTTTTTATTCACTAAAAGACACAAAAAAAGGCGATCCGTTGACAGATCGCCCCTTAAAAAGTATTGTTAAATCATTAAACACCTTGTAAATCAAAACGATCCAGGTCCATCACTTTGCTCCATGCCTTCACAAAATCGTTTATAAATTTATCCTGACCGTCTTTGCATCCATACACTTCCGCCAGGGCACGCAATTCAGAATTTGATCCAAAAATCAAATCCGAACGTGTACCAGTCCATTTTACCTCCCCTGTTTTTCGGTCGCGCCCTTCAAACACTTCCTGCTCATCAGATGTAGCATTCCATTTAGTCCCAAAGTCTAATAGGTTGACAAAGAAATCGTTGGAAAGCACCTCAGGGCGATTGGTGAAAACCCCGTGTTTGGAATGATCATAATTCGTATCTAAAACACGCAAGCCCCCTATAAGCACAGTCATTTCCGGTGCGGTCAAAGTCAAAAGTTGCGCCTTGTCCACCAACATTTCTTCAGTAGAAACCGTGTATTTGCCTTTTTTATAATTGCGAAATCCATCTGCTTGTGGCTCAAGAACTGCAAAAGAATCTACATCCGTCTGGTCTTGAGAAGCATCCATTCGACCAGGAGAAAAAGGAACTGTTACATCGTATCCTGTGCTTTTGGCAGATTGTTCTATCCCCACACATCCGCCTAGTACTATCAAGTCTGCAATTGAAATCCTTTTATTGCCAGATTGAGCATTGTTGAAATCCTTTTGAACTTTCTCCAAAGCATTCAAAACTTTAGTCAATTGAGCTGGATTATTCACCTGCCAATCTTTTTGTGGAGCTAAGCGAATTCGGGCACCGTTGGCACCTCCTCTTTTGTCTGAACCTCTGAAAGTAGAAGCTGATGCCCAGGCTGTTGAAACCAATTCGGAAACAGAAAGCCCTAATTTTAGAATGTTTTCTTTCAATTCCGCTATGTCTGTATCTCCGACCAAATCATGGTTGATGCTTGGAATCGGATCTTGCCATATCAACTCCTCATCTGGCACTTCAGAACCGAGATACCGACTTATTGGTCCCATATCGCGGTGGGTTAGTTTATACCAGGCACGAGCAAATGCATCCGCAAATTCATCTGGGTTTTCGTAAAAATGCCTGGATATTTTTTCATAAGCCGGATCCATGCGCAAGGAAAGGTCTGTTGTCAACATGAAAGGAGCATGTGTCTTTGAAGCGTCATGAGCATCTGGTATCAAACCATTCCCAGCACCTCCTTTAGGTCGCCATTGATGGGCTCCTGCTGGACTTTTTGTCAACTCCCATTCATAACCAAAGAGGTTTTCGAAAAAGTTATTGCTCCATTTTGTAGGAGTCGTCGTCCAGGCACCTTCTAGTCCACTGGTAATCGTATCTGCACCTTTACCAGTTCCATAACTATTGTTCCACCCAAAGCTCTGTTCCTCAATCGATGCCGCAGCAGGCTCACGACCTACATATTCTGCATCATTTGCTGCACCATGCGTTTTCCCAAAAGTATGTCCACCGGCAATTAAGGCTACCGTTTCGTAATCATTCATTGCCATACGACCAAATGTTTCCCGAATATCATGTGCTGCCGCCAAAGGATCTGGGTTGCCATTTGGTCCCTCAGGATTTACATATATGAGTCCCATCTGAACAGCTGCAAGCGGGTTTTCCAACTCCCGGTCACCCTGGTATCTTTTATCTCCCAACCACTCAGATTCTGCACCCCAATAAATATCTTCCTCCGGGTGCCATACATCTTCTCTACCTCCTGCAAATCCAAAGGTTTTCAAACCCATGGACTCCAATGCACAATTTCCAGCAAGGATCATCAAATCTGCCCAGGAAATATGCTTACCATATTTCTGTTTAATTGGCCAAAGCAATAAGCGTGCTTTGTCCAGATTAGCATTATCTGGCCAACTGTTCAATGGTGCAAAGCGCTGGGTACCAGAGCCAGCTCCTCCACGTCCATCCGCAATTCGGTAAGTACCTGCACTGTGCCAGGCCATTCGGATAAAAAATGGACCATAATGTCCATAATCCGCTGGCCACCAATCCTGAGAATCCGTCATCAAATCAAAGAGGTCTTTTTTCACTGCCTCCAGATCAAGTGATTTAAACGCTTCCGCATAATTAAAATCCTCATCCATTGGGTTTGAAAGATTGGGATTTTGACGCAGGATATTCAATTTAAGCTGGTTTGGCCACCAGTCCCTATTAGAGGTTCCTCCACCAGCTGTATGTTTTAAAATCCCACTCATAAAGGGACACTTGCCAGAGTGATTGTTGTTGTCCATCTAAAAAAAGTTTTGAAAAATTAGTAGACTTTATTTCAAAATCCTTTTTATGAGAAAAAATTTAGGATTTCGGAATAAAATCTAGCGCGGGCATTAGATTTTTCAGCTAGCATCTGAAGGTTGTTCGATTAGTTAGGACTAAAAATTACATAAGAAAGCTAAAAAATATAATGGTCGCATTATCAATGATGGTCCAAATATAAAGGCTATATTTGATTGACAAAAACGATTGTTTCTATAACAACATTGACAAAATAGATGAATGTAAAGCAATTTGAATACTTATTGGCAGTGGCAGAATTGAAAAACTTTGGACAAGCCGCTGATAAATGCTGTATCACTCAATCTACCTTGAGTACCATGGTAGGCCGTTTCGAAAATGAAATTGACATCAAAATTTTTGACCGCAAAACGAAACCGGTTTCCATAACTAAAGAAGGGGAAAGTATTATTCAACAACTAAAAATCATTCATAAAGAAATTGGTAAGCTGGACGAATTGGTTCAAACTGAAAAGGGAGAATTGTCCGGCGATTTGGAGATAGGGGTGATTCCCACAGTAGCGCCATTTTTATTGCCCGAATTTCTAAACGATTTCACAAAAAACTTTCCCAAAATCCAGTTTTCTGTAAGTGAAATGACGACGGAGACCATAACGGAGTTATTGACTAAAAGAGAACTGGATATTGGCATTTTGGCTCTCCCACTTGAAAATGAGCTAATAACTGAAATTCCTCTTTACAATGAACCATTTGTATTATACGATTGCACTGGCGAAAATATTGAATCATATACCAATCTGGAAAATATAGATTTCGAAAAATTCTGGTTGCTGGCAGAAGGTCATTGCCTGAGAACACAGGCCACAAAAATTTGTGACTTTGACAAGTACAGACACAAGGAAGGAATCAATTTTGATTTTAAAACCGGTTCCATTGAGAGCCTTATTCGATTTGTGAAGATCAACAAAGGAATTACCATGCTGCCCTATTTGGCTTCCCTGGATTTTTCACGAAAGGAGCATAAAAAAATAGCTTATTTTAAACCACCTGTGCCTGTTAGAACGGTTGGTATGGTAGTTCATAAACATTTTGTAAAAAAACAGATTTTGAACTTATTGAAATTAGAAATTCAAAATCGGATTTTGCCATTATTAAACCCCAGAGGTGAAGAATATGTGATTGCACCTTTATAAGGTTCCAACTTAAATTATTTGAATTTTTGTCTCAAAAAATTGTTCTTGAAAACACGTTTTCTCTCGTATTTCTGCTTCTGAAATTGGATAATTGGCACTAGTTACGACCAGTTTATTTTCATTATCATTCAATCTGATAATAATTCCTTTCACAAGCCCTTTAAACTGTTGGATAGGAGCATTTTCTCCAATTACATAAGCATCAATTTCTTCTCCATCTCCTGCCTTTGTATTTGGAATATACCCATAATTGAGTTCATACCTGAATCCATGATCAGGGTGCAAACTATGCAATGGTCTGTCTATACACACTGTAACTTCCTTTCCCAGAAAGAAAAACTCATCCTTGTAATATTCATCCTTTCTTTCCATAAATTCATCCACTTTTTAACTGTCAAATTGGGTAGAATTATGCTTTATTGACAGTGTACCCACAGTAAATTAATGTTCTTTTTTAATGAAAATTAAAATGAAAATCAAAATAGTATAAATGCTTGTTTTTCATTTTCATTTTGATTTTCATTTTCATTCATTCAAATATTTAATTTATTTCAATTACAGTAGACTTTATTCGGTTGACGGTAAACGGCGGACGGTTGACGGCTCCCTTTACAAAATCTTTTCGAATAAAGTCAAGTGTATTTAATTTGGATCCTTCACTTTAAATAAAAATCAAGTCCTTTAACCGGGTTGCTCTCAAAATAGGATTTTTGTTGGTGGACCTCTTTTACATACTCAAATACCTTCAATGCCCTATTTTTTTCCTCAGTTGTTGGTTGTTTAAACATACTCGTTGCTTCTTGTCTCCATTTTTGGACATAAAGATTGGCGTGATTCCGAATGGTCTCATTCTTATCAATTGTTCCCAACAATAGATCCGGGAATGCAGCATAACCCCCTATCCGGCTAAATAATCTAAGTATGGTCAGCTTCAAGGTTTCGTCCGATTCCTTTTTAAATTTTTCTCTCGCCATATTTATTATTTCTTCGGACGGGTATCTGCCTAAATAATCCAGGATTCGTTTTCTTAGTCCAACTTTTGAAGTAAACATATTTTCTTTTGCGAATTGGTAGACCATGCCAACATTAAAATTGGATAGAACATAGAAAGCAGTCTTTGCTATACTTACTTTTTCATTGTTTAAGTAGGGCTTGATATTTTCTTCGCAATCCCTAGCATCAATATCCAGTAAACCTAAAAGGGATCCGATTATTTGATTTTTCTCTTCAAGCTTGTTTAGATAAAAATCTTTGTAGTCTAACTTTTCTTCTTTGAGATAAAACCTTGCAAGGTGCCTTATAGCTCCTGAACTATCTGCCAGGTAATTCGGCAATAAGTTTTTAAATTCCTTTTTACCTCTATAACAGTACAATGTTTTTTGCCTCACTTTGCCGGAAGGATCTTTCAATAATTGGACTTTTTGCGACTCGATTAATTTTTCAAAATGTTCCAGCGCCAGCAAGCGAATCAAAAAATGTTTATCTGTTAAAAAAAGATTTAGTTCAGAATTCGACTGGATATCTTCACTAAATTCATTTGCAAGAATTCGCCTTTCTTTATCATTGATTTTTTTAAATATTCGAATCGTTTGAGCTCGATTCTTTTCAATCAAAAAGTCAATTACTTCATTATAAATTCTACTTAAATCAGATCTTTCTACTTTCTGCAACCATTGAAACAATGATAAATTGTCTATTAAACCAAAAATATAATCAGGCTTAAAAAACTTCTTCAATTCCTGCTCAGCTAAGTAGCGCACATTTTCTACCCAATCGGCTAAACGAAAAACAATAAATGGAATTACGGTTTCATCATTTGAATTTCCCAATAGGTTCAAAGCCTCCTCTCTAATATAACCATTGTGATTGAGCGATGCGATCTTCAGTAAGAAGATAAATTCTTTTTCCGAGTAGTTTTCACGATAATAGCGAATATCCAAACTGCTAATCGAGCAGTGCTTCAAAGATTCGTAATAAGCGGTTTTACTCTTAAGTTTTTCAAATAGCGTTTGAATTGTTTGAAGGGCAGCAGCCCTGATATTTTCGGAGTCGTCTTTAAGGAAAGGAATAAGATTACAAATCATTCTGGGATAGCCCAATTGCGAGAGCTTGGACAAAGCCAATAACTTTTCCTCATGGTGTTTTTCTTTTCCAAAAAACAAAGCTCTATTTGGCTTTTCTAATATCCTGATATAGTCCCATGCTTCCATTGGTCATTCTTGTTTTTTACTTTATTATGTCGGTATAGCATTTCATTTCTTACACCCTCATCTTCAGATTTGGTATAAGCTTCAATCAATTCTATTGCTTCTTTGGTACCAATTGAAAAAAGTGCCCAACTAAACCATTTGGCAATAACCCCTGAATCAGAACACGTGTATTCCAAGTAATCAAAATTAGATTGCAGTTCCTTCTTGATAAAAGGAATGCTTTTGGGGCTTTTTAAATCTTGAATCTTTTTGGTAATGACCTGATGACTTCTATGGTTTGGGTTTAGCAGTAAAATATTCAATTCATCAATAAATTTTTCATGGTCCTTTTGGAGCCACATCAAGTTCATTGCTCTTCTTATGCTTTCCTCCTTTCCTGATTCTATGGCTTCTTCAATTACTCTTTTTACAAAGTTTACATCTTCAATTTCACCACCAAACGCAAGGAAACAGGCTGATCTGGACAGCTTTCCAGCATAATAGGCATCTATAATTTGAATCTGCCTTTCAGTCATCTATTTATTTCAATTTCAATTATGTAATTACCTACAAATAAGTCACATCGTCAATTTTGAGTTTTTCCATTATTTCATCAACTGAATAGTCATTGAAGAATACAAAGTCCGAAATAGTTCCCTCTGACTTTCTGTATTTTTTTTCCAGAGCAATAGAATACCGTTCTATCAAATCATCATCATGAAGATTTTCATATAGCTCTTTCAACATTTGTCTTGCAATTGCGTCATTTATTTGATTCCAATTTTCCATAATATTGGTTTATACGGAAGGCACCTAGTCCAAACCTTTAGTACATCGTGTTATTGTTTGCAGAAGATTCAGGTATTTGCTGAATAGCATCCCAATGCTCTACAATTTTTCCGTTTTCATCAAATCTGAAAAAATCCGTTGTTACATATTCCTTTTTAATATCTGGCCAAATTTGATGGGTATGTAGCGCTACCAAAGCCCCTTCTGCTATTGCACGAACAAATTCAATTGTTTTATTGGGATATTCTTTAGCAAGGCGTTCGAAATATTTAATGAAGGGATCTTTCCCATCGCCCACTGAAGGATTGTGTTGAATGTAATCTTTCTCCACATACAAGGCTACTGCTTTTCATGGATTCCCTTCATAAGCCATTTTGTAAAAAGCAATGGTATTTTGCTTGTTCTGATTTTGATTCATTTTTTCCGGTTTATGTCAATCTCCTAATTGATTAATTCCTTCTCCATTACCAATACATCAATACCACGATAATTGACCTGTTCAATAGGCATCCAGCCCATTTGACGATACAATCCTCCAGTCAAATTTTCCGTCTGAAGATATAAGGTTGGTACATCCAGTTTTTTTGCAATGACTATTAATTCTCCGATGATTAGTTTAGCAATTCCCTTCCCACGATGCTCTTTTGCAACAAAAACCCCTCCCAACCAATGCGTTTTATCTGGATAAAGGCTCATTTCACGATACTTTAACTGAGCTACACCTAGCAGTTCTCCCCCCTCAACAGCAAGCATTATCATGGGTATTTTATGCTTGTTCAAATAAGCTTTAAGGTTTTCAATTCCCGCCTCCAATGTATGGTCTTTTTTCAAGTACCCCCATTCATCAAAATACCATTTGGCGATGGTTGGAATCAGGTGTTCATTATCCGCTAAAAGTTCAAATTTCATTTTTTAGGATTGCTTAATTGACCCAGAGCTACCATTGTTGGACAACCAACGCCTCATTGTTTCCAATACTTCCAAGCTATCCCTTTTTTCTTTAGTATTTAATGATTCCAGAATCTTCCTGACACTAAACATTGTTTCATCTAACGAATCAAATCTAATAAACTCAACCAGATTTGGAAATTGCTGTTTCATATATCCAAAATACCTGGGTTGAGTTTCTACCAATTTCAGGTGCTTTTGAAAGTTCCGTCTCTGCCTGGTTGTATCTGCCCTTTTCCGCTTCCACAAATTTTCAATACTGGTAAAAAACACAATGTATAAATCCGGGAAATAAATATTGCCTTGGGCTATCTCCATTTTGTAAAAACCATTCACTTTTTCCAATGAAAAATAATCCCTGGGATAATTGTAAGTCCAATTGTACCAAATGGGCTGGAATAAATCTCCATCAAATATGACTTTATTGTATTGTTTACTCTTTTGATACCTTTCTACCTGTTTTTGGTAATACCAATAGCCTCCTTCATTTTTTTCTCCTTTGAACATAACATTGACCTCCGGAATCACATGAAACTCCTTTGCCAACATTTGGCTCATTGTCGTTTTTCCAACTCCGCTAGGACCTTCAAAGCAAATTTTCATTTAGACAAGTTCTTATTTTTTTTTCAATTCCTAACCTGGCGAAGCCAGTACTGTAAAAGTTCAAGAATCAAGCTGTTTCCATTCATATCTTCCAATACATCAAAAGTATAACAACTATCTAATCCAATTGCTTTAGTGATATCGGTAAAAGATTGCCCATCAAATCGGTAAATCCCTTCATAAGCTGCAATTAAAAGATTTCCAACCCTGTCTTTTTTGATATTTCTGGTAATTCTTGAAGGAGCATTAGAATTGGAAATGGCATTCAAATCCGGAATAGGAAAGCCGATTCCTAACTGATTTTTGGGATCTTCAGGCTTGATTGAATTCTTTTTTCCCATGCAGGATGCTGAAAGAAGTACCAAAAAATCGAGTTATATAGTCGATTGGTTTTCCTCATTTTTTCATATCTGTTGTAAAAAATTAAGCGCGACATTTTCCCAAATATCGCGCTTAATAAGCTTCTACAATTTATTTAGTAGCATTTATACAAAAAACCAAGTGATTAACAACCTGCCAATCCAAAGAAAAAGACCAATTCCTAATCGACTTTGTCGCCTTTTGAATTGGTGGCTGGATTCCACTTTCCCTGCATATTTTTAATCAATCCAACAAGCATCACATCGACAGAAGAGTAGCCTGAGCTTACGTCTAGTTTTACATTTGCAATGCTCCCGTCTTTAGTTACCGTAAAGTTTACTCTGCAAGTTCGCACTTTGTGTTAATTATTATTAGCAATGCCATAATTCGGAATATTTAGCATGTTGACTACACAGCTTTTCATATCCCCGACGGTTAAGGCAAATTCCTGTTTTACCTTAACACCTCTTGAATATTCTGCTGGTTTCCATTTGGGCATATTGCAAATGGTTTCAATCATTAATTGGTCTGTTTTTTCATCTTCAGAGGACCAAAATAAATGGGGATCAGTTACTATACCTTCTTCATCAACGGTAAATGTCACAACAGCTAATTGATATTGCGTCAAAACAGAATCAGCAATTTTTCCATAAAGATTATTTTTTAGATATTGTTTCAAATGCTGCTCTCCCCCTGGGAATTCGGCTTTCATTTCAGGTTGAATAGCAAATTTAAAATCAAATACCCTTGGAGGGTTTTCTTTCAGATTGTTCTCTGGTATATAGTGCACAACAATCGAAATATCCGTATCTGCATCTGCCGTATTCATGTGGTCTTTTTGTTCCTCGCTAAGCACCTCATTTTTATTCACAGCTTTCCTTATTTTTCCTTTAAAAGAAGTCAGCACCTCAACTGAAATGTATTCTTTAATCCATGATGAAGGATAACGTCTATGAAGATGAACTAAGCTATCCGCTTTCTTTAATTTTTCCTTTGACATTGAAAGTGGTGGGTGGTTTACGTTCACTTCATATTGTCGTTCATCAATAAAGTTGTTTTGTGCTAAACCGAAAAGTGGAAAGGTTAAGAGTAGTAATATCCATGGAACAATGTTATTTTTCATCGAATTATCTTTATTGAATGATTCTGAATTATAGGAATTGAGGATGTCCAATTACCAGGATTCAAAGATAAGGGTTGCACAGTAGTTTGCCTCCTGGTCAATGTAAATTAATGTAAATTGAGTGTAAAACACTGCAAATAGGTATCCATCTCGTATTTTGCCTTATTAAATAACTTAAGTAGCGAACAACCAAAGTTCGCAACTTGCGTTAATTAACCATTTTTCATCCAAAAAAAATATGGAATTATATCTTTACAACAAATCTAAAATATTGTTAAATGAATGAAAAACAGCACAAAAAGTGGGATTATCCAATAGATTTGTAGTATGATGTTTAGAATCTTCGACCAATCATATCAAAAGCTTTTACTTTTATTTTCTGCCTGTATACTCCCTGTCACTGCAATTATTGCTACAGAAGATGTGATCGCTGAAAAGCGAACCGGGGTAGCTATGAGGATGATTGGCCATGAAGTTTTGATGTGCGTAGATGATTATGAGTCGCGCATAATGCCCATTGAAAAAGTCGATGATCATTACAAAATCTCCTTTGAATTTGATTTTGGATTTGACCCTGAGGATATCATCTCTATTGTTGAGAGCGTAATGACCGAAACCAAAATTTCAAGCAACTACCTGGTTGAAGTAGAGCGATGTGAAAACAATGCGGTGGTTCATAGTTTTGAGGTGGGAAATGCAGTTTATGCCAGCCTGAAAGCCTGTGGAGGGAGAATTCTACCTAAAGATTGTTACAATCTGTTAATAACTCTATTAGACGGAACCAAGCCTGTTGAAAAATCACCGGATGTTATGTATTTAACTTCTCCAAATGCTGCAAAATCCAAATCTTTTGAATCCGCTTTATTAATGGTTCCATTGGTTATTCTGATTGGTTTTATCGGTTACTTTATCACGAAAAAGAAACCCGTTGATTTAGACCCAAACCTGATTTGGGTTGGAGCATCTCTGTTTGATAAAAGGAACATGACTCTTTCATTCGGCAATAAAAGCATTGACTTATCCAACAAAGAAGCAGAGCTGCTTACATTATTACATAAGTCTGCAAATACACCGGTTGAACGGGCAACTATTCTCCAAAGAGTTTGGGGAGACGATGGTGATTATATAGGCAGGACATTAGATGTTTTTATCTCCAAGTTGCGCAAAAAACTAGAGGCAGATGAAAGCTTGAAAATTGTTAATATCCGTGGCATTGGTTATAAGTTGGTTACAGATGTACCCGCCTAAATTTATTCGAAACATGCACCATTCCCCCAAAGGCAAGGGTGATTGCTGTAGGTAGATTAGCGTTTTTCATTTCTAATATTCTTTATTTACAAAGCTAATGGAAAGTCCTTTTTTGAAGCTCAATCAATTTGTAAAAAAACGCAAACGAAATGTAAAATCCCTTGGCAAATCCTTCTGGTGTCATTGTTTGGTTTTTGTTTGAAACGGTGCAGATTAGAAAAGAAAGCAAATAAACACATATCAAGACCAATAAAAGTTTTTCACTTCTCCCGACTTCATTTTCCTGAGAAGTTTTGAAAAATATCTTTTGAAAAACTTCCTGGTTTTGGTTTTTGCGGCCTTTTTTGTGCCTTACATTGTTTGCATTGGCAAGACTTGATTTCCATATTTAGTGGTGATTAAAAGAAAAATACAGAATCTATATGTTCAGAAATAGGTTCCCTTTTTTTTAATTAAGCACCAAATCAAATTTATCTACAACTAATTTTGGTTTCTTTTTTCCTCTTA
>JBGTQJ010000045.1:0-70621 GCA_041941305.1 Saprospiraceae bacterium
AAACCCATACCCGGATGTAAATCTCGAATCTCATACATGAATCCTATGTACAAAGCTTCCTTCTTTCTAAGAACTGCTGCTCGTCTTAAGGCTTGAGCATGTGCCTGTTTACTGATAGCACAGAATAAAAAAACATCTTTTAGTCGATAACCCAATTCATCTCGGTGCTTTTTAAACCATTCAATGACTTGGGTCCGTACTTTTTTTTTAGGTCGTAGCCCACTTCTTCTCCCGCTATTTCAAGGGTCTTGTTTAGAAAATCAATTTCTAATTGCTTCTGACCTATTGTGCGCTCTAATTCAGCTATTTGTTCTTTTAAACGTTTGTTCAATAAAGCTTCACTTTCCATTTGTACGACTTGTTTACAACCTCGTTCCAAAGTGCTATACTTATATAGCCACTTGTAAACAGAAGTTCGACTCACTTGGTAAAGGTCGGAAACCTCTTGAACTGTCATGCGTTTTTCAACGATTTCTTTCACCTTCGCTCGTTTAAAACTTTCGCTAAACGTCCGATTAATCTTGGTCTGAATTTGAAACTTTGTCCTTTTTAACTTCTTTGATGACATTGATAGTTGACTTTTTTGGTCAACCTATTTTAGGCACGGACAGTTATAAAAGGACAACCGACAACCGACAACCGTTTTCACTCCATCAAAGACACTTTCATTCCATCCAATAATGATTTCAATCCAGCCGTTGCAACCAAATCCCCTTCTTCAAGTCCATTTTTAATTTCGAAACCAGAATGGAGGAGTTCTCCTATTTCTATCTTTTGTTTTTTGGCGATGTAGGCACTGCTGTCTTTTTGAAGTAGGAAAACAAAATTGCCATCTACCCCTTCTCCTATTGCTTTGACTGGTGCTACGAGATAGCGTTCCTCGTGACTATCAGAATGAAAATGAAATTTTACATTGGCTGCCATCCCTGGTCGGATTTCTTTTCCAGGTTTTTCAATTTGTACAATGACAGGATAAGTTGCTCCTTGTCCAGAGCTAAACCCTACTTCACTTACAATTCCTTTATAAGTTTGATTGGGCAATATTGAAAAGGAAATATCTACTTCTTGTCCTTTTTGAATGCCAGAAATAAATACCTCTGGAATCCCAACACTTACCTCCGGATTGCCTTCAGCATTCAAAATAGCGATGGGTGAACCTGAGTTGACCAATTCATTTTCTTCTACATTCACCATGGTGATGATTCCTGAAAATGGAGCAGTCAGACGCGCGTAACTAACCTGATTTCTGGCAGCCTCCACTTGCTTTTGTGCAGCATCGTATTGAGCAATGGCGGCTTCGTATTGTGATTCGGCGGCTTCGTAGGCAGTTTTAGCCTGTTCAAATTCACTCAATGGAATGCTTCCGTTTTCATACAGTTTTTCTATTCGTTGATAGGTGGATTTGCTGCTGATTAGTTGTGCCTCTGCACTTTTTATTTGGGTCTCTGAACTCTTTTTCTGAGCTACAGCCTGGTCGTAGCTAACAGTGTAATCGATAGCATCCAAGGCTGCAATGAGTTGCCCTGTTCTAACCCTGTCACCTACCTTGACATAGATCCTGTTGATAGTACCAGCTACTTTAAAACTCAATTTAGACTCTTTGGCAGATTGTGCAGTGCCTGAAAATACCTGGTCTTCATCTGTGCCCGTTTTAATGACTTTGCCATAACGAACTGGCCGGAGTGTTTCGGTGATTTGAGCGGCTTCTTTTTCTCCACATGAGCTGAAGCTTAGAATAAAAAGTAGTAAAAGGACTTGTTGATATTTCATTATGAAAAAGTTTTACTTGTAAATTCTTAATCGCCACCAGCCATGAACACTGCCAACCTATCAAAAAAAGCATCCTTTTCTGCCTGACTGGCTGTGAAATAGTAAAATCCAATAGAACGCTCCAATTCCAGCCAATCCAGCACAAATGTGTAAATGGCATTTACCGCAGATAACTCGGTTTGCAAGCTTGCATTTTGGGCATCAATCAATGTTGTAATGTTCACAATTCCCTGGGAATAAGAATCTTGTATAATTTCAAAGTTTTTCCTCCCCGCATCTGCAGCCTCCCTTGACAATTCCATCCTGGAAAAAGAAGCTGCAACTGTTTCCATGGTTGCTCGAATCCTGAATTCCAATTGATTTCGCACATCAGCTCTTTGATTTTCGAGCTGTAGGAGGTTCAGTTCTGTTCTTTGTACATTTAAACTTCGCTTGCCTCCTTGAAATAAAGAGTATTGTAATCCTGCAGCGATGTTCCAGGTAGGTTTGGTCTCTGGAATCGGAAAGCCTGGAATAGGTTCTGCAGTATCAAACATTTTTATGGTATGGTCTATTTGTCCACTCAAAGCAAGTGAGGGTAAATAAAAGGCTCTTTTTTGAGATAATTGCTGGCGTTGAATGGCTCCAATATTTAAATCAAACTGCTTGAGTTCTGGCAGGCGATTCATGGCTTCCTGCACCATAAAGTCTGCAAACTTTTCAAGCTCGCCATAATTGTTTACCAGGTTAAAAGCTCTACTATCAGTGACTAAAAGTAATTGTTGCCCCAAAGTGACTTCTTCAGTTGAAAACTCCTCATCAATTGGGCGGTTCAGAAATTGGTTGAGTTGAAATTTTGCCTGATTGTACTGAGCTTGAGCATCATTTAGATCGATATTTTTTAGCGCCAACTCTGTCGTCCACCGATAGAGGTCTGAAGCCCCTGAATACCCAACGGCTTCCTTGGCTTTTGAAATGTCGTAATTCTCTTTGGTGAGTAATACATTCTCATTTTGTATGCGCACCCCACTTTCTGCTTGCAAAACGTTTAAAAAGGCAGTAGCAGCATCAATGATTACGTCTAACTGAGTTTCCTGCAATGCAGCTTCTTCTCCCATCTGAAACAGTTCCTGAATGGCAACATTCGCCAGAGCAGGTTCCGAGAAAATCAATTGAGAAAGCGTACCGCTTGCCAACCAGTTGACTCTGCCTCTCGTTCCAAAGGAAGACGCTACAGAATTTTCATCGATCAACACTACACTTGATGAAGCGTCCACTTGCGGTAAAAATTCTGCTTTTGCCAATGCAAGGTCTTTTTGAGCAATTAATGGATTTGGCTCAGAAGCTTTTAACCCTAAGTTGTTTTGTAATGCTTCTGTAATGACTCCTTTTAGACTCAATTTTCGTCCAGTTCTGGAGGTGTTGACATTCAACAAAAGTGCTTCTGACATTAAATCGAAATCGGGATATACACCAGAAGCTTTGGCAGTTGCCATATTGATCAAAAGCGTTTCATTATAGGTGGGTATTTCAACAGGCAGATTTTCCGGGTTTTCGCCCTCCACGATTTTCAAGACGTTTAATGCAATCCTTCGAGGTATTCTTTGTAGGTTGGGATCTGCCTCAAAACCCATCATAGCGCCTTCATTGACGTAGAGCTCCCCCAGCAAAGCCATAGAAGGCAAGCCTTTTTGGTTGATTTTCTGGAAAAAGTCTTTCAGCTCTCCATCGTTCATTTCATCAAACACCGGCAACAGATATATGGCTTCTGTATTTTCCGGCAGTGCTGCGATGGTTTTATCTACATTCCCTTGATAAGGAATCATTGTTCCAGAGGCATTCAGCCCCTCTAACCTGTTATTGATCATTTGATCCAAAAAAGGCAAATAGGAGGTCAGGTTGTTGCCTCCAATTACTGCCAGATTTTCGAAAGGGCGCAGGCGATAAAGTTTTTCGAGGTCTCGTTTCATATTGAATGGAGACTGAACGTAGGTGAAATTTGGGATGCCCGAAGTGCCTTCGTCGGTTTTGGAAACCTGTTGCAGTTCTGTTTCAAGCACAATTCCGGCGATAGCGGGTTTGGAATAAGTTCCTTTTGATGCTAAAATTCCGGAAGCCATGGCTCCCATTGAAATGACAAGGTCTACCGTCTCGTCATTGAAGACCTTTTCGAAATCAGCTAACATCTTGTTGGGGTCATAAGCGCCATAAGCAGTTTCGAAAGTGACCACTACCCGATTGCGCAATAGATTCTTAATTTCATCCTCAACATTTTGTTGAAACCAGTCTGATTCGCTTGTGTTTCCAATATTTTCATTGATAAAGGCAATTTTTATAGCATCCTGAGCACGCAGATTGGGGAATGATACCATTGCGAAAAGCAAAAAGGTGAGTTGTAGGTTTCTCATTTATTTTAGCGGTGTTTGAACAAAAATTAAAGTTAAAAGAAATTGTCAAAATCGGGAAAAATTGGGTCTTATTAAGAAAGGGTATTCAATTGAAGATAAATACAATCCTTGAGGATAGGCAGCCTTATAATGATTTGGTGGATTCCCTGTTTTTAAACAATTTTCAAATTCTTCTAAGGACATTCTTCCATAGCCAATTTCTAAAATATTGCCCATCAAAAGCCTGACCATACCTCTAAGAAAACGGTTTGAGGTAATTATAAAATTCAGGCGGGAGGTTTCACCAAAGAAAACAACCCTGGCCATCGAAACATCACAAATGGTATTTTTATACAAATCAGGTTGTTTGCAAAAAGCCTTGAAATCACTGTGTTTTAAAATTAAATCGGCTGCCATTTTCATCTTTTCAAAATCCAGGTTTTCTTTGGAATAAAAAGTGCTCACATCACTCAAAAAGGGATTTTCCCGGAAATGAATACGGTAAGTGTAGGTTCTTGAAATGGCGTCGTGTTGAGCATGAACTTCTTTAGGAACCGAAATCATTTCATAAATACTAATGTCATCGGGCAACATTTTATTCAACCTGAAGACGGGGTCGAAATCAAATTTCCTTTCCAACACAATATGGCAAAAAAACTGACTGGCATGGACACCAGCATCTGTACGACCACAACCAATACAATTGATTTTTTTACCCATCATTTTTTCAATGGCAGTTTCCAGGGTCTCCTGAATGCTTTGGGCATTGGGTTGGTTTTGCCAGCCTTTGTAATTGCTGCCTTTGTAAGCGAGATGAATGAAGTATTTCACATGGATTAGGATTAAATCTTCTTATTTCACCCTTTTAGGATGGTTACTTTGTATAAGCTGAAAGTCCTAAAGAACCTCATATTTTTGGGCACTCCAGAAAAAAAGTTTAAATTTTTTAACAATTGCACAATAAAAAGCAGGGTAAGATCTGTTTATGCTGTCAAATTTCAGCGTTTAGATTTCCCAAAACCGATTTTTTTTCTGGGAAAATGAACAAAATCAAGTAATAAAGACATCAAAGTATTAACCAACAGCAAGCAAACAAAACCGAACCAAATGATGCTTAACCAATCGCCCATTTCAAATTTTATGACACCCAACCCCGTCAGGATTTCAGCTGATTCTTGTCTGGAAACCATTCACCTTGTATTTCGACAATTTCCTCATTTATCTTTTTTGCCTGTAGAAGAAAACGATGAGTTTGTTGGCGTAATCTACAGGCATGATTTCCTTCAGGTTTACCTCTTTCAAGAAGCTTTGGAACAATCAGCAAAAGACCTAACCAGTAGTGACGTCATCTTCCTCAACCCGGATAATCCAATCACTGCTGCTACTGAAATTTTCGATACTGGTGTTTATGAACAGATTCCCATAGTAGATTACAACAATCAACTTGTGGGAATGCTAAAAGAAGAAAATCTCTTCCTTCCTATTGGTTACAAAGAGCGGACTGCAATTGCCAATTGGCAATAATGTTTTTGTAGTGACTTGCTATCGGAGTGTCGATGAGCAAAAAAGGATGTTTTGCTCAAATCAACTTTAAACAATCAGCTATTCCAAAAACCAAAAACATAACTGGGGTTTAGTTAAATCGGAAAAGTGTGGCGCAAAGGCGACCATGCTTTTCTTCTTTTTGAGAAATGATTATTGTTTTGACTTTTGCCTGGTTCGGCATAACTTGCTGCCCATAAAAGATTGGGTTTTAGTTTGGCGAGTTTTGAATTCCACCACATTCCAAGGCAAAACTCACCAGCTTATTACTCACGACTCAACCTTATCCTAACCAATGAATCTAAACCCATTTCAGGCGGTGTTCCCAAAATTGGAATATATCACTTCTGCCGATCACTTTTTTTCAACTGTAAAGGAAGATTATCCCGAATATGTCTTATCTGGCTTTTTTGAAAAATCATCCACAGCAGGTTTATACGTTTATCAAATCAAACAAAAAAACCGTACCTTTTTGGGACTTATTGGTTGTGTAGATATTGAGGATTATACCAGTGGAAATATTATTATTCATGAAAAGACTTTGGCAGCGAAAGAACAACAACAAATCCATCTATTGCTTAAAAGGGGGGCTCAGGTCAAACCCATTTTACTGACCCATCCCCGAATTGATAATTTGGATGATTTGCTCCGTGAGCTCACGAAAACCAAAACGCCCTATTATGAAGTTGATTTCGATTTAGAAAAAGAAAGACACACTTTTTGGGAAATATTGGATGGGACTACCATTCAAAAGATACAAGCCCTTTTCAAAAAAGAGATTCCACAATCCTATATAGCGGATGGACATCACCGTTCTTCTGCTACCGCCTTAATGAATGATCGGACCAAGGCAGATAATGAGGAAAAATCTTATGACCAAATACTTTGTGCCTTTTTCCCAACTTCGGAGTTGGAGATTTATGACTTTAACAGGGTTATCGAAGGCTTGGGTGAGGTGTCGCCGACTTATTTTATGGCCAGACTTTCCCAATTATTTGATATTGAAGAATTGGTTGTGCCGAGAAAGCCGCTTAAAAAACACGAACTTACTCTCTTCATCAATAAAGAATGGTATCAACTGACCTGGCGAAAAGAAGTGCTTGAAGAATACCAAAAAGAACCCGTTATTCTGGATGTACAGCTTTTAAATGAAAAAGTGTTGAAGGGCATCCTGAATATTGAAGATGTGAGAATGGATTTGCGGGTAAAATACGTGGAAGGTCCACAAGGGTTGGAAGGTATCAAAGGCAAAACGCTCAAGAATGAACAAAGGATAGGTTTTTGCCTGTATCCCGTTGACATGGAAGATTTTATCAAAATTTCAGATGTTGGTAGTACCTTGCCTCCAAAATCTACCTGGTTTGAGCCTCGCATTCGGAACGGTTTGATTGTTAAGGACTTTTAGCTTCCTGAGTAAGCGGTGATTTTTTGTCATGCATTAGGGGTTACCGCTAGTTTATTCGGTAATTAAGTTGCAATTCATCCAGACTTAAACCATTTTTGAAAAAAAATGACAGCTCTCTTAAACTTTCCCAGACACTTGTAGTCAAAAGCGATTGAACTTCTTCAGCAAATCGCAAAAAATTAAGGATTTTTCAGGCATTCTAACATTCTCCCCAAATAACCAACACGGTATTTAGTGATATTCATTCACACAAAACATTAGAAATTCTATGCGTTGGATTAGTACCTTCACCTTCTTGACATTTCTCTTGTGTTTTTCCTGCACCAAACGAGAAATTACCATTGAACAAACTCATGTCAACGAAACGATTGATGACAATACAGCTCCACCTTTTAATGGTGTGAGCACCATCCAGATTCAAAATTATATCAACAAAGCTTTTATAGATTTAATTGGGCGAGAAGCGATCCCTTCGGAGATGGATGCGGCTGTCTTGCTACTTGAAGGCAATGAGTTGAATACTGAATCTAAAGATGCTTTGATAAATTACCTCATGGGACAGGTAGATTATTATCTGCGTTTTTGGGACAAATACAGCGCTCAATTGATTGAGGGCTCTACTTTTCAGGAAATTCAACAACAAATAGGGCAATACCAGGCTGCTTATGATCAGGCGGTCGCAACTGGAGATGATATAAGTGCCTATTATATCCAAATGGAGCTGGAACGTTTGACGGGCATTCTGGAGGGGATTCAAATGTATGCACAAGGAGATATAGATATTGATGATTTTATATTTAGAATGATCAATAATCCAATTTATGATGAGATCAATATGGGATCTGAAAATTTAGTTATCTCCTGTTTTGAAAACTTGTTCAAACGAAGCCCGACGAATGAAGAATTGGAGGCTGGTGTTATCATGGTAAATGGCTTTGCTACCCAAATGCTTTTTGAGGAAGGCAATAACAAAGATGACTTTCTCAACATAATGACTTCTGTTCCAGAGTTCTATCAAGGCTTAACTTTTGATATTTACAATCAATTGTTGGCACGAGAACCTACCTCAGAAGAAATGGCTGATGCCACAGATATATTGGTTAATTCAAAAAATTATAGACTCATTCAGCGAATGATCATGAAAACTGAAGAATATCAAGGATTTTAATTGATGTGTTTAGGTGATTCTGTGTTAACGTGCTCAATAACGTTAACACAGAATCACCTAAACGCTTGAACACGATCTAAGCATGAAATACTCTTTTATCCTCGCTTTCGCAATTCTGGCAATATTTAGTTGCAAAAAGGAGACAAAAGTGGTTCATCAAAACACGGTGGACAATTACATTTATGAAGTCAATCCTGTTGTCGTTTATCAAGACAATATTGAAAAAACCCGACAGAAAACTTCAGAGTTATTTATCTCTGGTACGTATGCCAACCTTTTTCAAACGCCAATTGATGCGGGAACTTTGTCAGATTTGACAGAAATCAGAACGGCTACAGGCGACAAACAACTGGTGGACGAGCTGGTTCTCAATAATTTTATCAATGGAGGCGGTGCGGTGATCCCTACCAATCAGCAAATGCGTTCCAATATTGAGGTATTCATTGCCGATACCTATCTAAGGTTCTTTCTTCGCATTCCTAATCCCTATGAAGTTTTGGAATTGAAAAAAGAAATAGAAGCAGATCCAGAGTTGACTCCTGAGTTGATATATCAGGCTTTTGCCCTGTCTAATGAATATAAGTTTTATTGATTCTAAGCGTGTTAATGTGTTTATGTGTTCACGTTGAAATTTACTTGAACACATAAACACACGAACACATTAACACTACAAATAATGAAAAGACGTCAATTCATAAAAAGAGCAGGGCTTACGGCTACTACAGCCATTGCAGCTCCATATATTTTGCCCACGGGACGATTGTTTGCAGCTACAGGGGCACGGGTAGTCAATCACGTAGTATTTGTCCTTTTTGCCGGAGGTATTCGCAATCAGGAATCTATTGAGCAAGGCTTTATTTCCAACCAACCAGGGCAGTCTGCTACTGGAAATATCATGCTCAATATGTTGGAAGGTGCTGCTCCAACTGATTCTCTGGATGTATTTGATTATGCAGGTACTTCAGGGATGTGGAATCCCATATTGTCTGAGCCTCTCTCTAAGCAAGGGTCTTATTTCAAAGAAGTGTTATATCGCCAGGGACCCACGGGACATTACAATGGACACACCGTCTCTATGACAGGAGTTTATACCCAAACTGGCCTAAACTTGAATGTCAACCCTGAATACCCCACCATATTTGAATATTACAGAAAGCATTCTGATCCAGCAACCAGTGCTATCAATTCCTGGTGGATTTCGGAAGGATTGGGACCTTATCCATCGTTGAATTATAGTCGTTATCCCGGATATGGGGCGCAATATGGTGCGAATTACATGCGTCCATTGAGTGTGTTTTTTGAAGGCTCTCCTGGTTTTCGTCAGTTTCAGGATGCCGTATTGTACCAGCCTGATGATGTGTCCAGAATTCAAAAAATAAAGGCTATTCTGGATAAGAATTTTGATAAAACAGCAGATGACCTTCCAGGCATTCAGAATACTACTAGTCAAAGAGAGGAAATCAAGGCCTTCTATCTCGAGACGCTTGAAAAAGTACAAAATGGAACACTGGAATTCCCGATTCCCTACGACAATCCTCAATTGTTGACTGGTGACCTCATCGCAATTTCAGGTGCCTGGGAAGTACTTAACAAGTTTGCTCCTGAATTAACAGTTGTTAATACCACCAATTTGGATATATGTCATAGCAACTTTACGGGTTATTTGAACTTCCTACACAGGGCAGATTATGGAATTGGTTGGCTTTGGGATAAAATACAAAGTCACCCTGTTTTGGCGAACGATACAATTATGATTTGTATGCCAGAGCATGGTAGAAATCTGGAACCGAATAACCTCCAGGATGGCAATAACCTCCTTGCTTTTGATCATACCAGTGACAATAATTCACGACGTGTATTTTCGCTGATAGTTGGACCAGATGACAAAGTGATTCGTCAAACATTTGGAGACGATGGCATTCCAACTGCAGAATCTGTAGACATAGCTCCTACCATTGCACATATCTTAGGATTTCATGAAAATATTCCTGGTGGAATTATGCAGGGAAGGGTTTTGGAAGAAGCTTTTGTGTAATAAAAATAATGTTTTGAGGCAAAATATCTATGGAGACACACCAAGTTTGGAATTTATTAGCTAATAAATTCCAAACTTGGTGTGTCTCCCAAAAGAATAATTGCCGTCGCAAGCGATGGCCTGGTTCCTATGAAAAAATCAATCTTTATCATATCTATGCTGGCACTTTTGATTGTTGCCTGTTCCGAATCTTTTGTAGAAGAAACCATTGATCCTCCAACTCCTGATAATCCCTTCGATGAGATAGACTATGGAGATATCGATCCGCCAGATATTCCGGTTGATTCCAATACCTTCATTGGGTTACATACTTATATCTTCTCTACAAGATGTAATCAACCAGCCTGCCATGACGGGACTTTTGAACCAGATTTCAGAACTGTTCAATCAGCCTACAATTCATTGGTACAACACCCTGTATTAAAGAATTATGATCCGAATTTAGATGGTAAAGATCCTTTGCCCTACCGGGTAGCACCCGGCTCTTTAGATAATTCCATGATGTGGCAGCGGTTGACCAATCATGAGCCACCAAATTTTGAGAGAATGCCTTCCAGTGGAAACCCACTGCCAAATGACTTGCTGAATTTGATCGAAAGCTGGATCGAAGATGGGGCAAAAGATCCATATGGTAATGCACCAATGCGAATGACGGAGCAACCCAATTGCTTTGGTTTACTTGCTTATGTACCTACGCCTGGTTTCCCTCAAATCCCCTATAGGGTAGACACCCTTCGCGATGGCAACAATCCATTTAACACCTTTATTACCTTGGCAGGAGTCGATACAGAAATGTGGTTAGGTTTTATGGATTATGTAGACGAGGACAATTTCAACTATGGAGAGAATTTGACAGTGAATAAAATTCAACTTTCTACAAATCCCTTCAATTTCAATGATGCTATAGAAATCGATTTAGAAGTAGTTAGCAATCCCAGGTATAGCGACCAGATGTTTAGTCAGCATTCTACAGATATACCACAAAGTCTGCAAAATATTTATGCGCCATTGATAGGTGAAAATTTGCCATACTATCACAAAGTCGTCTTCAATCCCGTTGAACTGGGGTTCTCTGCGGGAAGCTTTGTATTCATGCGAATTTTAGTACAGGATGAAGATCATGATGTGACTCAAATTCCAGAAGCATCTTCAGTATTGCCAATGGCAACGTATTATTCCTTTTTTGTTTTTCAACCCTGATTCGGTTGGCAGTGAACAGTGAGCAGTAGGCAGGTTTTTCATTCTTTAACAATTTCCAAGTATAAAATCATGCTTCAAAAAATATTTTTCTTTTTCATCATTTGCTTTGCTTTCGCTTGTACAAAAGAAAGCACTAGCCTCGTTGACGTTAATGATCCAAATCCAGTTATCGCTGATGAACCTTCTATAGAACTCCTCAGTATTTCAAGCAATACAGTCAAAGCAAGCCAGGACTCTATTTCTTTTATCATTGAATATATAGACGGCAATGGTGATTTGGGTACTACCGATCCTGACGAAACTTCTATTGAGTTGGTAGACCAAAGAGATGCACAAACTTTAGTTTTTCGATACCATCTCCAGCCGCTGGCTCCAGATGGAAGTGAAATTACCATTACAGGTGAACTCAATATCGTATTGGATCATACCATCCTGCTAGATGAAAATAATGATTCTGAAACCACAACTTTTACAATTAGAATAAAAGACAGGGCGGGAAATTGGAGCAATAGGGTAGAGACTGAAAATATAACCATCAATAAATAATGAATTAATTCAAGTTGCGAAGTATTCGCCTCGCCAGCTGCGCTGGCTCGTCGAAGGGGGTTTAAGGGGTAAAAGCGGGGGTTTTCCCCGCTTTTACCCCTTAAACCCCTCCCGAGCCGCCCGGTAGGGCGGCGAGGATTATTGTTCGCAACTAGCGTTAATTTACCAACTTTCGGCAAAGCCTTTTCTATTTTGTAACACAATGGAATAGGGGTTCGTCCCTTTTAATAGCATCATTTATGAGAAGTTCTGAATTCCTTACCCTAAACCAGGAATTTAGAACACCAACTTCGAACGCTTATTAAATCACCCGTTATGTTACAGAATTACTTCAAGATTGCCCTTCGCAATTTATCCAAACACAAATTTTACAGCTTCATCAACATCCTTGGTCTAACCATAGGAATTACCGCTTTTTTATTCCTGCTATTGTATGTTCAGGATGAATTGAGTTATGATAAATACCATGAATTATCTGATAGGATTTACAGGGTAGACGTCAATGCGAAATTAGGGGAACAGGCATTTGTAGGAGCCACCAATGCCGCTATTGCTGGTCCTACGATGAAACAGGATTTTCCGGAAGTGGAAGCTTTTTTCCGATTTCGAAATAGAGGAAGTTACTTGGTGAAATACGAAAATCATCATTATAAAGAGGAGAACGTCATTTTTGCAGATAGTACTTTATTCCAGTTTTTCTCTCTCAATTTGATTGAAGGAGATCCCAAAACGGCATTGGTGGAACCCAACTCTGTGGTTATCACCAAAGAGATGGCGGAGAAATACTTTGGACTGGAAGATGCGATGGGTAAAACACTCATTTTGGACAATGATGAAAACTATCAGGTGACTGGAATCATCGAATCCGTTCCAAAAAACACCCACTTTGGCTATGAGTTTTTTCTTTCCATGAGTACGATGGAAGAAAGTCGGAGTCCTCACTGGGGAAGTATGAATTTTAATACTTATGTGGTTTTGAAAAAAGGTACCGACTGGAAAGTTTTTGAAAAGAAATTGAGTCATTTAATTGATAATTATTTCGCTCCGCAAATTATGCCTCTGATTGGCGCCTCCTGGGAGGACTTTACAAAAGCGGGAAATTATGCCAATTATGAGTTGTTCCCTTTGGAAAAAATTCACTTGCACTCAGACAAAATTGATGAGACAGCTGCAAATAGCGATATCCGGTACGTGTATATTTTTTCCATTATTGGGTTTTTCATTTTGTTGATTGCCTGCATCAATTTTATGAACCTTTCAACTGCCCGTTCGACAAACAGAGCAAAGGAAGTGGGGGTGCGAAAAGTAGTGGGGGCTATGCGCAGCAATTTGATTCGACAATTTTTGAGTGAGAGTATTTTGATAAGTTTGATAGCCTTAGTCTTAGCCTGGCTTGGAGTGCAATTATTGCTTCCCTATTTTAATGATTTGGCTGGAAAGGAATTGGAATTGACCAAGTTTCACAGCATCGGTTTCATATTGACTACCATTGGCCTGGCATTGGTGACCGGCTTATTGGCAGGTAGTTACCCAGCATTTTTTCTTTCCAAGTTTAAGCCTGTGAAAGTGCTCAAAGGATCGCTGTCTAAGGGAGCGAAAAAAAGTACGTTTAGAAATACTTTGGTCGTTTTTCAATTTATAGTTACCACCATTCTGATAGCCGGAACCATCATCGTATACAACCAGCTCAATTACTGTCAAACCAAAAAACTAGGCTTCAATAAAGATCAGGTTGTGATGCTTCAGGATGTCTATGCACTGGGGGAAAATGTGCAAGCTTTTAAAAATCGGATGCTTCAAAATCCGGAAGTGACCAATGCTACTGTTTCCAGCTTCGTACCTGTTCCTTCTGCACGAAATTCAACTGCTTTTTGGGCAGGAAAACAACCCAAGGATGACAACGTTATTATCATTGGTAACTGGACGGTCGATCACGATTATGTTTCTACCCTAGGTATGCAAATTTTGAAAGGAAGAGACTTTTCCAGAGATTTTCCCACTGATTCTACAGGAGTGATTCTCAATCAGGAAGCATTGAAAGCTTTGGGCTTAGAAGAAGATCCTATTGGACAGGAAATCGGAACTTTTGTGGATGAAGACTTAAATATCGGACATTACAAAGTGATAGGGGTGGTGGAAGATTTTCACTTTGAAAGTTTAAGAAGTGCCATTGCTCCTGTCGGATTTTTCCTTGGTTCGAGTAGAGGATTGATGTCTTTCAGAATCAATACATCTGATGTTCAGGGTTTTATAGCCAACCTTCAAAAAACCTGGGATGAAATGGCACCTGGGCAACCTTTTGCCTATACTTTCATGGATGATCGTTATGACAGAATGTATGAAGCGGAGAGCCGGGTAGGAAAAATTGTAGGCACTTTTGCTTTCCTGGCTATTTTTATTGCTTGCATAGGACTGTTGGGCCTGGCGACCTTTACCGCCCAACAACGCACAAAGGAAATTGGGATTCGAAAGGTATTGGGAGCCAGTGTTCCGGACATGGTGTATTTGCTGTGTAAGGATTTTGGAAAGTTGATTGTCGTCGCGTTTTTCATCGCTATTCCAGTAGCCTGGTATTTTATGAACCAATGGCTGATGGATTTTGAATATGCAACATCGGTAAGCTGGATCACTTTTGCCCTGGCAGGATTCTTCGTATTGGCTATTGCCATTTTGACGATTATTTATCAGTCAACGAGAGTGGCATTGGTAGATCCAATTGAGACTTTGAAATACGAGTAATTCGGATTATTAATAGAGTTTCTAGAAAAAATCGTTTTACTGTCAGAGGTCAGATTATCAGATTTTCTCTGACCTCTGACAGCAGAAAGATCATTTTCGAAGCTTCACTTTTTTCATTCAATTCACAATATTCCATCTTCAAAAAACAACAAATCTGCCTAGTGTTATCCTGCCTTGAAAATCTTCTGGAATACTCAATTTATAATAGTATAAGCCGATGGGATAGGCTGAAAGGTCGATGGTAGCCCTCTTTAAAACTTACCCCTAAGTGTAATAATGAAATTTCTACCTGCAGCACTAACTCCCGAAGAGAAAGGGCGGTAATGGATATCGGTAATATTTTCAATGGCGAAATTGAGCGTGTATTTTTTGCTAAGCTGCCAGGAAGTGTACAAATTATAAGTAGTCCAGGCCAAAGAACCATCCCAAATTAAAACCAGATTATCATCTTCATCAAGCTCGTAATGAGAATACCCTTGGTCAATATTATCGGAAGAACCACCTCGGTCTAATTTTATAGTACCATCTTGTTCCAAAATGGCTCCGGAGACTCCATAATCCTCAGCGTCTTTACGGCCATTGTACCTTGCAGTAGCTTCAACTTTGAATTTTTTATTCTTTGACTGCCAACTAAGGCTTGTATGCCCGTATATTGGAGGAATGTGAGACATAGCCACTTCTAGTGTTGTATCGATATTCTCGTTCAATTCAAATTCGATTTTGGACTTCCCTTCGGTAAAATTGATTCCAGAGCTCAATTCCCAACTTTCGTTTATTTGCAGCATAAAATTGCCGGAATAGCCATAAACCCTGGCGGTTTCAGCATTTACATTGGCTTGTGTAACGAGTATATCGCCCCCCATCTCCAGGGTACAATCGCCATTTGGCAAACAAAAGGTACGGCGAACTATGGCATCTTTGAGATAGGTGTAAAAACCTGTAGCACTAAGTTTTAATGCAGTGCCATCGCCTCCCCGAATTCGACCAAATTGTTTGGCTAAAGTGATTTCCCCATTGAGTGATCTTTCTGGCGATAGGTCAGGGTTTGGTATAGTCACATAACCATTTTTTTCCCGGATTTTTGAAAAGTCATCAATGTTTGGAGAACGAAAAGCCGAAGAACCAAGAATACGGAATTGCCATTGATGCTTGGTGTTTACAGTCATTCCCAAGCCCCATGTTAAATCACCATTTCCTCCTCCAATGCCGTCTACGTATTCTTGTGGCCATAAAATCAAATTGCTGTCTGGTGCAAACATGGACAACAATTTTACATGAGAATACCGCAAGCCTGCATCAATGTTTAGTACAGAATCACGGCTTTTCCATTTCAAGTTTGTGTAAGCTCCAAGCGAAGTCATGGTACTACCCCTGGCAGGATACCTGGTCAGTTCATTTCTATAGACTTCTTCGGTATTTACATTGATACTGCCAGCAGTTGAATTAACTTTATTATGATTGACATCGAATCCATAAGCTAGTTGATGTCTTTCAGAAGCATATAGATTTTTATCAAAATCTGCAGTAAAGGAGTAAACGAATACATCTTCTACATTAAAAGTCCGTTCGGTTTTTTTGAATTTTCTTTTGAGCCTATCTTCATCAATTTTCTGGAAGGAAGCTATGATGGTTGCTTTGTCATAAAGTCGATTGACATTTAGAATTCTGGTTTTAAGGGAAACCAAAAATCTTTTTTGAGGACCATAGTACCATTCAGCAAATTTCAATTCATTGGCAGCTCCTAAAGTATCTGTTAAATTATCATAACGGGGAACATTGCTCGTGGTAGAATATTGCAAATTGCCAATAAAATAAAGGTTATCACTTGGTTGAAAGCGAACCTTTTGCAAAAAATCCATTTGAGAATACGCGGTGCCAATTTGCAGATCATAATTGGGGGTAAACGTGGAATCCGCTCCTACATTTACATTTTCAGACCAAAAGTCTCTACCATCTTTTCTAAACTGATAAAATTTTCTTTGCCCAAACGTTTCGTAACCTTCAGGTCGCTTGCTACCTGCTTCCAGGTCATCAAAATCTGTAAAAGTAAAGCTAGTCAGTGATGCCCATTCCCGTTTTCCGAAATTCATGTCAGCATGAAAGGTTTTTTCAGAATTGGCAGATGAAAACCTCGAATAGACATTTGTTTCATGAATATTCCCATCGTGTTGATCTCCAAAGTAGAGTTTGGGGTCTTTTGACCTGAAATGCACGACTCCACCGAGTGCATCACTACCATACATCAAGGAACCAGGGCCATAAATGACCTCCATTCTTTCCAACATTGAATTATCTATGGTAATGGAATTTTGCAAATGTCCATTTCTATAAATGGCGTTATTTAAGCGCACACCATCTACCACTAACAAAACTCTATTTGCCTCAAATCCTCTTATTATTGGACTCCCACCCCCCATTTGACTTTTTTGTACAAATACACCTGCATGATCTCTCAAGGCATCAGCGGAGGTTTGAGGATTGGTAAAGGCGATTTCTTTTTGGGTAATCGTTTCTACCATGTAGGGAACATTTTCAGGTAGGTCATCACGTCGCCCCAGTACTATCACTTCTGACAAGTCATTTATTTCGGGTTTTAAAATAATAATGCCTCCGAGGGATCTGATTTTATAAAATGCAATACTTTCTTTTTGGAATCCGATATATGTGAAGTTGACGATATCCCCATAATTCATATTTTTCAAAATCGCTTTTCCATCAATGTCTGTTACCTGGTTGACCTTTGCATAATCATCCGTGAAAATATGAACGCCAATCAATGGTTGACCTGAATCATCTACAACGGTGACTTCGAAATCATAAAAAGAAGCGAAACCAGAAAAGGAGAAAAGGAGAAAAGCCCCAAGCAGAAAGGCATGGGATAAATTTGTAGCAGGGTGTAAAAGTTTTCTCAGATACATAACACCTCTAGTTTTGGGAATTGAAGTAAATCAAAACTTTAAGGGGGGATAAATTCCCCTGCAAATTTATGCCATGGGATAGAACAGGAAGGCAGTTTTCACAGATAATTTAGGGATTGGCAGCCGACAAAAGGTGGATTAATAATTTGAAGAAGAAAATGGTAGAGAAAATTTATAAAACACTGATTTTCAAATATATAAAATCAAATTTCAATTTTCTCGGAACTTGCTGCCTTTTGGTCAATGCCAGCTGACTTAGGCATTTGAATTGTAAATGTTGTGCCTTCCTCTACGACCGATTTTTTTACAAATATCCTGCCAGAGTGGTAGTCTTCAACAATTCGCTTGGCAAGTGACAGACCTAGCCCCCATCCTCTTTTCTTTGTAGAAAAGCCAGGTTGAAAAACGGTTTTGAATTTATTGGCAGGAATACCGCTACCGGTATCTGAAATATCTATATAGACATAATCGTCATCTTCATAGACTTCTGCTTCAATTTTTCCTTTATTACCCATTGCGTCTAAAGCATTTCGAAGCAAATTTTCCACAACCCAATCAAACAGTGGGGGATTGATTTGAATGTTTAAACTGCCTGTATCTGGAGCTGGAAATTCAAATGCGACTTTTCTCGGTGCTCGCCTTTGCATATAAGCTCTACATTTTTCAAGTTCCTCATAAACATTGACTGGTTCCAACTTGGGGGAAGAACCAATTTTGGAAAAGCGATCAGCGATTAGTTCTAATCTGAACACATCATTTCGCAATTCTCCCAAAATTTCCGTGACTTCCTCGTCTTCTTCCCTAATCAATTTTAAATGTTCTATCCAAGCCACAATTCCTGAAATAGGGGTTCCCAATTGATGAGCAGTTTCTTTTGCCATGCCTACCCATACTCGGTTTTGTTCGGCTCGGCGCGCCGAAGAGAAGGCAAAGTAACCGAACAGGATCAAGACGCCAATTAGGAACAATTGAAAAACAGGGAAATATTGAATAAGGGTCAATAACCTGGATTGTTTGTAATAAACCAACTGACCTCCTGCCTCAATTGGTTGAACGCCTTTTTGCTTTAATTTATTCACCTCATTCATGAGATGTGCAGTGTCTTGAAGCACATGGTCGTCAAAATTTCTTGCATCAACAAAAAGCTCAGTATCGCTTAGTAGTATAACAGGAATAGTTGTATTGGATGTTATTAGAGAAAGGTGTAAAGTTTGATTGAAATCAAGTGGCAATTTTGGAATTTGCTCTTGTGCTAATAGCCAGTGTTCCACTTTTTTTCGCTCTTCTTCGGCAATTTGATTTGCCAGATAATTTGTATAAATCATCGAAATGGCCACAATCAAAATGCCTCCAATTGCCAAATAAATTTTCCACCTTGATTTTCTTGCGTAAATATCCATAGTTCAGAGTGAGAGCGTGAGAGTTTGAGAAAATGAGAGTTTGAGAAAATGAGAGTTTGAGAAAATGAGAGCGTGAGAGTTTGAGAAAATGAGAGCGTGAGAAATTGAGTTTTTCAATTCCTTATTTCCTGGCTTCTCTTGAACTCCCGTTTTTTACCTTTAAAAAAGCCTCTGTGCGCAACTGTGCATTTTTTCGGACATTGGCATAGTAGAAATTATAATCTGCAATATGGTAATTTTTTTTAGTCAGTAGAAAACTACCGGGAAATTTTGGTTTATTTGACCACAATAAGCCATCAAATACCTGTGCTTCAACGGATTGAGGATATATTTTATTGAAATTATAAAAGAGGGCTCCTTCATTATTTTCCTTGGGAACCAATACTTCGTCAGTTTTCCAACTCAGAGGATTCGTAACTGCCACATTGTTTTTTGGGGTCCAAAATTTTTTAGGTTTGTAGCCTGATTTAAAAGTACGCCAGGAGCAAAAGCATTGGGTTTCTGTTGGGGTCTCACAAACTTTGATGTTCTCAAAAAAATCATTTTCTACTGGCCAACCTACAAGATATGCAGCAACCAATTGAGCCTGTAGCGCCGTTCCATCGAAAAATTCTTTTATCAAGGTTTTGCCGTGACCAGTCCCCTGACTATGACTTGCAATAATGATCGGACGCCCTTCATTATAATGTTTTAAATAGTACTCAAAAGCTGATTTCAAATCCTGATAGGCCAATTGGTATGCTTTTTCAGCTGCTCGTTTATTTTTTTTGGCGTAAAAAACATGAAGATGAGCTTGTCTATAACGTGGCGCATATACTTTACCAGCACCATTAAAAATACTAGCTTGATACAGAATGGTTGTTTGGTCAGTTTTGTAATTCAACTCTTTATCTTCAAGTGAAGCATTCCATTGATCTTGTCCTTTAGAGCCGGTATATGTGGTAGGATGTAAGAAAAATACATCTACAGTTGCTTCCTCCTGATGATTTTGAAAAGTAGAATCCGGAACCTTATCGGCCATGTCAAGTCTCTGTGGCAAAGCCGCCCAGTTTTCGGATTTCGAATAATTTGGTGCCTTAGGTATTTTGGTTTCCAAAAATGCACCTTTAGGTTTTACCGAACATGAAAGCAGTATTCCAAATATGAATAACAAGGGAATTATTTTTTGCATAATTGTAAAAGGTTCTCACTTTTCTGCCAACAGATAGTCCAGAGTATGTTCAAATAGAACTAATTACACTGTAACCAAGGTAAATTAGTGTTCTTTTAAATGAAAATGAAAATGAAAATGAAAATGGTTCAAGGGCCAATTTTGCATTTTTATTTCAATTTTCATTTTCATTAAATGCTGGAGTTTTAATCTGTTTCAGTTGCAGTTTACTAAATCATTGCTCATTGATTAAAAAGAAATATGCTACAAACTTCATGAGAATAACGGAAAATACCTACGAAAATTGAGCGAATTGTTTCTTTGTTTCCTTAAAGTTATCTTTGCGTCACAAAAATTACTTTTTTCTAAAACCACCATTTTAAAAAAACCTTATTTAACCTTATTTTCTATCCTGATTTTTTAATTCCAAGGTACGATTTTTGCTAAAAATTAGCACTGTATCCCTTTTGTAATTATCTATGAATGAGGAAGTTAAGATTGATTTTTTCGATATAAAATGAATCTTGATAAGAAATAATCATTAATAGTTAATTTTGTGACCATTTTTGAAAACGACAAAACTACCAAAGACATGAACATTGCTGTAGTAGGCACTGGCTACGTTGGTCTTGTTTCCGGAACTTGTTTCGCAGAAACGGGAAATAATGTCATCTGCGTTGACATAGATGAAAACAAAGTCAAACGTATGCAAAATGGGGAAGTCCCCATATATGAACCTGGACTGGAAGCCTTGTTTCAAAGGAATACTGCCCAGGGTAGGTTGAAGTTTACCACTAACCTGGAAGAAGCTGTCAACCCTGCACAAATAATTTTTCTAGCCCTGCCAACTCCTCCAGATGAAGATGGTTCTGCTGACCTTAAATATATTTTAGGTGTAGCAGATGACCTTTCACGCATCATCAAGGATTATAAGGTTATTGTGGATAAAAGCACCGTTCCGGTTGGGACTGCCGAAAAGGTACATGCCGCAATCGCAAAGGGTGTTGATGAATCGCTATTTGACGTGGTTTCCAATCCTGAATTTCTTCGGGAAGGAGTAGCTGTTGACGATTTTATGAAACCTGATAGAGTGGTTGTAGGTACAAAATCTGAAAAGGCAAGGCTACTTATGAAGCAGTTATACGAACCTTATGTTCGTTCTGGCAATCCGATCATTTTTATGGATGAACGCTCTGCTGAAATGACCAAATATGCTGCAAACTCTTACCTCGCAACCAGAATCTCATTCATGAATGAAATTGCAAATCTTTGTGAGCGGGCCGGAGCAAATGTTGATATGGTTAGAAGAGGAATGGGGAGTGATAACCGCATCGGGAAACGATTCTTGTTTCCGGGCATCGGATATGGAGGCAGTTGCTTCCCCAAGGATGTCGAGGCTTTGGCAAAAACAGCTGGAGAACACGATTACGATTTCAAAATCCTGAAATCAGTTATGAAAGTCAACCACATCCAAAAAGAAATTTTAGCTCATAAAATCAAAGAATATTTTGGAGGGGACTTGAAAGGCAAATCAATCGCGATGTGGGGATTGGCATTCAAACCAAACACAGATGATATTCGTGAGGCTCCTTCACTCTATATCATAAATGAATTGATAAAAGCTGGTGCTACGATTAGAGCTTTTGATCCTGAGGCCATGTCAAATGTTAAGGCTCGATACAATGGGCAAGTTCAATTAGCAAAAGATGAATATGAAGCGCTTGAAGGGGCAGATGCACTGGCAATAGTGACGGAATGGAGCGTGTTTAGAACGCCTAGTTTTGAGAAGATGAGAAATTTATTGAAAAATCCTATTATCTTTGATGGGCGAAACCTGTATGATTTGGAGATGATGAAAAATGAGGGTTTCCACTACCAATCAATCGGTAGAAATACAATAAAATGAAAGGTTCCATATAAATGGAGTTTGGAGGTGGCATTTTAATGTCACCTCTTTTTTTGCCCTTAGAAAACATTTCCTTCTAATTTATTGATTTTCAATCCTTACTAGCTAATAATACTTAATTCCTTTTCCGGATTGTCAATATAAAATTGTACAAATACTTTTTATTCATTTCACTTTTTATTAATTTGGGGCAAAACTTAAAAACAGTTCCTTGTTTTAAAATACTATTTCCTTTTTTTCGTTTTCTAATCAGCAACCTTGTTAACGTCTATTTTTATGAAGAGAACCACCAAACGGAAATTATTAAAAGCAAAATTAACGCTACAAACAACCCTGAAAAAAATCTTAGACATAAATAAAAAAAGAAAAAAACTTTCCTATTTCAAAACCCCTCCAGAACTGTACAATAAAATCAAGGATGAGCTAAGAGTGCTCAATAAAGTAGCTGAACAACAAGCCAGGCTTATTGAGTTATATGAAATGGAATTGATAGAGAATAGAAATATGCTAGATCAGCCTCCTCATGATTTTACGAGATGAAATTCTAAAAGAACATTCAAAATCACATACCCTATACCTTACCAATCTTATTGGAAATGACAAATCTTTGTTTGGAGAATTGATGAATCTATTCTTCAGTAATGAAAAGACCACCAGCCAACGAGCAGCCTGGGTCGTTAGTCATTGTGCTGATGCTAATCCTGTAATGATTACTCCTCACATTCCAGAAATGATTGAAAATTTACGGACTAAGAGTTTACATGATGCGGTCAAGCGCAATACCTTAAGGATTATTGCTGATATCAATCCAAAAATATCAGAAGAGTACCAGGGACATGCCATCGATATTTGTTTTAACTTCATGATTGCTCGACAAGAACCTGTTGCTATCAGAGTACATGCGATGCAAATCATTTTTAACCTTTGTCAGAAAGAACCAGAATTGTTGAATGAATTAAAGTTGTTGATTGAAGAACAAATGCCTTATGCAAAACCTGGTTTTAAATCCAGGGGGAAAAAAATTCTGAAAGGGATAGAGAAGTTAAATTAGCATGGCAAGTGGGCATAAAAAAAACCGAATTTTCATTTTTTGAAAATTCGGTTTTTTTTATATGCTCTAGATTCCTTATCCATTCATAGAAGTAAGGAATTCTTCATTATTGACAGTTGAACGAAGGTTTTTCAATAAGAAATCCATAGCTTCCTCTGGTTTCATATCTGCCAAATGATTTCTTAGAATAAACATACGTTGCAAGGTGTCTTTATCAAACAATAAGTCTTCTCGACGCGTACTGGATTTGGTAAGGTCAACAGAAGGATAAACACGTTTGTTGGAAAGGCTTCTGTCGAGTTGTAATTCCATATTACCAGTACCCTTAAATTCTTCGAAGATTACACTATCCATTTTAGAACCTGTATCTATCAGGGCTGTAGCTAAAATGGTTAAGGAACCTCCATGCTCAATATTCCTGGCAGCACCAAAGAATTTTTTAGGTTTGTGAAGTGCATTTGCTTCCACACCACCGGAAAGAACTTTGCCACTTGCAGGAGCCACAGTGTTATAAGCTCTTGCCAATCTGGTGATAGAATCAAGCAAAACAACCACATCGTGTCCACATTCAACTAGTCTTTTTGCTTTTTCAAGTACTATACCAGCTACTCTTACGTGATTGTCGGCAGGCTCATCAAAAGTAGATGCTACAACTTCTGCATTTACGCTTCTTTTCATATCAGTCACCTCCTCTGGTCGCTCATCTATTAGAAGAACTATTAAGTATGATTCCGGATGATTTTTGGCAATTGCATTTGCAATGTCTTTCAGCAACCAGGTTTTACCAGTTTTCGGTTGTGCAACAATTAGTCCTCTTTGTCCTTTTCCAATGGGAGTAAATAAATCGATGACCCTGTTGCCAAAATCTCTTCCGGTTGGAGAGGAAGAAAGATTGAATTTATCATTGGGGAACAAAGGTGTCAAATAATCAAATGGTACCCGGTCCCGAATATCTTTAGGTTCAAGACCATTAATTTGAGAAACCCTTAGCAGTGCGAAATATTTTTCGCCTTCTTTTGGAGGACGAATGGCACCTTTTACGGTATCTCCAGTTCTCAACCCAAATAATTTGATTTGGGAGGGGGATACATAAATATCGTCAGGAGAAGTTAGGTAATTATAATCAGAAGAACGCAGGAAACCATATCCATCTGGCATCATTTCCAGGATTCCTTCCCCTTCAATAATACCATCTAATTCTATGTCAAATTTTTTGGTTTGTTCTTTTTCAACTTGTCTTCTGTGGGATTTTTCTTTTACTTCTGCTTTTTCTTTTTGTGTTTCAGCAGGGGCTTCCGGAGGTGTTGGAGCTTCAAATTCCATTGTCACCACTTCTTCTTCTACCGGTGGTGGTGGTGGCTCTTCAGTTTTTCTAAAAGCTCTGGATTCTTCTTGCTCTAATTCATCTATCTTAACCCGGCGTCGAGGCCTTTTCTTTCTTTCCTCTGATTCAGAGGTATTGTTAGAAACTTCATTGGAACGTTTTGGCGCACGTCCGTTGGAAGGCTTTTCATTAGATTTATTCGTTTTTCTAGATCTTCTTGCGGGTTTTTCTGATGAAGATTTGGTTGTGGCGGCTTTTTGCTCATCGCCTTCAACCGCTTGTTTATCAAGGATTTTATAGATGAGTTCTTGTTTAGTAAGGCGCTTATAACCTGTCAACCCGATTTGCTCGGCGAGTTCCCTTAACTCGGGAACGAGCATGTCATTCAGTTGGAGAATATCAAACATAAAGTGATAGAAATGTTGGGTTTTTGAAAAAAATGATTGCTAAACTTGTATTCTTTGGATGAATCGCGTTTTCTTGGGATTAGAACAGAGGGATACAAGAGTGTACAATTCTCATTTAGCTTTTCCCTTGCACTTCACCATTACCCATCTTTAACGAAATCCTCAGGCTAAACTGCACTTGTATAGTGGGAATTTTTGTTGAAGGAGATTATTTACAGCATCGAAGCGAAAAAAAAGATACTATAAATAGGTGGTGTGCTTAAGTTGTTGACGCAAAAATACAGTTTAATTTTAATTTTCAAATACTATCTTTGCAAAAACTTTTTCCAGGGTATCTTATTTTCGATTTTATCAATTGATAATCAGTGACTTATATTTTATAAAAAAGATTAAACTTTAAAATTAAAAACACGGATAAATCATCAATTTTTACTTTTCTCAACTTATTTTAATACCCTTTTTAAAACCCTGTGGGTTAGTCAATTAATTAAATAGGGAACATTGTCAAGTTGCTAAAGGTTTTCCCTAAGCATGATTTTTATATTTAGATTAACGAATGATTCGTGAATAAATTTTTGGAATGCTGATTCCTTTTTGCATTCCTTTTCTTTATCACAAAAAAAATGTTTTAATGTTACAAGTTAATTTTATTCGTCAAAACAAAGAACGTGTCATTGAAGGATTAAAAGTTCGAAACTATTCCGAGGAGGCACTAAAAGTTGTAGATGAAATTTTGGAGGCTGACGAAGCACGAAAAGGTATCCAAACTGAATTGGACAATAATCTTGCCGAATCTAATAAGTTATCTAAAGAAATTGGCGGACTTTATAAGCAAGGAAAAAGAGAAGAGGCTGAATTATTAAAGGCGAAAGTGGCAGAATCAAAAGAAAAAAGCAAAAACTTGCAGGAGCAATTAAGCGAGCTGAAAAATAAATGTGAGGAGATTTTGCTTTCTATTCCTAATATACCTCATCCCTCTGTTCCAGCTGGAAATACAGACGAAGACAACGAGGTGTATCGAGAATGGGAAGGTGATTTACCAGATCTGGGAAATGCTGCCATCCCTCACTGGGAGTTAGCGAAAAAATACAACCTTTTTGATTTGGAATTGGGTGTAAAAATTACTGGCTCTGGTTTCCCTTTATACAGAGGCAAGGGTGCGAAACTTCAAAGATCGCTTATCAATTTTTTCCTGGATGAGGCTCAAGGAGCAGGATACGAGGAAATTTTGCCGCCTCTTATGGTAAATGAGGATACTGCCCGAGCCACAGGACAACTTCCTGATAAAGAGGGGCAAATGTATCATGTGACAAAAGACGATTTGTATTTGATACCAACAGCTGAAGTACCTGTGACCAATATTTATCGCAACGTCATAGTAAAAGAAGAGGATTTTCCTATAAAACTAACTGGTTATACTCCATGCTTCAGAAGAGAAGCGGGTTCCTATGGAGCGCACGTCAGAGGATTGAACCGGGTACATCAATTTGACAAGGTTGAAATTGTTCAGATTGCTCATCCTGAAAGTTCTTACGGTGTGCTGGATAAAATGCTGGAACATGTAGGGAAATTGTTAGATAAACTTGAACTTCCTTATCGAATTTTGAGATTGTGTGGTGGAGATTTAGGCTTTACTTCTGCATTGACTTTTGATTTCGAAGTGTACTCTGCAGCTCAAAAAAGATGGTTGGAAGTAAGTTCTGTTTCTAATTTTGAAACTTATCAGAGCAACCGTCTTAAAGTAAGATTCAAACAAGATGGGAAGATGAGGTTGGCCCACACTTTGAATGGTAGTGCCTTGGCCTTGGCTCGAATTGTTGCAGCGCTTTTAGAAAATAACCAAACAGCTGATGGCATTGTCATTCCAAAAGTTTTGCATAGCTATACTGGGTTTGAGAAGATCCAGTAAATATAATTAATGCAGCTGGCTCGCCGAAGGCGATTTTAGGGATTAAAAGCGGGAAAATTTCCCGCTTTTAATCCCTAAAATCGCTCCCGAGCCGCCCGGTAGGGCGGCGAGATTGTTGCTCGCAACTTGGATTTATTATCAATATTTTCTAACTAAAACAAACATCTATGGGATATCTTTTAGTTGCTGGTCTTGCCTCACTGATAGGTATGGCTGTAAGTGGGAAATTGAAGAGCAAATTTAAACTATACAGTCAAGTGCCGCTAAGCGCGGGATTGACCGGTAGAGAAGTGGCTCGACAAATGCTTCATCATTTTGGGATTTCAGATGTAGAGATCGTTCAAGGACGTGGCTTTTTAACGGATCACTATAATCCAAGAAACAAAACCATATCCTTAAGCCCTCAAATTTTCAACGGAAGAAGTGTGATGGCAGCAGCTGTTGCAGCCCATGAATGTGGTCATGCAGTACAACATGCAACTGCCTATCAATGGCTCCAAGCTCGTTCTGCTATAGTACCCGTAGTAAAAATTGCCTCTTTCGCTCAGCAGATTTTGATTTTCCTTGCGCTAGGGATGTTTAGCAATAATCCCCAGATTCTTTTCTTTACGATTATTGCATTTATGATTACTGCTGCCTTTGCCTTTGTGACCTTGCCAGTGGAATTTGACGCCAGTGATCGTGCTTTAGTTTGGTTGGAAGAATCAGGTTTGACCAGGGGACAGGAACATGAAGGCGCAAAAGATGCGCTCAAGTGGGCTGGAATGACTTATGTCGCAAATGCCTTATCTGCTTTGATTATGGTGTTGTATTTCATGACGAAATACATGTCTGCTACGAGAAGGTGAGCCTTGGGGTGTTCGAATAAATATAGTTCAATAGAGGTTCAATATAGTTCAAAATTGTTTAAAATTGTTTAAAATTGTTTAAAGCCTGAGCATCGTTAGATTTTTCATGGCTTTAAACAATTTTGAACATGGCATAAAGTTAGTTGGAAGCTCTAATAGTCGTCGTCTCTTGAATCCAGCATCCTACATAGAATTTATCTCCTTCTTTTAATCCTCTTTGGAAAATATCTCCTTTCTCCGGCATGTATTGGCTATATTGATTGATCCATTTATTGGCTTCCGTCCTTGCTTCTGGGTCAATGCTTCTGGCTTTTTGCCATTTATCTACTGCAGGCCAAACCACAATTTGACTATCCCAACCTCGACCAGGTCCACAAAGAGGTCCGCTTGAGGCATATAATCTTCCAATCAATAAATAAGGTTCTCCCCAATTTTCTCTTAGTTTGGCTGCTTCTCTTGCATACTGCCTTGCCTTTGAGAAGTTTTTCAAGTGAGCATGATAAATCTTTGCGATCAATAGTGTATAGTCTGCTTTTTTGTCTTGATCTTCCATCTCAGCAATCACTTTCTCTGCACATTCTATACTTTCAAGGTATTGGCTATTCCTAAGCAATTCGTAACATGCAGACATAGGATTTGTCGGTTTTGGCTTGCAAAGATTATTGTATGCCTCCCGGACTGCTGCAAATTTTTCTGATTCGGGATCACATTCTCCAAAAGTAAAACGACTGTATACTGTGCGAATCGTCTCACAATTTTCGGGGTTCGCTTCAAATTCTGCAAAGTATTTGTTTTGATAATAGCCACAATCGTAAAAGCCTTTTACTCTTTCAAAGGCCTCTAGCCGTGCCGGAACATATTCTTCTATTATTTTCCATCTGTCGCATTCTGTTCCCTTACACGCTTCTAAACCCTTTGCCAATCTTTTTCTAATGATTTGTTCATATTTTTTAGCTTCCTCTAATGAAATTTTTTCTGCGAAGTACAAGTCAACGAGCAAGGAGGTGAAAGGATTGATGACAAAATATTGGGCATCTTCCCCATCTGTATCAATAGATGCCTTAAAAAGGCTATAGGTTTCTTCATCATTGGAGCGATGCGGATATTTGTAGAAATAATCGAATGCTTTTCTTCCATTCACATATCCACCTTCAGAGTAGCATTCGTCAATTCTATCGTAGATTTCAAAAATCTTATTGATGTATCCTTCTTTTTCAATGGAATCCTGCGTTTGACTCATGAAATATTCATAAAATCTAATACCGTCGGCAAACACTGTGTTTCGTTTTCCATCAGCAGCAGGAGAGATCTCATAAACTTTCTGCCATTTTTCATATGCGCCAGGCCAGTCTCCCGCTTTTAGGAAATCGCGATAAAGGACATATTCTTCTAGAATTTGATCTGGATTGGGAGCATCTGAGAATTTTGGACATGGACTAAGATTGTTATCCTCCTGAACTTCCGTAGCGGGATGTTTTTCTTCTACTTTTGGTGGTTCTGTTTCGGTTATTTGTTCTCCTGTTTTTGGGGTACAGGATAAAAACATAACCAAAAGAAATGCAAAAATCAACAACAGGTTTTTAATAGTCATAGCTAATTTTTTTAAGGTCTTGTTCACAATGCACGATTTTAGAAATAAAAGCCTAAAGGTCAAAAAGAAAGATGAATTGTAAAAAAGGATTGGTGGTTTTAAACCTTTTTCCTAAACGAAAGAAGCCTTGATTAACTAAAATCAAGGCTTCTTATTATAAAATAAAGTTGAAGCGATTAATGATTTATAGAAACAACCAGCCTCAATCTTTATATCGAACTTTTACAGTCTCTCCAATCCAACAACCAACTTTGACACTTTGGCCCGCTCTGACTTTTCTCATGAAGCCTTCTTCCTTAGCAGGTTTATGGCTTGCATATCTTCCAATTTTCTCGTTTGCTTCTTCGGCTACCTCTGAATCAATTGATTTGGCATAAGCGTATTTGTCAATTGCCGCCAAAACAGCCATTTGTTTATCCCAGGCTTCTTTGCCACAAGAATTACTGGTAGAAGCATACATGTCACCAATCAACATAATTGGTTGCCCCCAATCAGGACGGTATCTAGAGGCTTTGCGAGCAAATTCTCTTGCGCTGGAATATTTCTTTTGTTTGCGAAACTGAATAACAGAAATAGCGAAGTAATAATCTCCCAGTTTTTCATTCTCCGCTTCCTCTCCTCTTGATTTTTCCATGGCAATTGCCTCTTTGTATTTTTCTATCGCTTCATCAAATTTGCCTTCTTTGTATAAATCATTGGCATGTAGACCTGGATTTTCCTTATACAATTCCTGCATTCTTCTTTCATTCTCTTCTGCAACCAAAACATCGTATTTAGCTTTTAATTCCACGACGAGTGGGTCGTTATCTGCACATCCCTGATTGGTAAGTACATTATAGATTTCTTTGATTAAATCCCAGTTGTCGGGATCAGCTCTATATTCTGGTTCGCGTTTTTCTTTGAAATAATCACAATCAAAAATATCATATTGTATCTGAGCGATAGTGCTATTCATAGCTTCCTTTGCTTGCTTATAATGCGCTGAATATTTTTTATTATTGGCGATATTATAATCTGCAATATCGTTTAGCTTCTTATGTACGCCTCTGGCGGTAGCCTTATCCATCTGATTGTTTTGAAATTGGAAAACTGCCAAAGTCGCATAAGGCTGGAAGGTTACATAGCTTGTATTATTGCCACCTTCAGCAATCGCTGCATCCAGTTCTCGTTTCAAATCCTCGTATGGTGAACTCAGGTAGTAAAACATGTCGTATACTTTTAATCCCCTGGTCGTATTTGCTGCTTTTGGATAGCATTTTATCTCCTGGTCAAAAAGGTCTAATATCATTTGAGCATACTTTTGCTTGGATGCTTCATCAGTAGCAGTATTGAATTTATGCATGTAAAATTTTCGTCCATCTGAATAGTGAAAAGGCCTTTTTCCATCAGCTGCAGGTGCTATTTCGTATGCAGTTTGCCATTGTTTGAATGCGTCTTCATTATCATAGCCTTTATTTTCTTTTGCATCTACCATCCCACGATAAATGGTATGTGCGTCTGTGGCTTCTTCCATCCTGTCAGAGCCATTCCAGGTTTCGCATTGAGCATTAAGGGGATTGTAGGAAATCATAGCCAATCCCAAAATCATAGCCGTTACTGATAATTGCTGCAATTTTTTCATAATTAATTAAATTTTCGTTTGAAGAACCATGAATTATCATTCATTGTGAAACCTACTGTAGTTCTAAAGTAAGTTTCTTCTATAGAGTCGGAAATTCCGAATTTTCCTAATTCAAATGCAATATTTATGAAAGAAGTTTGCTGGCGCGGTAGTATAAGTGGTAGCCCAAAACCAATACTTGCTCCAATATTTTTCAAATCTGCCAGGCGTGGATCATCCTGATAAACAAAACCTGCCCTGTACCGGATTCGTTTGAAATAATTATTATAAGAAGTAGCATTTGGGATCCATTCTACCCCCGCCGAAAACCGCTTTGAATCTGACAAAGGCGTACCTTCTGAAGTACCTTCACCAGTAGCTTCGTTTACGTACTCACTCCATTTTCCAAAAGAATATTCAATGCCCAATCGCATCTTATTTTGGTGCTCATACATTAAGCCTCCTGTAAACTCAGCTGGCAATTTCCCATTCTCGCTTACATTTTGCACATTTAGCAAGGTATCAAAACCTTGAGCGCCATATCTTGAGTTGATACCTATTCTGAGTTTATTGCTAGTAGTCGAAAATCCTGTTTTGGAATTTCCGTAAGCTCCAACTACAATGCTTTTGCGATTTCCAATTCCATCATTTCGATCCAACTCCTTCTGATTCAATAAAAAACGATATTGGAAACCTACATTCCAAATAAAGCCATTGATATTGATGTCATCGATAAATCGAGGGTCAAAAGTAGCTTCCAAATTCTCGTAGATAGAAAACCGAGATCGCTCCAACTTCCCAAATAGAAAGCCCAGATTGAAACCGCCAGATAAATTACCGTATTTAAATCCATTACTCCAAATCAGTCGGTTAGTGCCACCCGTTCCTTGGTATATGGTCAAAATGTCAAGAGTGTCGTTCCCAGGATTGACTCCTTCAATTTGGACATCGTATCCAATTTGAGTGTATGGTATCATCGCAATGTTCATACCCCATTTCAGAGGTTTGACCTTCCTTTCGAGTATAGAATTAAGGGTATTTTGTAAAGGAAATCCTAAAGATAAGTAATTTAAATTTCCACTCCAGATAGTTTGTGATTGATCACCAGATTGCAAATTGGTTCGCTCTCCAAAAACACCAACTTCAAAAACGGTAGTGGTTAAATGTCCAAAGGAAGCTGGATTGAGGATGTTGGCATGAAAGGGATCTGCATAAGTAGCCGACAATCCACCCATCCCTGCAGCAGAAGCAAAATATTGATTGACGAAGTTACCCAATCCAAATCTTGAATAGGGGGCATTATCTTTTGGTTGGGCAAAAGATAGGGTCGCAAGTGCGAGAAAACAAAAAGTAGTAAAAATTTTATTCCAATAATTGGACATTGTGTTTTAAAATTTTATTCAATCCAATAAGGACTAAATTGTGGTTTGCAAATATCTTAGTTTTCAATGTTTTAGCAAAAAAATCAGCATCTCCGCCCGTTAAGATTACGTTAAGCTGAATGTATTCGCTGCGACATTTTTCAATAAAAGCAGCAATTTCCAGGGAGGCGCCAAATTGTCCGCCATTTCTTATAGCTGTTTCTGTCGTCTTTCCAATCCATGCTGTTTGTTCTGCTTGTGCCACCAAAGGCAGACTGGCAGTAAATTCATGCATGGCTTTTAGGCGCATTTTTATTCCTGGCGAAATATTTCCTCCCAGGTACGCTCCTTTTGCATTCAAAAGGTCAAAAGTGATACAGGTACCAGCATCAATCACCAGGCAATTTTCAAAAGGGTGTAAATGAAATGCCCCCACAACTGCAGCTAATCTGTCCTTCCCCAAAGTTTCAGGTGTCTCATACAAATTTAGGATCGGTAAGGGCGTTTTTTCGGTTAGCTGAATGTAAAAAAAATGTTCTCTTAAGAAGGCCGTTAATCGCTTCTCCACATTTGCTACACTGGAAAGGATGATCTTTTGAATCCTTTGGTTGTATAGCCACTCCTTTAGTTTCAAGAAATCCAGCTTTTCCCAGATTTCTTTATGCACTAACTCGTCATTTTTGAATATGCCGAGCTTGGTACGTGTATTGCCTATGTCAATGCTTAAATTCAAATGTTTTGTGATGTTGTCAAAAGCTTAGACGAGCAGATGTTATTAAAAGGTTTTAAAATAGTGTTAATGTTTAAAATGCCTCGTTCCTGTCATTAGCATCGCCATTCCGTGATTGTCACAATAGTTGATACTGTCTTGATCTTTAATGGAGCCTCCCGGTTGAATCACTGCCCGAATTCCTTCTTTGTCAGCGATTTCTACACAATCTGGAAATGGGAAAAAAGCATCGGAAGCCATGACTGCACCATTCAAATCAAATCCAAAATCTTTTGCCTTTTTTATGGCTTGTCTTAGTGCTTCTACCCGAGAAGGTTGTCCGCAGCCCATGCCAATTAATTGTTTGCCTTTGACAAGTGCAATGCCATTAGATTTTAGGTGTTTCACACAAATATTGGCAAAGAGCAGGTCTTCAATTTCGGATTCTGAAGGAGCCTTCTGAGTTGCTAAATTCAAATCGTCTTTCGTTTCTATTTTTAAGTCTGTATCTTGTTCAACTACTCCGTTAAGTAAGCTTCTAAAGCTCCTGCTCTGTACTTCAAAGTCGTTAATTTTTAACAAAATGCGTTTCTTCTTTTTGCTCAACAATTCCAAAGCCTCTGCATCAAATGCTGGTGCTATCAAGACTTCATAAAATAATTTATTGATGGATTCAGCTGTCGCTAAGTCTACAGAATGATTGCAAACGAAGATGCCACCAAATGCAGAAATATTATCACAAGCAAGGGCAGCATCCCAAGCCGCTTTTAATGTACTTCTTGTTGCGACACCACAAGTATTGGTGTGTTTAAGGATGGCAAAAGTCGGATCATCGTCTTTGAATTCACGCATGATTTGCACCGCGGCATCAATATCTACCATGTTGTTGTAAGAAACCGCTTTTCCATTCAACTTTTCAAACATTGCCTCAAAGTCGCCATAGAAAACGCCGCTTTGATGTGGATTTTCTCCATAACGCAAAACATCAGAGTGGTGAATGCTGTGCTTAAAAGACAACTCCGTAGAGCCTTCATTGAAATAATGGAAGATAGCAATATCATAATTGGAAGAAACTTTAAATGCTCTGCGAGCCAGTTCCTTTCTATCTTCCAGGTTTGTAAAACCCTGTTTTTCTTTCAGTAAGTCCAAAATCAAGGCATACTCATCTTTTGAAGGTACAACCACAACATCTTTATAGTTTTTTGCAGCAGCCCGAATCAAGGAAATGCCTCCAATATCTATTTTTTCAATAATCGTCGTTTCATCATCTGTATTAGCAACAGTTTCTTCAAAAGGATATAAATCGACTATGACCAAATCGATCTCTGGGATTTGATATTCTGCGAGTTGAGATAGATGATTTTCTTCTCTTCGAGCCAATAATCCTCCAAAGACTTTTGGATGTAAAGTCTTGACCCTACCGTCCAATATGGAAGGGTAAGAAGTCAAGTCTTCCACAGCTTCCACTTTGATGTCAAGGCTTTCAATATATCGCTGAGTGCCTCCTGTGGAGTATATTTTTACATTCGAAGCATCCAAAGCCTTTACAATTTCATCGAGACCGTCTTTGTGAAAAACGGAAATAAGGGCGGAGTTGATCTTTTTTAAACTCATGTACCTATGTAGTTTCTTTAAAAATAATTATTCGTGATTAAGGCAAGAAATATTGAGGGCTATACCAGAAATAGCTCGAAAAAAGTATCTAGAACGGTAAAATACGCATACCAGAACATGCCCGTTTCTTCAACTATTGAAGATGCCTTTCTCAAAATTGGGCGCAAAAGTACGAGGAATAGGGGAATATCAGTTGATTAATTTCCTAAAAATGATTTTAGGGCTCAACTGACAAAACAGGGTTTTCGGAAATGGTAGGATCCTGATTGAGTAAATTGGTCATCGTGTCGTAAAGTTTGGGTAGGTAGGTTTTAAATTCTTTAGGCTTTTCAAAAAAGGTTTCGATGCACACTGCAAACATTTCCTGCATATTTTTTCCACCATAACTTTTTATGAAATTGTTTTCTCCCTGTCGAATGGTTTCCATCTTTTGTGATGCCTCTTCTGCCCAGTCATTCCATTTTTCTTCATCAAAAAAATTGTGAAATAATTGCCTGAATTTGTTTTCCTTTTCAAGACAATGCGCCATTTCATGCAAAGCGACGTTTACGGCATCATTTGGAATGAAATAACCGTTTTTGACATCCTGCCAGGAAAATACGATGACCTTATATTTGAAATCCACATGTCCTAAAAAGAGATCCTTGTAACCTGGAAAACGGTAAGGACGAGGAACGACATAAATCGTATTGAAATGCTTAAGTAAAAAATAATTTAGTCCAAAAGTAATTTGAATAATGGCACTACCAATAACGACCTTCATTTCAGTAGTTACATGAGGTAGATCTTTTGGAATGAAACGAATTAATTTCAGTAGGATGAAAAGGCGGTAGCGGAATTTAGATTGATTTTTTTCGTTTAGGTTTTGATAATAATGTGAATAAGCATTAAGAATTCGATGGTAATCAGAAGGGATTTCCGGGGGGAATTTTTTGTACCAATATTTAATTAAGAGCTCGCGCATGATTTTAATTAAGAATGCATAATGAAGAATGGAGAATATCATTTATCATTTATCATTCTTCATTTTTTTAGGTTTTTTATGACTAAAACGAAGGGGTCAAAAACTTGTGAAATATACAAATTGCCGTTCAAATTTAATGCAGTAGAGGCGGCACTAATGGTTTCTCCATTATTTTGATACACCAAATGTGGTTCTAATGTTTTTTGATCAAGCGAATAAACCTGGATTGGAGAGTGATTTTCTGAACTTTTAGCATGTCCAGTAAATTTTAACGGGCATGGATGGTTGACAGTCCATAGCCTGCCTTGTATATCTTCAATAAAATTATCAGCTATCGGAATTTCTAAATAGGTCTTGGAGGATACTACATTTTCTAAATCCAAATTACCTTTTCCGATAATTTTATATTTCAAAATCTCCTTACACCCACCATTTGCCAAAACCAATGCTGCTTCCTCTTTATCTACCCAAATGCCGTTGGGATAGCAATAGGCTTCATTTATCAATTCCCACTTGTCTTTTCCGTCAAAATAAACAATGGTACCAGTTTTTGCTCCTAATACTGTGATGGTTTGACTATAAGATGAAATGGTGTCCAAATAATTGGTGGCATAAAAACTTCCATCTGCTAATACATGTAAATCATTGGGCGCCATCATTTTTGGATTTTGCAAAATGTGATTTTGATCCAACCACAAAGTGTCTTTTTGGATTTCAAATCTCATAACTCGATGTGTCATTTTTCCATCCAAAATATCATGTGTAATGGCGTATAGCCAATGAGTTGAATCCATATTGATTATGTCAATCCCGTGGGGATGGATGACTAAATCTGAAGGTACAATGGTAAATTCAAAAGTCTCTTCTGTTTGGGGATTGATGCCATAAAATCCGCCATAGTCTGGATGGTCATTTTCCCTTCTTTCTGTACAGGAAACAATAATGCGGTCAAAACCTTGAGAAGTATCAATTGCCATATCTTCTGGTCCGGATCCAACTGAAATTTTGGTGGTTTCAAAGTTTTCCGTCATGGAGAAGTCTCCACAGCCATAAGGGGAAATGCCACAGTCGGCAAATTCGAAGTAGATATAAGAAAAGAGGAATAGAAGAAACAAAAGCGCTAAAAGGGCCAGCAGTATTTTTTTTATAATTTTCATACAAAAGGTATTCTGTAACAAGGCTTTTTCTGGTTATTCAAAACCTTGAACGATATTTTTTGAGGTTCTAAGACACACTACATTTTGACAAATATAGGCGCTTAAAATTAACCCTGATAAAAAGGGTGTAAGCAAAGGTGTCTAAAATATCTCAAGCTGGGTTATGCCATTCGAAGTAAGTAAAAGTTCAATAAGCTGTAACCGAAAAAAATTAAAGTCTTTGAATTGAATGAAAAAGTAATACATGAGCATTTTTGATTTTCATTTTGATTTTCATTTGATAAAGAATCTTAGCTCGCGATTTTTTATACTTGCATTATGATTCGGGAAACAGTTCAAAAAACCTTTGTAGAAGTAGACGGAAAACAGGTGCCTGCAAAAATATATCGTCAATGGCGCAATAATGTACGTTTTGCCATAGGAAAAACGGGAGCTATCCTGAGAATGCCTACCATGCTTTCAAAAAGTCAGCAGAATAAACAAATTGCAGCTTTTGAAGACTGGGTTCGGCAACAATTTTCCAAAAGAGATGCACTGAATGAGCGATTTTTTGGAAAAGGATACAATGATGGAGATGTGTTGCAAGTAGGCAATCGTAGCTATCCATTGAACATTGATTTTCTCGAAAAGAAATCACATTCTGCGCGAATGCGAGATGGCGTAATTTATTTGAAATTGGCAAAAAAAGACACAGAAGCCAATCTTCAAAAAGCCATAAAACACTTGTTGAGTCGACTGGTAGCACAAGACTTTTTACCAGAAATCACAGAAAGAGTCCTTGAATTAAATAAGAAATATTTTCAAAAACCAATTCGAAGTGTAAATTTGAAATACAACCTTTCCAATTGGGGTAGTTGTTCCGCCAAAAGCAATATCAATCTTTCTACCCGCCTGCTTTTTGCACCGGATTCGGTTATTGACTATGTCATCATCCATGAATTGGCACACCTCATCGAAATGAATCATTCTCCACGTTTTTGGGCAATAGTTAAAAAAGCAATGCCCGACTACCAGCAAAAAGAAAAATGGCTCAAGCAAAACGGAAAGTACTGCGATTTTTAATTCCTTAATTCTTTAATTCTTTCATTCCTTAATTTCCCCATTAAAGCGCTACCCCTTTGTGTAGTTTTGCCTAATCAAACGGGACTTCTGTCGAAAACAGGCAACTTTCCTACCCTCCTTTTGTCTATCCGAATGTATCTTGGGAGAAATCTTTAAAAATTTAAACTCCTCAGCCCAACTAAGAAATAGTTTTGTTTAGATAAGTAGTTACGCATAATCCGGGGTGCCCGACTGTTATTACTGGCATTCCGGTTTTTTATTTTCTGTTAACGCCATATCTGGTGCTGATACCACTGAGTAAAGGTATGTGAGCATGTCAAGTGGTGTTAGCAGCGTTCAGGTTAGCAAATCTTTTTCTGCTCACACCATTTTCCACCCCACTTTTCTAGCCACAATGGTATTAGCAGAGGGGCCTACTGGATTTTTATTTTCAAATTGTCATCTTCACAGAAATAAGTAGTATCTCTCGAAGCGGACGCTACTGCTCTTTCCTTCCAGATTCTTTACTATGTATCCCTCCACTGCAAGAGACACTAACCATGACTTTTGATAATATCCTGATGCACCGAAATGAAATATACCCACCCAACTGCCTGTAAACTGAAGCCCAAAAAATGCTATTCTATTCTTTTTACCTGTTGATAGAGGATTAGTGTCTTTTCGTAGAATCCATATACTTGATAAATTGAATGGTCGTTTTTAGCCCTTGAATCAAAAACTTCCAATTATGAAAACGACCATTCAAAAAAATGTCATTTACGGGTATTTGGGTTTGGGCGGATTGATGTTTTTTGGAATATTCCTAAGCTCAAAACTTCGAACACCTTCCGAAAATGTTTTTGGGAACCTGGACAATGCCATATCCCAGTTAGTACTTGAAGTGTATGCACTTTATGGATTTGGATTGATTGTATTGTTCTCCAGTGCTTTGGGCTGTTGGTTGAGTTTTCGAAAGAAACAAATGAGGTATCAGAGGACCTTTCAAATCTGCTTCGTATTTGCTCTGGTCTATTTCATTTTTCTCTTTTTATTGGGATATGAAGTTTCATTTTGAAAATAACCTAAATTATTAATGACTTTGTTGGGAAAATGATGATAGGATCTCATTAATTTCGCGACCGTTTTATCATTTTCTCAACAAAATCAGTTTAAATGTTGACTATTGATCCAAAGACAACGCCTACCCGAGACCTACACCAATTTCTATTAGGCTCAGTTGCCCCTCGTCCAATTGCTTTTGTGAGTACCATTGACAATGAGGGCAATCCGAATCTCGCACCTTATAGTTTTTTCAATGCTTTCAGCTCCAATCCGCCGATTTTAGTTTTTTCTTCAAATCGAAGGGTAGTAGATAATACGACTAAAGATACGCTTGCAAATGTTCAGGAGACAAAAGAAGTAGTGATCAATGTAGTTAGTCATAGCATCGTGCGACAAATGGCAGTCACCAGTATCCAATTTGATACAAGTATAAGCGAATTTGAAAAATCTGGATTAACTCCCATACCTTCTGATTTCGTTAAACCTTTTAGGGTTAAGGAGTCTCCTGTGCAGATGGAGTGCAAGGTGAATGATATTATTACCCTGGGAGAACACGGTGGAGCAGGCCACCTGGTGATTTGTCAAGTACTCAGAATGCACATTGATGAAAATGTTGTTGATGGGAACAACCGAATTGATCCCCACAAAATTGACTTGATGGGCCGCATGGGCAGGGCTTATTATTCCAGGGCAAGTGGGGCTGCTATACAAACAATTGTGCAGGCTGTAACCGAACTTAGCATTGGCTATGATCAGTTGCCAGAAGGTATTAAAAATAGTGGAATTTTGACGGGGAATAACCTGGGACAATTGGCTGGATTGAAAAGGATTCCAACAGAAGAAGAAATTTCAGCAGTAATGGAAAATGACAATAGGATACAGGAAATTTTTAAGAAAGATGGAGTGAAGGAAGGCTTGCAGTATTATGCCAAAGAAATTTTAGATTTGGATGATTCAAAAAGAGAATATGCTGCGCAAATTGCCTGGCTAAGTACTCGTTTATAAAGGCGATTAAAAAAATAAGGTAAAAACCTGTATAACTAAGCTTTTTTCTTACCTTTGCGCTCCTTTTTGAAAAAACGTGTTAAACGCTATAAATTTTAAAGATTATGCAAACGGTAGCAGTTAACGGATCAGCAAGAACAGCATTAGGAAAAAAATCTGCAAAATCTGCCAGAAGAGAGGGTGCAATCCCTTGTGTTATGTATGGTGGAAATGAAAATATTCACTTTACCACTACTTTGAAGGATGTCAAAAGTTTGATTTTCACTCCAGAATTCAAAGTAGCAGAAGTTAATGTAGATGGAGCCACACATCGCTGTATTGTTAAGGATGTTCAGTATCATCCTGTAAAAGATACAATTCGACACATTGATTTCTTAAAATTGATTGATGGACGTCCTGTACAACTAGAATTACCTGTAAGATTTGTGGGTACTTCCCCTGGTGTAAAAGGTGGTGGTTCATTGATCCAAAACTTGAGAAGGGTGAAGGTTAAAACCACTCCTGAAAAAATGATTGATGTGTTAACTTTGGATATTTCTGAATTGCAGTTAGGCTTTTCTATCCGAATCAGAGATATTCAGCCAGAAGAAGGAGTAGAAATTATAAATCCTCCTGGTACCCCAGTAGCATCTGTTGAAGTACCAAGAGCATTGAGAAGTGCCGAAGCCGGTGCGGCTGCAGAAGGGGAAGAAGAAGCAGCAGAAGAAGCAGCAACAGAAGAATAATTTATTGTTCAAATAATAGTTATATTCGAGGCGGTGTAAGGAGTTTTCCTTACACCGCTTTTGTTTTAGTAGTGATGAGTCCACTTCGAAAACTAAGGAGTGGACTCAGGGTTCCTTAATCAATTCCGTTTGAAATGTCTAATCTTCGAATTACCACCATTCAGTCACAACTCCATTGGGAAGATATTGACGCCAACCTTGAAGGGTTTACCCAAAAATTGTCGGAACTAAACACAAATACAGATCTCATCATTTTACCTGAAATGTTTACGACTGGTTTTAGCATGAATGCAGAAAATTTGGCAGAAGAGATGTATGGCAAAACCATCAATTGGCTAAAGACGCAAGCTGCTAATCATCAGTCAATTATCACTGGCAGCTTTATTGCAACTGAAGATGGCAGGTACTATAACCGCCTCGTTTGGATGCGTCCGGATGGTAGTTTTGAGACCTATGACAAAAGGCATTTGTTTACCCTTGCCAAAGAGCATGAAACATACAGACAAGGCACAAAAAAGCTGATTGTTGAATATAATGGATGGAAAATATGCCCTTTGATTTGTTACGATTTGCGCTTTCCGGTTTGGAGTAGAAATGTCGAAGATTATGATCTACTGATTTACATGGCAAATTGGCCCCTTACGCGAAACCATCATTGGAAAAGCTTATTGATGGCTCGTGCTATTGAAAACCAGTCTTATACCATTGGGGTCAATTGCGTAGGGAAAGATGGCAATGGCTTTGAATACTCAGGAGATACCTCCATCATCGACTTTTCAGGGTCGATGATTTATCAAATTTCCAATTCAGAAAACGTTTTCACAATTACCTTGGAAAAAGAAAAACAGCAATCCTACCGAGATAAATTGAATTTCTTGCCAGATAAAGATTCCTTTGAGATAAAAATGTCATAATGGAAAATGCAAGGGAAAATCAATGGCTGATAATCGCCAATCCTGCCGCAGGAAATGGGAAAGTTCAGCAGCGGTGGAATGAAATTGAATCCTTGCTTCACAAATTTCAATTTGACTTTCAGGTTTGGTTCACAGAAAAAGCAGGACATGGGATTGAATTGACAAAAAAAGGGATTGAATACGGGTTTAGGAAAATTATAGCTGTAGGTGGCGATGGTACCGGGCATGAGGTCATCAATGGTATTTTGGGACAAACCATTTGTCCTAGTACAGCGGTTCTCTTTAGCCTTTTGACAGTAGGAACGGGAAACGATTGGATAAAAACGCACAAGATTCCAAGGCGATTTGAAAAATGGCTCCCCTTGTTGAAAAAAGAAAAAACGATCTTTCAGGATGTTGGATTGATTCGATATTCGAGAAATAACGAGATGCTTCAGCATTATTTTTACAATGTAGCTGGGTTGGCTTATGATGGATTCCTGGGAAAGGTATTGAGTGAACGATCTGACAAAATCACCAATAAATTTCTATACCTTATTAGCATCTCAAAGTGGCTTTTCAAATATCGCCTTCGCAAAGTCCGTATTCAATTTAATGACCAAAAAGTTGAAGGTTATTTCTACACTATCAATGCTGGGATCTGTCGCTTTTCTGGGGGAGGAATGCAATTTGTACCTCATGCTATTCCGGATGATGGCAAATTTGCCTTGACCATTGTAAAAAAAATCCCCAAATGGTTGGTATTGGTATTAACGCCCTTTTATTATAACGGGAAACTGAACTGGTTGCCTTTTGTAGATTTATATCGAACAAAAAAAATAAGCATAGAGGCTTTGGAGAAACATCCAACCTTTCTGGAAGCAGATGGTAAATATTTAGGAGAAACGCCAGTAGAATTGGAAATTATTGAACGAGGATTGAGAATAGCAATACCTTAGATCACTCAGTTTTCCCAGCCTTTGGCTTCTTGCTCGACATGTGTCAAATCTATCTTGACCCCATATTTTTCTGCCAGGTGTTTGGCCAGACAATCTGCGCCATAAACCGAACGGTGTTGACCGCCAGTACATCCAAAATTGACCGTTAGATTAGTAAAACTTCTTTCAATGTAGTCTTCCACTGCTTTATCAACAATTCGGTAAATATCATTTAGAAATTCTGTCATTTGGCTGTGGTGTTGCAGAAAATTGATAACGGGTTCGTCTCTTCCCGTTAGTTTTTTATAGGGTTCATATCGACCAGGATTGTGGACAAAGCGGCAATCAAAAATAAATCCTCCACCATGTCCTGAAGGGTCTTCCGGAATTCCTTTTTTGAAAGAAAAACTATTAATTTTTACCGTAAGCAGACTGGAAGTTCCTTTTATCTTATCGAAAGGTTCAAATTTTTTCGAAGCAATGACGGCGTTTAAAGCACGTTCTAATTCCGGAATCGCTACAGGTGGTTTGGCATTTTCCAGCACCCATTTCACACTTCTGATGGCAAAAGGGATGTTTTTGATAAAAATCTCTTTCCGTTCATATAGCCCTCTGAATCCATAAGTCCCGAATGCCTGAATGCGCCGAATGAGCACATAACCATAGAAGTATTCAATGAACTTTTCGCGATTGACTTCCGTGAGTTTTTCTAATGTATTTAAATAATGTTCCAGGAGTGATTCAATGATGTCCTGAGGTATATTGGCTTTCGGTTGATAAAGAAGAGAAGCCAAATCGTATTGTTTTGCTCCTTTCCTGCCTCCCTGATAGTCAATAAAATACGGCTCGCCACCCTTTATCATGATATTTCGGGTTTGGAAATCTCGAAACATGAAATGTGCTCCATTCGCCTGTAAAAGGTAATCAGCAAATCGATGGAAATCATCTTCCAAAGCCTGCTCATCAAAAGGAATATTGGCGAGTTTTAAAAAATAATATTTGAAGGTGTTGAAATCCCAAAGCATGGATTGTTTGTCAAAAGATGCACGAGGGTAACAAACACTGTAGTCCAAACCCTGTCCTCCTTCCACCTGTAGATGTGCCAGTTTTTCAACTACCTTTTTGTAAATTTGAACCAGGTAATCCGGAAAGTAATCGCCTTTTTGAAGTAAATAACTGTACAAGGTCGTAGCACCAAGATCTTCCTGTAGGTAAACGTCGTGTTCTGCATCTTCTGCGAAGATGTCAGGAACTGGTAATGCTTTCGACTTGAAATGTTTAGAGAAAGTGAGGAACGCTTTATTTTCCTTTTTGTCTGCGTTGTAAGCGCCAACAGCGGATTTGCCTTTTGAGGAAAGCCGATAATAGATGCGGTGAGAAGCAGAAGGGGCTAGTGGTAAAATGAGTTCAGGGGTTTCCCCTGCCCATTGCTCGTATAATTCAGAAAGCAGCGCTTCAATTTTGTGGTTGGTCATAGAAAAGTGTTGTTCAAAAATGGCTCAAGATAGTTTAAACATGAGTTATTTCGCTTTCTCTATTTTCCCATCCGGTGAAATCGCCAAACCTGAATTTGGAAAATCCAACTTTGTCAATTCAATCAATTTCTTGGTAGCTCTTTTTTGGGGATCAACTTTTGGTCCATGTGTTTTTTGCTGATAAATTGGAATGATTTCTCCACTTTGGAAGGCTCCATTTCTATCTACATTTAGTTTCACGATAGGAGCATAGCCTGCTACATCTCTCAAATTAAATCTGGCATATGTGCAAAAATTGCCCAGGCTGTAAATGATGAAGCGATTTTTATACAATTCCGCAGCACGGGTTACATGAGGTCCATGCCCAAAAACGATGTCAGCCCCAGCATCGATTACACTGTGAGAAAACTGATGGACATTTCCACGGTTTTCTCCGTAATAATACTCGGTCTTTTTTGTAACACGTTGGTTTTTAGCGCCTTCTGCTCCGCCATGGAAAGAGACAATTACAATGTCACATTCTTTTTCAAGGCTGGCAACAATCTGTTTGGCTCTGGTAATATTTCGAATATCGCAAGTACCAACGTTTGGTGCGAATGCACAAAAACCATATTTCACACCATTTTTTTCAAAAATCACTTTCTCATCAGTACCTGCCAAGCCAGCATAATGAATGCCTTTCGATTTTAGGACTTCTTTCGTTCGTGTTCTACCATAAGCGCCAAAATCACCCAAATGATTATTCGCAATGCTCAGCACATCAAAGCCGGCATTTACATAATGATTGACATAGCTCTCAGGAGAGCGAAATGCATAACAAAGAGAAGGGTTTTTGCATCGCTTGACCGTTCCACCTTTGTCTAAGAGGGTTCCTTCCAAATTTCCAAAAGTGATGTCAGCATCTTTCAAAATAGACTCGACGTCTGCCAATAAATCTTTACCGCCATTTGCTGGAAGATAGGACGCAGAAGGATAATTGGTTCCCAGCATCATGTCACCAACGCCGATGATGCTAATGTTTTGAGCAAAATTTGTATTGCTAAAGAGCAATATCAGTCCAATAAAAAAAAGACCTCCATTTTGGAAGTCCCTTAGTGCGTTTAAATTCATTATACCTTATTGTCAGTCGGGATATCGGTTATGGGATAAATCTACAACCGATAATCGATTCTATTCATAATCAAATGCCTGATTGGGTGTAGCTGCAGCCTCCTGTAATTCTTTGTATTCTTCAGGAGTCAGTCCATCCATTACATAGTGAATTGGGTTGACTTTATTGCCGTTGAGCCAGACTTCATAATGGCAGTGAGGAGCAGTAGATGTTCCCGTGCTACCCACCAGACCAATTTTTTGACCTTTTCTAATGCGCTCTCCAATTTTTACGTCCGTACGACTCATGTGTGCATAAAGGGTCTTGAAGCCATAACCATGATTGATAACTACATTTTTACCATAGCCAGATCGCTTATTTTCAACTCTCTCTACAATTCCGTCACCAGTTGCTTGTATAGCGGTACCACTTGGAGCAGTGAAGTCAATGCCATAATGCATTTTCCAGACCTTATGTACAGGGTGCAATCTGCGACCAAAACCAGATAAGGCATAAAGGTTTCGCTTCAATTTATCGGAACGGACAGGTTTGATAGAAGGCATGGATGCAAACATTTTTTCGCGATTGCTAGCCAGGTTCTTAATCGTATCCAAAGATTTGGATTGAATGACCATTTGCCTTTTTAATCTGGAAACTCTATCCAGTGTTTCTGTTAAAATCGTTTTGGAATCCTTGTTGAGGTTGACATTGGCATATTTGTCATGTCCACCAACACCACCATGCCAAATATTTTGGTCGATTGGTGTGACTCCAAAAATCATGCGGTGTACTTCAGCGTCTTTTTGCTGTAGGTATTGCAATTCAGCACTTACCGTTTGGAAATCATTTTTAAAGGTCTCCATGTGACCATTTAAAGTCCTGATTTCTTCCATTAGTGCTTTCTCCTTTTCAGATGGGAAAAATTGCCGGGAAACAGCAGTAAGAATCGTTAAAGTAAATAGTACGGCGCAAACAATTCCGATGGTCCAAAAGATTTTGGTTTTGATCGGAACTACTACTTTTTCGTATCGAAGCGTTTGCGTATTGTAAGTAAATTTCTCCTTTCTCATGCGGGTTTAGTTCTTAGCTAAAAAATCATAAATTTGCAGCCGTTTAAATTCGACCTTCAAAGTTTTCGTATGTCGTCTAATCGCTTTCACGATTTCCTGGGTGCTGAAAATTTCGATTTTCCCTCCCTCATTTTGAGCCAAAAATAGATTGAGAAAATTGATTCACAAAAATTTTTGGTAAAAAAGAATTCTAAGAACGCGTCACAAAAAATTAAACTGTGATTTATAGAAAAAATAAAATTTTATTCTCAGAATGTGTTTGTTTAACAAATTTCGTAAAAGTTTAATATGTCGAAATTTATTAGGCGGCGCAAATATCGAAAAATTTTGAAATACAAAAAAATAGGGGCAAAGATAGTCAGGTTAGTTGCTTCATGACTTTAAAGTTTAATTGTGGAAAAAGGGGAGTGTAAAAATTAAATGAGGTGACCAGGGTAGAATGTTCGGAACAATATAATGTTTTTAGTATAAAAAATAAAATCATATTTATTTATCTGATAAATAGTGTTATAAAAATTCAAATTTATATAAATTGATTGTGAGGGAACGTTTTTTGAATTTTACCCCTAATTACAATCAATCATTTTTTTTACCAAACCTATTGTGCAACAAGGTTCCGTTTTCTGGTGAAATAGTATGTGGAAAAAAAATCTCAAAATGATTGATTTTCAGCCAGATAATAATGAAGCCATTCCCTATGAAACTCCTTTTCAAAGGAATTTTTCAAATGGGAAGCAACCATATATTCAATGACATCACAAGAAATCCGAAAGAAATTCCTCGATTTTTTTGAATCAAAAGGACACAAAATTGTGCCTTCAGCTCCTATTGTCAATAAGGACGATCCTACATTGATGTTTACCAATGCAGGTATGAATCAGTTCAAAGATTTCTTTTTGGGTAATGCCACACCTGACAATCCCCGAATTGCCGACACACAAAAATGTCTTCGGGTGAGTGGAAAGCACAATGACCTGGAAGAGGTAGGAACAGATGGTACTCATCATACCATGTTTGAGATGTTGGGCAATTGGTCTGTAGGAGATTATTTCAAAAAGGAGGCGATAGAATGGGCTTGGGAATTGTTGACGGATTGGTATGGATTGCCTAAAGATAGATTGTATGCTTCGGTTTTCGAGGGCTACGAGCCAGAGGGATTGGAGCGAGATACAGAAGCTGCAGGGTTTTGGGAAGAATGGGTGCCAAAAGAGCGAATATTGTATTTTGACAAAAAAGACAATTTTTGGGAGATGGGGGATACCGGACCTTGTGGACCCTGCTCGGAAATTCATATTGATTTACGTTCTGACGAAGAAAGGGCTAAAGTGGATGGTGCTTCTCTGGTTAATATGGATCATCCAGAAGTGATCGAAATCTGGAACCTCGTTTTTATTCAGTTTAACAGGAAAGCAGATGGAAGTCTGGAGGAATTACCTGCCAAACACGTCGATACGGGGATGGGCTTTGAGCGTTTGTGTTTAGTGCTTCAAGGTAAGACTGCTAGCTACGATACGGATATATTTACCCCACTTATTGAATTTATTGAGAAGGCTTCTGGAAAAAAATACACTGCCAACTATGCAAAAGAAGCTAAGACGGATATGGCGATTCGAGTTGTAGTCGATCATATTCGAGCTGTAAGTTTTGCCATTGCTGATGGACAATTGCCAGGTAACACTGGTGCGGGCTATGTCATTCGCCGGATTTTGAGGAGGGCTGTTCGGTATTATTATTCTTTCCTGGAAATTAATGAACCCTTTTTGTACAAGCTAGTTCCTCTGTTAGCTGATTACTTTGGGAATGTATTTCCTGAATTAAATGCTCAAATGGAGCAAGTCGCAAAGGTTGTTCAGGGAGAAGAAAAGGCATTTTTGAATACTTTGGAAAATGGTATTCGACGCTTTGAAAATTTAAAGGCTGACAAAGGACTCATATCTGGTGATGATGTTTTTGAATTGTACGACACCTATGGTTTTCCCAGTGATTTGACCCAACTAATGGCTTCTGAGAAAGGTTGGACGGTAGATGAAGAAGGGTTTAAGAAAGCCATGCAAATACAAAAAGATCGGGCAAGGGCTGCTGCTGCTAAACAAGTTGGAGATTGGTTGGTCATTGACGACGCTCAGGAAGTTGAATTTATCGGATATGATCATTTAAGTATTGAAGACGCAAAAGTCCAAAAATACCGTACTGTTAAAACCAAAAAAGGAGAAGAATTTCAAGTAGTCTTAAATAAAACACCTTTTTATGGTGAGAGTGGTGGACAAAGAGGGGATACGGGTTTGCTTTGGTTTGGTGAGGAGAAAATTCCGGTTTTGGGTACCCAAAAGGAAAATGATCTAATCATTCATATTATCAAAAAGCTCCCTGAAAATCCGGAATCCAATGTTCGTGCAGAAGTCAATACGGGCAAACGGCAAGCGACGTCCAGTAATCACTCTGCGGTCCATCTGATGCACGCTGCTTTGCATGGCATTTTGGGCGATCATGCTTTGCAAAAAGGACAAGATGTAGATGATAAGCGATTGCGCTTTGATTTTTCTCATTTCGGTAAAATGACGGATGAAGAAATTGCAAAGGTAGAAAGCATCGTTAATCAAAAAATTCGCGAAAATATTCCACTTGAAGAAGAGCGCAACATGCCTATAGAAGAAGCCAAAAAGGCTGGTGCAATGATGCTTTTTGGCGAAAAATATGGCGAAACTGTGCGTATGATCACTTTCGACAAAGATTTCAGTCGGGAGTTGTGTGGAGGTACCCATGTGCCGGCAACGGGAGAAATCGGCATGTTCAAAATTTTAGCTGAAACGGGTGTAGCTGCTGGAATTCGCCGTATTGAGGCGATTACTTCTGAAACTGCCGAAAAATATCTGAATAAAGAGTTAGGTGAATTGACAAGCATTCGTTCCCTTTTCAAAAATCCTCAAAATGCTGCCAAACAAGTAGCGGATTTGCAGGAGGAAAATAAAAACCTGAAAAAGCAAATCGAACAGCTAGTGTCTGAGCAAGCCAATGCTTTGAAGGGACAGTTGAAAGGAAAAGTGGAACAGATAAATGGTGTAAATTTCCTGGCTGCCAAGGTACCACTTGGCGATACCAATGCTATCAAAACCCTTGCCTACCAATTGGAAAAAGAATTGGGAGATGCAGTCATCGTTTTTGGTGCAGAAGTGAAAGGCAGGCCACAATTGATGGTCACGGTAAGTCGCAATCTGACAGAAAACGGCAAAGGTTTGCATGCTGGAAATATGATTCGTGAACTCGCCAAGGAAATCAAAGGTGGAGGCGGTGGACAGCCTTTCTTCGCAACAGCTGGTGGGAAGGATGCCAGTGGATTGGATACTGCGATTGAGAAGGCGAAAGGGTTGGTGTAAGAAGTCTAAGTCTAAGTTTAAGCACAATATTAGACTTAAACTTAAACTTAGACTTAATCAGTTACCAAATCGCCAAAAACTATCTAAATCCTTTAGAATTGTTGCTGCTTTTTTATCAAATCCAGCGCTGGAATCGCTCTTCAATTCCTCAAAGACTGCTTTTGCATTGTCAAGTTCTTCCATTCCCAAATAAGCCAATCCAGAGAACCATTTGGCATGATTGGCAAATCGGGGATCATTACTTTGAATGATTCTTTCATAAAAGGACAGGGCATTTTTGTAGTTTTTTAATTGAAAATGGGATTGTCCTAAATAAAACTGAGCTTTTAAATAATTGGGATCTGACTCCGACAAAACTTCCAGTTCATTAATTGCCTGCTCATAATCACCATTTGTAAAAGAATCCCAGCCTGTATTTTGTCCTCTCACCCCATCATCCCATACCTCAAAATTTGAAGTAGCCAATTGCTGATTGCTATATTTTTGATTCATCCAAAAAGTAAAACCAGTTGCTATTAAAATCACTAAACTGGCAGCAATTGCCAATGGAATGCTTCTATTGCCTATGCTACGCGATTTGGAATAGCGCTCTTCTTGCAGAACTTTTAGTTTATCACTCAAGCTTTCTTCAACCAAAAGGTCAATTGCTTCCAAAGCCACTTCCTGCTCTTTAACTGCTGTTGCCAAAGCTGCATCGTTTTTCATGGCCGCTTCAAAGGACTTTGCTTCTTCCGGATTTAAATCTCCGGTCAGCCAAGCTTCTATTTGTGTGTGATATTTTTCGGGAGACATGATTTGTTGTGTTAACTGTTGTTGGTTGTCAGTTATCGGTTTCGGATTGCAACTGACAACCGAAAACTGACAACCGGCAATCGACAACTCACCTAAGGGTGTTTATCAATTCTGGTGTTTGTTTTACTATTTTGAGCAGCTCTTGCATGCACTGATGCTTTTTCTTGCGTGCCATGCCTTCACTGGCATAACCCGTTTCTGCTGCAATCTCTTTCATCGAATAGCTTAACCGCCACATTTCCAGCACTTTGCGGCATTTTTCTCCAAGAGAGGATAACAATTCATTCAATATTTGTTTTCTTTCTTCACTGATTAAAACAACCTCCGGCGTTGCCGTATCTATTTCGTCTGCTGTTTCTTTTTCTGTTAAATCTGTGGTTCTGGTCGATTTATTAAATTGTTTGAACCACAAATTGCGACACATGGAAAACAAATAACCTTCAACTGTACTTTCTCCTCTATATTTTCCCTTTCGAATGCTCAATATGAAATGTCTTATGCCTTCCTGGAATACATCTTCGGCATCAGACACCTGACCACCTTTGGATCGAATGTATCGGAATATTTTTTCACGATAGCCACCATGATTGTAAATGAATCGCATGACTTCATCGAGCTTCTTGCCACCCGATTTGATGGCTTCTATTATTTGAGCATCTGAGTATTTGGGCATCGAATTCAGGTTTATGTTCTGTTTGGGTGGAAAAGTGTTACCGGGGAAAGGCGGTTTTTTGCAAAAATATAGGAAGTTGAATAAAGAATGAATTGAGTTTAGGTCTTTCCTGGAAAAATATTTGAAAATCGAAATAGAAACCCACTTGGTAGAAAATTGAAGTACAAAATTTTGAAATACAATTAAATAATTAGATAATTGTCTAAATATTTAATTATTGATATGAATAAAGTTTTTCAAGCACTGAATGATCCGACTCGGAGGGAGATATTAAATCTACTGAAAGAAAAGGATTTGACTGCAGGTGAAATTGCAGATGGCTTTAATATCTCCAAACCAAGTATATCACACCATTTAGATAAATTGAAACAAGCTGACTTGGTCACATCAGAGAAAAAAGGACAGTTTGTTTATTATTCTTTGAATACTACCATTCTGGACGAAGTAATTGGTTGGTTTCTAACTTTAAAATAAGAGCTTGTTTAAAAGTTTTATGAACTGAAAATCAAAAGCTTATGGTTCTGACAATAAATTGCCGAAAGAATTTATCGGGATAAATGATTGAGGAAATTTGCAGTCAGGTTCATAAGATGTTGGTTTTCAGGAAAGAAAAATTTAAACAAGCTCTAAACCTTCTCTGACGATTTGGGTGGTCAAATAAAAAGCATTTATGGGAAGTGAAAATTTTCCTTTTGCTTGACTCAACTCACTCAATTTGGCTGAGAACCAAGTAAAAATTATGAAAACGATTAACTGGAAAAAAGAATCTTTGCTTTGGCTTGTAATGATTTTGCCATTGGCATATTTGGCTTTAGTCTGGGATAGTCTTCCAGAAACCATTCCTACTCACTTTAATGCAGCAGGAGAGCCTGATGGATGGGGAAGCAGGGATACACTCATTTATATTTCCCTCTTTTTTGGTTTGGGTATTTATCTTTTGATGTCTGTTTTCCCTGCAATTGATCCAAAGAGGAAATTGGAAAAGATGGGCAAGAAATATTACATCCTGAAATTTATAATGGTTCTGTTCATGTCTTTATTGGCATGTTTTATTACTTATAGTGCAAAGGCTGAGGGATTTAGCGGCAATTTAATTTACATTATTATTGGTTTGTTAATTGCGGTTTTGGGCAACTACTTTCCGAGCATCAAGCACAATTATTTTATTGGAATCCGCACGCCATGGACATTGGAAAGTGAAACCATTTGGAAGAAAACGCACCGATTGGCTGGAAGGCTGTGGGTTCCAGCTGGTATTTTGATAAGCGTCATGGCACTCTTATTCGATAATATGGAGACTTATCTTATTGGCTTTTTTGTAATTATTGTAATTATTTCAATTATTCCACTTGTGTATTCTTATCTAGAATTTAGGAGGGAGGGGTAGCGGGCAGGGTCGATCAGTTCTTTATTTTCCTAATGTGTTAAAGGATTATTATGAGTTTTTTCCTCCAAATGCCCTTAAGTTCAAGTTCAAGTTCAAGACCAAGTTCAAGCTCAATTTTTGCACTTGAACTTGGTCTTGAACTTGGGAAAATACACATGGAAATTTTTTAGAACTGATCAGCCTTGGGGGTACGGGTTGTCGAGTTGAGGCTCTATGGCGGTTTTTAGTTTTTGAAAGGAAATGTCTTCTGCTGTTTGAGGTGGCGCTTTTTCAGTTGTGGGTTATGAGTTGAGTTGGCAGGAGCAGATTTTTAGTGTCCCATTGTAAATCAAGGAAAACAGGGTTTCAGATGTAAGAATTTTTGAAAAAGAATCGAAAAGATGATTTTTTTAAAAAAAATATTTGTGATTCAAATTGTTGACTATCAGCTGTTTAAATGATTCTTAATTTTCCTTTTTTAATATAAATTCCATTTTTTTCCATTTCGTGGTAACGTTTTTCTCACCTAAAAGAACACCCACATGAGCGTTCAAAAATAGCACTCCCCTTTTTCCTTAAACACACGCATTCTCTATCTAAAATCCTCCAAGTTTGCTACCTCCAAATTCACGAAGACCATTTGAATAACCTTAAATTTTACAAAAATGAAAACGAAGTTTTTATCACTTGCTGTTCAACCCCTTTTAGGACTAATGCTTTTTTCCGTTGTGTTAATTGGACAACCCTGGAATGAGCATAAAGGCTATCATTTGTATTCCAATAGCCATACCCCAACTCAAGATTTGGCGTTTGACGGTGGCTATGTCACTGCTGGATGGTTTCACCCCGGTAGCATCAATGGTTTTGTCAATTTGTATCAAAGAATGTATGCGATGCGTCTCGATCCAGCAAAAAACAAGCAATGGGCGAATGTTTATGTATACAATTCTGAAATCAATAGCAATACTTATGATGTAGAAATGCGGGCTTTTGATATGAAGCAAATGGCTTCGACAGATTACATTATCGCAGGTCAGGTTATTGAAAATAATTTACAGAATGGAACTCGGGATGCCTTTGCCTTTTTAATGAAGACTGACCAATACGGCAATGTACTTTGGTTCCGGAAATATTTCAAGCATGGCTTGTTGAATTCCGTTATTGAAACGCAGAACAATGGCTTCCTGGCATGTGGATACAGTACCGTGGGTGGTGGTGAAAAAGCGCGATTGTTGAGAGTCAATAATGGAGGAAATCCTTTCTGGTTGCGCAGATTACAAGGTGCAGCAGGATACACTGGAGCTTCCGCTTTTCGAGAAGTAGCCTTCCATTCCAATAATGTTTATGTGGTCACTGGTAATTGCAACACCCTTTTTGTTCCTGGCTGTGGCGTACAATCTTCAGAAGTTTTATATGCGGTAGTAGATGAAAACGGAGGTTTATGGGCACCAGTTATCAATGTTTGGCATTATGGCAATGCGGTCAATGCCAATGGAGAACAAATAGCTGAATTTGGCAATGCAATCGGTGTAGGGCCAAATGGTCAAGTAGTAATAGGCGGCCACATTGATTATACAGATTTGGCAGCTTGCACACGATATGAAGAATCCCTGATGATGGAAGTGGATTTGGCTGGCAATGTCGTTTTTTCCAATGAAATAGATTCAGACGCCTTTGAAATGGGGCGTGATATTATAGTCAATCAAGCCAATACTGAAATTGTTTTGGCAGGCACTACAGGTCCGGATGCTTATATCTTGATTACTGATTTGGGAGGCAATTATATTGATATGGAAAGATTTTTTCCAAATGGCAATCCCGCAGAAGGCACCTGCTTGATTGAAAATAATGCCAATAACTATGTCATTACCGGAAATGCAGATGTATTACTATATGGAAATGTAGATGTCTACCAGGTAGAGCAAATAAGAGTCCCAAAGGATATTTGTCACGATTCTACCTACACCCCAGCTATCAATGCAGTCAATATGCCTCGGGTCGGGAGAAATTTGCCTAATATCCCTTTTGGTTCCGTTCAGGTAGCTGTGGTAGGATTGGATATCCCGGTTCAGGACACCCTGCTATGTGATACAGTAACTGCAAACAGTTCTTTTCCAGTTGTAGTTTTAGATGGTTTGGTGACCAGCCCCTTGGGCTTGGCAAGTATCCATCTTGACCATGATGGTAAATTACAGGTAAATAACATTGGCTCAAGCGGTGAAGATGGATTCAGCATTGATTTGGGGGAAAGTGAGGCGGCAAGCATTACCATAAACAGCGGTGGTGGAGACGATTCTTATGCTTCTATTGAGCTGATGGGTGTAGCTGTGGGGAATCCCGGGAATGCTGGCATTATTGAAACATATGAATTTATCAATGAAGGAGATGCTACCATTTTTAATTATGAAAGACCTGGAAATCAAATTCTCGAAATATTTGATAATGGAGTGCTCGTCCAAACCATTTCTGACTTTGATGGTGAATTGGTTTTGACGAACTGGATGCCAACAGAAGGAATAAACCTTGGAGCTTCTTCCAATACTTCAAAAATCGATTTGGGTGATATAGCAGATATCGAAACTTCTGAAGGAACTTTCACTGGAACAGTTATCCAAATCATTACTCCATCAGCTCCCGGTTTGAATTTTGAAGAAATTAAAGTCACACTTGCAGGATTTGCTTCCTTCTCCGCTCAAAATCTCCAAATTGGAAAAACAGTCTACGATGCTATTTCCGGCTTACCTACTGGAAACCTATTCTTCCATCAGGCACAAGGCGATGTTTTACTGAATCCAATGAATACTGGATTGGGCAATCAAATCCAACTCGACAATATTGGGCCTGATGGTACAGATGGAGTTTGGATAGATTTAGGATATCCACAAAATGGTTTTTCAGTAGAAATTTCAGGCCTAACGGCTTTTGATGAAGGAGATGCACTGAGTTTTGTTCCTGAAATTGCAGGACAGCCAGTAGAGGAGTATACTGGATTGGAATTATCGCCAAATTCAGAAGGATTCTTTGATGTTTTTGTATTCACCAATGGATTTGTGATTGATATTTTTGAAAGAATTGAGGTGTGGGATAATGGTAATTATGTGGGTGAATTCCCAATTACAATGACTGAAGTTGGTACTTTGAGTAAGCTACCAAGAGAAATTGGAGGAATGGTTTCCGGGCAAACAAGTATCAATGGCTTCTTCGATGTTTTCACAGAGTTGACTGCCAATGATGGAACTACATTAGCTGGAAACGAAATCAGAATCATTCTAAAAGATCCAAACCTAAATGCCTACACTGGACTGGAAATAACTGCAAAAGATGCCAATCAAAACGGAATGACCTTCAACGTTGCCAAGGAAAAAGTCCTTCAGAGTCCTATGGCTTTTGAAAGTAATAACGAACCTAATATTATCAACGAAAATAGCATAGGGTCCGCCCATAAATTCATAAACACGACAACTACAATTTATCCCAGTTTATTTATATCAGAATTGAATGTTAAAGTGGAAACAACTGAAAACCAAATGATTGCAACCCAGATCGTCTTAACCGATTTGAGTGGCAAAGTTGTAAAATCCCAGAAGAATGATGACTGGAATGCTGGTCAAACCATTCAAATGAAAAACCTGGGTGACTTGCTTCCCGGCATGTATTTCCTTCAAATACAATTCGGAAATGAGCAAGAAACCCACAAAGTTGTAAAACTTTAACGATGGATGGCTGAGGAGTAGATAGTGGAAAGCTTCGGCTGGCTACTGTTTACAGCTCGCTACCCGCTGCAAAATCCTTCGGGAATTTTTTGAGAGTGAGCAATGACGCATTCCTGACCTGAAATGGTTGGGAATGCTTTTTGAGGAAGAAGCTGTGAAAGGACATAATTAAGGTCAAGTTCAAGGTCAAGTTCAAGGTCAAGTTCAAGATCAAGTTCAAGATCAAGTTCAAGGTCAAGTTCAAGATCAAGTTCAAGTGCAAAAACTGTTTCTTAAGCTTTAAATTTAACGAGCTTCACTCATTGATTTTCCTCGTTCACTTCAAAAGATTCCCTCCTGAATTGGATTTTTCAGATTTTAACTCCCAAAAAAATCATTTATTTTCATCCTGCTCAAACTCAAAAAAATGAAATCCATCTTATTAACATTAGCTGTACTCCCCTTATGGCTTTGTGCAAGTCCAAGCAATCCGAGTTTTTATCTGAAACTTGATGATGCATTGGTCACCAATTCAGGAACCAAATTTGAGATTGCCGTTTATATGGCAGGCTCAACAATCTTCAACCTGGGTTCTTGCAATTTGGAGTTTTTGTACGATTCATCACTTCTGGAAACGCCAGTTTTACTTTCACATGAATTAAATACCACCAACTATTTAACACCTACTGTTACCTGTCCAACTGAAGATAAAACAGCTTTGAATATTGTGCTGGATAACCAAAACATGGGAGATGCAATAGCAACGCATCCGAGCTGGACAAAATTGGCAACTTTACAGTTTGACATTAAGGCTTCTGGAAATCCACTTGATTTGTGTTGGTCATATGATGGTGGTACCAAGGAAACGGTGGCTTTCCTGGATGATGAAAGCACACAAATTTTCGTTGCCAATCCTGAAAGTGATTTGAATGGGGTCGCTCAAATGTTTTTGCCGGTAGAACTGATCGATTTTTCAGCTCAATGGGGAAATGAAAATCAAACAGAAGTATTGCTAAACTGGCAAACTGCTTCTGAAAACAATAGTGATTATTTTGAGATTCAAAGAAGTGAAAAGATCCATGACTGGAATGCAATTGGACAAGTTCTGGCTCAGGGTTTTAGCACAGAAATCAATCGTTATTTTTGGAAAGATTTTTTACCTCCAAGTTATGTTGAAGGTCAGGTCTATTATCGCCTTAAGCAAGTAGATTTCGATGGCAGCGCCAAATATTCTCCAATAGAAATTTTGGTTAGGAAGAAATCCAGGCTCGAAGTCAATGTCTATCCCACTATTTTCCAAAATGAACTTTTTATAGATTTTGATGAATCTGATTTTCAGGAAAATGATCTGGAACTGTTTTTAATAAACGTGGAGGGAAAAATAGTTTATACTCCAAAGGTTGATTTTTTAAATGAGTTGGTCATTGACAATTTACATCATATCCCTTCGGGCTTTTATTTTTTGAAAATTAAAAGTGAAAATATAGTTTTTAGCAGGAAATTATTAAAAATCTAACAATTCTCTTTCTAGCCCTCACCTGTATTTGCATTTGACTACTCAAACACTCGTTTTTCAATCAAACTCAAAAACATCCCGTAATGAAAAAATATAGTTCCATATTATTCCTGTTTCTTTTTTCAATTTATCATCAATCGCATGCCCAGGTTGCAGCCCAGGATTCTACTTTTTTAGTTCAATTGTATGATAACGCAGGTGGCACGAGTTGGGTAAACAACAATAACTGGAAATCCAATCAACCAGTGAGTACCTGGTTTGGTGTCAAGGTGGTGAATGCCAGAGTAAGGGCCGTACAATTACCCGGAAATCATTTGGTCGGTAATATCCCGGGCTCTATTAATGACTTGACTGATTTGGATACTTTTCGGATAGATGGCAATCAAATCATTGACTTTCCTGCTATGATGCCGAATAATTTTCCGAATATCAAATTGGTCGATGTCAGACACAATGAATTGACATTTGAAGATCTGGAACCAAATCTGGCGCTTATCAATGATGATGATGTCGATTTCCTTTTTGCTCCTCAGGATAGTATTGGGATGTCAAATGTGTTTAATCGGGGGGTGGGGCATGAACACGAATTTCTTTTTCCCATGGGGGGGACTCAAAATCAGTACCAGTGGTTTAAGGATGGAACAGCAATAGTTGGAGCCACCGATTCGAATTTAGTCCTTAATAACCTTGCACTTATTGATACGGGATTTTATCATTTGCAGATTACTTCTACCATCCAGGCCTTTAATAATTTTGCTATCAATAGTTTTCAACAGGAGTTAAATGTAGAATGGTGCAAGGATTCTTTGGGTGGATTATATATATGTGATGAGATGATAGTAGAATTTGAACCAAATACCAGTTCTACTGTAAAAGACTCTCTGAGAACAGCCTTTGGTGCTGTGGTAACAGATTCTTGTATGTGTGCGGTAATTGAGGTTTGGGATTTGTTGGATACCGTAACGCTTGAAGGGGAAGATGGAAGAGTCGTTGCAGCCCAGGAAAAGCCTGAAATAGAAGATGCCGGGCTCAATTATGCAATGTTCTTAAAAAATGATACACTCATTGCAAGTACCCCTCCTTCTCAAATGATTGATGGAAATGATTCCAATGACCCCAATAAGGTGACAGTTGCATTGATAGATTCTGGAATTGATTATGACCACCCCAACCTGGAAGAACACATTTGGATCAATCCAGGAGAAAATGCTTCCGATGCTATGGACAATGATGGTAATTGCCTTGTGGACGATTATATGGGGTATGATTTTTATGAAGAAGATATCCTTCCTTACGATAACAATGGTCATGGAACTCATGTGGCCGGTATTATCACCAATACCCTTACCAAACATGAGGTGGAGCTCATAAATCTGAAATTTACGGATAAGAATGGGCAGGGTTCTTTATTTGATGCAGCTTGTGCGGTGTATTATGCCATTGACAAAGATGCAGACCTCATCAATGCCAGTTGGGGATATGTAGGCAACCCAAGTCCTATTTTATACAGAGCTCTGGAAAAAGCTGGAGAAAATTGTGGGATGCTGGTCTTTACTTCAGCAGGAAATGATGCGCTTGATATCGATAGAAAATCAAATACACATTATCCTTCCAATTACAATTTGGACAACATTATTTCTGTGGCAAATTTTCAACCCTCTATTTCCAATTTGCATGCACTTTCCAATTTTGGGCAGGACAATTGTGATTTGGCTGCACCGGGAGTGACTATTTACAGTACACTTCCCAATAATGTTCATGGATGGCGAACGGGCACTTCAATGGCGGCTGCAAAAGTTTGCAATACAGCTGCTGAAATGTTGTATGATGAACCCGCTGCCAGTTTTCGAGGATTAAAACATTGTTTGTTGGATGGGGTAACGATTCATGCAGCACTCAGCAGTAAAACATTTACCTCAGGTAATTTGAATGCTGTAAATGCAAAAAGCTGCATCATTTCAAGTCCCTTTGCAACTGAATGTGATCCTGTTTTGAGTATAAAAATGTTCCTTGAAGGAGCCTATGACACTGGAACGGGAAAAATGTATGATTCTTTACGAACCAATTCCCTGATTCCTGTTCATCAACCTTTTAATGTGCCTCCATGGAACTACATGGGGTCCGACACTGTATCTGCTGCTGTTCTTGCAGTGTCTGATACGAATGCAGTGGTAGATTGGATTTTGGTACGGTATTTTGATCCGATTGATTCCACTCAATTGACAATTCCCGCCCTGGTGCAAAGGGATGGGGATGTCGTTAACGGCGAGGGCAATCTGCTCAAATTGGGCAGCATTTTGAATAAAGGATTTATTTCTATTGTGCATCGGAATCACCTTGGTGTTTCCTCTCGTAGCCCTCAGGAGCTAAGATTTTTGCCTACCATTATTGATTTTAGCAATCCTTCCTTTCAAACGAGGGGACTCCATTCACAAAAAAATATTGGTGGGGTACTAGCCCTTTGGGGAGGCGATGCCAATGCAGATGGAAAAGTCAATGTAGTCGATAAGAATCTATACTGGCTTCCTCAATTGGGCAGTGCACCTTCTTACAATAATACTGGAGATTTCAATCTGGACGTCAATGTAAACACTGTTGATATAAACAATATTTGGAAAGCCAATAATTCGAAAGAGTCTAAGTGTCTGAATTGTTATTGATTTTTGATTATTTTCGTTTTTTTAAGTGGTAGGTTATTTTTTGCCTAAGCCCTAAACCCGACAAGAAATTCGAATTATGAAATACCTGTTTCTGCTTGTATTATGTGCTTTCTCATTCAATCTCTCAGCTCAGACAAACGATGAAGAAAGAGCTGTCAAAGCCCTTGTTGATCAAATGTTTGATGCCATGCGTGCTGGTGATAGTACTGCTCTTCGCTCCATTTTTGATCCTTCTGCAAGAATGATATCTGTTTTTTATAAAGATGGCGTTTCCAAAAAGCATGAAGGAAGTGTAGACCGATTTGTAGGTGCTGTGGGTACGCCTCATGATGAAGTTTGGGATGAAAAAATATGGAGTTATGATATTCGGATAGATGGAAATTTGGCTTCCGTTTGGACAGATTATTCGTTTTATTTAGGAGAAAATCTAAGACATTGTGGTGTGAATGCATTCCACCTGTTTAAGACTGAAGAAGGCTGGAAAATCATTCAAATTACAGATACGCGCAGGAAAGAAAATTGTAAGACAGCTCCTTAATTAAATTTACCTCATTGATTTTTAGACTTCCCTCTCCATCCTCTGCGCCACTTCCAGTTGTCTTTTAAATGTTTGTTGCGCTTGGCAGCAGCTCCGAAAACCATATTCCAACTCAATCCAGCTTGTATGGAGTGAAAATGTGCTTTGTAGCCGGGAATCGTTTGTTGCAATTCTGGTCGTTCTACATAATTGTATACATAGCCAATTTCCAAATGGAGTGCATCGGGCACTGGAATGGAAAAGCCTAAACCTCCATTGAAACCAAGGTGGGCATCGTAGTCGTTGACCAGCTCTGGATCAGATGCCCCTTTTTGGTCAAAAACAGATTGCTCAGCTGTGTACATGCCTGCTCCCGCTTTTAGGATAATTCCAAAGCCGAAAGCGGGATAGCGCCCAAAGTTGGCACGTAAAAACCCCCCATAATAGGAAGTGTTGAACTCCTGGCTACTACCATCTTCAAATTCAAAAAGGGGGTTGGAAATACTTTGGTGATATTCGCCACCTAGCTGGATGTTTTCTGCGCCCCCGGCTATTCTAAACCCAAGCGGTGCATACCAATCCTGGCTTGAGAAGAATTCAGAATCGTAAGCAGTACGATTCAAGCCTGAAAAAGCTTCAATAAATAAGTGTTGAGCAGAAAGAGAAATGGTAAAAAGTGAAATAAGTAGCGGGAGGTGTACTTTTTTCATAGTGTTTGGTTTTGTCTTGTTGGTAAATGCTATCCTTATGCAGTGTACACAAGGTTGGATTTTTTATATTTAATATAGTAGCCTTAAAGAATGGATTTTGGCAAAGGTAAAAATTGAAAATCAGAAAAAACTAAGGGTTTTTGCGTATTTTTACATATTGAAAATCAATAAGTTACAAAGACAAATGTGATTTTTGTTTTCTTTAATGACATTAAAAATTAAAAAACTTTCTAATTTAGGGATTAGAAAAAATGATAATTTGAAGCCCCAATTGTAAAAAATTGATTTTTTGACAACCAACATACTCCCCTCTAGAAATGACTGCTTTATAATTCAACTAAATTTTTGCCCTACATGCTGAAATTTTACTCTTCGAGTACCGCAACTGTTAATTCAAAAAAAGCAATTCGGGAATGTATTCAGAATGCATTGGGGAATCGTTTTAGAGCGTTTTCTCAAAATGAGAACCTGATAGTTATTTACTCAAGCATCGGACACAATTTTAAGGAAGTATTGAATGAAGCTCAGGCAATGTGCCCAAAGGCAACCATAGTTGGTTGTACTTGTGTGGGCGTGATTGGGAAAGAAGGACCCAATGAAAACATTCGGGCACTGGGCGTTATGTTGGCTGAAACTGATAAAAAAGAAGAATTCTGTGTTGCTTATTGCGATAATATTCGTTTGCATAACTCCTACGAAATGGCACGTCAAATGGCTTCGGACTTGAAAGAACAGAATCCGAATGTCAATATGGTGCATATCCTGGCTTCAGGTATTGATATCGCTGCGGATAAAGCTATTGAGGGCATAGAATCCGTTATCGGGCAAGTGCCCATTTTTGGGGGCACCTCTTCAGACAATATGAAGGGCTTGAGTACTTTTCAGTTTTTTAATGACAATATTTTGGAAAGGGGAGCGGTCTTATTGGGGTTTGCTGATCCTACCCTGCAAATGGAAATGGGCGTCCATCATGGAAATGATCCTTTTGGTCAGCCATTTGAAGTGACTCGTTCGGAAGGAAATCATGTCTATGAAATAGAAGGAGAACCCGCGTGGTCTTTTTTGATGGAAAAACTCAATTTACCGATTGATAGTCCTCCTGGTCCTATTATCCCTATTGCTGGAATTGGAGAAGCGCTTCCATTTGACCTGCACGAATCTTATGACAATCAATATATTTTGAGGCTGATTGTAAAGGTGGATGATGATCTGAGCTTTTATATGCCAGTGGATGTCCCTACAGGTAAGAAACTATGGTTGACTCAACGCAATGAAGAAAAGATTTTCAATGGCTTGAATAGAATGGTCGACAGGTTGGTAGAGCGGGTGAGCCACAAAGAAATAGCTGCAGTTTTTCATACAGATTGTGCAGCCCGTGGGCAGGCACTTTTGCAGAAAAAAGAGAAAGACGAAATGATCGAGCGGATGCAAGGTCCGTTTTTGAATAAAAAATCAATTCCCTGGCTGGGCATGTATGGCTTTGGGGAATTTGCAATGTTGAGTGGGAATAATTATTTCCACAACTACACAACAGCACTATATGTATTGACCAGAAATAATGGAGTCTGAAATCCCGGCTCTGGCAGAAAGGAACTGAGATTTGGTTGTTGGCTGCCAGAAAAAACCAGTGAGATTCACTGAAAATGCATACTACAGAAAAAAATAATCAAAGGCCAACCTACGAAGAACTGGAGGCAATCTGTCGTGACCTGCAGAGCAAGGTGGCAAAGAATATTGTAGTACAGCAAGAATTGATTGAGGCAAAAAATGAGTTGGACAAAGATTTGAATCGCTTCAAACTTGTCGAGGCATTTGGAAGGGAAGGGTTATTTCAAGAGGATATTAAAGATTTTGGAATTCTTGCCGTTGAATATTTTATTCAGGCTTTTGAGCAGCCCCATTGTCTGATAGCTGAGTATAACAGAGAAGAAAAACAACTAAATGTGCTGGCTTCCTTTGGTTTTGAACCCCTTCTGAAAAAACCTCGTAAATTTCACTTTGATGAATCCTTTTTTGAAACGAGGGAAAGTTGTTTTCTACAACAATCATCTGTACTCAAGTCTAAGTTGTCTTTTCTGGAATTGGTAGATGCACTTGTCAGTCCTTTTTTCAATTACAATGGAAAATTTAGTGGTTTGGTGATCTGTGGTCAAATGGAACAAGATCGAAAATTTTATACTCCGATCGACCAAAAAGATCGCTATCCATTTACGGTAATGACCCATAAGGCAGGCACCTTGCTTCAAAATTTTAGGGTTAATGAAGATTTGAAGAATGAGATCCTCGAAAGGAAAAAAATTGAAGCACAATTGGCATTAAAAGCCGAAGACCTTTTGCGTTCTAACGAAGATTTGGAGCAATTCGCTTATGTAGCTTCCCATGATTTGAAAGCGCCACTTCGAAATATAGCCAGTTTTGCTCAATTGCTAAGGCGTCGGCACGCTTCTCAATTGGACGAAACCGGCAAGGAATACCTGGAATTTATATTTAGAGGCATTCGACGTTTCAATGATGTCATCGAAGACTTATTGCAGTATTCCAGAACTTCCAGAGCTTCTGTGGAATTTGAAAAAGTAGCATTGAATGATGTACTGGATGCAGTTAAAGAAAGGATAGCCAATATCATTAATGAGTGTCATGGATCCATAACCTACAATGGATTACCTGAGGTATACGCCAATCAGTCTCAGATGGAACAACTTTTTCAAAACCTAATCAGTAATGCCTTAAAATTCACCCCTTCAGGAAGAAAGCCAGAGATAAAAATCGAGGCCCGACCAAATGGGCAGTATTATCTGTTTGAAATCAAGGATAATGGGATTGGAATTGAAAAAGAATTTTTTGACAAGATTTTCACCTTGTTTCAACGCCTCCATGTTGATGAAGAATATGATGGAACCGGCTTGGGGCTCTCTATCTGCAAGAAGATAGTGGAAAGGCATAAAGGCAAGATCTGGGTAGAATCTGATGGCAAAGGCAAAGGTGCTTCCTTCTTCTTTACACTGCCTTATGAAAAATAACAGTATCTGGGGCTCTCAATATAGGAGAATGATTACTGGTTTGCTTGTTTACTGGTAGAGCCATAGTTTGAAGAGATATTATGATGAAAAGGGGAATTAACCTATGTGCAAAAATTACCAACTTATTTGAGGTATCATATTTATTTCCAAACCCCTAATCTGGTAGTCCAGTACCTTTGTATTTGAGGGGAATATTCAATTTTCATACTTTCCAACCCCAACCCTAAACAGACTAAGATTTCTTGAAATTTCTTGCCACGATTATGTATACGGTATCATAGACGGAACTAAATCAAACATTCACCCAGATACCCAGCAAACCTACCTCAATTAGCAGAATTTTCAATGGCTTTCATCCTTTCCACTTTCTCTTTAAACGCGGCTTCATCAAATTCTAAATCACCCTCCTCCTGACTCCAAATGGTTTGACAAATACCCATGTAGCACTGCTTTTTTGCTATCATCGCTCCTGCTTCATCGTATTCTTTTAGCAAGCCATGTTCATATTCACCATTTAGATATTCGCCTTCTGCCTGCAAGTTTCCATTTTTGTAATACTCTTTGAAAGGACCATTTTCATTATTTTCTTTAAAGGTCACCACTTCCATCAATTCTCCCGAATCGTAATAACGTTTCCATTCGCCCTCCATTTGATCATTCACATATTCACCGGTGATATCCAATTGACCATTTTCATAAAAAGCTTCGTAGGTTCCGGTAAATTTTCCATCGATATATCTTTCTACGATTTGTGTCCCTCCATCTTCATAATACATCTTGCGCTCTCCCACCAAAGTATCGTTCACGTAATTTGCCTCAATCATCACCTTGCCACTTGGATAAAATGATTGATACAAGCCGTGTTTAGCGTAAGTATTTTTCAATCTGGAAAATTTTTCAACCAAAACTCCTGCTTCGTCGTGATTTTCAATAACCTCTGTATTGTCTGAAGTGACTGAATTATCACAACTAAAAATTCCAAGGAGCAAAACAATTAAAAAGCAAAATCTAAGCATGATTGATCTTAATTTTGAAGGATTGTATAATATCATTAAAGGAAAACTAGACTTCCTAGTGCATTAATAGGTGCCATTATTTTCCCGATAAATTGCCGCCAGAAGCACTTGTCCCACTGCTTGTAAAGTCTCTTTATCAATCACATCCATATCATCATTGTGAGTATGCCAATAATCTCCAAAGCCTGTGGTCGAATCAGCGGGTTTGTTGATGATGTCAAACATAGGGATCATGGCAATGGTATTGACGATGTAATGATCATCGATGCCTATAGTTGTAGGTAAATTAACGAAGTACTTATCCTTATTCATTGCCTTTGCGAGATCCCAAAATTTATTCATTTGGTCGGGAGCGTATTTCATTGAAATATTGTCTTTGGCAAAGCGAGCATCTTTGGAGCCTACCATGTCCAGTAAAATGCCGTAATCTGCTCGGTAATCCTTGACATGTTTGTTTTTTGCCCAATGCTGAGAGCCCAGGCACCAGGAAAACATATTTTGATTCGCACTATTGTCATCTCCATAATCTTCAGCATCAAAAAGAATGATATCGATACCCATACCAATGGGGCTGATGTTCAGATTTCTTGCAACCTCCAATAAAACGCCAACCCCACTTGCTCCGTCATCTGCTCCAAGAATGGGCTCGTTTTGACGTTCGGTACTTAGGGGAGAATCTGCAATGTGCCGAGAATCCCAATGGGCTGCGAGCAAAACGCGTTTTTTGACTTTGGGATTGTATTGAGCAATGACATTCCAACCTTTTAAGATTTCGCCTGTATAGGCCTTCGCCTCAAAGTCCTGAGCAATCACGTCTGCTCCAAATTCCTTGAATTTCGAAACAAACCAATCCTTACACTGTCGATGAGCCTCAGAATTGGGTACCCTGGGTCCAAAATCAACCTGCGTTTGGATATAGTTGTAAGCGGAATCTTGCTCAAATTTTGGTACGGGAACAGTAGCAAATACCTCTTCTTCAGAAGGTTTTTGTGAGTCATCATCATCACACCCAAACACAAGGATTAATCCCAAAACCATAAAAAGATACTGAACTTTAGTCATCCATCCAGTACCTTTTTTCTTTTCCATTTCGAACATGTTTTTTGATTTTAAATAATTTTGATAAATGTCTATAGAATTGGTACAAAGCAGCTTGCCGAAATGATTATAAAACGTTAATCCACTATGGCTTTTGCAAAAAAAGTTGCTACCTCTTCTTTTGACAATTGCTTCTCAGGTTTTACTAAACGAAACCCAACAAAAGGTGCATCGGTATTCCACCATATACTTTTGGGAATTTGAGGATCCCGCATTTGCCAACGCGGTTTTGATTTTAGACGCACTGAGCAGGTACAATCTTCTGCATCAAAATAATAAGAACCACCTTTTACAGTTCTGGAATGTCTTAAAGTAGGAACGATCCAGGGATTGTGGTTATGCTCCCCGTCCAGCCTGGAAAAATAATCTTCTGTGTATTGATCCAAAGTCCATTCTGCCACATTGCCGTGCATATCGTACAGACCCCAGGGGTTGGGTTTTTTCTCTCCGACCTTGTGGTACTTTTCGTCACTATTTTCATAATACCAGTCATTGTCCTCCAATTGTGAAACATCGGCTCCAAAATGAAAATCGTTCTTTGTACCTGCCCGACAGGCATATTCCCATTCCGCTTCTGTTGGAAGGCGATAAAATTCTCCTGTTTTTTGGTATAACCAATGGCAGTAGCGAAGTACTGCTTGTTGCGTAAGGCTAACGGCAGGAAAACCACCTCGCTTCCCCATCCCTTTGCTAAAATCTTCATACGGAGGAGTAGGGCGCGTCACAGCATCTACTGAATATTCGCTTCCATCAACAAGGGTGACATTATTGTCATTTTCAATTTGTTGAAAGATCATAAATTCATCCCAGGTCACTTCGTGTATGCCTATCCAAAAAGCATCCAATTGAACCGACTTTTTTTCGGTTTTGCCCATTTGGAATGTTCCGGCAGGGAGCAATTTCATTTGAAAAGTGACTTCCGTACCGGGAATGGTATTGGTTTGGGTTTGTGCAAAAAGATTAATGGAAAGCAAAAATGCTGTTAGTGTAGTATATGTCTTCAGAATTGGAAATTCCAATATTTTATAAGTTGAAATCATATGGCAAAGAAAAATCAATTTGAAGATAATTTCTAATTTTAGCGGAGCTGCCTTTCACAATCTGATTAAATGATTAGACCCTATATACTTTTAAGTAGAAATCATGATAATGACGAGCCAAAATTAAATATCGTTGGTTTTGCGCACCGAGCATATGTGCATCAGTATGGTATTCCTCACGGCGCAGTCCAGATTCTGGTTATTGCCTTTAAAGCGATTGACAATCAGCTAATTCCACATTTTTTACTGAATAAGCGATCTGCTGAGAAATTTGTCGATCCCAATAAATGGGATTTGTTTGGAGGACATTTGGAATTGCATGAACAATTATTTGAACGAAAATGGGAGTCAAAGGAAAAAGAGCCAGTTGTGCTTCTAAATGACTTTCTTGAAAAATGGGGTGAAAAAGAAGTAATAGAATATCTGTTTTGGGAAACGGCTCTTCGCGAAGCCAATGAAGAGATCCATTTTAGAAATAAAACCTTTGTTTTTTCAGAGAAGGATTTGCTCCTTTTTGATAAAATTGGAAATTTTGACACTGGGCTGGATTCTCCAAATGCCAATAATCGAGAATACTCAAGCTGTTTTTTAGCAATAATCCCCAAAACTGTTTTGACTTTAAAAGAAAATGAAGATATTGCTCAACATATCGTTTGCATGGATTCAGTGAGTGTCAATGGAGAAATTGTAGATATGCCAGTTGTGCAAATTGAAACTTTGACCCTTGAATCAATTATCAAATGGTTTTCAGCGAAGCCAGATGAATTTGCAGATGGCATATCCAGAGTTTTGAAAAGACTCATCGACGAACCTGCTCTGTTAAAATCCCTTCAACATATCCTGGAAGAAATAAGCTGTCGGAACTAATTTTATTGATGCTTCAAAAATTTGGACGGTTTAAGAAACTTGGCTTGACACCATCCATACTCAACTTTCTCAAACCTAAAAGCTGACCGTCCAAATTGAATAAAAGGATTCTATTAAAACCTAATTATTATGGAAGTTATTCGGGATCTCATTCGTGAAATTGTCGGGATCATTTTTCCTGGAATTTTTTTTCTGGTGCTGACTTCATGGTTTTTTATAGGATCTTTTTTGATTTTCATTGGAATGGATAAGATGACAATATTAGGTCTACCTGTGGTCAAAACAATGGATAGTTTCTTAGGATTATTGATATTCTTGGTTTTTAGTTTTGTAGCAGGTCAGTTTTTTAGAATCAAGACACTGGAAAAGATTGATGGTTTGGCAACCCTGAAAGAATACTGGAAAAAGAAAAAAAAGGAAAAGGGGGTATTTAAATGGATAGATAAAAATATTAAACAAGGCTTTTTTAGTTCTATCTTCTTTCAAGTGTGGTTCTTTATATTGAATAAGGAAAAAATAAAAAAAGCTTGGAAGGAGGAATATAAAATTGAAGAAAAACAGATCAAAAAAAATGATATTGGAAAACCGATTCCAAAAAATTATTTGTCCATAGGCATTGAAGGCGATAAACAACTTTTACTAAACCCCAATGATGAATATTGGGAGAATGCAAGTCAACAAGAGCTCGGGCGTTTTTATAATCAATTATACATCAAAGATACCTTTCCTTATTATTCAAGCACAAAAGTTCGATATAAACTCGGCCACCCAGATCAACTCAATAAATTTTTTGATGAATTCGAGAAAAAAAATCTACTGAGAACAACCACCTTTTTCAATTTCTGTAAATCTGCTATTATTGAATTCAATGGAGGTATGAAAGAGGAAGTTTTAAGTGCTGAAGCCTTAACTAGGTTATTAGCCGGGGTTTTCTATACCTTGTCTTATGGCATTTGGATCAACCTTATTTTGATTGCTTTATATCTGTTTGGGCATCTGTTTTCTGACTTTTTTGAGGTTTCCGATAATGTTTTCAATTTCGTGGTCTTTTCCTCATTCATCACCCTAATATTATTCATCTATGCCAAAGGAGTTATTCTGGATAGAATCCGCCGTCGTCGAACCAAAGAGTTGAATGTAGTGTATGAAGGTTTTTATTTACTTTGTTTAAAGCACAGAGAACTGTGGCATTTCCTTCCTGCAAGCCAACGGAATGCTTTGAAAAAATTAATGCCAAACCCAGTGGGAATTGAACTAAAACAAGAGGAACATTAAGTATATCAAGGAATTAGATGTATTGGGAAATTTAAATATCTCCTCAATTTTTCTTATATTTCACACGCAAACACTAGATAGAAAATGAAAAAATTGCCACAGTGGCTATCATTTATGCTATAACAAGCACTTACACCTACATAACCTGTTTGAACTCTCGTTTTGAAACTTCCTCCCAATACTTTCTTTCTTCAAAGAATGTAAGTGGATTCCTACACCTCATGGACTTATTCAATTTCAGATTAGTACGGGACGGTCTAAAGTATTTTTAAAAACAGATGGTCTGTCCAATGCAGGTTTTAGGAATATACGCATCTCTTCTTGAAATATCAAAGAAGCGTAGCAGTTTCCAATCCGAAAACAGCCACCTTCTAACATATAAAGTTTAATTAAGTAACGACGAAAAAATAACCTATCGATTTCAAGCCGATCTTATGCCGCTATACTTCATCTCTTATCAGTCGCGTAGCCTCCGGCTATGCTCCTTCTTCGTTCTTCGTCTAGCATCAAAATCTCTGGCTTGAAATCGAAACCTTATTTTTTCGTCGTTACTAAGTACATTGTAAAATAAATAAGTTATTATTTTGTATATTTGAGGTTAAAAATTGCCATGCACAAAGAACATGTAAAATTAACCTCTAGAGAACGGGAGCAATTAGAAGAGTTGCTCCAGAAAGGTTCTTTGAAATCGAGGACTTATAAACGTATCATCGCTTTATTGGAATTAGATAAAGGTCAACCTTATACAAAAGTTAAAGAGTTAGTCAATTTATCTGTTGTTAGTCTTGGGAAATTATCTAAGAAGCATAAGAGCCGTGGACTAGCCTGCATTTATGATGCACCCCGTCCTGGTCGTCCCATTAAGATAGATACCAAGCAGGAAAATGAGGTTACTCTTTTATCCTGTAGTGAAGCTCCTGAAGGTTACAGCCAATGGAGCTTGAGACTGTTGGCAGATAAGATGGTAGAACTAGGTCATAGCGATAGCATATCCCATACACAAGTGGGCAATATTCTTAAAAAAAG
>JBGTQJ010000046.1:0-70440 GCA_041941305.1 Saprospiraceae bacterium
CAGGTACCTACTATCTCTCAATCGAAGATGCGAATGCATGTACCAATCAGGATTCCATTGATATAGAAGTTAATGCAACACCTAATATTGAGATCATATCTTCTTCTCCAGTGTGTGATGGAGAAGACCTCGAGCTCAATGAAGCAGGTGGAGATGCGGTTAGTTGGTCATGGACTGGACCTAACTTTGCTTCTACTGAACAGGACCCGGTTATTGACAATGCTGATTTTGAAGTGGGTACTTATGCACTCACTGTCACTGATGCGAATTCTTGTACCAATGAAGCAAGTATAGAAACCTCAATAGCATCGGGAGCTGACTTTGAATCCAAGTTTTTGATTAATCAATTAGCTTGTGTGGGAGATACGATTCATTTTATAGAAATATCAGAGCTGGATTCCAACCAAACAGATGATCTCTTTACAGCATTTGAATGGGACTTTGGAGATGGAACGACTTCTACAGAAAGGGATCCAATGCATATTTACAATGCACCTGGTGATTATACAGTATCCGTCACTGTCTTTTCAGATGCTTGTCCGAATATTTCTATTGTGAAGACCATTACGATTGAGAATTGTAGGAGAACGCCTGATGAGAATACGCTATTTGCTTATGTCAATCTTTTCCCAATTGTGAATGATGGAAACTTTAGGCTACAGGTAGAAACAAAAGAGAAAAACGATTTAAACATTGAGATATATGACGCTAAAGGGGTTTTAATCATGGAGCGAAGGTCAAAAAATCTTATTTCCTTTGATGAACAGTTTTCAATCGAAAGAGATGGGGTTTATTTTGTCCAATTAAAGACCAGGGATGGATTTAAAGTTCTGAAGACCATTGTTGGACGGAATTAAAATCTATTTTAAGATTTAAATTAGCGGGCAGAACTTTCTAAATAAAACCTGGATTTATGAACACAAAAACTACAACCTTTCTGGCTTTACTGTTTTCAATAAACATAGTAATTGCCCAACAAACACTTGAAGAAACACTCCTACACGATGGTGTTGAAAGAGAATACACCGTGTACATTCCAGCCATATATGACGGTAGTTCAGCATTTCCATTACTATTTAATTTCCACGGTGGTGGCGGCGACATTGCTTCGCAAATATGGACTTCCAACATGAGACCCCTTGCGGATACTGCTGGTTTTATTGTGGTTTATCCTCAGGCATTACCAGACCCAAATGATGGAGGCACTACACTTTGGACGCATAAACCACCAACTACAGTGGATGATATTTTCTTTGTGGAAGCAATGATTGATGCTATGGCAACAGCATATAACATAGATGAAAACAGGGTCTATGCCTGTGGCTATTCCAATGGTGGTGAATTTACTTTTGAATTGGCGTGCAGGTTGAGCGACCGCATTGCAGCAATAGGTGTTGTGGCAAGATCCATGTTCATTGATACATATGAGAATTGTGCTCCTACTCATCCTACAGCAGTTGTAACCATTCATGGAACAGAGGATGATTATGACGGTATCACCTGGCAAGGTATTACTTATTATATCTCTTTGGATGAGGTGAATAATTACTGGACCAATTTCAATAATACGAATACCATTTCATCGGTAACTCTGGTTGATGATTTGAATACTTCGGATGGAAGTACAGTTGAACATCATTCCTGGAATAATGGAGATGGTTGCGTTTCTGTAGAGCATTTCAAGGTGATAAATGGTGGGCATGATTGGCCTGGGAGTTTTGGAAATATGGATATTAACTCAAATCAGGAAATCTGGAATTTTGTCTCCAGATACAATCGCGGTGGATTAATCGGTTGTAGTGCAACTTCCCTTAATGAGGAAGTTAAGTCTAGTGAACAAATACAGATTTATCCCAATCCAGTAGCTGATTTCACAACTATTGAAATGGAATGGTCTGATAAGCAGGAATACCATATTTATTCTACATTTGGAGAACTTGTTTTGTCGGGAAATATTGATTCCAATAGTTCGACGATTGATGTATCGAGTTTAACTTCAGGTGTTTATTTTTTGAAAATTGAAAAGAATAGGACGAAACTGATAAAAGCAAAATAAGCTCTAAATTATATTCGCTAAGGAGCTTTCCTGACTCAAAATATGCTCGAATTAAAACACTATTTTATGCAAAGAATAACCAACCCTGATTCAGGTTTTTATCGCAGAAAGGGCAACACTTATTTAATTAGTCCTTTCGAAATTGAGCAATTTAACGATTTGGGTTATGTCGTTTTAAATGATGTTTTGACAGAAGAGGAATTAAAGTAATGGCTTTCAGGGATGTGAATACAATTAAAGAAGAGCGAGCCATGGGATTTACACATTCACATAATGATGAAGTGAATTGGGATGAGATTATTCACTAAAAGGCAACAAATCTGGTTCTAAATAACTCCCTTTTGCCTCTTCCGATTGAAAGATGTTAAAGCTATAATGCGATTCTATTAAGCCTTTGAAGTCCTTTTTGAGTTTTGGAAATTTAAGTACAAAATCAAAAAAGTTGTCTGTATTGGCTCGTTGCATGAAATGGTGTACAATTATAACAGCTGCCACTGTTACCGTTTTATGGTATTTATCCTGGGCGCCCAAATGATTGACATAATTAGTGAGTTGATCGCAAACAGTAGCAATGGCAGTTTCAAGTCCATGTTTTTTTAGATGTATCCAAGCCAGCCTTAAATGCGCTTCATGACTGAATGACCCTGGTGGCAATGCGCAATTGCTAAAATCCTGTTCAAATTGTTCATCAGTAAGATCGAAATGATTGTTCAGCTTGTAGTCATCTGAGAGTAGGGATATTTTTTGAATGTCCCCATTTATCCAGGACTTTCTTGCTTCTTTACTGAATAAAATTGGACTGGAATAATATTCAAGCGGATAATTTTTAGAAGCCATTTCAGAATTCAAAAGGTTATTACAAGCATCTTCAATCGCAAGAGAAGGATGGTTTAGAAGAAATTTTTTGGTTAGAATCATCCAAAAAATGGTTAGGGTTTCGTGATAACCGGAATCATCTGTATTTAAAGTTCCGACAGCAATATTGTAGGCTTTGATCTTTGATTTTACCAAATCAAGTGCAGTGTCGAAATCATAATTCACATTGTGCCACAATCCCACGATAACGTGTGTCTGATGTGTCCATTCGCCTTTGGGCAATGATTTATCAGAGAATTTAGAAACCAGGTCATCTATTGCTTTGGAGGAAAATCTTTTCATTCAATTTTTTTAGTGCGTCTTACGGAACAATAACACAGTTAGCGTACGTGGCTCGCTTAAGCTGAAAATAAAAACACAAAAATATAACCTCTGACAATCGTTCTCATTTACATTTGTTGATAAGTTGTTTCCGTACTCTGCTCAATTGGGTAGGGGTGATTCCCAAATATTGGGCTATGTAGTAATGAGGGATTCGATTCAATAAGCCTGGATAATCCTTTAAAAAGAGTGCATATTTTTCCAAAGCGTCCAGATTGAGCAATGAGACCAGTCTGGATTGCAATTGTTTATTGAGTTTCTGAAATTCACGGGTGATGACATCTGTTATTTCCTGATTCTTGTTGACATAAGACATCACCTCTGAATAATTGGCAACCGAAAGTTCACAATCCTCTAATGCCTGAATCGTCATAGAGATATTTACATTGGGAATGTAACTACCCACCACCATATCACCTTCCTGGTAGAAATGAGTTGTTATTTCATCCCCTTCATTATCATATACAAAACCTCGCATCACTCCTTTTTTTAGCATACCAATCTTTGTACAAGGCTTGCCATATTCAAGAAAAGAATCTCCGTTTTTAATAAACTCTATGCTATGTAAGGATTCGTTAAGCGAAGGATTTTTACTCATTTGTGATGGCTTTCTGATGATACCTTTGAGTGATGAAAGAGAGAAGCGCTAAAAGGTGTTATCAGTAATCTGGCAAGCGATAAGCCTTTTTAGCCCAGGACTGTTAAGTTCTCCCTGCGCAACCCCTTTAATCCCCTGAAGGGGAAAATCTGCCCGCTTCTAAGTGCTTGATTTTCAGAGGGCGGCTACTCCTCCTTTTCCCAAAGGGACTCCTTTGGAGAGGAGGTTGGGAGGTCTGCGAGGGCAATTTCCAATAGAACTTAACAGTCCTGCTTTTTAGCCTGCCTACAAAGTTATAACACAAAAATATCATCTCTGCGGGTAACATTGGTTTTTAAAAACCATTTTTGGATGTCTTATTGAATAGGAAATCAAATTACTCAATCTGCCTTCAATGCACCAACAGGATTTGCTGTCGCCGCTTTTATTGCCTGGAAACTTACTGTCAATATCGTAATGACCAAAGCCAAGGCACCTGCCAATACAAAAATCCACCATGGGAAAGTGGTTTGAAAATCGGAATGCGCTATCCATGCACTAACGTAATGATAGGCAATAGGCGCTGCAAGCAATCCTGAAATCAATATCAAAATCATAAAGTCTTTTGAGAGCATTAGCCATAAATTGCCAACAGATGCGCCCAATACTTTGCGAATTCCAATTTCTTTGGTACGCTTTTCAGCAACATAGGATGCCAATCCAAATAAGCCCAGACAACTGATAATAATCGCCAAAAAAGCAAACAGACTCACCAGTTTGCCCACTCTTTCTTCATTCCTGAATTTGCGACCATAGTGCTCATCAATAAATACATAATCCAAAACCAAATCAGGAGAATGCATTTTCAAAACTGTCTCCACAGCTGTGATGGCTTTTTCTGTTGGCGCATCCTGCTTTAGTTTTATGTTAATGATTTGTCCCCCACGCCTTGCGATGTGATAAAAATGAGGGCGTGTCGGATGATAGGGAGATTCAACAATCATGTTTTTAATGACCCCTACGATGGTATAAGGACGATCATCCCATTTTACCACTTCACCAATGGGGTTTTCCAGCCCCATAAATTTTATGGCTTCCTCATTTACAATAAAGGCTGCCGAGTCAGATGCCAATTCTTTAGTGAAATCGCGTCCTTCGATAATCTCCCAGCCAATGGTCCTACCATAATCATATGCTACGCCTGTGTTTGGAAAGTCCACACCAACATTGGGATCTTTTCCACTCCATTGAAGGTTGCCATTGGTTTGCCAAACCCTGGTCACAGGGCTTAGGGAACGAGCTACATTTGAAACGTAATTGGTTTTTAATAATCCGTCCTTGACGACATCAAAATGTTCATAAATCGGTTGATCGCGAACAAAAAGCATCAATAAATTATCCTGATTGTAGCCGACCGGGCGATCTTTGACAAATTTAATTTGCTTATAAACCATCATCACGCCAATAATTAGTGTAACCGATACCGTAAATTGAACGACCACCAAAACCTTTCTGGGAACCAAAGCCATTCGACCAACTTTGAAAGCACCTTTTAATGTGCTTATTGGATTGAAAGAGGATAAATAAAGTGCCGGATAACTACCCGCCAACAGGCCAGTAATTAGAATAAATCCCAAACCACCCAGCCACAGCAATGGATTAGACCATAAGATGGACATTTCCTTATCGGCAATTTCGTTGAACCAGGGCAAAAACAACTGTACCAAACCAAGGGATAAGACAAAAGCAAAAAGTGAAATCAATAAAGACTCGCTGTAAAATTGACCAATCAATTGTCCCCTCCCTGATCCGATTGTTTTTCGGACACCTACTTCTTTGGCGCGTTTTTCAGAGCGAGCTGTACTCAAATTCATAAAATTGATACATGCCAAAATCAATACGAAAATTCCAATGATTCCAAACAACCAAACATTGTCAATTCGTCCACCCGTATTGACGCCATTTTCAAACCTGGAAGACAAATACCATTTAGACATGGGGTGTAAAAAAACTTCGGGTTTGGCTGCTAAAGCGGATTCGTCATGGGATGAATTATCGAAGATGATTTGTTTGATATTGGATTCAACTTCCACAAAATCTGCACCTTTTCCTATTTGGACCAAGGTCAGAAAACCACTCATGCCCCAGGGATTATTCAATTGACTTATCCATGGTTCCAATGTTTCATACAATCCCCAGGAGCCAATAAAATCTATTTCATTAAACGAACTGTTAACCGGAAAGTCAGAATAAATACCAGTCACTTTAACTGAAGTTTGTTCAATTTCAAGTGTTTTCCCGAAAGCATCCTGCCCATCAAAAACGGTATTGGCAAAGGATTCTGAGAGCATAATAGAGTTGGGTTCGGCTAGTCCGGAATATTCACCTTTGACCATTTCAAACGACAGCATCTCGGGCGCATTTGGCTCAAAGAAATGACCATTTTTTACATATTTTTCCCCCTTGAAATACAAGTCCTTTTGTTGCTCAAATGAGCCACGAACCACTTGCTTGAAATGATGTCCGTATGTATTTCTGAGTTCATCCGCCAAAGGTTTCATGGTAGACCACCAGGTTTCTTTTTCGGTGCCGATGGTGCGATGTTGCATCACTCTTGCAATTTGGTCCCGGTTTTGGAAATTGCTGTTGAAGGACAATTCATCGTATAACCACAAACCAATCATCAGGGCGACTGCCATGCCCAGTGCCAATCCCCCAATGTTGATAAAAGCGTAGGTTTTGTTTTTGGTTAAATGTCTAAAGCTGATTTTAAAGTTTTGTCGGAACATGATGGTATAATTTATCGGGTGAGGAAATGAAATTGGACGAATAATGCCAATTCGAAATAAAGACATGACATCTCTGAAGAATCGCCAGAATGCTTTCTTTTCATCAGATGTTTCCAAATTGGCAAAGTATCGCTCTCGCAAATCTCCTTCGATGTCTTCAACAAATTCGGGATTGCAATACCATCTGAAAAAATTAAGGAGCCGTTTAGGCGGTTCTTTTATTTGATTGTGATTCATTCTAATTTAGTTAAAAGCAGTTTTGGGAATTGCATTCCAAAGATTCATTCTTTCCTCTTTTTTGGCTTCCAAAGCTTGTTTCCCAAAATTGGTGACTGCATAGAATCGCTTGCGCTTTCCACCGCGAATTTTGGTTGCCTCTCCAAATTCGGATTCCAAATACCCTTTTTTCTCCAGCCGTTTGAGTACCGTTTGCAAGGAACCAATGCTGACTTTCCGATTCAGGCGTTCTTCCATCTCATTGATGATGGCTATTCCATATGCATTGCTATATAGAATTGCTACGGTCAGTAATACGACTTCTTCAAATTCTCCAATGTGATTTCGATTCATTTGAATATTTTTACCTTAAATGTAGTTTTTATTAATTATAAGGATTGCTTTTAAATGAAAAAGTTGCAATTAGTACATTGTGTAAAAAGTTCTTTCATATCCGCGCCGCCGGCACGGATACAGGGCAAAATCATTTATTGGCTGCAATGCAGTCAATAAATGGTAGTAATGGATGAGATGAAAATTAGATGATATATTTTTGCAAGGCAACTCCTTTGGAGGAGGAACGGAAAAACTCAAAAAGGGACAATTATGAAACTCAACACTCATCGTCAATTTTTCTTTTCATTACTTTTTATCATTCCTACGATGCTTTTGGCTGGCAATGAAACCGAACCAGGAAGCCTTGAAAGCTATTCCACCATTTACTCCATTGGTTTTGAATGGAATATCGAGGGCGATGATAATCACAATGCAAGCTGTAATGTTCAATACAGGATTTCAGGCTCGACTATATGGCTTCCGGCGATGCCTCTTTACAGAGTAGATTTTGAAGGGTATAATATGTTGGCGGGCAGCATTCTTTTTTTGGAACCTGGTACTACATATGAAGTTCAATTAATGCTGTCAGATCCGGACGGAGGAGAAAGTACTTTAATTGAAATGGTGACTACTCGCATGGTTCCGGTGATGCCTTCAGGCGGAAATTCTTATCATGTTATACCTGGAAACGGAGGAGGTGACGGTTCTGAAAATAATCCTTTCCAGGGGATTGAGGCGGCAGAGGCTGTAGCTCAGCCAGGGGATATTTTCCTGCTGCATGCTGGCAATTATGGCGGAGTAATCTTCCTAAATTCAGGAGGGACGCCCAATAATCATGTGGTTTGGAAAGCTTTTAATAATGAAAGTCCCACTTTCGAAGGCATAAGAATAGAAAGTGATTATATCTGGTTAGATGGATTGACGGTTATAGATCAACAATATGGCCTACGAACTTCTCCTCCAGGACCAATAGGTATCAACATTACCCACTGCACTTTTATTAAAAATCATTACTCCATTTATTTGAATGATGGAGGGGCCGACTGGTACATTGCCGATAATATTATCATTGGAGACAATGATCCTAACCTTTCCGATTTTTCAGGCGAGGGCATTGAGCTATGGTACACAGAAGGACATACGGTTGCTCACAATAAAATTTCGAGAACGGCGGATGGGATTTCTTATCCGCATTCAAATGTTGATATTTTCGGTAATGAAATCTTTGATACTTCAGACGATGGCATTGAAGGGGACTATGGGCACGCCAATATTAGAATATGGGGAAACAGAATAACAAACCCGAGAAATAATGGCATCAGTTTTCAGCCCATGGACGGGTCGCCCTGGTATGTCCTGTATAATCAGGTTGCAGTTTTGGACGAGAGTGTGATGAAGTTACGAACCAGATCAGATAGAGCATTGATTGCACACAATACATTTGTTGCCCAAAGCGGACCAATTGGATTTGGTACTGGGTATTTGCGCAATATGGAGGTGAAAAATAACCTTTGGATATCTGTCAAAGACCGCTATGTGTGGGAAGAATCACAGGATGTGAATCAAATCATCAATTGGAAAACGGACTTTGATTACAATGGATTTGATTGGGGAAATTATCCCTACGCATTCAAATGGGATAATACAAAACTGGTGGATATTGCCGAATTTAATCAGTTAACCGGTCAGGAAGAACACGGTGTGAAAATTGACCAAACGACTTGTTTTGATTCACTGAATTATACCGGTTTGGTCGATTCTTTTTTTATTGAATACCAAATTTTAAATCCGAATTGCAATGCCATTGACGCAGGAATTGTCCTACCAAACATCAATGATGATTTCACTGGCAATGCTCCTGATTTGGGAGCCTATGAATATGGTCAGGCATTGCCTGTTTATGGACCTCGTAGTGATGTCATCAACCATTCAGCATCCATCAATCCTCTGTCTTTTGAATTAAAACAAAACTATCCGAATCCCGTCAGTGGCTATACAAGCATTAATTATTCTGTGTCTTCGCAATCAGAAATTGACCTGTCATTGTACGATTTGATGGGTAATAAAATAACAACCCTATTCAAGGGTATCAAACCCGCTGGCAATCATCAGTTTATTTGGAATCGAAATATGAATACCCATCTGCCTCCCGGATTGTATTTTTATGTAATGACCATTGACAAACAACAACAAACCAGGAAGATGATTGTAGGTAGGGATTAAGAGCCTTATTTGTTTGAAGGGGAGATGACGTCTTCTTAATCCTACATTAAAGAGATATTATTCGGGCTGCTTGAGTGTTTGGAATTGAGCAGTCTATAAAAGGGAAATTGAAGCCGTATAACAATATTTATACTGTGTTAAAAAAAAGGAGTATAAACTTGCATTGAAAGCGTGCAGGTTTGAAACAAGGATAACAGTTAATTTACCGTATTAGCCAAACCTATAGATTTTTTTGACACGATTCCACTCACTCCAACTCAATCACCCCAAACCGCATTTGATTTTTGCTGAAATCTCCCCAGGTACCAGTCTTTTTTAATATCTGTCCACCAAAAAGCAGTTTGGTGCCATTGGTGTCGCCGATTAGCGCGCTATGCAGTTTGTTGGCGTCTTTTCCATCAATGATTATTTCATCTGATTCAACAGCCCCGGAATTGTCGAAAATCATTAATCTGGCTACCAGGACAGACCAGGGAAGCCCCCAGGCTTTTCGCTCTTTTCTATCGGGGGTATGAAAGTAATACACATAGGTTTTCCCATCCAGAAATGCGGTGAATAGATTTGGTCTTTCAATCCTTTCATATTTCATATATCGGTTGGCGTTATGAATGTTTTGTAGGTTGCCAGTTTCATCAAGTTTGTAATGAATGATGCTACTATGGATATAAGCGGTTGGAGGGGCGTATCCTGGCTTAGTGGATAAAGTTGGATTGGCAACAAGAGAACGTATATATTTATTTGTGGCAGTAAAGCTATACCCTCCATCAGATAGCGCATTGGCTGTTTCAAGAGAATAATGCCACACCTTGGAATTCTTTTTGGCTCTGTTTTCTTCCAAACTGGCAAGGAATGACTCATCCACTTGACTGACGGTGACTTCTTGTTTATCTGAGTTTAAATCTTGTTTGATAAAATAGACGCCTCTGACTTTATTCTCCAAATCACTTGTATAGTCACAAAAGCCTGAGAAAATGGCTTTGGTATCTTTCACTATTATTCCAGGAGCCCCTGCATTGTACTTAGATTCCAATTGGATAGGATATTCAATTAAGTCATGTTTTGTAATTCTATAAACTTTTGACCAGCCGGATAAATAAGCAGCCAGAAAGACTTCCCCCTCGTTGGAAACGATTACCTGATAAATAACAAATTTTTTCTCCTTGATTGGGAATTCCTGATGCTTTTCCCAGAGCAAATTCATTTGGTCATCAAAAACAGCAATGACGATACTTTCAACTTTGGATGGATTCTTATTGTTGATTAAGGCTACCTTAGACTTGTCTTCACTGACAATGAAACTGGAGGTGTTTTCAAAAGATGAATTAAACCGATAATTTTGTGCATAACCTCCAGAAGGAAGACCTATCTTTATTTCATGTTCGTAAGCTTTAAAAGGATGCTCAAACCTACCATCTTTTAACCTAGCGGCATAAATATTCCACTGCTCTCTTAAAAGACTCCTTTTGCTTTGCAGACCATATACCCCTGATTTGGTTTTTACCACGTTTGTAAAATCCATCAACTTATCATCGAGATAAACATCCAAAGGTCTGGTTGAAATTAATTTGTGATTGTAATCAAATTTAAGCACATCCCTGTTTTGACCTTTGCCCAACTGGAGATAGTAATAATTTTCCTCTGCGCCTAAAATTTTGAATTCTTTAAAGGAGGAACCTGGAAACTTGAATAGTTCTCCCCATTGGACGAGATTATCATTACTTTGTCCAAGTATGCTTAAAGGAAGCAATGTGGAAAATAGCCAAATTAATATGGTTTTTAGATTCATTAGTAAGATGATTTGAGGATTTTAGCCAAATAGATGTAGTATACCTTGAGGCATTTTTCAACAAAATGCAGCCAAGAATAGCTATATTTTATCATTTGCCAACCTACTTGGTGTTTTTTAAGTATTGCCTTAGCAGAGGATCGTTACCATTTAGTAGAGCAAAATGCTGTCTGTCTATAGTTATTGTTAGTTGGTTTATGTTTACTCTTTTCGCTCGTTCAAAACTAATGCATTGCTCGAGTAATATTTAAAAATTGAAGAGCCAACGTGCATATCCGTGCGAGGCGTGTTTAACTTTATTGGCATGTCAGTTCCAGAAGGCTTAGTGTTTTCAAAATATGATTGTAGACTCCTCCCAATATCTTTTATATGAGCTAGAATAGAAATAAATTCAAGCTCACTTAAATCAGACTAGACCCAATTGAAAAACTTCTTAAAATAAATAGGTGCATCAAAGGAAATAATTTGGATAATGTTATTTTTACCTAGGTTGTAAAATATACATGGTATTTTACAGAAAAAAACAGGCTTTTAAATATTAGTCATGTCCTTCCCGAGAGGTAGGATTTGAGCAGGCTCTTTCTGGATTAAATATATCAACTTGGTTCTTTATGAAATAATTTTCAAAATTATCTCTATTAGTTGTCTTTAGAAACAAATATTCATTATCAGAAATTGGAAAAGTTACTAAAAACCTTACTTCAGTATCATCAATTTTCAAAAGGTCAAAATATCCTTCCCAATATACTGGTAGTGTAAAGTATAAATGTGGTAAATGTTCAAAACCAGCTTTCGCTTTTTTTACTGCATTAACCAGTACATTACCAGGTCCTAGAAAATTATTCTCCTGTAAAAAATATTCATGAGCTACAACTAAAATTTTCGGATATTCTGTCAATTTCTTTGGTGCTCCAGAAAGTATTTCTAAACCAAATGGAATAGGTCCTTTTGAGCCATTTAATATTATTTTAGATACTCCATAAGTTGAATATGAAATAAAATCATCATAAGGACCGTCTGCTTGAAGAATAACAAACCTATTAGAACTTTCCTTTGATAAGAAGGATCTTTCAAAAATATTATTTCCGAAGCCTTCTCTAATGTAATGCTTTAGTTTTGCTAAAGTAATAGATCTCATTCGTCTTTTTGTTCAAGTTTATGACTTCTATTTGTAGCCCTTGTTTCAGGTCTATATCTCGAAGCATCATTATATAATTCTTTTAATTCATCCCATGATATTTCACCTTTTTCATATCTTTCATAATCTCTCCAATATTCATTTCCCGGAGTATGTCCCATATCCCATGCCCTTTGCTGATATTCTCTACCACTTTTAGTTGTAACATCAATCAAATCATCAAATTCAATTATCTCTCCAGTGTCAGGGTCTCTTACAAATCCATCTGCTCCTCGATTTTGCTCAAAAGCATCTTCAATGGTACTTTTTCGTAAATAAGGTCTTTTCTTTCCCTTACCCCAAATTTTGCTCATTTGTTCTCTAGTCAATTTAACAAGACCTTCTTTTAAAGCCTTTTCAAGCAGATCTGTAGGTAAACTTATCACAGGTATTCCTGTCACTTCCTCAAATATTGCTTCACTTCCTTCTTTAACAATAGCTGCAAGTCCAATCCCTTTCACAATAAGTACACCTGCAGCTAGACCTTGGACGCCTACTGCATAAACTGCATATTCATTTGCTTCAGCGTCGGTGAGTTTTTGAAACTCGTGGTGACGAGCAGTCTTCTTCATATGAGCAGCTCTTTTTGCTGTCCAAGATTGTACATGATTTTCAGCCATAGCTTTCTGCAAGCCATGCAAATCAATATGCTTCACTGGATCGTTCTCCGCGTAGTTATAAGTAGATACCCACGGAAATCGGTCAGCAATAGGATCCACCCCAGTAAACCTCCCAAAGGTCGCATCATACATTCTAAAGCCGTAAAAACTCCAATTTAGTCCAAGGTCTTTTTCTAGTTCCTTTCCATTGTACAAATAGTTATTATTAGGATCAAATGAATGCACCCATACTCCCTCGAAATTGAGTCCGAAAGGATAATAAAGCTCCCTTTGCATCACCTCCAAAGAATCCAGATTAGAGGTTTCTGACTCGGTTAAAATCAAACCATCCTCATCTCTATCCTCAAAGAAAACCATCAAATTACCTAAATGGTCATCAATTTTGTATTGGAATCTTGGTAGAGAATCTTTTAAATAAACCCTCCCTTCACCATGATGATAAACTTCAGCCGTATCATTCACAAATTCTACTCCTCCCAGATAGAGTCTGATATTCGTACTTCCAGTAGAATCTGTAGTCTCCTTTTTGTATTTCTTCCCACCAAAAGTATATTCAAAGAGCATTGAGCCACCATCTTTACTGATGACCTTAGGCAAATTTAATAAATTATACGTCGCAGTCATACCTCTCCCAGCATCTTCGGTGATATTTCCATTGCCATCATAACTATACACCGTTTCAGCTGGTTCAAAGCCTTTGGATTGGGCTAGAGAATCAACAGTTTTATCGTAAAGGCTATCTAATCTTTCATTTGCATATTTATAAGATAAACTATCTATCATTCCATAAACAGCATTTTCTCCTGTCCCTTGTATCCAGCCATTTCTTAGAAGGTCAGTAATATTTCCAGCAGGGTCATAGCTGTAATTGGTGTTGTAACGTCCATCTTCTCTTTCTGGAGTGAAAAATGTATTATTCATCACCGTTACTCGATGATCACCATCATAAGAATATTCATTACGCATACCTCCAAGGGTACAGTTAGAAGACATATCTATGCGGTCAATATCCAAGCCATCATATCTCAGTTTTTCATAAAACAAATCGCTGTTTTGAGTATAATTACCACTAGAACCTCCAGGTAAAGAAGTTGCTGTTTTATCACAGCAATCCGTTAATGCCAGTTCTGAAATTTCGCAGCGTCCATTGAATAGTTGAATTTGCTCAGCATTTGTGTTGGTGATACTGATTTCAAAACAGATAAAACCAGCACCAGAGAAATAGGCATTAACAAACACATCACCGAATAAACCGAAATAATCCAATGCAGTTTCCAAAAGGTTTTCCAGTTGTACTGCAGAAGCTAAAGTGGTTAAATCTAAAGAGGGTTCAACTTCATAATATTGCTCATTGATTCGAATATCAGTGAGCTCAGGGTCGCAACCTTCTTCAACTGGCTTTTGACCAGAAGGCAATTCCAGACAAAAACTGGAAGAAGCAGTACAAACTGAATCTCCTTCAAAACATTCCATTTCTCCTATGGAATTGATTGAAATAAGTTTACCTGCTGCATCGTAGTCATAATCAACTTGTTGTAAAAATCCACCAGTAGCAGCCTCTCCCAGGTATTTTATTTTGACCAGGTCTTGAGAGTTGTATGCTAATCTAGAAAGGATATTACTGGCTCCATCAATTGTAAGTGCTGTTTCCGTTGGGCGTAAAATATCATCAAATCCAAATGTATAAGATACATCAACTGTTTGTGGTCCTTCAATTTTCATACTTTGCCCTGTTAGCAATCCTGCATCTGTATAAGAGGGTATGCTCGTAATTTTGTGATAATTGGGATAAGTCACCACAATAGAATCCGGTCTTCCTATATTATCAAAAATTCCATTTTGGGTAAGTTTGGAATCCCCAAGACCGCCAACATATAAGATTCGTTCATCAGAAGATTTGAGCCAGGTATGGTCAGGTTCATAGGTATTTGATAATAAATCCCCAATTTTATCCCCATCGAAGTCATCTTCATCAACAATTTCCTCTGGCAAACTGCCTAAGCCATTAAAATCTCCTTTGGAAATTAAGGTAATTCTGTTCAGAGCATCATAATCGAAAATCTGTATATTTCCATTGGCATCCTGAGTAGCTTTAGGACGGTAAGCTACATCCCACCAATAGTTTCTGACTCCAGAGCCTGGCACCTTCTTTTCATATACTCTATCTATTGCATTGTATTTATAGGAATATTCTTCCCCCACAGGATTTGTGATGGTAGATAATCTTCCAAGATTATCAAAACTATAAGTTGTAATACCTCCTGCCCCAGAAATGTTTTTTCTCGTTCTTCCCAGTCCATCAGTATGTGTTTGAGAAAGATGTGTGTTTGGATCAGTGACACAAGTTAATGCAAAAAACTCACTGCTTCCCTTTTGTTCAGTTAATGTGATATTGCCAACTGCATCGGTTATTTCTGTCCATCTACTGGCAGGAGAGGCTTCATGAACAATGGTATTTTCTCCTCTGGTAAGTTTAACATCTGAAATAACTCTGAAAAAATTGTCATATTTCGTTCTACTTAGTTGAGCTCCATCATTTTCCCTTCTAACTCCCAATTCTTTTCCAAATCCATCCAGATATTGAGTTGTAACCTGATTTGGAAATTCCCCATCAGCAAAGCTGAGGTCAGTTCTCACATAATTATCATAAGCTCCAATATTGTACTGGAATTTTGTTCTCTGTCTTCCATTTAAGGTAGTTAACGAATCCAGTCTTGCTCTTGGGTCATAATAATAAGCAGTCGTTATACTGTCTGGATCATTCGTTGAACTCAATTCAAAATAGGTGTTATAGGCATAATTAGTGCTAAAACCCTGATAGCTTCTTTGAGTCAGTTGTAGTTGGTCATTCCAAACTAGTGAAATTGGGTCAAAGAAAGTGTTATCGTGTTTGGTTAATTTATAGGTAGTGGGTTTGCCATCTCCATTGTATCCTGAAAATTGTCCTACTTCTCGAAGTGTGCTGTCCCGCCATGTCCAGTTGGATAGTGGAACTACTTTACCAGAACCATCTCTAGTTAAGGCAGTAAAGCTGGATTGAGTTATATTAACCGAATCCAATGAAGTTTTAGTGACTATCGGAGCTAAATATCCTATACTGTCTTTCAAATAATCCAGTGCACTTTGGCTAAATTTAGATGTCTCATCTGTTACATCATATGCAAAGTCATTATAGGTCCATACTGTCACATCACCAGAATAAATGGTTGTAATCGTTTTTGGGGTATATGGGTTAGTTCCTACGTATGAATAATTAGTTGTCACATTGGGAGCAGGTCCAGCTAGTAGAGAATCCAGGGTATAAGTACTAATGAGGCGAATATTATTGGTTCTCAAATTCCTATCCAATAAATAATAATTTTTGGTTATTTCCTTAAATGGGTGAGGAACGATATTCCCCTTTATCAAATCGTATATCTGAAGCAGACGACCATTGATGCTCTTGAATGGAGATAATTCTCTAATTAAACCATGTACGTAATTATCAATAAATTTACCGTGATAGTGATTTTGATACATCTCTGACTGAAAAAAACTTGGTATAGACGTTTCTTCCTGAAACACATCGTAATTCATAAGGCTTAATTGCCTTAAAGAGCTATCAGCATTATAAGTTTCAGTTTGGTACTCTACTCCCAATAACCAGGTCATATAAGCAAAAGTCTCAGGATAATCCAGTGCAGGCGGTATATCCAGATTACTGCTGGTGACTGAATAATGAGCACAATCTGTAATTGTTTCTAGGACACAGGATTTTTTTACTTCCAGTTTTTGTCCAATCAACAAAGGGCTCCAGGAAGGCATTTGAATTTTTTGTAAGAAATTATCTGGTGTGGTGAAATAATGCTTGGTGTGTCCAATTCCTATACTATCCCAGCTTTCAGTTACCATGCCATACCCTATCTGATTGCTTTTATTCGACCATAGATCGTTTTGAAAACTTGAAGTAGTTATTACTTTATGCTCATAACCAGGGTAATAGTAATTATCACTATTTCGATAAACCCTAATTGGCATATTTATAACAGAGCTGCTATCATAAACATAATGAGTGATTTTGGCAGGAGAGTCTCCAGGGTTTTCTTCTAATCTAATGACTCTCAACCCTGCCCCTGCTTCTCCTGTTTGTCCGGGTCCTACAGGTGGTAAAACATTTAATCCATAGCTGTATTGAATACGACCTCCTGAAGCGAATTCAAGTGACTTCAAAGCACCAATTACAGCTAAATTTGAGTCTGGAGTTTCTTTTTGACCGAGATGAATTTGACCGCCAAGCGTATTCGAAAATGGAAATTGTCTCTCAATTCCTGTAGTAGTAAAATCTACTATCTGACCATTTTTTAATGCCCTATACTCAACAGGTGGTAGTGGAGAATTGGAAGCACTGTTATCATTGTAATAGCCAAACAAATCCTGATTGAGGCTAAATCGTTTTGGTAAATTGGCAGCAATGCCTTCATAATCAATTTTAGTTATGAAATCATGGTGTCCTCCAAATCTGTCTATTTCTTCTATTCTATCCAGAAAGCTTCGCTGCTTCTCAGCATTGTATATAGACTGCTCAGTTTCTTCATCATATCTGTCAATCAAATCTTTAATTTCCATTAAAGAACCATACTCAGACATATGGGTTCTATAGCCCCAATCTTTGTCTAAAAGGTCACCATAAGGAATATTGATCCTGATTGGGAAAGTAAAACAGCCTAATCCAAATTCGAGGTAAAAATAGGTGTGAAATTTCGACCAATGTATATTGTAAATATTTCCAAGATGAAATTCTGTATCATCCGTAATACTAATGGCAGAACGTTCAGGTGTTTCCGGCAATTCAGGTGGGTCGCAATCGGCAGTTGAAGCACTAAATGCTGGATTATCGTAAAATAACTTCCAACCTTTATAATATTTCAGACTATCATTCTCTCCTCTTTTAACTACTATACTATCACAGAGGAAATCATCCACAATTTCTCCTCTTGGTGCCCCATAATGAAACTCCAGGGCTTCCCCTCTGGCTGTACTGGTATTGATGCTCGTTAAATGCCACCTTTCCAAGTTACTTTCCGTAACAGAATAGGCAAACTCAGCTCTTCCATTTTCCCATTTGGTTTTAAAAATACGTAAATCATTAAGATCTGTATTTTGATTGGTGGTTAAATAACCACTGCCATCTATATTAAAATTGGGAAAGGTATGGGTATAGCTTTTATCAGCATAATAGTTCAAATCTCGGGATTCATATCCCAATTCAACTTCCTCATGGGTCATTCTTGACTTTACCTTGGTCAAATGCCAGGCACTGGAGAATTTTGGTGCCGCCATGATTCGGTAATTGCGGTTATAAGTATTGCCATAAGTGACAATCCTTTTGGGCCCAATAACAGGATTGTATAGGATTTGACCAATATCAATTTGAGCATCCCCGAATTTGTCACGATAGATGCTTTCTTCTTCATAAGTATAAAAATTGGGTAGATAATAATTCGTGTTTTGCGTTATGTCTACAGCTGTAAAATCAGAGTTTCCAAAGGAATAACTCATTCCATCCGGAGTGTTTATTGTGAATGCAGCTATATGCTCTGCTCCGTCCAGAGTGTCTTTTTGGGTAATTATTTCTAGTCCATCTATATTTGGAAAGGTGATGGGTTCTTCTGATGCATTGAAAATAAATTTACCTGAATACCCTCCACAATTGAAGAAAAACTCATCTGGCTGGGTATCCATTTTTTTAGTTTCGTAGATATACTCGTTTCCTAATAATTCTTTGATCGCCTGAATCCAGTTATCCCAATTACCAATCTGGTCATTGAAAAACTTGACATCTTCAATCCACTTTCCTGAATGAACCTGTTGTAAAATTTCTGATTTATCCTCACTTGATAGGTTGGTAATTTGTGAATTATCATGATGAAAATAGCCGGTACCCTCTTCCTCATATTTTATGTTGGTTAATTGTTCGTTTAATGAAAAGCCTGCATTAAAACCAATCTCAATTGCTACTTCGATATCTAATAATGGGATTGAAAACCATGGAATACTCAAAGAATAATTAATTAGATTAGGATGAATTGGTGCCCAGGATATTCTCAACTTTGCTGCACCAAATTGAATTGGGTCTGCTGTTAATGGAAAACCTTCTTTAATTTTTGTGATGATGCCATCATAATCCATTCCACAGCCTAAGCCATCACTTCCCGGGAATGTAAGCCTCAGACCAATATTAGAAGGAATCTCAATTCTACCCTTCATTTTATATTTTCTCCCTACGCCTATACCAGTTGTCTTTCCCATAAATTCATCGGGAAGTCCTTTAACGACAAGAGAAATCATTCCCCCAGCATCTAAATTCCAGTGCTGCCCTACCAAAGAACCAATATCATTCACTTTCAAACCATTATTGGAACTACTAATGGATACTGGAATGGTGATGTCATAGGCTTGTAAATTATACAGAGGAATAGAGGTATTTTGAGAGCCATTGTACAAATTCACCCCGCCATTAACTGCCTTTATCATTTCTAATGCTGATGGAGAAGGTGCCGCTGCACCCGGACCATCCAATCCCAATCCGGCAATAACATCTGTAAAATAGTTTTGGTCAGCGTCTGTGCCTGGTGTAGGATTAACTACAACTTCAGCAAGAGGGTTTCCAATATCTTTCCCCTGTCCATTTGGTCCATTTTCAGGATAGGCTATTGTATCTCCGTCACAATTTTGGTAAGGAATGGTTAGTCCCAAATTCGAATTTAGAAATGCCACCAAATCTAAATTTTCCAACTCTTGATTGATAGTATCACCAAGGTATGAAGCAAGGTCTCCTTGATGCCATGAGGGAGGGTTTATTCCAGAATTATTGAGTTCCGTATTTAGTCCAAGAGAATCATCCGTAATCCCTGTTGCTAATGAAGGTAAATCAACACAATCAAAATTAAAGCAATTAATTCCATATTCAATTGCTCCACTTTCTGACATGGCATTGAGAATAATGGCAGCGGTATTAATTGAAGGGACTTCGACAGTATCATTTGGAGGGCTGCTAGCCCCAGTGTTTAATACATCATCAGTTGTTAGTTCTCCAGCATCACCATCAAAAACGGTTAAGTTGTCTATACTTGCACTATCCGGGTTGAGAATATCACTGATATCCGGTTCTGTAATCGGGCAAGGAATTGCCTGAATAGTTGGATAAGTAGATAACTCAGGAAACATTCCTGAGCCAAATGAAGTTATCGGTTGTTGCTTAAAGTATTTTAGAAGATTAAAACTCGAATCATATGTTACTGCACAAATATTATTTGCTAAAGAGTCATATTCAAACTTGACATAAAAACTGTCTTGGCTACATATATAATTTAATGTATCTGCCAACATTTCAAACGAAGTAAATTGAATATAACCTGACCAAGTTCCTTTAGGATGTATAAATTCAACTATATCTAAGGGATTGCTTGGACTTATGATTCCAAAAACCTGCTCCACTGTATCTACATCATAACAAACCTCATAATACTGAATGCCACAACACAAATCTATATCTGGTTCATAATCAAACAGAGGATCAGTTAAACCGCAACCATCCTGAGCAGATAAAACATTTAATTGAAAGAAAAAAAGAGTAGAGAAGATGAGACTTTGATATATAGTTTTCATGAAGATGTTATTTAAGTTTTGAGGAAAAAAATTGAAAAAGAAGATGACGATGGTTTAATAACTATCCATCCTCACTAATTTCTTATTCACGACCTCTCCTGATGGAAAAGTGAATTGGCATATCAATACACCTGGAGGTAGTCGTCTTTCTAATTGAAGAGAATAGCTATTGTCTCCTTTTTCACTAGTCCAGTTCGCCTTTAACAACTCTTGTCCAGAGACAGCAAAAAAGCTCACTTTTGTTTCACCTTCTAATTGCGTTTTAAATTGAAATAGAAGCTCATTGTCAAATGGGTTGGGAAATACAACAAGTGTGTTTTTAGATGCTTTATTGCTCACCTGACCTAGTGGCATGGTAGGGTCATCCAGACCTTCTGAACGACTACCGCAGTCATTTAATGAGCTTATTAAGTTAGCATTGTCGGTAGAATTCGCTTGTCCAGGACTCTGAAGGTTTGCTTCAGCCAAATCAAAAGAAAAATCAGTTTTGACAAGATAATCCTGTCCAGTAAATCTACAATTTGAACTGCTTGAGGAAGCATTTGTCAGCCAAAGTGAAAAAGTATTGTCAACTGAATACAAACTCTCCCCCAAACTAATTCCATGCATATAGCTGCCTTCATCCCACCTCACCTGGATACCATCAGCATTGGAGCTAATGTCAATAAGTGCTCCATCTGGCAGTGCTAACGAACCTCCGGCTTCCAGTCTTTTTAGATTGTTGTTCCACAAGCCCTCTCTAGCTACAAAATATTCGGAATCATCTACTGGAAGTACATATACCCCATCCTGATTTGAATCTGTCGGGTCATCTGCTGGTACTGAGGGATGTTCATTTCCTGGAGGATAAATGACAATGAGGCTTCCATTTGGGACTGCTTCCCAATTTGGATGATGGCTAAATATCAAATAGCCATTATCAATTCCTATCTGTTGTTTATTATAAAAATTGACAAATTCACCTCCTGGAATCAAATAACCATCATTGTCATCAATATGAAATCCTCTGATGTCTATTGAGTCGCCACAAACACTGGTCCCTAAAACCAATAATTCTACAAATTGGTCAGTTCCATCAGCTGCTCGATTAAATTCATTGACAATGATTTCTTCTAAATGAGGAGTGCAGCAGGAGCGTCTTCCCTCCACTTCAAAACAAAAATCAAACTCACAGCATGGTTCCATCCCTTCACAACATATCCCTGTAGTATCAGCTAAAGATACCGTAACACAATATTGATCTAAAGCTCCCAAACATCCTCGAAGGACATTTCTGCTTAACCCCGCTGAAGAACTATCTGCCCAATCAATAATGAGTTCATTTTCAGGAATGATTTGACCGTTATGTTCAAAAGTGATAAGTAGCTCAACCCAGCAATAATTTAATTCAATCTGGTCAAATTCCGCTTCACATAAGTCTTTTCCTAAAATTTCAACATCATATTCTTCTACACATCCTGTATGGATATTCTTAATAATAAAAGTGTAGGTTCCTGGGTCTAAATTCTCCAATATTAGATCAGTTGGTCCATGTGTCCAATACCAGGTAAAATCATTTTCCTCGCCCAGGACTTCCATTTCAATGGTACCGCCATCCTCTCCACAGGAATGAGTAATGCTGGCTACTTGAGCAAATGGACTAGCACTTACTTCAAATGCGAGAAGAAATTGAAAGATTATAAGTATAAGGCCTATGATTTTGATTGGCTTTATTTTAGAAAAGAAGGATGCAAGGCAATACACTTGCTTAGAGGTCGTGTAATAGTAATGTTCCATTGGTTGGACGATTTAAATTAGAGAATACATTTCCAGCCTAAATCATGGACATCTCCTTGATTTAGGGATAGAAATCACTGTGTTATATTGAGCAGGTTAAGTCAGATATAAGTATAAAAATTCAGCATGAATAAGCTGTTAAGCCTTATTCATAGACAGCCAATAAAAAGCCGACCATATCAGAACTGCCTTTAAGTTGTTCTGAAAAAGCTTTTTAATCCAATATGTTTCTTAATATTCCAGCTGTTAATTTTTGCTCGTCATACTTTATATTAAAGGCTATTAGGAAAAAGGTTACAACTTCGCGCCCGCGCGTATGCGCGCACCCGCACATGCGCGAATACGATAAAATTCCTGATAACCTTTATTATATACCTCTCCATTACGAGCAAAAGGCTTTCAGCCAAAAAGCACCCTCAAATATTATTATCTAATTTCTTGCTTTAGTTTTCTCTTGTATACACATGATTGCATTAACAAGGGGGCTCTAGGTAACATTGGCGAGTTATTAGTGACACAAAAAATTGCGTCTATCAAATTCTATATCTAAAACAGTGTGTAGAGTAGATTTGCTATACAAACATAACAATCTATTTTAATAAATGCAATTGTTCCAAAAAAATTAACACTTATCAATTTTTACTGGTTAGTTATGACTCACTAACTACAAGGCATTGGAGAATAAAATCAAAGAAAAAATTTTCAAAATTCTATTTTTGGCTTGGATAATATTACTGAACGTATCATTTTTATCATTAGGTTATTTTGATACATTTTTCAAATTTCCCAAAACTATTAAATCGCTTGAGTCCTATCCTTTTGTAACATTTTGAATTGGGGAGTTCTATTCTTCGAAATATTACCTTGGTTCTAGTCTAAATTTTCAATTCATGACCAACAAATCAAAAATTTTCTACATTTGACCATCATCTAAATCAAACAAAACTAAACGCTGATGCCAAAAAGAACTTTACTTTTTTCGATTTTCTTCTTCCTCATTTCTACTGGATTTTCCCAAGATATTTCAGAAACTGATAAAAAATTAGCCACGCTAAAAGCAGAGGTCGCACAAAAAATTGAAGCCAATGCGAAGATGGCTCAGGTGATGGTGGACAAGGTGTTTAGTTTTGCGGAATTAGGCTTTCAGGAGGTAGAAACTTCAAAATATTTGACAGATATTTTAGAAGAAAATGGCTTTGAAATAGAACATGGAATCTCGGGTATTCCGACTGCATGGTGGGCAAAGTGGGGGAATGGGAAACCTGTGATTGCATTGGGGAGTGATTTGGATTGTATTCCAAAAGCTTCACAAAAACCAGGGGTGGCATATCATGACCCGATAATAGAAGGGGCTCCAGGTCATGGAGAAGGGCATAATTCTGGTTTGCCTTTGAATATTTTGGCGGCGCTTCAGGTGAAAGAAATCATGATGAGAGAGCAATTGTCGGGAACTTTGATTCTCTGGCCTGGGGTTGCAGAAGAATTGGTTGGGACAAAAGCCTTTTATACCAGAGACGGGTATTTTGATGATGTGGATATTTCTATATTCACACATGTTGGGAACAATATGAATGTTTCCTACGGTCAGGCCAGAGGAACGGGATTGATTTCAGTGGAATATACGTTTGAAGGCGAGGCAGCCCATGCTGCCGGAGCACCCTGGCGTGGGCGAAGTGCTGCGGACGCCGTTGAATTAATGAATATTGGCTGGCAATATCAGCGGGAACACCTCGACCCATTACACCGTTCCCATTCGGTCATCAAAAATGGGGGAGACCAACCCAATGTCGTGCCTTCCAAAGCTTCCATTTGGTATTACTTTCGGCACGTTACTTACCCCAAAATCATGGAAGTATACGACCGTGCCAACAAAATTGCAGAAGGAGCCGCTTTAATGACCAATACCACAGTGAGTAAAAAAGTCCTGGGTTCTGCGTGGCCACGGCATTTTAATAAAGTAATCGCCGAGACCATGTACGAGAACATTAAAGAAGTAGGACTCCCGGAATGGAGCAAAGCAGATCAAGCATTGGCAATGGCACTTCAAAAGGAAGTAAATTCTCCTAGAGATACAACAGGCATGCCTACAGAATTGGATACACTTAGCAGACCCTTGATAAGACCAGTGAGTGGTGGTTCAGATGATATCGGTGATATTTCATGGAAACTTCCAACAGTAACCTTAAGGTATCCTTCAAATATTCCGGGTTTGCAAGGGCATCATTGGTCAAGTGCAGTTGCCATGGCAACACCGATAGCACATAAAGGTGTGGTAGCAGGGGCAAAGGTGGAGGCTATGACGATTTTGGACTTTCTGATGAAACCAGAATTAACGGAACAAGCATGGGAGTATTTCCGAAATGAACAAGGAATGAAACAAAAATACATTCCTATGGTCACAGAAAAGGATGAACCTGCAATTTATTTGAATACTGACATCATGGAGGAATTCAGACCCAAAGCTGAAAAATTCTATTACGATGAGACCAAATACGAAAGCTATTTGGAGCAATTGGGAATTGAATATCCAACTGTTCGGAAAGATAAAGATTAGACAACATTCCCTAAAAGTTCAAGTTCAAGAGACAAGTTCAAGCTCAATTTTTGCACTTGAACTTGTCTCTTGAACTTGAACTTAATAGCTCAGCCCTGCCTAAAATCTCCGGATCATTTTTTTAGGGATGCATTTCTCTGCAACCATTGGGCTATAATTTCTTTTTCTCTGGCTTCATTTAAAGCGCGAATTCCGCTTTGATCATCCTCCTCAATTTCAAAATTTTTATGAATATAGGTGGATTGGGCATCTTTAATGGTTTTGTCCAAATTCCTGATTTTCAAACCATTATTGATGGCTTTTCTGTTGCTGATTTGGTAAAATCCTGGTTCCGGATCATTTTCAATGGGAATCCAGAAAGGGATGTCCATGAAAGGCTCCAACTTCATATCCTTACTTAAGAAATTTGGGTCAGCCCAGTGAATTGTAACATCACTTTTCATAGCTTTTTTGATGCGCAAAATAAAATCTTTATACCCAAAGGTTGTTTTTGGCCCCACTAAATTGTAACTACCAAATCGTTCTTTATCCATAGCCTGACAGAGGAAAGAGGCTACGTCTTTCACATCGATAAATTGAACTGGATCGTTTGAATCTGGTTCAATAATCGCCTTGCGTTCCTGCATTCTTTTTATGATGTGGTTGGTGAATGGACCAGGGTCTCGTTCGCCGACGATTGCACCGGGACGAAGAATAATATGGGACTTTGGGAACTGTTGTTCAATGGCTTTTTCGCAAAGGGTTTTGCCCAAATTGTAATACATCTCTTCATTTTCATCTCCTTTTCTCCTTGGTGCATTTTCCGTGATGCCTGGCTGTACAAAATTTTGATAAGTGGCAATGCTTGAAACAAAAGCATATCCGGAAGTTTTGTCCTTTAAAACTTCAATGGATTCTTTGACTAATTGAGGCCGATAAGGCCAAACGTCAATGACCCAATCCCATTTCAAATTGCCTTTTTGAAGATTTTCATAACCGGCTAATCCGATTTCCCGATCTCCCTTGATTTTTTCCAATTTGGGAAAAAAATGGGAATTGGTTTTTCCCCGATTGAACAGGGTCACCTGATGCCCTTGCTTAACCAAAGCTTTTACAATGGGAGGTCCAACAAAATTGGTTCCTCCCAATACCAGGATGTTTTGTTTTCTTTTAGCTAAAAAGTTATGGAAAAAAGGTGCTAGACTTGTAGCAGCAGTCATCAAGCCCGCTTTGTTGAGGAAGGTTCTTCTTGTTATTTTCATAGCTTGCTTTTTTGAATGAGCAGTATAGAGTAGAGTGCTAAAATGTATGATGAGATAGTTCGCGCGGCTAGCGCCGCGCTCACCTTGGGTTTTAAGGGGGCAACCAAGCCCAAATCCCAAATTTGGGCTTGGTTGCCCCCTTAAAATCGATAGCAGGTGTGGAGAGGAAACTCGTCATACATTTTGGAACACAACCCAATATATAACTTTAGACAAGTTATAAAATAAAGACCAGTCTCAAGATAGTACGTTGCTACAAATGATTAAAATAACCTTAGATTCGAGTTCAAAGAATTCAATTTCAAAGAATTATCGTCAAAACCTGTTTGGTTGTTCTAAGAAATAAGCAGGGAATTTAAAAACCCTTGTAGTTCTTTTGTCTAATTTCAACTTAACAGGTTATTCCTAAATCTAAAATATTACATCATGGTTCCGAATCCTTTGATCTTATTTGGTTGTGCATTTATTCCGATGTTGATTGCATTTATTTGGTATCATCCGAAGGTTTTTGGAAAAACCTGGCAAAAAGCTGTAGGTATGTCGGATGAATCTTTCAAAGCACCGCCGAAATGGTATCAGTTTATTTTCAGTTTTATAGGTTATTTCTTCCTCGCTTTTGGCGTTTATGAATTAACCGTACATCAAGCTCATGTTTATGGTCTTGTTGGAGCCGATGCAGATGCTTTGAATACAGGTACAGCTGCTGCATTCATGGCGGAATATGGTCAAAATTTTCTAACAGCTACTCATGGAATTGGACATGCGATTATTGCCATTTTGGCTTTCGTAATCCCATTTACATTGGGTCCGGCGATTTGGGAAAAGAAAGGCATCAAATATTTTTTTGTAAATGCAGGATATTGGGTGGTTTCCTTGACATTAATGTCAATAATTATTGCTCAATGGGGCGGAATGCCAGTTGAATAAACTCACAACCGGCAACATCTTGACTAAATATATTTCTCCCGATTCTGAAGATTTAGCAATGCGCCCAATGTGAAGACTAGGGTTCCTACACTTAAGAAAACTCTGTTTTTCCAGACGATTTGTTGAAAAGCTACTTGAGTATACTGTCTTGGGCTGCCAAAAGGATTCAAAAAAATATCCCAAAGAGTGTCCTCAACAATTTCGCTAAAAATAGAAAGGAAAAAGCCCAGTAACACCATGACAACTGCAGTGGCATTTCCGTTTTTAATTCGAGTGGCAAAATAAAAAGCCAGACTTCCCAGAAAACATACAGGAAACAATAACTGTGCTGCTAACCTGACCGGCTCTATCGGATACAATAACCAGGAGCCAATGGCGGCGAAAAGAATCAGCAGTACAAAAACCAATGAAAAGATCAGGAATAGGCGCACCAGCCATACTTTATATCTATAATCGGGAATGCCAAATAGTATTTCCAGCATCCGGGCGTCGTCATCACGTTGAATGCCAAAAACAACTGGATAGAAGATTAGCAACAATGCTGGGAAAAAAGTGATTTCATACAAAAAGGCAATATTTATTTCCACATTATCAAATACGCTCACTATCATAAAAAAGATATAAAAAGCAATAGCAGCCAATAGAAAAAGAAAAAAACGCCCTGCAAAAATAATCTTGAGGTTGTAACGAATTATCCTACTGATGAGTATCATGGAACTAGTCATGGCTTTCTTTTTGAATACTTTTCAACAAACACAAATAAGCATCTTCTAAAACTGGTTCTACCTGGTAGGCTGTTTCAACAGGTTGCTTTTGAGCGATGCAACGGACTCTTATCATTTCTCCTTCTCGAATGTGATTGACAATCACCTGCTTATCATCTTCATGTCCAAATTCTTCAGCAGGAATTAAATATTCCCAAATCAATCCATCTGCCAAATGAACCATATCCAATGGAGAACCTTGATATTTTAATTCTCCTTTATCAATGACCGCCAATTGATTACAAGAACTCGCAATATCTTCAATAATATGCGTTGAAAATAGTACAATTCTCTCTCGACTTAACTGTACTAATAGGTTTCTAAATCGAATACGTTCTCTTGGATCTAATCCTGCCGTTGGTTCATCTACGACTAAAATTCGAGGCAAGTGTAACAGAATTTGAGCGATGCCAATTCGCTGTTTCATTCCGCCTGAGTAAGAACCGATTTTTTCGTCTTTTCGATCTAACATATTGACCGCACCAAGCACATATTCTAAACGCTCTTTTCGTTTGACATTATTATTGATTCCTTTCAGAATGGCTTGATAATCGAGGTAATTCCATGCGGTCATATTTTCATAGGTTCCGAATGCCTGAGGTAAATAACCTATCAAGCCTTGCAATTCCTCTCTTTTCTCTTGGGTATCAATTCCGTTAATCCAAATCTTTCCATAACTCTGTTCAAAAATACCACTGATGATTCTCATTAAGGTAGATTTACCTGCTCCATTTGGACCTAATAAGCCATACATTCCTACCCCAATGTCCAGCGAAATTCCTTTATTGGCAGTGAAGGGTAATTCACGTTTTCCAACGAAGGGAATACTCAGAATGGTTCGATAGTAAAATCGTCGAAGTCGTCCTTTGAGTCGCTCTACTTTTAGTTCATTTTTATAATAATAGGCAGAAGAGCGTTTAATCATTAAAAACGAATACCACAAGATTCCCCATGTAAAAGCAAATCCCCAACCATCCCATTTGGAATTTAATTGAATCAACAAAATCAAAGGCGTTATCCAGTAAACGAAATTATTGATGAGCTTAGAAAATCGCTTCTTCCATTTCCCCTTTACCCTTCCAACCGCTATCGCAAAGGGTGTCCAAATGTCCAATATGAGTAAGTAAATACTAATGGCAATCACCATCATCCAAAATCCACTTTCCAGATAGTTAAAACAGAACCAGCATAAAAAGACCAATAATGGAATTTGCCAAATCAAATCTTTTAGGACGGCACGCCATTGAAAAGAATACTGTTCAAATTCTCCTAAACCACTGCCTGACCATTCTCTCGAAAATCGCCCGGGGCGATTGTAAATCTTAACCAGATTTTGAATTTTAATATGAGGCAGCACATCTTTTGGTATAATTTCCTCACTCGCTCTTTTCAAACTTTGCTGAATGAAATAAGTGACGCCCGGTATGATGAAAACCATCAACATGATATCCGCTATCTGCCATAAGGTAGAATCCACTCGGAAATAAACCAATAAACAACCTCCTGCGAATAGTCCAATATTTATCAGCATCACCCACCACGGCAATGATTTAAACCACTCAATCGCATTTTCCAATCCCATATAAACCGTCGGTATTAAAATCAAGGTCAAAGCAGTTCCCAAAGCCAATCCGCCAATAACCGTAATCGCAAACGGCGCACCGATAACACTGACATATTCTGCTGTTCCCAATGCCAACGGAATCATGGCAACAATGGTCGTAATCGCCGTAATCAAAATTGGTCGCAAACGATGAAGTCCTGCCGTCATCAATGCACGGGTTCTTCGATAACCTTTTCTTCTCAAAGCATTGACATAATCAATCATGATAATGCCATTATTGACAATGACACCCAATAAAATCAGAAAGCCTGTCAATGAATTGGCATTCATCAAACTATGACCCGTAATTGCCAATCCCAATAAAGCACCTGTCGCCGCCAATGGAACAGAAAAGCCCAAAACAAAAGGCGCAGAAAGCGATTCAAAAACAGAAGCCAAAATGATGAAAATCAATACGATGGCAGCTAAAACCAGTGGCTTGAAATCTTTGAGTTGATCTTGTGCGGAAATCATTTCAATTGCCACTCCAGGTGGAATGGGATAATTCGCAATTAACTCGCTAATGCCTTCTTTATAGGCGTCTAATAATTCTTTGGATTGCTCGGCTTGCCTTGAAGGGGAGTAGGTTAACTCTATTTGTTTTTGTTGATTGATTCTTCGAATATCATCAAACCCTTGTGCCGTTCTGATAGAAGAAATATCTTTCATTTTATGAAGTCCGCCTTGTTGGTCTCTCACCTCCAATTCTCTCAAATCATCCATCGTTTTGGTTTGGAAACCGGACTCTTGCCTTTCACTCTCTCTGACGATGATATTGTATTCTTCATTTCCGTATTTGAAACTGCTACCCGAAGGAGATTCCTGACCAAAATCCCTCAAAGCCATGATTATATTCTCAGGCACAATATTATTTCTAGCCATGGTCAAAGGGTCAAAAGCCAATAATGCTTCAGGGCGATTTCCTCTGGTGCTTAGAAAGGCATTACGCGTTTCATCCGCATTTTGGACATAATAAAGGATTTCTTGCGCGACTCTTTGTAAAAGCGAATAATCTTCTCCCTTTATGACGATTCGCTCCTGATTATTTCCGAATCCCATTAATGCGCCTAAAGCACCCATTCCACCCATATCACCGCCGCCACCGCCACCGCCCATGCCTCCTCCGCTACTCTGTTGAGTCATGCTAATTTCTCCACCTCCAATTCGACGGGTTCTGTCTTCAATTTGGTCTTTGATTTCGTAAAATGACCTGCCATCTATTTCCTCAAAATCTTTTTTCAATTTGACACTTACGACACCTTCTTCCTCTTGAATACGGCTGCTGACATCTTCTTTTTCGGCGATATCTTCCAATTTCGCTTCGACTTCCCGAACGACTTTATCCGTACTTTCCAAAGTACTTCCCTTTGCCATATTCACGAAGATGTCAATCTGGTCGGTTTCGACTTCTTCCAATGCATCTACACTTATTGCCAAAACCGCAAAAGTGGTAATAAAAAACAGTAACAATCCTCCAATAATCGTACGGGCGGGATTCCGAAGAGAACTCTTCAACAATACCATATAAATTCGCTCTGTCTTGGTTTTTACTTTCGATAAATTAAAGACAGATTTTTGTTGCCCCGATTTTCTGCCCAACATCAACGCTGCCAAAACGGGAATCAAAAGAAGGGCTACCAATAAAGACATCATTAAGGTCGAAATGATAGAAACCCCAATGTTTTTTCCGATAATATTTAAGAGATAATTTCCAAAAAAGATGAAAGGTAAAAAGACGGTCGCCGTTGTTAGCGTGGCTGCCAAAATTGCTTTGGCAACTCCCGTTACGCCCTTGCTGACTGCCTCCTTAACGGAATTCCCTTCTGAAACTAAACGATATATATTTTCCAGTACAACGATACTGTTATCCAGCAACATCCCAACCGCCAAAGCCATTCCAATCAAAGTCAAACTATTGATGCTGATATCCGCTCCGTAAAACCAATTAAAAGCCGCCAAAACCGATGCGGGAATCGAAACGGCAATAATGGAAATCAGTCCAATATTTTTCAGGAAAATCCACAATACCAATACCGCCAACAAACCTCCAATCAAGGCCAAATTGATTATCTGGCCAATGTTCTCCTCCATATTATCAGCCAAATTCTGCTGAATCACAACTTGAACATCCTTGGGCTTCAACTGCTCATTCAATTGCGCAATCAAATCCTGGCAACGATGCGAAAGGTCAATGATATTGGCTTGAGAAGCTTTGGTCGCGGTCATCGAGATAGCATCCTTTCCATTCACTCGACTAATCGAAGTACCCTCATCGACTCCAAAAGAAATTTTGGCAACATCTTTCAATAATATCGGACCGGGCGCCATTACGATATTTTCGACGTCTTTCAGTTCCGAATATTCTGACGCAGTTCGGATAAAATAGCGTTGTTTCCCTTCGTATAAATAACCCGCCAATGTTCGGTCGCCTGAATTTTGATTGAGTTTTGAGCGAACCGTTTCGACAGTAATATTATGGGGTTCGCAGGCGGGTTTATCTAATAAAATCTCCAAATTCTTTTGCCGTCCGCCGAATACATTGATAGAGGCAATGCCATTTAAATTTTCAAATGCCGGGCGGATTTCCTGCTCCGTAATGGTTCGCAATCTGTCCGTTCCGCCGCTGCCTCGTACCTGCATTTCCAGAAATTGATTGGTCAATTGTTGCAAATCAATTTTGGAAACATTCACAAATATATCCTCAGGCAAAGTCGCTTTTACGGCATCTATTTTTTGCTGGAGTTTCAGGAAAACATATTTGAATCGAACCCCTTGTTTGAAACTGACTTGAATAAATGCTTGGTTGCCTCTAATTCGACTGTCAATCTCCTCCACGCCTTCCAAAGTCCCAATTGCCCCCTCGACCGGAATGACGCCTTGTTGCTCCAAATATTGAGGACTGGACGCAGTCGGCGTAGCGATTTGCACAAACAACATCGGCAACTCCGCATTGGGCAACAACTCAATAGGCAAGCGATTGTAGGAGATGTATCCTAACAAACTCAGACCTATGAAAATCATACAGATGGTTACTTTTCTTTGTATTAGTGCTGCCATGTTATGTTGTGGTCGCCAAATTTATTTGGCTGACCGAGTTATGTTTTTCTAAAATTTAGTCCTCTCTTGGGGCGACATACTTCTCAAACTTCACATAATAAAAGGGTAGCAAAAACAAAGCCTAGAAGCAAGAAAAAAATGTTTAGCAAATCCCAATCAGAATATGACGACACAAATCCAAATAAAATCCCAGCGATCACCAGACCTATCAAGGACAAAATTTGGAGTTTAATGAAACCGCATTTTATTACTTCCCCACAACCTCGACACGACCATTTTGATAAGCCGAATGCCATAATATACCGCCTCACAAATTCCTCAAAAGGAAATTGATAACCGCATTCAGGACAGATACGTGGCCCTGTATATTTTATATCTTCATCAAGCAGTTCGTTTCTCATGATTTTTTCCACGCTGGGTTTTGATCTCTATCATCTGAATTTGTAATCCTTCTCTTTTCGCGAGTATGTATATTGATTATCCAAATTTCATAATTCTCAGAGTTACCCCCTGTATAGGCAATCCAATTTCCATCTGGTGACCATGATGGCGAATAACATTCTGTAGAATCATTGGTGAGATTAATCAAATTAGTTCCATCTGAATTCATTAGATATATATTAAATAATTCATTTTCAAGTCCATAAAAAGCAATCTTTTCACCATTGGGTGAATATTTCGCCCCCGAGTCGAATCCTTTTTTATCCGTTAGTCTTGTAACTTCTTTAGTCAGAATATTCATTTTAAATATTTCTCCATTCGATGCATGCGTTGTATCATTTTCAATTTTCAATTGGCGTGTAAATAAAATCGTTTTACCATCTGGTGACCATGATGGACTTTCTTCATAATCCGCGTTTTTTGTAAGTTGTTCTATGTTATTCCCATTAAAGTCCATTACAAACAAATTTCTGCCGATTGAATCTCTCGAGCTTATGAATGCTATTTTGTCATCTGTTGGTGATATTGCGGGCAATACATCATCCTTTATATGATTGGTAATTTGTTTTAATTCATTTCCATCTTTGCTAACAAGATAAATATCCGCATTCCCATTTCGTTTCGAGTAAAAAGCAAGCCATTCTCCATCACTGGTCCACGAAGAATAATAATCCAAATCGTCATGATTAGTAAGTCGAGTAAGTTTGTTCGAATCTAAATCAATCGTATAAATTTCGAAATTCCCATCTCGTTTGCTCGTGAAAGCAATGACACCCTCGGGTTCTGAATTCTTTACCGCATTAAATTTATCGGTATTTGGGGTTTCATCAATATTTTTACATCCAAAGAATAAGATTATCAGTAACCATATATTATAATTCATATTAGATTTTATTTTACTTGCTGTTAACTAAATCTTCATTAGGAAAATCACTTTTTCACCCAGTGGGGGAGTATAAAATCATTTGACACTTGATTTCTCCACACGTAAAATTTTCTCCATTTTACGACCCCTTGCCAATTCATCAATCAACTTTTCCATTTTTCTGCAATTTCTATACAATTCAAATTCATCTTCTATTTCTTCAATTCGATAACCACAAACGACTCCTTTAATCAGGTGTGAATTTGGATGCATTTCTGCTCTTTCAAAGAATGTTTTAAAGGTTACTTTCTCTTCAATAAGCGATTGCAATTTCTCTTCATCAAACCCAGTTAACCATTCTATTACTTGGTGAAATTCGGCTTTGGTTCTGCCATTTTTCTCCAATCTATTCCAGTAAAGTGGATAAATAGATGCAAATATCATTTGCCCAATTTTTTCATTTTTTTCAGCTGTAACTTTCATTCTGTTAGATTTTTATTTTGAAATTATTCTGAAAGGTTAAATTGCCATGAAACGCCATATTTGTCTGCACACCACCCGAACTTTTTACCAAAGCCATAATCCCCTTCACCGCCGTAGTTGTCAAGAGGAACCATCACCTGACCTCCGTTTGAAGACAATTTTTCAAATAAAGTTTGAATCTCCTCTTCTGAGTCACATGCAACGAACAGTGATACCCCCGGTGTAAATGCCCAAGGGTGATTATAATTACTTTCGGAAACCCCGTACGCTACCCCATTTAATGTAAATACGCCATACTTTATAAGCTCTGGTGTTCCTCCGGGCTCTCCTTCTGCGTATTTTGTGATGCTTTTGATTTCCGAATTCGGAAAGAGAGAGGTATAAAAATTTATCGCTTCTTCTGCCTTCCCGCATTGTTCGCCTACAAATGTTAGAAATGTTGATATTTGCATTTTTAAAACTTTAATTCAACCTATCACTATCACAGAGTCATCACACTTTGCCTTCCCTCGTTTCGAGAGATTCTGCTCAGACGGGAAATATCTGCACAATCAGCCAAATAAATTTGGCGATTACTTTTTGCCTCCAAAATCAATCACCGCATAAACACAAGGAATCACCACCAACGTCAACAAAGTCGAAGTCACCAAACCGCCAATCACCGCCCATGCCATCGGCGCTCTCAAAGAGGCACTTTCTCCAAAACCAAAAGTCAGCGGAAGCAATGCCAAAACAGTCGTCATACTCGTCATCAAAATGGGGCGAATCCGTTGTTGCCCGGCTTGGGCAATGGCATCGTATCGACTCAGCCCGCCTCGTTTCAATTGATTGATGCGGTCAACGAGGATAATCGCATCATTGACCGCAATGCCGACCAGCATGATGATTCCGATGATTGCCATAATATTGAGTGGCGTTTGCAACCAATAAAAAGTGGCAATTGTACCCACGACCGCTAAGGGGATGGTCAATAAAATGGTAAAAGGATGTACCAGGGATTCGAATTGCGAAGCCATCACCATGTACACCAAAATGATGGACAAAATCAATGAGAAACTCAAACTTTGCAAAGATTCCTGTCGGCGCGCTTCGTCCCCGACTACGGTCATGCTGTAATTTGGCGGACGGTCAATGTCTTTTAATTCGGTTCTTATTTTTTGAGCCAAAAACTCCAACGGAACTGCTTCATCTGCTTGCGCATACACTTTCCCAATTCGACTTTGATTGCGACGATGAATTTCTCGGGCAGCTCTGGAAGTTTTTAAGGTGGCAATTTCATTGAGTCGATATTCTTTTTCGCCGCCTTTGATGGTCATTCCTTCGAAGGCTTTGATGCCTTGGTCGGGCAATTGGAGTTCGATATCAATCATTTCGCCTGCCTGTTCCAGGCGACCGACACTTTTTCCTTTGAGTTGGTCTTGAATTTGGGTCACGACATTATTCAAATCCAAATTATAGAGTCCCAATTTGAATCGGTCGAAGAATATTTCAACCTCCGGTGCGCCCTGTTCGATGGAGGTTCGGAGATTTAATAATTCGGGAATGGTCGCCATTTTTTCTCGGGCGGCTTCCGTCAAAGTTTCGATGGTTTCCAAATCTTCTCCTTTCACCTCCACCAATAACGGCGCTTCTTCCACTCGAAGAATACTGTTCAAAGAAGATACTTCCGGTGAAAAAGAAAGTTTGACGCCCGGAATTCCGGCGGTTGCTTCATCCAAAGCGGCAATCACTTTATGCGTCCCTAAACGAGTACTGTCAATCAAAGCGACCTCAACGGTGGCGGTATGTTCTCCCTGAAAAACGGCGGTTTGCCCTCCGCTTGGGTCAGTTTTTGGACCAATATGACTGTAAACAAATTTTAAATCATCGGCTAATCCTTCCTGAATAATTGCCTCCACATTGCCGACCGTCGAAGCGGTTCTTTCAAGCACCGTTCCTTCGGGCATTTGCACGTCCATCTTAAATTTCTTGGTCGTCGCACTCGGCATAAATTCTGTTCCGATAGAAGGATAGATGTAATAAGCACCCGCCATCAACAATCCGGCAAGCAAAATCACGCTCCATCGAAATTTCAATAATCCTTTCAAAAATTGACCATATCCGGTGAGTTGAAATGACCTCGCTTGTGCGGGTAAAGTCCGATTTTTATAAAAGCGATGATACAACATGGGTATCACAAAAATCGCAACAAACAAAGAGGATAATAAGGAAAATGCCACCGTCCAGGCCTGGTCTTTAAATAATTCTCCCGCCGCATCCTGTAAATAAATCACGGGCAGAAAAACGATGATGGTCGTCAGCGTGGAAGCAGTAATCGCTCCGCCAACTTCCGCCGTTCCGGTAATTGCGGCGGTTTTGGCATCTGCGCCCGATTCGTGATTTCTGAATATGTTTTCGAGCACGACAATCGCATTATCTACCAACATTCCCGCACCCAAAGCCAATCCGCCCAAGGTCATGATATTGATGGTCAATTCATTAAAATACATCAAAGTGAAGGTGGCTATAATGGAAATCGGAATGGCGATACTGATAATCAAAGTCGTCCCAAATCGGTGCAAAAAGAAGAATAAAACAATCACCGCCAATGCAATCCCCATCAATAAGGTTTCCTGCACTTCATCGACCGCATTTTTGATAAAAGTCCCCTGATTGGAAATGACTTCAAATTGATAGCCCGGCAAAGCACCTTGAATAGTCCCCAAGGCTTCCGAAATTTCTTCAACTGCCTTGACCGTATTGAATTTATTTTCTTTAAAAATCGACAATCCGATACATCGCCGACCGTTGATTCGGACAATATTTTTTGGGTCTTTATTGGTGAAGGTTGTTGAGGCTACGTCCTTTAAATAAATGGGTGCTTTTTTGTCGTTGCTCGTATTTTGGGCTGGTGGAGTTGCCTCTTCCGTTGGAATATTTTGCGTTTGTCCTTCTTTATATCCAATGATTAATTCATTAAAATCATCCTCCGTTTCCAGCATTCCGACTCCTTTGACGGTATAATTCAACCCCAAATCCTGAACACTGCCGCCTGAGATATTTTGATTATAACTTTGAATTTTTGAGGCAATCTCCTCCATCGTAATTTGATAAGCCTCCATTTTGTACGGCACTGGCTTAATCACGACTTCCTGCTCCAATTCACCCGAAAGCGAAACCTGTGCGACGCCCTCCAATCGAACCAACTCATTACTCAAATAATTTTCGCCAACTTTCCGCAATTCATTCAAATCACTAATCTCCGGATGGCTGATTCCAATCAACATAATTGGTGCACTATTCGGGTCGTATTGGGTGACGCTAATCCGTTCTATCTCGCCTCCCTGATTAAAATCATTGAGCGATTTTTGTAAATCGAGGAATGCCTCATCCATATCTTTCTCCCAACTGTATTCCACCGTCAATTGTGCCGAACCAATTCGAACCAAAGAAGAAACCTGAGTCACCCCTTGCTGACGCATGGTCAAGGCTTCAATTTGTTCGACGTATTGTTTTTCAATTTCCTCGGGCGCTTTTTCTCCGGCAACGATTTCCACAAAAAGGCGAGGCGAATTCAAATCAGGCAACAAATCAACGCCCAAGCGGGAATAGGAGATGTACCCTAAAATCCCAATACCCAAAATCGCCATCAGGATGGTTACCGGAAAATCAACCGCAAATTGTGTTAGTTTTTTCATTTGAGTACTTTCACTTGACAGAACTAAGGTGATATCTTCGAGGAACGAGAAGGTGTCATCTTAGTTCGTTTCCCTTCGTCAGTTTATGTTCGTGAGATGACACCTCCTCATTCTTCGGAGATGTCACCTCACTCGCTGCTTACTTCAAGACTTTCACTTTGGATTTATCCCGAAGGGTTTCAAAACCTTTGACGACCAATCTTTCATTTTCTTCCAGTCCGCTGATGACTTCAATCATTTCGTCATTTTCAATTCCCGTTTCGATAATGCGTTCATAAGCTGTATTTTCTTCCACAACAAAAACCCGCTTTCCATTTTGGTCAGAGATGATTATTTCTTTTGGAATAATGATAATGTCATTCTTCTCCTTCACTTTAATTAAAGTCTTTACAAACATTCCCGGACGAATTTTTAGATTCGGATTATTGAATCGAACTTTGGCTAAATACGTCCGCGTATTCACATCAATCGCGGGTGAAATTTCGCTAATCTTACCCGAAAGCGTATCGTCGGGCACACTGTAATTCGTGATTTGCACCCCTTGCCCAATCTTGATTTCATTCATCGTATTTTCGGGTAAGCTGACATCGATATACATTTTTGAATAATCCATGATTTTACCTAAAGGAGCGCCCACCTGAATTTGACTTTTTGGCGTATAATGCGGAAAATCGACAATCACTCCGGAAATCGGGATTTCCATTTTCATTTTCTTCAATCTGATTCGAGCATTTTCCAAATCATTTTTTGCCGTAATGACTTGGAGTTCGGCGTTTTTGAGTTCTGTTTCCGTCACCCCTCCTTTTTCAAATATGGATTGTTGTTTCTGATAGGTCTTTTCCGCCAACTCCAAATTCATTTCTTTCAGTTCCAAACTAATCCCATTCTCATATTCTTCATCAATGATTTCCATAAAGGGCTGCCCGGCTTTCACTCTGTCTCCGAGTTTATAGGGACGATTAAAGGCCGGATGATTTTTCAACAGAAATTCACCACCCAATTTGGCAGTCATTTCCATCTCTTTATTCGCCATCGCATTTCCAGTCGCGATGGTAAATCGAGAAAGATTATCGGTTTTTATTTGTATAACAGATACTGGTGCTGCAATATCAATGTTTGGGCTTTCTTCTTCCGGCTGGTCACATGCGAACAAAGTAAGCATGATTAGAGCTATTAGGTAAAGATGATTTTTCACTATAGTTTATTTTAAATTTTGTCTCTAAAAAACCGTAACAAGCCGATGTCTCCTGAAAGGGACTCGGCGGGCTTAACACCGAGCCGCCGAGTCCCCTTCGGGAGACATCGGCTTATTACGAAGGCTATTGGCTTTATTTCCTTGGCAATGCAGGCGAAACAGGTTCCTGCTTTTCCCAATCATACAAAGTCAATATCTTGAGATCAAGTAATTGCGTTTTATAATTGATTAAAGAACGAGCCAATTCAATTTTCTTAGTTGACAATTGTGTTTGAAATTGATTCAAATCAATACCGGACAAGTCGCCATTGACGTATCTTTCTAAATTGATATCGTAGGTACGCTCCGCATTTTCTACATTCTTTCTGGCAATTTCGATTCGAGGCATTTGGGTTTGGACACTTCGAAAAGCTCGGCGAATATCCATTCTGATTTGTATTTGGTCTTGTTCCAATTCCAATTGTTGCGTTTTCATAGAGACTTCCTGCGCCTGAATGCGTGCATTGCGTTCGCCCCAGTCCCAAATTGGAATATTGACGGATACGCCAATACTAGGATTGCTGGTAGGAGAATTATACACCTTTCCAAAATCTTCATTGTCTCCAAAAATACCGAGGGTCATTTGAACATCCGCTCTAAATTCATTCATGGATTTTACTCTTTCCATTTCGAAAAGGGATTTGTCAATATTGATTTGTCGCTGCTTCAATTCCATTCGTGAATCCAATGCATATTCAATTGCTTTCTCCAGGTCAATCAAAACTTCCTGGGCATCCAATTCTGTAATCAACTGAATATCTGCATTCAAATCCATCCCGATTTCCCTTTTGAAGGTTTCTTCCGCGTTCGCTAACACCAACTCATTGTCTTGAACGGATAGCTGGGCATTTGCAAAGTTTAATTCTGCCTGATACAATTCTTCTTCAGCCAATAATCCAGCTTCCACCTTGTTTTTGACTATTTCAAAATTTTCTGTTGTGTTTTTCAATTCATCCTGTGAAATATCCAGGTTCAATTGAGCCAGATAAACTTCAAAAAATTGGGTGGTAATCGTTTTTTCCAGGGTCAATCGTTGGATAGAATATTCCAAATTGGCATTCTCAAAATTGAGCTCCAATTCGTCCAGTGCCATTCGCCGACGGTTGTAGGTGAATAGCGGTTGATTGAGCACGAGGTATAGATTATTGTAGTAAGCTTTATTAGAATTTTCACCAAAATTGGCAATCTCGGTTTTGTTATTACGCCAACTAAAAGTATTAAATAATCCAATTGAGCCATCGGTTGCCAAAATCGGTTGCTCTACCTGAAAGGTTCCTGAAGAATACGTCTCTTCATTCGTAAACCATTGTGAAAATTGATTGTCAAATCTTCTGGTATTGCTATAGTTGAATGGATTGAGCGTTAGTGAAAATCGAGATTTTAAAGAAGCTCTTTCAGCCCTCAAACTGTGTTGGTATTGTTCAATATTTAACAAGGAGCGCTGGATGGAAGGACTTCCAGATTCCGCAATTTCTAAAGCAGCCTGCAAGGTCAATGGTGTTTGTCCATTCAGAGAATAATTTGAGGTGAAGCACAGACCACACAATCCGACTGAAAAAAAGCGTAAAAAGCTAACAAGTAGGTGTCTCTTCATAATTGTTGATTGTTTTCTTTTTTTTAAGAGATCGCTTCGCTGTCAGAGCTTAGATCGCTTCGCTATCGGAGTTCAGAGACTCAGACAGTGTCTGACCTCCGACAGCGAAGCGATCCTACATTGAACCTCTTTAAATTTTATTATCTCATTTCACTCGAAAAACCGATATCATCAATCCATTTTTACCAATTTGATAGCATCGGCAAAAACAGCTCGTAGTTTGGTTTCATTACTCAAGGAAATGGTGACCGTATCGGAACTGAAAGAATAATCCCCTAAAGCTGTCCACCCTTCAGGGCTTTGCCTGCTCAGCTCTATTTTGGGGTGGTCTGTTCCATTCTGGTGCGGAATTGTAAACTGATAGCTTCCACGTTGTTCCCGATTCCAATTGAATGAATCATCTTTGTAAACATGATAGAATACATCATATCGACCAGGCTCTACAATCGGAATGTTCCATTTAGCTTCCTTAGAGCCATCCCCAGCTTTTATGTAAAAAGCAGAGCGAATAAATTCTCCAAAAAATTCGTCGCTGGTGGTGGCTGTCCAATTTAATGGCGCACGCCAAACTCGTGTTCCTTTGTATTTAAAACCTTCATCTTCTTTGGGTTTTATCCATTTTCGCAATCGACTAACTTCTTCAAAATGAGTAAAATCAAATTCCTGATTTTCATTATCTACAATGATTTCTCCCTTATTGACCAATACCAGAGGCTCTTCAATAATGGACTCCCCTTCAAATGCATTTTTTGCATTACTCTTGGCGATTTGTTCAAAATTGTATTCAATTTGATTGGGTAAATTGCCTGAACTTAATGTGTTGAAATGAATGCCTGTAGGTTCCTCTACCGTTAGGTAATAAGCTTCTTTGGTTTGTCCAGCCTCCAGATAAAGTAATTTGTCTGTGTTTTCATTAGGGTGTAAAGCAGCTTTTATAACCCCTTCAGAACTGCCATCGTTGGTCACTGTAAAACTGACCCTAATCATTTCTCTATTACCAGCCAACACTTTTTCAGCTATTGGTGTACTGATACGATATCTGGACAATTGAATTTTATTAAACCATTTATCCATGTGTCCGGACAAATCCACCCCAAATTCCTTGTACAATCGTTCATTAAAATCTTCAAAAGGCAGGTTTTGAAAGCGGGTTTCCTCTAATAAATCTCCGATAAAGTCTCTGAATTGATCTGTGTTGGCCTTAGCCTGGATTAAGGAAAACAGGGTCTCTCCTTTTAATTCAATGACATTATCAATTAATTCTTTGTTTTCTTTTAAATTTAAAACTTCAGCAAAGGTTTTTTCTTGCAAAACCATATTCGCCAGTTCATTTTGAGTACTTCCACTATATCTTCTAACCCAACCAGGTTCCGAACCTTCACTTCCTCTTAGATAAGATTCAAACACCCGATTAAGAACTGGCCAATCCTCCGAATCGAGGTTGTTGCTCATTTCATAAAACTGTACGAATTGATAATAAGGATTAATGGACTCTTCAACCGTCACCTGATTATTTCTCCAATCCGTATCTATATCCTTGAATTCGTAAAACATATCCAAAAATCGATTCAATACGGATAATTGAATTTCTTTCGGAGTCTTGTTTCTGTTTCTTCCCCATCTTTTCATTCGTTTTGCGTAGCCATTAAAATCATTCCTTCGGTCGAATAATCCTTTTTCTGGAAAATAAACCAGTCCTGGCTGGTTGGTCTGATGAATAGATGTCCAGCTTCGATCAAATGATTTGAATTGTCCGGGAACTTCTACAATGGAAAATTCTTTGAAAGGGTATTTCAAACCCGTCTTCCGTTCATAATCCTGAAGACGTTCTAATATGATGGAAGGTATGGTATCTCGGATTTCATCCAGAGCATCCACAAAATAATCATGTCCTTCAATATGATAAACTGAAAATTCAAGACTATCCGCTTGCAAGCTTTTCTTTTCGTATTTGCCAATGGATAGTGATAGATGTGGAAGGGCATAGTCCCGCTCAAACATATAAGTATGCGCCCCTGTTTCTTCGCGTTGGCCTGGAGAAATTGGTATCAACCCCGGCAAAGTTTTTACCCTTAATTGGTAATCAATAAAATCTTTGCGAAACCAGGAGGCACTTTCAGTACTATATCCAACACCTGATTGAAGATACCATTGAGCTTCCTGGGTCAATAGCAAAAAATCAGGATGAATAAATGCATATCTTTTCCCTATGTCAAATAAGTCTTGATCTGGTTGTCTTTCGAACTTTTGTTTTTGGTCGATATCAATAAACATGGCATTTTCGTCAATAGTGCCAGAGTAATTCAACTGGAGATTGATATTTGCGCCTGCTGGAATTATCGAATCAAATTGAACCAATAAAAGTTGTAGCTTTCTTTCGTATTGGATGGCTTGTCCATCGACTTTGACCTCTGTCACATTAAGACCTGGATTTAAATTAAAAACAAACGCTTGACTCTCCGCTCTGGTCTTTCCCATAATGTTGGCCTCAACACTTATCCCATCAGCTTTTTGGGTCAAAAATAGGTCATGTTCATCGATGTCAATTTGAGCAAAAGAAAGGTACTCATTATTTAGTGCAATCATTTGCTCTGGAAGTTCTACACTTTTATGGTAACGATTCAAATGCTGATTCCCCAAATAGATCCCACTACCTAAAAAAGCCAATGCCAATATCCCGGACATATAATTTTGAAACCTGGATTGAGGAAGCCGTTTTAACAACAACACGGATATGAATAAAAATCCAAGACCAAAACAGGTGTACATCGTCCGCAATGTCCAAATGGTTTCCCAATCTCCAAAGCCAGTAATTTGTGAATGAAACATGGGCAGATAAAAAGCCATGTAATCATAGAGGTAATTATGTGAACTTTTCAGGTAGATTAAACTGGACAGAATGTACCCAATTAGTAGGACAAAAGTTAAAGCCTGGTTACGGATAATGCCCATCATTAAAGAAGACAAACCTATGATGAATACCAAAGTAGGAACAGAAATCAACAAGGGATAATACAAAAATGCCTGCCAGTCGATATAAGTATCTTTTGCTAAAGAATTGAATATCAGGCTTAATGTTAAAGCTGCTATATTAACAATTAGAAAAATAGACAAGATACTCCACGCTTTGCCCAACACATAACTTGCATTACTCATGTTGCGCGTGTAAAAAACCTCTGTGGTATCCTGCTTGCGATCTCTCTTGATAAATTCTGAAGACAGGAAAACGGCAATAATGGCTGATCCAATATTTAAAATAAATATCGCTACATAGGGAATATTGGAAGCAACGGCTCTATAAATCCAAGTTTGATCACCTACAGCAGAGATTTCTCCCATATTAAAGCCAAAGACAAAAAACAGCGTCAATATGGTGAATATTCGAAAAAACCAGCTCCGCAGCAGGACTTTCCGTTCGTATTTTGCTATAGTAAAAAATGTTGAAAACATTTTAATATTGTTTCAAGTCTTCAAAAACTCGCCGCCTTCGGCGGCTCGTGGGGATTTTAAAGGGAAAAGCGATAAATAATTTGCTTCAAAGCAAATTATTTATCGCTTTTCCCTTTAACCCCTACTATCGCCCGAGTTGCGTAGCAAGGAAGGGCGATTTCTTTTTAAAGTATGCTCTACAAAGTAAACATAAGCATGTTCCAGATTCGGTTGAACTGGTTCTGCATCATATCCTATAACTTCATCAGCAACAACCGTAATCTTCCAACCATCTTTCATCATGACCGTCGCTACTACCTCATATTTTTGATTGACCTCTAAATATTCTTTCTCTGTGGCATAAATGGACCAGACATGTCCTTTGGCCTGTCTTATCAATTCTTCTGGTGAACCGGAAAAGGCTATCTCTCCTTTGTTCAAAAGCGCCATATGTTCACAAATACTGGAAATGTCTGCGACAATGTGGGTGGATAAGATGATGATGATATCCTTAGCTCCCAATCTGGCCAAAAGGTTTCGGAAACGAATTCGTTCTTCCGGGTCAAGTCCGGTAGTCGGTTCATCCACGATAATAATTTTGGGTTCATTGATGAGTGCCTGTGCAATTCCCAATCGGCGCTTCATACCACCGGATAATTTGCTGGCTTTGCGGCTCCGTACATCAAAAAGACCAACTTCTTCCAACAATTGATCGACCGCTTGTTTGCGCTTTTTTCTACTGCTCATACCAGCCAGACGGGCAGCATAATCTAAAAATTCGTGGGTTTTGAGATTGGAAAAAAAACTAAAATCTTGTGGGAGATACCCTAACATGCTCCTGACATAGGCTCTGTTTTTTGCAGCATCTTTTCCGTTGACCAATACTTTCCCACTGCTTGGTTTCATCAAACTAACCAGGATTCGAATCAAACTTGATTTTCCTGCACCATTGGGTCCCAATAGTCCAAACATGCCATCCTTAATTTCGAGATTGACATCTTTTAAGGCTTGATTCCCGTTTGGATATTTTTTGTGAAGACCTTGTATTGAAATGTTCATTCAGCGTAAGCTAGTTGGTTTCGTTGCCAAATTAGTAACTTGGAAAGGATTCAAAGATAAATCGATTCTATTTTCGATAAATCCATATGTCGTTTCGACAAGCAGAATGCATGTTTGAGACGATTTAGGGCACGATTAAGTTAAATTAGAAGGATGAAAAAAAACTAATATGGAGTGGAAGCGCAAAGAATTACGAGAATAGATCTATGTTGCGAACAACTTCTTCGCCGCACCTTGCTGTGCGGCTCAGGAGGGGTTTCAGGGGCAAACAAGGGCAACATGCCCTTGTTTGCCCCCTGAAACTCCCTTTTTGCGAGCCAGCAGAGCTGGCGAGCTGCTCGTTCGCAACTTGAACTAATTTTAGAATTCTTCATTGTAATTAGAGAGAATAATATGCATTTACCCAACTTCAACCCACCCAAAAGAATATTGATGGGTCCTGGTCCCTCAGACGCACATCCAAGAGTTTTAAAAGCAATGGCAAGTCCTTTGATTGGGCACCTTGATCCGGAATTTGTAAAAATGATGGATGAAGTCAAAAGCATGGTTCAACAAACTTTTTTGACAGAAAACCAGCTGACTTTTGTGGTTTCTGCACCTGGTAGTGCGGGCATGGAAACTTGCCTGGCCAATTTGCTTGAACCTGGTGATGAATGCATCATTTGTATCAATGGGGTGTTTGGTGGTAGAATGATGGATATAGCAGAAAGATGTGGTGCGAAAGTTCACAAAGTTGAGGTAGAATGGGGAAAAATCATTGAACCCCAACAAGTCAAGGAAGCGTTAGGAAAATGCCCAAGACCTAAATTAGTTGCACTGGTCCACGCCGAGACTTCAACAGGAGTCTGCCAACCATTGGCAGAAATTAGCGATTTGGTACATAACGCTGGTAGTTTATTGGTAGTAGATGCAGTAACGTCCTATTGTGGCCTTCCACTGGATGTCGACAAATGGAAAATTGATGCCATTTATACCGGCTCTCAAAAATGCCTGAGTGCTCCTCCAGGTTTATCACCAGTTAGTTTTTCCGAATCTGCTGTTAGCGTCATGGAGCATCGAAAAACAAAAGTTCAGAGTTGGTTTCTGGATTTGACATTGGTTAGAAATTACTGGGCAGGAGCAAAACGAGCCTATCACCACACTGCTCCAGTTTCCTCTATTTTTGCACTACGAGAAGCATTGGCATTGGTCCTGGAAGAAGGCTTGGTCAATCGCTGGAAAAGGCATAAAGAAGTACACCTTTATTTGAAATCAAAATTGGAATACCTGGGATTTCGTTATTTGGTAGAAGAAGCCTATCGCCTGCCAAATTTAAATTCCGTTTTCTTACCCGAAGGCGCCAATGCAGCCAAGCTGAGAAGGCAGCTTCTGAATGATTACAACATCGAAGTAGGAGGCGGCTTGGGTGCTTTTGCAGGAAAAATTTGGCGAATTGGAATTATGGGCGAAAGTTGCACAAAGAATCATGTAAATATGTTAGTGGGAGCATTGGAGGAGATACTTTAACTACTATTCCCAGGCAAAATCCCAAACTGGCTCTAAGCCGCGCAAATGCTCCACAAAATAATTCCATCTTTTTTTCAAAAAGTATTTACGATGCTTTCCACCATAACCATGATGTTGGCTTGGCATAATGAGAAAATCAAAATCTTTATCCGCTTGAATCAATGCTTCGGCTAATTTGTAGGTAGCCGATGGATTGACATTTTCATCCATGGCACCGTGCACCAACAATAATTTACCCTGTAAGCGGTCAGCCATCGTAATATTGGAAACTTCGTGGTAAGATTCATCCACGGGCCAACCCATATACATTTCCGGCCACCAGGCTTTTTCCATCCTGAAGTCATGGTCAGCAGAACTTGCAACTGCAACTTTGTAGGTTTCAGGAAAAGCCAACATGGCATGGCCTGCATCAAAACCCCCTGCCGAGTGGCCGTAGATCCCCACTCGTTCTCCATCAACCCATTCGTATTTGTTTGCTAAGTATTGAATCGCTAAAACGTGATCGCGGAGATTGTCACCCATATTTTTATAAGAGTAGTTGTGAAAAGCTTTCGAACGTCCTGAGGAACCTAAACCATCTACTTTCATTACAATAAAACCCAGCTCAGCAAGCGACTGGCAGGAAAATATTCTATCAAAAGATTTTGGGAAAACCTGTGTATGGGGTCCAGTGTAGGTGTTATCGATAAGGGGGTATTTTTTATTAGGATCAAAATTGGTGGGCTTCCATATTGCACCATAAATTGGTGTCTTTCCGTCTTTACCTGTTAGCTGAAAAACTTCCGGAGCTTGCCATCCTTTTTGGGAAAAATGACTTACATCTGCCTTCGTCAATTCCGCTAAAACTTTCCCGTTTTTGGCATTTCGCAAGACTGTTATGGTAGGGACAGAAATGGAGGAATAATTGTCAACAAAATATTTTCCATCCTCGCTGAAATCTATTTGATGATGAAAATTTTCGGATGTAAGTTCCATTATGTTTCCTTTCAAATCAGTAGCATACAATCGTCGATGATAAGGGTTTGCCTTTGGATCTTTGCCTGATGATACAAAGTAGATGACTTCATTTTCCTCATCAATGTGTTCAATGGAATTGATATAAAAATTTCCTTTTGTAATAGGATGTATTTTTCCTCCTTCTAAATCCGTCCAGTACAATTGACGCCAACCGCTTCGCTCCGAAAGAAAAATAATTTTGTTTTTGCCTTCGATTTGCCAAAATCTGAAATTATCAATATTGGTTTCACTGGTTTCCTCAACTAAGGTTGTTGAGGTGTTTTTATTCAAGTCAATTTTTAAAACATACTCTTTTTGATAACCGCGCTCAGAATAATTGGCCAAAGCAATTCCTGGCTCCTCTGTCCATTCAATTGATACGTTATTTATGTGTGTATTTTTGGGCAAATCGGTTCTGACTTCTTTTTTTAATTCTATATTGAAAAACACAGGTTGCATATAAACCATGTTCGTATCCCCTGGCGAACCTCGATAGTAGGACCAAAGTTGCGGACGGTAAAGTGTATCAACACTAAAGTCCAGAAGGTACATTTTGTTGGCATTGCGCAGGTCACAAATATTTGCAGCTATCCATTTTGAATCGGCTGACCAATTCACAGAAAAACGTCGTGGTCGCTCGCCATTTTCACCCTCCATAAGATCACCCCATCCATACCAGGAGGCGTATTCATAATTTTTCTCACCATCTTTACTTAGCTGAAACTCCTCCCCGGTTTCGGTTGAGCGGATATATAAATTGTACTCTTTGACAAAAGCGACCCATTTTCCATCCGGCGATTTTCTTTCATGAGGTGAAGTTTTTTCCTTTTCCTCTTTTTCGATTTCTTTTAATTCAGAAAGGTCATCTACTTCAAATCTGCGTTTATTTTTCTCAATAACAAGCTTTCCCTCCTCATTTTTCTCAATCAAATCAAAAGAAAGCTTATTGGAGGCTAAGCTGTCCTTTAAAATATCATTGAGTTGACTGGCAATTTTTTCATGATCAAATAAATCGGTTACTTCATAATCGTCGAATTCAATCTTTTTATAGGATTTTCTATTGGTATCATAACTGGTAAAGTATAATCCAGAACCATCTTCCCACCAACCTACTGAAGTATAGAGATTAAAAACAGTTTTGTTATTGTAATTGTTATACATAAAACTGACTGCTCGCTGGTAATCCGCTCGCAATTGATCTTGCGCCTGTATGAGAAAAGGTAATAGCAAGGACCCAAAGAAAATAAAAACTGATTTCATAGTTGTAGACTTCTAGTTAGGGTGAAATGAAGGCTTTTGAAAAGGGAACTGCAAGGTAGGAAAATGTTAATCCTTAATGGAGTTCAAGCGCTATTTCAGTTGTTCCAAAATCACTTGTGCAGCATTTCGCTTGTAATGATTAGGATCCTCGACAATGGTCTGAAGCAATTTCATAGCAGCTTCGGTGTCTTCCAATTTTATGTAGGTCAACGCGGTGTACCAAACTGCCTGCTGGGCATAAGAGCTTTGAGAGAGAACTGATTGGAAATGATTGATGGCTTGAGCTGCCTGGTTGTTTTGCAGATAAGCAATGCCTACATAAAAATGAACCCGATCCCTGATTATCAATTCATTATCCTGAAGCAATTCCTGCATCAGATTTATGGCATTTTCAAATTGTTGTGCATTGTAAGCGGCAATCGCCTGTTCCCATTGGGCATTAGTATTTGCTTCCATTGTACGCACATTTGGAGGGGAAGGCATTTCAAATTGTTGAGCAAATATTTTTTCTGGAGTAGGGGAGGAGAGGTTTCTGATTAAAAACACAGCAGTCACGATCAACAATACTGCAGCAGCCATTTGCCAGGTCCTATTTAAAAAAAAAGAAACACGAGCTTTGGAAGGAGATTCCAAAGCATTCATATAAGATTGGGCATCTTCCACAAGACGATCCCGATGATTGTTTTGAATAATGGCTTGGGAGACTTCATACAATTCTACGGACTCTGCAAAGTCTGGATCCCTGGCTTTGCGTTCTTCGAAGGCCTTTCGCTCCTCTTTTGTGGAGGTATTGCTGTAATATTGCTCTATTAAGTCCAGATCTTGCTCTTTCATTGTTTTTTTATTTACAACAATTCCCAAGCTGCGCTACAGGGTAATCGGAAACCCAGGATTTGCGAAAACTCCTCCCGCTAGCTACCGGATAGTAAATCTCAGTTCTAAGTACTATCTTCATTTCATAATAGACGACCGCTTCTCCTGAACCTTTTTCATCAGTTTTTGCAAGCAATTGTACTTCTGACGTTTTGCCTGACCAGCGTTTTTGAGTCCTGCCCGTTGAGCAATTTCTGTCATATTGTAACCACCTGCACCCCAATCCAACAAAATTTGTTGACAGGTATCGCCTATTTGCTTTAATAAATTTGTTAATTCCCGCACATCGCCTTTTGCAGCTAAAACCCGAATCATATCTGGAGCACCATCACTGGTCTCAGGTATTTTTTCGGGATAATCTAATTTATTACTCGAACGCTTTCTCGAAAAGTCCACACACTTGTTATAAATAATTCGATACAGGTAAGTTGTAAGGGTAGCCTTGCCAGAAGTATAAGTTCCTTTTTCGATTTGATGAATGATTGCCAGGACACCATCAACCAGTGCATCACGAGCTTCTTCTTTTTCAATTCTCAGCTGATGATGTAATTTGAAGGCATAATTGACATGTTGCTTTAAAAGGTATTGGGTAGCGCCTTCCCGTTCCTGTCCGCCAGATTTTAAGGCAGCTACGATTTTTTCGTCTGACCATTTGTTTTTTGAAAGAATTCTCATGAATTGCAGCCTACAGGAGAGGACTTTTTTCTAAACGCTTCGATTGTTAATTTGGTACCAATTTTTCAAATGTACAAAAAATTGATAAATTGTCGTATATGTGTTTTTTATAGAAAACGAGGACGATTTTTAAAAAATAAAATTACTTTGTCCTCAATTAGCAATCATATCCCATGCAGTTATCAAAAATCCTCACAAACTATTGCGGCTTTACAAAATTCATCTTTCCAAAGAGGTCTACAATGAAAATCTTACTTCCAGTCCTGATTTTTTGTTTACCCACTTTCCTCTTTTCTCAAATTGAAAAAGATAGCCTCACTGCCAGAACCTATCTCAGGGAGGGTGAAAATTTATATAGCGAAAAAGCATACGAAAATGCCATTGAGCAATTATCAAAAGCAAAAAGTATTTACGAAGAATATCAGCTCTGGAAATTATTTCATCAGACCAATGTAATGATCAATAATTGCAATTTGAAATTGCGAAAAACAGCCGGGGTAAAGGAAAATACCCAAAAAGCCCTGGCAAACTGGCAGTCACCGGCTTCCCATGAAAACTTTTACAAGGGGAGATACTACTATCAATTGGGGTCTGCCAGCATGTTTGAAAACAACACGGAAGACCTCCTGGGAAATGCTGAAAAAGCACTGGCATTTTTCCAAAAATCGATTGATAAATCCTGGTTGGGTGAGGCTTATGCGCTGGTGGCTAGTTATTATTGGTTTACGGGAGACATGGGAAAAGCGGTGGAATACAGAGAGCAAGCACTTCGAACGGTGGTAGATATTTATGGGATAAATTCGAGTGAATCAATAAAAAATCATAGCTTTTTCGCCATGTTCTTGAGTCGAACAAAGGAACTGGATAAGGGAATCGCCTTTGCAAAAAAAGCAGAGAATATTGCACTTCGCTTGGATCCCGAAAAGTATCTAATCTACCCTTATGAAGCTTTTGCAGGATTGTATTATTATAAAGGGGATTATGAAAAATCCTTGTTTTACTTTCGAAAAGCCCTGGACATTCAATTAAAAAGTTATGGACCCTTTCATCAGGAAGTTGCAGAACAAAATCGGGGAATCGCCGCTTGCCTAAACATGCTGGAAAGATACGATGAAGCCATTCCTTATTATCAAAAGAACATTGAAATTCACGAACAACTATTTGATGAATTTCATCAAAATATCGCCGTTTCGCAACAAGGGATTGCTCATAATTATTTAAAAACGGGTCAACTCAACGAAGCAACCGATTACATTCAGCAATCCATTTTTACCTTACTGAGTCTGGAAACTCCAGACAATCATTTTGAAAATCCGCCGAAGGATTTATTGTCCGAAATGTCTGATTATGATGGCTTTATAGATTTCAAATGCAATGTTTTGTTTCAACTTTATTTAGAAGAAAATGATCAAAAATATTTAGAAGCTGCCCTCGAAACCTATCATTTTTTAGATGCCTATATAGATTTGGTTTGTCAAAATTTCAAAGGCGAACAATCAAAGTTTTTGTTGTTGGAAAACGCCAGAAGTTATTACTACAAAGCAGTCCATATTTGTTTTGAGCTGTACAATCAAACCGAGGAGCAGAAATACCTGGAACATGGATTTCATTTTTCCGAAAAAAGTAAGGCGATGCTTTTGCTCACTTCATTGCGCGAAAATCTGGCGAAAGCTTCAGGGCAAATTCCCAAAGATTTATTGGAAAAACAATCTGTTCACGAAGACGAAATTGCCCAGCTAAAAAAGACCATTTACGAATTGGAAAAAAATCAGGTGCCAACCGATTCAATTGATTACTTGAAAAGTCAGCGCTTTAAAAAGGAAAATGAGTTGGATCGATTTAGGGAACAATTAAAAGCAGATTTTCCGGATTATTTTGAGATAAAATACAATTCCAGCGTAGCGACTATAGCAGATATCCAAAATCATTTGCCCGACGAAAAAACTGCATTCATCACTTTCTTTTTTGGAGAAGATTGGTTTCCAATTTTTAAAATCACGAAAGCAGGTATTGAATCTGATTTTAAACCTTTCGATGAAAACATCGCTACGCAAATTGAAGAACTAATTGATTTATTGAAAAACCCTGAACTGGCAGAACTGAAGGGCAATGATTTACAGACCTACCAATCGTTTATCCAAAAATCATCGAACATTTATCAATTTCTGCTAGCCGACATGATTCAGCCTTCAGATGAAAAATTGATCCTTGTCCCGGACGGTATTACTTCTTTTTTACCTTTTGAGATTTTGCTCACACAAACTTCCGATAGCACCGGGGTGAATTATGCAAATCTTCCCTATTTATTTAAAAACCATACGGTTCGGCAGGCTTTTTCCGGTACCCTCTTCATTCGGGAAGCAATTGATAAGCACGAAGGGCAGGGGCTGCTGGCTTTCGCACCAAAATATGAAAACTCAAAAAATGAATATCTGGCCACCAGAGACGGCTTTACGGCTTTGAAATTTATTGAAGAAGAAGCCAACAATATTGCCAAAACGACCAGCGGAATTTCCTTAACCCACGAAGCAGCCACAGAAAAGGCATTTAAAGCAAATGCAGGTTCTTACAAAATCCTTCATTTGGCGATGCATGCTTTTTCGAATGACGAAAATCCGGATTATTCCGGTCTGATTTTCACCTCAACCCTGGATTCCCTGGAAGATGATGTGCTGCATGCTTATGAATTGTACAACATGAATTTGAATGCCGAATTAGCTGTTTTGAGTGCCTGCAACACCGGCTCCGGCAAACTCGCCAGAGGCGAAGGGGTAATGAGTCTGGCACGCGCTTTTCGCCATGCCGGCTGCCCCAATATCGTGATGAGTCTTTGGCAGGCCGACGATGAAGCCACCTCCCTCATCATGCAGGATTTTTATAAAAACCTAAAAAAAGGAGAAGGCAAGGATGAAGCCCTGCGCAATGCCAAATTGACTTACCTGGAGAGCAGCCCAAAGACTTTTCCGCATTACTGGAGCGCCTTTGTTTTGATGGGCGATGGGGAAGGGGTGGATTTTGGAAATGATAACAGGTGGTGGCTATTGGGGCTTGGTGGAATTTTGCTTTTGGGTTTGATTTGGTTTTTTAGGAAAAGGAGGTAAAATGATAGTGAGGTGTAGATAGGAGGCATTTTCAAAATGCCTCCTATCTTAAAAAAAAGTCTTCCGATAGGAGGACTTTTTTTTTGTGCCTACGAGTAATAAAGTACCTATCAACTTTTTCATGAACAAAAAATGAAGCAACATTATGAAAGATGTACTGAAAACTCAAACAGCATTTTCTCCAAAGCCTGCTTTACTAACCACAAAAGCTATTAGCCAAAGAGTCCTTGGTCTGGTGATTTGGTTTTTTTTATGCTGCATAAATCCAAATGTAGAAACTATAGGGCAAAATTGCTATCCGGAAATCACCCCTCCGGGAGGACCCTGGAGTGAAGTTAGGTCAACTGGTATGGATGGCAATGGAAATATGTATTATGTAGTGTATTCGAGTATAAACGATGAGAAACTATTCCGCTTTGACGGCAGCACCTGGACGGAGATTACGCCTGTAGGTACGACATGGGTTCGTATTAGCGAAGGGGGCAGGGATAGCAGCGGGGATATATATTTTCGGATGTATCCCAGTCAAGGTAATTCAAAAATATATCGCTATGATGGAAGTACCTGGACGGATGTAACACCTACTGGAGCTTCTTTGGGTTTAATTTATTTTGATGGTACAGACGATAATGGAAACATTTACTATAGAACTAATATCCTTTCAAACGATCGAAAACTATATCGCACAGATGGTGGTACGGTTATAGAAATTACGCCAACAGGAGGACCTTGGCGGTCTCTTAGCGAAAGAGGTTTGGATGATAGTGGTAACAAGTATTATGGAGCTCAAAACAGCTCAACATACAATGTGAGCCTTTTTCTCTATGACGGTAACATCATGGATGACATTACACCAACAGGAGGTCCATGGAAGGCTATTGGCAATATGGTTGAGGACAGCAACGGAGAAATATATTTTAGGACTTATTCCGTCTCATATGATGAAAAACTATATCGCTATGACGGCAGCACCTGGACAGATATTACCCCCCCGACAGGAGGGACATGGTCTGATATATACAAAGGGATCACGGACGGCAATGGGAATATGTTTTTCTCGATGAGGGCAAGTGGAAATGTAAATAAACTATATCATTATGACGGCAGCATCTGGACAGATATTACGCCCACGGGAGGTCCCTGGAGTAAAATTGTAACTAAACACTTCTTGAAAGATGTCAACGGAAATAGGTTTTTTGTGATGAAAACCAATTCAGGCAATGAAAAATTATATCGCTCTGACGGCAGCACGGTGATGGATATTACGCCCTCAGGAGGTCCTTGGAGTGATATAAGAGGTCGAGGCATAGATGGCAGCGGGAATATTTATTTTTCGATTTATTCCAGTACAAATGGTTTTAAACTATATCGTTATGACGGTAGTACCTTGACAAATATTACACCGACAGGAGGACCTTGGACTTATACTTGGCCAGCGGGCATGGACGACAGCGAGAATATTTATTTTGTGGTGGGTAATAAGTTATATCGCTACGACGGTAGTCTCTGGACGGATATTACGCCGACAGGAGGACCTTGGGTTAATTATGAATCATTAGGAACAGATGGATATGGGAACGTTTATTTTTGGGCTTTTCCAAATAATACACAGCAAACACTTTTTCGCTATGACGGTAGCATCATGATGGATATTACGCCAATTGGAAATATTGTGTATGATATGGATACCTGGAACTCAGAATTGGATGCCAACGGGCATATGTATATTCAGATGTATTCCAATGCAAGCGACCAGAAGCTTTTTCGCTCTGATAATTGTAATGGTCTTTTGTCCTATGATAATGACTTATTTAGTGAATCTCTAGCCAATGATGGCAGCATATCGAATCAGATAAACATCACTTTAAATTATGAAAATTTTTCAGGTACCAACGGCGAAGATTTTGTTGCAACGAGTAAGGTATTGGTTTCCAACTTACCAGCGGGATTGTCGGTAAATCTTATTCGCCAAAGCGATACAGAAGTACTTGCCAGTATCACCGGGAATGCCAACAATCACGATGACATCAATGATGTGTTTTCACTCACTTTTGATTTCCAATCAAGCGCCTTTGCAGGCATTGCCCCAAGTGTTGATAATCCTTTAAAAAATGATCTGAAAATTGATTTTATCTGTAATCCCCCAATTGCAAATTGTAAAAACCACACTGCTTACCTGGATAACTCAGGAATGGTTAGCATTTCGACCTCCGATGTGGATGATGGCAGTACTGCGTCTTGTGGTTTGAAAAATATTACGCTAGATGAAACAGATTTCGATTGCGCTCACATTGGAATTCCACAAAACGTCACCTTGACCATTACTGATGACAATGATGTTATTGACCAATGTATTGCAATAGTTACTTTCCAAGATAACATTAAACCTACCATTTCCTGCCAAAACAAAACCCTTGCCCTTGACAGCAATGGCGCCGCTTCGATCTCCGAATCAGACGTATTAAGCTCCAAGGATGATAATTGCGGAGTACCTGAGATTTCCCTTTCACAAAGTAATTTTGATTGCAACGATATCGGCGAAATGGTGGTTACAGTGACTGCTGATGACGGCAATGGCAATACCGAAACTTGTGATGCTACACTGACAATTGAAGATGATACCAAACCCGTTTTGCATAACTGTCCTGCGAACATCAGCAAAGCAATGGAATCCGGGCAATGTGGTGCAATCGTTACCTGGACATCCCCCAGCGCAGCGGACAATTGTGATGCCAATCCAAGTGTGACACAAACATCAGGTCAAACGAGTGGTTCTTTTTTCAATGAAGGCACGCAAACGATTGAGTACAAAGCGACTGATTTGGAAGGTAATGAATCACTGGTATGTTCCTTCACAGTTACCGTTCAGGCAGATGCCGAAAAGCCTGTTTTGAGTAATTGTCCTTCAAACATCACGAAAGCAATGGATACTGGACAGTGTGGTGCGACTGTAACCTGGACAGCTCCATCTGCAACGGATAATTGCGATGCCACCCCAATAGTGGCGCAAACTTCAGGTTTATCCAGCGGTTCTTTTTTCAATGAAGGCACGCAAACGATTGAGTATAAAGCAACTGATTTAGAAGGCAATGAATCACTTGTTTGTTCCTTTAGCATCACGGTTGAGGCGGATGCGGAAAACCCCATTTTGCAAAACTGTCCCTCCAACATTACTCAGGCTATGGATGCCGGGCAATGTGGCGCGACGATTAGCTGGACAGCTCCAGGGGCAACGGACAACTGCGATGCGAACCCTACTGTGACACAAACATCAGGTCAAACGAGTGGCTCCTTCTTCAATGAGGGCAGTCAAACGATCGAATACAAAGCCACAGATTCAGAGGGCAATGAATCTCTTGTTTGTTCCTTTAGCATTACTGTTGAGGTGGATGCTGAAAAACCAAACTTCAACGGCACTTGTGCGAATTATCTCACTGCATTTAATACCGATTTGGATGAATGTTTTGCTACCATGAGTTTTACAGTTCCAAACCCAAGTGACAATTGTGGTGTAACGGAACTCAAAGCCAAAATCTGGGACTCCAATGGTGCTGTGGTTCAAAATTGGACGACAAACCCGGATGGGCAATATGCACCAGATACCTACCAAATAAAATGGCGGGCAAAAGATGCAGCTGGCAATAAAAAGACTTGCGCAAAAACCTTCACCGTCCAGGATGTACAAAATCCCAATGCACAGTGTGTTGCCAATCATGTTGTTCAATTGTCAGGAGGTACAGGTTCCATAACAACTGCGGATATTGACGCAGGCAGTTCTGATAATTGCACAGTAAATATGAGTTTATCTCAAACCAGTTTCGATTGTGATGATAGAGGTATGACCAGTGTAACACTCACTGTAACGGATGATGCTGGAAATATTGATCAATGTACTACTGCCATTGAAGTAAAAGGTACTACGCTGACTATCAATGATATCAGTCAAAATGAAGGCAATGGAACAGGCTTCACTTTTTTCTTTTTCAAAATTGAAAGAGCAGAAAGTGGTTGTACTGATCAGGTAGATTATGAAACCACAGATGGGGCTGCTACCCTTAGTGATAATGATTATGTACAAGGAAGTGGCACTGCCTATTTTACTCCAGGCGGAAGCAATATTCGCTATGTAATTTGTAGAAGTACCAAAGATTCAAAACACGAAAACGATGAAGATTTTTGGGTTGAAATGAAGCATCCAACAGTAGGGGTTTCATTTGGTAAAGACAAAGGAGAAGGGATGATAAAGAATGACGATGCAGCTCCACTGATAGGCAATGGCAATGAAAATTCCAATACCGTTTTTTCAGCAACCCAAACACTGGAAGGGTTCGCCAAGCTTTTTCCGAATCCTGCAAATAAAGATTTGAATATTTCCATTCCCAATGATTGGTTGGAAGCAAAAAGTATTGAGGTAACCCTATTGAATGTTTTTGGCAAACGCATAGCGACTTTTGAAATGTCAGAAGATCATACAGTAGTGGATGTTTCGGCTTTGATGGTGGGGAGCTATCAAGTCATTTTCACCATGAAAGATGGGAGGAATTTCGTGGAAAAATTTGTGAAAGTGGGGAAATAGAAGGGTTTTGTGTTGCTCCTGTAAAGTCAAGAGGAGCAACAAGTCAAATTTTTGCCTACTCCCAATTAATAGCCAACCCTACTTGAATATTGTGAAATATCATGATTGATGAAAAAAGAAAATTCATTTTTTAAAGGGGTTCAACAAAACCCTAAACCGATTTTAGTTAATTTTGAATATCGAAATATCAACGATTTCGTTGATATAGACAAGTTCACTGCAGGCAAAAAATACAAAAGATGTTTTCAAAACATTATCCAAATATCACTTGGTGGATAAATAATCAAGGATGGGTTGAAATAGGAGATGATAATTACAGTTCGTCATGGATAAGAATAATGGACGAAGGAGGAACATGCTGGGAAGATAAGGATTCAAAATCACTTGATGAATCATTAAAGAAAGCAGATATCTGGACCTCAAAGGAAATAGAAGATAGATTTGGAGAAACTCCTCCTAAGCAGTATAAAAATAAATAAAGATGGCATTGCAATTTATTAATAGACAAGGAAAATGTTACTATATAAAGTCAAAACCAACGAAAAAAGGAAATACCACATATTTTATGACGAAAAAAGAAGATGAGGATTGTTTGGAGATTCTACCCGAAGGCTATGAAGTATTTGAAAAACCCGATACATGTATAATTTTTATCAGACAAAAGAAGAAAAGTAAATTTGGAGAAAGAGAGCTTCAATTTATTGAAAAAGAATTAAAAAAGAATGAAACGATTGATGATTTTAGGCTTGAGATAACAGGAAATACAATAAAGATTTTTGTAGCAGGAAAAGAGGATAATGATAGATTATTTGAGTTATGGGATAGACCATTTTATTCAGGAGAAAAGATTAAAGAACTCAGGAAAAGGTTTATGAGATTTGAAGAAAGAATGAGAATATTAAAACGCTCAATCGGGGAAGCTAATGAATATGAATTTCAAAGATATTGTTTTCGAGGCTCAATAGACGATTGGATTTCGATAGATGGAGGAGAAAACATACAAGAATTAGCGAAAGAAAATATTTATCATTTGGGAAAGGACTCCTATTATGATTTGATTTAAAAAGAAGCCTGTAGTGAATCGAGTGACAAGGAATAGTGATTGACATTTAAACCTACCAATTTGGCAAAGGTGTGTTCCGCTATTCCAGAGCCCTCCCCAAAGGGGCAAGCTACACCACCGTACGTTCCCCAAAGGGGCAGGCTGGTTCGCGAATACTCCGATAGTTATCGGAGTTCGTCAATTAGTTTGACCGCTCTTTTCACCAGCCAAACCTTGCCTTTTCCGCTTCATCGAATGACAAGTCTAAGGGAATCGGTCACCCAATAACTCGCCATGATAAAAGTTTACTCCAGCTGATTGACCCCAAAGGGGCAAGCTGTTCAGCCCTTCACGAGTCGGCATTTCAGCCGGTCGCTACTATAGCGTCTGCTGACTTCTCCACCTTCAAAATGGAGGAATTCCATCCCATCCGCTAGCGGTTCTCTCCGTTAAAAAGGTCTCCCAGACCTTTTTGCTGCGCATCACTTCGTTCATCTCGGTAAGGTGCATCCTCTTTCTGCTGACCCTGTCCGCATCTACATGAATAGGTTGAATGTAAGCTCAGCCTTTGGTGTGTTCCCGAACTGCTTCGGGACAAGTCGTGCCACCTTGACCACCCATTTATGCCTCTTATGCACTCTTCCAGAAAAGGTACCCCATACCTTTTCTGAAATTCAACTATTCGTACATGCCAACTTTTGCAGTCCCGCTTATTTATCCCTTTGGGACTTCAGACCGCTAGTCACCCAACGTGCCCTTGCGGCTTGCTACACGCCGTGCTTATTAAGCGTGAGGAGAACTTTCATCTCTCTAGAGTAACCTTCTGGCTGGGAAGTGTTATCTTCGCCAGAAGTGATGCCCATTCGAGGCACACACAAGAGCTATACGTTCATACCTGGCAGTGAACCCTAAACCACGGATCAATCCCGCCGCCAGGTACACCGCATAGCCAGGCCGGTTGGTGGCAATAATAAATAAAAAACCATATGATAAAACTTGAAGACTTCATTGTCCATTTTGAAATTCCAGACGAAGAAGGATTGATTCCGATTTTCGAAATGTTTTTAGAATTAAATCAATTGGGCACATATTCAGATTTCCAAGAAACTGATGATTTAGGTAAAATTCCAAATGAAACTTGGTTTAAAAAATTGAAAGAAGAAGTTTCAAAGTTTGGCTTAGAAAGATACAAGGGATTCATTTCAAGTGAAATTGAAAAATTAACAAGACATCAGAAGGCGCATAACATTTGGGAAAAGAAGAGAGAATATGACTTGAATAATGGAAATCCAATTAATATAAATAAGTACGTTAAAGGATATGAATATGGAATGGACTATACGATGCCTCCTGCTCATTATTATTTTTATTCATCTCAAAAAAGCAGATATTTTAAAGGGATGATATTAAGTTCAGTATTTGTGTGGGATGAAGAAATCGAAGATAAATTAGTAGCATTTGCAATGATATGTCCATTTTTAATTGCTGGACAATCACAGGCTCCAACTGGGTTATATATAAAGGATATATGCGAAGTAATAACGCGGAAATCAAAAAATGCTAAAAGCAATTTAGTTAAAATCAAATCTAGACAAACCTACAAAAGAGCAATAAAGCTGATAGAAAAATACATGAACAAAATAGATTAGCAGATGAAATTTAACATGGAACGAATATTATCAGGAGAGTATGAATTAGATAAATCAATTGAAGAAAAAATACCAGACGTACAAAATTTGTGCAAGAGGTTAAACATAGTAGAATTATATTTTTTCGGGAGTTCTGTAAATGGAAATTTTGTACCAGGAAAAAGTGATATTGATGTATTGGTCTATACACAACCAGAACATATAAAAAATATCGTCAGACTAAATTTTGAATTAAAAAAAATATTCAATTGTCCTATTGATATTTTTCATAAGCATTGGAAGAAAACAGACGAATTTAAAAAACACTTAATTTTGAATAAAGTATTAATATATAAAAATACAGCCACCAATAAATAGCGAATTATACGCCGGGGCACGTGGCGCCCTCTTCGATATAACTCGTTGTTGAACGAAAAGGGTGGATTGCGAGAAATGCCGGATCCATCTATGGGTTAAAGCAAATAAAATTTGGTGTTGAAAAGGAAAATATAAAGTCAGTCGCGGGACGGGCTTTTTTGTTTTTGGGATTCAGTTGCTTCTTAAGGAGCTCCATATTGGTTGCGGGGTTCAAAAGGAACAGATTTTGGGGTCAAAAAGATGAGTTTTGGCATGGGGATTTTGGGGCAATTTAGTGCCTGTCTAGGAGTTGGTGGTTAAGGGGTTTATAGTTTTAAGACGAAGTTCAAAATATAGATTTCATCAGGTGGTTCGGCTCTCGGGAAAGGGAGGATTTGCCTCATTTTTTTGTGTCCGCAACAGCCCCTTCGTTGTCAAGGCTTCGCCTTTCGATTTTGTGGTTCGATTCATCACTTTTTCAAGTGGCGGCCAGGCTCCAAATCGAGGTAGATTTCCATCCTCGCGCCCGAAAGGGCGAAACAAGTATCGGAGTCCATAAACGGCATGTTTGAAGTAGGTCTCACCGGGATTTTTGCTCGTCCGGATTTCGGCTAAATATTCATTGATGACGGCATCGGAGAGTTGGAGTGGAATGGTATTGAAAAACAGGGAAATGTGAGCAATGCTGCGACCATAATTTTTTAAGGTCGCTGTAGATAAGCCACTCAGAATGACTTTCTGCTCTAATTTTTGGTACATTTCTGCAAAGCCTGTAACTTCATGGCAGGCTCTGGCGATTACAGTGTTTTTTTTTTCATCTTGAAAAATTTTTATTGGTTATTTAATGATTCAAAGATGAGCATTTTTTGTTGTGGCTACCGAAGGTTTTTGTTCAACAAAATATAGTCGTCAATTGCCAGTAGAAGCTGGCAACTGCGGTTGCATAGCCCGTTGGGTGCAACTAATGTCGAAAGGAGGGCGAGTTCAAATAGGAACTGCAACAATATGACAAATATAGATTTATAAAAAACCGATAAAAACTTTTAAGGTTGTAAAATGAATAAAACAATTTGAGAATCTACAAAGGAAAAATGAAAAACTGGTTATTTGTGATTTTGATATTTTCAGTATCAGTAGTATTATTTGGAATCAACCTAATATCAGATATTAGAGAAAAATATTTAGAAATTAAATTTGATTTAATTTCTAACAACCCAAGAATTGAGAGTCAAGAGGAAGTTGAAAGAGTATTGAATTCATATCGTATTTTGGATTATAGAGAGATAGAAGAAGGATATAAAGAGTGGACAAAGTCAGATGAACCTAAATATAAAAACATCCTAAGAAATAGTAAGTACAGAGTAATACGTCAAAACGACTTTTTCAGAAAGATTGTTGGAGATTTTAGAGTTAAAGATTTTATCTGTAGGGATTCGATTTATAGAAAATGCTTGTTTGATAAACGAAAGGATTATTATTGGCTAATTGACGAAAAACTTGCAATTGCGGTTTTTAAACTACAACGATCATTAAAAGAAAAGGGGTATAACCCAGATGGCTTTTGGATTAGATATGGTCATAGACATCCCAAGAAAAATGAAGAAGTAGAGGGCGCTGGTTCAAGTAAGCATATAAAAGGAGAGGCAATAGATATGGTAATAGGAGATATTAACAGAGATGGAAAATATACAGAAAAAGATAAGGAAATTGTACTAGAAATCTCAGAAAAAGAAATTATAGGCAATAAGGGAGGAATTGGAAGATACCCAGGAACGAGAACAATTCATATAGATACAAGAGGAAAAAGAGCAAGATGGGATTCATACTAAAAAAAATAAAGAAAGCTGCACCCAATAAATAGCGAGTTATACGAAAGGGCGCGTGGCGCCCCGTTCGATATAACTGGTCGTTGAACGAAGACCGTCCCTTTGAAAAAACGGTGGATTTGGAATAAATTCCGACCCATCTATGGGTGAAAGCAAGTAAAATTTGGTGTTTATCTGAAGAGTGTAGAGTCAGTCGAGAGGCGGTTTTTTTTTGTTTATGGAGGTTGGTTGATTTTGGGAATTAAAAACGGTGCTTCAGATTTTCAAAATTCGTTTTGGATTTTTTAACAGGATTGATATTCATATTTGCCGCCCTAAAAAATAAAAAGTCATGCTTAAAAAATTATTGCTCCTATTTGCGCTTTGTGCGCTGAACAAAGCGCAGGCACAAACACCCACTCAATTGACCCATTTTGAGAACAATGCTTTTCATTCTCCCAACACTGAAGTTTTCAAATTTCAAGACCGATTATTTTATGCCCTTGAAAATGGTGAGCAGGAAATTGAAATTTGGGAATTTGAGAATCAAGCACTTTCACTGGTTTATACAACGCCATTTCGCTTATGTGATTTTGATTTGTATTTATGGAGGATTTACGAAAATAAAATCATCATCACCGGTTATGGGTCTTTTCGATTCATCAATTTTTTGACTGGAGTGGAGATTGAGGAAGTCTTTTCAAATGACTCCTATTTCCGAGCCTCTAAGCCCAATTATAGATTTGATAAAAGTCTGATAAGGTTTAAAACACCTGATCAAGTTGAGCAAGTTTATGATGTCGAATTAGAAGATTACGTGCCTTTTTTTGAAGAAGGTTTATTGTATAAATCTGCTACATCCTATTATTATGTTGAAGGGACTGGAGGAGATAAATCTTTTAAAAAACGCCTCTTTTTTGAGACACAAGCCGAAATCATTGCGGATGATTTTTTAGGTTTCTTGAATCTTATTTATAACGACGTCCTATACTTTTCCGCAGACGGGGTAATTTACAGAGTTGAGGGGGATGTTGTTGATGAGTTTCCGCTTTTTGATGCCTATGTGTCTGAATTGTTTTTAGGGGAAGATGACCAATTTTATGCCATAGAATATGCTTCTCCTAATCGATTTTTGCACATCCTGGATGGCGATTTGAACCTTGTTGATTCCAAAGATGTCGGAAACTTCTTTGGGTACAACATTGATGCAATAAGTGACGATAAGGTATTTTTCAGCTACGAAGATTTTTCTGCCAAGGAATATGTCTTTTGGGATGTTGTGCAGGATACCATTATGGAGATAGGGTTCTCCGATTCTGAATTCGTTCATGTAGAAGACAGTTTGATTTTTAATACATTTTGGGATTATGGAAATCCTAAAATGGAGGTTTTGAATACGCGCACGTTGGCACTCAAAATGATTGAGCTACCACCTTTTGAATTGAATGAGATTGATGAGGGGAAACGGATTTTTAAAAAGGATGGCCGTTATTTCATGACTTTGTATGATGATGAAAATGGATTTGGTTTTTATGAATATGATTTTCAAACTAATGATATTACTCCAGGTACTGCTTTCCTGCAGAAAAACTATGGCGTCGGTCCAAGCATAGAATGTACTGGAGAATGGATATATATTTCTGATTTTGATGAATATTCCCGCCAAATAAAAGTCTACGATCCCGAAGCTGCCGATGGCATTTATGCGCATGAGATTGAAGCAGGCCTGGATGGAGACATTGCCGCAATTGATGGTAAATTTTATTATTTCCTAGACCATGATTTTGGAGGCACTCCGCCTTCAGATTCCAATTATGTGGATTTGGTAGTATTCGACCCGGATTCAAAAACAACAACGACCCTGGTTGAAGCTATCTCTTATACAGCTCATTTGGACTATTCAAGGTATAAAGTCGGAGGGCGGTATATAATACTGCCTTATCTTTTTGATGCTACTAAATCCGAGGTTTATGACACCGAAAAAAATGTGCGGTTTCCCATTACCTCTATGCAAAAAGAATTGTTGAGGCGCATCGATAGGATTACCGATAATTACATGTATGCGCACTTTGGGGGGCTTTTTAAAATGGAAATTGATGATCCCACAACTGTAGAATTGATACATCCGGATAATACTTCTCAACCACGGGTATTAACAGGAGATGCGGTCGCTTTTGCCGTCAACGATTCCTTATTTTATTACGATGGGCAAACTTTGAAAAATTATTTTTTTGATGAGAATATTTCGTTTTTCTATGATTATGTTTCTCCAGATAAGCGTTATATAGCCTATAATTTTCTTCAAAACGGCGAACCAGGAATTGTCCTTTATGACCGGGTTCAGGATGTGGCAAAAAAGATCAGGAAAAATGCTTTTGTCTCTTATGCTTTGGAACTCTATTTTAGTAATGACTATCTTTTTCACTTTGATCGAATCAACGACCAGGAATATAATCTGTTCTCCTATCACCTGGAAACCGAAGCTGTAGATAGTGTAATAGTTACTTCCCACTGGATTTTGTCGCTCTACGATGGAGAACTGCACATCGAAAACCCGGAAGCGGCCACGATTTCTATCTTTAATTATGATTTGGACTTAATAGAGGTTGTACCATCTGATGGCTTATTCAATGTTTATAACAACATAAATTTACCCAGACAAAAGGCTTTGGTCAACCCTAGAGTGATTTACTCCTATCGCTCTCATGGTAGTTCAAATTTTATTCATACCCGAATTAATTTGTACGATGCTGAAGAGCGCACTGTTTCCTCTTATTTTGATTGTGAATCGGGACTGCAATTACATGATTTTGAACAAAAGGATTCTATCCTCTATTGTTTGGCATCCAATGATGATGAGGGGCATCAGGTTTATAAAATTGATATTGAGAACTATGTGACGAATGTAAAAGAAGCTCCTCAGGTTATAGCATTTGCTGAATTGGAATTATTCCCGAATCCGACAGCAGATGCTTTACACTTCAATAAAAAATATGACCATATTTGTATTTACAATGCTGCCGGACAGCTTGTATTTTATAAAAAAGAATCAACAGATAGATTGAAAATCAATCACTTGTCGAGTGGTTTGTATTTTGTGAAAGCAATGTATCAAAATGAATTTTACAATGGGAAGTTTGTTGTGGAAAGGGAGTGATAAATTTTGATTCATTTCTTATTAGAACTTCCAGCTGGTGTGGTATCTGTTTTTAATCCCAATAAAGAACCTCAGTTTGGTTTTTTCCTTGATTTTTGAGAGAAACAACCTCTTAAAGAGTCAATAAGTTTTTCAACTATAAAATTTGGAGAAGCTGACATATTTGAATGCCTACTTATTTTTTTGAGACCACTGGGTACACCTTCCTTTTTTTAAACACAACTACTAAACAGCCCTTTAAGTCCAAAGGACCATTCCTACAAAAACACCTACAAAATGATTCTACACTATACCTACCTAATTCTTAACACTGCCTTTTTTTGTCAAAAATGCTAGTGATTGGAATCCATTTATCGATCCGGCCAATAGCTGTGCAAGGAAATGCAATTTGAAAACCTTATAAAACTAGAATCATGAGACTTATCCCTAATTTTTTCGTTTCTATTTTGGCATTTTTTTCATTCCTAATATCAATTGAAGCCCAAAGTATTCATATACAAACGACCTATGAAAACAACGCATTGAAAAGTGCTTTTATCACTTGTCCTGGTTATGATGGTTATCCGGCTGCAACCCTGGAAATTAATGAATACACCCAAATGTCTACCCAAGAGGCAAAGAATTTTTACCTGAATATTGAAAGACTCAAAAAGAAATATGGATTACGCGTAAGTTCAAGAACCAATAAAAGAAGTGGCTCCAAAACAATTGAAAGAGTAGATGGAACTATATCTGGGCATTTGGATGGAACTGGTCATGCCTTATGTCAGTTCATTCATTTACTTGCGGAACGTGAAAATCAGAATATTGCTATCAGCCCTCATGCATATGGAGGAGTTAACCGAGGAAATGGTGGTGGGAATAAGAGAAATCAAAAAGTAGTCAAAAAAGACCCTTCCAAATTCTCGATAGAAACCGAAGTTGAAAATACAAAACTGACAAAATACATTATTTACTGTCCACCTTTTAATGGACTAAAGGCACGTACCTTCGATTTTAATAAACTTAAAGCCCCATTAACTAAAGAACAGGAAGCCATTTTGAAAGAAATATTTAAACTGGAAGGACAGTATCAAAGCAAGTACGGAAAACGTGTCATTACAGGAAAGCTCCCTGACCCCAATAAAGGTGTAATTGATTATGTAGACACCTTTTGTCAGGGGCCAATGGATGCAACCGCTAAACGAATTTGCCAACTCTATCAAAAGTTGTTCAAGATTGAAAAAGCAAAGAATAAGTCCAATGTTTCCTTCGAAATGGTAAAACCAGATCATACTTATAAAAGAGATCCGAGTAAATTGTCCATTAGAACCCAAATGGACGACGAGGGAGGTATGAAGGAATGGATTGTTTCGTGTCCCAGTTGTTTCGGATTTCCTGCCGTTTCAGTTGACATTCGTAAAATGCCTTCGATTACAGAAAAACAGTCAATGGAACTTAATAATTTGATCAACCAATTTGAAAATAAGAATGGGATTAGCTATAGTATACCTAACTATGGTCGAAAAGGAGGAAATGATTTTGTGAAAGAGACCTTCTCCCAGGGGCCAATGGATGCACTTGCCAAAAGGATTTGTCAATTTATCCATAAACTGATCCAAGAGGAAAAAGATGCTGCAGTTAACAAAAATACGAATAGAAAGGGAAGAGGGAAGGCAGATCCTGGCCCGCATGATGACAATCCAAAGGTAGACCCTAAGATGGGTCATGATGATAATAAAGGACAGGGAGATGTAAATGTCGACTTGCCAAATCCTATGCATAAAGGTGACAAGTACATAAAAGTGAAAAGTTTTAACGGACAGCCTATTACAGGTTGGATACTTGTACAAAGTACCAAATGGAGTGGATATAACGGGATCACTGAATTGTCCTTTACTAAATATGTAGATGGGAGTTCACCAACATTTTCTGATGCCTTTAGGAATGGGAATTTTTTTCCTGTGGTCGTAGTTGTAGAGGCAAGGTCCTCTCACAGTTCAAATTCACCGTCCTATAACACCTATGAATTGATGGATGTAACGGTTGTCAGCCTCACCATTCAGGAAAATAGGAATCATGGAGCAGGAGGTGCTCCAATGGAAACAATTAAGGTTTCTTTCGGTGGAATGTCTGTTAAAACTGCAGGGAATTGAATTGTAGATAAATAGTATAGGGTTGAAGGTTTTATTTTAACGTGAGGTTTGAGTTCAATAAAATATATTTTTAAAGACTTATCGTCAAAACCTGTTAGGTTGTACTAAGGAATAAGCAGGAAAGGTAAAAAAGCTAGGAGTCCTCTTGCTTTATTTCAAACTGACAGGTTATCCAAAAGTAGATTTTCTGCTAACTCAAACCTCACGTTATTATAGCTCTAGGTTAGCAATTAAAGTATTTGCCTTATCCTGATAAGGGGAATCTTCATCTTCCGCAATTTCATGAAAAAGCCTGATGGCATTTTCCCACTCTTTCTTCACTTTGAGTTGACTTAAAGCCAGGTACCATTTTGCTTCTTTTTCCCAATCAGAGGGATTGTTTAGTAGATCCATATATAGATGCATCGCTTTATTGGAGTCTCCTGTTTGCAATAAAGTAATGCCGAAATAGAATTTGGCATCGGTGTCATCAGGAAAATTTGTAAGATGGTTTTGGAGCAATTGCCTTGCTTGATGATAGTCTCCGGATTCGTAAAAAAGGAATGCTTCCAATAATTGATCTCTGCGCTGTTTATCAGGTGTTCCCATACCTGGAGAATCTAAATCATCTATGATGAGGGCAAATTTTGTCTGTTCTGGTTGAAAATAATTTGCAAAAAGTTGATCATATTGATTGGGACGGATAAGGTAAAAAACCGAAGCAGCAATTAAAAGTAGGACGCTGGCTGCTATGGCTAAGCGCCTGGAATGCATCATTGGGATAATCCTGGCAGTAGGATTTTGGGTGATATTTGCTTTCTGTGCTTCCTGCTTTTCTTCGGTTTCAAAAAAGCCTTCCTTTTCTAGTTTTGCTTTAATATCCAGAATTTTTGATTCCTCTGTTTCATTGCCAAATTTGGAAATTCCTTTTAACAAATCTTTTTGAAATGCCACTTCTTTAGAGAAGGCTTCATCCTTGGCTAGTCTATCATTAAAGCGATCAACTAAAGATGGACTTAAGTCGCCGGAAAGGAATTGCCTGATGTGTTCTTCATTTAAAAAAAACCCTTCCTGATCCAATTGATTTTCAATTTGATAGAGTACATTCTCTAAACTATTATTACCAAACAATTGAATCCCTAAAAGTAAATCTCGTCGAATCTGAACCCTTTTATCGAGTTCATTATCAGCCTTAATCTCTTCTTCAAATTGATTAAGTTCCTCTTCTTTCATCTCTCCATTTATATATTTATCTATCTGTTCAGTTTTGTAAAGCTCCTGATCCATATTTGGGTTCTTTTAATAATCTTTAAATATTTGATGTTCTTTGATCATTTTTTCAAAGCTATTCATACATCGGTGTTTTTTTATCCTTACAAATTCATATGTATAATTCAACTTTTGGGCGATTTCCTTTAAATTTAATTTCTTAAAGTAAAAGGAAACTATTAGCTCCCGACAAATTTCGTGGTCCCAATTTTCGAGTAGTTTGCAGATGGTATGGTGCCTGTCTTCATATTCTTTTTGCAGTATTGTATTATGCTCATCTATTAAAATATAATTCTCATTTGTTTCATCTATGTCGAAAGTGACTCGCCCTTTTTTCTTTAGTTTATTTAACCATTGAAACCTGCATATGGAATAAAGATATACGCAACATTTTGCAGTCAAAGTAAAATCAGGTTTTCGAATATTTTTGATCAAAACCAAAATTGAATCATGAAAAATGTCTTTTGCGTCTTCTTCAGTGCCGTTATTGGTTCTAATGAAATGAGAAATCCCTTTGTAACAACAACGGTAAAGCAATTCATACGCTTTGGAATCTCCATTTCGCAGTCCATTGACCATTGCTTTTTCATCGGAACAATCTGTTGGTTTATTCATATATCAATTTGATATTAATAATGTTATCAAAATCTTAAAAAAAAATCAAATTAGAATGTTTAAATTGTAACTAAGGATCGTTAAAAAAATAGATTCGGCAAATTTGATGAGGTTATTTTGAGCTAAGACGATGAAAAA
>JBGTQJ010000047.1:0-31641 GCA_041941305.1 Saprospiraceae bacterium
ATTCTGAGGTAAATTCAGACAACAAAAAATATCAATAAACTTTTTGCACGATGTACTAAGTAGCGATTAAAAAATAACTTCCTCTTTTTGATTGCTTCAAATAAGCTCAACTTCAATTCTTTTCAGGCTTTCAGTCTTCGCTTATTGGAAGCAATGATGAAGTCATTTTTTAAGAGTTACTAAGGCATCTCAATTAGCATTAGAATAAATACTTTTCAGGATTTTTAGTTATTTCTTCAAATGATAGGAAGAACGAACCTACATGCCTTCCATCGACTAATGCATGGTGTACTTGAACTGAAAGCGGCATTTTTACCAATCCATTTTCTTCGAAGTATTTGCCCCAGGTAATTCTTGGAACCGAATCTGATGGGTGAAAGGACATAGCGTGTTGAAATCCAGTGAAACTTATCCAGGGAATAGGGGAGAGGAAGAGATAATCATCTCTGCCAGGCTCATCTTCTAATGATGGGTTTGTTCTCATGCTTTCAATTTTCGCTTTGGCGGCCTGTACGAAGAAATCAAAGTTTCTTTCAAATTTGACTTCGCAAAAGCTGAAAACGTCAGCTACCTCTGTCCAGACGGAAAAAGAAGGATGGACTGCCTCATGTTCTACTATTTGTTCCGCTCTAATTCTTTGCCGAAACTGGGGGATGGAGTTGGCTGCAAAAGCTAATGCATAAACAATAGAGGGCGTAAAAGGTAGTTTCTTCTCCTTTTGATAAGATAGGAAGTTGGTAATATCCACATTTGCACAAATATTGAAATGTGGATGGTTCATTTGCCTGAAAAACTCAAAATGTTTCTTTCTATGGGGGTGCGTAAATTCAATAATCTTCATGTGCGAAAATTAAGCATAATGGAATTTATTGTCCAAAGACTCAAGGACAAATTCCCATAACATCTCGTAAGGCACTATTTCCAATTCATTACTTTGTTTGGCTGTTTCTAATGGAACTTCTTTAAGTCTGTCTGAATATTTTTTGGCTTTTCTAATTGCTGCATTCTTGTTAAAACGCGCAGGTGGAAGTTGAAGGAGCATTTTGATGAAACAGTTACTTCTAAAAGTATCATCTTTTTTCAAATACCGATGACAATAGATATTAAGTGATTCCATTCGGTCAATAACTTTTCCATATTGTCTTTTTTGAAGCAGGAATAATAGTTGTAGAATCAGAATATTAATGTTATTTCCCCTCTTATCCTTGGAAAAAGTAGGCACCTCATTTAGAAATTTTGATAATCGAAATTTCTTTTTCTTTTCTTCTTTCGGCACTTCAATTTTACCAATTGAAATGAAATATTCTATATAGGCTTCGTTAATCAACCAATGTTCGCTAATGCTTTCGTGTAAATTTCTATAATCTGGATGTTGGGTAGCTCTTTGGTAGACATTGTAAGCTTTTTGAAATTGCCTTGTATGGAAAAGCAAAATAGTTAGGTGATTGAGGATATTGAACCAATTGTATTTCCCTTTAGGCAATAAAGCCAAACACCGTTCTGCAACCTCCTCACCTTGAGCATGTTTTTTTAGTTGTATATAGCATCCCAACATTTTAAAAAGGAAATTGACCATGGCGTTTTTGGAAGCAATGTGGGGCTTGGTTTCAAAAAACTGGATGGCTCTTTTACAAACTTTTATGGTATTCAGGTGATCATTTGAAATTTGGTAGCGAAGAGAAATTGCTAAAAAAGCAAAATAATTAACCGTATAGGATTGATACTTTTGAGTTAGTTCGAGCAACTCAGATTCGTAGTCCTTGGCAAGTGCTTCTATTTCTACTTTTGTCGCGCGAGAATTTACAAAATTGATGGACAAATCTGTGTACAATTCTTCAGCTATTAGTTCTGCTTGTAAAATTTCCTGATGGATTTTTACCAGTTTCTTATATTTCAGATATTTTTTTTGATTTCCGGAAATCGTGCCACAATGCATTCGCAAGTCTCGTGAGAGGCTTAATACAAGATCAGTAAATTCAAATTTCAGGGCTTTCTTTAAAGTCTTTTCAGCCAAATGAACTGCATTTTTTCTGGCACTTCTGCCTATAAGAATTTTTACAGCAGCATAGTCTTTATGGCAAGCGTAATAGGCTTTTTGATAATCATTAAATTCTGGTTGATTAAGGTCAATAAAAAACAATGAATTAATTAGCCGCTTAAATAGTTGCCGTTTTAATCGAGTATAGTATATTTGCCTATATTCTCCTTCCCCATAAAAAGTATTTACCCCTTGTTGATCATTTTGTAAACTCCCCTCGACAATACCCTCATATAATTTTTGTACATGACTAGCGTAATTGGTTGGATTCCCAATCATTTCAATCCGTTTGACTTTGTTTCTGGTAACTACGTTGGTCAGCTCTTTTAACAACTCCATTTTGCCAATTTGAAATATGGATATTCGCGACCAATAACCTACCTAAGCATTTGACTTATTTTCCAATGAGGTTGCATTTAAGACTTGAATCAACCTTGAGCAATATGGATACTGGATCGATTGCTGTTGCATTCCAAAATAAGCAAGTCGTTGTGAATTGGTTACTAATCTCGAAACCGTTGAAACTGAAACTTAAAGATAGTGCTATATTTGAAATATATTTTAATTGAAAGATTTTTGTGAGTATTAAAGTGCTGAAAAACAAAGAGTTAATTAACGATGCTGTATTGTTTTTGTCTAAAATACCCATGTTTTTTAAAGACAATTGTCATTATTTCTGATAATATATAATCCTAATTTTATATCTGAATGTCTTATGGTATAACATCGAAACTAAACTGCCCTCCAGTTCAACTCTGAAAATCCATTTTTAAAATACTTAAACATGAACAAAATGCGTTTTGGATCTCCTTTAATAATTTAGAACTTCCCTTTTCCAATTTCCCTTTAATAAACAGGACGAACGATTGGTTTTGCCGATAACGCAGGCTGTCCATAACGGTTTTTTGAAACAGATCCCTCCAAATTTAGATTTTAACCTACCCTCCTGAATTTTAACAAATTGTGGGAAAAGAAGTCAATTTCGAAGAATATTTCGAATTGGTCATAAACACCTGAAACCCGACCGCCGCTTCTTTCCTCCTGTCATTAACAAACTTAATTTCTCATGAAAAACAAATTGAACTCATTGGAGGATTTTACTTGTAATCAATTAACACAAAAAGAAATAAAGAAAATTAAGGGCGGAATTGTAATCCTGGATGCACAAGCAGTTTGAAATGAATTTTTGAATTAATTGAATAGCCTCAAGATTGAGGTCTTACAGACCCAATAAATATAGAAGCCAATATTGAATGGTGTATAGACCATTTATGCTTGTTATATTTTCTTTTTTAAATGTGATTGTTTCTTATAAAAGTGATGGTGTAAAATTTTGATAAACAAATAGTTATTCTAGAATTATTGTATTTTATGCATATTTTGATAAGTATAAAACTGTAAGTATTGTACATTTTTGATATGGAGTTTCACTTTACATTTGTACCATCTAAAAGATGAATAATAAGTAATTCTTTAATTCTTGAGACATTTTCAAAACGTTCCGAGAGGGCGCGTTACAGTTTTCAAAAACCGAAAAAGCGTTCCTCCTTCAAATTAATTTTGTAAGAAAGGAAAAACTCTTACATCCATCAGCCTTTGGTACCACTCCCCGGTGCCAAAGGCTTCTGCTTTTGGGGTAATCCATTAAGGAATTGAACTTATATGCCTTTCAAACGAAAACATCCCCTTTAATACTGAAAAACGCATACTTTAATAAAAAGAACTGTTCTCTACCTAAATTCCTATCCAGCCGCCTGGTAGTGTAGCGAGGTTGTTGTATATAACCAGAATCAATTTATCAATTGGGCTTGTTTTTGCACAATATGGTAATCAATAGGAATAATTAATAAAAATGGTATTGAACTTGTTTTTATCTTTGGACATACTATAGACAACTTCATTCAATTAAACAATCTTTCCCAAATCCTTTTATGTCCAAAGCCAATATTCTCATTATTGATGACGAAAACGATATTCGAAATCTTCTTTCCAGAATAATTAAACTTGAAGGCTATACTGTATTTCAAGCTGAAAACGCCAGAAAAGGGTATAAACTCTTGAAACAAGAAAAAATCCATACGGTCATCTGCGATGTTAAACTTCCGGATGGAAATGGCGTAGAAATGGTTCCCAAACTAAAGGAAATACAACCACTTTGTGAAGTGATTTTATTGACAGCCTTTGGAACCATCCAGGATGGTGTTTCCGCAATAAAAGGAGGTGCTTTTGATTATATCACAAAAGGAGATGACAATAACAAGATTATACCGCTCGTAAACCGGGCAGTAGATAAAGCCTTGCTGCAATTTAGAGTTGATGAACTAGAAGGGAAGGTAAGTGAGCGTTACAGTTTTGGGAATTTGGTAGGAAAATCGCAGCCTGTTAAGAGAGCTATTGAAATGGCCAAACGAGTTGCTGCAACTGATACTACGGTGCTTTTAACAGGAGAAACTGGAACTGGAAAAGAAGTATTTGCTCAGGCTATTCATTATGAAAGTGAGCGAAAGTCGAAGCCCTTTGTTGCCGTTAATTGTAGTGCTTTAGGAAAAGAGATTTTGGAAAGTGAGATGTTTGGACACAAAGCTGGAGCATTTACTGGAGCCAATAAAGATAAAAAAGGTCTGTTTGAAGAAGCAAATGGCGGAACAATTTTTCTGGATGAGATCGGGGAAATGGATTTACTTCTGCAAGCTAAATTACTGCGAGTGCTTGAAACAGGTACCTTTTTAAAGGTCGGTGAGACAAAAGAAACTAAAGTCAATGTAAGAGTAATTGCGGCAACCAACCGAGACCTGCAAAAAGAAAGCGACGAAGGAAAATTTAGATTGGATTTGTATTACCGCTTGTCAGTCTTCAACATTCACCTACCCAGTTTAGCCGAAAGGCAGACAGATATTCCACTTATTGCAGAGCATTTTATCGCCCTACACACAGCTAAGATGAATCGAAAATCTATGGCAATGGAACCAGCGTTTCAAAAAGCATTGGTTAACCATAAATGGAAAGGGAATATTAGAGAACTAAAAAATGTAATTGAACGGGCAGTGATTCTTGCCAATGATGATTTGCTTACAACTGATTGTTTGCCCTTTGACTTTCTCTATTCTGAGGGAGGTGGGGGAGCAATTGATTCCTTTAAACTTACAGAACTGGAGAAAATGCACATTCGAAAAGTGTTGGCTTTTACTAATGGAAACAAAACCAGAACAGCTGAATTATTAGGGATAGGAGTGACGACACTTTATCGAAAAATCGAAGAGTACGGTATTTCATAATAGCCCAAAAAAAGGTTTCCCCGAAATCTCGCTGGATCCGGGGAAACATAATCTTTCCTTGATTTTACCTCTTTTTTGATTTTACAGGTCTGGGAAGTATGTAATGTATGAAGAAATGTCTTCTGGAGGGCGTGCTTTGTTTTCGTTTGGAGACCGTAAAATCATATTTTTTGGGATAAGTTTTGATTTCGGAAAGGTTAAAATGCTGGCACTGCAAATATGTAGTATAATTGATTTATTTTGTTCGCACAAAATTGACTTATTTCTTCACTTTTTTAACAAAATAGGAAGCCAGATTTTTACAAATTAGGAATGTGTTTTAATGCAAGTAATTGATAACCTGTCATTTACGGATTGAGCTTGGCGATTTGCCATATTCCTGATTGAATGCTCTAGAAAAATAATTAGGATCCTTGAATCCTACTTCAAAAGCTATTTCGGATATGTTTTTTTCAGAATTTTTTAGTAGTTCCAAACCCCTTTGAAGGCGTATAATTCTTATCAGATGGACGGGTGTTTCTCCAGTTATTGCTTTTATCTTTCTATAAACCTGTGTATGACTCAAATGTAATTCATGGCAAATGTGTGCGATGGAAAAATCAGGATCTTCAAGGTTTTCTTCTATTAACAATACAACTTTCTGAATAAAGGAATCTTCAATTTCGGATTTGGTTCTAAGAAGTAATTTGGAGGCATCTTTTGAATATTTTTCCTGAATCTGTTTCCGTATCTGTACCAGTTTTTCTATCCTAATATATAATTCTTTTTTATCGAAGGGTTTGGTCAAATAAGCATCCGCACCTGTTTTTAAACCTGCTATTTTGTTTTCCTGGGTAGCTTTTGCAGTCAATAAGATAATGGGAATATGGTTCGTTCTATCATCCGATTTTAATAGTTCACATACCTCCAAGCCATTTTTTTCAGGCATCATTACGTCACTAATGATAATATCGGGAATAATTTCAATCGCCTTTTCTATCCCTAATTGACCATTTAGCGCAGTTTGAACTTCATAACTATCTTCAAGACAGGATTTGATATAAGTGACTACATCCAAATTGTCTTCAATTAAAAGAATAATTGGTTTAGAAGCATTAGAACCATCTAACTTTTTGATGGAGTTTTGAAGCTGTACAGCTGAACCAGCATTCTCAACTTCAATTTCAGAAGAGGAACTAATTTCTTGTTGTATTTTACCTTCATTTACGTTTTCAGGTACAGGTAACCGAATTGTGAATTCACTACCAACATTGGGTTGGCTGTTTACTGTAATGGTTCCCTTCATTAGATGAACCAAATCCTTTGTAAAAGACAGTCCAATGCCAGTTCCTTGCCCTAATTCTTTTTTGGAATCTCTACTTTGAAAAAACCTATCAAAAATATAGGGCAAATCCTTTTCCGAGATTCCCATACCAGTATCCTTCACTTTTATTTGAAGAAAAGATTCAGAGCTGTTTTGTATAGCTCTAGTGTGCAAAATTACTTTCCCAAATTCTTTGGTATAATTTAATGCGTTGGATAATAGATTGTAAATGATGTACTGAATCTTTTCTTCATCAAAATACATTTCAAGTTGATCAATTTCTGAATAAAAAGTAAGTCTAATCTTTTTCTCACTAGCCAAAGAATAAAACGATTCGGTTAAATATTGTAAAAAGGAAATGATATCTGCTTTGTGAAGGTTGAGTTGCAAATTGCCAGATTCCAATTTTGAAAAATCCAGCATTTGGTTTATTAGACGAAGTAGGTTCTGGCTGTTTCTTTTTATTAATTCTTTTGCCTGACTGTTATTTTTTAAATTATCAGCTATGCCCATTATGACAGTCAAGGGTGTTCTGAATTCGTGGGTAATATTGGTGTAAAGTATGGATTTGAGGTTATCCAGTTCTTTTAATCGTTCCGCTTCCCTGTGTTCTTGTTCCTGCAATATTTTACTTTTTTCCAACTCAAATTCAGCATCCCGTTTTTCAAATTCTATTTCTCTCCTCCTGAATGCTAGTCCCAAAGAGAACACAATAATTTCAAGGACGGTCCCAATTTTAAAGTAGAGGGTAGAATAATCTACGGTCTGGAATCGATCAAGAATGGTTAAAAATATGCCAAGGCTCATCAAGGTGACACCTACTATGATAAAATAACCTTTTTTGTCTTTGGTTTTATATAGTGGAATCAGAAAAATAAAACTAGTCGCCAGAAATCCCAGGATGTAGGTGATGGTAATGATATCAGCAATATTGTAATTGAAATGGGTATTGACCATTAGTATAGTGTCAAGTATCAAAAAAGGAATGGCAATGTAAGCCCAAGCCTTAAATATGAGATCCCATTTTGGTAGTAGTTTGGATAAATCAAGGAAGGATCTCAGAAATGCTCCGTAGGCAATTAAGGCAAAGTAGGTTATCAATTTAAACAAACTGATAAAATGAGGGGCAGATGCTGTGTAAACCATATCAAACCAATCGGCCAGGTCCCCCGTGTTGTAGGCTGAAAAAGTAGCTATCACCAATAAGTATATGGAGTAATATATATAAGCAAGGTCTCTGGCAAAAGAAAAAAGAAAAAGATTGTAAATCAACATCATCACAACAAAACCTATAAAAAGAGCATTGCCCTGCTTTTTGTTTTTTAGGCTTGCATAGAATTCATCAGATTGGATCAGTTGAAGGTCAAAATTGGGAAGACTTTTCAATCTTTGGTTTTGAGCTTTAAAGTATACCCTAACTTTTTTAGAATGTGGAATTTTGAGTTTTACCAGGTTGGCTTTGAGGGTCGGGACAAAATCGCGTTGATTGGTGGGTACAAAGAATCCGGTCCTTTGAAAGAATTGATTTTCCTCCTCAACAATCAAAACTTCAATATCTGTAAATATTAGAGGGAACTTTAGAATCCATTCTGTATGATTTTCTGAGTTGGGGATTGTATTAATGATATTTATTTTTCCATAATAGGTGGTTTGAGGCAGGAAAGGATCTTCCCAATTAGAAAGCGGAACATATTCCAGGGAGCTAATTTCTGGATCAGTAAATTTTACTGTCTTTTTTCGGTCCTCAAAAAGTTCTATTCCGGTTTTCAAAGCATAAACTTTGGTCTCTTGGTTTAAAACAATTACCTCAGCATTTCCCAAGGTAGCATTGTAAAGTAATAGCCCAATAATAATAAGGTGATAGATTTTCTTCATAGATGTTGATCCGTGGGATTCTCAGCAATAATTAAGTATGGATAATAAACTGATTGTTTAGACATCTCTTAACTCCTAAAATGACAAGATATGCAATAAAGGTGATTATCGGCAAATTTTCAATTTTGGTAACTAATGGTCAATTATTTGAACGCTGTATTTCAAAAATATCTTAGGCAGATTGAATGTATGTCACATTATTTAGGGTTTCAGGTTTTATAAAAAGTAGTTATTTTAATAAATAGATTTTAATGCCTGTCACAATTTGACAAAAATTCAAAATAAGATTAGCCTATTTCCATCAAATAAGCCTCATTTTCAAGGATGTGACTCTATTTTTTATCATAATCTCAGTGTTTTTACATATTTCGAAAACTGGTGCAAAAAAAAGACTTTTTTAAATGGTGTTTTATGACTATTTGTAAATTACTGAAAATGAAGTGAATATTTTCTTATTGGATTATTGTTGAAATCATAAAGTGCTGATAATCAGTATTCGATAAATGATACGCAAAAAAGCGTAATTCAAAATTATTTGAAAAATTAGCTTGCAAAGCATTGAAATCGCCTTTACATTTGTGACATCAATACGGAATTAAAAACTACCCTCCACAAACAATTCCGAACTTCCTCCAAACAAAACTTTGAATACTTTTCCCCCTTTTTAGCTGGCCTTAGAGCTGGCAAATAACCTTGACATATTCAATTCTTTCTACCCTCCAACTTGAAAAGAAGCTTAGGTAATATTTTACTATAAAGAGCTAAAATTTATGACCAGCTCATCCCCCGAATTTTTGTTTTACTCAAAATTCCTCCCAAACCAGAGTAAAAACAAGGAACAAACACTTACAAAATCACTTTATTGAACTGATTAAACTTACTAACATGAAAAAAAACCTCTTACTCACTTTGACATTTGCAATTGCTATCTTAACACTCCAGGCAAAAGTTATCTTTGTTCAAGAGGGTACCACTGGCAATGGAACCTCCTGGGAGGATGCTACTGGTGATTTACAAGCAGCATTATTTATCGCAAAACCTGGAGATGAAATCTGGGTAACAAAGGGAATCTACTATCCAACTCCTGACACGGACAGAACAATTACATTCACTATTCCTAATAATGTTTCTGTACTAGGTGGCTTCACCGGATATGAAACCGACTCCGACCAAAGAAATGCTCAAAACAATATTTCTATTCTAAGTGGAGACATTGGAGCTCCTGGAAAATTCCACGATAATTCTTTTACAGTAGTTACTTTCGTTCACAGCGATGAAGGTACCCTCCTGGATGGTTTTACCATCCAAGACGGAACTGCAAACGTTGCAGGTGAAACTGGAAGCCCAACTCGCTGTGGTGGAGGTATCTTCAACCTTTATGGTAGCCCTTCAGTAAAAAACTGTACCTTGAAAAACAATTATGGAAGAGACGGCGGAGCAGTTTATAACAATGGTATTGGTGGCAATAGCAATCCAACCTTTGTTAACTGCCAATTTTCGAACAACCGTGCTGACCTGGATGGTGGTGCAGTATTCAATGACGGTAGAAGAGGAGGCCAGAGTAACCCTACCTTTACCAACTGTGAATTTATTGGAAACGAAGGCAATTATGGTGGTGCTGTTTGCAACTATGGAGGGAATGGTGAGAGTAATCCAACATTGATAAAATGCCTATTCAAAAATAATGAGGCTTACCTGCGGGGAGGTGGAATTTTCAATATGGATGTTGAAGGTATTGCTCAGCCTAATATGACTCATTGCCAATTTATTGATAATAAAGCAGTAGCTGGTGAAGGCATGTTTACATTTAGTTCTCCTGAAAAGGGAATATCGGGAGTTCTGACAGGATACAAATCAAATTAATCAAAATCAGAATAAACTTCGAAAAAATCCCAAAAGCTTAAGAAACTTTTGAGAGAGCGTGTGTCTATATAACCGGTTGGCGGTTAAAAAAACTAACCGCCAACTTATTTTTCCCTGACATCTGGAACCCCATTGAAAGCCATAAAGCAAGACGCAAAGTTTAGTTTACGTTTTTTATAGGATTATAATTTGTTAATGACACAGGGCGCAACCAACCTCTTCGCACTTTGAAACACTTAAGATTTTTTCATGAGATTACATATATCGACAAAAAACAACACTATTGGAAGAGCAACCAACCTCTCCACTTTGAAGCGCTTAAGGAAGAAAAACTAAACAATTCTTTTTCTCGTGATAATCAATGAAACCAAATGAACCCCATCGTATTAGTACTTTTTTGAAGAACAATTTATCAAAACAACACTATGACAAACACCGCCCCTCTCCTTTGAAACACTTTTTCCACTCCCCCCATGTGGCAGAATTTAAGAGCTTGAAATGGAATGAATAGAAAAGCTATTGTTCTGCGCATTCATACTTGAAGAAATTATATCGATTCATTAGTGAGACTTTTTCATTGTGAAACACTTAAACTTTGAAATCTTTGATTGTTCAAACAGTCAAATGAGCAACTAACTAGACAAACTGTTAGCAAATCACAATTTAGAGCAAACAAACACTATAACCTTGAAATCAAAATAAAAACAAAGACTATGACAGCTCTGCCCCCACCCCCTTTTTTTGAAGATGGTGGGCAGATGGCAGCATGCAGCGTCGAGAAGGGGGTGACGAACTAATTTTTTGAAAACTACACTGCACGCAATTAATTGTTCGGAGCAATTAAAGGTAAATCCATTGGAAAGAGTTTGTGAGTTTTTTGAGGGAGGCGACACGAAGGGAATTCACTAACTCTTCCAAAGGAATCTTTTTGGTAAAGGTTCCTGGAATCACAACTTAGTAATCGAATGGGTTTTTTCATACTGACTTCCTCTACAACAATCACGGCTAACGGGCTAACCTCGTAGGAAGATACGTGATGTTTGATTCTCGCAGGTCTCTCTTCCGAATTTTCGGGAGGAGACCTTTTTTGTTTTTTTGCTTTTTAATTTAATTTGTACCATGATAATCGCCATTGATGTACACTATCGAAACGAAAAAGCGAAAGCTGTAAGTGTAGAATTCGACAATTGGGATGATGAGCAACCCCAAAAAATAAATATTATTGAATTGCCGGAAGCAGAACCCTATGTTCCTGGTGAATTTTACAAAAGGGAACTTCCATGTATTTTGGAAGTACTGAATAAATCTGATTTGGATAAAGTGCAGGTGATTATCATTGATGGATATGTGGTTTTGAATGATCGTGGCAAGCCAGGGCTGGGAACCTATTTGTTTAAAGCGCTTCAGGAAAAAATTCCTATCATTGGAGTGGCAAAAAAGCGCTTTTTTTCAAATCAAAAATATGTAAAAGAGGTTATGCGGGGACAAAGTAATAAACCGTTGTACATTACGGCTGTAGGAATTGATTTGGAGAGGTCGGCAAATAATGTTTTGAATATGAAAGGAGCCTTTCGAATGCCTAAATTACTTCAAATCCTGGATACCACTACAAAAGAATAAGATGAGCAAAATGCAAAATGTCAGTTTTCGAAATGTAGGTGAATTACTCGATTTTCTTCCAGATCAGGAACGAGAATTGGTTGACATTTTAAGAACAATCATTCTTGAATGTCTTCCCAATTGTGTTGAGAAACTATCCTACAACGTGCCCTATTATTTTGGACATTCCCGAATTTGTTTTATTTGGCCAGCCTCTGTTCCATGGGGAAATTTGGAACAAAATGAAGTCTTATTGGGCTTTTGCAAAGGTTATCTATTAATGGATGAAATTGGATATTTGGAAAAAGGCAATCGAAAAAAAGTATTTGGCAAAACATTCAAGCATAAAAAGGAAATTGATGAGGATTTATTAAAAGCTTACCTTTTTGAAGCCCTGGAATTGGATGAAATACATAAAAAAAATAAAAATGTATACCCAAAGAGGAATGAGTTTTAAGAAAAATCCAAGACCTTAGCGAAAAATATATATTAATGGTTGCCGTTCACCGCTTCTCCGTTGAATGGCAAATGATTTGATACTTTACCGAATGACATTTAACAAAAACCAGACTTACACCATCCTCAACCGCCAGGACGATTCCAAAATTGAAATCAAGTCAATCTCCAATCTTGAAAATTGGTATCGTGGTAAAATTGCCAGCATCAATTTAGCGCCTAATCTGCAGCGCTTATTTGATGAAGTCGAACAACTTTTTGCTGCGGGAGATTTCAAAACCTTAAAAGGGGTCGAGTCTCAAATTATTGACTTTCAATTATTTGTTGAAGAGAACAATGCGGAAATTGTAGAAATTCATATCAATAAAGGCAAAAACATTTTTTTTAAAACCGTGGAATGATGCTAAAATCTAGAATCCATCTGTTTTTCTTACTACTCTGTTCAACTATCCTTTCAGAAATGTGCGCTCAAAGTCCAAATATGATTGCTACTGTAAAAGGACCTGAAAACGGCACTTTATTTATAGTTGGTGGAGGAAGACTTTCAGATGGCTTGCTGCAAAAATTCATAGAATTAGCAGGAGGCAAGGACGCGTCTATTGTTGTTATTCCCACAGCCGGAGGAAGAGAAAACTATGATGATTTCGGTGCAGAGTTTTTAAAAAACAGAGGCGCAAACAATGTAAGGGTTTTGCATACATATGACTCTGAGGTTGCGGATACAGAGGCATTTATTGCTCCATTAAAAAATGCCAATGCGGTATGGTTTACAGGTGGGCGGCAATGGAGGCTTGTAGATGCATACGCTGGTACAAAGACAGAAAAAATGTTTTGGGAAATTTTAGAAAATGGAGGGGTAATAGGTGGATCTTCTGCAGGAGCAACAATTCAAGGTTCCTATTTAGCCAGAGGTGATACTAAGAATAATCAAATAATGATGGGGGATCACGAGGAAGGCTTTGGCTTTTTGGAAAATGTAGCAATAGACCAACATGTCTTGGCTCGAAATCGGCAATTTGATTTATTTGATATTCTAAAACATCGCCCGGAATTATTGGGTATTGGAATAGATGAAAATACAGCGATTATTGTTGAAAATGACCAATTCGAAGTAATGGGAGCCAGTTATGTATTGATTTATGACCAGAGTTTTTGGTCCAGAGAAGGCAGTAATTTGAAAACATTGCCTCCAAAGGACAAGCTTTTTTATTTTTTACGTGATGGAGATAAATATGATTTGAAAAAACGGGTAATAATAGACTAACACCTACAAAATGATCCCAAAAATAATTGCTCTGAGCAAGAGCCCTACCCATACGATGAGTAAAACGAATCACGAATCTATTTACCTAATCGAAGGCGAAGGAGTTGATGGTGACGCCCATCGTGGAAAGAGCGTAAAACATCGCTCAAGAGTTGCAGCTGATCCTACCCAACCCAATCTCCGACAAGTGCATTTGATTCATTCTGAACTCTTTGAAGAATTACATCAAAAAGGATTTAAGATTACTCCCGGTATGATGGGGGAAAATGTTACAACCAAAGGAATAGATTTGTTGGCATTGCCAAGAGGAACCAAATTGGTTTTGGGATCTGAAAGTATCATTGAAGTGACTGGATTGAGAAACCCTTGTCATCAATTGAATGGCTTGCAGGAAGGTTTGTTAAATGCTGTGCTGGATAAGGACGAAGCAGGCAATCTCATCCGGAAAGCCGGGATTATGGGCATCGTATTGCAATCAGGCACCCTAAAAAAAGGGGACAAAATTCAGATTCAATTGCCCTCGAAGCCCTACCAAAAACTAGAAAGAGTTTAATCCTTCTTATTTTTTGAATGCAACATCTCCTCTGCAAAAGGGAAAACAATAGTCGAATTTTTCTCTGCAGCAATATCAGAAAGGGTCTGGTATAATCTAAGTTTAATTGCAGAAGGTGATTCATCTATTAATTTTCCAGCCTCCAGTAATTGGTTTGCTGCTTGTTTTTCCGCTTTTGCCAAAATGATTCTTGCTCTTCTGGAGCGTTCTGCCTCCGCCTGATTTGCCATAGAGCGTTTCATATTTTCAGGCAACTCAATGTCTTTGATTTTTACATCCTGAATAGCGATCCCCCATGGTTTTGTTTCTGCCTCTACAATTGTTTGAATATTGTGCCCAATTTCCTCACGTTTAGACAAGATGGTGTCTAGTTCAGCCTTACCACAGACATCTCTAAGTGCAGCCTGGGAGAGAAGTGTGATGGCAAAATTGTAATCTTCTACTTCAAGCACTGCTTTTTCTGAATCATCTATACGATAAAATAATACGCCGTCAATCCTGCATGGCACATTGTCTTGGGTCATGACTTCCTGTGATAGAATGTTGATAGTAATTACTCTAATGTCCACAAATTGAACAGTCTCGACAAGTGGAATTATCCAGCTAAATCCAGGTTTTAATATTTTGATATACTTTCCGAATCTGAATTTTAGAGCTCGTTTGTATTCAAATACGATGCGTATGCCACTTAGTAAAAAAAGTAGGGCGATTCCGGAGATAATGTAGGTTTGCATGGTTAGGTTTTTAATGAATAATTAATAATGAATAATTATTCATTATTCATCATTAAACATTCGATTTTGTTCCAAAATGCATGACGAGTTTCCTCGCCGCACCTGATGGTGCGGCTCGAAAGGGGTTTAAGGGGGCAAACTAGCCCAAATTTGGGCTAGTTTGCCCCCTTAAACCCACCGTGAGCGCGGCGCTAGCCGCGCGAACTATCCCATCATACAAATTAAAACATTACTAAACATTCCTTACCAAATATACAATATAAAAGAGACCAATTCTTTTATATTTGCTCCCCTAAAAACGACCTATGAAAAACATAATTCATCCTGAATTTAAGGTAGGAATACTTGGCGGTGGACAATTGGGCAAAATGCTTTGTCTGTCTGCTCAAAATTGGCATTTACAAACCTGGATTCTGGATGTTTCAAATGATTTTCCCGCAGGCCAGGTTTGTTCCAAATTTGTTACAGGTAATTTTAAAAATTACGATGATGTTTATTCCTTTGGGAAGCAGGTAGATGTATTGACCATTGAAATTGAACATGTGAACATAGCCGCATTGCAACAATTAGAGTCAGAAGGTGTAGTGGTGCATCCGAGCTCTTCAGCGCTAAAAATTATTAAGGACAAAGGACTCCAGAAGCAGTTTTACCAAAAAAATAACTTGCCGTCCTCCAACTTTGAATTGTACGAGAGTGAAATGCTTGTAAAAGAGCACTTAAAAAATGGTACTTTGCAATATCCCTTTGTTCAAAAATCAAGAACAGGTGGATATGACGGTAGAGGAGTGGCTGTAATTCGATCAGAGCAGGATTTGCCAAAATTATTGCCTGGGGCTTGTGTGATAGAAGATTTGGTAGACATTCAAAAAGAACTGGCTGTAATTGTGGCTAAAAATGAATCAGGAGAGGTACAGTGTTTTCCAGCAGTAGAAATGGAATTGAATCCGGTCGCCAATCTCGTGGAATTTTTGAGTTGCCCCGCAGATATAACTGATAAAATTGCAGATGAAGCAAAATCATTGGCAAAAGCCACCATTGAAGCCTACGATATTTGTGGATTGTTGGCTGTTGAATTGTTTTTAACAAATGATAATCAGTTGCTCGTAAATGAGGTAGCTCCCAGAACCCATAATAGTGGCCATCACACAATAGATTCATGTTATACTTCTCAGTTTCAGCAACAATTGCGGGCAATTCTAAATCTACCACTTGGAAGTACCAGGATGTTAAGCCCTTCAATTATGGTTAATCTGTTGGGCGAAGACGGCTTCCAAGGTCAAGCCATCTATGAGGGATTGGATCAATGTATGGCTGAAGAGGGCGTGAAAATTCACCTTTATGGAAAAGAAATTACCAAACCTTTCCGAAAAATGGGACATGCAACTGTTTTGGCAGAAAGCTTAAGCCTTGCACGTGAGAAAGCGCGTTTGGTAAAGGAAAAATTGAAAATAATTGCATAAGAGGATACTTATTCAATAATTTCAATTTCAACAACATTAGACCTTAACTTAAAATTTCGGTTTGGACCTCCCCATTCAACACTAATTTGATATTTACCTTTCGGTAGAAAAAATGCTCCAGGTAGATAATTTCTTCTGCTACGAACATTTTTGGTTATATCCAATGTTTCTGAATAAACTTGTCCAGGTGAGAGGGTCAATTCATAAAATTCTTTTTCGAGAGTTTGGTATAGCTGCCTGAAGAGGTCTTCATTATCTTTCTTTTTTCCTTTCGATCCTTTTACTTTGACAATAAAGTTGTTCGAAGTCTTATAAACAGGTAATCTCCTTGCCATTGAACTTATTGCTTTTCTTTTAAGAGTAGCCGATAAAATAATGGGTTCATTCTTTGTGAAAATTCGTTTTGGAGCTTTTAATTGAATGTCCCACATACGCTTTTCTATTTCTCGATATAGATACTGTTTTTTATGTGTTATTGATTGTATGTCATCGTAATTTGGGAAGTAAATCTGCAGACTATCTAAATAATCAATGGATTGTTTAATACACCAAATTTTTTCAGATTCCACACAAGGTAAGTACATATAATGTTGAGATATAGCCCGGTAGACTTCGGGCAACACCTTAGATTTTGGATACTTTTTAATAAAACTTTTGTAATATTCAATGCATTCCAGATAGCCTTTAAATTCTCCACAAGGGTCTTGCTCCCCACAATATTTTTTCAACTTCCATTCTGCCTGACTTGCAAAAGGGCTTTCTGGAAATAAATTAAGCAACTGCTGATATTCGGAGTTGGCGAGGCTTAGATCTCTGAAATAATTCCCCAGGAACCAATCGTATTGAAGCATTTGTTCAAGAATAATTCCTTTTGACCACAATCTTTCATCCTGAGGAATTGCCAAAGCGTGAAGGCTGTCTAGTGAAATTTTTGCTTTTTTAAGGTATTCTACATTTTTTTCAAATACTTCATTTCTTCCCTCAGAACATTGACCATCCAACTTTTCATAAAAAATCAAAGCATCATCAATTAAACCTTTTTTTGCTTTTGCCTTAACCAATCCTTGATAGATAGGAACCAAAAACCTACAAGATAGTGTAGAATCTTCTAGGAATTTTAATGTAGAATTTTGGAATCGCTCACTGTATTGAATTTGATTTGAGATTCCTTGTGAAAGATTTTTTAAACGCTTTTGTAATTCCTTATCTGGATGGTCACCAAACCTTTTATAAACAATATTGATATTTTGCAGATATTTTGGAAAGTCTTCAATATCATACAATTTTAGACTTCTCAACAATTGATTAAATGCTTCCAGAGGAGAAATTTTTATTGAAATGGATTGTAGATTTTTTAATAAATCGTATTTGTCATTCAAAATAACCTGATTGGAGCAAATTCTTACAATTATGTCTCCTTCAATAATTAGTTGTTTAAGGTCATATTCCTTTTCCACGAGTCTCAACTCAAAATATTCTTCCATGCATTTGTCAAAAATATGCATGCCATTTTTTCCATAAATCCAAATATGATACTTATCAAACGCGACATTCTCCATTTTAAGATCCCTAATTTTATTTTTTTTATAATCAATTAGGTGACCCTCATCTATATTAAATCTACCAATAGAATTATTTCTGTAATACCAAACATCAGAACCATCCAAATCCAAATGGTTAGCCCAGACTTTATAAATTGGTAGTTGATAGGATTCAGATCCTTTTTTCCATACCGGGTAAGATAAATGGGGCACTATTTCCAACCTTACTGAATCATTTTTTAAGGTTTTGATTGGAAATTTTTCGTCTGTAAAAATTGGAATGATTTCAAGGGTATTTAAGTCTAACTGATATTTGTTGTTGATATTGATTTTTCCATCACTTACCATATTTATATTTTGGCAATTCACACTTTTCAAGTCTGGAATATGTATCAAAGTATCTCTTGCTCTTTCATACAGCAGTAAACCATATGGAAATCCAAAGCAAATATGATTTTTATTTGCCAAAGCTGCTGATATGGAACCAAGCCCTGTCATGGGAAATAATTTCTCTTGATTAAAATCATACCTGATTAAATTCTTCCTGTTATCTGAAAACCAAAATGAATTGGACAAAGAATCAAAAAAAGTGTGTTCCTTCCTTATGTTATTGGGGAAATCATAGGGTATGGTTGACTTAAGTGGATATACTTTTAACGATTCCAAATTAATTTCCAAGGGAATACCATAATGGAAAACCCAGATTCTGTTTTTGTGTATTGGCGAAAACCTCCACCATTTAATCTGATTGATCATTAAGGCAGAATCAATTGGGATGTAAATTGTAGTGTCCTGAATTGGAAAGGGTACCTCAATGTTTAATGAAATTGGGGCTTCCGAAGGATTATTCGATGGTGTTTCAGTACAATTTAGAAGTGAAAAAAATGTAAGGATGATCAAAATTGATAAAAGATGCTGAAATACTTTCATGCTGTTTTTTTAGTCAATTTATTTGAATAATGTTGTTGAGTAAATCACAAATGATTGTCAGTATGCTGTAAATTATTATTCGTATGAAAAAATGGTAAGAAATGCTTTTTTTTGCACGGAAAAGCCAGATCCAGTTTTCCATTTTATAAAAAATTAAAATTGTTCTATGGTAAGCATCATTATGGGATCCGATTCTGATTTGCCAATTATGCGGCAGGCAGCGGATATCTTGAAAGAGCTGGGTGTTCAATTCGAATTAACGGTTGTTTCTGCTCATCGTACGCCAAAACGCATGTTTGATTTTGCTCAAAATGCGCATAAAAGAGGCATTAAAGTTATCATCGCAGGGGCTGGCGGGGCAGCTCACTTGCCAGGCATGGTAGCGTCCCTGACACCATTACCTGTTATAGGTGTGCCTATTAAGTCCTCTAATTCCATAGATGGTTGGGATTCTGTTTTGTCCATTTTGCAAATGCCCAATGGCGTACCAGTTGCAACCGTGGCCTTAAATGCCGCCAAAAATGCGGGAATATTGGCAGCTCAGATATTAGGTACAAGTGATGGAAAGTTACTGGAAAGAAATTTGTCTTATAAGCAGGAATTGGCAGCTGGGGTTGCGAAGAAGTATGAAAAACTGGAGCAAGTTGGGTATGAAAATTACCGGAAAGACTAAGCATAAAAAAAGGGCAAAACATGAAGTTTTGCCCTTTTTTTATGCTTAGAAAGGAAGGATTACAGTACTTGCAAGAGTGCTTCTTCAATCTGATGTGCACCTCTCAAATTTATTGCTGCAATATTCCCCTCTCTATCGATGAGGAAAGTTCTTGGAATTCCAGACACTCCATATTGCCTTGCAGGAGCACACTCCCATTTTTTCAGGTCACTTACATGGTAGTCCCATTCCAGTTTATCTGCTTCAATTGCTTTTACCCAACGGTCTTTCTGTTGGTTTTTGTAATCGTTGATTTTTGCCTGGTCTCCTCCAAAACGAGCTTCTGTTCTGGAATCCATTCCATCAAGAGAAACACTGAATACAGTGAAACCTTGTTCCTTGTATTTTTTATAAATCTTCACAACATTCGGATTTTCCATCCGACATGGACGGCACCAACTGGCCCAGAAATCAAGCAGTACTACCTGCCCTCTCAAATCTGACAGCTTGAAATTTTTGCCTTTAGGATCCGGTAGGCTAATGTCCGGAGCCTCTTGACGATTGGCGGCTTCTACAAATTGGTAGCCTTTGCCACCTGCCTGAACTTTTGTCATATTGGCGATCATGGCATTGTATTCATTCACATAAGGTGAACTGGGAAAAGCCTGAGCTACCCTTGCTTGCGCTTTTTTGTGTATATCTACAAATCGACGATTATTCAAGGCTTGCACTGCTACCAACATGGCTACGAGAGGATTGGAAGTCGTATCAACGAAGGTTTTCAAATCTTCTGAAGTATACTTTTGAGCAACCAGTCCCTGATAAATATTGCGATAGGTTGTAGAACTGGCAGAACCATAAATTTCATAATTGTGATTTTGAATGGTCGTTAGGTCGCCGTTGATGGTGACCAGCTTTTCTGTACCATCCAATACAAAGTTGATCCTTTTAGCTCCAATTCTCAATCGATAAATGCCAGCATCCAAACCATCAGGAAACTCCATACTATAATTTCCAGATGCATCAATGTCTGCTTTGGAAAGAATATTATTGGCACCAGATCCCATAGATGCTTTATCCAAAAAGATTTGCATGTTGCCTGCATTTTTGATCAGTCCCTGAATTGCGGAACCTGACCCCGAGTAGGCAGTTGTATTGGCACATTGCAGTCCAAAAAGAGCAAGGGCAATAGCGAGTAGGAAAGTGATTCTATGTTTCATGTTCAACAAGGATATTTATGATGATTATATTTATTGTATTGCTTAAAAATATAAACAAGCTCTAAGCTGAATATTTGTGTAATAGCAACAAATCGGCTCAAAAATAGCTATATAACAATAGGAGAATATAACGATAGCTCAATTTTCAAGAAAATTTAACTTTCCAGCTTTTCAGAAAGGGTATTTTCATAAATAGATTTCCAACTGTCAATAGGTCCAAAATTTTCTTCATCTATCACTGCCTCATTTCCAAAAACTTCGCCAAGTTTAGTGAAAGAAACGTTATGAGAAATGAGAAAGTTTTGAAGATCGTCTTCCCGACTGTCTTGGATACTAATAACAATTCTACTCTGACTTTCACCAAACAAAAAAGCATCCTTTCGGAAAGTCTCAACGGTTTCAACCTTAAAACCCAGACCTCTAACCATTGCACACTCCAACAAAGTTACAAAAAGGCCTCCTTCTGAAACGTCGTGAACCGACTCTACCATGCCCAAATGAATTAATTCCACTATTCTTTGCTGAATTTCATATTCTTCGTGCAAATCAAAGTGAGGAACGGGGGAATGTTCCACCTGGTGCCACTGCTTCAGGTATTCAGAACTACCGACATCATTGTAAGAATTGCCCAACATATAAATCAAATCTCCAACTCCTTTAAAATCCATTGACATTTGCAATTCAAGGTCATCCAAAATACCCAGCATACCTATTGTAGGGGTTGGAAATATTGGTTCAGTATGATTTTCATAAACTGATTGGTTGTAAAAACTAACATTACCTCCGGTCACTGGTGTCTCAAATTTCCGGCAGGCATCGCCCATTCCTTTAACCGCATGTACAAACTGCCAATACACTTCCGGATCGTATGGATTGCCAAAATTTAAGCAATTGGTAATAGCGACAGGTCGGGCGCCAGAACAAATGATGTTTCTGGATGCCTCTGCAACTGCAATCATTGCCCCTACATAGGGATCTGCGTAAACATAACTTGGGTTACAATCTGTGGTCAGCGCCAGGGCTTTTTTAGATCCTTTTATTCTCACAACTGCAGCATCAGAAGGTGCCAGGGTATTGATAGCATTGGTACCTACAGTAGAGTCATACTGCTCAAAGATCCATCTGCGAGAGACGATATTAGGAGCAGCCATGATTTTTCTGGCTACTTTTTTTAAATCTTTGGGTACTTGCAATCTTTTGGTACTAAAGCGCTGATTCTTTTTGAGGTATTCCGGTTTTTTGAATGCTCTTTCATAAATGGGTGCGCCACCACCCAGAACTAAACTATTTGCAGATATATCAGCGATTTTTTCACCCTCAAAGTAAAACTCCAATTGCCCGGTTTCAGTGACTACGCCAATTTGTTCACATTCCAAATCCCATTTTTCAAATACATCGTATAGGATCTGTTCTTCCCCCAATTTTCCGACAATTAACATTCTCTCCTGACTCTCTGATATTAATATTTCATGAGGGTTCATTTTCTCTTGCCTGGTAGGTACCCTGTTCAGGTATATCTTCATTCCCGTTTTGCTTCTTGCACACATTTCAGCAGTTGAACAAGTAATGCCTGCGGCACCCATATCTTGCATCCCTACGATTGCTCCGGATTTCAAAACCTCTAAGGTCGCTTCCAGCAATAATTTTTCCTGAAAAGGATCTCCAACTTGCACTGATGGCAAATCCTTGGCGGAATCTTGTGTTAGATCGGCAGACGCAAAGGTAGCTCCATGAATCCCATCTTTCCCTGTTCGGCTGCCTACAATAAATACCGGATTGCCAGGCCCGTCAGCAACAGCAGAAATCGTTTCTCCAATCTTCACAATGCCAACCGACATAGCATTTACAAGTATATTTTGGTTGTAACAGGATTCAAAATATACTTCTCCACCCACTGTTGGAATGCCCAGACAGTTGCCATAATCACCAATGCCTTTTACTACGCCGTTGACCAAATGTTTAGTGTGATTGGAGTCAATGTCCCCGAAACGAAGTGAATTGAGCGTTGCAACAGGTCTTGCACCCATTGTGAAAATATCTCTGTGAATTCCACCTACACCGGTAGCAGCTCCCTGATAGGGCTCAATAGCTGATGGGTGGTTGTGCGATTCGATCTTAAATGCACAGGCCAAGCCATCTCCAATATCTACTAAACCAGCATTTTCTTCACCTGCCTCTGCGAGTATTCGTTTTCCGTGTTTGGGAAGGGTTTTTAGCCAAAGAATGGAATTTTTATAAGAACAATGCTCTGACCACATTACCGCAAACATGCTTAACTCTGTATAGTTTGGAACTCTTCCCAAAATCTCTTGTATTCGCTCAAATTCCTCAGATGTTAAACCCAGATTTTTTGCCGTTTCCGTATTTATTTGTGGTTCTGTTAGTTGCATGAAAATGGTTGTCAAAGGCTGCTTTTTCAAAAAGAGCTGCAAAGATAATGGAATGTGTGAATGTGTAAGCGTTTGAGTAGGTGAATGTTCCAATCTTTTAAGGATTGATAAAATTCCGGAGATTTTTTAAAAGTTAAATTCGCTTTCAGGTTTAAGGTGTAAGATCCATCTTCAAATTCTAGATTATTCCTAATTTTAGGTCAAAGCAGGAGTAGAAGCCTAGTTTTATCAAGTCAAATTAATACAACATTTGTTAGTTTAGACTTCGCACCCACACTCCCTTTGCGAGTCGCGCGCAGCGCGACGAGCTACATGTCAAAAAACCTTTTACACAAAGTACTAAGCATTTAAGATAAAGTGAATCAACAAACCATAAAGAATGGTTATCCAATATTGCAAGGAGCATACCTTCGATTACTCCTTCTTTTTTTAAATCTATTTGCTATTGATCCGATCATAGCTCAACCGCCAACTTTTTACTTTGAAAAAATGCAAAGCAATGAGGGGATTGATATACGACGGGTTCATTCTATAGTACAAGATTCTTTTGGTTTTATGTGGTTTGGAAGTTCCCAAGGCTTATATCGTTATGATGGAGATTCTTTTCGCCATTTTCACAAAATCAATCGGAATCATTATATTCCCTTTATCAATGTAAATGTTAAATTGGGCAGAGAACCAGGAGAGTTAATTTTGCATGACTACAAAAAGGTTGTAGTTTTTAATTATTTACATTCGACCTTTGATACGCTTTCAATTGACAAATCTGATATAGAAATTTCAATTAAGATAACAAGTCTTCAAATTGATGTAAATGGCACACTTTGGATATTGGCCCATGCAAGCAATCACCATCTCTCCAATCAATTTTTGTTCAACTCCACAGATTTTAAAACCTTCAATCTGGTAAAAAAAATTACTTCAAAAAATATGAGCGCTCTGGAGATTGGCTATACGGGTATCTTGGTTTGCCTGGATGAATCTATTTTGGAGATTGATCCTACAGGAACAGTATTGAGGGAGTACAATTTTAAAGGAAGAACGCCTTTTGACCCGTATATAGATAGTACTGGTGTATTATGGGTTAAAGATGCATGCTATGAAACGCCAACTCCCCAAGGGTGTGAGATTTGGTTTCTTGAACCTGGAGATAGTATTTTTAAACCTTTTCCCATAGCAGATGGAAAAAAAATATCCCAATCAAGAAATTTTTGGGTAGATGATGATTATTTGATGGCTTCAGTAGTTTGGCGATCAAACCTTAGCCTGATTGACAGAAAAAATAATGAATTATACGAATTTGGAACTGAAACCATTCCTATTCATGATTTTTGGATAACTTCTTATGGGTTAGATAGGAGTGGAGTACGTTGGCTTGGAGGTGCCTACCTAATCAAAATGGAAACAAGACCAAAAATCAATCATTACTTGAAAGATCATGAAAATTGCTTCAGGGGTGTTTGCAATATTAAAAGTATCGTAGAAGCCCAAAATGGAGAAATTTATTTTGGTCATTCAAAGGGAGTTGCTACATTGAATCCCAAAACTGAAGTGGTCACTTCTTTTCCATCCATAAATAAAACTCAGTTTGCTCCAGAAAGTATTACTTTTTTTAATCATAAGGTTTTATTTGACAATTTGCTTTACGACCCAAACACAAAAGAATATAATTATTTAAAAAGTCAGTCACAACATTATAGTAAAGCAATCATAGACCAATCTGGTAGTCTTTGGCAGTGTATAGATGCTTTTCCGGAAATTTATGTTTATAAGGATTTTTTTAGTGAACCTTTTAAAGTAAATGTCATCAAAGAGCATATATCCAAAGGAGAATATGTTAGGTATTTTGATATTCTGGAAACCAGAAATGGATCCTTTTGTATCATTACAGAGTCTCAGGGCCTATTTTATTTGACAAAAGATGGAGCATTATTAAAAAGATTTAAATACAAAAGGCATGAAGAAAATAGCCTGCTCTCTACCTTGAACTATTGCATTGAAGAATCAGAATCTGGCATATTTTGGATAGGATCTTCAATGGGTTTGAGCCGCCTGGATATTGAAAACAATCAATTCAAGCATTTCAGAGTAGAAGATGGATTGCAAGCCGCACCGGTTTATAGCATGGTGGTGGAACCTCAAAAAGGCTTATGGCTTGGAACAGGCAATGGACTGTCATTTTTTGATTTCCATACCGCCTCATTTCTTAATTTTTCACAAGTGGATGGACTGAAAAATAGAGAATACAATCGCAATTCTGCTATTAAGTCTAAATCTGGACGCCTTTATTTTGGGGGGTTAGATGGGGTTGATTCCTTTTACCCTGAAGAATTATTGCCTTTTAATAAAGTAAAGAAATCGATACCCATAATCGTCAACCGGTTCAGCTATTTTGATGGTGACTTAAACCAAACCCTTATTTCAAAAAACGGACTGGAGCACATAAAAACCATCAAGCTTAAAGCTTCGGATAAGTTTTTTGGATTGAGATTTCAACTGGCTGATTTTAGAACCAATGCCAAAACTTTTTACAGTTATAAATTGGAAGGTTATGATAACTGGTCTCTCCCTAATAGCAATAATGAATTGCGTTATGAAGAAATACCCCCAGGAGAATATTTGCTTCGAGTCAAAGCTTCGCTCAGTCCAGGCAACTGGAATCCAAAGGAAGTCTCAATCAAAGTAGTTAAGCTACAGTATTGGTACAAAACCTGGTGGGCTAGGACCCTATTTGGAGCTTTTATCTTAGGGACATTTTACGCTTTCTATCACTTCCAACTCAAACGAAAACTCGAACAGCAAGAATCCATTCGATTGAGAGAACTGGATACCTTAAAGACCCGGTTATATACAAATATCACACATGAATTTAGAACCCCTTTGACTATCATTTTGGGAATGATTGACAATATTCGAGGTTTTAATCAAGAAAGAAGTCTGATAAAACGAAATGGAAAAAATCTACTTCGCTTGGTAAATCAGTTACTTGATTTATCAAAATTGGATAGCGGATCTATGAAAATGGACACCATTCAGGCAGATGTTATCAATTACTTGAGATATTTAACAGAAAGTTTTTATTCTCTAGCAAAGGAACGCAAGATTGAATTGACTTTCACCACTAATCTGGAGGAGTTAATCATGGATTTTGACGAAGGAAAAATGCAGCACATTGTGTACAACCTGTTATCCAATGCCTTGAAATTTACTCCAGAAAAAGGGAAGGTAAACTTCCATACTGAAAAAGCAAGAAAAAATGGGCAGGATATGTTACGGATAAAGGTTCAGGATAATGGAATTGGTATATCAGAAAAAAAATTCCCACATATATTTGATCGTTTTTATCAGGCTGACAATAGTACCACCAGAAAAGGTGAAGGCACAGGTATTGGACTTGCCTTAACAAATGAACTTGTCCAATTGATGAATGGAACCATTTCTGTGAATAGTATCAAAGGAGAGGGTACTACCTTTACAATTTGGTTGCCCATTCAAAATAAGGCAGCCCTTAGCAAACTATCCTCAGAAATAGAAGCGCGAAAAGACTTGGATAAGGGGCTTATTCCAGGTTCACTAGAATCGACAAATGGTTATTACTATAAACAGCAGGCTACTTTAATGGATACTGAAAAACCACTTTTACTAATAATCGAAGACAATAAGGATGTTGCTACCTATACTCGTTCTATCCTTCAAAGCCAATACGAAATACGTTGGGTACAAAACGGGAAATTGGGAATAGAGCAAGCTTTGGAAATTATTCCAGATATCATAATTTGTGATGTGATGATGCCCGAAAAGGATGGATTTGAGGTATTGGCCGCTTTAAAAAATGAGGATCGTACAAGCCACATCCCTATCATATTGCTAACTGCCAAAGCAGATTATGATTCTAAACTGGAAGGACTTGAAGGAGGGGCTGATGCTTATCTTGCTAAACCCTTTCGAAAGGAGGAATTGATGATCAGATTGGAAAAACTTATCGAATTGCGCAAAAAACTTCAGACTTATTATACCAATCCTATTGATCATCAAATTCCCAAAAAACTTAGACGCCCCAAAGAGGATGCCTTTCTACATAAAGCCATTAATTATATTCAGTCCAACCTTTCAGATCCCCGATTCGGCAATGCAGAACTCGCCCTAAAAATGACAATGAGCGAATCTCAACTTCATCGAAAATTAAAAGCCATTACCGGTAAATCACTCGCTATTTTCATTAGAAGTGTTCGTCTTCAAAAAGGCAAAGAACTTTTGGAAACTACCCACCTTAGCGTTTCTGAAATAGCTTACGAACTTGGCTTTGCCGACCCCGCTTATTTCTCTCGAACTTTTTCCAAAGAATTTGGGATGCCTCCAAGTAAATTGAGATAAAATTCTATTGAGGCTGTATTTTATGATTGCTCAAACTCCCTTTTCTTTAGTCATTTTAAATTATTTTATAATAACTATAATACTGATAATCAATCAGTTGTAATTCACACCAAAATAGTACAAGCTTTTGCAAGAATAGTACAAGTCCATTTCTGCTTACCACCTATACATTTGTTTCAACGAAATCGGATAAATCTACGCTGACCCCACAAATCTCTTTTTCAACTTTTAAAATTAAATCTAATGAAAACGGCAAACACTGTTTCAACCGAGACCTTATTGAGCATAATGCTTCTACTTTTTTTGGGAATTAAGGCATCCTCACAATCTTTTAGTGAAGTCACCAAACGAGTATCATCGGATATTGAGGAATTAGACCTATTTGGTTATAGTGTGTCAATCTCCGGAGACTATGCAATTGTTGGAGCTTACAATGAAGATACTGGTGGAGGGGAGGCAGGAGCTGCATATATTTTTAAAAAGGGGCATGGAGGATCAGATAATTGGGGACAAATCAAAAAAATCCAGGCAAGCGATATTCAAACAGGAGATCATTTTGGCATTAGCGTATTTATCTTGGGAAATTATGCAATTGTTGGCGCTGATTTGGAAGATACCGATGGAAATAACGCAGGAGCAGCTTATATATTCAAAAAAAATGAGGGAGGAACTGATAATTGGGGGCAGGTAAAAAAACTACAGGCAGATGATGCAATTGCAGAGATTAACTTTGGAGTAAGTGTCTCAATGTCAGGGGATTATATAATAGTTGGGGCTCAAGAATCCAATTTATTTAGTGGTAGCGGAGGAAGTGCCTATATTTTCAAAAAAAATGAAGGAGGTTCAGAAAATTGGGGACAAATCAAAAAATTGACGATTTCAGATGGAAACACAAATGATTGTTTTGGTTGTAGTTTATCCATTGATGGTGATTATATTATTGTAGGTGCCAAATGGGAAGAGTTTGGAACAGGCTTTGGATCAAATACCGGCTCAGCTTATATCTTCAAAAAAGGACAGGGCGGTTCAGATAATTGGGGACTGCTTAAGAAGATCAATTTGGGTAATTCAAGATTTGTTGACGATCAATTCGGAGCAAGTGTTTCTATTTCAGGAGATTATGCTGTTGTTGGTTCTCCTACTAGAAATTTAAAAAATGAGGGTGCAGTTTATATTTATGAAAAAAATCTGGGAGGGACTGATAATTGGGGGTTTCGAAAAGGAATTGTAGCCAATGATAGGCAGGACTTTGATGAATTTGGGAAAAGTGTCTTTATCTCAGGAAATAACATTGTTGTTGGAGCACCGAATGAAGATACTGGAGGATCCAATGCAGGGGCAGCTTATTACTTCAAAAAAGATTTGGGAGGTTCCAACAATTGGGGCCAATCACAAAAAATCCAGGCAGGTGATAAACAAACATGGGATTTTTTTGGTGTAAGTGTTAGTATTTCTGGTGGGTATGCTATTTCAGGCGCCTATGGAGAAGATTCTGGTGCTAATGATGCCGGTGCAGTCTATATTTATAAAAAAGGCTTTCCCGAGATCAATGTTCAGGGAAATACCAATAACATTGCAAATGGAGCTTCAAATCCTAATGTATCAGATGGAACCGATTTTGGCTTTGTCGTTACACAAGGAGGAACTGTTAGTCATACTTTTACCATTCAAAACAATGGAACAGACGAGCTACTTATCCCAAATGTCTCATTGGATAATTCAGTTGATTTTTCAATTACTTCACCTGGTAATCATATTCCAGTTGGAGGAAATTCTAATTTTAATATCACATTCAATCCAGTAAATGGAGGTATCAAGACTGCGACGGTTACCATTCACAATGATGATCCAGATGAAAATCCATATACTTTTGCAATTAGAGGGGAAGGATTGGATTGTCCCAATGCTCCTCGTCTATTTGTCGATGCTTCTGTTGCAGGGGGTACAGGAACTGGTGAATCCTGGCCAAATGCGTTTGATGATTTACAAGATGCCATAGATATTGGCTGCCAATGTAATATACCAGAATTTTGGGTAGCTCAAGGTGTTTACAAACCTACAAAAAAGCATGGCGGTGCTAATAACAGAAACAAAACATTTTTTATAGATGAAAATCTCAAAATATATGGCGGATTCAAAAACGGCGATATGAGTTTATCAAACAGAGATTGGGTAAATAATCCAACTATTTTAAGTGGAGATATTGACAATGATGATCTAAATAATGATGGAAATCAAATCGCTGAACGTACAAGTGATGTCATGGGACAAAATGCTTATCGAGTGGTATGGTTGGAAAAGGTGGACCATACCATGATTATTGATGGATTCATAATAACTGCAGCCGATAATGATGCTGGTGGGACCAGAGGAGGTGGACTTTATAACGATGGAAGTGGAAATGGAAATGCATCAAATCCAACTATCTCTAATTGCAGCTTCTCCGGCAATTTTGCCAGCCTGGGAGGAGGTATGATGAATGATGGTCTTGGAGGGGGTGAGGCCTCACCAGTTATTACAAATTGTACTTTTAATTCCAATTTAGCAAATGATCATGGTGGTGGGCTTTATAACGACGGTACTCAAAATGGGTTGAGTTCACCAATGCTTAAGGATTGTTTTTTTCAGGGAAATGAAGCATTTGATAATGGTGCTGCAATTTATAATAATGGATTCTCAGGAACTAGTTCACCAAATATTTCAAACTGTGATTTTCAGCAAAATAAATCCTTTTCTTTAGGTGGATGCATCTTCAACTATGGCTTCTCAGGTAATAGCTCACCGGTTATCGAAGATTGTGCCTTCATTCAAAATGAAGCTACAACTAGTGGCGGAGCTATTTATAATAATGGCTCTTCTTCAGGAGTGAGTTCTCCTAAAATCACGAATTGTTCCTTTGTTGAAAATGAGTCCAAATTTGGCGGAGCAGTACGAAACTCTGGGAGCAATGGACTTTGCTTACCGGAATTTACTAATTGTTCATTTGACCAAAATGTAGGGGATTTCGGCGGTGTTTTTTACAATGATGGATCTTCTGGAGAATGTTCTCCTAAAGTGACCAATTGTACTTTTTACGATAATACTGCTAATGGAAATGGTGGAGTTTTTTACAATAGGGGTATATCCGGAATTTGTTCTCCAAATATCCTGAATTCAATTTTTTGGCAGAATAACTCCCCCAGTGGGCCAAACATCTACAGTTTTGATGCCACACCTGCCATAGATTATTCCATTGTTGATGTTGGAAATTGTGCTGGCCTGGAAGTAGGACAAGGAACTTTTAATATCAATTGTGGAAATAATATGTTTTACAATGTAGATCCACAGTTCATGGATGCACCCAATGGCGATCTAAGCCTCAGCCCGGGATCAGAAGCTTTAGACGCTGGCGATGACTCTGGCAATAATGAAAACTTTGATCTGGCTGCAAATCCTCGAAAATTTGATGCTATTACCGGAGGAACATTAATTGACTTGGGTGCTTTGGAATATCAGCAATTGGCATGCATTGCACCTAACATCACAGGTCATCCAAATGGAGGAGACAAATGCCCCGGAGACAATGTGACTTTTGTGCTTGTAGCGACAGGAAGCAATTTAAATTATAAATGGAAAAAGAACGGCAATAATATTAACGGTGAAAACAATTCAAGTTTGACTTTAAACAATATTACTGCTGCCGATGCAGGAAGTTATACTTGTGAAGTTTCAAATAGTTGCGGCAATGAAATTTCAAATGGCGCGATTTTGTCCTTGGATAGTGAATCCCCCATTTTGAATAATTGTCCTTCAAATATTACTAATTCAATGGATCAGGGACTTTGTGGTGCTACAATTTCCTGGACAGAACCCAATGCAACTGATAATTGTGATGATTTTCCAACAATCCTTCAAACTGATGGATCTGCATCTGGCTCCTTCTTTGCACAAGGAACCGAAATCATCAAATACAAAGCTACCGATGAGTCTGGTAATGAATCATTGGTCTGTAGTTTCACAGTGACCGTCCAAGCAGATGGAGAAAAACCATCCCTGACCTGTCCCAACAACATCAATGTGCCAATGGATGCAGGACAATGTGGTGGGACAGTGAACTGGACGATTCCAACAGCCA
>JBGTQJ010000047.1:31739-51907 GCA_041941305.1 Saprospiraceae bacterium
CTGTTCATTTACTGTGACTGTGCAAGCAGATGGAGAAAAACCATCCCTGACCTGTCCCAACAACATCAATGTACCAATGGATGCAGGACAATGTGGTGGGACAGTGAACTGGACGATTCCAACAGCCACTGACAATTGTGATGGCAATTTCACAGCGACCCAATCCTCTGGTTCCTCAAGTGGCTCCGTCTTTACAGAGGGAACCCACACAATTGAATACGAAGCGGCGGATTCTGAAGGCAATACAACAGACTGTTCATTTACTGTGACTGTGCAAGCAGATGGAGAAAAACCATCCCTGACCTGTCCCACCAACATCAATGTACCAATGGATGCAGGACAATGTGGTGCGACAGTGAACTGGACGAGTCCAACAGCCACTGACAATTGTGATGGCAATTTCACAGCGACCCAATCCTCCGGTGCTTCAAGTGGTTCTGTCTTTACGGAAGGCACTCATACGGTCGAATACGAAGCGAGTGATTCGGAAGGCAACACTTCCGACTGTTCGTTTACAGTAACAGTCCAATCAGATGGAGAAAAACCCAATTTCGACGGGACTTGTGCGAATTATCCTAATGTATTTAATACGGATGTCAATCAATGTTTTGCCACACTAAATTTTCTAGTACCAAACCCAAGTGACAATTGTGGCATTGTGGAGCTAAAAGCTAAAATCTGGAATAGCAATGGCAATGTAGTTCAAAATTGGACTACCAACCCTGATGGCAGTTTTCAGCCAGATACTTATGAAATAAAATGGCGAGCGAAAGATGCAGCAAATAATAAAAAGACTTGTGCTACCAATTTTACGATTCAGGATTCTGAAATTCCGGTTGCCCAGTGTCTTGCAAGCCATGTTGTTCAACTTTCCGTAGGCATTGGAACCCTAATTCCAGCAGATATTGATTCGGGCAGTTCAGATAATTGTGCAATGAATTTTAGTCTTTCAAAAAGCAATTTTGATTGCAATGACAGAGGAAACACAACTGTTACACTTACAGTTACAGACAATGCTGGTAATATGGATCAGTGTACTACCAATATTGAAGTACTGGGAACTACATTAAGCATAGACGATGTTAGTCAAAATGAAGGAAATGGAACTGGTCACACCTTTTTCTTTTTTAAAATTGAACGTGCATCAAATGGTTGTACATCACAAGTAGATTATGAGACTACAGATGGGGGAGCGACGATTTCAGATGGCGATTATGTCTATGGAAGCGGTACCAGCTATTATCCTCCTGGAGGAAGTAATATTCGCTATGTGATTTGCAGGGCAAATAAGGATTCAAAATTTGAAACTGATGAAAATTTTTGGGTTGAATTGAGTAATCCATCTGTTGGTCTGACATTTACGAAAGACAAAGGAGAAGCAAATTTGTTGAACGATGATACTGCTCCCCTTATTGGAAATCCTTATGATAATTCAAACACCCTACTTTTTGAGAATCAATCTCTGGAAGGTAAAATTGGGCTATATTCCAACCCGACAATTCGGGATTTGAATATTTCCATTGATGCCTTTTGGATGGAAAATCGGAAGATACAGGTAGAATTGTATGATGTTCTAGGAAGCCGTCTATCTTCTTTTGAAATGTCAGAAAACCATACAGTTGTAGATGTATCTGCTCTTTTTGCAGGGGCATATTGGTTGACGTTTTCTACTAAGAATGGAAAAAGAATTTCCAAAAAATTTGTGAAGGTTGATTAAACAGGAATTAATTTAATTTTTTATCCAGTGTACTAAGTTTGTAAAAGAACCTTCTATAAAAGCAGATTGCTCTCATCAGGCGGCAATCATAATAAGATTAACTTTGTGGAAAAGTTGTTGCTGTGTGGATGGTTTTAGCAATTTTGAGTGCTTATATTTGCCTGCTAGCCCTATTCTGTTCAATTAGCATTTCAAAATTCAAAACTATACACAAAAATTGGCAAGAAAAAGTACCATTGTAGCCGCGACACCTAAGAAAAAGTCAACCGGAGCCAAAAAAATGACTCCAATGATGCAGCAGTATTTCAAATTCAAAGCGAAATACAAGGAAGCTATTCTGCTCTTTCGAGTTGGTGATTTTTATGAAACATTTGGCGAAGATGCTGTAAAGGCTTCAAAGGCTTTGGGGATTATTTTGACCAAAAGAAATAATGGCGGTAATGATATAGAATTGGCGGGATTCCCACACCATGCAATGGATATGTACCTGCCACGTCTGGTTAGGGCAGGGTTTCGGGTAGCTATTTGCGAACAGTTGGAAAAACCAAGTCCACAAAAAAAGATTGTAAGAAGGGGCATTACCGAAGTAGTTACACCAGGAGTAGCGACAGATGAAAAATTGCTGGATCACAAAACCAACAACTACCTTGCTTCTCTTTCTTTTGGTAAAAAGGCTAGAGTAGGATTGGCATTTTTTGATATTTCAACAGGGGAATTTCTGGTATGTGAAGGTGATTGGAGTTACGCGGATAAACTATTGCAAAGCCTTAACCCATCTGAGGTCATCTTTTCCAAAGACCGAAAGGGTGAGTTTGAAAAGCGTTTTGGAGACAAGTTTTATACTTTCCCACTAGATGAATGGATATACAGTCAGGATTATACAAGAGAAAAACTATTGGAGCAATTTGAAGTGCAAACGCTCAAGGGGTTTGGTATAGAAGAATTGGATTTGTCTCAAATAGCGGCTGGGGCTGTTTTACATTATTTGGCGACCACCGAAAATAAAAACCTCCGCCATGTTACTTCAATTAGTCGTATCCAGCCTGAAAGGTATGTTTGGTTGGATCGTTTTACCATCCGAAACCTGGAAATATTGCACAGCCCCCACGAGACAGGAGTGCCATTGGTGAAAATTCTCGACCAGACGATTTCTCCAATGGGTGCACGACTTTTGAGGAAATGGGTGGTGTTGCCTTTGACCTCTATTCCCGCTATTGAGTCACGACTGGATGTGGTCGATTATTTCATTCAAAATGATGAACTTAATCAGGATATCGAAAGCCATATTCGGCAAATTGGTGATTTAGAGCGGCTGATTTCCAAAGTACCTTTGGGTAAAATCAATCCAAGGGAGGTTGTTCAACTGAAACGAGCATTAGATGCCATAGAACCCGTTAAGGCTTTGTTGTCTGCAACGGAAAATGGTTATTTGCAGAAAATCGCTGAAGGGATAAATCCCTGCAAGGTTTTAAGAGAAGAAATCCAAAAACAAATAGTAGAAGAACCTCCAGTAAATTTGAACAAAGGAGGTGTGATCGCAGATGGATTTCATAGTGAATTGGACGAACTAAGAGGATTGGTGAAAAACAGCAAGGACATCTTACTCGATATCCAAAGAACGGAAGCTGAAAAAACGGGAATTGACAACCTGAAAATAGGTTTCAATAATGTCTTCGGGTATTACCTCGAAGTAACCAACAAATACAAGGACAAAGGTTTGGTGCCTGAAAATTGGATGCGCAAACAAACCCTTACCAATGCGGAACGCTACATTACAGATGAATTGAAGCAACTCGAAACCAAGATATTGGGAGCCGAAGAAAAAATATTGGAGCTTGAAGTTAAGCTATTCGAAGAGTTGGTTCATGCTTTGGCTGAGTTTATTCAACCAGTCCAACACAATGCAAGCTTGGTCGCAAGAATTGATTGCCTGATGTCCTTCGCACGACTCGCAAAAAAACACAATTATTGCAGACCAGAGATTAACGAAAGCCTGGTAATAGACATAAAGGAAGGTCGCCATCCCGTCATTGAGCAACAATTAGAATTAGGAGAATCCTATGTTCCCAATGATGTCTATTTGGACAATGAAGGGCAACAAATTCTAATGATTACAGGTCCAAATATGTCTGGGAAATCTGCTGTACTACGTCAAACTGCTTTGATAAGCCTAATGGCTCAAATGGGCTGTTTTGTCCCAGCTCAATCTGCTCAACTAGGCTTAATAGATAAGGTGTTCACCAGAGTGGGGGCTTCTGATAATATTTCTTCAGGAGAATCTACCTTCATGGTAGAGATGAATGAAACGGCAAGTATCATGAATAACATCTCGCCCAGGAGTTTGATTTTGTTGGATGAAATAGGACGAGGTACGAGCACTTATGATGGCATTTCCATTGCCTGGTCCATTGCAGAATATTTACATAGCCACGGAGATTTCCGACCCAAAACACTTTTTGCTACGCATTATCATGAACTCAATGAACTCGCCAATAAATTTCCGAGAATCAAAAACTACAATATCGCTGTTAAGGAAATAGGACAAAAAGTGATCTTTCTAAGAAAGTTGGTGGCAGGGGGTAGTCAACATAGCTTTGGAATACATGTAGCTAAAATGGCTGGAATGCCCCGCAGTATTGTGGAAAGAGCAGCTCACCTACTTACTCAACTGGAACAAAAATCCATCGAAAATGAAGTGGAATCCCCAGATGGAATATCCGCTCCACAAGCCCAAACTGAGGATATTTCTGCCATGAATTATCAATTGAGTATTTTTGAAACGGTCGATGAGACTGCTGGCAAACTCAAAGAAGCTTTGATGGATTTGGACATCAATACGATGACGCCTATTGAGTGTATGATGAAGTTGAATGAGTTGAGGAAGTTGATTGAGGAATAAGAACAGGTATGGCTGCAATCCAATAGACATTCATTCGTTGGTTGTTTGTTCAAATGTGTAATTCTTCTTAAAAGGTAAAACAGAGAATTTTATTTATTATTTTTCAGGATGGTGATCCAACTTACGAAATCATTTTGGCAAAACCATTTTTGTATTTCTGCATGATATGCAACCACCAAAGAAATTATTTAAATTCAAATTGTGAATCATTCTTTTGACCAAAATTAACATTCTCTAAATCTTTGATTCCAAATGAATAATCATTATATTTGATGAATTAATCATTAAACCATTAGCGATACACCGCTCTTTTGTATCCCGTCTTTAAAGCTTCACATACCGCTCTTACTTAAAATATTTAGATTTTCCTAAGAAGAAAACCCTTTCACGTTACCTGCATTTAGTTTTGCGTGTTTTTCCTATCCCGTAGCTGGCATATCAGCTAATTCCTGAAATCAAATGAGTGCAACTTTCCCTTCTCACTAAAATTAAAAACTATGAAAAAGTCCAACCTTTATTTATGGTTAATATCCGGCTTGATATTGCTTACCGGATTTTCGACTACTTTATCAGGGCAAACTCTTTTTTGTCCTTGTGATCCCAATGCGCCTCCTTATCCTGGGATGGCAATGGAAAAAGATTCCTGGATGGATGCTGCTGGCGGGAAATTTAAATTGGTTTGTACCAATCAAAGTCCTACCGGAGATTTTGTATGGTCTTATTGCCCTCCGGGGGGTGGTGCTCCGAAAGTTGTTGGAAGATGTGTTTATCCGGGTGGGCAAAATTGCGATTGGGATATTGACAATTATTGGGTACACATTTGCAGGGACCCAAATAGTAACTGCGCTATAGTTGATATTTTTTGCATAGATGAATGCAGAAAGATTACTGTGAATGTGAAATATAACAGCACCACAGGTTGTTGGGAAGAAGAAACTTCTTTCCGAAAACTTCATGACGAAACTTTTTTTGCCAGTCTAGACCCTACGGATAGCAATGATGATGGCATTCCTGATGAAGGGTTTAATATTTTGACTGATGGATTGTATCCTTTTCCACCGCCTCCACTTCCTGCCGAATATGCAACTCGAATAGGCATCAATTTACATACAAGTGCCAATATCTGTGATTTTTCATGGGATATTGGCTTGCTCCATCCAACTGTGGAGCCCGGAGATTATATTATTTTGGAGGGGTTCACAATGGACAATATTAATTCCATCCATTCGGGTTTCACTGCTTCCAATATTTCCACAGGTTTGCAATTAACCGTTATAGATGCTTTTGCTCCTGCAACTGGGGATTTTATTGCGTCACTCAGCCAACCCAGCCCTCAACTGACCAGCATTCAATATTTTGTAGTTGACCCGGATGCCAAACCATTTTACCAAAACCTTTTCTCCAATCATCCTGCTCCAATTGAAGAATTTGATTGGTCATGCCTGGAGGATTTCAGCGATATGCCGGGTTATATTTCTACAGCTGGTGTATTGTTTTGCCAAGCCGATATACCTACACTTTCCGAATGGGGGTTGATTTTGCTAACTCTTTTGCTCATAACCCTTAGTGCAGTAGCCATTTTACAAACACGTTCAGCAACAGTTGGAAATGATGGTGCAATTATAGTTACACAAGCAAGGATGCCAATTTGGGATAAAAAACTCTATTTATATGCTTTAAGAAAAACTTTATGGCTTTATCCAATTGCTCTGGTTGGCTTTTATTTAGGGTATGGATTTTTACAAGCAGCAGATTTTGTGGGTACACTGTTTGGAGTTGTGATAATCACTTATTTGGTTCACTACATTTTAATGTGGGATAGGAGAGATATGAATTGAAATTATATTATGTAGTGAGAACCGGCAATTTGCCTGTTCTCACTACATAATATAACTTCCAGATCGACCGAAGGGCAGAAAGGGTGTTTTAAAAATTTTGGGTAATTCGTCCAAAATTATTTGATCAAGCATTTTGGTGAAAATTTTTAAATTCAGGTATCTCAAAAAAATCAACCTATGAGTAAACGAAAACGAAAACAAAGAACAAGTAGTAGAAAAGCAAACAGTAAGAATATTCCCTCTCTTCGAAAAATATTGAAGAAGTGGTGGAAAGAAAAGCATCCAGTTTTACTTTTTGCCATGTGGTTTGTAGGTATTATAGTAATCCTTCATGTACTTCGTTATACTGATTTCTTTACAGATCGTCTTCATCCAACTATAATCCAGGCAAATGTACAAGGTGGAAATTGGTTATTGAATCTTTTGGGGTTTGAAACACAAGTTGATGGTAGTTCTATCTTTTCTTCCAAATTTGATATGAATATCGTTCATGGCTGCGATGCCATAGAAGCGATTATGATTTTAATTGCTGTTTTATTGGCTTTTCCTTCATCATTGAAACAAAAATTAGTTGGTGTTTTGACTGGAATAGCCCTTTTGACAACAATAAATTTAATTCGTGTGGCTAGCCTATTTTGGATTGGGGAACAACATCACGATTGGTTTGAATTTGCTCATATTGAATTGTGGCAATTCCTCTTCATTATTTTGACTTTGGCTTTTTGCACAATCTGGATAGCTTGGTCTGTAGGAAAACTGAAATTTCATAAATCGAAAGAAAAAGCATGAAATCTGGTACCAACCATCTTTCTACAAAAAAAATCATTGGACTTTTTCTAAAAGTCATTGGAATCTATGGACTATTTTTGATAATAGGTTTTTTATGGTTGAAAAATCCTTATTCCAATTGGTATCAGTGGTGGGGAAACAAAATGGAGACTCCGGCTTCATGGTTTGGATTGGTGGTACAATTTGAAGACAATCAGAAAAAAGATAAGGAGAAAAATGATATTCGAGGAGTGGTAATGGATAAAGCCGTCATAGAACATTATAAAAAACAAGCAGAAGCAGGACTCATCACAGAAGCAGATGTACCAGCAGGAGATTTCCGATTTGATAGTTTCCGGCAAGGGTACTTTCCTACGGCTTTGTTATTAACGCTTATTTTGGCTTATCCTTTTGGCTTTTGGAAGCCAAGAATTAAGGCTGTTGTTTGGGGTTTGCTATTAATACATCTCTTCTTTTGGTTCAAATCTTCTATCTGGATAGCATATATATGTACCCAAGTGGTTGAATTGCAACATCTTGGAGTCGAAAGTGTATTTTGGAAAAAAGTAGTAGCCTACAATTTTAGAGCATTTGTTGAAGATATGCCTTTACGAATAATTGTACCTATCCTAATCTGGTTCGTGGTAAGCTTTAAGGGAGAGGACTGGAAAAGGATAATTCGTTCAAAAAGTCTTTAGGATTTTTTTTCCCATAAGGTTTCCGCTTTACCAGCCACCTCCATTCCTGCGTTTTTTCCCGTACCCTTAAAAATCAATTTGTTCCTTTCATAAAGATTTACTTCTAATATAGCCTGCATGCTTTCATTGACTTTACCTGTCATATTTCCCGAAATGGGCGCAACCAAATCTCCTCCCCTTGCTTGTGTGGCTTTTATTTCCAGCCGATTTTTTTTGTCGTAAAAAGTTAGATAAACAATATTGGAATCATGAGATGCCTTCATTTTTGCTCCAGTATAAGTAGCAAAGCGATACAATTTCCCACTCATCAAAAAACCTACAATATAGCCAACAAAATGACTACCTAACCAGGGGATATTGGCAACAGATGCCATTAATGATACTCGCTTATCACTATCAAAATGATTGCTTTGCATCCAAATCCAGGCATTCGGGAATGATCGTCCCCAATCTTTCTCCATATATCCTCTGCCTTCAGAAAAGTTGATAGGTTTTTCATTTATCGATAAACTGCCCAGGATATTGTGATCCATACTCACCACTCCATGATAACATTGCATGAATGGTACAAAGGAATACCATCCCATAATACCGGGAGCACCCAACATTTTTGGCCAAGGATAATGACTTTCAAATTTTAGATTTCCTTTTAAGTTGGGTAAATTCAAATTTATTTCTTCTCGCGAAAAATAATTTTCCTCAATTCTAACGGCAAATTTATTGGTTGAGGGAATAAACTGAGCAGCTTTAAATTTATGATAACTCGAAGTACTATTTACACCATCCAATACCTGAATAAAGGCGTGTTGTTCTCCATCTTTCCCCAAAGATATACCTGGAATGACTGCCAAAATATGTTGCTCTGTCGGGTCAACTATTTTAAAATACCAACCTTCAAAATAATTGCTGGTTTTTCCCCATCCGTGATAGCGGTCTGGGTCCCAAAGGGCATTCCATTTATGTATAAGTTGACGCATGAGCAAATTGATTTCCAGTAAGGTAAAAAAGAATAACTGGAAAAAGGACAAACTGTTTAGCGCTTCTCTGAAAAATCCCTGTTGAAAATAAATAAGAGGCATGAGATTGGTGATTGATTATTGGGAATTTCATCAAGTATTACAATTAAAAACTTGCTTTTTTCAAAAACCAGGCCTGCAAAATTGCAAAGTCTGCAACTATAATTGCTACAATTCCGATTGCTACATAGCCAACCGTATTGAGTCCAAAGCTTTGAGTCAAAATAATAATTGCACTCCCGATTACCCATAACCAGTCCTGCCAAATGATAACTTTAACTTGTTTGGTGGATGTAAAATTGCTTTGTGCAGTTCTGTAAAGTGAGATTGAAAATAATAGCAAGCCAAGTCCTATGAATATTAAAATTTTAGGTTGTGCTATGCCCATCCACATAGCCAGGGACATGTGAAAATAAGACATGGTTAATCCACTTAAAGCGGAGAATAAGGCATTAGCTATTAGGGTGATTTTTAATTTTTTATTTTGCATATCAGATTGATTTGAGATTAAGGAATTATATCAGCAATTCTCATTTTAAAAAATTTAACTAAAATTCGGTTTCAATTTTAATCAAATTTTTGTTCTGGCTCTGAGTAGCGGGGTTTTGAACCCCGTAGAATTTAGCGCACCTTCCCGATTACATCAGAAAATGCGGGGTTCAAAACCCCGCTACTCAATCTTTTTACTAAGGTGAGAATTGCTGGAAATAAATTAAAGTGGTTTCTAAAGATTTGGTATTTAGTGGTTTACACTGTTTTATACACTTGTTGTAGAAACCTCCACAGAAGTTTCACACCTGTCCTTTAATGCCTCATTCATTTTTATGAAACCGGCTTTGGTTTTTTCCCCAATCATATTCAAAATCATATTGCTCAATATTCCTCTAAAATTTTCACCGTGGATAATTTTTGTTTTGTTTTCAGAGATTGACTCCAATAGAAAGTAGTGCTCCCCATCGAATAATCCCTTAACGAAAAGATGTCCTTCCCATCTAAATTCTTCTTCTGATTTACATTCTAAAATGGTTGGTTTAAACGTTTGAGGTTTTTGTCCCTCAATATTCATGGTGTTTTCCAGTTGAGCACCTTTTTTTGCTTCCCCTTTGATTTGAACAAAAGGATTCCAGTCCGCATATTTTTCAAAATCCATCAATGTGTTCCAAACTTTTGATACTGGGCTGTTGATGATAATTTCTGTTTGAATGTTTTTCATGATATTTTTTTTTGATTAAAATTGATAATGCAAAGATGTAGGTGAAAGGGGTTTCAGATATTGACATCAAATGCCGATTGATTGACATTTGACGCCAATTCATTATTTTTGAAGAAAATCCTTGTAATGAAATTCAGAGCAAGATTTATTGCAAATGTTATCCAGTTTGCAGCTCTGCAAGGGGCTGACAGGCGAATTTTATTGAAAATTACTGCTAAGAGCTTTGAAGAATTGAATGATGAGGAATTGATGTTTGAAGCTGGAATATATAATCAGATTATGGAGGAAGCAGTTGCCTTAACCAAGGATCCCTATTTCGGTTTGCACCTTGGAGAACATCTGTCTCTTTCAGCTGCAGGGTTGATAGTCCAAATTGTCCAAAGTAGTCGAACAGTATTGGAAGGTTTGAATTACCTAGTGGAATTTGCAAACCTTGGCTGTCAGGCGATGCCTTTTCAGTTGGAGCAACAAGTAGAGGAATGGCAATTATCCCTCCATCCAAACCTTATTTGGCAAGAACAATCGGAGGTAGCTGTAAGGCAAACGATGGATGGAATGGTCATGTTTACTTTACGGGAATTTCACACTTTAACCCGTCAAAAATATGCCCCAAAACGAATTCATTTTGCTTATCCCAGACCAGCAAAATTTAGCGAATATGAACGCTTATTCAACTGCCCAGTTCGATTCGATCAAGCCCTGACTGCCTTGTATTTGGATGCGCATCATGTTGAAGAACCCGTAATTACAAATGATTATCATTTACTCCAAATTCTCGTTCAATATGCCCACAAGAAACTTCAGGATTTAGAAAAAGATGGCGGATTTTCCAATATTGTACGTCAATCCATTATCAATTTGGTCAAGCCTCAATTCCCTACCATTGAAGAGGTGGCTGCAAACTTGAATATAAGCGTTAGAACTTTACAGAGAAGGTTGAATGAAGAAGCCATGACCTTTAAATCAGTTTTGGATGAATTGAGGAAACAGTTTGCTTTTGATTATTTAAAAAATGATAGGCTCAGTGTGAAAGAAATTGCTTATTTGCTGGACTATTCTGATGCCAGCTCCTTCATTCGATCATTTAAAAGGTGGACAGGAGAAAGCCCGGAAAGCTTTCGTAGGAGTAATTTAATTTAGATAAGATTGGTTTTGTCTAATTGATAGGAAAGTCTAGTCCCGGAATTTTTTACCCTAATTTCCGCATTTTGCACCAATAGGTAATGTATTTACAACATATAGTAAGATCTTCCTTCGTTTTCTACTTTATTTTTGTTGTGTAATTGTCGGATAGCCATTTTTTAAAAACTAAATTCCTTCCAAGATTCTATTAATGGGTTGGAAAATATCGATTCCATTGGCAGAAACCTGTGGATAAATAACAATGATGCACTGAGTAGTTTAATCGGGTTGGAAAATATCATTTCCATTGGAGGACACCTGATGCTTAGATACAATGATGCACTAAGCAGTTTAAGTGGGCTAGACAATATCGATTATAAAACAATTACATCTTTAACTATCGAAAACTGTCAGAATCTTTCTGTTTGCGAAGTTCAAAGTATCTGCGGTTACCTCCAAAATGATAGTGGGAATGCCCAGGTCTCTGATAATGCCCATGGATGCAACAGCGTACTTGAAATTGAAGCTGCCTGCCTGGTTCCAGCCAGGGAAGTGCTTTCCCCAAATGATGCCGTTTATGCATTTCCAAACCCTACTAATAATATCGTTTATTTTGAAGGAATCCAACAAGATCTATGGTATCTTCGGGTAATAAACACCATGGGAGAGATAATTAATAGTCATACACAAATTGAAAATAGGCAAGTGGACCTTTCTAATTTACCAAGTGATATATTCATTTTAGAGCTGAGCAATAAAGATCAATTCTTAACAATGCGGATAATAAAAGAGTAGGTATTTAGTTCCAAATTAATTTCTCAAACGAGTAAACTTTTTCCCAGGTATTTTTTAACTCTCCTCAAATGAAGTTCATTCAAAGATTTTAAAGGTGTAAGATCGAATTTTGTTTTAACCCAATGCTTGAATTTTTAGAAGCTTTTTCTTCGTTTTTCAACTCAGGTTAATTTGTTATTTCTCAAGCAGCTCAAGCGTCACCAAATAAGCGCAATGATCAGATGCTATCGTGTCTTGAATAACTTTTTTATCAAGAACTCTCCACCTGTTCTTGGGATAATACATCACATAGTCTATTTTTTTCCTTGGCTTATCAGATGGGTAGGTGGATTCAGGATTTTCTCTATCGTAAGTAGATTCCCAAACTTCTTCAAGTATTTTGATAGGTCCACTTCCAGGTGTTGCATTGAGATCGCCTGCTAATATTGTAGGATAATTATTCTTGGAAAATACTTCATTTACTTTTAAGGCTTGGATTTCTCTACCTGGGTTGCCCTCATGTGCAAAATGGGTCCCAACAAAAGCAATCGTGTCACCAGAAGGCAGCTCAACTACTACTTCCAATGCTGCCCTTGGTTCCTGTCCTTGAATAAAAGGTAGGGGTACATTTCTGGTACTCAAAAAAGAATATTTGGACAACACCCCTTCACCATATTCTCCTCCATCATAATGCATCGCTCTGCCAAATATAGGTGCCATTTTGGTTCGCCAACCTAATTCAGTAACCAGGTCATATTTTTTTGACCTATTGACTTTATAATCTACTTCTTGTAGAGCTACCAAATCAGGGTTTGCATCAATTATAAGCTTAGCCAATATATCGAGGTTGAAATCTCCCTTCGTTGTTCGTCCATGAAGAATGTTGAACGAAAGCACCTTTATTACTTTACTATTTTCAATTTTTGATTGAGACCATATGGGTACAAAAAAGATTAAGAACAATAAGGCAAAAGGCATTCGTAGCATCATTTGTTTCCGGATTTTTTATTCTGCCAGAACTATCATTTCAACTAAAAGTGACTAGTAAGTCATTAAGCTTTTATAAAGTCAAACTTTCCTCCAAATTATTAATATTGAGGCTTCCAGAAGTCTGGCTTTGAAATGAATTGGGCATCCACTAAGGCAGCATCCTCAATTACGGCGTAAAATTGGTCAAGGTATTTAATGATTTTCTTTCGTTCGGATTTTACCAGCCATTGAAAGTTAGAGATATAGGAATAAATTTCAGCTTTGTTGGTTTTGAATATTTCAAAAACTTCATTCAAATCTTTAGCCGTTTTGTCATTCCCCAAAAATTGACGATCTCTTACGTTCTGCAAAGTGGTTTTAGGATTGGGAATGGCATAATGACTATCGACCAGTCCTGCAAAATCAAAGTCGAAAGGAACGGGATAAATATTACCGGATGTATCCTGAAATACGTCCAGATTGTGCCTTACTGGTACTATCCAGTCTGTATTTCCCACCATGTATTGAAAAACTTGAAACAAGGTATAAGTTTTGGCATCCATATCTCTTGGAAAAAGCTTTAGACTATCCGGATAATCGGTAAGGTTTAAGCGATCCCTTAGTTCTTCCTTGTCTTCAATTAAAAAAGCCAGTTTGGGAGCCATTGGTCGTTTTTTTCCGGATTGTTGAAACCTGATATTGACCAATTGGACCTGGAAGCTTTTGTCTGTCAGGCAGTTGTATATTTTATATGCTAAAAATTCTTTTGCGATATATTGGATAAACTTGGGATCCTCCGAACAAGGGATAACCAGCTTCAGCTCATTGAATTTATTAAATCCTTCTTCTTTCAATACCTTCTTTTTGCTTTTTAACTTCATCGGTGGAATATCACAACTTCGAGCCCTAAATTTACCTCTGGTTTTTACCTGGAAGTCTATACTAAGTTTTTCCTTTTCATCTCCCAGTATGGTGAGATTAGCTGGCTGATATGCTCGTTTTGCCCGTTCAGCTTTGAGTTTTTCAAAATCAGTTTCCAATGTTATATCTACAATTTCTCTTTGTTGGAGGTATTTAAAGAGACTTGTTGGTTCTGATAAAGCAGTGGATACTGATTGAGCAGATAGCGTAGACTGAAATTGACAAAAGGCAATAACTATAAATGCAAAGGTATTTAATGTTTTCATGACAAGGGATTGGATGAAGGAAATTGAATATATTTAGGCCAATTCCTGAAATTGTTTCCAGGCTTCTTTAGCCAAGGTATCTGTCAATTGTTCGATATAATAACTACCAGCAGCCGGGTCTTTAACTCTATCCAAATAACTTTCCATTTTCATCAAATGTTGGATATTTCTTACAATTCTTCGGGAAAAAGTAGTACCTCTGCGGTTTTCAGGGAAATCGCCAGGCAACAAATATACACTTTGGCTACCTCCAATTACGGCTGACATGGCTTGTGTGGTTGCTTTGATAAGGTTGTAATTGGAATCGTCGGTCTGGGTAGAAATTGCTATATGGCTGATAATTGAAGGAAATTCATTAATCTTTTCATTCCATGCTTTCAAAATTTGGTTCCACAATAATTTGAGTGCCCTTATTTTGGCAATGTTTATAAAATAGCTTTCTCCTATAGCGATCGAAAATTGTAGGCTAGGGTAGAACTGGTCAATTTGAACGCCATTATCATTCATTGAAGCCAATAGTCCATTTCCCAATTTGAGGATATTCGCCAATTCTTCAATGGTGTTTTCAGTCCCAGCAAAGCAAGAGGTACCATCGATGGTGAATAGTTTCGCATTGGGGTTTTCTTTAGTAATTGTATGAAAAACAGAGGCATCGTGGGCATCCTCTAAGAGATAATTCTGAAACCAAAAAGAGCATGCTATTTTTTTTGGATTATAATTGAGTGCTTCCCAAGTGTCAATGAAATCATGAATTGAACTTGGTGAAAAAGAAAAATTTAAGCGGTAATAGCTTGAAATCCAATCCAACTTTATGTTTTGAAAAAGAAGCTTCAAATCTTGTTGAGAAGGACTCTTTTGGAAAACAAAGCATAATGCCTGACAACCACCTTCCAGTGCTTCCAGGGATTGATCGTTTGCTTCCTGAAAGTCAGAAACATGGATTTCTTCTCCTATTTCCCAATCATTGTCTGATTGATTATTGCTGAGTGGAGTATATGTATCCTGAACATCATCTGCATGGGCAAATGGAGAAAAAGTCAATTTTTCTCCAGGAAGCCAATTTAGGTTTTCAATAGCCTTCCCCTTTAAATCTTTTTCCACTTTATCCAACCACTCTTTCTTTGAGACTTCATTAAATTCAGAATACAAATGCTTCATAAAAAAGAAATTAACATCAAGGTTTTTGGAGTTGTAGGAGAATGGTAAGGACATTTTAAGTTCAAGTTCAAGCCTAAGAATAAGATCAAGTTTATTTTTTATATAAACTTAAACTTAAACTTAATCTTGAACTTATAACCAGTACCCTATTATCGTATCGTATATTAAAAAAAAGACTTTATTACTCCATTTCAATCAAAACCTGTCCTTTTTCAACGGCATCTCCTTTATTAACCAATACTTCTTTGACTACCCCCTCGCCCAAAGATTTCAGCACATTCTCCATTTTCATAGCTTCCAAAATAAGTAAGGCATCGCCTTTTTCCACCAATTGCCCGGATTCAACTTCTATATCCAATACAAGACCTGGCATTGGCGCTTTGATGTCCTTTACCACATTGGCTGAAGCAATTGACAGTCCCATTTTATCAACCAACATATCAAAGTGATCTTGAATCAAGATAGGGTATTTATTGCCATTGACTTTGATTGTCAAAGCTTTATTCGTGAAATCGAAGTTAATAATTTCGGCTTTATATGAGGTTTGTTCATGAATAATGTGGAACTCCCCCTCACTGATTTTAATTACATCAAATCCATCAGCCATCTCGGAATTTAATCTAAATTCAAAATCTCCTGATTTGATAAGGTATTGATTTGTTTTCATAAATGGATTTTCCAAACCTAATTAAAGGAAGTTGAATTAATAAATTGAAATGCACCGCAATGATAAGGAATAACAAGAATATGTCTTGAATTTATATTTTCTGAATTTTCAATAAATATTGAAAATTCAGAAAATAATCTGTACATTTGAATTCCACCAAAAAAATCATTCCTATGACAGTTACAGAAATTAAAAAGGATCACAAAAAGATAATCGAATATTACGAAGAAGCAGGCTTGGATTACAAATATTGGAGCCCTTCCTTCAATATGCATTTTGGTTTCTTTAAATGGGGGATGAATCCCTTCAATTTGGAAAGTATGCTCAATAAAATGAATGAGGAAGTGATGAATCGCCTACACCTTGAAAGGTATGTAGAGCCTTTGGTTTTGGATTTGGGCTGTGGAGTCGGTGCTACTTCCAGATATATTGCAGAACGCAATCCTGAAGTTGCACTATATGGCATTACCATCACCCCCTGGCAGGTTATTTTTGGCAACCGCCTAAACCACAAAGCATTTTTAGCCCACCAAATTGATATTAGTTTAGGCGATTATACCAATCTGAACATTGCAGATGATTATGCTGAGGGCGCTTATGCCATCGAAAGTGCTTGTTATGCAAAAGGAACCACCAAAAAAGATTTTATCCATGAAATGTATCGGGTGTTAAAGCCAGGAGCAAAGTTTGTCATAACAGACGGATTTAGAATGCACTCTAAACCACTGCCAGGTTGGTTAGATGGGATCTATAGGAAAAACATGGAATGCTGGGCTTTGGAAGAATTGGCGGATATTCATTTGTTTGTTGAAACACTAAAAGCAGCGGGCTTCAAAAATATTGTTGTTGAAGACGTCAGTTGGAAAGTCGCGCCTTCTTTTGCTCATATACCAAAAACAGTGATTCGATTTTTTTGGAACAGATGGTTTGGAAATGAAAAAACGCCATTGACCACAGAGCGAAAGAACAATGCTTTTGCTCCGCTCTATGGGATGTTGATGGGCTTAGCCAGAAAGCATTTTGGATATTACATCATTTCTGGTGAGAAGTAGGATTTGAATCAAATTATTCCCATTTTCAAGGCTTGGAGTATTTTTGAATTTCAGTTCGAAAAAATTAAAACCTACTCCTGAAAAAATCATATTTATGAAATACTTTTTACCAAGCCTATTTTTTATAGGATGCCTTTCCTTTTAATCTAATTCCCAAATTCGTTATCTCGATGATATTTTCAATCCCATAAAGACTGAAAATGGTCTAAAATATGGCCAGGCGGAAGCGCTTTCCCTTCCTTATCTATTTGAAGATTGGACTTTTACACAGGACTTATTATTGGATATTTATGAACCAGCAGGTGATACTGCGATCAATCGCCCTTGCACAATATACGCCCATGGTGGTTCTTTTTTAGGTGGGACTCGTGCAGACCTTATTTGCGTCAATACTTGCGAGGCATTTGCTGCAAAGGGGAAAAGAGTAGGGTAGTAAAGCCAATTTGGAAATACTAAGACGTACCACGGCTTTCCAAAGCCGTGAAATATCGAAATATTGCAATGCTTTGGAAAGCCGTGATACAGTTTTAATATACTAATTAGGCCAATTAAGCTTGCAACGAAGCTAAAATATCAAACTTGCAATCCAAACCGCCAATCCGACAATCGCAATGACCACGGCTAAAATAACAAGTAGTATCCCAATTCCTGGTAGAAGTGCCCCCAGGATGATCAAGCCCACCCCTAATGCTAATATCAAAAGACCAATTGCTGCAGCATCCCAGGTTACCTTGGGTGCCTTACCTTTTTTGGCTCGTTTTGCCTGTTTTTTTTGAATTTTGGTTTGCAGCTTTGCCACTTTTTTCTGGATTTTTTCCATTTTCTTTTGGGAGAACTGTGAAACCGGTGGAGTATTATTAATTGCTGCTTGCTTTCCACTGGAAGCTGAAAAGGCGGGATTCGTTAAAAGAATTGATAATATTAGAAAGGAAATTGTTTTTGTAAATCTTTTTAGCATAATTGATTGATTTTGGTTGAAAAAAAATAGTTGAATAAGGAATACAACTAAATGGGTTATCCACCAAAAGTAACCACAAAATTGAATTCGAAAAATAAAAAAGCCAAACCCGAAAGAATCGGATCTGACTTCAAAGTTTATCTTCATATTTCGAACAGTTGGGTGATTTTTTTGCTTGTTATCTGGTTACTGGTTTGCTGGGTGCTGGTGTCATAAACTTACACCTTGCAACACGTCACCCCGACAACCCGCCTCCACGCACTACTCCTTCTCCCCATAAACCGTAATACTATAAATCCCCTGCTCCTTATTGAACCTGGAAATCTCTTCGGCTGAAAAGTATTTGCTGAGGATTTCTTCGGGAATATGAATTGGCTTTTGTTTTTGGATGGTAATTTTTTGAAATCCTGCCTGATGAATGATGTCCAGATATTCCTCTGTCTTCAAAGCACCGGCTACACATCCTACATACAATTCTGCGTCTTTCTTGAGTGCTTCTGGCAAATCTCCTTCAGTGACAATATCTGAAATGCTGAAGTGACCACCTGGTTTTAAAATGCGGTAAGTTTCTCCAAAAGCTTTGGGTTTGTCTGGTACCAAATTGAAAACACAATTGCTTACCACAACATCTGCAGTATTTTCGGGTAGTGGAATATCTTCCAAATCACCATGATGAAATTCAACATTGTCAAAACCTAGTTTACTGGCATTTCTTTTGGCTTTGACAATCATTGGTTCGGTGAAGTCAATTCCAATCACCCTTCCTGTTTCACCCGTTTCAGCTCTTGCCACAAAAGCATCATTGCCAGCTCCGGAGCCCAGGTCGACAACAACATCTCCTTTCTGGATTTGGGCGAATTCAGTCGGCATCCCACATCCCAAACCTAAATCTGCATCTTCATTATAACCATCTAATTTGTCGTATCCTTGAACCAGTGGAGCAGCAGCATTGCTAATCTCTCCTTCACAGCAAGAACTGGCACAACAGGAAGATTCATTTCCTTTTTCCTGTTCCAAAACAATGTTTCCATACTTTTCCTGAACTAATGTTTTTACGTCTTTCATAATTAAAGTGATTATTGAAAAGTTATATTGCCTGATAAATGAATGGTTGGGAAAACAAAGATCAAACAATTAAAAAGATTTTATTACTGATGATTTTTCTCTTCCTGAGAGAAAGGGTTTTGAACCCGGTATTTTTGGACTGATCTGAAAATACCGGGTTCAAAACCCTGTCTCTCAGGAAGAAATTTCTTTAAAAGAACATAATCGTAATATTGCGATTGATTTTTGCAAAAAAATATCTTATCAACAGCAGCCTTTATATTCTTCAAAGAATACACCCAGAGCTAGTTTCACTTCCTGCCAAACTTCCGGATTGATGCAATAACAAGTCTTCACGCCTTCGATATCTCCGTGAATGATTCCTGCTTTTTTCAATTCCTTCAAGTGTTGCGAAACTGTAGATTGGGAAAGTGGCAGCACATCGACCAAATCGCCACAAATACATCCTTGAACTTTTATAAGATGTTGTAAAATGGCAATGCGTGCTGGATGTCCCAGTGCTTTTGTGATTTCTGCCAACCTATTTTGCTGAACTGTAAATAAGTTTGTTTTTGTTAATCCCATATTAAGGAAATAGCGCTATATTAAATTCATCGCAATATTACGATTAAAAAACGAATGAATCTAAATTTGGTTTAAAATATTTTAATTTTTTTCTTTTTCAATCTTGAAAAAAAATTTCAGTAATCGATAACATCCAATTTCCTCCTATGCCCAGATATATATAATTATGTATGATTTGTGGTATAGCGTTTTTCCAGAATGTGTTTTGTTGCGAGGTGCAAGTTTGACCAACTCGCACCTCGCAACAAATTGAATATCAAAGGTTTAAGTAAAAAAGATAAACGAAAGGATTTTTACTGCCAAAGTTCAGCCTGCCTCTTTGGCAGGGGTGATTGGTTCTATTATTTTCATAATGTGCTAAAGGATTATCCTAGGTTTTTTTCTTCTAAACCCCTGAAAGTTCAAGGTCAAGACCAAGTTCAAGAATTGAACTTGAACTTGGTCTTGACCTTGAACTTAAAAAAAATCACAGAGTATATTTTTAGAACCAATCACCCCTGCCT
>JBGTQJ010000047.1:51916-69823 GCA_041941305.1 Saprospiraceae bacterium
CCTTGAACTTAAAAAAAATCACAGAGTATATTTTTAGAACCAATCACCCCTGCCCCTTTGGAGGGATGATTCATGTCTAATTATATCTTCAATGACAAGCGACTCATCACCCATCATCTATCTGTTCTTTCAACAAGAATTAAATATTCATGGCATTAAACGTATCAATCACCCCACGTACATGCGCAGCAGAATTGTTCAACAATGCCATTTCATCACTATTTAAATCTAATTCAATCACTTGTTCGATTCCGTTTCTACCCAATTTCACAGGTACGCCAAGGAAGATGTCATCCAAACCATACTGACCACTCAAACGAGCGCAACAAGGGAAAATTCTGTTTTCGTCCTTGATGATGGCTTCTACCATTTGAGCTGCTGCAGCACCTGGAGCATACCAAGCAGAAGTACCCATCAACTTTACAAGTTCTCCACCACCTTTCTTGGTTCTTTCTACGATGCCGTTTAAAGTTTCTTCGTCGATCATTTCTGTTACTGGAATACCTGCTACTGTAGTATAACGAGGTAGAGGAACCATTGTATCTCCATGTCCTCCCATCAATACTGCCTGAAGGTCTTTTGGAGATACATTCAATGCCGTTGCTAAAAATGCACGGTAGCGAGCAGTGTCCAAAATACCAGCCATACCAAATACGCGGTTGTCCGGAAGACCTGCAGCACGGTAAGCAGCCAAGGTCATGACATCCAGGGGATTGGATACGATAATGATGATTGGATTATCAGAATGCTCCATGATACTCTTGGTTACAGAGTTCACGATTTTGGCATTTGTAGAAATCAGGTCGTCGCGGCTCATTCCTGGCTTACGAGGGATACCAGCAGTCACCACAACGATGTCAGAACCAGCTGTTTGAGAATAATCTTCAGTACCAGTTAATGTAGTGCTATAATAATCGATTGGTGCTTGTTGCCAGCTATCAAGTGCTTTCCCTCTTGCGAAGTCGCCTTTGATATCCACTAACACAACCTCTTTAACGATATCTTTATGAGCTAAAACATTGGCACAGGTGGCTCCTACATTACCTGCACCTACGACGGTTACTTTATTCATGTTCAATTTTGAATTTATTATAAATGAATTTTGAATGCTATGAATTGAAAATCAATTGGTTAGAAATGAATTTGTGCATTCAAAATCCTTGAATTAATGACCTTTTTTGATAAGGCCTGCAAATGTAGATAATTTTTGGAATGCAAAAAGGAAATGTGGATTTTGGTTTAGATGATTTTTGTCAATAATTTCTACTTCAATGCCTGGAACATGCTGCTGGCACTGGCAAAATTCAACAGCTTTATACCTATCCTTGCTAATAAAAACATTTGTCCAAGCAAAAAAAGAAGAAAAATGCCCATCCCTGTTGAGTTGGAAAACATATTTTGCAGCAGAGCATAAAGTGCAATTACCAGTAGAGAAGAGAAAACAACCAGGAAATAAAGCCCCACAGTTTTTTTGAAATTGGTGAATACCAACTTTAGGGAATTGACCACCGAATGGGTGAATATTTTTGGGTTGTCCTGAATGATTTGGATTTTAGCATAATCCTGAATCATAGAAAGAAGGGTAGCCAAGAGGAGATAAATGGGAGTCAATGTCTTTCCGGCTGTTAATAAAGTTACTTCGCTGATCAATCGATTTGGATCTGCCCATTTGATCCAAGTCATAAAGATCAGAAAAAAGGTAAAAAATAGAATCCCATGAAAAATCAAAAAGTAAACAGTCAATCGAAAAAATCGCCAGAAGAATTGACCACATCCTGCCCAGAATCTTTTGAAGGAAAAAGATGCTTCTGAGTTTAAGAAGGTACTCAAAATTCCACCAGAGAGAAATATATACAAAAGCAAGAAGGCAATTATCAAATAGATGGATTGATCTATAACAACCCATATGCTTTCAAGATACTCGTAATAAAAATCCATTAGAACGGTATAACTAAAGCCATCCATCAATTTATTGACGATTAAGGAATTACCTAGTCTTGATTCTATCAGGTTGGAGAAGGGTAGGGCAGCAAGCAAAGCAAAGCCAAAATTTAATAAATACAGGCACAGCCACATCTTTTTATGTTGGAAGGTAGCTGCTAACCCTTGCTGATATGCTGAAAAAATTTTCATTTACAATCCTTTTGGTATTTTAATATAGGAGGTTTGGCTGTTAAGGTCCCAAACGCTCAAACACTCAAACTCTCACACAAAAAGCGTAATGGTTTGCATCAGGTTCTGAAGCCACATCATGAATTTGGAAGCCATTTTTCTAGTGGGTGTCTTTTGAGTTTTGGTGCAAAGACTATTGTTAATAAAGTTTTTGTCCAAATAAATTTTTCGTTCTGGATCTATCTCTGCCCATTCAACTGTGGAAGTTCCTATGTATTCCAGGGTCAATCGTCGATCTTTGCCATCCCATTTTTCCAATATCTCCTCTCCGTTTTCAAAATGGACCAAGATTTCCACTGGTAATTGAACTTCCTCCATCCGATCTACCAAAACTCTTGATAAGTATTGGGTTTCATTATTTGCTTCCTGATCGCCATTCAAGCATTCACCGTCAAAAAATCCGGCAGTTGGTGGTATTATTTGGTTAGAAATGGATGCTAGTTGATAATCACACAAACCAGAATTAAAATGCACTTGCTCGAAAAACCAATCCATGTTTTCACCAAATTCATTCCCATGATTCTTTACTACGACTTCATTAACTACATTAATAAAATCCTGCCCACTGGGGTGCTTAAATTTCCACTTTTCAAAAAAGGTGCGCCAGATTTCATCATTCGTTTGGTGCCCGACCAGTCCTTCCAGGGTTCTAAGCCAGACCGCAGTTTTGTTATAAGTGATTGAACGGTAACCATTTACTTTTGTATCCCAACCAGTTTCGGCAGTAGGGGTGAGCTGGGGATTCCACATGGTGGTGTAACCAATTCTATTGTGTTCAATATTTCCTGCCCTGACTCCTAGGCAATTGAAAGTTGAAGTTTGATCTCCATAATAATGGTTCATTATTCTACCCTCCCAATAGGTGGTAAACCCTTCGTCCATCCAGGGCTCTTCCTGTTCATTGGTTGCCACCATTTGCTGAAAGTATTGATGCGTAAATTCGTGAACAGTAAAAGTTTCAGATAGCAAGACATCGTCAGGGAAGATTCGGAGGTTAATGGCAGAAATAAAAGTTGGATACTCCATCGCCCCTGTAAACATACCGTGAAAGGGGACATCGACAATCGTCAAAGTCTGATATGGATATATTTCAAGGTATTTTTCAAAATACTCCAAGGAGTATTTAGCAACTGTCAGATACCGTTCTGCATATACTTCATGACCGGGGAAAGTCATTAATTTAAGATCCACATGTTTCCATTCATCCTCATATACCAGGTAGTTTGGAGAAGCTGTCCATGCATAATCAATTACATCTTCGAGATAGAAAGTATGGGTTTTTGTGTCATCATTTTCAGTTACATTTTGTAAAGTACCAGATGCCCCTATAATATAATTTGAGGGTACCGTAATAGCTACTTTGTAATTTCCAAACTCTCCGTAATATTCGGTTTTTGGATGATATTGACGGCAATTCCACCCGCCGACTTTTGCATATCGCATACCGGCAGGTTCATACACACCGACTTTTGGGTACCATTGTGCCAAAAAGAAATAATCTCTGCTATACCCTGTACGGATCATCACTTTAGGAATTTTGACCGTGATGTCATAGGTCACCACTACTGAATCGTAGGGCATAATGGCGTTCGCCAAATCTACTTTCAGTACTGTCAAATCATACTCATTATCGTCATCAGGCTGGATATATTGAGATTTTAATGTATTTCCTTCCTTGTCTTTTATGTTGCTCATCTCGCTCCAGCCCCATACACAATCATCCAAATCTTTACCATTGGGTCTTCTACCAAAATCAGCACTTTTCCAAAAGGTAGATTTTGAGTTTTTGAAAGCATTGTAGTACAAATGGAAATGAAGATCGGTAATGGTATCACCTGAAGGATTTTTCCACAACAAAGTCGTTTTCCCATGGATCATCTTTTCTTCCGGATCCAAGGTGATGTCCATTTCATAATTTGCGGTTCTTGCTGAAAGTGGAGAATCAAAGTATTTGTATTGCGAAAGAGCTTGCCAAGTGAGAAAGGTTATAAAAACAATAAAAGTGTATTTTTTCATATCCAAAACTTGCCGTTTTTTTTGCGAAAGTAAGTGTTTCGTCAAAAACCATTTAAAAAAGAAATTGTTTGTGTTAATGTATTGGAAAAAATGACATTAAAAAAACGAGGGCAATGGTTTTCCCGGGAAGCTTCTAAAAAAACATGCTTGATTGTAAACAAGAATTTATTAAAAGATAACAATCAGGTAATTTAAGTTGAAATCCGGCTAACTTTGTCCCCAGATTCGCGTATTTTTGCGCGAATTTTGAAAAAGTTGTAGTTTTCACAATTGTGATTGAAATATTTCGAGATTTCCTAACGTTTAGGAGACTGTTTTAAAAGCGCTTTTGCAATCGGTCATTTTTACGAAAAATCAAATAGGAATAATCAATTGCCGAAGGCCAACAATCACTTCACTAAAAACCCGTGACTATGAAAGTCAGAGTTCTGAGAAAAGCATTATTTTTAGTTGGATTCCTCGCTGCAGTTGCTTCCTTCACCTCCTGCAATAAGGGATATGGCTGCCCCAATAACTTTAAAGTAGAGCAAGTAGTTGTAAAAGCTGCTCAAACTGCTGTTCAGGTAATGGTAAAAGAATAAAAGATGAATTGGCATCCATTAACAAAAGTTTCCCAGCTTGACGAAATAATTGAACGCTCCAAAGAAGTGCCTTGTGCAATTTTCAAACACAGTACGCGATGCAGTATCAGTTCTATGGCAAAATATCGATTGGAGGGTGATTGGGATTTTGAGACTACTGCCCTGGAACCTTATTTTTTGGATCTCATCACTTATCGCGAAGTTTCCAATGCTGTTGCTGAAAAGTTTTCTGTCTACCACGAATCGCCTCAAATATTACTTATCAAAGATGGTGAATGTACCTACGACGCTTCCCATTTAGACATTACCGTTGATGAGTTGAAAGAATGTTACGCTGATATGTAAGGATTGGATATTAGGTATTGGGCATTTGATAAATTGATTGCAGTCTAGTTATATTGGCCCACGAAAAATTAATTAATATTCAATACCAAATACCCACTTCTGTGCGAATTTTTGAGACTCAGGACGGTTCTCATTCCATTTTCTCCGAAAAATATGGGGTTTCCTACCACTCAAAATATGGAGCGGTACAAGAAACACAACATGTCTTTATTGAGGCAGCGTTGAGACCTAAAGCTATTTTGCAAAAGGATATAGCGATCCTGGAAATTGGTTTTGGTACAGGATTAAATGCTTTTATGACTTATCTGGAAGCAAAGAAGTTCCTTTTAAATGTAAATTACACGGCAATTGAGGCCTATCCCATTTCTATAGAGGAAGCTAAAACCCTCAATTATCCAAGTATCTTAAGAAAAGAAAATGAGGCACCTTTCTTCCTGAAAATGCATCAATCCGAATGGAATGTAAGCGTACAAATGAATGAATTTTTCTCACTTGAGAAAAGAAAACAACTATTCCAGGAAATTGACTATCAGGATCTTTTTGACCTTATCTATTTTGATGCTTTTGCACCGAATGCTCAACCTGAATTATGGGAAACTGAATTGATGACCCAAATGTATGATGCCTTGAAACCTGGAGGTGTTTTGGTGACTTATTGTGCAAAAGGTGCAGTAAAAAGAGTTATGAAAGGGGTTGGTTTTGAAGTAATAGCTATGAAAGGACCGCCAGGAAAAAGAGAAATGACTAAAGCGACTAAGCCTTATGCTTAATTAAAATGAAAATGACAATAAAAATGAAAACCCACCAGAATTAACTGCATTTAGGCAATTGCATAAAAAGCAGCTAAGCAGCATTATTAATTGAATCTTTTTATAAGATATGACTGAAAAGTGTTGTTTTTACGATGAAAACAGTCTGAATATCGAGAAAAAAAGGGGACTTATTTAAATGTTTTTTAATGTTTTTTAAGTAGTGTTTTTTATATGTGTTTTTAATTTTGTTTGTTTTTCAATAAGAAACACTTTATTAAAAATCATTTATTAAAAAAAAATATGTTACAAACTGAGTTTTTTGTCTTTGTTCTTATGTTTAAAAGATAGCATAATTGTATCATCAAAATTTATTAAGCCAGACTTTAATTAGAATGGCTTTTAAATCTGGATATGTTCATGGGATTATATCTTGAAATAGTAGGCGGCTCCAATTTTTAGTGACCGCTTGCTATTTCATGTTTTGAATAGCTGAGAATCCAGATACTCGCTGAATAATGTTTCAGCCCCTCAATCGAATATGTTCATGGGATTATAATTTGTTAATAGTAGAGCCGTGTCGTACTGTGTAAACGACGCGGCTTGCTATTTTTAGGAAGGTAAAGCAGCGTGTAAACAATCGTTTCATCGGTGTGTGGGTTTAGGTTAAAGGGAACAAAATAGAAACTTGCCACATACTAATACAAAGACAGTTTTTTTGAATTGTTAAAAGGGTTTTTGAAAAACATTTACGTTTTGATTTGATTATCAGCTTTTTATAATGGAATAATAAGAAGATTAGTCAAATTGAATTATCCGGTTTTTCACTGTAAACCAGATAAATATTCAAAAAAAGTGTATAAAATTTAAAAATCTTTAGACATTCTGCGCATAACTTGATAAATTGCGCTTGTTTTTGAAAACTATTGACAAAATAACCAAATGAACACATTATGGAAGAATTTATCCTCGTGGCCATACTTTTCTGTGGCATCGTGCTCCTGAATAGTGAGCAACTCTCCAATTCCCAATCGCCCAATCCAAAGAAAAATAATTCCTTAAGTTCTTAATTTTCCCAGAACCTAAAGAAGTACTTAATGCTGGTATTTCTGCTATAACGATAGTGTGACTTATCAGTATTTTGGCGATTAAGTTGATCGATTAGAAATCCTTTGAGCCTTCTACTTTGTAGAGGGCTTTTTAATTTAACGTGAGGTTTGATTTTAATGAATTCATTTTCATGTATTTATCTTCAAAACCTGTTAGGTTGCATTAAGAAATAAGCTGGGCGGGTAAAAATCCTGGTAGTTCTTTTGCCTAATTTCAACCTAACAGGTTATTCATAAATTAAATACCTGTTTTTAACTCAGATCTCACCTTAGTTTAAGGTAACTTCAACCAATATCTAGACTGTATTTTATAAAAAAGAAAACCTCTTCAAGTTATTACACCTGAAGAGGTCCCTAATCTACCTTTGGCATGCTTTAATTATTTTTTGCTAACAAACATCTCTTTCAATTGCTCAAGAATTTGTCCACCTCCTGAAACGGAAATGCTATTGATCTTATCCGCAATTTTTTCAACATATTCCATTTCCTTCAACTTCCAAAGCATGGAATTGTCTTCCATCAATTTGGCAGTATTCAATAAGCTTCGAGTGGAAGCAGTCTCTTCCCGGCGCATAATGGTATTGGCTTGAGCTTTCTTTTCAGCAACCAAAACTTGATTCATGATTTCCTTGACATCTCCTGGAAGGATAATATCCCGAATACCACAAGTAATGATTTCACATCCCATCGTTTTTACTTTTTCTGAAGCCAATTCAATTACAAAAGCTTTGATGCTTTCCTTTTTTGCAAGCAATTCATCCAAAGTCAAAGTACCTACATATTCTCGAATAGACATTTGCATTACAAGATAAAGTTGTTTTGCTACATCTTTTGTTTCGATCAATGCTTTTACAATATCATTGACTTTGTAATGCAATTGGAAATTAATTCGAATGGCAGCTTTGTCCTTTGTCAAAATTTCCTGCCCAGATACTTCCATTTGTTGAGCCCTCAAATCTGTTTTCAAAATAGATATGGTATGCTCATTTTTCCAGAAGTCATAACGGCCTGGTACCAATTTGCGGACAAAATTGCCATCGACCATTAACAACCCTTCTTCATATGATTCAACAAAATAAGTGCGGATATAGAATGAATTGCCACTGTTGACAAACTTCTTCTCTACCTTTTTGGGAACTTCCAATTCATTCAAATCATAAGTTTCAAAGGTGTAATTAACAACACCTTTCCAGAAGGCATAGCGACCAGGAACCAAAGTCCTGTAAAAATTGCCGTCTTTGAATACAAGGGTAATTTCATTGTCCTTTACGGTGACAATTTCCATAAGTGCATTCAGTTTCGAATTTTCCAAAAGGATATTCAAATCTACTGGAGGAATGAATTCTTTGGTTTCGTCGTAAACTTTAACAGTTTGATTCCAAATCCAATGGGTACCTCGTGTTAAAACTCCAACGAAGTTGTTTTTCTCGAAAACCAATCCAACCTGGTGGGCATAAATTTTTACTCTCGTCAACATTTCTTTACGTGTTTTTATTATTAAATAATATATGATTTTCAAAAAATCAGATTAGCAATAGCTCCTCATCCAAAATCAACGGAGCAATCATTGAGTTGGGTTTTAGCCTGAAAGTTCCAGATTCTTCCATTCATTAGCTTCAGAAAATGGGATTTCCCGAAGTTTAAGAATTTTCAAAAAAGGAAATAACAAGTAATCCTCCAGCGGTATCCTGAAAGCTGCTGGTTTCAATCGGATTGCAATTTTTGATTTAACCCATTGGCTTTCAAATTTTCGTTGAAAAACCCATCGGAGTTCTCCAAAGGAGATCATTAAAAATCAAAAAATGCCGAGTCACTTTTGCTAATCTGAAGGGTTGTTAAAATTAAGGAAGGTTGGAGCTTCCAAATTTTGCATAACTAAACTGGTTTCAAAGACCAGGTCTGTTGTTCTAGCCAACTGAACTATCCCGAGCTGTTTCAGGAAGAGGAATCGAACCTCTGCATACAGATTAATGGTGATTTCGCCTTTTGTAAAGATCAGCATATCGGGTATTATTAGACCGACACTATGGCGCTATACAGAAACGCCTATCAGGTATCTTAAGCAAAAAACGCAACCCTCTTTTGTGCATGCGCACTATTACATTGTGTAAAAAGTTTTTTAATGCTTAGCTCGTCGCGCTGCGCGCGACTCGAAAGAACTTTTATACACTGTACTATATTTTCAAAATTGAATAAGTCACTTTTGTAATTACAGATTCATTAAATCAGAAATAGAAAAGGAAAGTTCCAGGAATGGATATTTTTTATAAAATTTAGAGAAAAGACTATAATATCCGATTTCCTCACCTAACCCACCGATCACTCTTGGCAATTATCTTTTTGAGCACTTCAATATCCACATCTGCCAGGCTTTTAATATACGTACTTGATTTATTCCTGGCACCTCCTTTTCCCAAGGAGACTCCTTCGGAGAGGAGGCTGGGAGGTCTGTGATGGCGTGTTTTTACAGAACGGTTTGACCCTTCCCGGTAGGGTGGTTAGGTTGTTGTTCACAGCTTGAATTAATTAAACCAGCTTCATCATCCTTTCCAAAATATGAAAAACAGCAGGGCAGTATCTCGCATTCACGGCATGTAAATGCAGGTTTTTTGAAAATTCATGGCTATCAGTATGAGGATATTCGCGGCAGGCTTTTGGTCGGAATTCATAAATCATACAATGATTATTGTCCATTAAAAAAGGACAGGGGGAGGTGTTCATGACGGTATCTCCATCTTCATCCTGAACCAAATATTGGGCTTTGAAAGCTGATTCTTTCATGCCCAAATGCCTGGCAATTCGAGCTGAATCCGTTTTGTTGACTATTGGTGGAATTGAGGTACAACAATTTGCACAATACAAACAGTCCAATTCAGAAAAAACAGTCTCATGCAGTTCATCACCCAATTCATTTAAACTTTTGTTCTTTTCCCGTTTTAACTTTTGGATGAACTTTTTGTGTTTCTTTCTGGAGTTGGATCTACCTTGTTTCCATTCCTCAATTAATACCATGAGTGCTTTTATTTTATTGCTCGGGTATGCGGGTTTTCGGGTTGTTGGAGTGTTTTTGCCTAATCGCAAAGCCACCCCGACAACCCGCAACCCGCAACTGACAATTTCCAGCAAGTCGAATTATTGAAGCAGTAATCTTTCTACAAATCGAACATTACCTGAAACATACTCTACAATAACAATACCCCTTGGAAGATGATCCACTTGGACATTTGAACCAGGTAAAGATTGCATGTCCCGGCTATCCAATAGCTTTCCATTTACATCATAAAAGCGCAATACGCCAGCATCTAAAAAGTCACCTTTAAAGTTAATCGAATTTTCAGTTGGATTTGGGAATAGGGTAAGTGTTTTAGATGGTTCCACTTCCGTTGTATTCGTCATGGTTACTAAAGAATCCACAACTACAAACTGATGCATCATACTGTTATCCTCATGCGTAAGGATATGGCAATGGTACATAAAGCCATGTGTAAAAAGACTGTCCATGTTATATGGACTCGGGAAGCTGTCAAAGCGTGCTACGTAAGACATAATAGCCCCTTCTCGAATCAGTTGCACATCTTTCCATCCCATGAGTTCGTCAGGTAGATTTGGATAAGTGTAAATTGCTGAGGCATCTGTATATCCTCCTTTATCATCTGGAAAACCAAGCCTACCAATGTATTCAATCACTTGGAACTGTACCTTATGAATATGCCAAGGGTGAGCATGGGCAGTCGTATTATTAATTTCCCATTTTTCCTTTGTATTCACCAGCACGGTGTCGTTGATGACATTCATCACCATTGGAGTGCCATCAATAGACCATTGACCTCCTGAACCTCCCTGTCCTATCAAATTTTTGAATCTGGTTTTAAATATTGGACCGGGGGCAATATCATATGGCTTTAGTGTGGCAGGTAATGAAGTAATTGGATTATTTGGCTGTATGGTATTATCAACAACAAAAGCCATCATCGCAGAACTATACCAGTCTTTTCCATAAAGTGCATCACTGGGTAGTTTATTATTAAAGTGGGTCAAATATATGGTATCACCATGGTTATATTGACCAAAATCAACCACAAACTCTCTACGGTCTCCAAGTGCCAATAAATTATTTCTAGTCGGACGTGGATAATCCAGATACCCACCTCCTGTTGCTACCATATACATGGTTTCAAAATGTACGGAATCTTTATCTGTTGTATGACCATAAAGTAGTTTTTTGGTCAAACCGATATTGAATATTTTAATGGTTGAACCATTCAACATCCGTAATCGTACCATTGATTGTGGCACATGCAACGTACCAGCAATTACTCCATTCACCATACCCCACCTGCCAGGACCAGGTTTTTCGCCAGCTTTGATAGCAGTATTAAATTGTGTATTACCAGAGGTTTCGTATTCAAAATTTTTCGCCTGAATGTTAAGCGGAATATCATTGACTCCATAATCGTGAGGCAATTGGGAATACAAAGGATCATTATTTGGATCTTCAACGTACATCATACCTGCCATGCCACGTGTCACCTGATCGGTTGTAAAATCCATTAAGTGACTATGATACCATGCCGTTTGAACCTCATCAATAATCGGGAAAACCGAATGCCAAGTCTGCCCCACAGATATTCTTTGGTGAGGACCACCGTCGGCTTGTGCAGGTAAATTCAGTGCGTGCCAATGGACGGTAGTGGTCGTATCTGCTTTATTTGTAATGGGAAAATCAATCCAATTGTTAGTTCTGGGGACAATAAAAGTGGGGCCACTGTAAGTCATAGCTCCGGGCACATTTGTACTATCCGGGTTGTTATAGGCATAGGTCTGTACATGCCAATCTAAGTCAAAAAAAAGCGTATCACCATTCTTCTGATTTATTACGGTGTCTATAGCCCTAGTAGGGTCAAAATTGTGTAAGGTATCAATAATATCCAGGCGCCAATCCGGCCCCCAAATCGCGTATGGAATGGGTACTTTGTTAGTAAACTTTTTTTGTGCCTTGGAATCCTGTGCCCAAAAACATATCAGGGCAAAGGAAAGAAGCGTCAAAAGAGTGAATTTTCTTTTCATAATGAAAGGTTTTTTATGCGCCTAATCACAAATATCAGATGATGATTGTGGTAAGGTGCGATAGCTAATTACTGATTATTTTTATGGATTATTTGTTGAAAATCAAGGATTTAACCTTCTTAGAAATGGTTTTCAAGTATAGTGTATTCATTTGTTTTAGAACCCCAAAAAATAACACCACTAACCTAGTTAAACTTTTATTTTACCGAGAGGATTAGGTGTAAAGAGCCACGGGAAGATGAGAATATTCTTTAAAGATTAAAATTTTAAGTTGAATCAAAAATAATAGAAAAGAATAATATGTCAAATGGTAAGCTTCAATTTTTTCCTAAATTTTGCTTTGCGCTCCTTGCAAGCTCCAGCTTGCCAGACGTAAAAAGTGAAAGGCTCCCGCCCTGTTGCATCAAAAGCATATCCAGCGCCCGGGCAGGAGCCCGCCACCCTGTTTCGTTTTGCAAGATGGAGCTTGCAACGAGCTATTTTTTGTGTTTTTAAAAAGAAATATTTCTAAAATCGATTAAGGTGTCAATTTCCTACTTGACAACAAAAAACTGTTTAGTTCTACTTAGTCCATCAACAGTCACTTTGAGAAAATAGATCCCTTGAGGCAAATGCGCAGTTGAAAATTGGGCTTTTCCATTATTAAATTGCAAGGAAGTAAGGTTTTTCCCATTGGTATCAAAAATTGCAGCAAGACCATTTAGAGACTTTTCTAAGTTGATTTCAATTTGATCTGAAGTTGGATTTGGGAAAAAGGAAAAATGAAGCTTTTCCGAAAGATTGCTTACAGATAAAGGGTTTTCAGGAGATAAACGCAGAATCCAGGTTGCTCGATTTGCGAGTGTTTGACCTGCTGCTTGCCAATTGGAAATACCTCCGTTTGAGTCAATGGTTACAGTACCCATCGATTCATTTGTGTACAACTCAGTCACAAAATACTCACCTACTGGAAGGGAAGAGATTGGCATGGAAAAAGAAAAGTTAGTTGTAGTTCCACCTAAGTTTGACAAAATGATAATGCCTTCCTCTTCAGCAATGCGTGCATAAGTCAGTATATTGGAATTAGTATTGTTGACTTCCAAAAGATAACCCTGGCGCAAGGCTACTTGCTCGTTTCGGATATGAACTAATTTTTGATAATGTCGCAATAAGGAATTTGGATCATCCTGCATAGATCCCACATTATTGTTCGAAAAATTACTGCCCAGTCCATACCAGGGATTTCCATTTGTAAAGCCTGCATTGGTTCCATTGGTCCATTGCATTGGACGGCGAATGTTTCTGTGATCTCCTGTTCCAATCATTCCCAACTCTTCCCCATAATAAATAAATGGAATACCTGGCATCGTTAAATATAAAGCTGCCGCCTGCTTCATCTTGGAGGTGTTTGTTCCAAACTGAGAAAAGATCCGATCAATATCGTGATTGGTCAAAAAGGTTGCGTATTGTAAAATTGGATAAGATTGTTGGAGGACGCCTAGCTGGATTTTAATTGGTCCAGCATTACCGCTATTGATTCCATTGATTACCGATCCTGCAAGATCAAATTCAAAACAAACGTCCAAACGATCGTTTTGAACATATGGAATAACCGAAGCTGTATTTGACCATACTTCTCCAACTGCAAAAGTCTCCTGGTCAAATGATTTGTAGAGGTTATTGAAATCTTCCAGTAGAATGAAGTTTTCAGGTGTATTTTCCACAATATTGCCATCCTCATCCAAATATTTTATGGCATCCAATCGGAATCCATCTACGCCCTTTTCCAACCAAAATTCAGCTATATTAAACATTTCTTCTTTAACAGGAGGGTGACTGTAATTCAAATCTGGCATACCATCCCAGAAGAGTCCATAGAAATAATTTCCTCCCTGAAAATGCCAGACGGGTTGTCCCCAGGGACCATTCCAACCGGGATTGTTATCTGACCAAACATACCAATCCCGAAAATCATTTTGATTGTTTGCTGATTGGGTAAACCAGGGGTGTTGTCTGGAAGTATGATTCATGACAAAGTCAATGATAACCTTGATGCCTCGTTCGTGAGCTGCTTCCAAAAGCGCTTCAAAATCTGCCATTGTTCCATAATCAGGCTCTGTTGCATAATAATTGGTTACATCATATCCGTGGTAACTAGGGGAAGCCATCATTGGCATCAACCAAATTCCAGTGATTCCAAGATCAGTATCCGTTTCCGGGTCACCATCGTTGAGATAATCCAATTTCTCAATGATGCCTTGAAAGTCGCCAATACCATCATTATCACTATCGTAAAAACTTCGTACGAATATTTCATAAAAGACTGCATCATTCCACCAAAAAGTCTCAAAATCTGTGCTTAATCCAGGAGGACAAACATCACAAGTATTGAAACAATAGGTGGGTATTTCATCTACACCTATGCCTACGCTTGCTGTTCGATACCAGGTACCAGTACCCCCATCAACCGTACAGTCTGTAGGTGGATTCTCGGCTTGATCTGTGGTATTACCATTGACAAATAAAAATTGATAGTCTCCGGGAAGCACGGTCAAAGTGACTTCATAAGTGCCGTCGCCATTTAAATCCGATAGTTCTACAGAGCCTGGATCCCAATTCGATGGAAAGCCGGCTGTTTCCTGAAAATCTCCCATCACGTGAACGCCATCTGAAGAAATGGTTTCATCCTTCATGTTAACCGACAAAACCAATTTGGGATTACAGGCATTGAATACAGAAGTTGGGATATTATAATCAGAATTGCCAATAGTGACCTGTCTGTTATTGGTACCTCCAACGCTGCAATCTGAAGGTGGATTTTCATCTGTCCCCCATGCATTGCCGTTGATGAATTTGTATTCATAAGTCCCCGGAGGAATTTCCACTGAAATATCATACACATTATCTCCATCGGCATCAGAAAGAATAGTTGACCCAGGATTCCAATCTGATCCAAAACCAGCTTCTGATTGAAAATTTCCGGCAACGTGGACACCGTTTGCCGAAACGATTTCATTACTCATATCCACACTAAAATTGACAGTTACATTTTGGGAGTGTAAAAAAGGAGCTGAAAAAAGAGTAAAACAAACAATTAAAGCCTTTGGAAATAATGCGCTCATAATGCAATGATTTTTTGATAAAAATTGATTCGATGGCAAGGATTGGGTGATTTTGAGGTGAAGCGAATGTAGGGAAATTGCTTTGCTAAACATTATTGCCAGGAAATACAAATAGTTTACAATGGTTTGTAATTTATTGATTATCAGAATTTTAATAATTTTTCCTCAAGAGGCTTAAGTCTAAATTATTGACCAAATCGGATTATCTCTTTATTGGAAATTGGATGAAATTATCATTAGACTACTTAACCGTTAGGTGGAATTGGGCATCTGGAATCGTATCATCGTTCACATCTTTTCCAGTTCCATAATTTAGTTGTTCAAGGGCATATTTGTTGAATTTATTACCTTTAATGACAAGTTATGAACAAAATCCTACCTTATGAAAGCCATAACCTGTCTTCTTCTTTCGTTTCTGACCTTTTCTATTTTTTCACAACAATTAAACTTTGGTACTAAATGGGCAGTGGTAGTTGGTGTTTCAGATTATCAATATGAAGAAATTCCAGATCTTGAATATGCTCATAAAGATGCTGAAGCTTTTTCCGCATTCCTAAGAACCGAAGCTGGTGGAAATATTCCTGAAGAAAATATTAAATTATTAACCGAAGAAAAAGCAACTAATGGTCAATTTATTATAGCCTTAGATTGGTTGTTAGATGTAAGCAGGGAAGGGGATGAAGTCCTTATTTATTTTAGTGGACATGGAGATGTAGAAAAAAAATTATTGAATCAGCCGGGGTATTTGTTGTTATGGGATTCTCCTCCTCGTAGTTATATGCTGGGAGCCATGTCGATTTATAATTTACAGCAAGTGATAAGTACTCTTTCACTTGTTAATAAAGCTAAGGTTATCATAGTTTCCGATGCTTGTAGGTCTGGGAAATTGGCTGGTAGTGATCAAAATGGACCGCAGATAACTAATGCCAATTTGTCAAAACAATTTGCAAACGAAATCAAAATCCTTTCTTGTCAGCCAGATGAATTCAGTGTGGAAGGGAAAGAATGGGGCGGAGGTCGAGGAGCCTTTAGCTATCATTTGGTGGATGGGCTCTATGGTCTTGCCGATAATAACTCAGATTCTGAGGTCAACCTTTTGGAAATTGGGAGATACCTTGAAGATCATGTTACTCCACAGGTTGCCCCCATTTCTCAAAATCCAATGACACTTGGGAATAAAACGGAAAAAATTTCTATTGTAAATGAGGAATTATTAGCGTCGAGAAAAAAACAGACTCCATCCCTTTCACAAATTGGTAAAAAAGGCTTTGATGATGAAATTTTGGCAAATGTGGATACTGCTGTTGTTGAACTTTATCATGCTTTTCAAAAGACTTTGGAAAACAAGCAATTTTTCAGTCCTGCCAATACTTGTGCAGATACCCTGTATGCTCAACTTAGTACAATTGAGGAATTGAAACCACTCCAAAACTATATGCGGCGAAATTACGCAGCTGCTCTTCAGGATGATGCGCAACAAATGATCAACCGAATGGTAATTGAACCGGAAAAAGAAATGAGGACCTGGTATTCGCCCCGCAATTGCAAACGAGTTTATGGCCCATACCCCAGGATGTTGGAACGGGCAGCTGAATTATTGGGAAAGGACCACTATATGTACAATATTCTACAGGCGCGCAAATATTTTATTGAAGGAGGCATTCAATCCTTACAAAGCTTTATTTGGGGCTATAGCAAAAATGGAGCATTGGCATTGGAAAAATTCAGACAATCCTTAAAATGGCAACCTGATGCAGCTCATACCTATTTGTGGATGGGAATGAATTTTGGAGAAAATCTAAAAAATCCCGATTCTTCAAATCATTATTTGGACAAAGCCATTGATTTGAGTCCCACATGGTTATTGCCTTATTATTGGAAGGTTATTTTCTATTCAAAACGCAGGGAATTTGACAAGGCGAAAACAATTTTGGATAAAATAACCACTCTGGATAGCACAAATGTGATTGTTCACAACAGCTGGGGAAAGTGGTACATTTGGCAAAGCCGATATGAGGAATCCCTAAATGCTTACAATAAGGCTTTGTCTTTTGATTCAAGTTCCCTGACTGCAAAAATGTACAGAATGTGGGCTTTGGGATTTTTGGATAAAGAGGAAGAAGCCATTCGTGAATTTAATGAAGTGATGAAGCAGGATACTACCATTCCTGTACCATATTACCATATGGGTCAAATGTTCTATAGAAAAAGAGACTACAAAAAAGCCATCCATTACTTATCCTCAACGCTTAGAACAAATTCCGCCTTTTTACCGGCATTTTCCCTATTAGGGGATGCATTGATTCAGGAGAAACGTTTTGATGAAGCTGAACAAGTTTTGAAAAAAGGTTACAATGTGGATTCAACATACATGCCCCTTCTCAATGCACTGGGAGGGGTTTATTTCAGCAAAAAAATATACGATAAGGCGGAATTCTATTACAAAAAAGCCATAGTCGAAGACGATGCTTTTATGGAACCTTATTACAATCTAGCCTGCGTTTATTCATTGACTTTGCAAATTGAAAATTCACTCACGTATTTGGAATCTGCAATTGAGAGGGGAATGAAGTTTTATAATTACATGCAAAAAGATGAATATTTAAAGAATCTGAGGGAACGGTCTGAGTTCCAGGATTTGATGAAGAAATATTTTCAGGATAAGGTTAAGTGAAAGAAGAGTTATTAAGACAAACTGCAGCGGTTCAACCGCGTATGTGTTTAGCGTGCTTTTTTAGTATTTTTTTGAAATTTATATCTTTGTTAA
>JBGTQJ010000048.1:0-69311 GCA_041941305.1 Saprospiraceae bacterium
ACAACCCGCAACTCTTGATTTTCAATGAACTTAGCTCAAAGTGTATAGTAACTTATGCAAACCCTATGTTTATATTGTTTTTACTAAATTTTAATTCGGATAGATTTTGATTTTTCGCAAAAAATCGACATTTTATGCTTTTAAATTATCTTAAATCAAAATCTTTTTTTCATGAGGACCCACAAAAGAGAAATTTTAATCTATTACAATCCAGAGTCCAGCAACGACCGAAAAACAGTAGCGCATGCTCAGTCGGTTGTGCAACACGTCCGCAGTTTTGCTTATGAAAAAGCGCCATCTACAGGCACTAGTTGGCAACAAATTTTGCGTTCACTGGGGCTTCATCCAAAAGATTTGATGAACAAAGCCCACCCTTATTATCGGGAACACATTAAGGGAAGAGAATTTGATGAGGAAAGTTGGCTGAAAGTACTCCGGTATAATCCCGAAATTATTAAAGCCCCCATCGCGATACGGGGCAAGAAAGCAATTTTGTGTCTCAATTCGACAGATATTCACCGCCTCGCTGAAGGCGCCCCTCCTGTGTAATGAAAAATGGAATAATGTATCAATGAAAGAGTGAATTCATCCCTTACTTCATTCTTTCATTCTTTCATTAGAAATCCCTTCTCATTATTCCAAATTCTAAAGAATCTGTCGTAATTTTGAACACCTTTTTAAAAGGCTTAAACGGAGAGCGAAAGTTCTCCGTTTTTTGTTCAATACTTTAAATTAAAATTATGGCTTTCGAGTTAGAAGGGAAACTTCACAAAAAATACGACACAGAAAATAAAACGGATTCATTTCAGGCAAGAGAATTTGTTGTAGAAATTCAGGACGGCAATTATCCACAATTCATAAAATTTCAACTGACTCAGGACCGATGTGCTTTGCTTGACGACTACAATGAAGCGGAGCCTATCAAAGTCCATTTCAATTTGAGGGGTCGTGAGTGGAACGGACGCTACTTTACAAACCTTAATGCCTGGCGTCTGGAGAAAGTTTCTGCCAGCCAGGAAAGTACACCACCTCCAGTAGAAGATGGTTTTTTCCCGGCTGCTTCTGATGAACCTTCCTCAGCTTCCTCTACCGATGATTTACCATTCTAGTGCATAAGGAACTAAATTTTGAACAGGTAATGCGGCTTCTTTTACACCTAACCTTCGTTGCTCGTCGTTCAGGTAGCTTTCCCGATAGCTATCGGGATCTTTACTTCTCGTGCCTCGGTTAGGCACAAAATAGGCTCCCATTACCTATCCATAACTTAATTCCTCATACACTAGTGTGCGAACGTATGGATGTGTGAGTGTGGATTAGGCTAGCCAACAACACATTCATACATTTTCACAGGCACACACTTTTCCATGTATTCGATTCAGAAAATTGTTGAAGCATTAGAATGGAAGTTTCTGAATGAAACATCTTTGGAGTCAACTATCCAACATTTGCTACTGGATAGTCGGCAAGTTACATTTCCAGACACTGCGTTGTTTTTTGCTCTAAAGGGGAAGCGGCATGATGGTCATGATTTTATAGAGAATGTTTATGCAAAGGGCGTTCGAAATTTTGTGATTTCCCGAAAGATCGAATGGGCACCTTTTCCAGATGCCAACTTTATTTTGGTCCATAACGTCGTTGCTGCACTTCAAAAATTGGCAGCCTACCATCGCCATCAATTCAATTTAAGAACCATAGGAATTACTGGCAGCAATGGAAAAACCATTGTAAAAGAATGGCTTTTTCAGTTGCTTCAATCGGATTTCAACATTGTAAGAAGTCCCAAAAGTTATAATTCTCAAATAGGCGTCCCTCTTTCAGTTTGGCAAATTCAGAAACATCACGATCTAGGCATTTTTGAGGCAGGTATTTCTGAAAGGGGAGAGATGGAGAAGAGTTCACCTGTGCTGAACTGTGAGATTGGTATTTTCACGAATATTGGACCGGCACATGATGAGGGATTCTCTAGTACCAATGCAAAGATCGAAGAAAAATTAAAGTTATTTGAAAAAGCAAAAACCATCGTTTATTGCAAAAACTACAGGAAGGTCGATGAGGCGATTCAAGGGCTGAAAAATAAAAATTTGTTCTGCTGGGCTTTTGAAGAAAAAAGCATTTCTAATGATGTTGCCTTATTGATTACCAAAACAGAAAAACTAAACGGAAGTACAACTATTAATGGCACATTTAGCCAGGAGCAATTAAAAATTCAAATTCCTTTCACAGATTCTGCTTCCATTGAAAATGCCATTCATTGTTGGGCTACGCTACTCTTTTTAGGATATGAAAATGCTATTATTCAAAATCGCATGACTGCTTTAGAACCAATAGCAATGCGCCTTGAATTGAAAGAAGGTATCAACAATTGCATCGTCATCAATGACAGCTACAATTCTGACTTGGCTTCTCTCAGCATTGCCCTCAATTTTTTAAATCAACAAGGCAAAAACCCCAAACGTACCCTTTTTCTTTCCGATATTCTACAAACAGGTCAGGAGCCAAAACAATTGTATTACCTGGTAGCTCAATTATTGTCTGAAAAGGGAATCGACAAAGTAATCGGGATTGGAAATGAAGTAGCTATTTTAGAGTCTAACCTCCCTGAAAGAATTCAGTCCTCTTTTTTTGAAAACACACAGTCCTTTCTTCATAACTTTGAGCCGGTAGCATTTCAAAATGAAACCATTCTGCTTAAGGGAGCCAGAAAATTTGGATTTGAGCGAATTGCCAGGCGCTTAACCAAAAGAACCCACCAAACAACATTGGAAGTCAATCTCGGAGCCCTTATTCACAATCTCTCTGTTTACAAAAGTTTCTTGAAGCCCGAAACCAAAATAATGGCTATGGTCAAAGCTTCAGCTTATGGAAGTGGAAGTGTTGAAGTTGCTAAATTATTGGAATTTCACAATGTAGATTATTTAGGCGTTGCTTATGCTGATGAAGGAGTCGAATTGCGAAAAGCAGGAGTTCAACTGCCGATTATGGTCATGAATCCGGAAGCTGCTACTTTTGAGACGCTGACGAGATTCGATTTAGAGCCTGAAATATATAGTCTGGGATTATTGAGGCAATTTTCCGATTATGTAGACACCGAGAATGCAAAAGTGAAAATACATCTGAAAGTAGATACAGGGATGCACCGCCTGGGATTTGAATCTGATGAATTATCTGAAGTATCAGCAATTCTAAAATTAACTCCTGGTTTAAAAGTCGCTTCCATCATTTCTCATCTCGCAGGAAGCGAGGACCAACAGCATGATGACTTTACCAAACTCCAGGTTTCCAGATTTGAAAAAAACTATCAATCTTTAATCGAAAAACTTGACTACCAACCACTTAAGCACATTCTAAATTCTACCGGAATCGTTCGCTTCCCCCAATATCAAATGGATATGGTTCGGTTGGGCATTGGTTTATATGGTATTGATAGCAGTGTAACAATTCAGGAAGCATTGCAGGTTGTCACTACTTTTAAAGCCACTATTTCCCAAATCAAAAGTCTGGACGCCAAAGAAACGGTAGGATATGGCAGAAGTGGGAAAATTGACGAACAAAAGCGCATTGCAACCATTAGTGTAGGTTATGCGGATGGTTTATTAAGAGCAGCCGGTAATGGCAACTTCCGAGTATTGATCCACAATCAGCCTGCCCCAATTATCGGCAATGTATGTATGGATATGAGTATGGTGGATGTTTCGGATATTCCACAAGCCAAAGAGGGTGATGAAGTGATAGTTTTTGGAAAAACCCCTACTGTAAGTGATTTGGCAGATTGTTTGGACACCATTCCATACGAGATTTTTACAAATATCTCCAAAAGAGTAAAGCGAGTTTATTTTCAGGAGTAGTTGGTATTTTTTCTCTCCCTTTTTATTTATCAGTTGACAAAAACGAAGATTCTTACAAGTGAAGTGATGCGAAATGCACCAAACCTGCATATATAAATAATGAAAGCGATAATTTGCGATTTTGGAAAAACTTGCTTCGTAAAATTTGGTAGTTTATTTCCTAACCCCTTACTCAAAAAGCAACCGTTTTGGACAATTTTACGCCAAACTGTTAATCGAAAACACCTGGATTATGCCTAGATTTTTTTTCGCCTCTTTATTATGCCTTTGTCTCCACTACGCCTCCATTTCTCAAATAAATGCGCCTGAACCCTGCATTGATCCCGTCATGACCCCTACCTGTGCAGAGGCTTGCGTCATTTGTGACATTGATGGATTTACTGGAGTAAACAACAGCCAAGTGACTGGAGTAGCTCCAGGAGATTTTTGTACAACCTGGGTTCACAATATCACCTGGATCGCATTTATTGCCGGAAGTGAAGATTTGACATTGGAAGTGACGGTTACCAATTGCCAAATCAATTGGGGATTGGAAATCGGGATCTACGAAAGTTTGGATTGTGAGACTTTTCAACAAGTTAGTTTTTGTGACACGGATGTAGGAAATAATGAAACAGGTGTTTTTTCGAATACTCAACCCCTGATCGTTGGCCAATATTATTACTTCGTAATGGATGGCAGTAATGGTGATATTTGTAATTATTCCGTCGCAGTGACAGAAGGTACAACTTTGGTGGGTGCCTTGCAGCCTATTCCTGGAATAGAGGGTCCAGCAACGTCTTGTCCAAATGTTTTACAAACTTTCCAGGTACCGGAAGTTCCTGGCGCCAATTTTTCTCAATGGACGGTCAATGGGACAGTGGTCTCTGATGAGCATGAGATTTTGGAAATCGATTTTGATAATCCTGGAACCTATCAAATATGCTATTCAGCCTATAATGTTTGCGATACACTACCACCTACCTGCACTTCAATCGTAGTAAACAATATCCCTCCTTTTATTTTTGATGAATCGATTTGTGAAGGCGATAGTTTGTTTGTATTAGATACTGTTTTTCACGAGGCGGGAAATTACAACTACAGCTACATCGATACCGCCGGTTGTATACAAGAAGTTCTCGGAGCGCTTGACATCATTCCAACAACATACACAAATCTGGATTTGACCTTCTGCTTTGGCGATTCGGTATTCTTTGGTGGGCAGGCCTTCACTGAAACAGGCAATTACACGGTTCCACTAATTGCTTCTACTGAATGTGACAGTGTTTTGCTTTTGGATTTGCTTACCTTTCTTTGTGATATTGATGGCGGCTTTGCCGATGATAATCTTCTCTGCCATGGTGACCAAAACGGACAATTGGAGTTTAATCTCCTGGATGGCAATCATCCCTATACTTACGAATGGGAAGAGGAAACAGGAACAGGAGCAACCGGTTCGGGAACAAGTAATATCAATTCTACAACCATCATTATCCCCAACCTTACAGCTGGTGTTTACAGCATTACCATAACAGACGCCACGGGAAGTGTGGGTATTTTTGTAGGACAAGTTTTCGAGCCTTTTAGTATGACCTCTGATATTGAATTGTCTCAGTATGGGGTCGCCAATGTCAGTTGCTATGAAGCTGCAGATGGCACCATTTCCATTACACCTAATCTGGGTTTACCACCTTATTCTTACAATTGGAACAATGGCAATCAGGAAAGCTCAGATAGCGATCTGGCAGCTGGTTCATATTCTGTAACCATCACAGATTCAAATGGCTGTACAATTGTAGCCTATCCCAGTTTAACAGAACCAGAACCAGTCTCCTCAAATTTTGATTTATTCCAACCACATTGCAATCCTGATAACAGTGGCATCATTACAGTTCTTCCAGAAGGAGGAAATAGTCCATATACTTATGCTATCGATGGTGGTGATTTTAGTGCAACCCCTAGTTTTGGAGAGTTGTTCCCAGGATTTTATACCATTCGAATTGAAGATGCTTTTGGTTGTAAATATGAAGAGGTAGTGAAAATGATAGAGCCCAATACCCTGGTTTTGGACTTAGATGAAGAACTCGAAATTTGCCTGGGTGATAGCATCCAGCTAACTCCTTTTGTCAATGAACCGAATCTAACTTATGTCTGGACCTCTCTATCTCCAATCAACTGTCCGGATTGCCCAAGACCCTATGTGGGACCTTATAATAATGCCAACTATCACCTACAAGCTATCCTACCAAATGGTTGCTTCCAAACTGATTCTATCAACATCATAGTCAATAAATTCAGAAAACTCTACGTCCCAAATGTATTTAGCCCCAATAACGACGGACTTAATGACATTTTCAGAATTTATCCCAGTAAAGAAGTCGCACAAATATTAGAATTCGAAATATTCAATCGATGGGGCGCTATGGTTGCCTCTTACCGCAATTTGCTACCAAATGACGCCAATGCTGGTTGGGATGGAAGGATTGGAGAAGATTTGACAGATCTCGGAGTCTATGTCTGGAGGGCTAGTGTTCAGTTTTTAGATGGTGTCGTGATGGAGTATAAGGGGGATGTGATGGTGGCGAGATAGCTTCCTTCATATTCATAAAACATAAATCACCTTTAATCAATATGACTTTCGAGGTGATGCCTTCGAGCAAGGACTGGAGTGTTGAAAAGAAGGTGTTGCCTCAAAAAGGAGTCTGGAATGAAAATTTAAGGCAACACCTTTTTCTCACGCTCAACAGCTCTTTCTCAAGGCATCACCTTAATTATTTTCCAAATTGAGCATTGCTGAGAAAAAATAAAGAAATGGTGACGCTCACCTCTAACAATTTTATATTTGCCGCCCAAAAATTAAATCACCAAGCATGGATATACACATCATCACCATCGGCGACGAAATTCTCATTGGGCAAATTGTAGATACCAACTCCGCTTGGATGGCACAGCAACTGAACCTAATTGGAGCACACGTGGTGGGCATTTCTACAGTCGGAGATGGCAGAGAAGAAATCCTGGAAGGTTTGGAACATGCTTCTAAAAATGCAGATGTCATTTTAATTACCGGAGGTCTGGGGCCTACCAAAGATGATGTCACAAAAAAGGTTTTAGCAGAATATTTCGATACAGGTTTTGTATTTCATCAGGAAACCTGGGATCGCATCGTTCGAATGTTTGAACGATGGGGACGGAGTTATACAGAAGCACACCGACAGCAGTGTTTCATGCCCCAAAATGCACTCATAATGAAAAACAAAATGGGGAGTGCTCCAGGAATGTGGTTTGAAGAAAATGGAAAGGTCTATGCTTCCATGCCGGGGGTTCCCTTTGAGATGAAATATTTGATGGAATTTGAAATAATTCCAAAATTGAAGGAAAAATTTCCTGGAAAACCCATCGCTCATCGCACCGTTTTGACCGTTGGAGAAGGTGAATCTCGCCTGGCGAAAAGAATAGAAGACTTTGAAAGCAATCTACCCGAAAATATCAAATTGGCATTTCTACCGGGTCTTGGACAAGTCCGATTGAGATTAACAGGATATTCAGAAGATGAAATTAAGCTGAATGAACAATTAGATGAAAAAGTGGAAGCACTCAAAGGATTGATCCCGGAGTTTATCTTCGGCTATGATCGAGACAACCTGGAAGCAGCAATTGGAAGAAAACTTAGGGAAAAAGGATTGACTCTGGCAACTGCAGAAAGCTGCACCGGTGGTTATGTGGCGCATAAAATCACGGCTATTCCAGGTTCTTCTGATTATTTTATGGGCAGTGTAATTGCCTACTCCAACGATATAAAAATGAAGCAATTGGGCGTACAGGAAACCACTTTAAAAGAACACGGTGCAGTAAGCGAACAAACAGTCCGTGAAATGGTACAGGGAACTTTACATTTATTAAAGACAGATATTGCAATCGCCACTTCTGGCATCGCAGGTCCTGGTGGCGGAACTCCTGAAAAACCAGTTGGAACGGTTTGGTTGGCTGTTGGAAATAAAGATAAAGTTGAGGCTCGAAAGCTCCAAATTGGGAAAGATCGAATGAAAAACATTCAGTTTTCCACCGTTCAGGCTTTGGATATGTTGAGAAGATTTATTCGGTAGATGATCAAATGCCAATGCTCTGCAATCTAAAACACCTTAAGATGGCTGCGAGTAGTCGGATTTTGCAATCCGACATGCCCAAGGATGAATTCAAGTCGTTGCTATTTCATTCACTGAAAAGAAAAAATCATGTTCCCCTAATTACCCCGCTGGATTGCAAAATCCAGCCTCTCTATTCCAGCGCTAAATTACTGTCTAGGAAATTTTAACTTAGACTTAATCTTAATCTTAATCTTAAACTTAATCTTAACCAAAAAAGCCTGCCCCGGCATTCCGGGAACAGGCTCCATCGTCATTGGTCTCAAGAAAAGAAAACTACTATTTTCTGTTTCAACGATGGCTCTTTAAGGGAGTCTATCGCGAGTACAGTTCAAAGTTTAATGATCATTCACCTGGTATGCGCCGCTTCCCTTCTTTGTATTCAATAATTCTGGCTTCTGGCGCTTTGTGAATAATGATGTTGTTTAAAAAGTTTTTGGTAGCCTCAAAAGAGGTGAAATTCGTTTTTATCACATAAGAATACCCTCCTTCAATCAGTTTATCGTAATACACATTTCCAAACTGTTTGAATATTGCCTTATCACGTTCCAATGGAAAATTGGAAGCTGCCAATTCAATTACGATTCCTGTATGTGTTTTGGATAATTTTCGGTGATAACGATAAGAAGAAGTTATTGCTGGTTTATCTTGTGAAGGAGTTGATTTCGCTTCTTTTGCGGTCACGGTAAGATTCTCTTTATTGGAAACTTTGGTAGGTTTGGTATTCCAATAAGTCTGTGCATGACTCCCAAAAGAAACCATAAGCACAGCAAGCATTAGGACAAGTCGTTGGAGGGATATGTTCATGACAGTTTTTGAGAATTTAAAAAATATATATAAAATATAAATTCTTTAAAAATTGGTAAACAATGATTTATTTATAAAAAATTGTGCCAAGTTGTTCAAAAAAGAAAACAAGTAATAGTGTCATGAAACTTATATCACTCGTAGAGAAACTGATTTTATTGAAAAATCTAACACATTAGAAACTGTTTTGAAATACATCAATAATTTTTAAACATACGCTAATCAACAATATTAAAAGAGCGACTGACCCAAACAAAGGCTCCATTGTCTTGTATAGAGGCTGTAATTGTAAAGGTTCCTCCTTTTTTTGCTTTTTCTACTATTTTGGTAAGTTCTTTTGAGATTTTGCCTTTGTCATTTTGAGCATTGATAAGTCTCTTCTTTTTTTCGAAGGTAAAGACTAAATCGTTGACATGGTAAGTTTCCCCAAGCGGGTCTCGGATAAGAATGGTATTGTATAAATTCTCTTTCAATTGAGATGAAGATATTTGGGAACCCATCAAATTGCCCCAATAAATATTGTAGTTTTCTGATAAATCCCTTTCTTCCGCTTTTAGAGAAAATTGAATGGGTAGGTTTAATTTAACTGCCACTCTTGCTCCATTTTCCTCACCAGGCTCCCATTTTGGCATTTGTGCAATGACTGCCAAAGATGCTTCGCCACAGCCCCCCCCTATATCTTTTAATATGGAGGGTTCGATAATATCCCCTTCAGCATCTACTACAAAACTCACATAGACAGAGCCTTCAATTTCCTCATTTCGTGCAGTTTCAGGATAAACCAGATAATTGGAAATAAACGCAACTATCGCATGATTGGAGCATTGTCGCTTTTCATCAGAATTATTTTCGTAATCTTCGCAACCCGGAAAGTAAGGCATTTGTTCTGCATGCGTCAAAGCTTCCGTGTTGTTATCAAAAATTTGGGCAGAAAGTGTGTGGCAGAGCAGTAAAGCCACCGTGGTGGTGAAGTTTAAGACTCTCATAGTTTTGCTTTTTTGTTGTACCAGGGGATTTCAAATTAATACAATATGTTATATATGGCAGGGAATATTGTGCCAAAATACTAAAACTGTAATTATTTAGCGGGGCTTCTGTTGGATAGTCATAATCATTGAATACAAAGTAGATAGAGCAGCGTAATCCATAATTTTGCTGCATACTTTTTCTTCTTTTCTGCTAACACCATTTTGCAATCCTGCTGTCCAGCCTCAATGGTATCAGCAGAAAAGAAAATATAATCTTATTCATGTCAAATAATATAGTCATCATCCAGGCAAGCTCAAGGAGTAAAGGAAATACCCATAAAATCGTAAAATGCCTCCTTGATAATGCAGACTTCGATTTTATTGATTTAAAAGATTATCAAATTAGTCATTACGATTATGACTCCAAAAATCGAGAAGACGACTTCATACCCTTGATGAGACATATTGTGGAAAAGTACGATGCCATCATTTTTGCTACTCCGGTTTATTGGTACTCCATGAGTGGCATTTTGAAAGTATTTTTTGATAGAATAACGGACCTCTTAAAAATAGAAAAAGAGACAGGGAGAAAATTAAGAGGAAAAAATATGGCGATGCTCAGTTGTGGCTCTGAGGAGCACCTAAATGAAGGTTTTGAGATTCCATTTAGGGAATCCGCCGATTATCTGGGGATGAATTATTTGGGAGAAGTGCATACCTGGGTATTTGATGATTTAATCCCCAAAAAAGCAAAAGAAAATTTAATGGCGTTTTTGAAGATAATAAATGAAGGGTGGACATAGGCGGCTATTTGTCCCTTTGGGAAAACCTCCCTCTAAAGAACACACCTCTCAAACAATAAACTCATGAGTTCCAAAAAGAAAACACTACCCGTCTATCGGGGTCATTGGCTATGGAAAAGTACATTGGAGATATTAAAAGATCCTTTGGCTTTTTACACGAAATGTATGAAGTTATATGGAGACACTTTTTATGTTGGCGTGCCTTTTGGGAAAGCTATCATCACGGGAAATCCTGGTCTGATCCAGCATGTTTTGCAAAGAAATCACAAAAACTTTCCTAAAGATCGAGGGTATGACCAACTGGCACTTTTGCTGGGCAGGGGCTTGGTAACCAGCAAAGGCGAATTGTGGAAAAAGCAAAGGCGAATTGCACAGCCTACTTTTCACAAGAAAAGTCTGGAGAAGCTTTTTCAGTCGATGGGAGTCGTAACAAAAAATTATTTGAAAGAATTGGATGCTCAAAGGGGAACAGAGTTGGACATTTCAAAGGAAATGATGGCAGTAACAGCAAAAATTGCCATGAAAGCGCTTTTCAGCACAGACATGAAAGGAGATTTGCTGGATATTTACGATTGTATTTCCTTCTCCCAGGAATACGCCGCAGAGCGATTTTTAAATCCCATTGCCATTCCTCTAAGCTATATCAATGGTAAGCATAGAAAATTCAAAAAACAAAAACAGGTCATGGACAATCTGATTTATGGCTTGATCGAACAACGGAAATCTGCAAAAGAAAAACAACACGATTTTCTTCAAATGCTTATGGACGCCCGCTATGAAGATACCGGAGAACCAATGAGCGAGGTACAACTCAGAGACGAATTAGTCACTATTTTCTCAGCTGGTCATGAAACTTCTGCCAATGGGCTTTCCTGGACCTTGTATTTGCTTTGTCAGCATCCTGAAATTGTTGAAAAAATCAGAGCCGAAGTAAAAGAGGTGTTGGGGGATCGGATGCCAGAATTTGAAGATTTGAAAAACTTGATTTATACAAAGCAAGTAATTGAAGAAGGAATGCGCTTATACCCTCCTGTCTGGGGAGTTGGAAGAGTAGTAGGCGAAGCAGATGAATGGGAAGGCTATCAATTGGAACCCAAAACAGTAGTGGCTACACTTATTTATTTGCTGCATCGCAATCCAGAGTTGTGGGAAAACCCCGATAAGTTTGACCCAGATCGCTTTCTTCCTGAGAAAGTAAAAGCACGCCCCCGATTTCAATACATTCCCTTTGGAGCAGGTCCTCGAATGTGCATAGGCAATCACTTCGCAATGATGGAAATGCAATTACTATTAGCAGTATTGCTCAGAGATTTCAATTTTGAGCTAGTCGAAAACCAACGGATTGTGACACAACCATTGGTAACTTTGAGACCAAAGTATGGGATTCAAATGAAGATAAGTTAACTTTTTATCCCTTCATTTTTTCAGGGTCTTGACGAGTGTCAAAAACATCTGTCATAAAAACTTTTTGTCCAATAATCCGATAAATAATTTTGTAATCTCCTTCCACTAAATAGCGGTGACCCTAATTCAATTTTTTAAGATGCTCTTCTTCTTGCCCAGCATTTGGAAAGTTTTTTAAAATCAAGGATTTCTGAATAATATTAGACCGCAGAATACGTCCATGTTTTCCTAAACCTTTCTTTTTGTAGTAATCGTAAATTTCCCGGAGAGATTCTCTGGCTGGATTGGTTATTACAACTCTCATAATTATAGAGGAAAGGGATTAATACTTACCAATTTTCGTTTTCTAATGTTTCAATATCAACATATTCCCCTTTTTCAATTGCTTTGTTTGAAGCTTCGGCACGAGCTACCAATTCTTCAATTGATATAGGCTTTAGAGTAAGTTCATATTCATCTGTTTCAGAAATGCCTTTGAACTCTAATAGTTTTTGAATGATTGAATCATCCTGCAACCCGGCTAACCATTGAATAAGATTTAATTTTGCAGTTTGAATATCCATTTTAAAATATTTTACATATAAACTAAGGTTTTTATCGCATAAAAGTTTAAACCATGAATTCGATTCTATAGTATTTAATGTAGTTACAAACCTCCTATTTCAAATTGAGCACATCCCTTATTTCCGAAATATATTTTGTTCCGGTTCTCACTCTGGTTTGTTGTACATCATCTAAAATCAAAATCAGGCGATTGTGAATAATTAGAAATCGTCTTTTTGAGCATTTTCAATCATTTGCTTCATTTGCACGGAATCAACTACCATATCTTGTCCACAAACTGTATGCATTGAAAAACCAAAAAGGAAAAAGCAAAATATTTTGAGCATTTGTTTGGCAACCTTCATTTTGCCATAATTTTTAAACCTTGAATAGTGAGATGGAAATTTAATAAGAAGGAGCATATTTTGGTGGTTTTGGTGTAGTAAAACTTAAAAGTTGATTCAAAGAAGCTGGATTATTCTGGAGGATTGAAATGCTTTCTGACAAGACGCGATAATTAAATCCCAGACCTGAATATTTAACCGATAAAATTCAATCAAGCTATGAGAAATTTTGATACATCTTTATGTACAGAATTCCTTACCTTTGCATTCGAATCAAATCTTCCCAATTCAAAGTATTCCACAAAATTTTTCGCAACCCGGTAGCACAACATTCATGTTGTCCGGTTCGGTGGTATTCATGCCACGGAAAATAAGCGCTGTATTTTTTCACTAAAAACAGCTATTGACAAAGTGGCAAAATTTGTAGAATCTTGCCATCCTTAAAATTCATCAGAAAACATTGAATTTCAATATGAGCAATACCTTACACGAAGCAATAAAAGAAAGAATATTAGTCATGGATGGAGCAATGGGCTCTTTGATTCAGGGATTCGGACTCACTGAAGCAGATTATCGAGGAGAGCGATTCGTAGATTTTCACAAAGACTTGAAAGGCAATCATGATTTGTTGTGCATCACTCGTCCGGATGTTTTGGAAGAAATCCATAGAAAGTACCTGGAAGCAGGTGCTGATATCATTGAGACCAATACCTTCAATGCCCAGGCGATTTCTCAAGCAGATTATGACATGCAGGAATATTGCTATGAAATGAATTTGGAAGCAGCGAAAATTGCAAAAAAAGCGGTTTCCAGGTTTCAGTTTGCAGCGACCAAGGGGAGTCCCTTTGGGATTGGCAGTGAGCAGTTTGCAGAAAAGCCCAGGTTTGTTGCGGGATCGATTGGTCCAATGAATCGAACACTTTCACTATCTCCTGATGTCAACGATCCTGGTTTTCGGGCAGTGACTTTCAATGAGGTGATGGAAGCCTATTATGATCAGGTAAGGGGCTTGGTAGATGGTGGAGCTGATATGCTTGTAGTGGAAACCATTTTTGATACACTAAATGCCAAGGCGTGCATATTTGCTATTGAAAAATTGTTTGACGAAAGAGGAAGACGAATACCTGTCATGATTTCGGGAACCATTACGGATGCCTCTGGAAGAACTCTTTCCGGACAAACTGTGGAAGCTTTTTGGGTTTCCATCAAGCATGCCCAACCCTTTTGCGTGGGATTAAATTGTTCTCTTGGAGCAGAAGAAATGCGACCATTTTTAGAATCCCTCACAAAAATTGCAGATACCTACGTCCATGCCTATCCCAATGCTGGTCTGCCGAATGAATTTGGAGAATACGACCAGACCGCTGAAGAAATGACCAGCTATATTCGTGAATTTGCAAGTAGTGGTTTTGTAAACATCATTGGGGGCTGCTGCGGTACGACTCCTGAACACATTCGAGTGATGGCAGAAGGAGTAAAAGGTATCCAACCCAGAGCAATCCCCGAACGTTCCAAATACACACAACTTGCTGGTTTAGAAGCCTTAACGATTCGACCTGATGCCAATTTCGTAAATATTGGAGAACGAACGAATGTGACTGGAAGTAGAAAATTTGCCCGGCTTATTAAAGAAAAAAAATACGATGAAGCACTTTCAGTAGCCCAACACCAGGTAGATGGTGGCGCTCAAATTATCGATGTCAATATGGACGAAGGCTTGCTGGAAAGTGAATTTGAAATGAAAAAATTCCTCAACCTGGTCATGTCTGAACCCGACATTGCCAAACTGCCCATTATGATTGATTCTTCTAAATGGTCGGTAATTGAGGAAGGCTTGAAAGTAGTCCAAGGACGTTGTGTGGTAAATTCGATTTCTCTGAAAGAAGGTGAAGAAGCTTTTATTCATCAAGCCAAATTGGTTCGCAGATATGGTGCGATTCCTTTGGTTATGGCTTTTGATGAAACAGGGCAAGCAGATTCTACAGAGCGCAAAGTTGAAATTTGCGCCCGAGCCTATAAAATATTGACGGAACAAGTAGGATACCCTGGTCATGAAATCATTTTCGACCCCAATATTTTCGCTGTGGCCACAGGTATTGAAGAGCACAACGAATACGCCATCAACTATATTGAAGCGACTCGACAAATCAAAGCCCGCTGCCCAGGCGCAAAAATCAGTGGTGGAGTGAGCAATCTTTCTTTTAGTTTTCGTGGAAATAATGTAGTTCGCGAAGCCATGCATTCCGCTTTTTTATACCATGCCATACAAGCCGGAATGGATATGGGTATTGTCAATGCCGGAATGATTGAAGTATATGCAGACATTCCAAAAGATTTGTTAGAACGAGTCGAAGATGTTTTATTCAATCGACGCGAAGATGCAACGGAACGGCTGACCGAATTTGCAGAAAAAGTAAAAGGCAATGGTGGTGCTCAAGTTAAGAAAGACCTCTCCTGGAGAGAAAATTCAGTAGAGAAACGTTTGGAACACGCCCTTGTAAGAGGTATTACAGACTACATCGTCGAGGACACTGAAGAAGCTCGTTTGAAATATCCCGCTCCACTAAGAGTCATTGAAGGTCCACTCATGGATGGCATGAACGTAGTGGGTGATTTATTTGGAAGTGGTAAAATGTTTTTGCCTCAAGTAGTGAAAAGTGCTCGGGTGATGAAACGGGCAGTAGCGCATTTGACTCCCTTTATTGAGGAAGAAAAATCTGCAAGTGGAGGCTCTTCTAAAGGGAAAATATTGATGGCGACTGTAAAAGGTGACGTTCATGATATTGGAAAAAATATCGTTGGAGTAGTTTTAGGCTGCAACAATTTTGAAATCATAGACATGGGGGTGATGGTACCCGCTGACAAGATTTTAAAAACAGCCATAGAAGAAAATGTAGATATTATTGGCTTAAGTGGTTTGATTACGCCCTCACTCGATGAAATGGTTTATGTAGCCAAGGAAATGGAACGCCGTGGTTTCAAGTTGCCTTTATTGATTGGCGGTGCAACTACTTCAAAAACACATACAGCTGTAAAAATCGACCCTGCTTATTCTGGTCCGATCTCCTACGTTTTGGATGCTTCTAAATGTGTTCCTATCGCCTCTACATTATTGAGCGATGATGAAAATACCAGAAATGATTTCATTCTGGACACAAAAAAAGAATATCAAAAAGTAAGAGAACAAAGAGCTGGAAGAAAAGCAGTTCGGGAATATCTGAGCCTGACAGAGGCAAGAGCCAATAAACTAAAATTCGATTGGACAAATTATACTCCTCCCAAGCCTACATTTCTGGGTATCAAAACCTTCGAAGATTATTCAATTGAAGAGTTGACCAATTACATCGATTGGACTCCTTTCTTCCTGAGTTGGCAGATGAAAGGGAAATTCCCAAAAATCCTGGAACACCCAACGATGGGTCAGGAAGCGCAAAAATTGTACAATGATGCCAGAAGTTTGCTCAGAAGAATTATCGACGAAAAATGGCTAACTGCCAAAGCTGTTATTGGTTTCTTTCCTGCCAATTCTGTAAATCACGATGATATTGAAGTTTACATAGATGAAGGCAGAAAGGAAGTTTTGGCTACGCTTCATCATTTAAGGCAGCAACCTAAAAAGCTGGATGGGGTGCCGAATTTGAGTCTAGCGGACTACGTAGCGCCTTCGCAGCCCCCTAGCCCCCTGAAGGGGGAACATCCACCCACTCAAGGGAAAGCAGACTACATTGGTTCTTTTGCCGTCACCGCCGGTATCGGCATTGAAAAATGGATCAAAAAATTTGAAGCAGAGCATGATGATTATCACGCCATTATGCTAAAAGCATTGGCAGATCGACTCGCAGAAGCATTGGCAGAAAGAATGCACGAACGCGTCCGAAAAGAATTTTGGGGCTATGCTGCTAAAGAAGATTTAGATAATCAGGCATTGATTTCTGAAAAATATCGCGGCATTCGTCCAGCACCTGGTTATCCTGCTTGTCCTGAGCATACTGAGAAACGAACCCTTTGGGATTTATTGGATGTTGAAAACCAAACTGGTATTTCCCTAACAGAAAGTTGCGCAATGTATCCAGCAGCTTCTGTAAGTGGTTGGTATTTTTCACATCCCGATTCAAAGTATTTTACGGTGAAGGGAATCAGTAAAGATCAGATAGCAGACTATGCAAAGCGGAAAGGGATGTCTTTGGAAGAAGTTGAAAAATGGTTGGCTCCCGTTTTGAATTATGAGGTTTAGAATAATAATTTCCTGGAGAAAGTACGACATGATAGTCTGGCTATTCGACTATCAGGAAAAATGTTGAATTCAAATTCTGATTTACGATTTTGGCTCGAAAGGCACATGCTTAAAGTCCCAGAAAGTTTACATAACCAAACTACAATAGTTATTTTTTCAGATAAAAACACTCCAATTTACATCATCGAAAATCTCACAATTGAGTTAGCCAACATTTCACAGTCCAAAATCGCTTTGGCAATTCGTCTGCCTGCGGAATCTCCTACTGAATACAAGTTTGGATTTATGGCTCTGGATTCCATAAAGTCTAAATTTTCAGCAAATAAAAGGTTTGGGGATTTAATTGAATAGCCAATAAAAAGATGTTTTAAAATCATAAACAGCTCACTAATAATAAGCTTGTTAGCAATTTCAAACCACTAATTTTGCCGCCATGTCCTCACATATACCCTCCCACAATCGAAAGACATGGCTTATATATTCCAGTAATTGACAAAGTCAATTCCATGCTTAACGAATCGGGCTTATTCTATGTTGGAGACAGCAAATTGGGTAGTCAAGACAACGTAAAAAATTGGAGCAACGATTAGTCAAAGCCACATCAGAACTTGGCCAAATATTGGTTCAAAAACAGCGTAAAAAAGTACCCAAAACTGTGGAAATGATAAAGCTTAACGTTCAACAAATTTTACAAAAACATCACATGAAGGATTTTTTTGAAATAGATATTGAGCAGATAACTCATCAAATTCCAGTTCGTGCTTACAAGAACAGCCCCAGTCGGATGGAAAAAAAATAGAGTTTTCCTTAAGCATCAAAAGGCATAACTCTGCGATTGAAAAACATTTCACCAATTAGGCTGGAGAGTTTATGCAACTAATATTGAAAAAGAGAAACCTTCGGCAGTCCAAGCAGTTTTGTGTTACCGCCAAGAATATAAAATTGAACATACCTTCAATCAACTCTTGAATAAAGTCACTGCTTAAATGCCTGTCTTTTTAAAGAAAGACCACCGAATTGTTGCCTTAACCAAGTTACTTTTATTTGCCTTAATGTTTGTATCTACTACACAAAACCAAATTAGAAAACAGCTTGAACACACCGGACAATATTTGAAAGAACCTTTCCCAGTTAACCCCAGGGCTGATCAGTTCTAAAAAATTTCCACGTGCATTTTCCCAAGTTCAAGTTCAAGACCAAGTTCAAGTGCAAAAATTGAGCTTGAACTTGGTCTTGAACTTGAACTTGAACTTGAACTTGAACTTAAGGGCAATTGGATGAAAAAAACTCATAATAATCCTTTAACACATTAGGAAAATAAAGAACTGATCGACCCTGCCCAGTTAAACCTGGACGAAAAACAAATAAGCCGACTACAGAAATGATACTTGTTGCTTTCAAGGATATTTCTTTAGTCATCTTGCCTGTTCAGGATACTTTCCAAGTCAAGTTAGCTAAACTCAAAATCCTTGAACTTTTGGATTTCAATAAGCGCTATATCTTGACTTGGAGCGGATTTCAATTTTTAATGAAAATTTTATTGAAACGTAAGTATTCTATACTTCTACAAATGGAAATTCAAAAAAACGAGTAGCTCTTAATTTCGAGTCTAAAATGTTTTTAATCACCTGAATGAAGCCTACCCACCATTTTGTGCCAAAATGTTTCAATAATTCCCCCACACCTCCTTTCTTTGCGAGATGAAGGAAAACGTAAAAACGCTGCAGAACAAGCTCACCAAAGCCTACCTCGGAGGTGGCGAAGCCCGCATTGAAAAACAGCACCAAAAAGGTAAACTCACCGCTCGTGAGCGCGTCCATTATCTCCTTGATGAAGGTTCTTTTGAAGAAATTGGCGCCCTGGTGACTCATCGTACAAAAGATTTCGGGATGGAAAAACAAATTTTTTACGGTGATGGCGTTGTAACAGGCTACGGTACAATTGATGGAAGATTGGTCTATGTTTTTGCCCAAGATTTCACGGTTTTTGGAGGTTCTCTTTCTGAAACGCATGCAGAGAAGATCTGCAAAATCATGGATTTGGCAATGAAAACAGGTGCTCCTGTTATTGGGCTAAATGATTCAGGTGGAGCCCGAATTCAGGAAGGCGTTCGCTCCTTAGGTGGTTATGCAGATATTTTTTATCGAAATGTAATGGCATCTGGAGTAGTACCTCAAATTTCAGCCATTATGGGCCCATGCGCTGGAGGAGCAGTTTATTCCCCGGCAATGACAGATTTTACCATTATGGTAGAAGGAACGAGTTACATGTTTGTAACCGGACCCAATGTCGTAAAAACGGTGACCAATGAAGAAGTGACTTCAGAAGAATTGGGAGGGGCAAGTGCACATTCAACAAAATCTGGTGTGACACATTTAACAGCAACCAATGATATTGATTGTATTGAAAAAGTGAAACAGCTTTTGAGTTACATGCCGCAGAATTGTGAAGACACTACCAAGAAATTAGATTATGACATAGGCGAAGAAATCCGGGAGGAATTGGAAAATATCATTCCGGATAGTGCCAATCAGCCCTACGATATTCGAGAGGTAATAAAAGGTATTGCTGATAAAGACTCTTTTCTTGAAGTTCATCCCGAATATGCAGAAAACATTGTGGTTGGTTTTTCAAGACTGGCTGGAAGAAGTATAGGTGTTGTTGCTAACCAACCTATAAGTTTGGCCGGCTGCCTCGATGTCAATAGTTCTAAAAAAGCAGCGCGCTTTGTGCGATTCTGTGATTGTTTCAATATTCCATTATTGGTCTTGGTCGATGTTCCAGGGTTTTTACCTGGTACTGATCAGGAGTGGAATGGAATCATTGTGAATGGTGCAAAATTGTTGTATGCCCTGAGTGAGGCTACTGTACCGAGGGTTTCTGTGATCACGAGAAAAGCTTATGGTGGAGCTTATGACGTAATGAATTCCAAACACATCATGGCAGATATGAACTATGCATGGCCATCTGCTGAAATTGCAGTGATGGGGGCAAAAGGCGCGAGTGAAATAATTTTCAGAAAGGAAATTCAGGCAGCTGAAAATCCAACCGCTAAACTAGCAGAAAAAGAGGCAGAGTATGCAGAGCTATTTGCCAATCCCTATTCCGCTGCCGAAAGAGGATTTGTGGATGAAGTCATTTTGCCCAAAAACACCCGACGCAAATTGATCAAAGCTTTTGCCATGTTAGAAAATAAGGTCGCGAAATTACCAAAGAAGAAACACGGGAACATACCATTGTGAGAGTTCTGGTTTATGAGATCGCTGTACTGTCAGACCATTTCATTGTCAGACTCCTCTGCTGTCAGATAGTCTGACAGCGAAGCGATCTGACAATGAAATAGTCTGACAATAAAATGATCTGATAACAAAGAGATCTGAATTCTAAAAAAATGAAAGCACTAGTATTTAAAGAAGCCAATCAACCAATTGCGCTACAAGAAATAGAAAAACCACAAGCCGAGAATGGGCAAGTAATAGTGGAAATGAAAGCTGCTGCCTTGAACCATCGGGATGTTTGGATAACAAAAGGTTTATATCCTGACTTAACTCCAAACGTGGTTGTTGGTTCCGATGGTGTGGGCATAGTGAAGGAAAAAGAAGTCATCTTAAACCCAAATGTCAATTGGGGGGAAGATCCCCGATATTTTAGCAAAGACTATTCTATTCTTGGCATGCCAACTCATGGCACTTTTGCAGAATACCTTGCAATTGATGAAGACAGATTGGTCGAAAAACCTGTCCATTTGACTATGGAACAAGCTGCTGCTTTGCCATTGGGAGGAATGACAGCCTATAGAGTTTTGTTCATAAAATGTCAGGCCAAAGCAGGTGATAAAATCTTAATATCTGGTGTTGGTGGGGGCGTAGCCCTTTTTGCATTTCAATTTGCCTTAGCCATAGGTGCTGAAGTATATGTGACGTCTGGTTCCAGAGAAAAAATTGAAAGTGCAATTGCAATGGGTGCTGCTGGTGGCGCAAATTATAAAGAAGAAAAATGGCATAAAAAATTCGGAAAAGAAGTTGGCGGTTTCGATGTCATTATTGATAGTGCAGCAGGAGAAGGCTTTGGACAACTGGCGGCATTATGCAACCCCTGCGCCAGAATTGGAATTTATGGAGGTACCAGAGGATTGATTAATAAACTCAGTCCTCAACTCATTTTTTGGAAACAACTGGAAATTTATGGCAGTACCATGGGTAGTGATGACGAATTTGTTGAAATGATCAAATTTGTCAAAAAACACAAAATAGTACCAGTTGTGGATTCCGTCTTTGATTTGACAGATGGTCCAGCCGCATTTGAAAGAATGGAAAAAGGGTTGCAATTTGGGAAGATTGTATTAAAAATTTAAGCTTCACTTACAAATCATCCTATTTGTAAATGAAGCCAATCAATATGCCTCTTTATGAAGTTTTCAACCCTCATACTTGTGCTTATTCTTTCTATTTCATTTTCTGCCACAGCTCAAAAAGAAATGACGAACAAGAAGATGCACAGCATTTTCAAAAAGGAAGCTTCAAGTCTTGAAGGGGATTTGGGCGCCTGGCAGTTGGAATATGGAGGTCATTTGATCATTGCCATAACAGACGAAAATGCAAATCGGATGAGGCTTTTCACTCCGGTTCTTGAAGCGGAAAAGCTGGAAAGAGGTCAAATGCGAAAAATGCTGGAAGCAAATTTTCATTCTGCCCTGGATGCAAAATATTCCTTATACAAAGAATTAGTAGTCAGCGTCTTTACCCATCCTTTAAAAGAACTCACAGAAGAACAGCTCATTGATGCCATGCGACAGGTCGTTACGCTTGCCCAAACTTTTGGCACTTCTTACACAAGCACTGACTGGGTATACGGCAGTGGTTTTGAGAAACCAAAAGTGAATAAAAGTCCCTCAAAGGATAAGAAGAATTAATTAGTAGCTATCTCTGATTGTTCTTTGGGTATATTACATTTGGTTGTTTTTTAAAGCAATAAGCGGCGTCTTTCGAAGACACGGTTGCGGCACTTTCTCACTAGATGCTTTACTTTTCCAGCGTCCTCTTCTAAAGAGTCTGTCCCCTCGCTGGAGTTGTTGTTTTAAACAAATGCAATAATGAAAAGCAGGAGTTTTTGACGGATCAACGGGGAAATTTTGAGCTGGAAATAGATTGCAACTGCGAATACGAAATTGGCGCTGTCAAGGAAGATTTTGACGAAGGTTTCTTTGTTATTGAATCCGGATATATTGATTGTGACAATGTCAATACATTTGCAGATTTGGAGCTGGAACCCAAAGCGGATCCAAGTCCAGCTCCTGTTGTAAAAAAAGAGGAAATTAAGGTTGTCGATTTTTTTTCTAAAAGACTCCCTCCAAAACAAAAATATCGATGAAAAAAAAAGTCTATACATTTTTGCAACCGTTACGGTCATCGTCATCATTTTGCTGGCTATAATGGAGCCCATTCCTCAAGACGAAGCTTATCACAATTTTGCAGACAACAGGAGTTTTTTAGGCATTCCCAACTTTTGGGACGTGATGAGCAATTTGCCTATGTTTTTCATTGGCATCTATGGATTTTGGATAAGCGAAAAAAATTATTCGCAACGTCCAGATATTGTTTCCAAAACTTTGCCCTTTGTTTTGTGCCTGGGTATTTTTTCTGCAAGTTTTGGCTCCGCTTACTACCATTGGGCACCTGATAATCAAACATTGGTATGGGACCGACTCCCCATGACTTTGATGTTTATGCCTTTGTTTTCTTTGTTGATTTACGATTTTATTGGTAAAAAGGAAGGGACTATAGCCTATTATATCACTATCCCATTGGGCATTTTCAGCGTGCTGTATTGGCAATACACGGAATCAATTGGACAAGGTGATTTGCGATTTTATGTATTTGTACAATTCTTCCCAATGCTGGCGGTTCCTTTTGTACTTTGGTTATTTCCCAAAAAAGTAACCTATATTAAATATATCTGGCTAGTGCTCGTTTGGTATATTTTGGCAAAAATTGCTGAATATTTGGATGTCGCCATCTTTGAATTTTTGGGATTTTGGAGTGGCCACACTATCAAACATTTGACTGCCTCGGTGGCTTTAATTTACGTCATCAAATTTTTGGTCTCCTGGGAGCGAGAATTATTACAGAAATAAAAAAAGCCCTGCCGTTCGGCAGGGCTTTTTTTATTTGAAAATTTACTCATCTCTAAGCGAATTTATCGGATTTGCCAAAGCTGCCCGAATACTCTGAAAGCTTACTGTAAAAAATGCAATGGCTACGGCCAGAAGTCCTGCTACTACAAACATCCACCATTGAATTTCTATTCGATAGGCGAAATCCTGAAGCCATTGTTTACCCAACCACCAGGCTAGCGGTGAAGCAAAAACCAATGCAATAGCAACCAATTTCAGGAAATCCTTGGAAAGTAAGGTTACAATATTTTCTGTAGTAGCACCTAGCACCTTTCGAATACCTATCTCTTTGGTACGTTGTTGAGTAATATAGGCTGCCAAACCCAATAAGCCCATGCAGGCAATAAATATTGCAATAAAAGCAAATACACTCAATACACGCCTGGAATCCATTTCTTTTTGGTACAACAACTCCCAGTCGCGATCCATAAAATCATAATTGAAGGGTTGATTAGGCAATTCCGTTTTCCACAAAGCCTCAATAGCGTTGATAGTACCTTGAAAATCAGGAGGACTCATCCTCACGGTTATCAAATTATCTACTCCGTTGCCGTTTCCGCTTTCGTTATGCACCATAAATAATGGCGAAATGACCTGATGCAAGGTCTGAAAGTGAAAATCCTTAATGACCCCTACAATTGTATATTGAGAAGGGGAATCAGGGTTCGCATTCAAAAAGGCATTATTGGATTCTAATTGTTTACCAATAGGATCGGTGAGACCCATTTCCTTTACTGCAGCTTCATTGATGATTACTGAAAGGGTATCTGTAAACTCTTCGGAAAAACTTCTTCCTTCGATAATTTCCATATTCATACATTCCACATAACCCTCATCAACCACCATCCCACTTCCCGTGGACATTTCATTGGCACCCTGTGGGCGAAAGGAAATACCGAAATAATTGTCACCAGGCTGCGTATTGCAACCACTAACTGCAACGACTCCAGGTAATGCTTTTATCTTTTTCTTAAAAGTGTCTGATTTTTGCGGCGTCAAACCAAAAGCACCAGTTAGGGTTACCAAATGTTCTTTATTGAAGCCCAATTCCTTGTTTTGAATATATTCCAATTGGCGATATACGACTATGGTGGCAATGATCAAAAATGCGGAAATCGCAAATTGAAATACGACAAGAGAGTTTCTCAGAATCGTGCCCTTCCCGGTTGAAGCAAACTTTCCTCTCAACACTTCCAGCGGTTTGAAATTTGACAAAAAGAAGGCAGGATAACTTCCAGCTAACAAACCCACCAAAAGCCCCATGCCTATCAAACCCGGGATATATTGTAAGTTGGTAATCTGAGCTGTTGAAAAAGATTTATTGGCAATTTGATTGAACCAGGGTATGCTCAATTGTAAAATTGCCCAAGCCAAAATAGTGCTAATCAAGCTTATCGCAATCGCCTCAATCAAAAACTGTCCAGCAATAGTTTGCCGGTCAGAACCCAAGGTTTTTCTGATACCAACTTCTTTAGCTCTTTCGGCAGAGCGGGCAGTAGCCAAATTCATGAAATTGATGCAGGCAATGAATAAAATCAAAATAGCAATTGCCAGAAAAATATAAACTCGTGCCTTGCTGCCATTGGGTTTCATCTCAGATTCGAGCTGCGAGGTCAGATAAATTTCAGGCAGTGGCTGAAGGAAATAACGATAACCATTCCCGGATTTTTGGTACTCTTCATAAGTCACTCCAAAATTCCGTAGAATAGGTCCACTGGCAAATTTGGTGACCATATCAGGGAATTTGCTTTCCAAAGCTTCGGCAGAAGCATTAGGAGCTAGCTTCAGGTAGGAAAAAGCCGAAAAGCTGATATAATTGGTCTGCTGTTGGATAAATTGCAGTGCAGTAGAAGATTGAATCATATCAAACCTCATGTGGCTATTTTCTGGCAAATCTTCACAAACACCCGTAACCGACAATATAACGTCTTGTGCACCTGGCTGAGGTGCTGGAATCCGCATCGTTTTGCCCACTGCATTTTCTTCGCCAAAATATTTGCGTGCAGTGCTTTGAGTCAGGACAATTGACTCTGGTTTGTTCAATACCTCGTCTGGTTTACCTTCTAACAGCTTAAAATCAAAAAACTGGAAGAAATTACTATCTGCCCAAATCCTATTGGCTTCTTCATATAGTGCTTCATCTTTTTTAAAGGTTACTGTTCCCTGGAAGAAAAACATCCTCGTAGCGTCTTCTACTTCAGGATATTCCTCTTTGGCACTGTGGGCGTATGAATGTGGAATTATGGCATACAAACGAGCACGACCAGGATATTTTCTCTCCAATGCCATCCTGTAAATCCTGTCTCCGTCTTTATGAAATTTATCATAACTCAATTCATCCTGGACATACATCAAAATCAACAAGCAACAAGCCATCCCGATAGCCAAACCTAAGATATTAATGAAGGTGTAACCTTTATGTCTTCCAAGTTGGCGAAGGGCAATTTTCAGGTAATTTTGTAACATAATTAGTGGGTGAATTATTTAAATGAAGGGAGGACATCGGCGGCTACTTGTCCCTTTGGGAAAGCCGCCAAAAAATCTTGTAGAGGGACAGTTTTTGATGATTTCCGACGGAAAATCATCAAAAACTGTCCCTCTATTGAACTATTTCGCCGCCAGAAGGCGGCCTTTTTCTTTCATCGCGGTGCGATGTTTACCCCTCAATTATTTAAATAAGAAGTTCTATAGAAATCAAATAGCTGATCTTTGATAAAGGCAATGGACATGCCACACAACATAAAGACCTAATAATCAATCAAATAGGTTATTCCAAGAAAAAAAAACTTTACTTTTTTGTACGGATCTGGACGGCTGATGTACGAAACTGAACAAACAGGTAACACAACCTTATTAGAATTGGAAACTAAGCTCACAAACAACTGGCAAATGATCTGAAATGGAAAAAAGGAAGCGGTCATTGAGAGCTGTTGGTAATTCCATTTCCGAAACAAGTATTTCTTGATGGCTTTCTAATTCGGGAAGACTTACCCAAATATTATCGTGGGTCCGGTTTTTTGTCCTTGTATAACCTGTCCTTTTTGTAGGAGAAAATCCATTTTTTTTCAGGAAAGTGAATTCCGGTTTTTCCTCCTGGAATAAATCCGTGTAGTGGTAAAAATTGAAATCACCGGCAAGTAGGAAAATGCACCTGGCATTTGGACTTTCTGATTTCCAAAAAGATTCAAGGCGTTCCATCTGGAAAACAATTTGTCTAAGCATAAAAAGCCTCAATTCCGTCCCCAATTCATCTATGGTAATGGAATCTCTTCTGGACGAAGGCAGGTTTAATACATTTTCAAAAATGTTTTCCTGACTGTTCGTCAATAGACCTGGAGTTTGACTTTTCTCTTCGCCTTTTAAGGTGGGAAAGTGAACGGCTGTGAAAAAAACATTCCAGTCTGGAGGCAAATTTGGGTGTTGAATTCTTGACCATAAAACGGGCCGGCTTTCTTCGTCTCTCCCTGCTCGGTTATTTCGATCATCTCCCATATAAAGCGGAGATGGCAGTGAATTCTGGACTTCTACTTTGGATTGACTGTTTGCTATATTAGTGTATAGATTGGTGAGCTTCCATTGATTTTCGTTTCTGATAATTATCCCTATCCCTGTTTCCTGGGTTCGGATATTTTCTAATTGGAGTTGCTCAATTTTTCCAAATGGAAAACTGTTCTTTGACCCTAAAAATAGTGTAGATTCGAAATGCGCTGATTTTATTTTTTGATCTGTTTCTTTTAATTGCTTGAGAAACTGAAAGGGTGCTTTAGCATCCAGATAGGTTCGGTTGGCAATTTCCTGAAAGGTGACGACATCAGGCTGGATATGCTGAATGGTCTTTTGGATGTTTTTAATTTTGGTCGCTTCATCACTATGCCAATGTTCCTTCTTCAAAGATCCAAATCCAATATTCCAGGTGAGGGCTTTTAAATGGATATGGTTTGCTGGTTTGCTCATTGAGCGCAAAGATGTGAAAGATTTTGAAAATCTTTCACATCTCTTTTTCCGATCAACCTCTTGAAATTACCACTTTTTTTACCCCTCCTTCTCCAATCTTTAGGAAATAAAGCCCTTCAGGTAATTCAGAAGTGGAAATATTTGTTTCAAACTGCATTTCTTCCTGTATTATTAATTGACCAGTTGAATTCCACAATTCTATTAAAATCTCCTGTGGGTAATCGGTTTCTATTTTCAACCAATCATTTGCTGGGTTTGGATAGACGTCTAGATCGAAAATATTTTCCCAGTCATTGGTGGCTACCATACATGAATTGTCGTTGCTGAGGGCAAAAGAAGGAGTCCTTGTTTCAAAAGCTCCTCTCCCATTTGGGCATCTTGCCCAGGCCATATCATTACCTTGAGGACCAAAGACTACCGCATCTATTATATTCAACCCTTGATCAACCAAAAGACATTCTTCACCATTATTGGACAACTTGAAAGAAGCATGCAATCCATCTTGCATTAAATCATCATCCGCCCAAATGATAAGGTATTCCCCTGGATCGATGACAGAACCGCTTGGAAACTGCCATTTGGCAAGATTATTAGAATTATCGGTCAGGTACCAGCCACTGATGTCAATGCTTTGATTGGAGTTATTGTAAAGTTCGATCCAATCATCAAATTCACCATCGGGATCAGCCTGGATAGTTTCGTTATCGGCTACCAATTCATTGATGACCAAATCTCCTGCGGCACCAACTTCATAAAATTCATACTCGGCGTGTTCGGGAGCAAACATACCGGCTTCACTGTTTTCTGCGTAGACGTAATATTGTAAGCCACTGATTCCAGCATTGACTTCAGCACCAAAAACACCATCCCCTGCTGCACCATCTCCGTGATTGCCATCATCAAACATTTGCGTCAACTCAAACATTTCATTACTGCCACCCCGGGCGCCTAACCATACAACATCGCTATTTTGAACGGTAGTAGTAATGGTAACAGCTTCCCCAGGCATAGGAAATTGCGGCGTATATTGTGGAATGCCAATGGTAGGCGGAGTAGCCATAAACTCTGGAAAGTTTTGTAAGTATGCCACCCTGGCATCCATCAACTCTGTGATTCCAAAAGCAGTTTGATTGTCAAAAATGTCTGTTATACTCTGGGTATAATTATTATTAAAATCTGTTTCTGAATATATCTTATTTGGATCCTGACTAACGGCACTTTCTATCAAACTTCGCAAGGCTTCAGCACGCATTTTATACCACCCATTTTCAAAATTCTCTTTCAACATCGTTCGATAATGTGCCACATACATGCGCTTCCAGGTATCATTTCCAAAAATGTTTCTAAGCACTGGTTTTTGATTATCGTTTTCCCCCCAGAAGGGGTCGAGGTTGATAAATTCATCGATTGGAGGTTGATTAGGACCAACTTGCGAAACTTCCAACCAGGGATAGCGACCAAAAGACTCGTTCATATCGTCAATTGCAGGAGCAAAACGACCATTGTCTTGCTGAAACAATGCATAATTTCTTGGTACTGCCCCTAAGTAGCTATCTAAATTAACTGTCAAATTATGGAAAACGGATTTCCAGATAAACCGATCCATATCCAAAACCTGACGGCTATCATTTGGGCTATTCGCCATTGTTTGCGTAGTGGATTCCAAAACATCCCAACCTGTATCTGACTGCAAATCGTAATGAGGCAAATAACAGGCAATTCCATTGCCCAAAAACTCCAATGATGCACCCAGACCTGTTTGACATCCAAAAGGAGGATTAGGAGGATCAAAAGTGTAATCCGGATTTCCTTCAAAACGCACATTGTCATTGTCAGAAAGAAAATTATCACTGACAAATCTTCTATTTACCGATTCTGCATTTGAAAACAAGCCATAGTAGGTACCATTGATAAAAACCCTGGCATAATTGGCTCTGGGAGCTACCATGTATTTTCTGGCTATTTCAAAAGCCAGTACTTCTCTCAAAAAAGAGGGATCTTTTGCACCATTTGACAATTTCAGAACCTCTACTCCCTGAATGCTTTGATTTTTCAAAAAATCCAATTTGATATTCAAAGAATTTTTCGGATTGTCCACTTTGTAGGTACTTGGCGCACGAAACCGCACGCCGACACTATCCCGGATAACGCCATTTATTTCCATGTCTGCTTTTAGCCGTCCACCTTGGCCTAGTGCAAAAGAATCCTGAAGGATTTGTTCCCAGTTACTTTCTTCAAAAGTGAGTTCAATTGTCGTAATAACATCAGTATCATAAATTCCTTGCGCCACGATAGCACTGACTGATAGAATTAATATTCCAAATGTGTAAAGGATGTTCTTCATTGTAAAAATTGTTAATGCTATAAGTAATGCATCTGCATTTTAGCTTTTCGGCTGCATAGATACAAAGCATTATGGTAAAAATGGCAAAGCTGGAGCCTGTAGCTCGCATCTTGAATTAATTTAACGCGCCAAAAATAAGTGACCTGCTGAATTTATTCTTTGGTACATCAATAATTGTAATGCTCTGTCCAAATTGATTAAGAGTATGTTTTAAATTTTTAAATTAAAACATACTCTAAGCAAATATTTTTTGGAAGAATATACCAAAAGGCGAGTCGACTTGTAAAAAATCAATTACTGGCTCAATATTCCTTTATTGTTTTAATCTTTCTATACCCTTGATAAGCTCCATAAACCATCATAAGAATGATAAGACCCCACACCCAAACCGGAATGTTTTTTCCTACCCAAAAAAGATAAATATACGTACCTATAAAGCTTAAAAACATACCCAAAGTTGGGAGAAAGAGAGATTTGCCAGAGCGATAATGTTTCACTAAAAACAAGAAAGACAAAAGAGAAATTGGAATAGTGCCAAAGTAAAGAATTGCAAAAACCAGAGGATTGACACCGTATTGATTGCCAAAACTATAAATCCATTCTATGAAATCATTCCAGGTCATTTTTATAGAATTCAAGTTATAGTTTTTCTATCGCCATCTGTAAATTTAAAAAAGTCGCAACAGCCGATTGTATGAAAATTGATATTTTTCCATTTCGAATTTAAACCTTTTTGGGCTCCACAAGTCAAAAGCACCAAATCACGCAAATTGAAAGAACCATTTCAAAATATATCTGATGAGCGCATCCTTTCCCTATTGCAAGCGGATAAAAATAGCGAAAAGGGATTTCGGCTACTCATGGAAAAGTACCAGGAGCGTATTTACTGGCAGATTAGACGAATGGTAATGGAGCATGAAGACGCCAACGATGTAGTACAAAATTGTTTTGTGAAAGTATATCGTAGCATTCACTCATTCGAAGGAAAGTCAAAGTTGTACACATGGTTGTACAGAATTGCGACAAATGAAGCCATCACCTTTATAAATAAAAAGAATAAAAAGAGTACTACTTCTATTGACAATGAAGAATACGATTTGTCGAATCGGCTAAAAGCAGATGTACATTTTGACGGTAATGAAGCCCAAATAAGATTGCAGGAAGCCTTGGCTACTTTGCCAGAAAAACAAAGAATGGTTTTCAATATGCGTTATTTCGATGAGTTGAGTTATCAGGATATGTCCGATACATTGGGAACGTCTGTGGGTGCACTGAAAGCTTCTTTTCACCATGCAGTGAAGAAAATCGAGAAATATGTGAGGAGTGTGGAGACATTTTAGTTCTCTTGAAAAAGACGCTATGATCCGACAGATTATATATTTTTCAATCAGGTTATTATTAAAAAGCTATAATCATGAAGTCTAAGAAAGAAATCAGGGAAGAATTGGAGGAATTGTCCCCCTTTTTATCAAAATTGAAGGAAGAGGGCGATGGTTTTAAGGTTCCGAATAATTATTTCAAAACCCTGCCAGATGAGGTTCTGAAAAAGGCTGGAATACAATCCGTAAAAGAGGTAATCCCGCAAACACCTCAAATAACCTGGATTGACGAATTTATTATCTCCATTCAGTCTTTGTTTCAACCACGCTACGCTATGGCATTTGCCTCTGTGGCTATTTTGATTGTAGCTGGACTATTATTATTAAATGATAAAAATACAGATCTTCAATTTTCAGATAATATTGAATTAGACCTTTCTCCTGAAGAAATTCAGGCATACATTTCCAGTAATATAGATGATTTTGATAGTGAATTATTTCACTCCAATGATTTCAGTATTGAAGAAATAAATGCTTCAACAAATGAAGAAAGCTTGAATGAAGGAGACCTTCTGGATGAAATGTTAGATGAAATGGATTTAGATGAAATAGAAGAATTGCTATAAATTAACACAGGTTGCGAAGTATTCGCCTCGCCAGCTTCACTGGCTCGCCGAAGGGGGTTTTAGGGGGTGGAAGCGGGCAAATTGCCCGCTTCCACCCCCTAAAACCCCTCCCGAGCCGCCTAATAGGGCGGCGAGGTTGTTATACTATACTTTGTCAATAGTGAATTCAGGACATTCAAACATATAAAACGATGAAAAAAATAATTTCTCTTACATTTTGCACATTATTCGGGCTCTCTCTTATTGCTCAGGTAAATGGTCCAGCTAAAGAAAGAATTGCCGCAAAGAGAGTAGAATTCTATAACAAGGAATTGCAGTTATCTGGTGAAGAATCCAAAGCGTTTTGGGCAATTTTTAATGAATATGAAAAAGAAAAGGAGCACATGAAAAAGGAATTTCAGAAAGATAATAAGCCAGAGTTAATGTCTGATGCCGAAATGGAAGATTTCCTGGATCGGCGATTTGATGCAGAGATTGCCCAAATCGAGTTGAAGCGAACGTATTATCACAAATTGAAAAAAGTAATTTCAGTTCGCAAGCTGGCTATGTTGCCAAGAGTCGAAAATAAATTCAAGCGGGCACTCTTACAACAAACTCGGAAAGCACGAAATTAGATTTGAACCCAAATTAAGGTTCCTTCAAACAAAAAAGCATTCGGAGTATTCCGAATGCTTTTTTGTTTGTACATATCTTATCTGTGATTTTTCTTAGAAAAACCTTGCTCGATTGTCTGAAATATCTGCCTCTTTTCTTATCGCCTGCATCAATCTGGCACTAATTTGAGAACGAGAAGAAGTTTGACTCGTCTGGCGAGTTTGAGGGATATTTGGAGTATTGGTAGCTGTAGGCTTGTAAGTTGGCATGATGAGATAAACGCCAGAGTTTCCAGTCATCGGACCAGCTACGGTATTCAATTCTGAACTAAAAGCACTTGCAACAACTTTAGGCTCTTGTCCCAAATTTGGAATAAATCCACCACTAAAGCTTACATTTTTGGCAGTGTCTACTTGCATTCCAAATTGATTGGCGATAGCCGCCAAATCTTTACTATCACCAATTTGCTCCATCAACATCTCTCCTTTCTTCATATTCATTACTTTCAATTCCATGTCAGGATCATCTTTCACATTAGCGACACTGGGGATTCCAGCTTCCTGAACACTCTTCAAAGCAACCACAGCATATTTGCCGGTATAGTATTTATCTGTATCCTGAAAAGCATATACCTCAGGAGCGACTCCACCTACTTCTGCATTTGGAGAATTGGGATCATTATTGAATGCCCATCGAACAATATCTCTGGAAGTATTTCCAGAACCAAGGCTACCTATTGCATAATCATTTCTTTTCAATGCAGGAGAAGTTTCTACATCCAATTCTTCACTTGCAGCAGCAGATTTGATCATGTCATCACGGGTTGGATTTGCATCCAGGAAGTCCAATGCTTTTGAACGAACCTCATCCTGAGTTTTTTCACTAGGCTCAATATTTTCAGAAATATAAGCTACCCGAACTCTTTCTTTAGATTCGCCTTGTCTGCCCATTGGCTCTATCAGGTGATAACCAAATTGAGTTCTTACAGAGTACAATCTACCAATTTGTCCACTGTAGAAAACCACATCGTTGAATTCTGGGACATATTGATTGACTGGTGCATAATCGTAAACGCCTCCATTGTTCTTACTTCCAGGGTCATCACTAAACTGTACAACCAAAGTATCGAATACATTCTGTCCAGTTTCAATAACTGTTTTCAAACTGTCACATCGTTTTCTGGCTGTTTCAAATTCAGCAGGAGTAGTCGCTGCAATTAAGATATGACGACATTTAGCAGAGTCCCGCATCACTTGCCTATCCATTACTTTCACAGCTTTGTAGGTATTGTTGTCTACATAAGGACCATAAACAGAACCTACGGGAATTTGAAAAACAGTGTCTTTAATTGCATTAGAAAGCATATCGGCATCGTGCCAAACCTGATTTATTGTACCAAAATTGTTGTTTACATAAGTAGAATCATTTTCAGCAGATTCAAAGGCTTCTACTTTCCCTGCAATTTTATCACTGATAGTAGCAGAATCAATTGCTGAAGGGAACACATCAAATACAACGTACTCTACTTTTCTGGTTTCTTCATCTGTGCTGTATTCGCTGCTATTTTGTTCTAAAAATCTTTGATAATCTTCATCTGCAAGCGAAACTGCATCATTTTCGATGTTATCAAAGGGAACTTGAACATATACAAAATCAACTCTTGCATTTTGATCATTGCCAAGCATTTCTGCCATCCAGGTAGGAGTGTACAAACTCTTTTCTACCATTTTGATAAGTTTGCTTTGAAGACGTTCTTTCTTGATCTCTCCTCTCTGATAATCCCAAAAGAATGGAAAGTTTGGATTGAGTCGTCCTTCCTCAATCATAGTTTGCATTTGAGAAGCCCCTCCATCGATGATGCCTTTAATTTCATTCAATTGAGCCCTGTCTACTGCTCTGGGGTTTTGAGGATTGGGATAACGAGCCAAAATAATTGGGCTGAGTTTATTATCACTACCAAATTCCAAATCCTGAATTTCTTTCTTACTCACACCTAGTCCCAATGCTTCTGCCTCTTTATTTACGAGGGCTTCTTCTACAAAGAAATTCCACAATTGGTTGCGATTGTTATATACATTGCCACTTTGACCAGTATATAAAATACTTTCAGCTTGGTTGAATTCTCGGATATCCACTTCTGTACCCTCAATCTCTGCCATGATATTACTTCTACTACCAAAAATACTTTGCTGACCCGAAAACATATCCATGATCACGAATCCACCTAATCCGAGTCCAATCAAGACAATCAGCAGCCAGCTGTTGTTTCTAATTTTTCCAATAAGTGCCATTTTCTTCTACGCTTTTACATTCGTTCTGATTTCAATGCTTTGATTACTCGAAGCGTTTTTTCTCATTTTTTTTTCAAAAACTACCCTTCGGGCTGCCAAAACAAGGAAATTTCGAACTTTATTTCAAAAATGCTTTATTCTATTAAATTTCAAAAAATGAAATTTTTAAAATTTTGATTTTCAGCAAATTAACTTTTGTTTTGGAGAAAAAAAATTGCGACAAAAAATCGCAAATTTCACCCCTTCTGAAAAATCCATGCAAAGGTAAAATGTTTGATGAGATATGCAAAATTTTAAAGAGAATGGAAAGGTTGGTTGTCAGGTACTTAGACATAGAGGAATTGTTCTTTTGAAAAGTGCACTCCCAGATAAAAGCATGAGTCATCCCCCAAAGGGGCTGGCTGAATTTGGCAATAAAATCCCTTGCGTTTATTTTCTTTACTTAATCTATTGATATTCAATTTGTTGCGGGGTGCGGGGTACGGGTTTGACCAACGCGCACCCCGTACCGCGCAACAAAAACACATTACATAGTGAGTTGAAATTCAATGATTTAAGATAATAAATGAAAATTCAGCTTGCCCCTTTGGGGCAGGGGTGATTGGTTCTACGAAACGAAGTCAAAATGCCCCGAAGGGATGCCCTTGGCATAAAATAATAAATGTAAAAGTAAAAAGTAAAATATACTTTAAGTATTTGATTCTTAGGCATTTAGTATAATGACACACTTTTACATTTTAACTTTATCATTTTGACTTTTACATTTAAAACTAGAACCAATCACCCCTGCCTTTGGGGGGATGACTCATGTTTGTTTTATAATTGAAACCTGAGTGAACTTGAAATCCCTATTGATTGGCCAAAAACTCTTTAACCCACTTTGTAGTCACAGACTTAGGTCTTTCGAGTGGGAAGCCCAATGCTCTTGACCAACACTGCGCTGCCAATACGCCCAAAGCTCTCGACACCCCAAATAATACGGTATAGAAACTATATTCGGTCAATCCATAATGAACCAGCAAAGCCCCTGAATGAGCATCCACATTTGGCCAAGGATTTTTCACTTTACCCAATCCTTCCAATATTGGAGGAACAACATCAAAAATCTTCCAGACGATTTGCACGATTTCATCATCTTTGATGTATTCTTCGGCAAATCTTTTTTGTGCCATAAATCGTGGATCAGGACGACGTAAAACGGCATGACCATAACCTGGGATTACTTGCCCAGATGCCAGGGTACTATTTACATAATCTGCAATTTGCTCTTTTGAAGGTGTCTGTGTACCTAGAGCATCCACCATTTTGAATATCCATTTAATCACTTCCTGATTTGCCAAGCCATGTAAAGGGCCAGCCAAAGACCCCATTCCTCCTGCGAAAGAAAAATAGGCATCACTTAAGGTGGAACCAATCAAATGAGTAGTATGGGCAGAAGCATTTCCTCCTTCATGATCCGCATGAATGGTAAGATAGAGGCGCATTAAATTTTTAAAATCAGCTGAATTGCTTACCCCCAACATATGGGCAAAATTAGCAGCCCAGTCAAGCGAAATATCGGGAGAGATGTGATCCCCATTGTGATAAGTTCTGCGGTAAATATATGCTGCGACCCTTGGCAAGCGGGCTATCAAATTCATGGTGTCTTCAAAAGTAGCATCCCAATATTCTCCCTTATTCATCCCCTCAGCATATCTTCTGGCAAAACATGAAGCAGTTTGCATTGACGTAATGGCAATGTTAAACTGCGTCATTGGATGGGTTTCTTTTGGAAGCGTATCCAATACTTTAAATGTATGTTCTGGTACATTGCTTCGGTGAGTCCATTGGTCAGTTAACCATTTTACTTCTTCCTCAGTAGGCACCTCTCCAACAAGCATTAACCAAAACAAACCTTCTGGTAAGGGTTCTTTACCATCAGGGCCAGTTGGCAATAATTCTTTTAGTTCAGGGATTGAATAACCACGAAAACGGATGCCTTCGATGGGATCTAACTGGGAAGTTTCCCAAACCATCATTTTCACTCCTCTCGCCCCCCCATATACTTGACGAAGGACGACTTCATCTACTTTTGTATTGCCATGTTTTTTTAAAAAGGCTTTGATTTCGGTTTTTAATTCAGATGATTTTTCAAAAAATTTTTGTTTAAGCAGATCCATTTATTGTTTTAAATTATTGAATTATTAATTACAAAATTATCGAATTGAAGTTTGCGTATTACCAACCTTAACCCATAATTATCCTAACATGTATAAGCAGGAAAAGTTCTTGCCTGAAAGGCCTGCAAATGTAGAAATTTTTTGAGGTTTTTTTAATAGGCGTATAGCCCTTTTTGGGCAAACTATTTTTGAATAAAGTCCATGATTAGCGGCATTATTCTTTCATTCCCAAAAATCCTCCTGAAAGCATGAGAAAAATTGCAGCAATGAAAAACAAAGCAATGATGGCATTGCCAAAGGTCCCTAAGCGTTTATTCCAGCTTTGTGGTTCTTCATTCTTCCAGCTTTTGATAGCGTATTCAAGTCCTTTAAAGCTTTTAGAAGCTAAAGCTATGCTACAAAGGGCAACTAGTCCAGTCACCAACTTCTCTGATATCGTAATAGTTCGTTCAAGGTAAGTGACAGTGGCAATGCCTAGCAACCAGGCAAGGGCAAAAAACAATTCTTTGGTGGACAATTGTGCAAAATCAGTCGTTTTGTTATCAGTTTTCATGATTAAACTTTTGCTAGTTTTATTATTCCATATGCTGTAATTCAACTGAACTTGTCTAAAATTATTAGCATTAAATAAAAATTGAAATCAAAATTAAAAATTAGTACTTGAACCATTTTCATTTTCATTTTCATTTTCATTTTCATTTTCATTTTCATTTTCATTTAAACAAGCTACTTTTCAAGTTCATAAACATGTATTCCAAACAAGTCTATATTTGTCAAAAAATAAATGATATGAAAAAAAAGCTCTTCAACTTACTGCTCCTATGTCTTTTCTTAACCTCAGGATTTGCCCAGAAAAATACACTTAAGTTTACCAATGCAAAGGATTTTGATGAAACTCGTTATGAAGACATTGATGGTTCCCCATATTATTTCAAAGACTGGGTGTATGCAAAAATTTATGCGACGGATCGTTCTGTTTATGAAGATGTATTGGTGAATTACAATGGGGAGACCGAAAATTTCGAAGCTAAAAAAGACAATCAATGGATCTCCCTCGACAATATTTGGTATAGTAGGGTGGAGATCAAAAAGGATCAAAATGAAGATGTTTTAGATAATAAGGAGGGAAATCAAGCCATTTTTCAAAGAGTCATTTACCCCAATTTTAAAGATAAGTTTTATGTAGTTATTTATGAAGGAGAAAGCAGACAGATTATTAAGGAATTTCGGGCTGTGATTTCCACTAAAACTGTTCAGGATGTCGGAAAAACCGTAGAAATGAAGCGATTCAATTCAAAGAAAAACTATTATCTGATAGAAGCGGGTAAGGTGAAATTGATAAAGCTTAAAAAGAAAACTATCACTCAGCTTTTTGCAAAGCCCAAAGACGTAGAAGGATTTATGAAAAAAGAAAAGATCAATTTAAATGTTGATGCAGATTTGAGAAAATTATTCGAGCATTTTGAAAAAAGTTAGCGTCCATAATTCCTGTTTTTCAGGAAATTGGACTTCAAAAATTTATTTGTTTTTTCATGGACCTACTACCAATCCTTAAGTTTTTCGACGGAATCCTTAGGTTAAAAAGCGTATCCTGTAAATTACGCTTTTCACGTCAACCTCACGTTTTTTCCAGGTTCTACCTTTACCATTCCAAATGAAACTCCTCCACCTTACTTTCCCCTCACAATATTGATTATCTCACATCACAAAGGAATAGCTTTTTTGTAGCTAACTGATTAATTATTCGAAAACCAACCAGCGCTTATCTGGGCAACTTAAACAGCGCTACTGTTAGCTAATTGGCATTAAAAAGTCAATTGGAGGAGCGGGGTTTCCCGCTCCTTGCCTAAAGTTTTTTGGCTAAATATATAGGTAAGGGAGCAGAATTACCTACAAGACAAACTATACTATGAGATATCTTTAACATGAACTTTTGCCAAGAGTAGTAGCTGTTCAAGGTTCAATTGTATTGACATATGATGAAGGAACCTTGCACAACTATTATTACAGGCTCTGCCCCCATTTTTATGAAGCACCTAAGATCGAATCGCATCTTACCCCCTTCACCTCCCCTTCCGGGGAATGACCAAAAGGTTATTTTCGTGAACAAAACAAGGAACAAACACTACCTTTTCAAAACATTAGGAATCTTGTTTTCGGGAGTGGGTATGAAAAATGAAAAAAGGTGTACCAGGTCAGGGACTGGCCAACGGTTAATGGTGAAGGGGGCGATTCGATTGCATAGGAGCTGAAATATTTAATTGTACATTATTGATTTGGAAAGCTTAAAAGGCAGCATTAAAAATCTCACCAATAAAGTAGGCGTACAACAAAACCAGCAGAACCCCTTCCCATCTTGAAATGATTCTGGAAACACTAATGATGGCAAACATCAAGGTGATTGCGATCATAAATGGCAAGCTAAACTCAATGATATTTTCGGGTATGGTTAAATCTCCAAAAAACCTGGAAATTCCCAGAACTGCAAAGGAATTAAAAATGTTAGAACCCACTACATTTCCTACAGCAATTCCAGTTTTGCCTTTACGTGCAGCAGCAATACTTACTGCAACTTCAGGTAAGGAAGTTCCAAATGCCACAAGGGTTAATGCTATCAATTCAGGGCTAATTCCAGCAATTGCTGACAATCTTTCAATGGCATAAATGACCAGGTTACTACTCAAATACACAAACAATCCACCCAATATCAACAATCCATAAGCTCTCCAACCGGCATCTGGTCTTGCATTTTTGTCTATTCTTGCTTCGCGTTTAAATGAATTGATCAGGAATAGGGCAAGGCAACTTAATAATATAACACTTTCGTAAATGGTGATTTGAAGATCATGGCAAATAAACCATATTAAGCCTGCAGAAGCCATCAAAAAAGGAACATCAATATCCAAAACAGAAAAGTCAAGCCGAATCTCCTTTGCTATAATGGTGGTAATCCCTAAAATCAACAATATATTGGCGATGTTTGAGCCCACTACATTGCCAATCACGATTTCAGACTCATCCGCAAAAACGGCAGCAATAGAAGATGCCAATTCCGGCAAAGAGGTTCCGAAAGCCACAATAGTTACTCCAACGATGAAGGGAGAAATGCCCAAAGATAATCCAATCTCTTCCGCCGCATCTACAAACCAATCCGACGATTTGAGCAAAAGCCACATGCTGGCGATAAAAAGGCCTGAATAAAGTACTAAATCCACACTCTGTTGGTTGCCAGGTTTCAGTTGGCAATTTACAGTTCAACCAGAATACTTTTAATTCTGCAAACTGCATACCGCATACTGTTAAGGACAAGCCGCTAAAGTAATGGTTTTGCTAACAATAAGGAAAGTTGACTTTTCAAAAAAGGGTTAAAGCAAATTCCTGTTGGATAAATGAGCGTATTTCGGAGACAAGCAATCATTTTAAAAGCTGGATATGAGCCATAAAAATGCCTATCTACTTCATAAAAATGGGTAGTATTATTTGGACAATGAGCTATCTGTAAACAGATTATTGCGTTATCCTGATCCCGAAATATATGCATGCTAAACAAACAAGCAGGCTAAAAAAAATATAGGCAAACCCATAAAGGAAATTGCCAGCTTGAAAAAGCTGATAGGTCTCATTTGAAAAAGTAGAAAAAGTGCTGAAGCCGCCACAAAACCCGATGACGAATAAAAGCTTATACGTTTCACTTAGATTGGTTTTTAGGTTGACACCAACCAAAATTCCCAGAACGATACAACTCAAAACATTTGCTAAAAAAGTACCCCAGGGAAATGTTAACCTGAAACCCACCATTAAATTAGCAATGCCAAAGCGACATATGCTTCCTAAACCGCCGCCAATAAATACCAATAAATAATTCAACATTCGGGAAGGGGTTTTCAAAAGTTTTCTTTTTGCTTTCTAACCGAAAGATGCAATCCACCCATTAATAATAAGGCAAAACTTAGAATGAGTATCAATATAATTAATGTATTGTCCGTATAACTTTGAAGCATAAAGACCATCACAATGAAAACAATATTTACAATGACTAATATGCTGGTGGCCTGCATGTGACTCAATTTTGCATCAATTAATAAATGATGTATGTGTCTTCTATCAGGATGAAGCGGAGATTTGCCTCTCAGGGCTCTGGTTATAAAAACTCTCAGGGTATCAAATAAAGGAAGCACCAAAATACCAATTGCTACAGCTGGTGCAGCGTTTATTTTATATGCGTAGCCCACTTCACCTGGTTGAAAAAGGCAATTCAACTCAATAAACTCAATGGTTAAAATAGAACAAACCAAGCCAATCAATAAAGCTCCGGTATCCCCCATAAATATCTTGGCTGGTGTAAAGTTGTATTTTAAAAAAGCAATAACTGCTCCTGCAGTTGAAAATGCGACAATTGCCAAATCATAGCGTTTCACCAATAGAAACCATACACCAAGAGTGAGGGTAATAACAGTTGTCAAACTTCCGGAAAGCCCATTGATGCCATCAATCAAATTAAAAGCATTGATGATGACCAGAATAGTGAAAATTGTGAAAAATACACTGATGTAATAAGGAATGTGTTCAAATCCCAAAATATCCTCAAGTCCATATTCAATAATAATGTCCGCTTTGAATACCAATATGGAAGCAGCTAAAACCTCCCCTATTAATTTTTTGGTGGGAGAAATGGGATCAATATCGTCTTTGGCACCAATTAAAAAAATGATGATGAAAGAACATAAAATGTATTGTATGCCAGGACCATTATTGATAAATGAATTTTGAAAAGGAGTCCAGAGCATGATGGAAAAAAGGGTGCCTGCAAAAATAGCTATCCCACCTAAAGATGGGGTACTTTCGGAATGAGAACGGCGCTCACCAGGTTCATCGGTCAGATTTTTAATTCTTGCGACCCGGATTACAGAGGGAATGGCAAAATAGGTCAGCGTAAATGCCGTAATAAAACTTAGAATAACATCATAATCATACATTAGCTCACAAATCTATTGCTGGGCAAAATTACAATGGGAAACTTGGAAAAATGAATATTTTTTAAACAAATCATACATCATCCCGATTTTATTGATTGTGTCTTAATCTGTTGATTTTCAACTCACTAGTCTATGTGTTTTTGTTGTGGGATACACGTTGCAGGTTGACCAACCCACAACGCGCGTCCCACAACAACTTGAATATCAAAAGATTAAGTAAAAAAAATAAACTCGTGGATTTTCATCTCAAAATTTGGGATAACTCATCTTTTCAGTGCATTATTTTAAGATACATCCTAAAGGGCACCGAACCTCAATAAGGTAATCATGTCTTTCAAGTTCTTTTCTTAACTTTGCGTGCTTTTTTGAAAAGCATAAATTTTTGAAGCCTTCAAAAGGCGTTTTCCGAACTTTCTTACAATCAACATGGATTTAAAATCGCGGATAAATTTAGAAAAACTACCTCGGCATATTGCTGTCATCATGGACGGCAATGGCAGGTGGGCAAAGAAGCATGGCAAGCCGCGTATTTTTGGTCATAAAAATGGTGTAACATCTGTTCGGGAAATAACAGAAGCCGCAGCCGAATTGGGCGTTGAATATTTAACGCTTTATGCTTTTTCTACTGAAAATTGGAACAGACCCAAGCTTGAAGTAAACGCTTTGATGGGATTGTTGGTAGAGACCATCCAAAAAGAAGTTTCCACTTTAAATAAAAATAATATTAGACTTCAGGCAATTGGCGACATATCCAAACTTCCCTCCAAAAGTTTAAAAGCTTTAAAAGGCGCAATGGAAGACACAAAGCAGAATTCAAGAATGACCTTGGTTTTGGCTTTAAATTATAGTGCCAAATGGGAAATTGTAAACGCTACAAAAAAAATCGCGAAAAGCGTTGAAGCTGGTAAAGTCGTAGCAGAGGACATTGACGAATCCACCATAACAAATGCCCTTGAAACTACTGGAATGCCAGACCCCGAATTATTGATAAGAACAAGTGGAGAAACAAGAATTAGTAATTTTCTCCTCTGGCAAATTGCTTATGCAGAGTTGTATTTTACCCCCATTTTTTGGCCAGAGTTTCGGAAAAAGGATTTATATCAAGCCATTATTGATTTTCAGCAACGTGAACGACGCTTTGGAAAAATAAGTGAACAGCTCGCACCCTGAATACAACCCATTTTTTGTAGGCTTACACCTTAATTTGTATTTATTAAAACATCTGAAGAAAAATCGAAAAGGACACAAACAAACATGAATAATAAATTTTACTTTTTGCCTTTCATCGCCCTACTACTTTTCATGCCTTTCGCGCTCAAGGCACAAGTAGTATCTGACTCTTTACCTGTTTTGGATTATACCGAACCTGTTGATTTCGAAATCGGAGGAGTTAAAGTTATTGGTGCTCAGTACAGCGATGAGAATGCCATCATTTCTATAGCAGGCTTTGAGGTAGGAGATAAGGTTAGAATTCCCGGTGGTGATATCCCTCGGGCTATCAAAGCTTTGTGGAAACTCAGGCTCTTTACGGATGTACAGATTTTAAAAGAAAAAACCATTGGAGATGTGATTTTTCTCGAAATCGTCGTTCAAGAGCGCCCTCGACTTACCAGACATTCTTACAGAAATGTGAAGAAAACCAATCACGATGATTTGAATGAAGAAGTCAATAAATATCTGCTTAAAGGTGGGATTGTAACGGAGAATATTAAAGTAAATGCGGCCAAAGGTATTGAACAGTACTATATTGAAAAGGGGTTTTTTGATGTGTCCGTCAATGTAGAAGAAATTCCAGATTCTTCCCGAATCAATTCGGTGCGCTTGGTTTTTGATGTAGATAAAGGCAAAAAAATCAAGATCCAGGATATTCTTTTCACAGGCAATACAAATATAAAAGACAAAAAGCTGCGAAAATTGATGAAGAATACCCGCCGTAAAAAGCGCCTGTTAGCAGCTTCCAAATTGATTAAGGCAGATTATGAAGAAGACAAAAACGCCATTATTGCTTACTATAATACGGTAGGATTTAGAGATGCCCGTATATTGAAAGATAGTGTATATAGAAATGAAGATGGAGAGTTGATTGTAAATATTGATATGTTTGAAGGCAATCAGTATTTCTTTAGAGAAATCTCCTGGAAAGGCAATTCGATTTATGATACAGAGACACTTGAGTCCATTTTGGACATCAAAAAGGGAGACATCTACAATCAGGAATTATTGGAAACCCGACTTAGCTTTAGCCAGGAAGGTCGTGATGTGAGTACCCTTTACATGGACAATGGGTATTTGTTTTTTACAGTAGATCCTATTGAGGTAGCAATCGTTGAGGACTCTATTGATTTGGAAATCAGAATCTTTGAGGGGCCACAAGCAACTATTGATAAAGTAGTCATCAAGGGTAATGATCGTACCCACGAGCATGTAATTCGTAGAGAGTTGCGTACGGTTCCAGGAGAAAAATTCAGTCGTTCTGACATCATCCGATCCCAAAGAGAAATTATCAATTTAGGATATTTCAACCCTGAAGCTTTGGGCATCAATACTCCAGTTAACCCGCAAAGAGGTACAGTAGATATTGAGTATACAGTAGAGGAAAGACCTTCTGATCAATTGGAGTTATCTGCCGGATGGGGAGGTCGTGGACGTGGCGTAATTGGAACACTTGGAGTTTCCTTCAATAATTTCTCCATGCGCAATATTTTCAAAAAGGAAACCTGGAGTCCTTTACCTCAGGGAGATGGACAAAGACTATCCTTAAGGGCGCAAACGAATGGAAGGTTTTTCCAGTCTTATAACGTTTCCTTCACAGAACCCTGGTTGGGTGGCAAAAAACCAAACTCATTTACAGTTGCTGGATTTGTATCCATTATCACAAATGGATTTGACAGAACAAGTGACAATTTTGGAAACTTCACTAATGGAGGTGTGACCTTGAGTTTGGGGACCAGATTGAAATGGCCAGATGATAACTTCATTTCATCAACTGCTATCAATCTTCAAAATATTGCTTTGAATAACTGGCAACGGGTTATATTCCAAACAGATGATGGTCAGCTTGTAACGGATGGTTCGTACCGGAATTTCAGTATTACCCAAACTATAGCCAGAAGTACTGTAAATAATCCACTTTTCCCCCAGGAAGGTTCTTCTATTTCATTGTCGGTACAATTGACACCTCCATATTCCTTATTTAGTAAAAAGAACTTTAGCGAGCAATCTGTACAAGAACGATTCAAATGGCTTGAATATCATAAATGGAAACTCAATGCCGACTGGTATACCACCATGGTGGGTAAATTGGTATTCAGAGCTAATTTGAAAATTGGAATTGTGGGCGCCTATAATGACGAGATTGGAATTTCACCCTTCGAAAGATTCCAGTTAGGGGGTGATGGCTTGAATAATTCTCAATTAAATTTCTTCGTAGGAACAGATATTATTAGACTGAGGGGATATGAGCCTGGTGACCTGGAAAACAATAGAATCAGTGAATTTAACCCAAATTCTGTGGCACCAACACCTCTTTATAATAAATATACCATAGAATTGCGCTATCCGATTTCACTGAACCCTAACTCTACAATTTTTGTTTTGGCATTTGCTCAGGGCGGTAACGCATGGAAAAGAATGGATGACTTCAATCCCTTTGATTTAAAACGCTCTGCAGGCGTTGGTTTGAGAGTATTCTTGCCGATGTTTGGTCTACTTGGTTTTGATTATGGAATTGGCTTTGATAGAAATATCGGCAATAACAGCTTCTCCGATCTGACTAAGTTTAGTATCATTTTAGGATTTGAGCCAGAATAGAGAATTGGGGTTCAAATGAAAAAAGGGCTGGTTGTGGATTGCGACCAGCCCTTTTTTGGTTAAATAAACGTTAATTGAGCACCTCTTAAAAAATCAGCTATTTCCTGGAACTGGTAAAACCTTTATTTTGGTATGGTTCACGCTGATTTTCCAATGAAGTTGTTCAAAAACAGATAGATGATTTACAATTAATTTCAAGCTTATTTTTTGAACAACTTCAATACGAACTCTCTATTAAAATGATCAATATTCGCGAAATTCCATTTGTTCGCTGGTTGCTTCCCTTTCTTTTGGGCATCTTGCTTTCCATATTTTTAAATTTGGAAATTCCCTCCCTTCATTATTTTGTTTTTGGCTTATTGCTCTTGTCAATAATCGCTTATTTTCAAAAAGGTTGGTTCAAGTATGGTTGGCTGTTGACATTTCCTCAATATCTCTTTTTTACTGGTTTTGGGTATCAAATTACTTGGTTACAAAATGATTTAAATGATCCGATCCATTTTCAAAATCACCTTGAAGCAAGGAATCTAATAATTGGAAATGTACAAGGTATCCCTATTAAGAAAAAATGGGTTCAAGTCGAGCTTATGATGCAAAGAATAGGTCCACATTCAGATAGCTTGATGCCATGTAAGGGAACTATTTTAGTTTACCTGGAACGAGATAGCTTAAGCGAAAACTTAAATGATGGAGATTTAGTTGGCCTTTATGCGTCGATAAATGAAATAGCTCCTCCTAAAAACCCCCATGCTTTTGATTATAAAAGGTATTTGCACTTTCAAAACATTCATTATCAAACGTTTGCAAAAAATGGAGATTGGATGCTTCTAGAAAAAAGGGAGGCAGTTGAGGTCTTTTCTTTGGCGTTAAACTTAAGAACCCATTTCCTGGAAACCTTGAGGAAGTATCTTCCTGAAAAAAATGAGTTTTCTGTTGGTTCTGCATTGATCCTGGGATACAAAGATGAAATCTCGGAAGAGGTGCAAACAGCCTATGCAAACACAGGTGCCATGCATGTTTTGGCTGTTTCAGGTCTTCATGTGGGTATAATTTACTTACTATTACAGTTTTTCCTTTTAAAGAGAATATACTCTTTCCATCCTTTTTGGAAGGCTGCCAAAATAGTAATACCGATTTTAGGAATATGGGCATTTGCCCTAATTACAGGAATGCCTCCTTCTGTAAGGCGAGCAGCCACTATGTTTTCAATTTTCATTATTGGCACTGCTTTTCAAAGAAATAAAAACCCCTACAATATTTTGGCGGCTTCTGCCTTTTGGCTCCTCTGCTTCAATCCTTATCTAATAACCCAGGTGAGCTTTCAATTGTCTTATTGTGCAGTAGTGGGCATTATTTATTTCCAGCCAAAATTTGCCCAATTATGGACCATTAAATCTAAAATTGGCAATTACCTCTGGCAGTTGGGATGTGTTTCGCTGGCTGCCCAGCTTGCAACCTTACCGCTTGGATTTTATTATTTCCATCAATTCCCAGTCTATTTTTGGTTGTCGGGATTGATTGTGGTTCCTGCTGCTTTTGTGATCCTATTGATGGGGATTTTGCTATTTGTGGTTGAGCTTATTTTTCCTGGAGGTGGAACCACAACAGGGTATTTATTACTCTATTTCATTAAAGGTGTAAATTGGTTGGTTTTTTTTATCCAAAACCTGCCTGGAAGTGTCATTGCAGGCATTTGGATTTCTTCTGTTTCTGCTTTTCTGATGTACCTTTTCCTTGTCAATGTTTCTATCGCAATTAATGTCAAAAAGTTCAAATGGGTGTTGAGCAGTTTAGGGATTTTAGCTTTTGTCAGTGTAAATTATTCCTTCAGCAAATTGGAAGATCGCAAAAATCGAAAATTGGTGATTTACCATATTTATAAAAATTCTACGATCGATTTTTTTGATGGAACCGACCTATATACCATTTCAAATACAGCTATTGGACACAAGGAATTAGCATTTGCTGTTCAAAACAATCGTTGGAAAGAAGGAGTGAAAAAAAATCAAAAATTTCATTTTGAAGATACCAATCATTTTGAATCCAGTCGTTTTTTATACAAAGATGGCTTTATCCAATTTTACAATAAACGACTGGCAGTCTTGAGTGAGTCTCCTGATTTCCAAAATACAGATAAACTAAAAGTTGATTATCTACTGCTTCGGAATAATCCTAAACTTTACATTGATCAAGTTTTGGAGCACTTTGAATTTGATTTGTTGCTTTTTGACGCTTCAAATGCCAATTGGCGTGTCGAGAAATGGAAAGAGTTTTGTAGAAAAGCCGGGATTGCTAACTACGACATCAATGAAGAGGGAGCCTGGATATTAGAGATGAATTAATAATAAAACTTTGAATTGTTATGTATCTTTGCGACCTTTTTTAGTCAGAAATAAACGTCTGTACTTTTCGCAGAACCTGCGTGTCTTCGAAAAATCTTTTGGAATGGCTTTGTATAATAAAATTAACAGCGACGAGCTCAAACGTCGTATACGTGAAAGTGAGGAAAAGCGAACCACACTTTCTTTTTATCAATATGCTCACATTGAAAATCCTGAGCATTTTAGAAATGAATTTTACCGCCTATTGGATGAAGTGGGGGTTCTTGGCAGAATTTATGTCGCCAAAGAAGGTGTCAATGGACAAATCTCTGTTCCAGAAAAATACTTCAACTTATTTAAGGAAAAGCTCTATTCAGTTCCCTTTTTGAAAGGCATTCGTCTCAATATTGCCATTGAGGATGATGGTAAATCATTTTACAAGCTCAAAATAAAAGTCCGAAAGAAAATAGTGGCCGATGGTTTGGATGACAACACCTTTGATGTCACCAAACGCGGCAAACACCTTTCTGCCAGAGAATACAATGAAATCACAGATCTTTCAAATACCATTGTGGTAGATATGCGCAACCATTATGAAAGTGAAGTTGGACATTTTGAAAATGCTATCTGTCCTGATGTTGAAACTTTTCGAGAAGAATTACCCTATGTAGCAGAATCTTTGAAAGAAGATAAAGACAAAAATATTGTGATGTATTGTACTGGTGGAATTCGCTGCGAAAAAGCAAGTGCCTATATGCTTCACAAAGGATTTGAAAATGTATTCATGTTGGATGGAGGTATTATTGAATATGCCCGCCAAGTAAAAGAGCAGGGTTTGCGGAACAAATTTTTGGGCAAAAATTTCGTCTTTGACGAAAGAATGGGAGAGCGAATCGGTGATGATATCATCTCAAAATGTCATCAATGTGGGGAGCCTTGTGACAGTCATGTCAATTGTGCCAATGACGCCTGCCATATACTGTTTATTCAATGCAAAACTTGCGCAGAAAAGTATGAAAAGTGCTGTTCGAAAAAATGCTCCGACTTTAACCAACTACCTGAAGAACAACGGGTTGAGTTGAGGAAAACAACGGAATTTAACGGGACGAAATTTGGGAAAGGAAGATATAAAGCCTTTCGAAAAACAGATGACATCCTAATTCTGTGATGCTGTAATACTACAATGCTGCGATGAAGCGTTTTATCCACTCCAACATCGCAGCATTACAGTATAGAAGTATTGCAGAATCAAAAACTATTGAATGTCTTTCAGGACCTTACCGTAAGCAGTGTCATCGTTAATCAATCTGACTGCTTCCTTAATCTCTGCATCATTTCTCAAACCAATCTCTATTTTGCCTTTTTCATAGTAGAATCTGCTGGCAATTTCTTTTTCGATAAGGTCAAGGATAGCTTCCTTGTTTTTATTCAGGTCATTCTTTTTGGCTTCAATGATTTTGTTTTCCAAAATCTGAATGTCCCTTTCTACGATGTAACCATCCTCTTTAGCCTGTTCTTTTAACTTCTTCAACAATTCCTCCTCTTTAGTATTGTAATCAAAATTGTGACTTTCAAGGTAACTCACAAAACCATCCCAATCTTTGAAATGAAATTCTTCTACACTAGGGATGGTTTCATTATCCAATACAAACTCAGTTACATAATTGAAGATCAAATGTTTTTCCTGCAAAGTCTTCAAGATATCAGATTCAGCATCTTCATCAATAATGATATCTGGGCTAACACCTCCTCCATCGAGAACCGGGCGACCGTTTTCTGTAGTGAACTTTGCACGTTTGGCATCTGGAATGTCTGCAGGTTCACCCTCGTGATATTCTACACTTTGAATACAGCGACCACTTGGAATGTAGTATTTTGCAGTAGTCATTTTAACTTTAGAATTATAGCCAATGTCGCGTGTATTTTGAACCAATCCTTTGCCATAGGAGCGTTGACCTACCAAAATCCCTCTATCAAAATCCTGAATCACTCCCGAAACAATCTCTGAAGCAGAAGCAGAACCACTGTCAATAAGTACGATTAATTTAATCTCCTCATCTGTTGCTTTATTAAGTGTTTTGAAACTTCTGTCCCAATCTTTTACTTTTCCTTTAGTGGTCACCACCAATGCTCCTTTGGGGATAAATACATTTGAAACGTTTACAGCTTCTGCAAGTAAACCACCACCATTTCCTCTCAAATCCAGAATGAACCCTTTCAAATCTTTATTTTCCTCCTTCAACTCTTTAAGGGCATTGGCTATATTTCTTCCAGCATCCCTTGTGAAAGTAGTCAAGGCAGCATATCCTATATCGTCAGAAACCATTCCCGAATAAGGTACATTGGGAACACTGACTTGATCTCTCACTAATTTGATTTTTAATTCTTTAGTTTCACCAGGGCGACGAATGGTCAATTCAACTTCGGTTCCGGGATAACCCTTTAATATTTCATTGACCTCTTCTGAAGATTTGCCAAAGGCTTTCTTCCCATCTACAGCAATCAACTGATCTCCGGCTTTCAACCCTGCTTTGAATGCAGGTGAGTTTTCATACGGTTGAGTAATGGTGATATAATCGTCAATGACTTTGATTTGAGCACCAATACCATTGTATTTTCCTTCGGTGATATAGCGGAATCCTTCAATTTCGGATTCCGAAATGTAATTGGTGTAAGGATCCAAAGACTCAAGCATGGCATCAATACCAATGCGCATTAGTTTTCCTGGATCCAGCTCATCCACATAGGAGGTATTGATTTCTTTATAGAGGTTTGTGAAAATTTCGATGTTCTTCGCGATTTCGAAGTACTTACCGTGGTCGGTTGTAAATGTCGTGGCAATGCCCAAAAATAAGATTGTTACTAGTCCCAATACTTTTAGGGGGCGCTTTTTTATCCTCATTTTATACTAGTTTTTGTGGTAGTGAATATGATGTAAAAATATCACAAAATTTATAATTTGTATAAAAATCTATTTGTACTTTTCTGACTACCGTACTAATCTCTTTGCAAAAGCCTTTCCAAAACCTTTATTACAAAGAGTTTTTTCTCAAAAAAAATATTTCGGTTTTTGAAAATTTTCCCAAAAATAGAATCTCTTCACGCAATTTGCTTTATTTGAACGAGCTATGAGTTAAAATGTTGGTTAACGAAGCATTATCGAACGTTAATCTTAGAACAATAAAACAAGTCAAACACCTAAAAACTTCAACACCACTCGCAAAAACTCATCAGGTGCATCGGCATGTACCCAATGTCCGGCATTCTCAATAGTATGAATAGAAACGTTGGGAAATAAAGAACGGATAGTGTCACGGTGGCTATCCTCAATGTGGTGGGATTGAGCCCCTTTTATGAAAAGTGTAGTCCCTTCAAAGGTATCCAAATTTTTGATAGCCGCCAAAATATCGCCATAATGTTTGTGAATGACTGGCAAATTCATCTTCAGTCGAAACCCTCCTTCTTTTTTTCTGGTTAAATTTTTTAAAATAAAAAGTCGTTCTGCTGCTCCTGGAATCTTGTTTTTCAATAATTCCTCTGCTTCTTCCCGCCTTTTCAAAGCATCTAGATCAAGCTCAAAGAGGGCTTGAAAAATATGTTGATGCCTCTCCGAATATTGAACTGGAGCAATATCCGCAACAATTAATTTATCTACCATATCCGGATTGTCAAACGCAAACTGCATGACCGTCTTACCACCCATTGAGTGCCCAATCAAATGACTTTTAAAAATCCAATTGGCTTCCATGAAATTTTTGAGGTCTTCTGCCATTGTTGGGTAATCAAATGGTTCTTTGTGAGGTGAGCGACCGTGATTTCGCTGGTCAACAATATAAACTGTATAGTTCGCTGACATTTTTTTGGCAATTGTTTGCCAATTATCTAAAGTACCAAATAAACCATGAAGAATAATTACTGGGTCTCCTTGCCCAAAAACTTTATAGTTTAGCTCCATGCTGCAAAGATAAAATGTGTTTAATCAATGGAGGTATATGATTTCATTTAGTCAAATAATCACTAACAGCTGTATTCGTGTTTTTGTTGTGGAGGAACGGGTTGTCGGGTATGCGGGTTGTTGGTGAGACGAGTAAACGGGTACTTGCTTCCCCTTCTCCCCGTCAAACCGCATACCTACAAACGAAATAGAAGGAATAAAAAACCAAATCATATCAGTCCTAAACAAAAGGTTGGCTTCAGTTTTTATCTTTGCATAATCAAAATAATAATTTATGGAAGCCTACGCCAATGCTTTGCTTATAGCGATACCCAGTTTTATCTTTTTGATCCTTATTGAAGCCTTGTATGATTGGTATAAGGGAACAAAAAAATTGAGGGCATTTGACACCATTTCAAGTTTGAGTTCCGGGGTGACGAATATTATTAAGGACTCCCTGGGATTGGTTATTGTATTTATTTCTTATCCTTTTTTGCATAAGCATTTGGCCTTGATAGAAATAGAAAATACATGGATGGTATATGTTATTGGTTTTATAGCCCTTGATTTTGCGGGCTATTGGAATCATCGCTTATCCCATAGCATCAATTATTTTTGGAATCGTCACAGAGTTCATCACAGCAGTGAAGAATTTAATCTTCCTTGTGCTTTAAGGCAGTCTATTTCTACATTTTTGGGCGTATTTACAATCTTTCTGATCCCTGCAGCATTGCTTGGAGTACCGAATGAAGTAATTGTGGTGATTGCTCCGATTCATTTGTTTTTGCAGTTTTGGTATCACACCCAACATATTCCAAAACTAGGATTTTTGGAATACATCATTATTACTCCCTCTCAGCACCGTGTTCATCATGCAATCAATAAGGAGTATTTGGATAAAAATCTAGGACAGATTTTTTCGATTTGGGATAGGATGTTTGGCACATTTCAGGAGGAATTGGATGAAGTACCACCAGTGTACGGAGTAACCACAGCTGCCAGGACATGGAATCCAATTTTAATTAATTTTCAACATTTATGGCTATTGATTCAGGATGCCTGGCGTGCACAAAAATGGTCAGATAAACTAAAAGTATTTTACAAACCCATTGGATGGAGACCTAATGATGTGGCGGAAAAATACCCTGTCAGAAAAATTCAGGATGTCTATAATTTTAACAAATACGAAACGGAGGCTCCGACATCACTGATAGCCTGGTCGTGGTTTCAATATGCTTTTACCTTATTTCTTACCTTATATATGTTTTACAATATTAAAGCGATAGGGATGCCAGGCGTTTTCCTCTATTGCGCCATCATATTTGTGTGTATCTATGGCTATACCACCTTGATGGATAGGAAACCGTATGCTTTTTGGATAGAATTGGGGCGTGGTTTTTTGGGTTTGGCAGTAATCATTAATTCAGGAGATTGGTTTGGTATCAGTACTGCTATACCTTTCGGAACTGCATTGGTGGCTTTTTATTTTGTTTCCGCTCCAATTGCGGCATGGTTATTTAGCCCATCCAAAAATCAGGAATTGACAGGAGAATTGGCTTCCTAAGCGCTTACATTTGATAATGAAATATCTCTACATTCTTTTGGCAATTTTGGGAGGAATACTATTCTATGAGGGAGAGGCATATACATTTCTGATTAAATACCTCTTGATTGGCATGCTTTTTTTCGCATTTCTAAATATTAGAATCAATAGACATATTTTGCGAAAAGAACACCTATATATTATTGTCTTGAACCTTATTCTTCCCATCATAGTTTTCAGCTTAATTCAATTTTGGAATCATACAGTCGCCATTGCTGTAGGATTAATTGCGCTAGCTCCTACCGGTGCAGTGAGCACTGTTTGGGCAGCAATGTTTAAGAAAAAAATTGAATTTGTGACCGCTTCGGTTTTTCTGACCAGTCTCCTAATTGCTTTTGTAACCCCAATCGTTTTGAGCTTTTTTACTCGATCCGGACATGAGGTTTCTGTTACTGAAATCTTGCTGCCTGTTATGACCGTTTTGATAGGACCACTATTAATTAGTCAGGTAATTAAACGGTTTTTGCCAAGACTTGCTTCTGGAATAAATAAAAGAAAGGGCATCGTTTTCTACTTTTTCATAGCAGCTGCATACCTGGCTTCTGCAAAAGCTTCACATTTCATTCGGGAAGATCAAGAAACCGATTTGGCTATTATTTTAACCATCGCCACCGCTGTAGCAGTGCTTTGTGCATTACAATATTTTCTAGGAGAATGGGTAGGTAGAAAATACGATTCAATTGAAGTTGGTTTAGGTTTAGGAAGAAAAAACACCGTTTTTTCGCTGTGGCTGGGACTTACCTTTATCAACCCAGTAGCTGCCTTGGGTCCAATTTTCTATATATTATTTCAAAATATTTACAACTCCATTCAGATGTATTATTTTGAGAGAAAAGGGAATGTAAGGGGAATCTATCATTTTTTATCCAATTCAAACAAGGCATATTGTTCTATGACTTGAACTAAATTTTGCGCCAAGCCTTCTGAATTGGCGTATCCAGCATTCTCCAAACCTTCTGCCCATGATTTATAATCAGTGTGACTTAACTGCCTAAGTGATTTAAATTTCCCACTCGTAATATAAATACTGTGATCCCTAAAGCTGCTCCAGGCATTTTCGTAATGGCGATAGCACCCATTGGAATAATTTCCTTTTTCTCCCCTCCAATTGGATTCGCAGGGTATCGCAAATTGGTTGTTTCCTTTTTTCGCCATATCCCGTTTCCCTGAGGCACTTTGAAGGAGTGCATTTGCCAAAATGATCGAAGACGGAATGCCAAATTTCTTACGTTCGCTGACAGCCACCTGTGAAAACCGTTTGAGGTATTTGATTTTACAATCTTGATCAACCCTGGAAAGGTCCGCTAATAAATTAATGGTTTTTGGTGAACTACTAAAAGGCGAAAGATCGAATCTATCGATTGAACCAGAACTATTATCTGCGATAGAGGTTGCTGGTTTCAATTCAGTATATTTTTCCCGTTCCTTTTTTATTGGGTTGTAATTTGGTGGCATTTGTTGAGGAATTTCTTCTTTGGTTTGAGTGGGAGCATTCAAATTAATTTCAAAACTGAGATCTTTTTGAAAAAAAATGTAAAGAAGGAATGCCAAGATGCCTAGTTTGTACCAGTTTTTTAAAACAAATTTTTTCATTTTTATTTTTGTATTTTGCTGTTGCCTACAAAATTTGATAGTTTTTATTTCACACAAGGACAAAATTAAAACAAAAAGTTTTAAAAAACAAATTGTTTTGAATCCGAAAGAGAATAAATTCAAGACAGCAAAAATTCTTTTATTTTTTTATCAAAATCCCTTTCTCAAATCCTACCTTTGCGCGCAATTTGGCAAAAGGGTTCATCCTATACTATGTGAGCCACCAACTATGACATAACCAACCAAATTGCAGTTTCATGCCGAAAGACACTTCTATTAAATCCGTCCTCATTATTGGTAGTGGCCCCATTATTATTGGTCAAGCTTGTGAATTTGATTACTCTGGTACTCAAGCTTCTCGTTCGCTTCGAGAAGAAGGTATCAAAGTGACGCTTATCAATTCCAATCCGGCGACCATTATGACCGACCCTGTAACAGCAGACAAGATTTATCTTCTGCCATTGACGGTCGAAAGTATTGAACAAATCCTTCAGGAAGATTCTGAGATTGATGCCGTTTTGCCAACCATGGGCGGTCAAACTGCCTTAAACCTGGCAATTGAAGCAGGTGAATTAGGCGTTTGGGAGAAATACAATATTCGATTGATTGGTGTGGATTTGGATGCGATTGAATTGACTGAAAATCGAGAAGCTTTCAGAAAATTAATGGTTGAAAAAGGGCTGAGCGTTGCTCCTTCCAAAATCGCCAATTCCTTTTTAGAAGGAAAGGAAGCTGCTCAGGAAATCGGATTTCCTCTTGTGATTCGACCTTCCTATACACTCGGAGGAACAGGTGGATCTTTTGTCCATACCAAAGAGGAATTTGACGATAGGTTGCGGCGAGGATTGGACATGTCTCCTACTCATGAGGTTTTGGTGGAGAAAGCAGTTTTGGGTTGGAAAGAATTTGAGCTGGAGCTGTTGCGAGATTCAAATGACAATGTAGTCATTATTTGTGTTGTCGAAAACCTGGATCCAATGGGGATTCATACTGGGGATTCGATTACCGTAGCCCCTGCCATGACGCTTTCTGATACAGCGTATCAACAAATGCGAAATGAAGCGATTTTAGCAATGCGGTCTCTCGGTAATTTTGCTGGTGGTTGTAATATCCAATTTTCGCAAGACCCTGTAACTGAGAAATTGATCGTCATTGAAATCAATCCTCGTGTTTCTCGTTCTTCTGCATTGGCAAGTAAGGCAACTGGGTATCCAATTGCGAAAATTGCTGCCAAGCTAGCCATTGGATATACTTTGGATGAGCTCAAAAATCAAATTACAAAAACGACTTCCGCATATTTCGAGCCTACTTTAGATTATGTTATAGTAAAAATGCCTAGATGGAATTTTTCTAAATTTCCAGGAGCTGATGTTCAATTGGGACTTCAAATGAAATCCGTTGGTGAGGCAATGGCAATTGGAAGAAATTTTTTGGAAGCACTTCAGAAAGCCTGTCAATCGCTTGAAAATGGTCGCCAGGGTTTAGGCGCTGATATGAAAGAATGGATTCGAACCGAGGATATTTTGAATAGACTAGAACACGCTAGCGATGACCGAATTTTTAGAGTAAAAGACGCACTTCGTTTGGGGGTACCTGAAAAAACAGTTCACAAATTGACTGGTATTGACCCCTGGTTTATCAAACAGATTAAACGCCTGGTGAAGTATGAAGAGCAATTGATGAAATTCAATGTTGCAGATGATATTTCGGAAGACTTCATGCGGGAATTGAAAGAAGTTGGGTATTCAGATGCCCAGATCGCCTGGTTATTGAGAGTTTCAGAAGATGAAGTTAGAGCCCATCGCAAAAAACTGAATGTTAGACGTACCTACAAAATGGTAGATACCTGCGCAGCGGAATTTGAAGCACAAACACCTTATTTCTATTCCACTTTTGATAAAGAAAATGAAAGTATTTCTACAGATAATAAGAAAATCATCGTACTGGGTTCAGGACCGAATAGAATTGGTCAAGGTATTGAGTTTGATTATTGTTGTGTACATGGTTTGATGGCAATTAAAGAGGTAGGTTATGAAGCGATAATGGTCAATTGCAATCCAGAAACAGTTTCCACAGACTTCGATATGGCAGACAAGCTCTATTTCGAACCTGTTTTCTGGGAGCACCTTGAAGAAATTATTGAATTCGAAAAACCCGAGGGAATCATCGTTCAATTGGGAGGACAAACTGCACTCAAACTTGCGGAAACTTTCCATAAAAAAGGAATCAAAATTATTGGAACCTGTTTCGAAAGTCTTGATTTAGCAGAAGATAGAGGACGATTCTCAGATTTGTTAAAAGAACTCGATATTCCTTATCCAAAATACGGTACGGCAGAGGATGCAGACGAAGCGCTCAGAGTAGCAAATGAGGTAACCTATCCCGTGCTTGTTCGACCTTCCTATGTACTTGGAGGTCAACGCATGAGAATAGTGATAAATGATGAAGAATTAGAGCGCCATGTATTGAGTATTTTCAAGCATATGCCTAACAACAAGGTCTTGGTCGACCAATTCCTTGATAGGGCAAAAGAAGCGGAGATTGACGCGATATGTGACGGAGAGGACGTACATATTATGGGTATTATGGAGCACATTGAACCTGCAGGTATTCACTCTGGAGACAGCTCAGCGGTATTACCTACCTACAGTCTTTCTGTAGAAGCGGTCAATACAATGGTGGAATATACCAAACGACTTGCCAAAGCCTTAGATATCAAAGGCTTAATCAATATTCAGTTTGCTATCAAAGATGATAAGGTTTACGTAATTGAGGCCAATCCAAGAGCTTCTCGCACCACACCATTTATTGCCAAAGCATACCAGGTTCCTTTTTTAAAAATTGCCACGAAGGTGATGATGGGTACCCACAAGTTGAAGGATTTTAATATAAAACCTCAACCCCAGGGATATGCCATTAAAGTCCCTGTTTTCAGTTTCAATAAATTCCCAAATGTGGATAAACAATTGGGTCCAGAAATGAAATCTACTGGCGAGGCAATTCGATTTATTAAGGATTTGACTGACCCATTTTTTAGAGAATTGGATAGAAATCGAAGTATGTATTTGACGAGGTAATATTATTTTTACCTATGCCTAAAAACAAACTCATCTTCATCACTGGTTCTACGGGATTACTGGGATCCTATCTTCTTCGAAGGCTGCTCAAAGAAGGTTATACGAATATCCGTGCCCTGAAAAGAGATACAAGCTCAATGGATTTAGTTGCCCCGTTTCAGGACAAAGTGGAATGGGTCGAAGGCGATATTCGGGATATTTTTGTTTTGGAGGAAGCGATGAAAGAAGTGGACCAGGTCTTTCATTGTGCCGCAATCGTATCCACAAATCCCCGCAACTTCAAAGAGATGATGGAAGTGAACAAGGAAGGCACCGCAACTGTAGTGAATGCTGCATTAAAAGAGGGGATAGGAAAATTGGTCCATGTAAGTTCTATTGCTGCGATTGGGCGGCGAAAGAAATTAAAAGTTATCAATGAAAACACAAAGTGGCAGCGTAGTTCCTGGAATAGCCAATATGCCATCAGCAAATATCAATCGGAGATGGAAGTTTGGCGGGGGTCAGCAGAGGGCTTGAATGTAGCTGTTGTAAACCCTTCTGTGATTATTGGAAGTGGGAAATGGAATTACAGTATTGCACCAATTATGAAACGAATTTGGAGCGGGTTCAAATATTTTCCAGTTGGTGGAACCGGTTTTGTTGATGTGCGCGATGTGGCAAAATTTATGGTGCAATTGATGAATAGTGAAATCACCAATGAACGATACATATTAAATGCCGCGAATCTTTCCTATCAGGATTTTTTTGAATCAATAGCCAAAGCTTTAAATAAAAAGGCGCCAAGCGTGAAAGTTGGAAAAGCATTGAAAGAGCTTAGCTGGATGGCAGATTGGGTAAGATCCAAATTAACGGGCAGTCCACAGCTAATTACCAAAGCCTCTGCGAATCATACCGCCAGGACTTTTGTTTATGAAAATCAAAAATCCTTGCAAACTTTCGATTTCCAATATCTCCCAATTGAAAAAACAATTGCCGAAATGGCAAAACAATTTGAAGCGGCTTCTAAACAGGACTGGAAACCGAATCTCCTACCTTTGATTTGATATAATCCTCCTGAAGTTGTGCAAACTTCGCAATTAGATCCATTGTAACTGGTCCAACCTTGGCATCTCCGATAACAAAATCACTCACTTGAACAATTGGCATGGGTCCTTTTGTAGAACTTGTGATAAACGCTTCCCTCGCATTTTGCAATTCTTCCAATTTTAAAATTCTTTCTTCTATAGTGTAATGCTTCTTTGCAAGGGCTAAAACCTGTTTTCTGGTTACGCCTTTTAAAACAGAATTGATAGGGGTTACCAACACATCCTCTTGTGTCAGAATGAAAAAATTTGCTCGGGTTGTTTCATAAATATTTCCTTCGTGATGGAACAACAAATCCAATGCATTTGCCTCCTCAATTTCCTTCAATCGATTGATGCCGACAATATAATTGGTTGTTTTGATTTCCGGGAAGGTACGCATATGCTCATGAAGCAATAGCTTAACGCCATTTTCGAAAGCCTCAGGAGGATAAGTTGGAGTACTGTGTTGAAGGATCAAAAAATTAGGTGTCGAAGGCGTGTAGCCATCTTCTGAGTAGCCTCCAGTCAACACCAGGCGAATGGCGCCTTCTTCTATACCATTAGCCTGTATCAACCGAAGTATTTGAGATTTGATATCAGCAATAGGAAAAGGAATAGCAAGGTTTAGATTTTTCGCAGAATTTTCAAATCTAGCTAAATAGTCTTCAAAAAAATATGGATACCCTTCCTTGAAAAGGAAAAAATCAAACATGGCATAGCTCCTCAATATGCTTAAATCATTGATTTTAATAACCGCAGAAGAGGATGGTACAATTTCTCCGTTTATGGAATAATATTGAATCATTGAAATAGTATAGTTTGAGGCAAAGGTAGCGGTTACTTTACCAAAATGATAAGCCTTCGAGTATTAATAGCATGTGAATTATTAATCGTTTGGATTAATTGACTAAATCCGGGTTTCCCATCTTTCCAGCATTATAGTCTCGGATACATTGGTGGATCTGCGCCTCCGTATTCATAACAAATGGGCCATAGGAGTAAACGGGTTCATTAAGTGGTTGTCCTCCCAAAACCAAGATTTCTGCCCCTTTTTCAGAATACATATTAATGATAGCATCTCCTCGCTGATAGAGCGCGATTTGATTGGTTTTCAGTGCACGTTGTCCCTCTATTTCCATATTTCCATCAATGACATACACAAAAGCATTATGAGTTGGTTCGGTAGGAATATCCAACCTGCAATCCGCTTTCATTTTGATGTGGAAATAGAAAGCTGGAGAAAGCAATTCGATTTTTGATTTGGCATTGAACAATTCTCCCAAAATGACTTTGGCGGTATATTTTTCATCTTCAATCGTGCCCATCATGGCATCTCGGTGGACAGCAGTAGAAGGATCGATAAATTTATATTGTGCAGGCATGTTGAGCCAAATCTGAAAACCATGGTATTTTCCTCCTTCATCGTACATCTTCTGCCCTGTTTCCTCCATGTGAATGGCTCCTTTTCCAGAACTAAACATCATAAAGTCCCCTTTTCCTATTTGAAAATCATAATTGAGACTATCCTTGTGGTGCCCGCTGCCAGAAAGAAAATAAGTAGTAGGAATAATGCCAGCATGTGGGTGAGCATCTACTCTCAAGGGATCGCTGCCTGCTGCCAAATCCACGGGACCAAATTCATCAAACAAGACATAAGGAGATACATGATCTAAATGGTCCCCTGCGAATGCTCTTAGGATTGGTAAGGTTCCCACTTTTGTTCTATCTGCATTCAATATTCTGAAAACTTTGCGGTTTGTCTTGTTTTCATACATCCCTGAATTGCAGCCAATTAGGGAATTGCTGGCAATGGTCGCCCCTACTATTGCAGAGCCTTTAATGAATTTTCTTCGTTTCATAGAGATGGATTAATAGTGAAGAAAGAAATAAAAATACAAAGAAATGGAATTAGGTGGGGGTGGATATAATCAAAAGCAAGAAACAAAAAGGGGGAGCTATTGTTCAAAATTCATTTATTCCAACCTCTCGACTATCACAGATTCTACTTTTCCAAAGCTGCTTGAAGCCCCGTCCATCTTTTCGCTACTTTATCATTCTTGACAGCCATGTACATCGCCTTATTCGTTCCAATTACAATGACCAGTTTTTTACCTCTGGTAATACCTGTATATACCAAATTTCGATACAACATCATGTAATGAGAAGTATGAATTGGAAGCACAACACAAGGACATTCGCTACCCTGATATTTGTGCACAGAACAAGCATAGGCAAGCACCAATTGATCCAGATCTGCAAAATCGTATGCTACCTTTCGATTGTCAAAATTGACAAATAACAACTGCTCACTTCGATCTATTTCTTCAATTCTTCCTACATCGCCATTGTACACATCCTTATCATAATTATTCAGTATTTGCATCACTTTATCGCCATTGTGAAAGATACGCCCTGCCTTTACCAATGGTTCATAACTAGGATTGAGTTTTTTCTGCAAAATCTGATTCAGGTTGCGATTGCCAATAATGCCACGATTCATTGGACTAAGTACCTGAATGTCATTAATGGGATGAAAATTGTAAGCTTTTGGCAGGCGAGTTTGTACAAGTTCAGCAATCAGTACACACATCTTTTCTGTGTCTTCTTCTTGTATGAAAAAGAAATCACCATTTTTATCATTGCTGATATCTGGAAATTTTCCAGCATTGATTTTATGAGCGTTTGTAATGATTTTGGAATTCGCAGCCTGTCGGAAAATCTCTGTTAATTTAGTTTTTGCCACACGTTCCGATTCTATCAAATCTTGCAAGACATTGCCAGCTCCTACACTTGGCAATTGATCAATATCTCCTACCAAAATTATTCTGGAATGATCGGGAATGGCTTTGAGTAAATTATACATGAGCACTGTATCAATCATACTTGCTTCATCCACAATTATCAAATCGCATTCGAGCGGGTTTTCTCTATTCCTTTTAAAACCATTTATAGAAAAATCAAATTCCAACAAGCTGTGAATGGTTTTTGCATCTCTTTTGGTGATTTCGCTCAATCGTTTGGCGGCACGGCCAGTGGGAGCAGCCAACTGAATTTCACTGCTAAGTTCACTCTGGATATTCAAAATGACTTTAGTGATGGTGCTTTTCCCAGTACCAGGACCACCAGTGATAATATGTACTTTTTCAGAAAGTGAATTTGCAACGGCGTTTTTTTGATTTTCCGCTAGTTGTATTTTAAGTTGTTCTTCTGCTTGTTGTATTGCATTATCTACCTGGATTTCCCCAAAAACCGTCTTGTTTTTTTGCAATCGCTTTAATTCCTTCCCAATTCCTTGTTCACAAACATGAAAAACTTGTAACCAGATACAAGCAATGAGTTGTCCTTCATTATCAAGTGGTGCTATTATGATTCGCTCCTGTTTTTCAATTTCCTCCAGTCGAAGGTTTATTTTATCGGAGTCCACTTCCAATAACTCTTGTGCTTTTTTCAAGAATTCGTCCACTGGAAAACAGGTGTGCCCTTCATTTGCCAATTCATTCAATACATACTCTACACCAGCATCAATTCTAATTTCAGAATGTTTGGCAATGCCCAATTTTTGAGCCGTTTGGTCTGCCGTTTTAAAGCCAATCCCCCAAATATCACGTGCCAATTGGTAAGGATTTTCTTTGATGATTGCTATACTTTCCTCTCCATAAGTTTTAAAAACCTTTTGGGCATAAGTGGGACTGATACCATATCCTTGCAAAAACACCATGACTTCCCGAATGGCTTTTTGCTCCTCCCAGCAGGTTTTAATGCGTTCCAGCCGTTTTGGACCAATCCCGTCAATATCTTCCATCAAAACATCTGGCTGTTCCTCAATAACCTCCAAAGTCTCCAATCCGTATTTTTTGACAATCTTTTCTGCATAATGCTTTCCAATTCCCTTAATCATGCCGGATCCAAGGTATTTTTGAATGCCGTTGAGGGTAGCAGGTTGCTCCACTTTGTACTCAGAAACCTGAAACTGATAGCCAAAATTAGTATCGTTTTTCCAGTAGCCCTTGCATCGCACTGTTTCGCCTACTTGAACGGAAGTCATTGTACCAACGACTGTTGTCAAATCCAGTTTTTTAGGTTCCTGCATACGAGCCACTGTCCAGCCGTTATCTGGGTTTTGGAAGGTGATGCGTTCTATATGTCCTATAATTTCGTCCATTATTTTTTTCTGATATTCAAACAGCCATAAAACTCGCTTTTTGAGTAATACTTGCCTTAAAGTTAGGATTTTGGGAAGAAATGTCTTTCCTCTATTGTAATAACCGATCCTTCTTTCGCAATAATGTTTCCTGTCAAAATCCTGAATTTTCTACCTTCGCATTTCACACGAATTTTTACTAAAAACAAAACCATGAAATCTTGCCTTACGCTTCTTTTTGCAATTTGCTTTTTCACCACAAATCTTCCCGCACAAGAAAAACCAAAATCTATTTGGGATGCCAAAACATTTAAAGGTATTAAACTTCGAAGCATCGGTCCAGCCTTTATGTCTGGACGTATTGCGGACATCGCCATCCATCCGAATGATGAAAATACCTGGTACATCGCTGTGGGTTCAGGAGGGGTATGGAAAACTTCCAACGCAGGGGTGACCTGGAAGCCAATTTTTGATGAGCAAAAATCCTACTCCATTGGTTGTGTGACCATTGACCCAAATCAGCCAAATACGATATGGGTTGGAACTGGCGAAAATGTGGGTGGCCGACATGTTGGCTATGGCGATGGCATTTATCAAAGCAAGGATGGTGGAGCAAGCTGGAAAAATATGGGTTTGAAAAACTCTGAGCATATTTCAAAAATCATTGTACATCCGAAAAATTCAGATGTGATTTGGGTAGCAGCACAAGGTCCGCTTTGGAAAAAAGGAGGAGACAGAGGATTGTATAAAACAACAGATGGCGGCAAAACCTGGAAAAAAACACTGGGAGATGACGAATGGGTAGGGGTAACAGAAATTGCAATTGATGCTGAAAACCCAAACAATTTATTTGCTGCCACCTGGCAACGACACCGAACAGTAGCTGCTTACATGGGTGGCGGTCCTGGTACCGGACTATACAAGAGTAGAGATGGTGGAGATAGCTGGGAAAAATTAACCACTGGTTTGCCCAAATCCAATTTGGGAAAGATCGGGCTCACTATTTCTCCACAAAAGTCAAATGTGGTATACGCTGCAATAGAATTGGATCGCAGAAAAGGACAAGTCTTTCGCTCTGCAGACGGAGGTATTTCCTGGAAAAAAATGTCCAATACTGTTTCTGGCGCAACCGGACCTCATTACTACCAGGAATTATATGCCTGTCCACACAATTTTGACAGAATTTATTTAGCGGATGTCCGCATGCAAATTTCTGATGATGGGGGCAAGACTTTCAGATACATGAAAGAAAAGCACAAGCACTCTGACAACCACGCCCTTGCATTCCGAAAAAGCGATCCGGATTATTTACTCGCAGGTACAGATGGAGGGCTTTATGAAAGCTTCGATCTGGCTGAAAATTGGCGCTTTATTGCCAATCTACCACTTACTCAGTTTTATAAAGTAGCGGTGGATGATGCGGAGCCCTTTTACAATATATATGGTGGCTCGCAGGACAATTCTACAGAAACCGGCCCTTCAAGAACAGACAACGTCAATGGAATTCAAAATTCTGATTGGAGTGAAATCCTGGATTGGGATGGACACCAATCTGCAACTGAGCCAGGAAACCCAAACATCGTTTATGCAGAACGACAGGAAGGAACCATTTCCAGAGTTGATATGATAACAGGCGAAATCATAGACATCCAACCTCAGCCAGCCGCCGATGAAGGCTTTGAAAGATTTAATTGGGATGCGCCTATTTTGGTCAGTCCCCATTCCCCAACTCGAATATACTTCGCATCTCAACGGGTTTGGCGATCCGACAATCGGGGGGATGAGTGGAGCGCCATTTCGGGTGATTTAACGAGAAATCAGGAGCGATTGGCACTTCCCATAATGGGTAAAACGCAAAGTTGGGACAATGCCTGGGATATTTCTGCAATGTCCAATTACAATACCATTACCTCTTTGGCTGAATCGCCAATCCAAGAAGGATTGATTTATGCCGGAACAGATGATGGATTGATCCAGGTTACGGAGGATGGAGGTGAAAACTGGAGAAAAATAGAAGTGGAGGCATTGCCAAATGTTCCAAAAACAGCTTTTGTGAACGACATCAAGGCAGATTTGTACGACGCCAACACCCTTTATGTCGCATTGGATAATCACAAATACGGCGATTTCAAACCCTATTTGTTGAAGAGTACAGATAAAGGCAATACCTGGAAATCCATCGCTTCTAATTTATCGGACAGAACATTGGTCTGGAGGCTGGTTCAGGATCATGTGAAATCCAATTTATTGTTCATAGGTACAGAATTCGGTATTTATTTTAGCGTAAATGGCGGTGAACGGTGGACTCAGCTAAAAGGAGGGGTTCCCACGATTTCTTTTCGGGATCTTGCCATACAAAGGCGCGAAAATGACCTTGTAGGTGCCTCTTTTGGACGTAGTTTTTATGTACTGGATAATTATGCTCCTCTTCGGGAAGTTTCTGAAGAACAACTCAAAGAAGAAGCGACGCTTTTTCCAACGAGAAAAGCATGGTGGTACATTCCCCGTTCCAAGTTGAGCTCTGAAGCTGGAAAGGGATTTCATGGAGGTGCACAACATTTCGTGGCACCAAACCCTCCTTTTGGGGCAGTATTTACTTATTATTTGAAAGATGATTTAAAGTCCAAAAAAGCAATGCGCAAGGAACAAGAGAAAAAAGCCAAGACCAGTACATTCCCAGGATGGGATGCCATTGAAGCCGAGCGAATGGAGGCAACACCCAAACTCTGGCTAACGGTAAAAGATTCAGAAGGCAATGTGGTTCGACGCATTCAGGGCAAAACCAAAAAGGGTTTTCATCGCATCGCATGGGATTTGCGATATCCTGCTGCTGATGCCGTTGATCTAAAACCGCCCGCTGTAAAACCCTTGTGGTGGAGTGAACCCCGAGGCATCCTAGCTGCCCCAGGAACTTACACCGTTTCACTTGCAAAACAAGTTGATGGGGTCATTACAGAACTTTCGGCTTCTCAAACATTTGAAGTTGTGCCATTGAGAAAAGGCGCTTTGAAGGGAGCAGAAATGGCAGATGTCACTGCCTTTTGGAAGCGCTATCAAAATGCAGTACGCAGGTCTTCTGCTGTCAATAAGACATTGAGCAATATTCTTTTGAAGATCAAAGCGATGGAAACTGCCTTATTGCGCTCTCAGGCTCCCCTGGGAGAATTGGATCAAAAAATCCATCAAATGAGAATGGAAATAATGAAGTTAGATGCGGAGCTCAATGGCAATCCTTCCAAAGCGGAGCCAGGAGAAAAATCAAATCCTACCATCAGTGGCCGCCTCTTTTCTGTTAATTTGGGAATTTACAAATCTACCTATGGTCCTACGAAAACCCATAAAATGAGTATGCAAATTATTGAAGACCAATTGGCAGCTATTCAACAAAAACTAATTCCCCTGAAAGAGAGACTATCTGCATTGAGTAAGGCATTGACAGATTCTGGAGCTCCATGGATAGAAGGAGACGATTTACATTAATGGGAGCTCAAGCTTCCGCTTATCCGGTTCGAAGACATTTAGGTCGGTCGAATTAAAGATGTAGATAATTATTGATTATTTCAGCAGAAATGCCCACCAGAGTGGAGTCCAGAAAAAGTGGGAGTTAGGGAAATAATGAGTATGACAGGATGGAGAAGATGGTGAATTCGTTCCTCATAGTTTAGATATAGGCAAAAAAAAAGCCGCATCTCTGTGCGGCTCTTTATGTATAATCCCATGAACATATCCAAAAACGAAAAAATTTGCTAGAAATTTGTTCAGCTAAATTTTCGTTATATTTTTGCATCAGCCTTAAATAAATTGTTTAGAGTTTTTTTTTATCCCAGTATTTTTTTTAGCATTAGAGTTTTATCCCATGAACAATTCGTTTTCTTAGTAGCTGCTAACTTTTTAGCAGCTTTTTTTTTAGGCTGATGCGTATATCTTTTGCATGAGAATCGTTTGAAAAATAATAGCAAATTCCCCCTCAAATCGGGGAGGGGGACGCTACTATTAACAAATTATAATCCCATGAACATATTCAAAATTTCAAGTAGTTTTGAATCCTCCTCTTTTTGTTAAAAGCAGTACGTCCCGACTCTTAATTGCGGGACGACTGGCTATCAACAAATTATAATCCCATGAACATATTCAAAACTTTGTGTCGAATCTTTTATCCGACTTTTTTCTTTCTCCGCTTAGTTTCCTTCCTTTCACGATACAAATATGCGACAGGATTTCAGGGTTGACAAAGACAAAAATCAATAATTGTGAATTTTTATTTCACCAAATTTTAAGGGCCAAAAAATACAAACAATTGATTTTCAATATACTATGCACGCATTACTATTAATGAATTGTGAGAAAAAAGTTATCAAAAATGAGCAAAAAGCAAGGATATTTATTTGATTTTTTTTGAAAAAAAGTTTCGAAAAGGCTTGACAAATAAAATTTTCCGGTTTTAAACAGTCAAAATTCTTTCACTTGGGTGGTAATTTCTACAAGATAACCGTCCGGATCAGAGATGAAATAGGAATGAAAATGTATCAAATCCTGAAATTCGACTTCAATTGCCATCGCTCTTAAATGTTGCCTTACTTTTTCAAAGTCCTCATTGTCCACTTTAAATGCAAAATGAAAAGGTACCAACCAATCTCCCTTAGGCAATGATCTGGGCTGCTCTGTTTTTGCTGGAAAAAGTGCAAGACCAGAATCTCCTGCCTGCATCATAATTGGAAAATCTCCCCATTCTTTGGGTTTAAATCTTTTCAAGCCTAATACTTCTTCATACCATTTAGCAGATTGTTCAAGATTGCTGACCCTTAAAGCGATGTGATCTAATTTTTGTACTTGAAACATATGGATTGTTTTTAACGGCTTAGTCATAAACTACATTAATTGACAAAAATCATTTGTCTACAATAATATTTATCACCTCATCCTCATCATAGAATAATCGAATTTTGTTTCAAAGCAATTCACAATAAAAGACAATCTATGAAAAAACAAATTGGCATATGGCTCGATTACAAAGAGGCCTTAATCATTGAATTGACTGAAGAAAAAGCATTAACAACCAGTATCCCATCAGAAATAGAAGATTTCCATCCAAAGGGCGGCGCTCGGTCAAAAACCAACTGGGGACCAATGGACAAAATTTCAGAAAGAACTTATCTGGAAAGAAGAAAGCATCAGGAAAAGAATTATTTCCAAAATTTAATAAAGACGGTTCGGAAAGCAGATGAACTTTTCGTTTTTGGTCCTGCCCAAGCGAAGGACAAGTTTATACAAGTGATAATAAATAGTACTGGAATGCACCCCGCTTTAAAAGGAAGTGAAAAGACAGACAGTATGACCGACAACCAAAAAATTGCCAAAGTGAAGGCATTTTTTAAAAAATAATTTGCTAACAAAGCCTATTGCCAAAAACGTCTGCCTGGCGTCAAACTTTCAGCCACATTTACAACCCTTCTCATTCACACTTGTCCTTATTAAAACGTTATTCAAAAAAAAATCACATAAGCTATTGAAAGCCAGCTAGTAACCATCAACGAAATTCTCATTAGTAAATCATCCGACTAAATTCAGCTAACATGATCTCAGTTGCAATCGTTGATGACCAACGGGATATTAGAGAAGGATTAAAACTCATCATTGACAGTGCCGAAGGATTCAAATGCGTCAATGTTTATAGTGACGGCGAATCTGCGGTCGAAGGCATCAAATCACTCCATCCAGATGTGGTATTGATGGATATTGAATTGCCTGAAATGTCAGGCATTGATGCCACCAGAGTACTCAAAAGAGAAGTTCCTGAAACCGATGTCATCATGCTTACAGTTCACACCGACGATGACCATATTTTCCAATCACTTCGTGCCGGTGCCTATGGTTATTTGTCCAAAAACACTTTTCCTTCCAAGCTTTTAGATGCCATTAAAGAAGTCAAAAGAGGGGGCTCTCCAATGAGTAATTATATTGCCAGACGAGTCGTCTCTTCCTTCAATGGGTTTAAGAATCCATCGACCAATTTATCTAAAAGAGAAAAAGAAGTCCTGGAGCTCCTTTGTGAAGGGCACAATTATAAATACATCGCGGAAAAGCTTTTCATTAGCCCCAATACGGTACGGTTTCACTTGAAGAATATTTACAAAAAGCTACAGGTGAATTCCAAATATGAGGCTGTAATCAAAGCAAATAAGGAAGGGATTGTGTAGAAGTCTAAGTGACTTTGTTGCATGGCTATTCCCAAAAGAATGAGCTAGCCTTTTAAAAGCGATT
>JBGTQJ010000049.1:0-68665 GCA_041941305.1 Saprospiraceae bacterium
CGGGGCATTTTGACTTCGTTTCGTAGAACCAATCACCCCTGCCTTTGGGGGGATGGCTCATTTTCTTTTATACCCTAAAACCATTTCCAAAAAAGTTGGTTTATTGAGAAAAAAAATAGATGCATCATTTCCAATTCACTCAAAAACTCCCAATTTCTTTGGAAGAAGCCTGGGATTTTTTCTCCTCCCCCAAAAACTTGATCAATATCACTCCTTCTAAAATGGCATTGGTTCCAGTATCCAAAATACCTGAAAAAATGTATCGAGGGGTATTTATTGAATATAAGGTCAAACCAGTTTTGGGGATTCCACTAACCTGGGTTACCGAGATTACTGAAATTGAAAACAAAAAATACTTCATTGATGAACAAAGAGTTGGTCCATACAGCATATGGCACCACGAACATCATTTTGAAGTAATTTCAGGTGGGGTATTAATGCGAGATGAGCTTTGGTATCAAATGCCCCTGGGACCTCTGGGAAAAATCGTCAATACGCTATTTGTCCAAAAACAGGTATCGGAGATCTTTGAGTATCGGAGAGTAAAACTTATTGAGCTTTTTGGGGCGATGTAAAAAAAGGATGGATCTAAAGTTGTTCAAATTGGTTTCAAATGGTTCAAAGTTGTTCCATCCATTTTGAACCTTTTGGAACAACTTTGAACCATTTGGAACCCAATAATTCTATTTCGTCCGTTTTTTTACAGCTGGCTCCAAATATCGTTTCTTCTTTCTTTTCTTTTTCTTCCGCTGCTTCTTTTTCTTTTTACTCCGACGTTTTTCAATTTCTTTTTTGCGCTCCTCTTTAGCTATTTTCAAATGCTCTTTAAATGGTTCATATTTTTCATCATAATCCAATCCGTATTTATCAGTAAGGTTTACCGTAATCGTTCCACCCAGAAAATAATACCAATCCTTATTGGAAGCATCTCCCCTAGCCTGACCAACGGGGTTTTCTGTAAAACTGCCAGTGTATTCGGGGGTTCGATACGAAAGCATGGAAGCCAGGGTATTCATTTTTTCCAATTGAATGATATCCGGGTAAACGGTACTTACATCATCCAGATAATCCGTGAAGGTTTTGCGTGCACCAAACTCAAGTCCGAAGTTGATTTTATAGCTCAAATTAAACTTAAACCCCAATCCAAAAGGAACTGCTACCTGAAACCTATTATAAGATTGTAATTCGGTGTGCATTTCATGCAAGTTGTACCATTCTCCTCGCCATTGCGCCTGTGGATTAAAATAGAATGCAGAGATTCCTGCAAATAAATAAGGAGCCGAAGCTTTTTTCGCGCGAATGTGAAAAGGTATCAAATTCAACTCTCCTGTTACCGCAAACTCCACGATATCAGAACGAAAACTTAAATTGCGCATTCGGATATCCTCAAATCTGCTATCGCCATCTTCTGCAGCTACGGTTCCTTTTGTAAATCCTGCCTTCATAGCAATGCGCTCACTAAAATTATAGCGCCCAAAAATGCCGAGCATAGCATGAAACTTACCTCTAAATTTCTGTTCACTCAAATCTCCAACATAAGTGGAAGTCCCCATGTAAGTACCAACTTCATAATATTGTCCTTGTAAAAAAAATGGAAGAACCAGGAAACTAAAGGGAAGGAATAGTTTGATAAAAAATCGGCTCGAAAGCTCAGTGTGGTGTAAAGAGTGTTTCATATTCGATGTTCATGGTCGATGTTCAAGTTTTAAGGCCCCAAGTTTTGTCACACTGGAACTACATATATCGGTTACTTGAACTGCTGATTAATAAGATTTAAAGTATAACCGCAAATTGTCATATTAGACTTTAAGCAAATAAGATTCCAAAAATTTCCAGGAAAGGGGGGATCATTGCATTTGGGTCAGTGTAGCCTCCATTTTTGACAAATTTTCCTTTAGCCTCAAGTCATTGGTATTATAGCTTTTGGCTCTAATCAGAAGTTCTTTTGCCAAATCATACTTTTTTTGAACAAAAGCGATGTGTCCTAAATTTAATGTTGCAAATGCCTTATCTGTTTCAGTACGCAAGCCCAATTCCAAAGCTTTATCCAGGTTGGTCTGTCCAGTATCCAAATCCTTTTTTTGTAGTGCAATCATACCTTTTATGAAATGATAATAAGCCCGGTTGGTTTTAAACAGCCATTCCGGTTTTTTCACCTGCTTCAGCAACAATTCAGCCTGTTTCATTTTACCTCTTTTCATATTGGCAAAAGCAGACCAAACCGTTCCAAAAAGGAAATGAGTTAAAATGAGAATTACAGATGCTCCATATAAATAAAGTGCAGGATTAAGACCCTTTTGTAGGTGAATTAAAACGCCTAAGCCAATAAATAAAAATATTAATCCAATTCGTATTTTATGATAAAGCATAGTTGATGAGTCAAAGGTTGTTTAATGGTTGTTCCAAGTTTATTCAAAATTGTTAAACGATCTTTGAACCATTTTGAACAACATTAATCAATTTAAAACCATAATAATCTATTCCTCCGTCGCCCCCAATTCCGTCTGCAATCTGTTCAATTCCAATTCCAAGTCTGCTTGAACATCTGAATAAGCAGTTTGTCCAAAAACATTATTCAATTCATTTGGATCTTCCTGAAGATCGTAAAGTTCCCAGGCATCAATGTCGTGGTAATAATGAATCAATTTGTAACGGTCTGTTCGTACACCATAATGTCTTTTCACAAAATGCCACCCATGAGGGTATTCATAATATTGGTAATAAAAGGAATTGCGCCAATCTGCCGGTTCTTTCCCTTCAAAGAATGGTCGAAGTGAATGTCCCTGCATCGCCATAGGAATTTCTGCACCTGCAAAATCCAAAAAAGTAGGAGCAAAATCCAGATTGAGCACCATATCCTCTACCATTTGTCCTTTTTTTGTCAATGCAGGATAACGCGCCACCAAGGGCATTCGAAGGGATTCTTCATACATAAATCGCTTATCAAACCAACCATGTTCACCTAAATAGAAGCCCTGGTCGGAGGTATAAATGACGATGGTATTTTCAGCCAATCCGTTTTCATCTAAAAAATCCAACACTCGCCCAATGTTTTCATCGACTGCTTTTACCACCCTCAAATAATCCTTGATGTACCGCTGGTATTTCCATTCCAACAATTCTTTTCCTTCCATATTGGATTCTCTGAAGAATTGCCTCACCTCATCATAATGGGCATCCCATGCAGCTCTTTGTTCTTCTGTCAATCGATTCATTGCTCGGACATGCCCAGGACCAGCATCGTAAGTACTTGTCAGACCGCTTCCACCAGTGCCGGGGTCTTTACCCCCGCCCCAATCTTCCGGCAATAGCTTCATATCATGAGATAAAAACATGTCCTCAATTCGTTGATCCTGCTCCTTGGCAGCTGCCGATCGCGTGGCATAATCGTCATAAAAGGTTTCGGGCAATGGTAAATCAATGTCTTTGTACAATTCAAAATGGCGAGGATGGGGCATCCAGTTTCGATGAGGTGCCTTGTGGTGATACAACATACAGAATGGTTTGGTGGAATCTCTGTTTTCCATAAAGTTCAAAGCGAGATCTGTAATGATGTCAGTTGTATACCCAGTATGTTGAATCGTATCGCCATTTTCGACCATTTTTGGATTGTAATATGGACCCTGACCTATTAGTACATTTGAATAGTCAAATCCGGTAGGTGCTGTTTTCAAATGCCATTTGCCCACTACAGATGTTTGATAACCAACCTCTTGCAACAATTTTGGAAAAGTCATTTGTGAACCATCGAAGCGGTCACTATTATCTCTCAATCCATTGGTGTGGCTGTACTTTCCGGTAAGCAAAACAGCCCGGCTTGGAGCACAAATCGAATTGGTTACAAAGCTATTTTTGAATAAAATGCCTTCTTTCGCGATTCTGTCAATATTTGGTGTTTCGATCAATTTGCTACCATAACAACTCACTGCATTGTTGGCATGATCGTCAGACATAATGAAAATGATATTCGGAGGCGGAAGGGGTTCTGAAGTTTGACAGGCAAAGAAGCCAAAGGTGAATATCAAAATTATATAAAGCGTAAAGGATTTCATTGGTAACGTTTGTTTTGATTCTTCCAGCAAAGTAAATAAAATTGATTAGAAGACAACAATGAATATTGGAAGGTTTAGAAAAAACTATGGATGATAGGGCTTTTCTTTTTGGTCTTCGTAACAGCGTATCTCTTGAGCGGTCAGATTGGACGATCTGAATGCTTATTTCAAAAAATAAAATCTCCTTTTATTTTGGATCTCTCGCAAACCTCACAAAGAAACTCCCCATAAATCCACTGCCTCCAGAATTCAATCCTCCAGTTGGAGAATGGTAATACGAAATCCAGGACAATTCTACTCCGTAATCGGTTTGCCTGGGCAGCCGTCCCTGACGCAATGAAATGGACATCCCTAGCCCAACTTTAGTCTGGAATAAAAATCTGGTGGAAAAATCCTTAAAATGGTCTTTTAAACCTGAATCGATTACTTCTGAAGCCACAACTCTTCCACCAACTGGTGTAAAACGCCAATACTCTGGTTCTATGCTTGACCTGATTAACAAATGAGGTCGCATCTCCATATTTAAATACAACCTGGATTTCTTTTTATCCTCAAGAAAATTGTAGGTAAGACCAAAAGGAACAAAAATATATTGGTTGCGCATTTCCACCCATCTTAACAATATATCCTGATCGCTGGTCGATAAGTTTGGTAAACCAGGAATACTGACAATTAAATTCGGTAGGCTAAGATCGCTACCAAACCTTTGCTTCAAATAGGTAAAACCAAGACCAAAATTAAAATTAGTCTCCTGCCTGATGCGTTTGGTTAAGTACAATGAAAAACTTTTATTCTCCAGTTTTCTAAAATCTCCGGCTTCATTAATATTTGCAAATGGAGTTGAATTTTGGAGGGCTTGAGCATCACCACTTTCATACAAATTAATTTGAATAAACCTAGGCGGGCTTTGTGCAAACACAATGCAATTGAAAGCGCAAAAACAAAGCAGCAAGAGAGCGGGTTTTGAGTTTATCATAGAAATCAATTTTTTCATCCTAAAAATAAGAAACTTGGTCAAATGGAAATTATTGCTGTACAACTTAGTATTTAATATTGCCGACTTTTTTACAAGACAACAATCAAACTTATGCTTAAAAATATTACCTCAATTCTCATCCTTACCCTCATCTCAAAAATAAGCTTTGCTTCCGGTATCCAGGGATTTGTAAAGGATAACAGTGGAACCCCCTTGCCTTTTGCCACTATTTTTGTAAAGGAAACCGGTACTGGAACAGTAACGAATGAAGAGGGATACTATGAAATCAACTTGCAACCAGGAAACTATAATTTGGTTTACCAATACCTGGGTTTTGAATCTATTATAAAGGAAGTGTATGTACAGAAGGGTTCTAAAGTACAGCACGACATCGTTTTGGGTGAGCAGGTATTGGAATTAAAGACCATTGATGTGTTGGAAGGCAGGGAAGACCCAGCCTACACCATCATGCGCAAAGCAATTGCCAAAGCAGAATTTCACTTGCAGCAAATAGAGCAGTACACAGCGATGGTGTACATCAAGGGTTCTGGAAGATTGTTAAAATCACCCAAAATACTTACCAAAATGATTGAAAAAGAAGGGGTGGATTCGACAACTGCCTTTTTGGTGGAATCTGTAAGTGAGATTAGTTATCAACGACCCAATACATACACTGAAAAGGTGGTGAGCATCCGAGAACAAGGAGACAATAATGACGTGAGCCCTAATGGATATATCAATGGCAGCTTTTACGAATCCAAAGTGGGAGAATCCATTTCTCCACTTTCTCCCAAAGCATTCGCCTATTACAAATTTGAATTTTTAGGGTCTTACTTTGAAAGAGGATACGAGATCAATAAAATCAAGGTCACGCCCAGAAGTAGAGGTGAAGGGGTGTTCGAAGGAACCCTTTCCATTGTTGGTGACTGGTGGAGTATCCACAGTTTAAAGCTAAAAACCTGGAAACTGGGTATCGGATTTGAAATCCAACAGTTTTATGCACCTATAGAAGATAAAGCCTGGTTACCAGTAACCCACCAATTTGAGGTTGACGCCAAAATTTTCGGCTTTCGATTTGTGTACAATTATCTGGCTACTGTAAGTGATTATAAAATTGAGTTGAATCCAGACCTGGATATAAACTTTAAAGTCATTGATGAAAAAATTGAAAAGGAATTGGCAGCAGAATTGGAAAAACAACAAGTTGCCAAAAAGGGAAGTGCACTCGAAAAACTGGCCTCGGGAGAAGAATTAACACGGAAGGATTTGAAAAAAATCATCAAGGAATACGAAAAAGAAGAAAGAAAACAACGAGATGAACCTGAAATGGTCAGCAATTACCATATGGATATAGATTCCAATGCAAGCAACCGGGACACCTTATTTTGGGAACAAATTCGTCCAGTTCCTCTGACAAAATACGAGGTAAAATCCTATAGAAATGCAGATAGTTTGGCGCTGGTAAAAAGAACCAAAGCAAAAGAGGACTCTCTAAATATAAAAAACAAAAAAGGTGGTGTGTTTTCCCTCCTGGGTATTGCGTTTGGAGATTCCTGGAGGCTTGGGGAAAACTCCAGAATAAGCTATGGCTCACCTATTGTAAATGCTGAATTCAATTCAGTGGAGGGTTATGCTTTGCCATTGACTTTGAGTTTGAGAAATGCTTTTGGAGAGCATAATCATTTTAAAATTGGGGGAACCACCCGATATTCATTTGCCAGAAATAAATGGTTGGCTAAAGGCTTTCTCGAACTAAACTTTGGGGAAAAGCATAGAAAAAATATTTTGTTTTTGGAAGGGGGACGATATGTATCCCAATTCAATGAAGATGAGGCGATTGAACCTATCATAAATACAGCATATGCCCTCCTGGCTAAGGAAAGTTATGTCAAATTGTACGAAAAACAATACGGCAAAATCTTTTTTCAAAAACAGGTGACAGATAAATTACAATTATCGCTAAGCACTGAATTGTCCAGAAGGCATGCGCTTGAAAATGAGGATGTGAAACCCTGGAACAATACGGATAGCAAAGCTTTTTCACCAAATAATCCCGAAAATATCGAAATTGGAAACACCCTTTTTGAAACTCATGATGCTTTGGTATTCAAAGCTGGTGTCGAGTGGAAACCCTGGCAGAAATATCAGGTTAGAAATAACGAACGCCTTTATATAAACAATGCACCAATCCTTTTTGGTCGCTATTCAAAAGGGATAACAGATGCCCTGGGAAGCGATGTAGATTTCGATTTAATAGAGTTGGGCAGCAAATTTGCCTGGAATCGATATGATGGGAGCAGAATGGATTTAAAAATTTCTATAGGTACTTATCTCAATTCAGATTCTTTGGCTTTTCCGGACTTCCGTCACTTTCCAGGTAACCAGATTCTTACCACAAGTGCAGATCCGGCTGAAAGTTTCCGCCTTTTGAGTTACTACAAATACAGTACAAAAGATCAGTACCTACAAGCTCACTTACATTATCAGTTCCGGAAATTGCTGATTACACAAATTATGGAAGTTTGGATGATTGGTTTGAAAGAAAATCTATTTGTCAATTACCTGGCTACTCCAAGCGCAAAAAACTATATTGAACTAGGATATGGATTGGATAATATTTTCAAAATTTTTAGAATAGAAGTCACTACTTCTTTTCATGATTTTAAATACCAGGATTTTGGAATACGCATTGGAATTTCTTCTACGATAGGAGTAGGCATTGGAGAAGGAGAAAGTGGTGAAGGGAAAAGTGTTAGCGTAGGGTTTTGAGATGGAACTTGTCCAAAGTTTTTGGGTGAGATTAGTTGAAAATAGCAATATACTATTGAAAATATTCGTCCAAAAAAAAAGATTCAATTTTATGTACTCTGGGCCGACGATCAACTCTTCTTAAAAAAACATTTCACTTCTCAACGAGAATAAAGCATTTAAATCATGAAAGGAATTGGCATCATCATCATACTCATCGGTTATTTGGCTTGTCATTCGAAATCGGAAAACGCTACAGAAGTTAGCGATCATGAAAAACTAGTAAAGAATGATTCCAGTTCCTTCAAAACTATTGAAACAGAAACTTCAACTGTCAACCAATACGTCTGGAAAGAGAACTATGATTACGCTGATGCCCTAATCAACCGCATCAATCCACCTTCCGGATTCAATAGAGTCCTTGCACCAAAAGGCTCTTTTGGAGACTGGCTTCGTCACCTTCCACTGAAACCAAATAATGCTAAGGTTTATTACCACAATGGAAAAGAAAAATGGACACAAAACGTACATGCTGCAGTGGTGGATATCGATGTGGGCAAAAGAGATTTACAACAATGTGCAGATGCAGTAATGCGATTAAAGGCTGAATATCATTATAGTCTGCGGCAATTTGATCGAATCCATTTCAATTTCACAAGTGGAGATAAAGTGGCATTTGAAGATTGGCGGAAAGGAAGAAAACCTATAATTTCTGGAAGCCGGGTTGGTTTTTCAAATCCCTCTGGTTCTCCAAATAACTCCTATCCCAATTTCAAAAAATATATGATTCAAATTTTCAGTTATGCTGGAACAGCTTCCCTGGAAAAAGAATTAAACCCTGTGGAATTAGAAAATATTAAAATTGGAGATGTATTTATTCAGGGGGGCTTTCCCGGTCATGCAATCATTGTAGTAGATCTGGTCGAAAATGAAGCAGGTGAAAAAATGTTTTTGCTGGCTCAAAGCTATATGCCTGCCCAGGATATTCATATTTTGAAAAATTTGGATGAACAAGGATTAAGCCCATGGTACTCTTTAAATTTTGGAGAAGAATTGCGAACTCCGGAGTGGTCATTTTGGAGAGATGATTTAAGGAGGTTTTGATTGGTTTTCCATTCAACCTGTTGCCATTTTCGAACAGAATTGATAAAATACCATTCTTCAATTTCATCGATTGCATCTATAGGAATCACCTTTTCAATCAAAATATTTTCAGCAAGCAACTGAGAGCGAAATGTGCCATTCAACAAACCACAAGATACGGATGGAGTGGTTAAAGCACCATTCCATTTTACCACCAGGTTGCCTTTCGTGAATTCGGTCAATTCTCTTTTTTCATTCCACAACAAGACATCATAATAGTTTTTCAAATTGGCTCTCCTATTTTCATAAACTTTCCGATTGGTTGTTTTATGAAAAAGAAAAGGATTGTTGGAATCTACAGGGTCATTTGCCAAAATGATGCTTCTGTCTTTTTCGTAGTCGTTTTTGACACTTGAAAAATATTGAATAGATAATTTACCATTCTTTGACAGCAACACCCGAACTCTATAATTTTGACAACCAAAGAAATAAGTAATTTCAGCTAACTGCTTTTTAATTTTCTCCAAATCGATTTGGAAGTCAAAATAATTAGCTGAATCCTGAATTCGTTCCAAATGTTTTTCTAAAAGGAAATAGCCGGATTCGGGCTCCCAGAGAATGGTTTCCAAAAGCGAAAAAGGAGTGCTTTGATTGGATTTGCGAATGACCTTTGATTTTAAAATACATTCTTCAAATTCCTTTTTTGCTTCTGACTTCCAAACAATCCCACCACCAACTCCATATTCAAGTGCTTTCTTTTTTTTATTGATTAAGGCAGTTCGTATGGCCACATTGAATTGCATATCTCCATTGGGGTTTAAATATCCAATACTCCCGGTATAGATCTTTCGTGGACTATCCTCCAATTCCCGAATGATTTCCATAGTGCTAACTTTTGGAGCCCCGGTAATGGAGGCACATGGGAACATGGCATTTAAAATCTTCGAAAAACTGGCTTTGGTTTTTCCTTCAACAGTGGAGGTCATTTGCCAAACGGTTGGATATTTTTCAATATCAAACAACTTGGGAGTTTTCACAGTACCAATCTCAGCTATTTTGGACATATCATTGCGAATCATATCCACAATCATCACATTTTCAGAGCGATCTTTTTGTGAATTCACCAGTTGGTTTTTGAAGAACAGGTCTTCTTCCAAAGTCCGTCCCCTTGCCCAGGTCCCTTTCATAGGACGTGCGGTAATGATTCCATCTTTAATCTGGAAAAATAACTCTGGAGATGCAGAACTAATGGCAAAATCTTCATTTTCAATGTAGGCAGCATATGGCGCTCCCTGAGCCATATGAAGGAACAAATCAAATGGCTGGTCCTTAAAATCTGCCTTTTGTCTAAATGTAAAATTAACCTGATAAGTATCTCCTAATCCAATATGCTTTTTAACCTTGGCTATTTTTCTTTCGTAATTTTCTTGAGAATAGGGCAGTTGAAATTGAATTTCCCTGATTTGAGCAGCTTTTGATTGTGCTTTTCCCATATCCTCTATCCTTTCAACTGATTCAAAAATCCCAAAATATAGCAATGGAAAATCACCATAAGGATAAGTTTTCAATGCATTGTCAAAAGCAGAACTAGCTTCATAACTTAAAAATCCAGCAGCATAATATCCCTTTTCGCCAACGCAAGATTCGATTACCTTTACAATAGGAATAATTTTATCGGGGTGGTATGCTTGATAAACACATACTGGGTTCTTAAACTTCAACCAGCCATCACCCAGTTGATCTCTTAAAATTATATTATTCAACAATCGTCGGGTTTTGATTCAGTTTTTAGACCTTAAAAAGTGTTTTTGGATACTAATTCAGCACAAAGGTTAACAAAAGATTAGTAAACTGGTAGCACAGTTTTCCAAAACCCAATAATATTCCACGGTTGCATTAATGCTCACTTAAGCAAGAAGGTTGAGTAGCGGGGTTTTGAATCCGCATCTTCTGATGAAATCAGGAGGGTTCGTGAGATTCTGCAGGGTTCAAAACCCTGCTACTCAATGCCAGAACAAAAATTTGGATAAAATGGCAATAGAAATTTGTTAAAAATTTACAATTTGAGTATTGCTGCCAGGATTATTTAACTATTCTACTACCACATCAATCTCTTCCCCCACTTTCCATTTTTGTAATAATGCCTTGTTAGTACTTAGTTCAGCAATGTAAAATCTTTCATAACCTGCGAATACTTTAGAGTCTTCTATTTTCTCAATCATTACTCCCTGTGCGTTTAGATAATTGGAATGTATCAAATACAATTGCTTTTCTAGCTTCAAAATAAATCCAACATGAGATTGATCAAAACCTATAAAATAAATGCCCTCCTTAGTGATGAAATTAATGGTTTTTATGTTTTCTTCCGGAGAAGTATGCTCTATGAGTTTGATAGTATTCTCTAAACTCAAACTTTGAGCCTCATTAAGAGGGTTTTGTTGAGCTAGTTTATATCGATTCAAATTCAGACCGGCATCCTTTAATGTCGTAGAAACAAAATAGCCACAAGCAATTTCTCCCTGACCAGGGACTGCAGTGTGCCCTTCAAATGACCAGGGAGTATTGTACCAATAAGGAATGACTTGCTCTACCAGAATGTTTTGGAAAAGTCTCGAAAGAGAATCATTTGAAATTTCAGAAGACAAGCTCTGGCGAATATGCTTAACCCTCTTTTTCATTTGATCATAAGTCAAAGAGGAATCGGGTTGAATTTTGATCTTCGATAAAAGGTTATCTATTTTTTGTGTATCAATTATAGTCGGACTCTCCAATCCCCTTTGATGATCCTTTTTTGTATTTAAATAAGCCTTGCCATTATCCTTATTTAAGCAGGATAAAATCAATATTGCCAGAAGTGCTATTAGTGGAAATGTCAGATAGGTTTTAAGTATTTGTTTGTACATTATCCCAATCCTGATTTTGATAATTTGTTAACCAATTTAGTGAATAATGCCGTTCATATACAACACTGGCATTTAAATTTCCAGAAACAGCTTCCCCTTTAATTCGAGCATCTACACAAGCCCAATTCATTCTATATGTTTTGTCCAGTTCATCTAAAATTTCGCTTGCAGTTCGCAACTGAACAGATTCTTCAAATTCTGCCCTGCTTGGATGAAATATCTTGCCTACAATCATTCTAAGGACCATAGACAAGATCCAATTCCTAATCCCTCAATTCTTCCATCTCTTCTATCATTTCTTTCAACTTATCCATGGTCCCTCCGTACAAGGTTCGGAAATCGAACATATAAATTGGGCGGGCGAAGATGATAAATATGCTCATGCCGATAATCATTATTGATCCAGCGATGAGGGTTGTCATAAATTCATTTGTGCCTTTTTCAAGAGATAGCTCAATACCATTGGCTTTTAGAGCTGCTATAATACTCAACATAAATACGAGGGGATAAAACCATCTCACATGTTTGATATTTCTGTTCAACCTGTTTTCGAGCCAGGAATTAATTGCCTTCAGGTATTCATAACTACTCAGGCTGTGGTCTATATTTTCGATGCTTCCAATACCGTTTTTGGGAATCAATGCCAGGCCGATAAATAATAGAAAAAAGAATATTCCGAAACCGGGAGCACCAATCAGCCAGTAACCGATCAATGCGATAAATGCAAAACCATAAAGCATTTTAATATTGGTTTTCATCTTTCTTTTAAGCATATCTACTATATGCAATGATTTTCTGTTATACAGTTCATTAATTTTTGGTACAATCATATCTTCATTTTTTGTAAATCCATTTTTCCAGATGTTTTCAATAGATTTTTCCATGATTTAATTTTGAAACTTTAATAATTCGGGTGTCAAGCGCCAACCAAACATGATAATCAAATTCCATAGTAGTTCGTTTCAATTTCATTTTTGTTTGACCACCCTAATTGTCAGAGAAGAATTTTTTTTAAACGTTTTTTAATTCTGGCGATTCGAACCCCGATATTATTTGTGTTGGTACCTATTATTTCTGCGATTTCCTGATAGGATTTCTCCTCCAGATAAAGTAAGATTACTGCCCTATCAATCTCAGATAATTGTTTGATGGCATCATACAATTGATTTAAAGCCTCATCAGTGAATACCTCCTGCTCTGCCGATGAATTGGGCAGATAATCAGAAGCAAAGCGCTGTTGACGGTTTTTCTTTTTCTTCAATAGTGTCATACAGACATTCAGAGACAAGCGATATATCCAGGTACTCCAATCTGATTTTTGCTTAAAATTTTCCCTGCTCCTCCAAATTTGCAGACATACTTCCTGATAGTAATCCTCAAAATCTTCCTGAGTAGAGGTGTATGCCCTACAAATCTTTATGATGATTGAAGCATAGGGCAGAATTGAGGTATGGTAAAAGTCGTTTTGCAATGTTTTTTTCAGAAGTTGGTGATTTAATTTTACTGGTTAGTGGCTTGTGAAGTGATTTTATTACAGGTTTTTATTTTTTTTCAATTTTTCATTGGACAGATGTTTCAATAGTAAGGAAAGCAAATGAGCGAGGAAAACCCCTGCCTTAAGGAATTTCCTCCTCTAAATGGATAATATTAGAGTATATTTAAAAATTTTACAAACTGAAAATCAAGAGCTTATGATTCTGGCGAAAAATTTAAACATACTCTTAATTCATCATGAGTCAAATATCAGGAAAAATGAATTCATACTTCCTCGGTAAAAACCTTTTCCTAAAATCACTGTTGATGAATGTGGGAATTTCGGTGATGACTTGTTTCTTTTGTTTTTTTCCTTGACAAAATTATTTTTGTGATAATTTTTCAAAACCATTAAAATTCCCTTGAGAATTATTTAGTTTGTAATACTTTGATTTTCAATATCGCATATCAAAATTTCCGGAACATCTTTTTTGTTGCCATTCTTTTCAGCCAACTTTGGGTGAGTGTAATGCCTTATTGCTTGTTAATGTTATCATGTGGGGATCAAATAGAATTGATAGGCTCTGAAAATAACGAGTCCGAAGAAGAGGAGTCCAAAAAAGAAAAAGACAAAAAAATCACTTCAGAAAACTTCTCCAAATTATTTATTGAAAATCAAAAGGTGTTGAAAAATTTCGGCACAAACACATTAAAATCCTTCACTATTTCCAAAATCATCACTCCTCCTCCCGAATTTTTTCCCAATTTATCGTAGACCGCATTTTAGTGTATTTCTTTCTACTATACACTTTTTGAGAAACGAAAAATTAGAGGCAAGAATCAAGATAAAATAAGCAAAAAGCATAAAAGTCTTCAGCATAAAAGTCTTGTTTCTTAGTTCTTGGCTCTTGCTTCTAAAAAGTGTATTGTAGCTTAAGCGTATTTATATCAGATTGATAAAATATGTATTACAAGAAATTGAATAAATCCTGTATTGGAATCTTTTAATTTTTAGTCAATCTAATATTTTGGTTTGACAAATCCGTTATTTTAATTTCAAAAAAAAAATGAATAGTACCATAAACAATTCAATTGCACAAACGCCTGAAACTCAGGCAGAAATTACGCCACAAATGGCGAAGGACTTGCTTAAAAATGGCAATCAACGGTTTTTGGAAAAAAAGCAATTATCCAGAAATTATGAGGAGCAAATCGCAGCTACATCAACTGGTCAATATCCATTTGCTGCCATCCTGAGTTGCATTGATTCTCGTGTACCTACTCAAATAATATTCGATCAGGGCATTGGAGATCTATTCGATGCCTGTGTTGCCGGCAATATCGTCAATGAAGATATCCTTGGAAGTATCGAGTATGCCGCAAAATATGCAGGTGTAAAATTAGTCGTCGTACTGGGACATACAGCCTGTGGAGCTGTCAAGGGAGCATGTGATGGACTGAAAGATGGCAATTTGACTACTTTGCTTGGAAAAATTCAACCGGCAGTCGATGCCACAGCAACTGCGGATGGTGAAGATAGAAGTTCGAAAAACGCATCCTTTGTCAACAATGTGGTCCGAAAAAATGTCGAACTGACTGTTGACAATATTCATGCTCATAGTTCAATATTAAGTGGTCTTGAAAGTGAGGGGAAGATTGACATTGTCAAAGCGATTTATGATGTTAAAACGGGAAAAGTAACTTTTATGGATTGATCGATTCCCTAAAAATGATTCAAACTTTACCCATATTAAATCAATCAAGTAGGAATACTCAGAAACCTGGTTTGATCGTCGTGTCGGCAAATTTTAACAGAAAGAATGTGTGTGGAATTTGATTGCCAAAAAATATACTACAAACATTACCAGGTTAATTGAGTCATTAAAGCAAAAAGAAAAATGAAAAAGATATTAGGATTAGATTTTTCTCACTTCAAAGGAGATTTCTTTGGTGGGATAACTGCAGGTATTGTAGCACTTCCTTTGGCACTTGCTTTTGGAGTTAGTTCAGGGCTTGGACCCAGTGCCGGGCTTTATGGTGCCATATTTATTGCCTTTTTCGCTGCATGGTTTGGGGGTACAAATACCCAGATTTCGGGACCAACAGCCCCAATGACAGCGGTTAGTATGATTATCATTGCTGGAATTCTAGCCAATTATGACGGGGATGTTAACAAAGCTCTCCCAGTAATTTTGACAGTTTTCCTATTGTCAGGATTAATGCAAATCGGATTGGGGTTCATGGGACTTGGAAAATACATTCGGTACATTCCTTATCCTGTTGTTTCTGGCTTTATGACAGCCATTGGAGTTATTATTTTAGTCACACAAATTTTACCTTCCGTTGGTTATTATCCAAAAGAAGACGCCCAATATGTTGAGCAATTCAAACCGCTCGCAGAAGAGATCATGTTAGACAACATTTTGAAAGAAGAGGCTGGCGAGGGGATACTCGTTTTGGAAGATTTTAAAGAAACCATCAGGAGGGCAGAATTGATTACCCAGGATCAAATAGCTCAGGAGTCACAAACGTTGGCAGGCAAAGAAGCTTCAGGCGTTATTGGAACTATCAAAGTATTGCCAAGAGCGCTGAGTAATATCAATTGGCTCGAGTTATTGTTGGCATTAGGAACTATATTTATTATTTATGGCTTCAAGAGAATCACCAAAGCGATCCCTAGTACACTGGTTGCACTATTGGTGATGTCGGGAATTGCTTTTGGTTTTGGATTGGATTATCGTCCTATTGAAGAAATTCCAAGTGGATTGCCCGTACCAAACCTGGAAATATTCACTGGGTTTAGTTTTGCCGCTATTTCACCCTACATTTTTACTGCTCTGACCTTGGCCTTGCTGGGAGCAATAGATTCTTTATTGACTTCTGTGGTTGCAGATAATATGACCAAAACCAAACACAAACCCAACAAGGAATTGGTCGGACAAGGAATTGGAAACTCAATTGCCGCAGTATTTGGAGGAATTCCTGGTGCGGGAGCTACAATTAGAACGGTTGTTAATATTACTGCAGGTGGAAAAACCAGATTGTCAGGTATGATTTCAGGGGTTTTATTGCTTGTCATCTTATTGGCTCTTGGACCTGTTGCTTCTCAAATACCTGCAGCTGTTTTGGCAGGTATTCTTATTACCGTAGGTATTGGTGTGATGGATTATAAAGGATTAAAAGCCATTCCATATATGCCAAAAACAGAAGTGACTATTATGATCATAGTACTCATATTATCTTCTGTTTGGAACCTGGTTTATGCTGTAGGAATAGGTTTGGTTATCGCTTCTTTGATGTTTATGAAAAAGATTGGTGATTTGACAGCAGAACGCTCTGATGTAAAATCATTAGATAAGGAAACAGCATGGGCTGACGAGATAAATTTCCCGGAAGAATTAAAAGAGGAAGTATTTATCAAACATATCAAAGGTCCACTATTTTTTGGTTCTACGAGCAATTTTCAGCAGCTGGCCTTGCAAATTCCCAAAACGGCTTCCACAGTAATCATACGAATGGGGCGAATGCAATACATCGACCAATCGGGCTTGTACGCCATGGAAGATATTCTGGTAGATTTGGTTAAAAATGGGAAAAAAGTATTGATGGTGAATATTCTCAATCAACCAAGGTACATGCTGGAAAGGATTGATATCATTCCTGATCTTGTTCCTGAAGAACAGATTTTTGATAATTTCAATGATTGTTTGAAATGGATAAAGGAGAATGTAGCCGATACACACCCAGCGGTGGCATAATATTGATTTAAGGAAAATTAAATTTTTGAAATACTATTTCATAGAAAGCGAACCATAATCTGGTTCGCTTTCCTTATTTGAGATGGTATTGTATTTACTTAACTTCAATCCGTTTCAACTTCTTCAATAACTTCATCAACTTCAAATTCACTGACTTATTCACATTAAAAAAATGACCATTGATGGTCAACCAGTCTTCTTGTCTTTTTACTTCGGCTATTTCCGGAAAGGTAAAAGATTGAGCAGGTTCAAAGTGAGCTTTCCAATAAATGGCAGCTTCTGTAAGGGCAAAGCCTTCTTTTAAAGAGCCCAATACAGTTTGGTCACAGATAAAAAGAATTTTTTCTTCCTTATGCGGAAATAAAAAGGAATCAGTGGCATTTTTCAATTTCTGAAAAGGCATAGCAACAAAATCCGTGTAAACGGTTTCTTCCTCGTTCCCAAAATCCAAATAATCCATAATCATTTGCCCCAAATCAATGTCCTCCTCTTTGATGTTTTGGTACTTCAAGATGGTTTCTGGTAAAACAATCTCATTTAAATCCTGGCAATAATGAATAATGAAGTAATCCAATAAATCCTCATAAGCCTTTTGAATGAAGGGTTGTTCATCCTGACTGCTACCCTGCTCTCTCAATTGCTGCACCTGCTCTGCCAATTGCTTCATTCTAAATTCGAACCCTGTTTTGAAGTCTGAATGATTGAACCGCTTTACATATTTGTCATAATTTGTTGGATTATGTTCCGCTTCTATCCTTTCCTTAAATGCTTCCTTAAAGTCATCTACCAACAATTGTTCTATATTCTCAACTGGATTCTCCCGAAAGATATCATTCATCGGAGGTGGCTGATTGATAAAAAATTCCATTCCACAATGAAAACAAAATTTGGCATTGATCGCATTTTCCGCTCCACAATCCGGACAAGTCAAAGTCTCCTCAAAAACTTTTTCTCCACATTGAGGGCAAAACCGAGCATTTTCAGGTAATTCAGATTGGCAGGAAGGACAGTTTCTCATAATCGTCTTTATAGTTCTGGGGTAAAAATAAAAAGATTCTTGTTCCTGGGTACTGGGTACTGGTTGCTGGGTACTGGGTTCTGGGTTCTGGGGCTGGTTTGGAATAATAAAACACCATTTTGCTATCCACTATTACGTATCCCAATGGTATCAGCAATACCCAGCAACCAGAAAACCAGAAAACCAGTACCCATCAAACCAAAAAACAGAAACCTGACTTTTAAAAATACTTTGCCAACAAATAAACAAATCCCCTATTACCTTGCACTCAAATTAAGAAAGCTATGAAAACTGTTTTCCTTCTTTTGGCAATATACGCCTGCGCAGGCTGCCAAAATTTAACGGCACAGATTTCAAAAGTCACGCTTCCTCAAAAATCTTCTGCCGTCAACCGTTTACGGTCAACCGAATAAAGTCACTCTATAATTACGATTTTAAGTTTCACATACGTTCACAATATCTGTCCAACCCCAAAAACCTTTTTTCTTCCCGATTGTCGTACATTCGCACAGGGTTGATTGAGTAATAAAATTGCGCGGTCAATCATTTTTTGAATTACCTATTTACGGATGTCCAATCACAAGTATAGCGAATACGAAAATTTCACATTTCACCCATACAACATCATGATGGTATTGCTTTTGATTGCAATATCTGCCTTGTTTTTAGCTTTTTCCGGAGCTTTGGTTTACAATCGGGTGCAAAATAACTTACCTCCAATACAACTGCCTCCATTATTTATCTTCAATACTTTGATATTACTAGGGAGTAGTTGGACCATGCTTCGGGCCAAACAGGCCTATGAGGCAGACGACACAGATAAATATCAAAAAGCACTAATTTGGACCATCTTACTTTCCATTCTATTTCTCATCGCTCAAATTTTTGGCTGGCAGCAGTTATTTGCAAAAAATGAGTTTTTAAGCTCTGGAAATTCAACCGCCTACCTCTATCTACTTTCAGGATTACATTTTGCTCATGTCATTGCTGGCTTGCCTTTTCTTGGCTTGTTTTTGAGAACAGCCAGATTGCAAATGAAAGAACCCGTCAGCGTATTGGTTTATTTTTCAGATCCGGAAAAACGCCTCAAATTGAGATTATTGACCTTGTATTGGCATTTCCTTGATGGACTTTGGATCTACCTCGTCCTTTTCTTTTGGATTAATTATTTAATAAGGTAATATATAGATACTGGCAGCTTTGCAGCCAAAAAAAAATTAAGATGCCGGGCAATGATTTTACATTGCCCGGCATCTTAAAAATAATTTAAACAATTGGTGTTGGCTTCGAGTCAATTGGAATGGTACCTCCAAGTATTTATATTTTGGCAAATTCCCGACGCAGTATTATTCTACAATTCGCTAATGAAGAATTACATTTGCCTGTCACAAAGAAATATTGAAAAATAAGCTATATGACCACTTTACTCAAATTACTCACTGTTACCATGACCTTCGGCTGGGGGGTCTGGTTTGGAACCTCCCAAATTCAAGAATCAAATAACACACAAGAGCAAACCCTTAGCGAGGGCTTTGTCTGCTCATCTGACGAAGTCCGGACAAAATTATTTGAAGCTTATCCATCAAAAAAAGCACTTCAGGAATCCTTGGAAAAGCAGGTTTACGAATACATGCAAAACAAACCACCTGCTGCAGAAAACCCACCCATTTACACCTTACCTTTGGTGGTCCATATCATCCATGACAATGGGGCCGAAAATTTAACTGATTTAATCGTTCAGCAAGGAGTGCAACATTTGAATGATGCCTTTGAGAATGTCAATTATTACGATCAGGGCACTGGAGTAGATGTCCAAATTGCTTTCTGCCTGGCAAAACAGGATCCTGATGGAAATCCAACAACTGGAATTACGCGCGATGTCAATACATTGACAGTTATGACTTTGGCAGATGACATTGCAGTAAAAGACATCAACCGATGGGATCCAACCAGTTATATCAATATTTGGCTGGTTAGAGAAATTGCAGGTGGTGTAGCCGGATATGCCTATTTGCCATCTTCTCATGGAAATCCTGAAGACGGAATCGTGATGGAAGCAGAGTACTTTGGTAGTTCTGAGTCCAATTCTGCGGTTCAGGTTCATGAAATGGGACACTACCTTGGCTTGTACCACACCTTTGAAGGAGGTTGTGACAATGACGATTGCCTGGCAGATGGAGACCGTATTTGTGATACGCCACCAGACCAGACGACAGTAGCTGCTCCATGTGAATTCACTCAAAATAGTTGTGACACAGATGTGAATTTGGCTGATCCAAATAATCCCTTCACCAGTGACCAGGACGATATGTTCATCAACTATATGGATTACAGCAACCTGGAATGTTATTCTGCATTTACTGAAGGGCAAAAAGATAGAATGCAGTTTTTTGTAGAGACGACCAGAAATTCATTGTTGGCCTCCATTGGCTGTGAAGACCCATGTTTATTGCCAATTACAGCAGATTTTGACCCGGATGCCTTGACTATTGATATTGGAGGCACATTAAATTTCACAAATACATCGGTCAATGGTGTAGATTATGTCTGGCGAGTAGATGGGACTACTTTCTCCAATGCCGTAGATACCGCATTTCAATTTAATCAATTGGGAACTTTTGATATTACACTGGTAGCTACGAATGATGCGCCAAATTGCATTGATAGTTTGACAATTTCCATTGAAGTGACTTGTAGAGTACAGGCAAGTTTTATCCAGGATGCCTTTACCGTTAATGTGGGAGAACAAGTGAATTTTACAAATACAACCACCAATGCTTTCAACTACGAATGGTTTGTTGATGGAGTTTCCCAGGGAACTACAACTGATTTTTCATTCATATTTGATACACCTGGTTTATATTCTGTTTATCTGGTAGCCGAAGGATTACTGTGTAGCGATACAACTTCTTTGACCAATTTTATTAGAGTAGGTGATTGTGCCGTCGCAGTAACCTATGCACCAGACACTGCAACAACCTGTGATGACATCCAGTTTATGGCAGAATCCGAATGTAACTTTTCGAGTTATTACTGGAGTTACTGTGAACCTGATTCATTAGGTGCACCCAGTCAAAGACCGCCAGCGGGTGGATTGGCTCCGGTACCAGTCGGAATCGATTTTGTGGACAATACTCAAAACGGGACAGGATACCACATTTTTGTCACCCATTATCAACAGCCTGTCGACAGGATTGTGCGGATGGATTATGGAAATGATTTGAATAATCCCACTCCAAATATCGTCAATATCAATACCCCTGATATTACAGGAGGTGGTCCCTTGCAGCTCAATCAAGGAATTGACATAGTGGAAGACAATGGCGAGTTTATTGGATTTATGGTTGTTTGGAATAGAATTTACAGGCTCAATTTTGGTTCAGATATTACCAATGTGAATCCCCAGGTAACACAAGTTGAAGGAATCACAGGAGCATTTGAATGGGGTGTTTCTCTGGATGTTTATCAAATTGGAGCCAACTGGTGGGGTTTGGTTACCGCCAGAAATACTAACAATATTGCTTTATTATATTTCGGTGAAAATATCCGCGGTGACGTTCAGGATTTCTTTAGCTATGATGGCGGCAATGCAGATGCTGAGTTTACTGGCGCTACATTAATTGTTGAAGATGAGCAATTCTATGTATTGGCCTGTGACATTATCAATGGCTTAATTCGTTTTGATTTTGGAAATTCGCTGGCAAATGTACCCACGACTACCAATCTTGGATTTTTTGGCGATGGTTTCCAATGGACCATAATGGTTTACAAAGAGTGTGAAAGCCGATATGTTGGATTCCTTTTTAAAGAAAGTGGTGATGATCAGAAAGTATTGGAATTCGCAAATGGCATTACAAGTACTCCAACCATAATTGACGATATTGTTATTGGAGGAAGAGTCAATAGTGTAACCCCTTTCCATAGAGTTGGAGATGAATTGAATTTCTTTATCATCCAATGGGATGATGCCACCGTCACCAATTTCTATTATGAAAATTGTACCAATAGTATACCTCCTTCCAGCACCGGACAAACTCCAAATGTTGTGTACTATGGTGATGAAGGGTTCTACAATGTGAAACTCATAGTGGATGAAGGTTTACCCTGGCAACAAGTTATTTGTACAGAAATATTTGTTGAAGATTGTGGAATTGAAAACTGCTTTAATGGTCGGGACGACGATGGTGATGGACTGATTGATTGCTATGACCCGGACTGTTGTGGAGATGAGTTTTGTGAAGATTTTTATTACGTTGAATGTCCAATTGATTGCTCATTAGATTCTACTATGGGCGATTTTGAATTGGAAATGGAATGGAGTACACTGGGAGGCTCAGCTGACTGGTGTGCATACAATACGCCAATTGTGGCGGATGTTGACAGGGATGGCATTCCAGAAGTACTCGGGAAACCATGTACGGGAGCCAACCAGAACTCAGGTATTCCACTACCAAATATCATTGTTGTAGATGGTGAAACCGGAAACATAGAAACGGTCATTCAAACACCTGCATTTACTTATGCCAATGATGGACCCGGCATTGCGGATTTAGATGGTAACGGCTTTCCAGAAATTTTCATGCAAGCAGGAAATTTGCAACAAAATGCAACATATTTGGGTGGTCCAATTATCAATGGTGATGTTCGAAGAAGAATTGTTTGTTATGAATTTGACGGTACCAGCTATAATGAAAAATGGCTTTCTAATGCCCCTGCTGGTTATCAGGCAGTGGAAGATTCAGCTCCAGTCAGTGCTGCTGACTTTAATGGAGATGGGGTTGCTGAATTGTATGTTGGCAATCAAATTTTCAATGGAGCTACAGGAGAATTAATTGTTGAGGCTGGATCAACTAGTCCACGCGGGATCTTACCTGATGCCGGATTTTTGAATTGGGCTGTTCAATATTCAGTTGCAGCCAATGTGCTTCCAGATGGATTCTGTACAAACTGTACTGGTCTGGAACTCGTGGCAGGAAATGCAGTTTATTCTGTCAATATTGACCCGACCAACCCCTCCTTGAGTACTTTGAACATTGAGGTAGAGTTGACCAATGGATTGGATGGTAGAACAAGCCTGGCTGATTTTGACAATGATGGAGATCTCGATGCTTTGGTTACAACCAATGATGGAACTTCAGCTTCTGTATATGTTTGGGATTTGCAAACGCCCAACTTTGTGGTAAATACTTTCCAATTGCTGGGTTTCAGCAATGATGTGTCTCATGCAAATATAGGCGATTTTGACGGTGATGGTGAGGTGGAAACAGGCATTTGCACAGTGGGGAATTACCAGGTATTAAAACGACAAGGAAATACTTTCAATATTCTTTGGAGCATTCAAACAACTGACAACTCCGGTCAAACAGCAAGTACAGTTTTTGACTTCAACAATGATGGAAAATTTGAAGTTGCATATCGGGATGAGGAAAATATTCGAATTTTTGATGGCGGAACCGGAACTTTGATTGCTTCCGATCCATGTACATCGGGAACAAGGGTGGAATATCCAGTAGTAGTGGACGTTGATGCCGATGGTGAAACCGAATTGGTATGTTCTTGTGCAAATGAAGTCCGAGCCTATGGCTCAGTCAGCACACCCTGGGTTTCTACCAGACAGGTTTGGAATCAGCACACTTATTTCAATGTCAACATCAATGATGATTTGTCCGTACCAACCATGCAGCAGGAACACCATATTGTGGGCGATAGCATTGTATTAAATAATTTCCTGACCCAATATGCAGACCCACAATTCCCAGCACCTGATGCGACCATTACTGTGGATGAGTTTGGATGTGGATTGGATAGTTTTCAGGTAACCTTGACTATTTGCAATAATGGTGATTTGAGATTGACTGGAGAAACGCCCATCACCTTTTATGATGCCAACCCAACAACTACCAATGCCAATGTAATGACTACTCAGGAAATTGGGGTCAACATTGACCCAGATGGTTGCGCTACCATTCAACTGTACCTGCCATCACTCTATGATACCCCAATTTTTGTAGTTGTAAATGATGATGCAAGCATCCTTACTCCTTTTGATTTGGCAAATGACTTCCCAAGTTCTTCAGTGGCTGAGTGTGACTATGGTAACAATCTCGATAGTTTGTTATTGGAAGGACCCCCTCCCCCGGAATTGGATTTGGGTCCTGATCAATTAATCTGTGACAATGCCGTCCTGGAACTCAATGCCGGAAGTGGCTTCGTTAGTTATGAATGGTACGATGGCACAACAGATAGTATCGTCACCGTTTGGCTCGAAGGTGAATACTGGGTAGAGGTCATCGATTCATGCGGTCAAACCCAACGAGATACTATTGAAATAATAACGGACTTCCCGACAATTGCGATGGTTGAACCTCAAACAGCGACCATTTGTCCTGGCCAAAGTGTAGAATTCTGTGTTCAGGAGGAGTTCTTTGAATTCTATCAATGGCAAGACTCCCCAAGTTTGAGTTGCACAGATTGCCGTTGTGTCACTGCTACACCTGACGAACCTGGTAGTTACATTGTTCAGGCATGGACCGCTTCTGGTTGCTATAGTGTTGATACGGTGGAAGTCTTTTTCGCCAATATTTCTACTGATGATGAATTGACGGTTTGTCCGGGAGCATCTGCAGTCATCCATGGTCAAACTGTGAGTATACCAGGAACCTATTCCCAAACTTTCACTTTATCAGACGGCTGTGATTCGACAAGTAATGTAACCCTGAATAACTACTTGTCAATGATCATTTTTGACAATACCACCCCTTCATGTGAATTGGGAACCAATGGTTCTCTTTCCGTGAATGTCATCAATGGTACCCATCCCCTCACCTATGAATGGGATATTCCTGGTGTAGGAGATACTTCTGCCATTAGCAACTTACCACCAAGCACTTATAATGTAACTGTGACCGATGCCAATGGCTGTACTCAAATACAGGATGTACTGGTTCCGGTAGGCAATCCCATTGTCATTGACTTTGATCCTACACCGACTTGTGAAGGTGGAAATCAGGGAGCTATTGTCGCAAATGTAACTGGTGCCCAGGACCCGGTCACTTATGATTGGGATATTCCTGGTGCCGGAAATGTACCTGCAGTTACTAACCTAATGCCAGGTACTTATAATTTGACGGTTACCGACGGAAATGGGTGTACACTTGAACAATCTGTAGAAGTGGAAACAGTGGATGATCCAACGATTGCATTAATTCCAACGCCTCCAAGTTGCCCTGACGGAAATGATGGAACCCTGGAAGTAGGCAATGCCAACCCAGCATGGATGTATAGTTTGGATGGAGTCAACTTCCAAAGTTCTCCAATCTTTACCAATCTCACTCCAGGAGATTATACTGTCTTTATCACTGATGGACCTTGTAATTATGAAGGAGAAGGTACGATACCGAATACACAGGCTCCGGATATCAGTACACAAAGTACACCGCCAACTTGCCCGGCACCAGATGATGATGATGGTCAAATTACGATAGACAATCCAGAGCCGGGGTGGACATTTAGCATCAATGGTGGTCCATTCCAGTCTCAACCATTCTTTACCGGATTGGCAGAAGGAGATTATACCATAACTGTGATGGATGGTGATTGTGAGTATCAAGTGACAGAATCGGTTGGTTCAGCACCTCCTGTGGGTGTAGATATCGTATGTGTACCAGATTGTTCTGGCAGTATAGGTGATACCATCATGCTCATTGCAGACATAGAACCAAATACCTTGAGCGTTGATTCCTATAACTGGACACCAACAGAGAATTTATTCTGTGACAATAATAATTGCGATACTGCATTTGTCATTATTACAGATATTGATAGCATTGTTTACGATGTGGTCATTACTACAGAAGATGGTTGTACTGCTGAAGATCGACAGGACATTCAAATCGTCTTCCAATGTAACCCTGACAACATTCGTTTTCCGAATGCCTTTACTCCTGATTCAGATGGAATGAATGACATTTTTGAACTAGTACCTAATGAGGAATCAGATGCTCGTGTCATTTCCCTTGATATATACAACCGGTGGGGACAACTGGTCTATGAATCAGGTACCAATGGTGACATGTTCTGGGATGGCAATCATGACGGGGATCCTGCACCTTCAGATGTGTATGTTTATGTTGCAAAATACATCTGTGGTGATGAAGAGGAGGTCAGGTTTGGGGATATTACCTTGTTGAGGTAGATAATATTAAATGAAAATCAAAATGAATGCAAGTCAAATCCTTAACTACATTAGTAGGGGGCGAACGGATTTTATCCTTCAATTACTGAAATTGCCTAATTGGAAAGATTTATTGCAGGAAGGAAATATCAAACCCATACAATGGCTCATTTACTACAATGACCTTACAGCGATAAAGGCCATATTGGAAGCAGGCGGAGACTTAAAAAGTATCAGTCTCAACAATGAATTGGGCAATGCTGCCTTTTTTGGTCATTGGAAAATCTGCGATTTTTTAATACGACATGGTGCCGATGTGAATGCATCAATAGACAAGACAGGTGAGAAACCCTTGCACAATGCCCTTGCCAAAGCTGGACGCCCTTATTATTTGTATACAGTTAAAGTTTTAGTGGAAAATGGTGCCAATGTAAATGCAAAAACGATTCCTGGCATCGAAACTGGTGCATTTATGCGAGATGTCCGCACCAAGGGAGAGACCCCTTTACATAGAGCCGCCGCTTATGCAGATGAAGCTACCATCCAATACCTTATCGATAAGGGAGCAAGTAAGGAAGCACAAGATGCTCATGGAAATTCACCCTTGAGCTGGGCAAGTGAGCATCTGCGGCCAGGATCGATTCTCTACCTACTAGCTTTTGGAGATCATCGAATTGGAGCAGCTCACAAAGTAAAGAATATAAGCGACCATGGTCAAAAATGGGGAAACAGCATGGATTGGAATTTATTTGGGGATTATTTGGTGGAGGGGTAATTGTTTTTTTGGTTGCTGGTTATCTGGGTACTGGGTTGCTGGATATTGCTGATACCATCTGGATAAGAAATGGTATTGTCCATGCGTAGAATTCCATCAATATTGCTGTTTATTTTAAGAATGATAGAATTGAATTTCAAAAAGAAACTTATCATTTGTTTTAGAGTATGTTTAAAAATTTTACGAACTGAAAATCAAAAGCTTATGGTTCTGACAATTAATTGTCGAAAGAATTTATCGGGATAAATGATTAAGGCAATTTGCAGTCAGGTTCATAAGATGTTGGTTTTCAGGAAAGAAAAATTTAAACACACTCTTATATCGTAAATACCAAGGGAGATGTGATATCATCAAGGTGGCATGTAGGCGCGCATTCGCAGAAGAGAAATTGGAGCGATAGTATCGCTTTAAAATGGTTTGTGAAATAAATAATAACTAACATATAACTAGCTAAACATGAAACTTAAATCTACCCTTATCCGAAGCCTTTTTCTTCTTTCTTTTTTGACGATCGGGTTTTCCCAAACCAGTGCCCAAAACATGGGAGCAGCCTATACCATTCAGGACAATGATTGGTTAAGTAAAATTGCTAAAAAAGTTTACGGCAATCCCCACCTCTATTACTTGATTATTGATGCGACCAACGAAAAAGCAAAACTGGACAAGAGCTTTCAAAAAATTTCAAATGTATTTCATTTGAAGGAGGGGCAGAAATTGTGGATTCCTGAAAAACCAGGAAATGCAAAATCAGCAACTGACAAAGTCGAAGATTCAGAAGATGCTATTTTGGTATCTATTCCTAAAAACAATTGTGAAATCAGGATTTGGTATAACTATCAGGTGGTCGCTATTTCAGAAATTAACAAGAAATGGATCGAAGATGGCATTGATTTGGAAACTCGTGCAAAACAGGCTTATAAACTCCGACACAATGCTCGCGTCAATGCCAGGTATTTGATGCAAAATAAGGCGGAGGTAAAAATGCTACAGGAAAGAGATAGAGAAAAATATGGCAATCCGGATGGTCCGACATTTGATTATTTGGTAAAGAAAAATACAGACAATGGAGCTTCATTAGACGAAGCCTACCAAAGTATTATTGATTCTTCAAGCAGGACAAGTGCTGTGTATAATAACCAGTGCAAATAACGTAACCGCCCATTTTAATGGGCAGACTATGAAGTAGAAAAGGGAAAGAAAAAAAAAAGAAAAAAAGAATGAATGAATGAAAAAATGATGAATGAAAAAGGCAAAAAAATATAGCTTTGGGGCTTCGCCGAATGAACTGGGGCAGTTTTTTTGTGGGATTGGTGTTTCGGAAATAAGGTCTCATGAAATTGCTATTTCGGATTATCCATTTGAACCTGCTTCTGTTTTTCCCGAAACAGTGATTCCTTATTCCGATGTAGAAGAAATTCACCTGGACAGCTATCCTATAACTATCAAAATACAATCTGAGCTTATTTTCATCACAAAAGAAAGTCTTGAGTCTCTAAAGTTATTTGCAGAAAAAAATAGTATCCGAATCGCCAAACGAGCAGCTAACTGGCAATGGATTACAGAACCCTTTCTAGATACTGAATTTTCGGAAGCAGAAAAGCAAAAGTCTTTGCAATTACTTGAAAATAATGGAATTAGCTCATTTGAAGTCAATAAATTGAGGAATCAAATCGCAAAGCAGATGTACAAATACAATTTTGACACCATGCTTTGGGAATGGGGAAGTCTTGGACTACAGGATGTGCTGGCTGCCATGCGCCCTGGCTTGAGTAAACCAGCTTTTAAGGATTTTTATTGGGAAGCGATGGAAGTTGAACAAAGGTGTTAACTATTGATTAGCAACTAAAAACTCAAGTGGAATGTGAAACCGCTCCCTCCAATCATCTTCATGATGTTTTGCACCCTCAAATTTTAAAGTCATCCAGTTTTTATTTTTCTCATAACCTGCTTGTATCATAGCAGAATCAGCCATTATTTGAAATGGCTCATACTCTGCATCTAATCCTTCCGTTCCGAAATCAAAATAGATTTTATGTGTAGCAGGATCTGGTAAATTTGTTTTGATGTATTCTACGAAAACACCATCCAGAGGAAGCCAATGGGTGGAAAAACAGGCAGCTCCACCAAAATAGGATGGATATTCACAAATAGTATAGGCAGCCATCAACCCTCCCATACTTGAACCCGCAACAAAAGTATGTTCCTTTTCAGGCTTGGTTTTATAATTGGCATCTATGTAAGGCTTCAGTTCTTCAATTACAAACTTCAGATAATTGTCTGAGCTGGGGGGATTGGTTTTTAAATGTTGATACCAGGGATGTTCTGTTTCCACAATTCGTTTTTCCACCAATGATTCTGGCTTTTGAGGCATGTATTCAGATCCCCTGTCACTTTCTCCATTCCACATTCCGACTACGATCATTTTAGGGATAGTACCTGCTCTGTTTAGGCTATCCAATACCTCATCCACCTGCCAGCCTCGGTTCAATTCTCCTCCCCATCCCTGAAACTCATGGAATATGTTTTGCCCGTCGTACATATAAAGCACGGGAAATCTTTCACCGTAAGCAACATGCAAGGGTATCAAAATTTCTATTGGTCTGGGGGTGATGTATTTTGAGGGAAAACTGTCAATCCGAATCGTTGCATAATTGTGACTTTGTCGAACCATAAAGTCTGGGATAGGTGCACCACCAGTAAAGGGATAATCTTCAAAAACAGCTTTCCCTCCCAATATCCTCGGATCATCGGTTTGGCTTAGTTCACTCATCAACTTTTCCTCCAATTGATTTTTGATTGCTTCATATGGTGGGTCATTAGCCAAATTTTTCAATTGTCCAGGGTCCTTTTTTACATCGTATAATTCGTCGGAAAAGGGCTTATCAAAATGGGAGGTTTGAACTTTTGAATCTTCATACATGCTTGCATGAGGATAACTCCAATTATCCGTAATGATAAAAAGGACATTTGGGGTATTTTTTGCGTATTTTGGATAACAAGATGTTAAAATTAAACAAAAAGCAAACCCCACAACCAAAATGAAGAGCATTGTTTTATTCATAAATAATTCAATTTTAGTAAACAATTCCAAAAACGATTTGGGAAGTTACCTTCTGCCTATTTCTAGTGCATAAGGAACTAAATTTTGAACAGGTAATGCGGCTTCTTTTGCACCTACCCTATCCATAACTTAATTCCTCATGCACTAGGGCAATTGTGCTACAATTTGCCCGGATGCCATAGAAAATCCAATATTCAACAAAATCCTCACCCGATCACTATCAATACCATTGTACTTAACTACCCCGTCCATGTTGATATCAGCTGAATCATAAGCATTGAGCACATTATTTGGAGTAGCAGATCCAACTTTGGCAAGCATTGCCATCCTGTCTCCTGAAACACCCACATAATCAATAATCCCATCATTATTGCCATCACCTGCCCACATGCCTTTTTTCCCTCCTCCCAGATCCTTTTGGGCATTGGTGCCAAATGTGGTGCTTGTTGAAAAGTCAATAGATTGAAAAGTTTCGCTGAATGTCAGAGGGCTGGATGTCATAACACCAAGATGATTTCTGTGACCAATCGCCACATGATAATCTCCTAATGGCAAACCATTAAAGTAAACAGGTGAAACTCCATCAGGCTCCACCACATCCCCGTCTCTTTGAAGCAAGGCACTCCTGGTTTGAAGAATAGTAGCCGGATTGGTTTTATCTCTAATTTCTACTTTTACCCAATCCACAATTGCGTCATTACCTGTGATTGCCAGGGTACTGGCTGAAACGGTATCTGTTCCACCATACGGGGTTGTAGTAGGAATCAGGTTTTTGCTTCTCAAACTGTCCATCATCAAGCCATTTGCCACATCATAGGGTCCATCCAAAATGACTTTTGGTCTCAGGGACAGTCCGGCCCGATTAAAGAAAGTACCTGCAAAACAAGTATCCCAGGCAGGCATGTGGTCTACCAAATGAGGAACCAAAACGGTGTCGGTGCAGGAGGGAACCAATCCTTCTTCCCAATTGTGGCAATCGTTCCAATCATTGGAATCTCCATTGCTACTCCAAATGGAAATTTGATTGGTGGCAGGATAGGCAGCTGTATTCACTACTTTGGGAGCGATGTAGGAAGCTTGTACCCATGCCTTTTGACCATTTGTTGTAGTGTCGGTATTTCGAATTTTTAAGGTCAACCATTGGATGGAGTCATTTATCAATGAATCTGAAATCATAGAAGCTGAATCACTTATTATCTTCTGCAGATTTCCAAACAAATCATAAACCTCCAATGTCAAAGAATCTCCAGGGTTTTGGGGATAAACATTCAGCACAACTGTAGTAGCAGAATCCACAAAAATTTTACCCACTACCCTATCATTTGTTGAATTATCTGGAGTTTTGCCTCCTTGTCCCAAGGATTGACAATGACTATCTCCCAGGTCATCAGCCATTTCCCATTCCTGGAGGGTCATCGGCGATCGCGTTGGGTTATAATCCAAATGATTGAGTAAATCAGTTACAGTAGCAAAAGGTGTATTATTTGGAACAGGTGCCCAAACCGAATAGCCATGCCCAAAAACATTGGGAGTTGTATGTCCCACCTGAATGGTTTTGATAAAGACGCGTTGATCTCCCTGAACTACGGAAGTGATTGTGCCATTGGCTCCAGAATAATCCATTAGTATGGTTCCGGGAGTAAAATCTGAGTCTATCCAAATTTCCTGATCTGTGCTAAATTGGTCATTAATACCTATCACCGCTTTTCCTGAACGTTCAATAACCAAATGGTCCTCTTTTGAAGAACCAGTTGGAAAAAAAGCGCCAGGTTCAGCACTCCTTACCTTATAATCTCCATCTTTAAATCCAAGCTTTTGGTGACATTTGGAGATATTTTCAACATCGTTCCAATTTGGGAGGTCTGTAGTATTCGTGGGTTTATGGGTAAATCTTTTTCCAGTCGTTCCAATATCAAAAGCATCTTCCAAAAAAATAATCGGATTGCCATCTACAGCAAAATTTACTGCATATCCAGCCGCAACTCTCGGCTCACGTGGGTCGATATGCTTGCCATTTCCACCCAACTCAGAACCTTCATTCCAGCCAGATGAAACACCAAGTGGTTGTGAAAAATTGCCAACGGAATCCAAAATGGGTCGATAGGTATCGTGGCTATTGATAAAAGGGACCGTCCTGTGAACCCTGACGGAGGGGCTCATATAATCAGTAAATCGCTTGCTTTGTTGAAGACCTGGTAAATTGGACAAATCATAATTGCCAGAGAAATTATTCACCACCATGTCATACATACTTCCTCCTGAGCCATATGCTCTTAAACTAAAATCAAAAGTCCCCGTATGCTCCTCATACCCAAATCCCTGGCTGGGCTGTGCCATATTGATGACGTAATTGTCAATTTCAGATAAGCCCCCAATCCATTCCCCTATATTCATCATTTCTGCACCTCCATTAAAGGTTCCCACTAGATACTTCGTTTCTCGCGTTAATTCACGTTGTACAAACAAATCAAAATGTTTAACTGCATCCCAACGGTAACCATCTACTCCTGTTTGCTTTTTAAACCAAATCATCCAGGCTTTGGCATTGTCGTACATATAATTATTAGCCTGAGTAGGATTGTAATAAGGACGGGAAGCAGGATAACCTGAAGGCACTCCTGTAGTTGGAATATTGGAACTCTGTCCCACAGAGCTAGCAGAATAATCTATGTCAGGGCCAAAAAAAGCGGTACAAATATCTCCTGTTGAGCAATTGTTATTGGGGTTGGGGTGAAAATTGGTGTAGTTCTTATGCCAACGCCCGGAACGAGTCCAATAATCGTCTTGTGATTCATCAATTGCAGGGGTGGCATAGCTGCTGTACCTAAAATTTTTATAGCCAGAATTGGAAGCCAAAGAATAAGTAGAGTCACTATCTTGCCCCCCAGCTCCACTTGAAGACCCAGCGCCATCAACATGATTGAGTACAATATCCTGAATGACTTCAATTCCATTGGCGTGCATCACGGCTATCATTCTGAGTAATTCATCCTTGGTACCCATTCCTGTTGCCGTAGTAGGACTACCTTTTTGGTATTTGTCTCCCAGGTCGTAATGATCCATAGGTCCATAACCAACCCAATTGGGCGCCTGGTTTTTGTAACAAGGGGGAATCCAGACTGCATCAACGCCCATCTCCCTTAAACGAGGAGCAAGCTCTGCCAAATAATTCGCCCAACCATTGGGATAGTTGCTGTTATAGTAATCCCACCAAAAGCCCTGGAAAATGACTTTTTTGACATGGGTGGTTTGACTATAAGTCAGATAAGTAATAAAAAACAGTAGAAAAGTAGAAATACAAATTCGGAACATTAGACGCTTTAAAAATTTGTAGCAAAATTAACAAGAAATGAAAAAATCTACGTTCACTAATTTGTTAACAAAAGTCTTCCTTTTGTTTTTTTAATTTTAATAAAATATTAGCCATATTGCATCAGACATTTTTTTGGAGAAAACTCAAAAGTGGTTATTAATCTGAATTTAATTCCTCATCAATCGTTTGCGCAAATTTATTTCTCAATAGGGGAAATAACTAATACTGTATTGTTCAAACGTTTTTTTTATTGTTTGGTATTTTCCTTAATCTCAATTCTACTATTACCTTTTCACCTTAATTCACAAACCATTTCGGTTGAAACCAAACTCTACAACGATGAAAACGGACTCTCCCAATACGCCAACTTCATCCATAAAGACAGCCGTGGAATCATTTGGACAGGCACTCAGTATGGCTTGTATCGTTTGGATGGGCAGGAATTTGAACATTTTGATGAAAAGAATGGCCTCCCTTTTCGTCAAATCATGGAGATTTATGAAGATGCTGAAGGGTGGTTTTGGTTATATAAAAGTTGTAAATACAAACCCAACTGCATCAAAGATTTAGCATTTTTTCATCCAATCACTCGGGAGGTGTTGACTTTTGAGCAAAGATTTGGAAATAAGGTGAGTATTACTTCCGATCAAATTGCCTGTGTCCGTAGAGACAGCTCGAATTTTTATTTTACCGCCGACCGAAAATTATTGATTTGGAACGCAACTTCCGGGATTCGGGAAATTCCAATTGAAGGACTTAGCTCCACACCGATTATTTTTTACCAAAACAGCCACAATGTTTTCGGAGCTTATGTTCTAAAATGTACAATGCAGACGTAGAGTCTGGTCAGGGCAAATGTCCAACTAATCAGCTAAACAATTAATTATTGAATAGGGGGGTGTCGTATAATCTTCATGTTCTTGAAGACATCCCCCTTTTCTCCATCAAAGGATTTGATTGTGCTATACGCTGCACAATACCCCACTTCCATACCATATTTAATCACAAAATCTCACCAAAGTACCTTAATCATTCCCAAAATCAAATATCAGCGGCCACCCTTCCGAGTTCCCTGTTCAAGGTTCACAGTTAGTACACAACAGGGAACTTGGAACTGAGAACTCAGAACCCGGAACTGACAGGCTGTCGGGGCTTCCTGATTTTCTTTTTAGTCAGTGCCTCGGCGGTCTTTCCATAATTTGAATTCATGCTTTAGTTCGAGCCGAGTACCTCGCAATGAGAACACGGGCATAAGAAAAACAATTCATCATTCATCATTCATCATCTATCATTCAATAATGCTGACAAAAAGAAAACACATGAAAAAAGAAAATGTACACTAGACTTTATTCGGTTGACGGTAAACGGCGGACGGTTGACGGCTCCCTTTACAAAATCTTTTCGAATAAAGTCTACTTTATCCAGATTAATATTAAAAAGCTCCTTATTACAACCTTTTGGCTTTTTTTCTTTTGGGGAACAACTCACATACATGGACAGGCTTTTTTAGTCAAAACGCCAACGGAATACTTGTCCCTGGAGCATCCCCTGGCATTCTTACCTTCGATGCAAATGAAGATTTTTCCAATGGAAGTATGAACATGGAAATTATTGATAATGATGGAGTAGCAGGGGTAGATTTTGACCAGATTGTTGTTTCAGGAACAGCAACTCTTGGGGGTAGTACCTTAAATCTTACCTTTAATTATGAACCATCAGTGGGGCACACATTCCAAATCATCAATGCCACCACCATTAACGGAAACTTTGGGACAATAAATGTGACTCCTGCACACACAGTGACTTTTGACAATAGTACAGGGGAAGTAGAAGTCACCTCTGTTGTGCCAGTAGAACTAGTCAGTTTCCAAGCTCAAAAAGCCAATGAATCCATTCAACTCACCTGGCAAACTGCCTCAGAAACCAATAACCAAGGTTTTGAAGTGCAGTGGGCAGCCCCACAGAGACAAGTGGGCAGTCAGCAGTTAGCAAAAGACAGCCCGTCCCTTTGGGATTGGCAGCCTGTTGGTTTCATCGCTGGTGTTGGTACTTCTTTTGAAACGCAAACCTATTCCTTCCATCATCAACAGCCTCGAGAAAGCATCAAATACTATCGCTTGAAGCAGGTGGATTTTGATGGGGCTTTTGAGTATTCAAATATCGTAAGTGTAGATTTACTTAATGAAAGTTTAGTAAATCTGCGAGTAGTGCCTAATCCGGTGCGAGATGGATCCTTCACCCTGTATTTCCCTGAAAATGATTTGGAGCAGTTTCCGGTGTTCTTGTATGATGCTATGGGGCGAGAGGTGCAGTCTATGCTAGCTGTTGGTTCAGAATCCGACTTTTCCGTTAATGAACTGCCGGAGGGCTTGTATTTTTTGAGGGTTGAGGGGTTTGGGAAAGTGCTTGTTGAGAGAATTCTAATCAATTAACTTCTTACTTGTTATGTTCATTTTTGTCTTGATACAAAAACGAACCAAAAAAATCAAGACTTTATGCATTTCCTCTAAAATTGAAAAGCTCTGCTGTACTCATTCGGCATTAGAGATTTTGCCGTTAAGGAATTTGATTAAGAGAGGGCTATATAGCCGCCACGTGAGCTTTGCGAACATTTGGCTGAGTAGCGGGTGAGCAATCAAATTTTAGGCAAAAGATCGAAAGCCTAGACTTTTTTGGTTCTTTTTGTGGCGATGACAAAAAGAACAAGAGAAAAGTCTAAGTTTAAGTCTAAGTTTAAAGTGTTTAGACTTAAACTTAATCTTAATCTTAGACTTAGACTTAATCTTGACCTTCCATTACCTTCTTATCTGAACATACCCGGTGACCGTCTTACCATCATCATCTTCAAATATGTAGAAGTACGTACCATCCGGTAAGTCCTCATTATTGAAAGTACCTCCCCAATCATTGGCGTAGTATTCTGCTCTAAAGACTTCATTACCCCAGCGGTTGAAAATAAGAAGCCTATTGTATGTCATTCTTTCCACACCCTGAATGATGAAGGTGTCATTGAGACCGTCTCCGTTTGGCGAGAAACCGGAGAAGATGACATATTTCTCACAATCTACGGTGATGTAAACGGTTGCTGTATCACATCCTCCACTATTGCAAATTTCATAGGTGAAGAAATCTGGTTCATCCGGTTCACAATGATCTTCATGTGGGTTGTAGGTAATCGTTCCATCAGGATTGATGGTAACTGTTCCGTATAAGGGTGGCTGGATGATACGGATGTCAACCAAATCCCCATTGAGGGTATCATTTGGCAAGACTTGCAATACAACAGGTTCATCTTTATAAGTATCTGCTTCATCATCTACTGCAATTGGTAAGTCAGTGCTCTCATCCAAAATGATACTGAAATTGATATAAGTTGTATCACAGAATCCCAAATCATCGCATATGATGATACAAGCCTGCTCATCTCCCATATCAATCGCCTCGACAATGATACAATTTGGATCGAGCACATCTACCAAAACATATTCACCAGAATTATTCTCGCAAAGGTTTTCAATGCTACTCAGATTACCAGGTAGCCAATCTACATCCAGACATATGGTATCCATGGAGTTGACAATCATAGTGTCGATCATATATTCAACTACACCACAATCCACCGCAACGGAGACGGTATCAGAACATCCAGAGGCAATATTGGTCAAAATAATCTCGTGACTGCCAGGAGTCAAGTGCAATGAAGTTCCAGCAGGCATCATTTGGGCATTTAGCTCCAAAATAGCAATGGCACCAGTTCCTTGATGAGTAATTGTAATATCGCCATAGTTATGCCAGCTATTGCCTCCGCGAATCGTTAATTCACCAATATCCAGAGTCCAATTTCCCTCTGGGTTCCAGCTATTCAATGCGTTGACAATTTCCTCAATGGATTGGAATTGACCATTGTAAGATGTGCCATTCATAATCCATTCATTTACGAAATAAGGACCATCAAAGCCATTGCCCATGACATTTGAATAATTGTAAGAATAGGTGCTATCAAAATCACATCCCCTTATTTCACCGACAAATGGTTGTCCATTGTCTAAAATTGTCCAACCTGACATCTCGGTGTATTCAATTGGCACACATAACTGAGCATCCTCACAATATGGAACATCCAATGCGATACTTTCTTCATCAATCAAATCTTCACAGTCGTCAATATCACAATCATTCAGGACTTCTATAGTCGTTTGAATTTGACAACCATTGGCATCTTGAACCGTAACTGAATAACTACCTGCATCCAAATCATCTCTGCTTGCTTCGTCTGTACTTCCAGGTAAGTCTTGCCAGAGGTATTCATAAGGCTGTGTGCCTCCTGCAATTGTCAATTCTATGCTTCCTGCTTCATCACAGGTTACGGGATTGACAGCCTGTGCAAGATTCAGCGCTTGAGGTTCTACAACAGTGAAACATGCCTGACCTGCAATACATCCATTTCCATCAGTGATGATCAAACAGTAGTCTCCAGTTGCCAAAGTTCCATTATTAACTACATTGCCGAATGCATCTTTGAATTCTTCAGTTGCTGGTTGAACAAAAGCAGGATCGTAATCGACTCCGTAAACTACTGTTGCATCGGCTTCTCCAGCACAAGTAACAGAAATGGTATCCGTTACTAACGAAATGGTCGCTGCTGCCACTTCATCGGTCAATGTAAAGTCTACAATAGTTTCACAATTAGTATCTATATCCTGAATCGTTACAGAATAACTTCCGGCTGCCAGATTGTTTTGAATATTACCTGCACCCCAACTGTAACTGTAATTTCCATTTCCTCCTGTCACATTGATTGTCACTGAACCATTGGCATTGCCACAATCTGGTTGGTTATTGATAGTAGCAGTAGCTTGCAATGGGCTGATTTGTCCAATCACAACCTCAAGGCTACCATAACAGCCTGTGTTTGAATCAAATAAAATCACCAGGTATGTTCCAGCTGGTAAATCAGTTCTATCTGCACCTACTCCACCGTCGCTCCATTGATAATCGTAATTGGCAGGTGCCAAACTCGCTGTACCATCATTCGCCGCACAGTTAGCTGGAGTGGTATTGGCAATTAAGGCTACAGGTCCGTCAATATTGCCAACTACCAATTGCAGGATAGTTTGACAAGTTGGATCGGTGACATTTGAAATGGTTACGTCATATAGTCCGGGAGCAAGATCTACTGCCGTATTCGTATTGTTAATTCCATTGCTCCATACAAATTCATAGTTGGTTAAATCCTCTGTCATTTCAATATAGATGCTACCATTTGCCTCACTACAAGTAGCATCCGAAATGATGGTATTGGCGATAACTGGCTCATCACAACCCGTAATCACACAATTGTCTTCAATCACAATATCCTGGATGATGACTTCACAACCGTTTTGATCGGTGGCCGTTACCCGATAGGTACCTTCATCGAGATTTGTTCTATTTTGAGGCTCAATACCACCAATTATATCTACCCAGTTGAAGGAATAATCAGGTGTTCCTCCCTGAATATTCAGTGTAATAGTACCACCAACATTACATTCCTTATCTGTACTAATGATTTCAATATCAATGGCTTGTGGCTCTATCACTTCAAAACATTCTTCTGCTGCCAAACAACCATTGGCATCCAAAACAAGCAGGCAGTAATTACCAGAAGCCAAAGCACCATTGTTCACCAAACCTCCATTGTCATTTCTGATTTCTATTGTTTCAGGTATCGCAAATCCTGCATCCAAAACGAGGTCATAAACCAAAGTGCCATCACTTTGCCCTGGACAACTTACGGAAGGATTCGTCAGAGATATTACTGCTCCGGCTACATTATCAGTAAGTACAAACGTAATTTCCTTGGAACAGCCAGTTTGATTATCTAATACAGAAACCACATAAGTTCCAGCTGACAAATCAGACCTGGAAGTACCTTGTGTACCATCATCCCAGGTAACTAAATAATCATTGGAACCGCCCTGAATTTGAATCAAAACAGCACCATTTGCCTCACCGCAAGTTGGTTCGGAAGCAATATTTGCTTGAACATTAATTGGACTGGATCCATCAATTTCAATTTCCAAAACATCAATACAATTGGTTACGGGATCTGTCACAGTGATTGTATAAATTCCAGCTGACAAATCATCTCTTGCGGCCCCGCTACCACTATCACTCCAGGAATAACCGTAATTATCTGGACTCAAAGTAGCTGTACCATCAGACGCCGTACAGGTAGCAGCAGTTATGGAAGTAACAATTGCTTGCGGACCATCCTGATTACCAATGACGATGGATGCCTCAACGAAGCATGTTAGATCATCTGCATTGCTGATAGTCACTCCATAAGTACCTGCTGCCAATCCTGTGGCGGTGTTTGTGTTGGTCACAGTGTTGTACCAAGTGTATGTGTAAGTAAGGTTTTCATTTTCCAACTCAATTGTAATTGAGCCATTGTTTTCACTACAGCTAGCATCCTGGGTAATGATATTTGCGATAACTGGTTGCTCACAGCTTGTCGTGCAATCTTCTTCAATTTCCAAAGTCACAATGGTCTGACAAGTTGGATCACTGACCCAAGCTACGGTCACATTGTAATTTCCAGCTGGTAGATTAGAAGCAGTGTTTGCTGTACTGATTCCACCTGTCCACGTAAAGTTGTAATCGCTTAGATTTCCAATTACTGATATTTGGGCTACCCCATCCGCATTCCCACAAGTCGCATCACTTGTATTTATGTTGGAAACAACTGGTTCATCACAACCAGTTGTACAGTCATCCTCTATTAGGATACTTGTAATGGTTTGGCAAGAAGGATCTGAAGTTAATGTAATCGTTACTTCATAAGTGCCAGCTGCAAGTCCAGTCACAAAATTTGTAGTAGATACATCTCCCGTCCAGGCAAATGTATAGTCAGCTGTGTTGCCTTGCATTAATACCGTTGCCGTTCCATCTGAATTCTGACAAGTCGCATCGGTTGTAGAAATATTGGATACCACAGGATCATCACAGCCGCCTGTTTGACAGTCATCAATGATGGTAATATTTTGAATTGTAATTGAACAGTTATTTTCATCCAAAACAGTTACCTCATAAATTCCTGCATCTAAATCTGTTCGATTTTGAGGATCATTGCCTCCTCCCAAATCGCTCCAGTTGAAGCTGTAATCTCCTATTCCACCATTTACACTTAATTGAATGGTTCCACCATTGATACAATCCTGATTAGTGGCATTGATAAAGGCATTTAAAGCTTCAGGCGCTGTAACCTCAAAGCATTCCTGACCTGCAAGACAGCCATTCGCATCAGCAATTACTATACAATAGGTTCCTTCAGATAGATTACCATTTTGAACTGCATCTCCATTGCTTGCAATGATTTCAATCGTTGCAGGTGCCGCAAAATTGGTTTGGTAACTAATTGTAAAATCAGCCGTACCATTCTGATCTCCCTTACAATCCAATATTAAATCTGAAACTGAAATAGTTGCACCCGCTACGTCGTCAGAAAGTACAAAGGAAGTGGTGGTCTCACATCCTGAAATATTGTCAATTACAGTCACTTCATAAGTTCCAGCAGGTAGATTGATTCTGGTTTGCCCTACTCCTCCATCACTCCATTGGTAAGTGTAATTACCAGTTCCAGCATGAGCTTGAATTGTTACAGAACCATTCGTATTTCCACAGGTTGGTGGTACAATATCCATGGCTTCTGCCTGAAGTGGGCTTTCTGTTTCTATAAACACTTCTAAAATACTTGTACAGCCAGTCGCCGGATCTGTAACGGTCACAAAGTGCTTACCAGCAACTAAATTAGTTCTGGAAGCACTTGTGCCGCCATCACTCCATTGATAACTATACGAGTTCGGAGCTAGGGATGCCACTCCATCGGAGGCATTACAATTCGCAGGAGTAGTGGAGGCTATCTGAGCTTGTGGACCGTCTGTATTGCCAATGACGATTGTTGTTTCAGTGAAACAATCCGGGTCATCCACAAAAGCTATGGTAACCTCATAAACTCCTGATTCTAAGTTAACTGCATTATTTGTCGAACTAATATCATTGGTCCATGTGAAAGTTAAATCGCTTAAATCTTCAACCATAAAGATGGTCACAGCACCACCAGATTCTCCGCATTTGGCATCCGTAATGATGGTACTGGCGATGACCGGCTCACTACATGTTTTGTTGCAATCGTCTTCTATCAAAATAGAAACTATGGTGTTACAATCTGGATCATTGGGTTGAGCTATTGTGACCTCATATATACCTGCGACAAGGGTATTTGAAGTATTGATGGTGCTCACATCATTTGTCCAGGTATAAGCGTAATCAATCCAGTTCCCCTGCATTTCAATGGTAGCACCTCCATCCGCATTGCCACATGAAGCATCTGAAGTTGTAATTTGAATGACTACTGGTTCATCACAACCAGTGTTACAGTCTTCTTCTATAGTCACAAAAACTACTGTAAAACAGGTTGGATCACTGACTTGCGCAATGGTTACAGAATAAGCACCAGCCGCCAAATCGGTTGCCATGTTTGTAGTACTTGAATTTCCAGACCAGTTGTAAAGGAAATCATCCGAATTGCCTTGAACCTGAATTGTTGCAGTACCATCAGCTACCTGACAAGTCGCTTCAGTTGTATTGATGTTGACAACAACTGGTTCATCACAACCACCAGTTTGGCAATCATCTTCAATTACAATTCCAGATAGTACTTTTTGACACAAGTTTTCATCAGAAATGGTCACAGCATAGGTTCCTGGAGATAAGTCTGTTCTGGAAGCCTGAGTATTTCCATCATTCCAGGAGTAGGTTAGAAGCCCGGTTCCGCCTGAAACAGTCAAAATAATCCCACCACCTTCATTACAATTTGCATTTTGAGAACTAACGGAAGCAAACAATTCTTGCGGTTCAGTCACTTCAAAACATGCTTGACCTGCAATACATCCATTGCCATCACTTACAATAATACAATAAGTGCCTACGCCCATACTGCCATCCTGAACTGTGCTGTCATTGACATCTACTATCTCAATAGAAGCAGGTTGGACAAAAGCAGGGTCGTAGGTCACATTGTAATTACTGGAAGCATCATTGGCACCAAAACAGCTAACTGCCACCTCCTGAGCAATAACCTGAGCGACGGCTACATTGTCAGTCAAAGTAAAGGTTGCCATTGCAGAGCACCCTGAAACATCGTCTGTGGCAGTCACTGTGTAAGTTCCTGAGAGGAGATCGTTACGTGAGTCCCCTGAGCCGCCATCGCTCCAATTGTAAGTATAAGTGCCATTGATGGAAGGATTTACAGACACATTACCGTTCGCTTCTCCACAACTTGGTTGGGTGTTGATTACAAATGATAACTCAAGTGGATTGGTCTCTTCTATTTCAATTTCTATCACTTCTGAACATCCAGTCACTGCATCTGTAGCTGTAACCAGGTAAATACCAGAAGTAAGACCATCCCGGAACGTTTCATTGCTACCATCGCTCCAAGAAAAGTTATAACCAGGAGCAAGTTGTGCGGAGCCGTTAGCCTGTCCGCAGGTAGCAGGTGTGGTATTCAAAAGTTGTGGCTGAGGACCCTCTTCATTTCCTATGAGGATATTGATGATGGTCTGGCAAGTGTCAGAGGCGAGCGTAATGGTCACTTCGTAAGCACCTGCTTCCAAATTATCAGCTTCGTTTGAAGTACTAATATTTTGAGGCCATGCAAATACGAAATCATCCAATTCGCCGTCCATAGTGATGTGGGCACTTCCATTTGATTCGTCGCAAGTCGCGTCGGTTGTATTGATGAATAGAACTTCTGGTGTTTCGCAAGGCGTAGCCTGGCAATCATTCTCAATCACCAAATTATCTAAAACAAATTCACAATTATTGGAATCTGTGATAGTTGCAGTATAGTTTCCTTCAGAAAGGTCATTTCTATGTTGTGGTCCATTATTTCCTCCTAAGTCAGACCATTGGAAATTATAGGGTGCCGTACCGTTGGCCAAACTTGTAATAATCGACCCACCAATATTGCAATCTGCATTGGTGGTGCTGGCAGAAACTTCAAACAAAGATTCGGATTCAATTTCCACATTCAGGAAGCTTTGACAACCTGTAATCAGATCAGTAACAGTTACTTCATAAGTACCAGCAGGCAAATCGTTCCTGTTAAATCCATTTCCACCGTCACTCCATTCATAACCATAAACGGAAGGATTCAAGGTTGCCGATCCATCAGCTGCATCGCATGTCGCATTGGTTATTGATTGAATATTGGCTTGGGGATTGTCATTATTGTCAACCGTAATACTCAATTCAGTCTGGCAAGTATCTCCTTGTACTGTTATTCTAACATCATAAGTACCGGCTCCAATTCCAGTTGCAATATTTGAAGAACTAACAATAGGCGACCATTCAAAAATAAAATCATTGATATCGCCTTCCATTTCAATAAATATTGCACCATCCTGACTTCCACAATTGGTATCTTGCACATCAATACTTGCGACAACAGGCTCCTCGCAGCTTGTGGAACAGTCTTCATCAACTGTGATTGCAATTGCAGTTTCACAATCTGGATCATTTACCCATTCGATGGTCACCTGATAAGTTCCAGAAGGCAAATTAATTGCTGTATTGGTTGAAGCCACATCATTTTGCCAAATGAAATTGTAATTACTCAAGGTTCCTTCCATCTCAATGGTAATCGTTCCATCTGCTGTTTGACAGGAAGCATCAATGATTTCAATTTCGGAAATAGCTGGCTCGTCACAGGAAATGACACAATCGTCTTCAATCAGAATATTTTGCAAAGTTTTGGAGCAACCGTTTTCATCCGTTATTGTTACCGAATAATTGTTAGGCAACAAATCAGTTCTGAAGGATGCTGTATTTCCATCGTTCCATGAATAGGTAATGTTGCCGCTGCCTCCTGAAACTGAAAGCGTTATTTCACCTCCTGTGTTGCAATTTGCATTTTGAGATTGAACAGCAACAATTAATTCCTGAGGCTCTATCACTTCAAAACATCCTTCTCCAGCCATACAACCATTCGCATCCTTCACAACGATGCAATAATTTCCTGGAATCAGGGTTCCATTTTGGACCACATTTCCAAGGCTATTTTGGATTTCGATGCTGGCTGGTTGAGCAAAACCAGTTTCGTAATCGATGTCATAAGTAATATCGCCATCCTTTGCGTCAAAACAGCTTACTGAAATATCAGAAACTGTTACAGATGCTCCAGAAATATTATCTGTCAATGTGAATGTAGTGACTGCCTCACAATTGTTATCTGTATTAGTTACAGTAACAGAATAAATGCTAGCCATCAAATCATCCCTCAAATCGCCTGTTCCACCATCACTCCAATTGTAAGTATAATTTCCTGAAATGTTAGGATTGATACTTACAACCCCATTGGCTTCCCCACAAGAAGGTTCAGCATTCACAACTACCTGGATATCCAGTGGATTTGTTTCATATATTTCCACCTGGGCAACCGTTACACAATTGTTTTGGTCTGTAGCCGTCACTTGATAGACACCTGAAGCCAAGTCATTTCTAAAGGCACCCGTTCCGCCATCGCTCCAATCAAACTGATAGTCGGGAGCGAATTGGGCGGAACCATCGGAATTACCACAAGTGGCATCCGTGGTGTTGAGCAATTGTGGATTTGGTCCGTCGATATTTCCGACAAGGATACTTATTTCAGTTGAGCAGGTATCGGAAATGTTGGTGATGGTAACATTATAAGTTCCAGCAGCCAAATCTTGTGCTTCATTGTTACTACTGACATTCGGCGACCATACAAAATTGTAGGAAGCTGGATCGTCAATCATGACAATACTCGCACTACCGTCGGAATTGCCGCACAATGCATCAGTTGTGTTGGTAAACAACACTTCGGGTGCATCGCAGCCAGGTACACAATCATCTTCGATGGTAAAGTTAAAAATCAAAGAACAGCTACGGCTATCCGTAATGGTCACAGTGTAAATGCCCACATCAAGCCCGCTGCGGTTTTGCGGATTGTCATTGCCAGCGAGGTCATTCCAATCGAAGAAATAAGGTTGCGTACCACCGGCTACAGAAATCGTGACAGTCCCGGAGCTATCACAGGTTTTGTTTTCGACCACGCTATCCGCTGAAAGTGCCTGGGGTTCAGTTACCTCGAAACAGGCTTCTCCTGCTTGACAACCATCGGCATCCAATACGATGACACAATGATTACCAGGTGCAAGATTGCCATTTGTCTGAAGGATTCCTGAATTGTTTCGTATTTCGATGGTTTCGGGTGTTGCGAAACCAGGTTCTAAATTCACATTATAGATTACAGTTGCATCAGTTTCTCCATAACAGCTTACCGATGTATCATTAGTCGTCACTGTTGCACCTGAAACGCTGTCGTTAATGACAAATGTAATCTCAGCTATACAGCCAATTTGATTATCAGTAACAGTCACTGTGTAAGTACCGGCAGCCAAATCATCATAGGAAGCAGCATCTCCACCATTGTTCCAAACGTAAGTGTAGTTTCCGCTTCCATTTCCTAAAATTTCCACATGACCATTGTTATCTCCACATGTAGGTTCATCAATGATATTGGCTTGTAATTCAAAGGGGTTATTTTCTTCAATTTCCACTTCAATCGTAATTGAACAATCACTAACAGGATCAGTAACTGTAACTATATGGATTCCACTACTCAAATCTGTTCTACTTGCCTGAGTATTGCCATCGCTCCATAAATAATTGTAAGTCAAAGGTGATAAAATAGCTCCTCCGTCTGCCAATTCACAATTCGCAGGACTGGTAGATTCAATATCCACCAAAGGAGTTCCCAAATCAGCAATAGCAAATGAGATTTCCGTAGAACAAGTATCTCCAGGTACCGATATAGTGACATCATATGTTCCAGGAGCCAGATCATTAGCTGTACTAGAATTACTTACATCAGGTGACCATGTATAATCAAAATCAGCCATATTGCCCGCTACCTCAATAACTGCATTACCATTATTTTCATTGCAAGAAGCATCCTGTACGTCAATAGCATTGACGGCAGGAGCTTCGCATGATTGTGCACAGTCATTGATTATTCCGATATTATCCATCACTGTAACACAATCATTCTCATCAACAAGGGTCACGGCATAAGTTCCTTCTGGTAAATCTGAAATATTTGGTTCCGTACTTCCTGTATTCCAATTGTAAGTGTAGTTTCCTGTTCCTCCTGTAATGGTCAATGTAATTGAACCATTTTGGTCACAGTCCTTATTTTGCAGCTGAGCTTCAATACTCAATTCCTGTGGTTCAAAGACTTCAAAGCAAGCCTCACCTGCCAGGCAACCATTGGCATCAAAGACCTGAACACAATAATTGCCTGGTACCAATCCTCCATTGATGTATTCTTCAAAATTGGTATCAATTATTTTCACATCTGCTGGTTCCACAAAACCAGGTTCCAGATCATAATCATATTCAACAAATCCGTCCAATTCACCATAACAGGATACCAGCGTGTCCTGGGCAGTTACAATTGCTGAACTTGTTTGATCTGGCAAATCAAAAGTGACTTCGCCAGTACAACCCAAATCGATATCAGTAACAGTAACAGCATAAGTACCTGCTGCCAAACCGGTTCGGGATGTTTCAGTATTGCCGTCATTCCACAGGTAATCGAAGTTGCTACTGCCACCACTTGCCAAAATTTCTACTTCAGCATTGGCATTGCCACAGGTTGGGTATTGAATAATATTTTCGAAGACGCCTAAATTATCAGAAGAATCTATTTGAATTTCCAACTGTGTTGGGCAGGTTGCATTCAGAGGATCGAGAATTGCTACGTAATAAGTTCCTGCAGACAAATCATTTCTGCTGCTCATTAATTGATTGTCATGATTCCACAAGTATAGGTAATCAATTGGTTCAATAGTAACAGAACCATTTCCTGCATTACAATAATCAGGAGTGGTAATCACATTGCTTGCCTGAGGACCTCCATTGCTACTAATAACGATATTCATTTCCGTCGTGCAGGATGGGTCAGAAACCAATGAAATAGTCACACCATATACTGCAGAAGATAAAGTCGTTGAACTATTCGAGAATGCAACCGGCGGATTCCAGAAGAAGTTGTAATCAGAGAGATCACCTTCCATCTCTATGGTTGCAGTTCCGTTAGGACTTGCACAATCCGCATCGGTAGTAATTACATTGGTCACTACTGGTGGAACGCACGCTTCACAACCATCAATGACTTCAATATCATCAATTATATATGCACAGTTATTGGCATCATAAACAGTAACACTATAGTATCCACCAATCAAATTATCTCTCTCGGATAGCACATTATTATTGCCAGCCATATCAGCCCAATCATAGAAAATGGTTCCAGTTCCTCCAATGACTGTTAAGGAAATAGATCCCATTTCTGTACAAGTCTGATGTTCCACATTTACTGTCACCTGGATTGATTCAGGATCCACAATTACAAAACAACCCTGAGCTGCCAAACAACCATTTCCATCATAAATCAAAGCACAATAATCATTTCCAACAGGTAGTTGTCCATTAAATACTTCGTTTCCAGCTCCGTCTACAAAAACCGTATCAGCCGGATGCACAAAATCGGGCGGGAAGGTCACTGTGTAATCTGCCAATCCGTCGCTGGCTCCCGGGCAACTGGTATATCCTCCTTCAATGCTAATATTCGCTGGCACCGTTACCATATCCGTAACGATTACAGTGGTTATATTTTCGCAATCCGAATCCAAATCTGAAACAGTAACAGCATAAGTACCTGCTGCCAAATCAGTTCTTGAAGCATTGGTATTGCCATCTGGCCAGCTATAACTATAATTGCCAGAACCTCCGCTGGTAACTAAAATACTAGCTCCTCCATCGGCGTTTCCACAAGTGGATTCGGAATCCATTTGACCAGATACAATTAAATCGTTATCAAAATTGACTTGGATATCAGCAAAGATAGTCTCACATCCTTCAGGTGTAGAAATGGTTACATGGTAAGTACCTGCTGCCAAATCAGTTCTATCCTGTTCATCATTCGTCCCTGCCATATCTTCCCAATCAAAAGTATAGTCGCTGCTTGAACCCTGATTGGTCAAAGTGATTTCTCCGGAATTCATGCAATCCGCATCAGTTACCTCCAAAGCAAAATCAGGTTGCTCACCTACTTCAACATGTACGGTATCAATTGCTTCACAAACACCAAATTCAGCATTCAATATATAATCTCCTGCTGCCAACATTGAGACATCTGACAATTCGGGATTGGTTTCATTGGAAGTAAATCCATTGGGTCCTGTCCAGGAGTACGAATCTGCTCCGGGAGTAGCCGTAAGCTGGAGTAGGTCGCCGACACATATTGGAGTAGTACCATCTGCTACCATTGATGGCAAATCATTTACGGTGACTGAAGTTGCAGCAGTTCCGGTTCCACCACCTGGCGTTGTGATAACTACACTAATGATGTAAGTTCCAGGGGTGTATATGGAGAACATAGTGGTCTGCGCATTTGGGTCACTAAATGACCCCCCAGTAGCGGACCACTCATAGGTGGTTCCAGGCTCATCAGGCAATGCACTGAATTGAATTTCACCGCCGCCACACATGATTGGATCCTCAGGAATAATCTGAGCATTCGCAACCGTTTGAATAACTGTAACAAGCATTACCTCTTCTGTAAAGTTGCCACAATTATCAAAAGCCGTCCATGTCCAGGTCAGCACATAACCATCAGTATTTAGTGTATTCGTTTCCTCAAATAGGATTTCTACATCCGTATCACAATTATCCGTTGCAAAGATTCCTCCTGGCACATCCGGAACCTGTTCTCCCAGGCTTAAATTCACGGTTATATCCGAAGGCACTCCTAGCAACTCAGGGGCTACATCATCTACGGCTGTTATCATTTGAACTTCAGTGGTCACATTACCACATTCATCAGTTGCCGTCCATGTTCTTGTTATGGTATAGGATTCCTGACAATTTTCAGGATCCATTTCTTCCACGTAGATCAATTGTACATCATTGTCACAATTATCTGTTGCTGTTAAATTTGCTGGTGGATCGGGTACCTGATCACAAGCTATCGTCAAATCTGGAGGTATATTTTCTATGACTGGAGGTATATTATCAGTCGTTGTGATTATTTGTTCATGTACGGCTCCATTACCACATTCATCGCTCGCAGTCCAGGTGCGCGTGATGGTTTGCCCACAATCGTTATTCAGTACATTTTCTTCAAATGTTACAGCAATATTTGCATCGCAATTATCTGTTGCACTAATGATTTCTGCATCAGGAAGATCCGCACAATCAATGGTCAGGTCTTGTGGTGTAGTACTGAAAACTGGAGCCAACTGGTCATGAACCGTAATGATTTGTGTAGATTCAATTGCATTTCCACAATCATCGCTTGCGGTCCAGGTTCTGGTAATTAAATAATTATTGGCACAGGAACCTGGCGTGATGATATCACTAAATACGACTTGGATATCCGTATCACAATTGTCCTCTACCTGCAAGTTGGAAGAAGTTGGCACGTTGTCACAATCCACCGTCAAATCGATTGGTTCTGTAACAAAAACTGGTGCTTGGGTATCCTCAATTTCAATTACTTGTTGAACGACATCTCCATTCTGGCAATCATCCATTGCCGTCCAGGTTCTGGTAATGATTTGACCACAATCTGTATTTTCAATACTTTCTTCAAAAGTAATTTCAGTATCCGGATCACAATTATCAGAAGCAGTAACATTTAACACCGGAGGTACATCTCCGCAATCAATGGTTATATTCTGTGGTATGATATCGAAGACTGGAACAAGCACGTCAATGACAACCATTTGTTGAGTTGCCTGAACAGAATTTCCACAAAGGTCTGTAGCTGTCCAGGTTCGAGTGAGCACATAGTCGTATTCACAAGCTCCTAAATTAATATCATCTTCATAATACCAGGAAATATTGTCCGCACAATCATCCTCCAATTCCAAATCTGGAATATCAGGAATGTTATCACAATCCACTGTCAAATCCAATGGAGGAGAAATAATTACCGGAGGCTCAGAATCCAATAATTCCACTATCTGAGTTGCAGTAGTTTGATTGCCACAATTATCAGTCGCTGTCCAGATTCTGGTAATAGTTGTACCACAATTGGTATTGTCAAATTGCTCATCCAAAACGATATCAACCGTTTGATCGCAATTGTCCGTTGCAGTAATTGTAGGAACACCGGGGTCTTCATTACAACTACCTGAGAAGTCATCAGGGATTCCAACCAATTCAGGTGCAACATTATCTTCTACTGTAATCGTTTGAGCATCGCTGGTCTCATTTCCACAATCATCAACCGCAGTCCAGGTTCTAATAATAATATAGGTATCATCACAAGCTCCTGGTGTAATGATGTCACTGAAATTGATGGCAATATCTGCATCACAATTGTCAGTAACAGTTGGATCTATCGCCGTAGGAATGCTGGCACAATCAACAGTTACATCCGCTGGAATATCAGTCATCACTGGAGCTTCAGTATCTTCCACAGTAATGGTTTGGAACTCTTCAATTGTATTGCCACAACCATCTGTTGCCATCCACTTTCGAGTTATGATTTCACCACAATCTGTCAATTCACTATTTTCTTCAAACTCTGCTACCAAACCTGGAGCACAATTATCCGAAACTGAAATATTCTGAGGCACATTTGGTATGTTGTTACAATCTACTGTCAGGTCATCAGGAATATTTGTCAGTTCGGGAGGTGTATTGTCAAAGACAGCTACTTCCTGAACTCCTGTTGCAGCATTACCACAATTGTCCAAAGCCGTCCAGGTTCTGACAATTGTATAGGATTCCAGGCAATCACCTGGAGTGATGGTCTCGGTCATTGTGATTTCTACGTCATCATCGCAATTATCCGTTGCAGTTGGATCAATAGCTAAAGGAATGTCATCACATTCAGCTGTAATGTCTTCAGGAACATTCACCAATACTGGCGCTATCAAATCACCAATGCTGATAACTTGTGAAGCCGTTGTCACATTACCACAATTATCAGTTGCCGTCCAGGTACGTATGATTCCATCATTACAATCTCCATTTTGGTTGGTCACTTCTTCAAAAGTAATTTCTACATCTGTATCACAATTATCTGTAGCGGTAACAGTCCCTGGAGCTGGTGGACTTGGCAAATTATCACAACCTGCATCTACATCATTGGGAATACCAGCAAGAACAGGAGGTGTATTGTCTTCTACTGTAATGATTTGTTCCGCAGAGCCTGTATTGCCACAATCATCAGTTGCAGTCCAGGTTCTGGTTATGATATAGGAATCTTCACAAATTCCTGGAGTAATAATGTCACTGAATAATACCGGAATATCATCATCACAGGCATCTTGAACAGTAGGATCAATTGAAGTTGGAATATCATCACATTCTACGGTAATATCAGCAGGGATGTCTACAAATGCTGGTGCTCCGTCATCTCCCACAGAAATAATCTGACTTGCAGAAGCTACATTTCCACAATCATCAGTTGCTGTCCAGGTTCTGGTGATAGTTTGACCACATGCATTGTTTTCAATTTGTTCATCGAAGGTAACATCTACGTTTATATCGCAATTGTCGGAGGCAGTTACGACTCCAGGAGCTGGAACATCTGGTACATCATCACAATTAGAGCCAATATCGGATGGAACTCCAGCTAAAACAGGTGCTGTGTTATCTTCTACGGTCACAATTTGCTGTAGAGAAGAACTATTACCGCATTCATCAGTGGCTGTCCAGGTTCGGGTCAAGATATAGGAACCTTCACATGCTCCATCCGATTGCACCTCATCAAAAGTGATATCAACATCGCTATCACAATTATCAGTTGCAGTCAAAGTCGGTGGATTCGAATCCTCACCACATTCAATAGTTTCATCAGTTGGAGTGGTATTAAATACCGGTGCTTCTGTATCACCAACAGTAATCCTTTGAGAAGCCACCATTGTATTGCCACAATTATCCGTAGCTGTCCACATCCTAATCAATTGATAAGCGTTTTCACAAACACCTGCTTCTGTACTTTCAGAGAAGGTAATTTCAACATCTGTATCGCAATTGTCTGTCGCTGTTACTGTTCCTGCAACAGGAGGAGGAGGTATTGAACCACAATTAGCAGTGTCGTCAGCTGGAATACCAGCAAGAACTGGTGCTTCTGAATCTTCTACGGTAATAATTTGTTCTGCTGTTTCAATATTTCCACAATCATCGGTGGCAGTCCACAATCTTGTTATGGTGTAACTGTCTTCACAAACTCCTGCTGTTGTACTTTCTGTCATATTTAGTTCAACATCATCATCACAGCTATCTGTTGCCTCGACAACACCCGGTGCCGGAGCATCAGGAATATTGGTACAGGAGACGGTAACACTTGATGGGACGCCAACAATTGAAGGAGCACCATCATCACCTACAGAAATAATTTGTGATGCTGTACTAACATTGCCACATGCGTCGGTTGCAGTCCAGGTTCTGGTTATGGTTCGACCACAAGGGTTATCTTCAGTAGTTTCTTCGAAGGTCACTGTTACTCCATCATCACAATTATCAGTTGCCGTTACAGTACCGACTGGAGGTATATCAGGGATTTCATCACAACCCGCTCCAATATCGGCAGGTACACCCACCAAAGTAGGAGGAACGGTATCTTCTACCGTCACAATTTGTTGTGCTGAAGTGCTATTGCCACATTCATCAGTAGCAGTCCATGTTCTGGTAATCACATATTCATTTTCACAAGCACCTGGTGTAATAATATCACTAAACAGTACTGAAATATCAGAATCACAATCATCAGTAACCGTTGGATCGACAGAAGTTGGGATATTGTCACATTCAACAGTAATGTCTTCTGGAATATCTGACAAAACAGGATCTTGAGTATCCCCAACTGTGATGATTTGGCTTATTTCACTGCTGTTGCCACAATCATCTGTGGCCGTCCAGGTCCTTGTAATTACTTGACCACAAGCAGTATCTTCAATTTGCTCATTAAATGTGATTTGAGTATCTGTATCACAATTATCTGTAGCAGTAATAATTCCTGGAGCAGGGACATCAGGAACGTTGTTACAATCTGCTGTCAAATCAGCTGGAACACCTACCAATATTGGGGCTTCTGTATCGAATACAATAATCGTTTGGCTGGCTTCCACCTCATTACCACAATCATCGGTTGCTGTCCATCTGCGAATTAAAGTATAACTTCCAGTACATGCCCCAGCCAATGTTTCCTCCTCAACTACCATATCAATATCGCTATCGCAATTGTCAGAGACAGTTATATCATTTGGAATTTCAGGCAAATCAGAACATTCAGCTGTGACATCAGCAGGAATATTTGATAATTCGGGAATTTCCAAATCGGTTACATTGATAATTTGTGAAGCAGTTGAACTATTTCCACAATCATCAGTCGCCGTCCAAATTCTAGTGATAGTCTGTCCACACGTCAGGTCTTCAACTTGTTCGTCAAAAGTAATTGCTATATCAGTGTCGCAATTATCTGAAGCTGTGATGGTTCCGGAAACTGGTAGGTCAGGAATACTATTACAATCTACATTTGCTGTTCCAGGGATTCCTGTTAATATCGGTGCCTGACTATCTTCTACAGTAATGGTTTGTGAAACTTCAGCCAGATTTCCACAATCATCAGAAGAAGACCAGGTTCTAATGATAGAATAACTTCCTGGGCAGTCTCCAGCCACAGTAGTTTCTACAAATTCCAGAACTACATCGCTATCGCATGCATCGCTTACGGTTACATTGGTGGGCACATCAGGGATATTATCACATTCTACTGTTTCATCTGAAGGAACATTCGCGATAGCTGGTGGACCATCATCTCCAACAGCTATTATTTGGCTTTCGGAAGCGACATTTCCACACTTATCAATAGCTGTCCAGGTTCTGGTAATTGTTTGACCACAATCATTGTCTTCAATGCTTTCTTCAAATGTAACTGAAAGTCCAGTATCACAATTGTCTGTTGCTGTTACTGTACCAACAGGCGGAATTGTTGGAATTGCATCACAACCCGCAGACACATCATCAGGGACACCTATCAATGTTGGTGGAGTGGTATCTTCCACAGTCACAATTTGTTGAGCAGACGTACTATTGCCGCAATCATCTGTAGCTGTCCAAATTCTGGTAATAATATAATTGTCTGGACATGCACCCGGTGTAATAATATCACTAAATAACACGGGAATATCATCATCACAATCGTCCTGAACCGTAGGATTGATAGATGTTGGAATATTATCACATTCAACAGTGATATCCTCAGGAATATCCGTCAATACAGGATCTTGAGTATCTTCTGCTGTGATGATTTGAACACCTTCAGCTATTAATCCACAATCATCAATTGCCGTCCAGGTTCTGGTTATGATTTGACCGCATGGAGTATCTTCAATTTGCTCGTTAAATGTAATTTCTACATCCGTATCACAATTGTCACTTGCCGTTATGGTTCCTGGTGCAGGCAAGTCCGGAACTACATTACAATCAACCGTTTCATCTGCAGGAACTCCTACCAATATTGGTTCAGTGGTATCATCTACAATAATAGTCTGAGCAGCAGATGTGCTGTTGCCGCAATCGTCTGTTGCTGTCCAAATCCTCTGTAAGGTATATTGACCTGGGCAACTGCCTGGAAGAATGTTTTCAGAAAAATCTATAGCGATATCCAAATCACAATTATCCGTAACAGTTACATCAGTTGGAATGGCTGGCAAGTCAGAACATTCCGCAGAAATATCCGCAGGAACATTTGTAATTACTGGAGCTTCGAAATCACCAACTGTAATGGTTTGTGTTTCAACAGATATGTTACCACAATCATCTATTGCAGTCCAGGTTCTTTCCAGGGTATAACTTCCTTCACAAGCTCCTGGTATTGTATTTTCATTAAAGGTCAATTCAACATCCGTATCACAATTGTCACTGGCAGTCACAACGCCAGGTCCAGGCAAACCTGGTACTTCGTCACAATTGGCGGCAACAGAGGCTGGCACATTATTGATTATGGGAGCTTCTGTATCACCAACCTCAATCACTTGAACAGCCTGAGTGGATAAACCACAATCATCCGTCGCTATCCAGGTTCTGGTAATCGTTTGACCACATCCATTCACTTCAATTTGCTCATCAAAGGTGATTTCTACGTCCGTATCACAATTGTCCGTTGCAGTGATTACTCCAGGCCCTGGAACATCAGGTACTTCATCACATGATGAATTAACATCTGCTGGAATACCTAATAATTCAGGAGCTGTTGTATCGTCTACTATAATAGTTTGAGTAGCCGAAACCTGGTTGCCACAATCATCGGTCGCTGTCCAGATTCTTTGTAGCGTATATTGTCCCTGACATGCTCCTGGTAGAATATTTTCAGTGAAATTTAAAGTCACATCTGCATCGCAGTTATCGGTTACGGTTACATCAGTTGGAATATCGGGTAGTTCTGAACATTCAGCAGAAATATCAGCTGGAACACCAGAAATGATGGGCGCTTCAGTATCACTTACTGAGATGGTTTGAGATTCGGTAGTTTCATTACCACAATCATCCGTTGCAGTCCAGATTCTAATTAATGTATAATTACCTGAACAAGCTCCAGCTATAGTCTGCTCTTCATATTCTAATTGTACATCTGTATCACAATTATCAGTAGCAGTCACAAGGCCAGGTGCAGGAACATCGGGAACCTCATTACAATCTGTAGAAATATCAAGTGGTACTCCAGCAATTACTGGTAATTCTGTATCCCCCACATTGATAATCTGCGTGGATTGCGTTGTGAGACCACAATCGTCTGTAGCAGTCCAGGTTCTTGTGATGGTTTGACCACAACCATTGTTTACAATTTGCTCATCAAAAATTATTTCGACATCCGTATCGCAATTATCAGTTGCAGTGACAACGCCAGGTGCAGGAACATCGGGAATATTGTCACAAGAAGCATCTTGATTTGCTGGAACTCCAACCAATACAGGATCAGTCGTATCGTTTACGATAATGGTTTGAGATTCTGTAGTCACATTGCCGCAATCATCTGTCGCTGTCCAAACCCTTTGAAGCGTGTATTGCCCCTGGCAAGCACCAGGTAGAATATTTTCGGTGAAATCTAAAGTCACATCCGTATCGCAGTTATCAGTTACAGTGACATCGCTTGGAATTGGAGGTAGATCAGAACATTCCGCTGAAATATCGGCAGGGACATTGGTAATTGATGGTGCTTCTGTATCTCCTACGGTAATGATTTGGGTAGCCTGGGTAGATAAACCACAATCATCAGTTGCTATCCATGTTCGGGTAATGGTTTGACCACAAGCGTCATTTTGGATTTGCTCATCAAATACAATTTCGACGTCCGTATCACAATTATCAGTTGCAGTGACTACTCCTGGGGCAGGGACATCAGGTACATCCGTACAGGAAACATTTTCGTCAGCTGGCACCCCCACTAATACTGGTTCTGTGGTATCATCCACGATTATAGTTTGGGAAGCTGTGCTTACATTGCCACAATCATCAGTTGCTGTCCAAATTCTTTGTAAAGAGTATTGCCCTGTACAAGTTCCAGGTAAAATATTCTCTATAAAATCAAGCGTCACATCCGGGTCACAATTGTCTGAAACAGTTACATCGGATGGAATTGGAGGCAAGTCAGCACATTCTGCTGAAATATCTGCCGGAACACCCGTAATTACCGGGTCTTCATTATCGGTTACATTGATAACTTGAGTGGCTACCTCTGTTAGACCGCAATCGTCAGTTGCAGTCCAGGTTCTGGTAATCGTTTGACCGCACGGGTTATTAACAATTTGCTCATCAAGTGTAACTTCCACATCGGTATCGCAGTTATCCGTAGCCGTCACAGAAGCTGGTGAAGGAATGTTATTGCAATCGACATCAGCATCTGTTGGAACCCCTATCAATTCTGGAGTTGTCGTATCATCTACAATAATTGTTTGAGATTCAGTTGTCACATTGCCACAATCATCAGTCGCTGTCCAAATTCGTTGCAAGGTGTATTGTCCAGTACATGCGCCGGGCAATGTATTTTCTGAAAAATCCAAAGTCACATCTGTATCACAATTATCCGTAACTGTAACATTTGAAGGGATGGGTGGCAATTCAGAACATTCTGCCGAAATATCCGCTGGAACACCCGTAATAACTGGCGCTTCATCATCTACTACATTCAAAATTTGAGATTCTGTAACTGTATTGCCACAGATATCAGTAGCAGACCATGTTCTCGTGATGGTTTGACCACAAGCATTATTGACAACTTGCTCATCAAAAACAACAATTAAGTCTGTATCACAATTATCCGTAGCCACAACATCTGATGGAACTACAGGAATATTATCACAGGGCACATTAGCATCTACCGGCACACCAGCCAATACTGGTTCGGTTGTATCCTGAACTGTTACGATTTGCTGAGCTGAAGTAGAATTGCCACAATCATCTGTTGCAGTCCAGGTCCTTGTAATAATGTAATTGTCATCACAGCTTCCAGGAGTAATAATATCGCTAAACAAGACTGAAATGTCATCGTCACAATCATCACTAACTGTTGGATTAATGGATGTTGGAATATCATCGCATTCAACAGTGATGTCTGCAGGAATATCATTCAAAACAGGTGCTTGTGTATCACCAACAGTAATCGTTTGTGTTTCGACTGTTTGATTTCCGCAATCATCTGTTGCCGTCCAGGTTCTGGTAATGATTTCTCCACAAGGAGTATCTGTGGTTTGCTCTTCAAAAATTAATTCTACATCTGTGTCACAATTATCAGTTGCAGTCACTACACCTGGGGCAGGTACATCAGGCACTTCATTACAGGAAACAGTTTCGTCTGCAGGTACTCCTGCAATAATTGGAGCAGTTGTATCATCCACAATAATTCTTTGAGATTCAGAAGTTTCATTACCACAATCATCTGTTGCAGTCCAAAATCGCTCAATCGTGTACCTTCCTGGACAATCATCGGGAAGGATGTTTTCAGTAACAACGATTGTTACATCTGTATCGCAATTATCACTTGCAGAAACAGCAGGATCTGGATCTGGAATGTCGTCGCATTCGGCGGAAATATCTGCGGGGACATTTGCCAATACCGGGTCTTCATTATCCACTACAGAAATAACTTGGGTAGCTTGTGTCTGTAATCCGCAATTGTCTGTAGCAGTCCAGGTTCTGGTAATCGTTTGACCACATGCATTATCGACAATCTGCTCGTCAAAAATGATTTCAACGTTGGTATCACAATTATCAGTGGCCGTTACAGTAGCAGCCGCAGGAATATTATCGCAATCTGCATTGGTATCTGCTGGTACACCTACCAACACTGGCTCAGTCGTATCATCAACAATAATTCTTTGAGAGGCTGTGGTTTGGTTGCCACAATCATCTGTGGCAGTCCAGAATCGCTCAAGCGTGTAGCGGTCCGGGCAATCATCTGGTAGGATATTTTCAGTCACCACAATTTCTACATCTGTATCGCAATTATCTGTTGCAGCTACTGATGGATCGGGATCCGGAATATCATCACATTCAGCTGAAATATCTGCTGGAATGCCTGTTAAGACTGGTGCCTCAGTATCTACGACATTAATGACTTGGGTTGCCTGGGTCTGTAAACCACAGTTGTCTGTTGCAATCCAGGTTCGGGTAATGATTTGACCACAGGTATTGGTTTGAATGTCTTCATCAAAATCAATAGAGACATTGGTGTCGCAATTATCCGTTGCTGTCACTGTAGCAGGAGCTGGAATATTATCACAATCTGCATCTGTATCTGCTGGGACACCTACCAAAACAGGCTCTGTGGTATCATCAACAATAATTGTTTGAGAAGCAGAGGAAGTATTTCCGCATTCATCCGTAGCTGTCCAAATTCTCTGAAGGGTATATTGGTCAGGACATGCCCCAGGTAGTGTATTTTCTGTGAAAGTGATTTGAGGGTCACTATCGCAGTTATCGGTTGCTGTCACGTCTGTTGGCACAACAGGAATATTGGAACATTCAGCTGAAATATCCGCTGGAATTCCCGATAAGACTGGAGGCTGACTATCGCCTACTGTAATGACCTGAGTAGCAGTACTTACATTGCCACAGGCATCAGTTGCAGTCCAGGTTCTGGTAATAATGACATCGTCATCGCAAATTCCGGGGGCAGTTGTCTCTTCAAAGGTCAAGGTCGGATCGGGATCGCAATTATCCGTAGCCACTACATCTGTTGGCAATGGTGGATTTGGTATTGCATCACAATCTGCATTGGTATTGGCAGGCACCCCAGTAATCACCGGAGCCTCCGTATCAGAAACGCTAACCTCCTGTTGATGAACAATGGAATTGCCACAATCATCCGTTGCAATCCAGGTTCTGGTGATAATAAAAGTATTGACGCAAACACCTGGAGCGGTGCTTTCACTATACAAAATATCTACATCGTTGTCGCAATTATCCGTTGCCGTGACGTCAGTTGGTGGATCTGGAACTGCATCACAATCTACTGTTATGTCATTTGGTGCATTGACAAACTGTGGCATTTCAGGATCGTGCACAATGATTCTTTGGCTGGCAGTACTGCTGTTGCCACAGTCATCTGTTGCCGTCCAAACTCTTTCTATCGTGTATTCCTGTGGGCAGCCACCTGGAATTTGATTATCTACAACCGTCAGGGTCACATCTGTATCACAATTATCTGATACAATAGGTTCCGCAGTTGGTAATGCTTGATCACATTCAATACTAATATCAGCTGGTACATTCGACAATACTGGATTAGTAGAATCTTCTATTGTAATTAATTGACTGCCAGTAGTCACATTGCCACAATCATCCGTTGCTGTCCACAAACGCGCTATGACGCGTTCTTGAGGACAACTTCCAGGTAACTCATTCTCCACCATGTCTAAGGTCACATCCGTATCGCAATTGTCTGAAGCTGTTGGCGCATCATTTGGTAAAATACCGTCACATTCCAGCGTAATATCAGCTGGTAGGTTTGCCAAAACTGGGTTCTCATTATCTTCAATAGTGATTACTTGAACTGCTTCGAATTCATTACCACAATCATCTGTTGCCGTCCAGGTTTTCGTTACAATGCTTTCTGCTGGACAAGCCCCAGGAGTGTTTTGAATATCCAAGGTCATGGTTACAACCCCGCAATTATCACTTGCCGTAGGTTGATCTGTTGGCAATGAATCTTCACAATTGATCGTGACATCAGCTGGGATATTGGTAAATTCTGGAACTGAATTATCGAATACAAAAATATTTTGAGTTTGGGTAACAGCATTTCCACAATTATCTGTTGCTGTCCAGGCACGAACTAAAGTATAATCTTGTGGACAAGGACCTGCATTGGTGGTTTCTACAAAATTAATTTGTACATCTGAATCACAATTATCATTTGCTGTTGGACTGGCGGGAGCAGGAATTTCATCACACTCTACACTTAAATCAGAAGGAACACCAACTAATACAGGATCAGTGTTGTCCTCAACCCTGATCACTTGAGACTCAGAAATCTGATTGCCACAATCATCTTCTACCGTCCAGGTTCGAGTCAATGTATAAGAATCATCACATGCACCATCAGTTCTAACCTCCTGGTAATCAATTGTCAAAGAAGTGGTACAATTATCACTGGCAGTAGGTGAAGCTGGTGCAGGCACATTTTCACATTCAACGGTAATATCACCAGGAATACCTGTCAACTCTGGCAGAGAGTTATCAAACACAAAAACGTTCTGTGTTCCAATGCTCTGATTGCCACAATTATCAGTCGCTGTCCATGTTCTGACTAAGGTGTAGTCATTTGGACAAGAACCAGATACTGTTGTTTCAACAAATGTGATTTCAACGTCAGCATCACAATTATCAGTAGCTGATGGACTGGCGGGAGCAGGAATTTCATCACACTCCACACTTAAATCAGAAGGAATACCTGCCAAAACAGGATCAATATTGTCTTCTACGGTAATAATTTGAGATTCAGAAACCTGATTGCCACAATCGTCTTCTGCGGTCCAGGTTCTGGTCAATATATAAGTATCCTCACATATACCATCAATTCTAACTTCCTGATAATCTATTGTCAATGCCGTTGAGCAGTTGTCAGAAACCGTAGGATTCGCAACTGCAGGAATATTATCGCATTCGACAGTAACATCTGAAGGTACGCCTGTCAATTCTGGAATTGTATTGTCAAAAATAAAGATGTTTTGGGTACCTGTGCTTTGGTTACCACAATCATCAGTGGCGATCCAGGTTCTGACAATAGTATAATCATTCGGACAAGGTCCTGCCAACGTCGTTTCTATAAAGCTAATCGCAACATCTGCATCACAATTATCCGTAGCAGTTGGACTGGCCGGAGCGGGGATTTCATCACATTCAATGCTCAAATCAGAAGGAATACCTGCCAATACGGGGTCAGTTACATCCTCTACTGTAATCGTTTGAGTTTGAATGTCTGTATTTCCACAGTTGTCTGTTGCGGTCCAGGTTCGTGTCAAAACATAACTACCAGGACATGTTCCTACAGTCGTAGTTTCATTGAAAGATATTTGGACATCAGTATCGCAATTGTCAGTTGCTGTAGGACTGGCGGGAGCAGGTACTACATCACATTCAACTGTTTCGTTTGCCGGAACACCAGCCAAAACAGGGTCAGTATTGTCTTCAACAGTGACAATTTGGGTTTCAGATATGCTATTTCCACAATCATCGGTGGCAGTCCAGGTTCTGGTCAAAATATAGGAATCTGTACAGGCACCATCTGTTCTTACTTCCTGGTAATCAATCGTAATATCACTATCGCAATTATCCGTTACTGTTGGTGCAGCTGGTGTTGGTAAATTATCGCATTCGACGGTTACATCAGAAGGAATGCCCACAAATACTGGTACAGAATTATCAAAAACAAAGATGTTTTGAGAAGCAGTAGTACTATTTCCGCAATTGTCAGTAGCTGTCCAGGTACGAACCAAAACATAATCGTTTGGACATGCACCTGAAATGGTGGTTTCAGCTAGAGTAATTGCCAAATCGCCATCACAATTATCTGTTGCAGTTGGTGTACTTGCAACTGGAATGTCATCGCATTCAGCAGAAATATCGCCTGGAACAGAAGTGAAAACGGGATCAGTAGAATCCTGAACTGTAATGACTTGAGATTCGGAAATTTGATTCCCACAATCGTCTTCTACTGTCCAGGTTCTCGTTAGGGTATAAGAGTCATCACAAATGCCATCTGTTCTCACCTCCTGATAATCAACAGTCAGGGAGCTTGTGCAATTATCGGTTGCTGTAACAGTCGGTGGTGAAGGCACTGCATCACATTCAACCGTTTCATCAGCGGGAACTCCTACCAATTCCGGTAAAGAGTTATCAAATACAAAAATGTTTTGGGTTGCTGTAGTTTGATTGCCACAATTATCAGTTGCAGTCCAAGTCCGAACCAAAGTGTAATCGTTTGCACATGGACCTGCAAGGGTAGATTCTGTCAAAGTAATGACTACATCACTGTCACAATTATCGTTCGCCGTAGGTGTACCAGGTGCAGGAATTTCATCACATTCTACAGAAATATCGCCTGGAACAAAAGTGAATACAGGATCCGTATTATCTTCAACTGTGATAACCTGAGATTCAGAGACTTGATTACCACAATCATCTTCTACAGTCCATGTTCTAGTCAGTGTGTAGGAATCATCACATACCCCATTTGTTCTTACTTCCTGATAATCAATTGTAAGCGAAGTTGTACAATTATCATTTACAGTTGGGGATGCAGGACTTGGTACAGCATCACATTCAACTGTCACATCCGCCGGTACTCCTGATAATTCTGGGATGGAATTATCAAATACAAAAATATTCTGAGTTTCTGTGCTTTGATTGCCACAATTATCCGTTGCCGTCCATGTTCTAATCAGGGTGTAATCATTTGGACAAGCTCCAGGAGTGGTCGTTTCAACCAAGGTTAGTTGGACATCTGTATCGCAATTATCGCTTGCTGTTGGATTGGCAGCAGCAGGGATTTCATCACATTCTGCACTTAAATCAGAAGGTACTCCAGTAATTGCCGGTGGAGTATTGTCACCTACTGTAATTGTTTGTGTATAGCTAGTAGAATTTCCACAATTGTCAGTTGCAATCCAGGTTCTGGTAACTGTAAAATTATCATCACAACCATCATCTGTCTGAGTTTCAGAGAAGCTAACCGTTACATCTGTATCACAATTATCACTTGCTGTCAAGGTGGGAGCTGGAGGCACTACATCGCATTCAACATCCAATGTAGCGGACGGTGTACTGTCAAATACAGGTGCAGAAGTATCCTGAACAGTAATAATTTGAGATTCAGAAACTGTATTTCCACAATCATCTTCTACTGTCCATGTTCTGGTCAAAATATAAGAATCTTCACAAGGCCCATCTGTTCTAACTTCCTGATACTGAACAGTTAGGTCAGTATCACAATTGTCGGATGCTGTAACTGTTGCTGGAGCAGGAACCGCATCACATTCAACCGTTTCATTATCAGGTACACCCGAAAGAACTGGTGCGGAATTATCAAACACAAATATGTTTTGGGTATGGGTCGTTTGCATACCACAATCATCCGTTGCCGTCCAGGTTCTGGTAATGGTATAATCACCGGCACAGGAACCAGGTATAGTGATTTCCACAAAATCCAAATCTACATCACTATCACAAACATCACTGGCCGTTACATTGGCAGGAGCAGGTACTGCATCACATTCAATCGATAAATCAGCTGGCGTGTTTGCCAAAAGAGGTGGTTGTTGATCTACAATTAAAAATCTTGCAGTCGTTTGGTCTGCATTGCCACAATCATCTGTTGCCGTAAATATGACTGTAATGAATGCAGTGGTATCATTGTCACATGGAATTGGGGTCACGCCCAAATTATTATAATCATTGGTCCAGACAATGTCTCCACAATCATCAGTAGCAGTTGCACCTCCATTATTTGCCAACCAAATATTCAAATCAGTCAAATTACCTAAACCATCACATTCCACTACAGTATCCTGAGCAAATGCAGTGATTTGTGGAGCTGTATTATCCAAAATAAAAATATTCGCTTGCGCGGTTGTTGCATTTCCACAATCATCTGTCGCAGTGAAAGTAACCGTCGCAAAACCACTTGCACCACAATCATCTGATACATTGCTGTAATCATTCGTCCAGGTAACTGAAGAACATTCATCTGTTACCACTGCCCCACCCTGACTGGCAAGCCAATTATTGATATCAACGGTATTGCCTGTACCATCACATTCCACGGTAAGATCACTTGGGCTAGTCGTGATTTGAGGATCATTATTATCTTCTACGGCTAGCGTTGCTGTTGTTGTTTCGGCATTGCCACAATCATCTGTCGCAGTAAAAGTTACGACCACCGTCCCGGTTTCTCCACAATCATCACTAAGGTTATTGGTATAATCATGACTCCAGATAAGGTTGCCACATACATCAGTTGCCACTGCATTGCCATTTGCATCTAACCAATTTTGAATCGTCGCTGCTTGACTTGCAGCATCACATGGGATAGTTAAATCACCTGCATTAGTCGTAATTGTTGGTGCCTGGCTGTCAAAAATGATGATTTGAGCAGAAGCTGTGGTTGTATTGCCGCATTCATCCGAAGCCGTGAAAGTAACTATTGCACTTCCGGTAGCGCCACAATCATCAGATAAGCCAGTGTAATTATTGGTCCAGGTTATGGTAGAACAATCGTCTGTTGCAGTAGCTCCACCCTGAGCAGCTAACCAATTATTAATGTCGGATGTATTGCCAGCTCCATCACACTCTACAGAAAGATCTGATGGAGAAAGGGTAATTACTGGATCTGTGTTATCTTCTACAGTCAATGTTGCGGTGGTTGTTTCAGCATTGCCACAATCATCCGTTGCAGTAAAAGTGACTACTACAGTTCCGGTTTCTCCACAATCATCACTTAGGTTATTGGAATAATCGTGACTCCAGGTAAGATTTCCACACACCTCAGTTGCCACCGCATTGCCATTTGCATTTAACCAGTTTTGAATGGTGGTAGCTTGATTTGCAGCATCACAAGGAATGGTCAAATTGCCAGCATTTGTGGTGATCGTTGGAGCTGTGCTATCGAAAATGATGATTTGTGCGGAAGCAGTTGTGGCATTTCCGCAATCATCCGTTGCAGTGAAAGTTACGGTCGCACTTCCGGTAGCCCCACAATCATCAGACAGACCAGAATAATTGTTGGTCCAGGTGATATTAGAACACTCATCCGTTGCTGTTGCACCACCTTGAGCTGCCAACCAGTTATTAATATCTGTTGTATTTCCGGAGCCATCACATTCTACTGAAAGATCAGATGGAGAAAGAGTGATTACAGGATCAGTATTATCTTCTACAGATAGGTTTGCTGTTGTAGTTGCTGCATTACCACATTCATCAGTTGCAGTGAAAGTCACGACAACAGTTCCAGTTTCTCCACAATCGTCACTGAGATTATTCGAATAATCATTGGTCCATGAAACATTTCCGCATAAATCAGATGCAATTGCGCCTCCATTGTTATTGAGCCAATTATTTATGGTCGTTGCTTGGTTTGCTGCATCGCATGCAATAGTCAAATCGGAAGCTGGCGTATCAATTGTCGGTGGGGTATCATCTTCAACAATAATATCTGCCTGAGTTGTAATTGCATTCCCACAATCATCGGTAGCGGTAAACGTAACCGTTGCAGTTCCAGAAGCAGCACAATCATCTGAAATGTTAGTGTAATCATGACTCCAGGTAATATTTCCACATATATCACTTGCGACAGCATTGCCATTGTTATTTAACCAATTATTAATCAAGGTAGCTTGACTTGCAGCATCACATGGAATTGTCAAATCAGAAGCCGGAGTATCTATACTCGCTGCCGTATTGTCAATAATGAAAATATTGGCTTGAGCAGTGCTTGCATTTCCACAATCATCTGTAGCTGTGAAAGTCACAGTTGCACTTCCAGTTGCACCACAATCATCCGTAAGTCCTGAATAGTTGTTTGTCCAGGTAATTGATGAACATTCATCCGTTGCTGTTGCTCCTCCCTGGGCTGCCAACCAGTTATTGATATCAGTTGTATTGCCCGCACCGTCACATTCTACTGTTAAATCGGATGGAGATAATGTAATCATTGGATCTGTATTGTCTTCTACCGTCAAAGTCGCAGTGGTGATTTCAGCATTGCCACATTCATCTGTGGCCGTGAAAGTGACGACCACTGTTCCTGTTTCACCACAATCATCTGTGAGATTATTAGTGTAATCATGGCTCCAGGTCACATTACCACATTCATCACTTGCCACTGCATTTCCATTTGCATCCAACCAATTTTGTATCGTCGTTGCTTGATTTGCAGCATCACATGCAATGGTTAAGTCCGAAGCTGGTGTATCTATACCTGGTGCGGTGTTGTCTATGATAAAAATATTCGCTTGGGCAGTCGTTGCATTGCCACAATCATCTGTAGCTGTGAAAGTGACAATTGCCGAACCAGTTGCACCGCAATCATCCGTTAGACCTGAATAGTTATTTGTCCAGGTAATAGTTGAACATTCATCCATTGCAGTAGCTCCTCCCTGGGCTGCCAACCAGTTATTAATATCTGTTGTATTGCCAGCACCATCACATGCTACCGTCAAATCGGATGGAGATAATGTAATCACTGGATCTGTATTATCCTCTACGGTCAAAGTCCCTGTGGTCGTCTCAGCATTGCCACATTCATCTGTTGCTGTAAATGTCACTACCACTGTTCCGGTTTCTCCACAATCATCTGATAGATTATTGGTGTAATCATGACTCCAGGTCACATTGCCACATACATCACTTGCCACTGCATTACCGTTCGCATCCAACCAGGTTTGAATTGTTGTTGCTTGATTTGAAGCATCACATGCAATTGTCAAATCGGAAGCTGGGGTATCGATGCTTGGTGCAGTGTTGTCGATAATAAAAATATTCGCCAGAGCGGTCGTCGCATTTCCACAATCATCTGTAGCTGTGAAAGTCACAGTTGCACTTCCAGTTGCTCCACAATCATCGGAAAGTCCAGTATAATTATTTGTCCAGGTAATAGTCGAACATTCATCATTAGCAGTAGCACCACCTTGTGTTGCTAACCAATTGTTGATATCAGTGGTATTGCCAGCACCATCACACTCTACAGTCAAATCGGATGGAGATAATGTAATCACTGGATCGGTGTTATCCTCAACTGTCAAGGTCGCTGTAGTTGTTTCTGCATTGCCACATTCATCAGTAGCCGTAAACGTCACCACTACTGTTCCAGTTTCTCCACAATCATCACTCAAATTATTGGTGTAATCATGACTCCAATTCACATTGCCACATACATCACTTGCCACTGCATTTCCATTTGCATCCAACCAGTTTTGTATTGTAGTAGCCTGATTTGCTGCATCGCATGCTATTGTCAAATTGGAAGCTGGAGTATCGATGCTTGGTGCAGTGTTGTCGATAATAAAAATATTCGCCGTAGCAGTCGTCGCATTTCCGCAATCATCTGTGGCGGTGAAAGTTACAGTTGCTGATCCTGTTGCTCCACAATCATCAGAAAGTCCTGTATAATTATTTGTCCAGGTAATAGTCGAACATTCATCATTAGCAGTAGCACCACCTTGTGTTGCTAACCAATTGTTGATATCAGTGGTATTGCCAGCACCATCACACTCTACAGTCAAATCGGATGGAGATAATGTAATCACTGGATCGGTGTTATCCTCAACTGTCAAGGTCGCTGTAGTTGTTTCTGCATTGCCACATTCATCAGTAGCCGTAAACGTCACCACTACTGTTCCAGTTTCTCCACAATCATCACTCAAATTATTGGTGTAATCATGACTCCAATTCACATTGCCACATACATCACTTGCCACTGCATTTCCATTTGCATCCAACCAGTTTTGTATTGTAGTAGCCTGATTTGCTGCATCGCATGCTATTGTCAAATTGGAAGCTGGAGTATCGATGCTTGGTGCAGTGTTGTCGATAATAAAAATATTCGCCGTAGCAGTCGTCGCATTTCCGCAATCATCTGTGGCGGTGAAAGTTACAGTTGCTGATCCTGTTGCTCCACAATCATCAGAAAGTCCTGTATAATTATTTGTCCAGGTAATAGTCGAACATTCATCATTAGCAGTAGCACCAC